>CAJKXZ010000026.1 GCA_905203995.1 uncultured Methanomassiliicoccus sp. | reverse complement strand
AGTCTATATCTAAGTCTTTTGATTTTGTTTCGTGCTCGGGTATTTCTTCCAGTGCATAGATGTCTTTGTCATTTACACAGCAGTATTGACTGCCATCAAAAGCCTGAATAAACATTACCTTTGTTCCTTTTCGGTAGTGGACCTGATTGCCTCTGCTGTCAATCATACGGTAGTATTTATTGGAATGCCTTAAACAGTGTCCGGTATCTACCGTTCTTTCGCATAAAACTGCAAGAATCAGGTTAATTTTTTCAATTTGGGGTTGCACTTCGAACACAGACTTGATACCATGAATGGGAAGGGAAAACTTCTCATTGAATTCCTTTATGTAGGAGTTTAGGAATTCATTGGCAGCGTCTATGGTCGTTATGCCTGCAAGTCTTAACTCGACTGGCAGGCGCGACTGTAGCGTCTGGTTCAGGCGTTCTACACGTCCTTTTGCCTGAGGCACACTGCTTGATCCCAGTTCAACCCCCAGCTGTTTACAGGCATAGGCAAACTGTGTATAGGTATCCTCATCGATAGATGGGGAGTTTTTCTTTTTATAGGTGAAAACAGTACGGCGGTCTGTAAAGAACTTGTAGGGGATACCGTAAGTTGTGAGGATCTGATGGAAAACGTGGTAATAGCCATTCAGAGTTTCCTGGGTATCAAACCAACCGCCGGTAATCCTTCCTGTAGCATCATCTATAGCCAGATGCAGATGCCATATCTGACCGGGGATCCATTCGTAGGGAGTTGCGTCCATTTGCTGCAGTTCACCGAAATAAGCGGCTCTGGGACGGCGGGAATGGGCGTCCTCAAGAGCAACAAGATTAATCTGTATCTGATCCGCTTCTTTCTGAGATTTCGCTGCTTTTTTATCGGCTTTTAATTGTTCTTTGATTCTCTTTTTCTTAGCTTTTGTAGCCTTGGGAGAGAGAATGTATTCAGCTTCGAGAATAGACATAACCGCTGAAGGGGAGATGTGGATATCTTCATGTTTTCCTAATAACTCAGTGAAATGCACAAAATTGGCATCATAGTATTTGTTGCGGTATAAATCGACAACAAGATTACGAGTTTCATTGGGGATGGTATTGGCTGGCTTACGTCCTCTGTTGCCATGGATAAAATAGGCTTTGCCATGCTCTTTGTAGCCTTTAAGCATACGGTTAATGTGACGTACAGTACAACCGAGAGTAAGGGCAGCTCTCTGCTTGTTAGGGGCTGGATGATCTGCCAATGATTTGATCACCTCATACTTCTTTTGTTCATCCATTGATAATTCTACCTTTCTGATAATCGTTACCTCCATCTGTTGATGGAAGCATTATACTACATTGGGACATTTTCCTTTATGGTATATTAGGACATTATCATAAATGGTTCATATAAGAGAGCATATAGAGGAAGATTAAAGGTGTCAAGCGTTTTTGAAAATGTCCTAAAATAATTGAAGTATTAGCCCCGGCTTTTTGCTGGGGCTTGTTAAATTGATTCGTTTCATTCCTCAGGCAATTTTTGTATCTTGATCATTCTGGTGGTGTTCTTGCTGTTTGACAAACTTTCCAAACTGTTGGCGACGCCAGGGATGATTCATTGGTGGAATGCGGGGCTTCTTTGGTTTTGGCGGAGTATAGTCTATATCTAAGTCTTTTGATTTTGTTTCGTGCTCGGGTATTTCTTCCAGTGC
>CAJKXZ010000025.1 GCA_905203995.1 uncultured Methanomassiliicoccus sp. | reverse complement strand
CTTCACAGCGGTAAGTTTCCACAGGGCTGCCGTATTCTCTGCCGAAAATCCTCGCAAATTCCTGCTGGGCATCTTTGAGTTTTTCGCGGGAGATCTCATGTGACTGTGCAATCCGGTAGCGGAATTCAGTCCACAGCTCAGGTGTGACTAAACCCCCGAATCTTACCGGGTTAGCCGGATCGGCAAAAAATTCGGGAGTATAGCGGGGGAGATATGCATCAACTTCTTCAGGGGCGGGGATATCTATTCTTTCGACAGTGTGTGAGAGCACGAAACCGTCTTCAATAACCATTGCTGGCAGCATGACTTCTCGGTCTTCGGCGACTTTGTAGGCCATCAAGATCGTGTCTAAAACTTCCTGGTTATTTTCACAGAAGAACTGCAGCCAGCCGGTGTCTCGTTCCGAAATAACATCCTGATGATCGCCCCAGATGTTCCATGGTCCGCCGATGGCTCGCGCAGCTACCGGCATGACAATGGGGGTTCTGGCTCCTACCGCCCACATCAACATTTCATGCATTAACGCTAAACCGTGTGAAGAAGTGGCGGTAAATGTTCTGGCACCAATGGTGGAAGCGCCGATGAGGGCGGACATTGCTGAATGCTCACTTTCCATGAGCAGGAATTCTGCACTCATCTCTCCCGACTGGACCATCGATGCTACATATTCAGAAATAGTCGTCTGCGGTGTGATGGGATACACGGCCACCACATCAGCTCTTGCCAGCCTTGCTGCCTGGGCCGCAGCATAATTACCGGTGGCGGCGGCAATCATAGGTCTTCCCTCACCATGGTAATCGCCTGTTTGGAACACTCTGTGGCACAGATGCCGCAGCCCTTGCAGTGATTAAGATCCACTTTGGGAAAGGCGCCTTCTGTTTCAACAATTACGCTGACATCGGGACAGAAAGCCCAGCAGCTGTAACAGCGGTCACAGAGATCTTTATTCAACACTGGTCTGATTGTTCGCCAGTCGCCGGTGGTGATTGCTTCCGTACTCCGCAGAGAGACGGGCATTGTCGGCAGATCGCGGTAGTTCATGCTACACCTCCATAAGCAAACTCCGCGGCGGCAGCATTTTCTTCCCGCTTGGCCGGTACTGATTTTTTAATACACTCTAAAATTGAACTCATGGGAATGGCATCGCAGACCC
Source organism: uncultured Methanomassiliicoccus sp. (assembly GCA_905203995.1). Taxonomy (GTDB): domain Archaea; phylum Thermoplasmatota; class Thermoplasmata; order Methanomassiliicoccales; family Methanomassiliicoccaceae; genus Methanomassiliicoccus_A. The sequence continues at coordinate 958 of CAJKXZ010000025.1, read as the reverse complement.
GGGCGAAGACGCCGAGAATGGCCGTATTGACAATCGGCGAAGTCTGACTTCCGAGACCGAACTGCAAAGCTGCCGACGTTGCATCGAAAGTTACTGTATTTTCCGGCAGACCCAGTTCGGCGGCGTTTTTAGAAGTATTAATGATTGCCCGCCCGTCCTTTTTCATGCCTTGCAGCACGTTGGTTAATCCTAACAAACCCTGGTCGAGAACAATTACGTAATCTGGCTCATAGATGCTGGCATGGGTTCTGATCTCTTTATTGGAGATGCGGCAGAACGCGGCTACCGGCGCTCCTCTTCTTTCCACGCCGAAACTGGGAAAGGCGGAAGCATAGAGGCCTTCCTGAATAGCTGCCTTAGCGAGGATTTCGGAAGCGATGACGGCGCCCTGGCCTCCCCGGCCGTGAAATCTTATTTCTATATTATCCTTGGAAACTTGTGACAAATATATCTCCCCAAGGATAACAATTCACGGAACCAGGAGTACTTAAAATATGCGGTAATCTATCTTTTGCTTGATTTATTGCTGATTTTTGCTCGGTGATCTGTTTTTAATTACCGCCTTGTTAGTATATTTTCTATTTATTTACTGTATGACAATAACACATATTGTTTCTATTGTGCTTAATTATATATTCCTCGCATTCGTTTTAGTGATTGCTGGGAATGCATGTGAACAGAGCAGGCGCAGCATTTCCGCATCTTTCATACTCATCTCATTGGCAACTTTATTAGGGTCTGATTTTGCCTGTATTTTCATGGGTATTAAACTATCGATATGTTGTAATATTATATACTTCTAAATCACTACCTCATTTCAACAATCTTCTCTCAATTTTAATTAAAATTGAGATGTCTTGATATATTATTTGAATAGTCTTTGACTACTTCAAAAGGTGAGCTATATGGAAAAGAAAACTACGATGCTTGTAGCAATAGTCGCCGTAATCGTGATATT
>CAJKXZ010000024.1 GCA_905203995.1 uncultured Methanomassiliicoccus sp. | reverse complement strand
TAAGCAATGGCGCAGAGGAAATAACAAATGACATTGATTCCTCTGCGCTCGTGACAACGACTTAATCAAAGTCACAGGCCTGAATGAGTATGCATGCAACGACACACTAACTCGAAATCAAAAGAATTTACTATCTTCAAAAAACTTAGGTTTAAATGAGTTGATTTTAACTTGCCATTGGTGTCGGACGAATGCCCAAGGCGCTGTAACTGTAAACATCAACAAATTCGTCAATTTCTTTTTTGATATGTTCCATGGTCTCAAAATAGACATCATCGGGAACTACCACGGTTACAAAACCATCTTCATATGCGTCGAGATATTCTTCAATGCGTTCTTCTCGCTGTAAGCTAACGTGTGTTTCCACAAACTCGGTGCCGAGAAACAGATCATCATCAAAGAACTGAATGATACCAAGATTATCTTGAGTTAGAATTTCAAATTCCATCTCAAACTCCTCCGCACCGTCCTCTTCAAGCTGCCCTAGCCTCTGCATAATCACATCTTGAATATCTATCAACACACCGTATAGATAACACCAGATAATTAAAGCCTGCCGGCAAAGCTTATCTCTTATCTTGTAGTAAGGAGGAGTATGAAAGACGAGATGAACGCGTTCGATATTCTTGCAATGACCTCTGAATTACAGAGTATCGTCGGCGGATATGTAGATAAAATATTTCATTGGGACAAACGCAACGTCCTCTTACGCGTCAACTCGCCAGACGGCAGAAAAGAAGTCCTGCTTAAGGATCTTAAATGGTTGTATATAGCTCCAGGCAAGCCAGACATCCCCGACATTCCGTCTGAATTTGCCGTTAATCTTCGTAAACATCTCAGCAATATGCGGGTAGTCGCAGTTTCACAGAGGGAATTTGATAGAATCGTTCTGATCGATTTGGAAAGGGGCGAACTCAAATACCAGCTCATTATCGAATTATTTAGCGGAGGAAACTTACTTCTTGTTTCAGAAGGTAAGATCCTTAACTCCATCATTTCTCGAAAATGGCGCCATCGTGAAATACGTCCAGGTGTGGAGTACATCTTCCCCCAGACGAAGTTTAACCCGCGTGACATGGATTATGGGTTGTTTTCACAGACTGTAATCGCTTCTACATCGGATGCCGTGCGGACGCTGGCAACCGCAGTCAATATCGGCGGCCAATATGCCGAAGAAGCCTGTTTGCGAGCGGGCGTTATGAAAAATGCTAAAGCCGCAGAGCTCACCGGCGATGAGACTCAAAGATTGTATGATCAAATAAATTCAATGTTTACTGAAGCTCAAACGGCAATAGATGCCCGTGAGATACTTATTGATGAAGAGTTAGCCGACGTTTCCCCCATCCCGCTTAAGCAGCACGAAGGCTGTGCTGTCGAAACCTATGAAAATTTCTCAGCGGCGATTCATCATTATATTCAGAACTTAAAAGATGAGCAGCCGCAAGAAGATAAAGAGGTCAGCCGGCTTAAACGTCTCTATGATCGTCAAAAGGAAGCTATTGATGCTCAATTAGCAGTAGCTGATGATTATACTGCCCAGGCAGAGGCGATCTATTCACAATACGCTGACGTTGATGCCTTCCTTAAGAAGTTCAGTAAGCTGGTTGAAGGCAAAAACTGGGAAGAGATCCGGGAAATCGTGAAGCCTTATTCTGTCATCAGTGAAATCGATCCTAAAAATCATACTTTAAAAGTTTCAGTGGCAGGAAAAGAAGTCTTGTTAGATTATACTCTAATGATTGAAGGCAATGCTAACATGCTTTATTCATTATCAAAGGAAGCCAAAGCCAAAGCCAAAGGTGCTCAGGATGCTCTTGCTGATACTGAAAAGAAACTAGCTAAGAGGCTTAAAGAGACCGCTAAAGAACTCAACGGCCCCAAGGCAGCAGTCATGAAAACTAAAGAGTATTGGTTTGAACGGTACAAGTGGTTCATTACTACTAATGGACACTTGGTAATGGCGGGCAGGGATGCTCATTCTAACGACCGCTTGGTAAAAAAGCATCTTAAACCTGCTGAGCGGTTTGCTCATGCTGACATTCATGGGGCTCCCAGTACCGTGATTATCAACGGTGCTGAAGCTGACGAAGAAGAAATGGAAGAGGTATGCACTTTTGCATTAGCCCACTCTAAAGCTTGGATGACTGGCGCCAGAGAAGGAACCGCCTATTGGGTTCTGCCGGATCAAGTCAGTAAAATGCCGCAGTCGGGAGAGTTCGTCCCTCGTGGAGCTTTCATCATTCGTGGAAAAAGAAATTACATCTATCATCTGCCGTTAGAGCTGGCAGTTGGCGAGATCGAATATGAAGGCAACAGAAAAATTATGTGCGGGCCAGTAAAATCAATCAAAGAAAAATCAGTGAAATATGTAATCATTGCTCCTGGTAAAACAGATACTGGAAAAATCTCCTCTAAATTGTCAAAGGCTTTTGCAGTGCCAGAAGAAGAAATAGCGCGTATTCTGCCGCCAGGAAAGATTGAGATTACTGTTCAGCAGGGAATTGAGTTAGAAGAATGAGATGCGCCCGAGCCGGGATTCGAACCCGGGTCTAAAGATCCGCAATCTCTTAGGATATCCAAGCTACCCCACTCGGGCAACTTCCTGTATCATGTCCCTATATTAACTCCTTTCGCAGCGCAGCTTATCGAAAAATGCACTTAAAATCCGAAGTTAATCTACAAAAATCTAAGCCTACGGCTAAATGTTAAGAAATATCCCTTAAAGGGTCTTGAAGAAATGGAGCGTTTACTGCTCCATGTTCTGCCAGTAACGGGTAACGTAACCAGCGATACGGTTCCTCATGACAATTGATTCAACGTTTGTCAGTTTGGAGACCAATTCTTTGTTGTTTTCAAAGTCTTCATTGAACAAAGTTGGATATTTCTGTGCTAATTCAAGAGCAATTCTCTTAATGTAAGTGGGTCTGATATTTCCCATTATTCCACCTGGTGCCCCCGGTTAGGTTAATATTGTATAAATGATTTTCCACCGGAACGAACGGTTGTTTTCTCAGATTGGATAATATTTAGTATTGAATATGTCTTCTTTTGACCAAGTTTGCGGTGTTGTTTTCACGCTAGTAAGTACGTCAAACTTCACGAGCGCAGAGGAATCAATGTAATTTGTTATTTCCTCTGCGCCATTGCTTAT
>CAJKXZ010000023.1 GCA_905203995.1 uncultured Methanomassiliicoccus sp. | reverse complement strand
ATACAGCTGACGCTAAGATTAGCTTACTTTTTTTATTCATTTGCTCACCTTATAATTTAATTAAAGTTTTTCAAAAGAAGTATCATCTAATCAAAACAGCAAGATGAAAGGGTAGCTTTTGAGTAGAGACGCTTCTGCTTGAATATTGCGAGATGGCATTTTCGTAAGTATATAAGCTTATGAGGATAATATTCTAACTAGAGAGAATCGATCAAAGAATTGATAAAAAAGGAAAAAGGTACGTAAACGTACCTTAAGCGCTGGCTTCTTTTTTCTTAGCATGGGCTTTGCTGGTGAAGAGCGAAACTACCGTGTAGACTACCCCAACCAGAAGCGCGATGATTCCGATAACTAAGAAGAGTCCGCCGTAATCACCCACATAAGCTAAGATTGGAACCAGTGCCAGCGTCGCCGCGAACTGTCCTAGATTAAGAGCTGTTGAATAACCACCCATAATCTTTCCGGAAGTTTTAGCTACCGACTGTGAAGCGAGCGTGGTGGAAACTGTCGGCGAAATGAGACCGACGCCGACCCCGGTGAAGATCATCGCAATCGTGATGGAAACATACGAATGCGGCAGATAAAGCAGGGCAAAGCCGACGCCCATCAAGAAGAAGGCAATCGCTAACAGCCGAAATCGTTCGATTGCTGAAGAAATACGCCGGAAGCTGAGGCTGGTCAGTGCGTTGCAGATTCCCTGAATACCTAAGAAAATGCCCGCCATGATCGAAGGTGCGTTGATTTCAGCCAGATAATAAGGCAGCTTGCTCGGCAGCGCAAAGAAGATGATCATCGTCAGGAAGATCGTTGCGTAACAAGCGAACACCAGTTTGAGATTGAAAGTCTCTTCCGACTTGATCTCTTCTGTCATTTCTCTTTCCGGACGCCGCGGCTCTTTAAGCGAGACTAAAGCCAAAGCGAAAATGAAGAAACCAAGCGCATAAATGAGGAAAGGATCTCTCCAACTGATACCAGCAAGCGCTCCGCCGGTCGTCTCTAAGAGCAAGACACCAATACCCATCGCCGCTGACTGGTAACTGAGCACTTTGACACGCGTCATGCCCGTATAATATTCAGCGATCAGGGCGGTACAGCAGCTGGTGATACCGGCGATTCCGATCCCGACGAAGAAACGTCCAACGAGAATGGCGTAAATGTCATTGAGGAAATAACCGGTAATACCTGCCACTGCAAAAAGCAGCAGAGAAAACAGCAGAACTTTGACTTTTCCTACCTTGTCTGAAAGAGCACCGATAATCAATCCTGTCAGAGCGATAGCTAATGAAGGGAGGGTAATGATCAGGTTGATAAGAGATTCAGAAGCGTTAGGAAAGGCGATACTAATCGAGGGTAAAGCCGGCGCCACCGCCGCTCCGCCCATCAGCATGAGCATCGAGGCCAACAAAAGCGAGATTAAGGAGAGCTTTGTAGGCTTGAACTCTTTTCCTTTCATAAAAGGCTCAAAGTGCTTTATTATATGATATTTGTGCTCAAAACATGACAAGTCTAGTATTAAAATAAACATTGTGTCGATTTTGAGAACTTAGATTGTTTAATAATGAACATTCATGAAGACAATCTGTCAAAAAAAACAGGCAGTGGCTTGAACAGCTTAGGACTCTTCAAGCAGCATGATGAAAGCGTCTTCACCATCATGATAATAATTCTCTTTTAAATCAACTAGCCGGAAACCGAATTTCTGATAAAAACGGATGGCATTAAGATTGTTCTTCCGCACTTCCAATTCGACTGAAAGACAGTTGAGGGCGTTACATTCAGCAAGAAATTTAAGCATCATTTCCGAGCCGATGCCGCGATGCCGCAGGTCGGGATCGACGGAAAGCATCAGCAGCTGTACCTGTCCCGGTGCGGTGACTGTGCCCAGCAGAAAACCGACAATGCCTAGCTCATTTTCACAGACGATCGCGCCCTGCGGCCACAGTTTCGGTAAGATCATAAAAGCCTGCGGATCGTATTCCTCTTCTAAAGTAGAACAGACTAAATCATAGACTGCTGCCGCATCGGCTTCCTGAAATCTCCGCAGATACACTGCAAGTGATATTAGTGCAAGGCGTTTAAGCATTTTCTTTTTTAAAATGATAGACGGCCTGCTGTCGGTTGCCGCTGATGGTGATCGGCTGGCGAGGCAACTCATTCACCGCGGCAATCACGGTCCGATAGGCTTCCTCTGCCTTCACCGTCAAAGGAAATTTAACAACAACATCGGTTGACTGCCGCAGTCTTGCCTGCAGCTGCTCTTTGGTTTCAACAATCTCTCCCTGCTGGTAATAGTAACCATTCTGCGGTACCACACATTTTACCCAGCACTCTTTCGTCACTTTGTGATCGCAATCTGCCTCTTCATCGGACAAATTGAAATAATCATAGCGCGGCCGTTCTTTGCTCAGCGAGTTATCAAAAGTAATGTCCAATTGATACCAGTCACCGGCGATATTGACAAAATTCCAGCCGTGAGGCTCGTCTTTCTGCCCGACCGGGGTTTTAGCAACACCGACCGCCACCAGTGATTTCATCCCCAGCAGATCGAAAAGGAGTTTAGCCGTTTTAGCGATGCCTTCGCAGACACCGATATTCTCCAGCAAAGGACCTAAAATTGAATGGGCTTCCTTTTTGTGACCGTCGCCGTAAGTCACAGCCAGCAGCTGATCGTGGACGAAAAGCTCCCGTTCATAGTCAGTCGCGGGAGCGTTTTTCAGCAGAGACAGCGCGGACTGCCGGCAGCGGGCAGTAAGCGTCTTGATTTCTTTTATAGAGTAAGTGTAACAGGGCATGACCATCAGCGATGAACTCTTGGTCCTCCGCAGAGAGCGGAAACCGCTGGTGTAAAAGATTTCCGGATCGTCCAAAACGACTGATTCAAAAATTTCTTTTAAACCCTCATCGGGACAGGCCGGCACTTTGATCTCCGCCAGCTGTTTGCGGATCCCCATCTGCAGCAGGTCATAGATCTGCATCTGCAGCGGCGAGAGCTGCTTGCGGTAGCCCTGAAAGGTCGGCATCAGCCCCCGATCAGCAAGGCAGGGAAAAGACTTGCGCCGTGCAGAGCACAATATATATGCTCTCGTGTACATCAGCTAGCTTATGGTAAAACAAGTTAACGCTGCCCACATTCTCGTCGGCTCCGAAAAAGATGCGAAAAACATTATGGCCCGCATTGAAAAAGGTGAAAACTTCGCCGATCTCGCTAAAAGATTCTCCAAGTGCCCCTCCAAAGCCAAAGGCGGCGACCTCGGCTGGTTTGGCAAAGGGCAGATGGTTCCTGAATTTGAGACTGCTGCTTTCGCGGCCAGCAAAGGCGCGGTGGTCGGGCCGGTCAAAACCGAATTCGGTTACCACATTATTCTCGTTAAAGATCTGAAATAAGATCATTCTCCGGTTCCGCTCACGGAACCGCTCTTCATTTTTAAATCAAGGCCGTTTTACTCTTTTCCCAACAGCCAGTCGATGACATTGACGGCGCGGATGCCGTTAGGCGGAGTATTGAAGAAGCGGTCCATCGTCAAAATTGTTTTAGGAAAACTGTCCGGCAGAGAGTCTAACGACTTTACTTCCCGTGCAAAAGTGCTTTCACCCATGATGCTCAGCGCGACCTGGTAGTACTCACGGCGGCCGTCTTTAGTAAAATGTTGCACTCGACTTCAATATTTTAAGAATTCTGTAAGAATATTGAAGTCCACTGCAAGATTTTCATAGTTATCAAAATGATGCTCTTACTAGAAGGTGCTCAAAATACAGTGAAACTGACAGTTCCTGCTTGCTGCAGAGTATGATCATTATTCAAAAGAGCCTCCGAAGTTCAAAGTAAGTAGATCTGCAACCGAGCAGGTAAGCAATAAACAACAGTTTATCAAACAGACGATTCGGATAAGCGGGCAGTAAGCATCGCCTTTATTGTCAAAAATACTAAGCTTGCTCTGCGGTTAAGTTATTAAGAAAACAACTATTTTTTAATAAAAATAGCATCTTGAAAGTGGTGATTTATCAGCGTTGTCATTAATTAAATATTGCTTTGATAAAAACAAGATAATATCTCAAATGTGACAATAATTGATCAAGAATATATTTAATAATAAAAAGAGTACTTATTAAATAGAAGATCTGGTGGAAGT
>CAJKXZ010000022.1 GCA_905203995.1 uncultured Methanomassiliicoccus sp. | reverse complement strand
TCAATCAGAATTCAATTCAAAATGCGATAATATCAAAACCAACTCAAAATCAAAACAAAAATCAAAAAATTTTTCAAATCACTATACCAACATAATCAATCACTACTTATCCCTCCTTACAATTAAGCGCAGAGGAATTAGCGTTGATGTTCCTCTGCGCGCGATACGCAATGACATGTTCATTTGAGGATCTCGCGGATGCAGAGTTTTAGAGAAGCGGCTAAGCATGATGCTATACACACATAAGAGAGCTTTCGATCTTCGGAAATCTTCAAATTTCTGTGATTAAAAACAGCGAAAGGTATATTGCTTCATGTGTGATGAGTAATTGATTAAAATGACAGTACCTAACGCACTTTATCTGGATTGCCCATCCTGTGGGGAGAATGCAGTACATGAAGTTCTCAGAGGTAAAATGGGGAAAAAACAGGACACTCTGGAGGCAACGGTAAAGTGCCAAGAATGCGGGCATACATATACTACCGTAGTTAGAGAGCCAGAATCAATAAAAATACCAATTATCGTCTCAGCTAGAAAGGAATCGCACAAAGATGAGATCGAGTTAATGGAAGATGAGATTCTCAGCGTCGGCGATGAAGTTTTCCTCGGGGAGAATCAACTACTGGTAACAGCCATTGAAGCAAACGGCAGAAGAGTGGAAAATTGTGAGCCCGCGAAGATTGATACCATCTGGGCTAAAAAATTCGACCGCGTCATCGTTAAGATTTCAATAAACAAACATACCAAAACGATTCCTGCGGAAGTGGAAGCGCTGCCCGATGAAGAATTCTATGTCGGGGATCTGATGACCGTCGGCAAAGAGCAGGTGGCGATTCACAGTATTAAAACAAATGCCGGCATTGTAAGGCATGGCGGTGTACCAGCCAGAGATATTGTCAGAATTTACACTAAAGCAGTACGCATGACTTACTCTTAAAGCACATGTGGCAGGATGTCGGCGATCGTATCGCTCTTGACCACGACGTTGGCACCTTGTACAATCTTTTCATCAATGGGATTGAAAGCGATACCTAGAGCACATTCTTTAAACATCGGCAGATCAGAAAAACTGTTGCCGATTGCGAATGTCCGGTCTTTACCGACACCATATTTCTTCTGGAACTCTACTACATAAGGGCCTTTATCTTTCAGATCGACATTGGCTAGACCTTCACCGGTAAGAACGCCCTGCTGATCACGGTCGAGATCATTAGCAATATATCCATCAAATGAGCATTCACGAGCAATTTTAGCCGCTGTACTGATGAGCCCGCCGCTGACAATAACACATTTAATGTCATGCCAGTGCAGTTTAGCTACCGTTTCTCGTATTCCGGCAATCAAAGGCACATCCTCCAATAGCGCAGTGACCTCCTCCCAGGTCAGATTAGGTCTTTTTTCCATCCAGCGGGAAATATCGCGCCTCATGAACTCTTCATCATCAATCTCTTTGTGGAGATAGGCCTTTAAATCACTGCTGTTGTCTATTTCCAGCACATGGTTTATCCATGACCAAGAACTGGAATAGTTAACGAGAACACCGTCCATATCAAAGACTGCCAGATCATATTTAGTGAGATTTTCAAAAGTTGATGAATTTCCTGATTCAGCAGTCATAATGCAGACACACTCATGCTGCTTATTTAATTTTACGGGGTCGGGATGTAAAGTCAAAGTTAGCGCTTGTTATATATGCGCATGCCTATTGGATAAACAATGATTACCATTCTTGGCATAGGACATGTTTTTGATATCTCTCAACAAGTACGGCATATCATCCTGCAATCACAGGCCAAGGCCGTATGCATTGAACTTGATCCTATCCGCTACCATTCCTTACGTAATCCTCAGAAAGAAAAGAGCAAAGGCAGTCTCACCTATGAGATGATGGCAACGTTCCAGAGCAACATCGCTGAAGAGTACGGCGGTGAGGCCGGTGCAGAAATGATTGCTGCTGCTGATACCGCGGCGGAGATGGGCTCCGCACTCTGTTTAATCGATGTTGATGCCCGTTCGCTCTTTGACCGCATTCTTAAAGAAATGACTTTTACCGAGAAAGCCAAACTGTTCTTCGCTTCTTTTGCTTCCCTTTTCGTAAGAAAAAAGACGATTGAAGAAGAACTAAGCAATTATGAGAATAACAGTGAGATGTATCTTTCCACCATGGGTCAGCAGTTTCCTACAATGAAACGCATTCTCATCGATGAGCGTAATGAGGCCATGTCGGCTAACATCCTCAAAGCGGCGGAGATGTACGGCGACATTGCCGTGGTAATCGGCGATGGTCACGTTGACGGCATTCTCAAACTGCTAGGTGAGAAAGAGACGAAAGTAATCCGCCTTAAGGATATCCGCAATATGAAATGTCCAGAGACAGGCGCACAGCTCGCTCAGGATAATCTTACCCTTGAGTACAGTTTCGAACAGAAGTTGTAACTTAGTTTTACCCCGCTTCTGCAGTTTTAACTGTGACGACCATCTTTGCCGAAGCATCTTCATAGCCGTTGCCGTCAAAATCATAATTGAGGGTTTTTGGAAGTTACTTATTAAATCATACAAGCTGTTCAGGCAGTTATGCGTGTTACACTTCTATCTTACACCAAAGATGCCGAAAGACTTTGTTCTTCAGCAGCAAGATCCTGCTATTCTTCCAAAGGAGCAGAAGAACTTATGGAAAGGTGGAATGAAGAAAAGATGGAAGGCTGGCTGGGAACACCGTTGAGCGGTGGTCACCACTCAGTACTGGAGCATGCATCATATACTTTTTCGATTGAAGGCGTCTCACGCGCAATGACTCACCAACTGGTAAGGCATAGAATTGCTTCATACTCGCAGCAGTCTCAACGTTATGTTTCGATGGATCATTCGCATTACATTCTCCCGCCGTCGGTAGCGGAAGATAAAGAGGCTGCCGAGAAGTTTAAGAAAATGATGGATAGTGTCTGGGAATGCTATGAATACCTGGTGTCACGTAACGTTCCTGCTGAAGATGCTCGTTATGTGCTGCCAAATTCTTGCTCGACCAACATCACTGTGACCATGAACGCCCGTGAGCTCCTGCACTTCTTAGAATTAAGGACCTGCCGCCGGGCGCAGTGGGAAATCAGAGAAGTGGCAGAAGAGATGTTGAAGCTGGTAAGAGAAGTCTCACCTTTTATCTTCAACAATGCCGGCCCCAGTTGCATTTCCCAAGGCGCCTGCAAAGAGGGTAAAATGAGCTGCAAAAATCCCCGCCTTGATCTCAAGAAGCAGCTTTCTTCAGAATGAAGTAAATCGCAGTGCTGCCGATACAGCTGCCAACGATTACTGCTGCGAAGCAGAAGATACTATTCAACGGAAGAGCGGATGTCTTATCCATGATTGTCAGCTTTAAAACTCCCGCCCAGGGAATTTCAGCAGCGGCCACACCGATGACCTCTTCTTCAGAAATAGGCGCATCTACCGCAGATAGCGAAGTCTGATCAAGATAGCCGATTTTTCCTAAGCGTGAATCGCCGAGATTATTATCGCCCATCGTTAAGAAGCCGCCGTGAGGCTCATCACCCATCTTTTTCAGGATCTTGTCCAGATTGATAGGTACAGTTACGTTTTGATGCCCTACATGATAAAGATAAACCATGCCGGTAAGATGCTCCCAGCCGCCGCTGGCAGTGGACCACATTTCGCTAGGCAGCAGAGAGAGCTCTGGAATGCTGAAGGTCCCTTCACCATCGTAATTTATCCGGCAAATAGCTCGATGAATGATGGGGATGTCAGACAAGTCTGTTTGATAAAGAATGACGTCACCGTACTCACCAAAGCGCGAATAGCCTGAACTGACAGACTGTGCATAAGTCATTATCTCCGCTGGATCCTTTTCATAGTCAAGAAGAACTAGATCGCCGGTATCCAGGATGCCCAATTCGCTGCGGTTTTCATCATGCTGCATGCTGCCAGAAGAGATCACCAGTGGTGGTGAAAGAAGGCATTCATAAACACACACTAACAACAAGGAACTGAGGATTAGCGAAATAACAATCAATGCTGTTTTTGAATGCTTCACAAATTAACTACGTAACTCATGGGGCATAAAACTAGCATAACGTTGAGTTTAAATAGTACTCTACGTCACGAGCGCAGAGGAATCAATGTAATTTGTTATTTCCTCTGCGCCATTGCTTATAAGATAATTTGCGATTACGTTGTGATTGATTGAGTTTGAAAAATTTTGAGTTTTGAGTTTTGATTTGTGATGTTGATTTGAAACGATCATTTGTAATTTAATATCATATTGTAGGTTATTTATTATGATTTGTTTGATGTTTTTTTTGATTTTGATCTCTTGTTTATTTTAGTTCTGATTGATATTATTTGTTATTGTTGAGTTTTGAGTGTTTCGTTGTTTGTTTCGAAGTGTCTGGATGATCCTTTGCTTATTTGTTTTTGATGATCTGGCTACTTTGTTTTTTGCTTGTTTTTGCTCTTTTGTTTTGGATGATCTGGATCGTTGATTTTATTCTGTTTTTTTCTTGATTATTGATTGTTTTCTCGTGTTTGTTGATTGTTTCTGTATCGATTCTTTTTGCTTGTTGTTGATTTTGAATTTTTTGTTTCTTGTTTTTACTTTTCGATTACTTATTCTTGTTTGAATTGCAAAATTCTGTTTTGCTGTTCTTTGTTGAAGTTTCTTTGTAA
>CAJKXZ010000021.1 GCA_905203995.1 uncultured Methanomassiliicoccus sp. | reverse complement strand
CTTACAAAGAAACTTCAACAAAGAACAGCAAAACAGAATTTTGCAATTCAAACAATGAAAACGAAAAGATCAAAGAAGCAACAGACAAAACACAAACACAAAAGTAAAAGCAAGAAGAAACAAGTAATCGAAAACAAGAATACAACAAACAAAAACAACATCCAGACAACTCAAAATCCTCAGAAACATCATATCCAGACAACTCAAAATCATCAGAAACAACATCCAGATCGATTAAAAACAACAAAACATCAACACTTAAAATTGAACCTGAAATCACTTACAAATAATAAATAAATTAACAACAAATAACAAACAAAACATCAAAATCAAAAACATCACATCATAATCAATCAGAATTCAATTCAAAATGCGATAATATCAAAACCAACTCAAAATCAAAATTTTTCAAAATCACCACCACTCAAACAACCTTATTCCTCTTAACGATTAAGCGCAGAGGAATTAGCGTTAATGTTCCTCTGCGCGCGATACACGGTGACAAAATGCCTAAGCATAGACTACCTACTAAAACACAGAAAACTCTCAGCAAAAGAAAAAAAGCAAAGAGCTACGAAAAAATCAAAACACTACCGTTTTTAAGATGAGGTCATAGAAAAACAAAGAGTGCCGCAGGCCGGGCTCGAACCAGCGACTTCAAGATCTTCAGTCTTGCACTCTCCCAGCTGAGTTACTGCGGCTTTATAGCGAGAGTAATTAACAATTCCTTATTAACCTTTGCCTTCTTTTGCATCTAAAAATCACAACTTGAAGCGAAAGTAACAAAAACTGAAATCAGAATAGGTTACTTGTGGAAGCATTAGCCGGCATTGCTATAGGCATCATCATTGTGTTTATGGTACTTGCTTCTTTTAAGCGATTTGACCTTTCAATCCTCTTGGTCTTGTGCAATATGGTTATCTTTATTGTCCAGATTTTCTGGCCATCATCCAACGCACTCTCCTTCAGCCCCATTTATCTACAGACGGGGGAAAATCTTTACACCATAATCACAAGCATGTTCGCACATTCTTCAATCTTCCATCTGTTAGGAAACATGCTTTTCCTCATTCTTCTAGGGCCGGCATTGGAACAGCGGATTGGTAAGGCAAAGTTTGCTGCTGCTTATTTCATCTCAGGTATTGTAGCTACTTTAGTCTTCAGTGCAATGGTCTGGAATGACGCAGTGATTTACTACCTGCTGGGAGCTTCAGGAGCTATTTCGGGAATTATCGGTACCTTCCTGGTAAATTACCCTCGCGACAAAATCACTATGGTGTTAGGCTTTATCGTCATGCCCAACGTGCCAGTCTGGGCCGTTACTGCCGCCTGGTTCTTCTTTGATGTAATTCTTGCAATGTCTAGCCCTGCCACAGCCTGGCAGGCACATCTGGGAGGATTTTTAGCGGGTTTAGTCATTGGTCTGCTGATTTACAGATCAGTCAGAACAGAGCATCCGGAAACCGCACCCTCTGTAAAATCCTTAGAAGAAATTGCAACCAATGATCATCAGCGAGAAGCAATTGCCGCCTTAAGAGATGAAACTAACCCCGACATTCAAAAAGCCTGGCGGGAATATTTTGCAGAAAATACGCCTTGTCCTAACTGTGGCAGCATGATGCAGTGGAGCAAAAACTCCCTTAAGTGTAACTGCGGGTATTCCAGGAAGATAAGATGATTGAAATCTTAGTCGAAGGCTACTTGAGAAAGGAAAACGGCGTACTTCGTGAAGCCCATTCGACAGTTACAGCTATCATTCAGGATGATTTGGTGATCATTGTAGATACTTCTTCCAAGGAATATCGTCACCGACTGATAGAGAGTCTGGAGCAAAAGGGCATCGACCGCCACCGTGTCGATATGGTAGTTCTAACTCACACTCATGCAGATCACATGGCTAATCTCGACTTATTCCCGCAAGCCAAAATACTGGCTCACCCCTTGGAGAACTTAGCTCTGGCCCATTGCCCGGTAACTGATGATGAGTTATTGTCTGCAGGCATTCGTATACTGCACACCCCTGGTCACACTGCTGGTTCTATCAGCATCTATGTTGAAAATGAACAATGCATCATCGCTGGTGACGCCATCCCGACTGCTGAAAACATTAGCAAAAATCTTCCCCCCGGCATCTGCATTGATCGTGAAATGGCTATCACCAGCATGCAAAAAATTCTTTCACAGGCAAAATGTGTAATTCCTGGCCACGGAAAAGAAGTTCATCTGCCGCGGTAGATTCAATGCGCAATATAATATACCGCTTGTTGAAAAAGTAACACCCACTCGCAAAGAACGTGGGGAAAACTATGAAAAAACTCAGTACGGCTATCGTGATAATCTTGGCCATTGTTCTGGTCGCTGCCGTTGCTTATGCTGTAGTCATGTCGCAAGAAGATCATACAGATCAAAATGCAGATGACAATCAGCAGAATCCACCCGCTCAGAACAAAACTGTAGTGGCCCCGGTGAACAGTGACAACCGCAGTCTTACGCTTTCGGTAAAGTATCCTGGCCAGGGTGTCGGCGGTTATAACTATGCCACGCATCAGACCTATACTTTTGATCTGACTATTGACTCGAACGGCTGGGCCGGTAAAAGCAATATTATGATTTTCGGCGAACGCAGTGACGGCGGTATTGACACCGGCTGTATGAATGTAGCGGTTAACGGCAACAACATTCAGACTGCTAAAAATTATGTGGAACCAGAAAATGTGCTAAGCGCCATTATTAAAAATGTCAGTTTATCCAACAACAGCAGCCAGCAGCTGCCGGTAGAAGTGAGTTTCAACCGCGTAGGTAATTTTACGATTACCTTCCAGGCCTTTGATGAAAAAGGAAACCCGCTTTCTGCACCGCTGAGATGCTCAGGCTTAGAAGTACCGGAAAATGGTAATATAGAGTTTAAAGTCGTCGAGTCAACCGTAACTGAAACAGATGGTAAAAAATACACCCAAATCAAAACCGATGTTACCAACCAGACCAATGTTAGAGTTACGATCAATGCGGCTGACTTTTACTTGACCAACGGCTCCAAAACCATCGCGGCTAATGAATTATCCACACCAAATTCACAGACTTTGAATTTTGGCGGCGATGTCGAGGGGCATGATAAAATGCGCATCGATCTCTACTTTGACTATTCTGGCTCCTTGTCGGGATATTGGCTTGAGTACAAAGGCGCATATGCTGCGGACAAGATACCACTTGGGTGAGGCTCCGCAGCCAAACCTTAAGATAGGCTGCCGTCCTAGCTCTGTTTATGAATGACGTGTCTTCAGAGAAACTTAAGCTCCGCAATGGTACTGAGGTACCAGTCTTGGGATTGGGAACGTTTAAAATCTCCAATGAAGACGTTTACCAGATTGTTCTGGATGCCCTCGCCGCCGGTTACCGGCACATCGATACGGCAGCCTATTACGGCAATGAAGAAGGCATCGGCAGAGCACTCAGGGACTCACAGATCCCTTGTGAAGAGGTCTTCATCACCAGCAAAGTCTGGTATACTGAAGACGGTTATGACGAAACCCGTAAAGCTTTTGAAAAAAGTGAAAAACTGCTGGGTAAAATCGACTTATACTTAATACACTGGCCGCGGGGAAAAAACCGCTTAGAGATGTGGAGAGCACTGACTGATCTCGAACGAGAAGGGCGCATCAAAGCCGCCGGGGTCAGCAACTACATGGAAAAACATCTGCAGGAAATCGCACAGAATAATTTACCGATGCCAGCTGTTGATCAGGTAGAATTCTCACCTTTCCTTTACAAAAAGGAGCTTTTGGCGTATTGTAATTCGAAAGATATTGTTTTAGAGGCATACAGCCCGCTTACCCGCGGTACACGCCTTGACGATCCGCTTGTGAAAGAACTGGCAGCAAAATATCAGAAAAGTCCAGCACAAATCCTGCTGAGGTGGGTAATTCAGAAAGATATGCTGGTAATCGCTAAGAGCGCTCACAAAGAACGAATGCAGGAGAATGCCGCGGTCTTTGATTTTGAGATCAGTGCTGAAGATCTGCAAAGATTAGACGCCCGCAACGAAGATTATCACACAACCTGGAATCCAGAAGAAATAGAGTAGTTTCACTGACCCCCTCCAAAACCACTTAAACGCTGAGACACTTCTTCTTCTGGTAAGAGATGTCAGACCGCGAGCGTAAAGAACGAGCTGAAAGCGAATGTAAGCTGGGTGCCAAGCTGGAGAAAAGTGGTAAAATAGACGCAGCCATCGAAGCTTATCTGAGAGCGGTAACTGAATATCCCAGCCATCGCAAGGCTCATTACCGCTTAGCGGAACTTTATGAAGAGCGGGGCGATTTGCTCAAATCCAGTCATCACATGGATATGGCCATGCACGGCGGACCTGCTAACATTCCTAAGTATACTAAGAAAGCAGCGGTCAAGAAAACTGTACCCCCGCCACAGAACAAAATGGAAATGCCGGTGACTGAGCCCAAAATCCTTTACAGCCGCAAGATTGAGCCGCAGAATGAGGAAAAGATCAATGTGCGCGAAGATAAAAAGGTCCGGGCGTTACTGCCCTTAACCGGCGAGAACTTTTTTGGCGGCTTTGCATCTCTGAAAGAAATTCAACGGAAAGCAATCCCGTTGATTCTCAAAGAAAATAACGTTCTAGCTATTTCTTCTACCGCTAGTGGAAAAACAGAAGCAGTTTTTGCACCGCTGGCGGAACGTTTAATCAGGGAAGGCTGGCTGGGGCTTTCGATCATTTATATCTCACCCACCAGAGCTTTAATTTCGGACATCCGGCAGCGGTTGGAAGCCGTTCTTTCTCCGTTAGGCATTAGGGTCTCACAGAGAGACGGCGACATCAAAGATTTTGATGAATCCAATCCTCAAGAAGTATTAGTTACGACTCCTGAATCGCTGGATTCGCTGATCTGCTGGAAAAAACATCAGCTGAACACTGTGAAAGCCGTAGTTATTGATGAAGTGCACATGCTTGATGGAAGTTACCGCGGTGACCAGCTGCAGATCTTACTGCGTCGATTGCGCAGAGAAGTTGGAATAAATTTTCATGTCTGCGCCATGTCAGCAACGATTGGCAAGCCGGAAAGAACTGCCGCCCGCTTCATGCCGCTGCCTAAAATTGTTGAAACAAAAGGCGGCCGCGGGATTGAATACAACATCATGCCTACTCTTGAAGATACTCTAATCTGGGCTAAAAAGAACAACTGCGCAAAAATCCTCGTGTTTTGCAACAGTCCTAAGGATGCGGAAACAATTGCTTCCAACACGCTCAAATATTATTTTCCTTCCGCGTCGGTAAGAGTTCATCACGGGAAGCTGGAGAAAGAAATGAGAAAGGAAACCGAAGCTTTTCTCAGAGATGCCCAGATGGCGGTCTGCGCCTGCACTTCTACTTTGGAAGTGGGAGTGGATATTGGTGATGTTGATCTGGTTATTCTTTACTCCATTCCCAAATCGGTAGCTTCGCTAGCGCAGCGGATCGGACGTTCCAACCGGCGTGGTTCATACATTTCCGTAGCTGCAGTAGGCAAAGGCGGACTAGCCGACTATTACCGCAACGTACTTGATACAATTTTATTTGGAAAATTTGAACCGGCCGATGAGACTTTCGATCCCTCGGTAATCATTCAGCAGATCTTTTCCTGCTTGGCCAGCGGTTCCCGCGGCTATGGATTTTTTGCGGATCTCTTTAAAGGAATCTGCAGCCAGGAAGATCTAAAATCAATTTTGACGCACCTGATTAATAAAAATTACATTCTAGAGGAGAACGGCATGCTTACTCAGGGCCCGGCGGCTAAAGGCTTAGGCCCTAAAATTTATTCTAATATTGCAGGCTATGAGCAGAATGTAGTTGTTGAAGCTGCCACAGGTATGCCGATCGGGCACGTAGAACTGCCGGTTGATAATATCTTTATTCTTTCAGGACAGGCCTGGTCAGTTAAGAAAAAAGAGGAGAACCGCATCATCGTTGAAAAAGTGGATCGCCGGGCCGATGTAGCTAAATTCTCAACATATGAGCAGAACGGAGCTTTCCACAGCATGCTGCCTGAACAATTAAAGTCCAGAAGATTGATCACTGGGGCGAAATGATGCAGGAATTAATCAATGCCTACTATGAATATGTGACAATGTTTGGCGAAGCTCCGCACGAAGTGCCGGCTCCTGAACTGAGAAGCACAATTTCAAAGTTTATTGAGGGGAAAGTTAATTTTGCTACAGTAAAATTCAAACTGAATAATCCCGATGATGAATATTATCCAGTTCCTACTCAGGATGCTGCAGAAGCAATGAGCTGGCTGGTTTTGAATTTAGATCTTAATAAGTTAGAAGTGCAGTTGAGAGTGCTGATGGAACTGCCGGAAGATCTGAGCGACGCTAAAGGTAAGCTGCTCGATTTTGAAGAATATCTCGGAAATGACACGGTCAAAGCCGGCGCATGGGCTGAACTGGCAGCGTGTTTTTGGCATCTGCAGGCTCCCGAAGAATGGCCGGCGGTCACTTTTGCCTGCATAACTTATCTGCAGAGTAAAAATGAAATCGACCGTGGAGACCAAATTCAGAGCTGCATTGAAGCTATTGCAAGCATGAGGCGGCTGTCTGAAACGACAGGCATTACTTCGGCAGCGCTGGCGACTTTAATGCATGCACTCACCAATGAAGTTTTTACAGTTACTGAAGAAGATCTCACTAACGAACTGCAGGAATATGCTGAAACTTGCGTTGCTGCAGGCGATTTGGATTTAGCACTAAAGCTCTATGAAATCCTGCTTCACCTCCAGCTGGATGCAGAGCTCATGCTTAAGAAATCAGAACTCTATGAAGCACAAGATCTGCTGATGGCGGCGATTGGCGAAGCTGAATCGGCAGTTGAACTAAAACCTGAAAGTATGAAATGCCACAAGCGTCTGCTCTCGCTGTATAAGAAAAAGAAGATGGTTCATGAGTTTAATGCGGAAGTTAAGCGCTACGAGCCAATCTGGGAAAAGAAGAAAGCTGAAAAACAAGGACAAACTTAATCTATTGCTGATTGATGAGTGATTTATGATGATTGACGTAGAACGAAGAAAGGCGCTCCTCTGGAGATCTGTAGCTTCCATCGTTCTTCTCTTTGGCCTCATGATTTTTATGGTGGCCTGGATTCTCTTAGTCAGCAGTGATGTGAGTGGAACAGTTAACGCTGCCGTCACTCTGATCGCAGTGCTCATTGCTGTCGGAGCTTTGGTCTCTATTTGGGTTACTTGGTCGATATCATTTCCCGTGCCCATGCAGCCCGGAGTATATTATCGCAGCAACCGCAAGATTAGAGCAGTAACTGCTGGTATCTGCCTCATTATCTGGGCGCTTTTCGGTATTATGTGGATTATCTTCTTTTCAGGAGATTACACTGTTTTTCAAAATACTGGAATTTTGTTAGCAGCGACCATTGTAATCATTGGTGTTGGTTGGGTGGCATCCGAAATCGGACGCCACTAAAATTTTTATTCGGTACCAAATTCCGAGATGCTGCGGCGGGGGCGTCTGCCCTTACGCCTTTCAACATAGACGCTGCGTCCGTCTTTAATTAAAGTGAATACATCATCGAATTCTTCTAAGAATTCTTTGATACCATTCTTTTCAAAGTCAGCGAAATCCAGCTCCGGGGCGATAGTACCAACTTCACGAGAGAGACGAGGAAGATATACGCGTCCATCGTCTTTCACAATGCTGTCAAAAGCACTCTTTACGATTTTGAGCGCGTCAATCTGGCTTAGCTTTTTCTTCGCCGGTTTGACTTCCTTAACTTCCACTTTAGGCTTTGGAGGCAGCTCTTCCTTAATCACGTCTTCAATGATTTCTGTTGCCTCGGCAGCGACGGCTTCTTCAACTGGCGAATCTTCCTGTTCGACCATAGTCACCATCATGCTTTTGCCACGACGACTGAGTGTGAAATAATCGGGAAGCGCTTCCAACAGATGGGAAATCTTCTCTTTTCCATAATTCGTACTGTCAAATTTAGGATCCAATCTTCTTGCGGCTTTGAACAAGTGGTAGGTGTCGACTGTGCCGTCACGATTCTTTTCGACAGTAGTGTAGGCTTGGATAAGAATCGGCAGGGCATCGATGGGATTTTGTTTAGGTGCAGGCTGAGGTGGCAGGACAATTTCTTCTTCGCAGACTGCTTTGTGTCCTTTCCTCCGAACATAGATCGCGCCACGATCGTATCTTTCTACATCAAAGATGTCATCCAGTTTTTCAATAAGACTCAGCAGCGAAGATTCGCCGTAAGTCCTGGTATCAAATGCTGGATCAAGACGTCTGAGCGCGGCACCAATGTCCCCATTCAGCGCCATGCCGTCATCATTAGCTGCATATTCAAAGGCTCTGCAGAGGAGATCGATAGAATCTCTAGCCTGCTTCTTTTCTCTGTTAGAATTGTTTTCAGAAATTCCTTTAGTATCTTCTTCCTCATCCTTTCCAAGATTTTCAGTAGATACAAAGACATCGCAGGCGCGTCTGAACGAGTCATGGGTGTCTTTCTTGCCGATGCCCATAACAAAAATACCATGTTCACGGATTCTAATCGCTAAAGAGGTATAATCAGAATCACTGGAAACAATAACAAAACCATTGACGATACCGTCATGCAGAATATCCATGGCATCAATAATTAAAGCAATGTCGGTCGTATTCTTCGTTACATGTCTATTGGAGATGTTCGGAAACTGTTGGTAAGGAATCAAGGCATACTCCTTTAATTTCAACTTCCAACTGTTTACTTGACCGTTAACGGTCCAGTTTCCATAAACCCTTCTTATAATTACTGATCCATATTTTGAAGCTTCTGCCAGCATCTCTTCAACATATGCGGCAGAGGCATTATCGCCATCGACGAGGAAAGCCAATTTCCTGTCATCTATTCTCTTCTCATCCATTGAATATCACCATAAAGCAGAGCATACAACTGATCCAGATCAGAAATTATGCCCCCTGAGGAACGACGCTTTCTATCCACAGCGCCCTATTTTTGATGACGCTTTATCATGATCATTCTAAATAAGTCTTCGCAATCTAGAAAATGCTATTTCAGAGGTGTTTACAAGGGATATTTGGCTTCTGTGATGGGTTCTACATTGATCTTTTGGTTTCAATGTTTAATCACTTACTTATCGCGCGCAGAGGAACAACAACGCTAATTCCTCTGCGCTTAATTGTAAGGAGGGATAAGTAGTGATTGATTAT
>CAJKXZ010000020.1 GCA_905203995.1 uncultured Methanomassiliicoccus sp. | reverse complement strand
TTTCTTACAAAGAAACTTCAACAAAGAACAGCAAAACAGAATTTTGCAATTCAAATGAAAAGAAGAACAAGTAATCAGTAAATATGAAAAATGAAAAGAAAAACAAGTAATCGATAAGTAAAAACAAAAAGCAAAAGAAAGAGTAAACATAATAACAAAAACAAAGAGGCAAAAACAATCAACAAAACAACAATCCAGATCAACAAATAAACACAAAAGCAAAAAGCAAAGAAGAACAAGCAATCGAAAACAAGAAACAAAAAATTCAAAATCAACAACAAGCAAAAAGAATCGATCTATAAACAATCACAACTCAACAAAAACAAGCAATCCAGACAACTCAAAAACAATATTAATAACAAATGATAATCAAATCAAAAACATCAAATCAAACAAATAAACTACAATAAGAAATCAATTCTTCAAATAGAATATCATCAAATCAAAAATAACTTCTCACAAGTAACAAATCAAATCAAAAACATCAAATCAAAAATTTTTCAAACATCATCATCACAACAACCTTATTCTCCTTACAATTAAGCGCAGAGGAATTAGCGTTGATGTTCCTCTGCGCGCGATAAGTAAGTGCATAATTAAATGCCCACTGCTGCAGCACATATAATCCCTTCATGCTACATTTTAGAAATCACGACTGTAAATGCTCAATTTCACTTGCAAAAATCAAACAAAAGTGCAAATACTAAAGACATAATACAGCAGTGAAATGGCTAATCAGATCGTAAGAGTGGAAGTAAGTGCAATAGAAGCAAAGCGTTTCGCTAAAAGAGGAGAGACTGTTACGAATGTTAGGATCGATCATAACAGCACCGTAACACAAGTTGCCAAAGCTGCTTCTAATAAAGTAAATGTAGACTTCAGATTCTCTGTGAATTATTCTGGTATCGGGTTTATCGTAATGGAAGGTTCAGTCCTCTTAGAAGATGAGAATAATATCTTAAGTGACCGCTGGACTGCCACTGGCGCATTGCCCAAAGAAGAAGCTGCGGCTGTTCACAATGCAGTAGTCTCTTACTGTGTTCCGATTGCTATGTTTCTTACCAGAGATCTGCATTTACCGTCTCCGGTACCTCTGCCTCATATCAACATTCAGGAGAACAAACCGCCGCAGATGCCGCCAAGGTCATCAATCGGCCCCGAATTCGCATAAACACTATGCGAACTTTTTCTAAAAGAAAAAAATGAAAGTGAAGAAAGGCCGCTTTAGGCCTTGACTTCTTCTTTAACTTCAATTGGTTCTGTTGCTTCTAACAAGAGCTGTGAAATATCAACTACTCTTATTTTAGCACCAATCTTCTTAGCGCCGGCCTGCAGGTTAACTACACAGAAAGGACAAGCGGTAGCAAGAACATCAGCACCGGTAGCAACGGCTTCTTTGACTCTTTCAGCAGCAATGTTAACTGCCGCGTCATTGAAGGCACTCTTGAAACCACCGCCGGCTCCGCAGCATCTTGAACCTCTGCGGTTTCTGGGCATTTCCACGAGCTCTACACCAGGGATTTTCTGGATAACTTCACGCGGCTCTTCGAAAACACCCGCATGACGGCCAAGGTGGCAGGGGTCGTGATATGTCACCTTCATGTTCAGTTCTTTGGTGAACTTGAGTTTTTTGTCTTTAATCAAGTTGTTAACGAACTGAGAGAAGTGATATACCGGAAAAGTAGGGTTGGAGAAGTATTTTCCATAATCGGTGGTGGTAGTTTTATAACAACCAGCACAGGTAGTAACCATGGCTTTGGCTCCCCTGTTCTCCACGGCAAGCAGATTGTGCTCGGCGTGTTCGGTAGTCAAATCAATCTGTCCGGTTCTGAGCGCGGGTGAGCTGCAACACCATTCATCGGCTCCAAGGGCATCAACTTTAACACCTGCACGATGCAGCACAATTGCTCCAGCTTTGGCAATGTCAGTGGCACGGTATGATCCGGTGCATCCGGCAAAGAAAATAATGTCAGGGCTAGCTGGTCTTGGAACTTCTTTTGGCCACCACTTATCACGAGCCGCAGCTGGTTCGCCATAAGGATTACGGGTGGCTTTGATCTTCTCCACAAGTTTGGCGTGAACTGGTAATGGCCCCTTTCCCTGATCTACAAGCCATTCACGAACTTTTTCCCAGAAATCGCCAAATTCAATAGATACGTGACAAACAGTCTCACACTGAGCACAGCCAGTACAGCGGTATATGGCTTCTACAAATTCATCGTCGATCTCTACTTTGCGTCTGAGCAAAGTGTCCATCGGCGAACGATTGGCAATCTGATTCAAATAATAGATCTTCCCCCTAGGAGTGATGGATTCCCAGGGTGTCTGTTCATAAGAAGGGCATACGCGTATGCAATATCCGCATTGCAGACAGGCGTAAAGCTCTCGTTTAATTTCAGGCATTTTTACCATTGATACACCTCACTGAACATTATGGCCGCTCACCCTGAATAGGGCTGTATGAAGGCGGGTATGTTCCTTTGGCAGATATACATTTCGTTAAAGCATTGCTTTTCTGGGCATCAATCTCCGCAATTTTAGCGGGTGTTTTGTATCTATTCCCACCACAACCTAGATAGAAACGTCAACATGAGTTTCCAAGAAATCGCTGCTTTGATGACGATTGCACTTCCGTTATTGACTGCTTTAGCAGTCATTCTCCTCAAAACTAAACATCTGCGGTGGCTGGTTTACCTTGCCACCATTCTCGTCTCCATTTTTTCAGTAGCGGTTGCTTTGGCAGGTACAGAAAAGTTTGTCATTTCCTTCCCTGAATCTTCCGGCCTGCTTATCCTTGCTTTGGAAATTGTTCTGGCTGGCATCTTTCTCTATTTGGCAATTAAGTTTCACAGTCTGCTCATTGCGCTGGCAGCGATTATCGAAATCGTCTTCTCAGCATTGTCCTTTGGCCACAGTGTTCCGCCCTTAACCGTTGACGCTTTGAGTATGATTTTAATTTTCATCACTTCCCTTCTGGGTTCAGTAATTTCCATCTATGCTCTGCATTACATGAGGGACGACCGCAGAAAGAAAGCGTTCTTCGCAACTACTTTTCTTTTCATTGCGGCCATGAACGGAGCAGTAATGGCCAATGATCCTTCCTGGTTCATGTTGTTCTGGGGCACGACTTCTTTATGTTCTTTCCTGTTAATCGGCCATTCTCAAACACAAGAAGCAGAAAAGGCTGCCCGCTTGGCTTTAAAAATCAACGTCAGTGGCGGGGCGGCATTAGCAGTTGGTATGTATCTCGCAGTAGTTCACTACGGTGCCGGCTCCCTAGAATCTTTCTCTTCCGCCTCTCTGGCCGTTCCGGCAATCTTTCTGATTGCGGCGGCGATGACTAAATCAGCCCAGTTTCCAGTCCAATCCTGGCTGCCCGGTGCCATGGCCGCACCGGTCCCCGTTTCAGCTTTACTTCACAGTTCGACCATGGTTAATTTAGGCGTTTATCTGCTGATCCGCATTTCACAGGTCTTTGCCGCGGCACCAGCGTTGTCAGCGGGAGTGGCCTTTATTGGTTTAATTTCATTCGTAGCAGCGGCAGTATTAGCTGCCACCCAGACTAACGCTAAACGTCTTTTAGCTTATTCCACAATCTCCAATCTCGGCCTGATTGTAATGTGTGCCGGCATTGCTCAGCCGCATGCCCTGATGGCCGCAATAATTCTCTTAGTTTATCATGCACTTTCTAAAGCCTTACTGTTCCTGACAGTCGGTGCCGTTAAAGAAAAAACTGGCAGTGAGGACATCGAAGATATGCGCTCCTTAGCAGGCAAATCAATTTTTCTTACTGCTGCACTGGTCACCGGTATTGTTTCCATTACTCTGCCGCCCTTTGGGATGTTTGCTTCTAAATGGATGATCACCGGTGCGGCTTCTGCCAACCCGGGCATCATCATCCCGCTGGCCATCGGTTTAGGTCTCACTTCTTTGTACTACTTTAAATGGCTGGGCATCGTCATTTCTCCTTTGAACAAAGAAGTAAACGACAAACAGCCAAAGGAGTACCGGTTTGCACTTTCGGTCCTGCTTTCTTCAATCATCATTCTTTCCATTTTGATTATTCCACTTGCCCAAGGCATCGCCCGCGTTACTTCGGCATCATTCCAGCTCTCGCCAGAACTTTTTACTCTGGAAGTATCGGGCGGGTTGCTGCCGTTAACGATTATCCTGCTCGTTTCGCTACTGTCTTTCTTGGCCTATTTCCTGCCGGCCAAAGGACGGATGATCACTGGTTATGCCTGCGGAGAAAAAAGTGAATATCAGCCGGCTGGTGAATATTATTTCAACACCAACAAGCAGGCGCTTTTCATAAATTTCACATATCTGGTAGCGATTTTTGTCTTCTTGGCCATGGTTGCCGTGGAGGTCATTGGATGAATGCCCTCCTTGCTCTTTTTGAAACGATCGTTGTCATTCTGCTGGGCGGCTTCAGCCTAGGGCTTGCGCGAAAACTTTCTGCAAAAATGCAGAGACGCATTGGTCCGAGTGTTTTTCAGGCGTTTTACGATGTAGCTAAACTCTTTGCCAAAGAACCATTTTATACCAGTAAACTGCCGGTGGCCTTTGCTGTTTCTTCACTGGCCTTTCAGATCGCCGCCGTTTTCATCGTTATCTATGGCGGCGATACGATGATGGCTTTCTTTGTCTCAGGCGCCGGCGCGGTGTATCTTGCTGCCGGAGCTTTTGCTTCTCCTTCGGTATATTCCTGGCTGGGAGCCAGAAGAGAATTACTAGCTATTGCTGCTTATGAACCGGTACTTTTTGTTTTAGCTCTCTCCGTAAGTACGCATGCGCATAATCTCCTTCTGGTTTTTCCTGCAGCATTCTTAGCCACCATACCGGTTCTTTCAGTGCTGCTTGAACGATCACCATATGATGTACCCGGAGCTCATCAGGAGATTGTTAGCGGTCCCTATGCTGAGTATGCCGGCCGCCTGCTGGGCATCCTTAATCTTGCTAAATGGGCGCAGCTCGGCTTTGTTTATGTCTTACTGGCAATGCTTGTTTGGTCAGAAAATATCTTTCTTGATATCTTTGCTAAAATAGTATTGGTGGCTGTTGCTATTTTTGCAACAATCTGGATTGATAATGCGACGGCCAGGGTAAGCAGGAGAACAATGATGCTTACGCTGCCAAGCATAACTTTAGGACTGATGGCTATCAATATTGCAGTAATGCATCTCGCGGGGGTAATATGAGCTTTAAAAATTCACCATGGGTTATGCATTTTGATACTGGTTCCTGCAACGGCTGTGACATGGAGATCTGGGCAGTGCTTACACCCTATTACGACATAGAACGCTTTGGCGCCATTAATGCTGCCAATCCTAAACATGCTGATGTTCTCCTGCTCACCGGTCCCGTGAATAAAAAGTCTGCTTCCCGTGTGCAGAATTTATATGAGCAAGTACCGGAGCCGAAAGTAGTGGTGGCAGTCGGTGACTGCGCTTCAACCGGAGCGCCCTTTTTAGATTGCTACAACACCTGCCAGGGCATTTCTTCCGTAATTCCGGTAGATGTTTTTATTCAAGGCTGTGCCGCCAGGCCGGAAGCGATCATCGAAGGATTTGCCAAAGCAGTACAGATTCTAGAAGAGAAAAAAGAGGGTCAATATGGGAGTCAACGAAGAAATAATAGCAACGGCTCAGAAAATGAGGGGCGCTAAAGCCCGACTGGCCACCATCATTGCGGAAGAAAACGGCGATGGTCTGCGGCTTACTTACATCTATGATATCAACGGCAGACTGGAAGATCATTCTTATTTTCTTCTGCCTCATGAAGAGCTCACTTCGATTTCTGCGATCTATCATGGGGCGCTCAATATGGAGCGGGAAATCGTCGATCTTTTTGGATTAGTGATTCATGGTGCAGCTGCCAAACTGCTCTTTGCTGACGACTCCCCCCACGCACCGCTGAGGCGTAACCTATGAGCCGTTCGATGATCATTCCCTTTGGACCTCAGCATCCGGCATTTCTGGAACCTATGAATTTGTCTCTTGAATTGGCTGAAGAACGGGTAGTTGCCGCAACCGTCAACATCGGTTATAACCACCGCGGAATGGAGTATGCCTTAGCTTTAGATTATAGAAAAACTCAGTATCTGGTTGAAAGAGTATGCGGCATCTGCTCCTTCCATCATTCCTCTGCTTACTGTCAGACAATTGAAACCATCTTCGGTATCGAAGCTCCTCCGCGAGCCAAAATAATTCGTACCATTTTCATGGAAATGCAAAGACTGACTTCTCACCTGCTGGCGTTAGGTCACATCGCCGAAGCAGCTGGCTATGAAAGTCTCTTTATGCGTTCTTTTGCCGTCAGAGAAGAGATCATGCGCCTGCTTAATCGTCTGACTGGCAGCCGTGTTCATTATTCAGTCAGTATCATCGGCGGGGTCAGAACAGACATTTCGCCTGCTGGGGAAAAAGATATTTTTTCAGTAATCCAAAATCTTCGGCCGGAACTTACGGCGCTGCGGGATGTTTTTCTCAAGGATCTGACACTTGTCCATCGGCTGGCAGGTGCCGGTAAACTTTCATTTACGGAAGCACAAGACTGGTGTGCAGTAGGTCCTGTCGCAAGAGCTTCAGGCATTAAAGAAGATGCCCGTTTAGATGGTTTTGCCGCTTATGCTGAACTAGACTTCCAACCGCTCGTGCGAGAGGAAGGCGATGCTTTTGCCAGGACTTTAATCAGAGCGGAAGAATGCTTACAATCCTTAACACTAATCGAACAGTGTTTGTCCTTGCTGGAACCGGGAGAGTTAGCCGTAACTGCCAAAAAATTACCTGCAGGGAGTGCTTATTCACGGGTTGAGGCTCCTCGTGGTGAGCTCATTTATTTCTTAAGAACAGAAGATAAAAAGCTCTCGCGGCTCAAAATTAAAACTCCTGCTTCAGTAAACGTTCCTCTCCTGACAGAGATTCTCAAAAATTCATCTCTGGCTGACGTTCCGGTTATTGCTGCTTCGATCGATCCCTGTATCTGCTGTACGGACCGGTGATGATATGCTGATTAAATCGATACGAAATCTCTTTGCTCCGCCTTTGACTGATCAAAAAGGATACGTTCCTCCAGAGAACAGAGGCCGGGTGATGTGGAATATGGAAAAGTGTATTTTCTGTCGCTTATGTGAACGGAGCTGCCCCACCGCAGCGATAACTACCGTCAAAGGAGAATCGCAGTCAGTTGAACGGTTTAAGTGCATCGTCTGCGGTGAATGTGTCCGCCTCTGTCCGACTAAAACAATCTCCATGTTCCCGGAATACACATCGCCAGCAACAACACCGGTCACACATGTTTTTAAAAAAGGAACAGCCCCCTATGTTTACGAAGAAATCCGTAAAGATTAACTGCCTGAAGTCTAAATAACTATTCTCAGTGGGTAGAATAGAACTCTGGACTGAGCAAACAGCCGCAACTTCTTGGGAGTTTGGCGAACCTTTACGGCTAGTCAATGACACAACGCAGACAGTTTACTGCGGCGATGCTGCGGAGATGTCAGCAGTTGCAGATTCATCAGTTCATCTGATTATTACTTCCCCGCCGTATTTCAATGCTAAAAAATATTCCGAATCTCCGCTGGCTGGAGACTTAGGAAACAGTGCGTCTTTAGCAGACTGGATTAACGGAACCAGGCGAGTGTGGGAAGAATGTTGGAGGGTTCTCCAGCCTGGACGAAAAGCCTTCATCAATATCATGAACTTACCCGTAAAAACCACTGCTGGAAGTTTCCGCACGCTCAATCTCGCAGGTAGAATAATTGATGAATGTGAAGAATTAGGTTTTATTTTTAAGCGGGATATTATCTGGCACAAAACCAATGGTGTACGCGCGCCTTTCGGTACTTATCCCTATCCTGGCGGAATTCTACTCAACAACATGCATGAATTTATTCTAGAATTTGAAAAACCATCCTCTAAAGCAGAAGCTTTGCGAAAATATGCCCACATTACTAAAGAAATTAAAGACGAATCTCGACTGGATAAAGAATTCTGGCTGCAACTTAAAAATTCAGATGTCTGGACTTTTGCACCACAAGGCGGCGGAGAGAGAAGAAATCATCCTGCACCCTTTCCCCTGGAACTCCCTTCACGGCTGATTAGAGCGTTTACTTTCAAAGGTGAGACGGTTTTGGATCCGTTTTTAGGTTCAGGAACCACGCTGATCTCGGCAGCTGCTTTGGGCAGAAACGGCATTGGTTACGAGATCAACCCACTAATTGCCAGGCAAGCGCTGAACTTCTTGGAAGCAGAAAATGCACGCCAGATAGATATGGAAAGCATTACCAAGTGCAATACATGATCAAAACAGAATCACCATGGATGTTAAGTCTTCAGCGAAACCGCCCGCTTCACCGACTAACAAGCGATGCGGATACAGACATCGTGATTATCGGCGGTGGTGTCTCGGGGATGATTCTGGCTCATGCACTTTTAACAGAAACTGATAAACGAGTTATCTTAGTGGAGAAAAACCGCTTATCCAGCGGGGCATCAGGACACAATGCCGGGCAGGCGGTAGCGGCTTTTGAAGTGCCTTATTCACAGTTAGTTGAAACTTATGGTCGTGAACTTACCAATCAAACTTATGCTGAAGTAAATGACGCATTCTCATCACTGGAAGCAATCGCGGCCTACGCTTCGTTTGCGATGCTAGAAGTGGAAGCTTTAGCTTCTTTTCTTAATCTTGAAGCGGCCAAAGAGCGGCTGAATACTCCCGGCTCCACTAAGTTATATGTTTCAGATGATAACGATGAAACGGCTGTTCATTTAGATAATTTTAAAGAAAAGGTATGGTCTTCCAAGTATGTGGCAGCTGTTGGTTACAAAGCGGGAATTGTCAACTGCCCAGTGCTTTTGGAAAAATTAGCTACCAGACTTCTGCAAGAGTATGAAGGAAAATTTAATATTTATGAAGAAACAAAAGCAGAAAGAATTATCCTGAATAATGATGAGGCAACGGTTGAATGTGGTCGATATACTTTGCACTCAGATTTCGTAGCGCTCTGTACCAATGGCTATGGTGATTTTGAACTTGCAGCTAATCAGCCTGCGGCAGTCAACGAAAGTATTCAGCCGGTTGCTGGTTACATGATTGGTGAACTAGAGGCGCCGGCGCCGATCGGGGTCAGATCATACATCCCCCTAGATCGTACAGAACCCTACTATTACGTCACCAGGAGAGATGCCGGCCGCGAATCACTCACCTGCACTGGCGGCTTAGACACCCGCATGAAGGACTGGCAGGATATTGAGACCTGGACGGCGGAGGATGAGCGCAAATGTTCACAGATCGAATCATTTCTCCTCAGAAACTTAGAAGGTTTCAGCGGGCCCCGTGATTTTCAATGGAAAGGCTTAATGGCCTACACTAAAACGGGTGTGAGGCTGGCAGGAAAAGATCCGCAGATTGACTCACTTTATTACAGTCTGGGTTGCAACGGCATCGGCATTTTACCAGCAGTCGTGTCGGCAGAGATTATCACCAAGCAGATAATGGGAGAAGAAGCACCGCGGACTTTTTTTGATCCTGGTCTTCAACGTCCCTCTTCAACGGGAAATCCTGAAGAAATCCAATTAGTAAGCCCACCATCCAGAGAATAGACATTGTTGAAACCCATGCCGGAAAGCTCCTGAGCCTCCTCTCCGCTGCGATTGCCAGTACGACAGTAAAGAACAGTCATGGCGTCAGGGTTGATCTGCTGAGCGGTTTTTGTCGTATGACCAAAAGGCATCAGAGCGGCCATGGGAATATGACCCGCACGGTATTCGGATACGCTGCGGACATCAATGAGGCTCCAGGTTCCTAGTTTAACGTTGTCAAGGTTATTATGCAGTTCTTTGGGAGATATTGTCTTAGAAAGCATGTACCAGCTTCTCAGCCAAATGTTGAAACTAATTGCCCGCCCTCATTGCGAATGGTCTGCGGACATGACCTGCTCTTCCGTTTCCACATGAATCATTACGGAAAGCTGCGGTATCGCCTCTTGGAGCTTTTCTTCGATGAGCTCAGTAAGATTATGAGCCTGTGCCAACGTGCAGTTTCCGTTTACACAAAGATGAAACTCAGCATAAACTGTGTTGCCGTTCCGCCTGGTTTTTAAGTCATGGTACTCGATGTAACCGTCAATGGTGGAGAGAACGTCCTCAATAGCTTTCTCTTCTTCCGGGCAGTTACAGTCCATCAGCTCCTGGGCAGTCTTTTTAAGAATGTCATATGCCATTTTAACCAGTAGAACAGCTACAATCATTGCAATGAGTGGGTCCAAGATCATCCAGCCGCTTAGAGATGCAATAGCGAGACCCAAAACGACACCACCGGAGGAGACCACGTCTGAAAGGAGATGCTTGGCATCACCCTCTAGAGCAATAGAACCGGAAGCCCTGGAAGTCCTCATTAATATTAATGCCAGCAGACCGTTGATGGCGGTGGCCGCCAAAGAGATCACTAACGCAAAGTTGAGATTGGAGGGCTCCAGCGGTGAAAGAATACGCCGGGCTGCTTCCCAGAAGATAAGTACCGCCGCAATGAGTACTAAGACACCTTCAATAAAACAAGAAATGTTCTCTGCCTTGTAGTGCCCATATTTATGATTCTCGTCAGCAGGTTTTAACGCAATTCTAACGGAAATCAACATCATAACTGAGGCGGCGATGTTGACGATGGACTCAAGAGCGTCTGATAAGAGTGCGATGGAACCAGAGATCCCATAGGCCACGGCTTTTATCAAAAAAACAGCAATGCCGCCGGCTACAGCTAGCGCCGCTGCCTGCCTTTTGTCCATAAATGAGGTTATAACTATCTCATTTTTTAATTTGACGGAGGGTGAAATCTTTTAATTATCTGATCCATCTTCATACGCAGGTGCTAAAATTGGTTGATTTCCAGCCTTTCAGAGGAATATTACCAGTCTTAGGCGAGAATGAAAGCATATGCCAGCGGGTTTCCCCGCCATATGATATAATCTCACCAGAAGAATTGAAAGAATTGCAATCACAGGAATATAACATTACCAACATCACCCTCGGCGGGGAACATGGCGACTATTCTGCAGCCGCAGAAAAACTCTCGTCGTGGATTGCCAAGGGAGTTGTAGAGCAAGACCGGCACGAATGTTATTATTTGTACCGTCAAAAATTCAAAGATGGCGAAAAATGGTTACAGAGAAATGGAATCATTGGGATTTTGAAAACTGAAGACTATTCTGCAGGCAATGTGATCCCTCATGAGGAGACTTTCCCTAAGGTAAAGGAAGACCGTCTTAATCTGTTGAGGGCTACAGAAGCTCACTGTGAGTCTATTTTCGGCCTCTACGACGAAAATGATGTCGACTTAGATTGCTTACCTACACAGAAACTGTTCTCTTGTACTGATGACTTAGGAACTATCCATGAGCTCCACCGGATTTCCAGTCGTGCAGCTGTTACCACTCTGCACCTGATGATGCGGGATAAGAAAATCCTCATTGCGGATGGACATCACCGTTATGAAACAGCGTACAAGTACTCACAGGAAAATCCAGAAGAGTCGATGAAGTCTTATGTCCTTTGCACACTTGTTTCTTCACAGGATTCCGGAATGTTTGTAAGGCCAACACACAGACTAGTGATGAACATTGAAAGTGATGAAGCAACGATTCTTTCGGCAATGGCTGAGCAGTTTACCACTAAAGAAGTCTCATCTCCCGACGAAGCGTTGCAAGAGATGGCGGCTACTGAAGTTCCAGTTTTTGGAGTTGCTTTCCCCTCAGGAAAAGTCGTTGTGGCCAAATACACTAAACCTCTCGTGGATGACATGTGGAGTGTAGACACCTACGTTTGTCAAGAAGTAATGTTCAAAAAGGTTCTTGCTCCCTTGGTTGACGGAGATCTCGATCTTACTTTTGATCACGATGAGAATTCAGTGGTGAAAAAAGTTGCCGATGGCGAAGCTAAACTGGCAATTTTTGTAAAGGCACCAACATTGGAAAAAGTCTGGGAACTGGCAATGAAAGATCTCAAAATGCCCAAGAAGACTACTTACTTCTGGCCAAAGATTTGGTCTGGGTTCGTAATCTACAAAATGAAAGAACTTCACTAAGGCGGAATACTCCGCACTTTACTCTTTTTTATCTATTTTTTTCTAGATGTGAACGTTATTGAGTTTTAGACTAACATTTGTTTGAGTGATAACTACGCAATTCTTGTACTCTGACAAGGCTAAACCACCAGAGTACATTTTGTTACTAAGTCACGAGCGCAGAGGAATCAATGTCATTTGTTATTTCCTCTGCGCCATTGCTTATAGGATAATTAGTAAGTTGATTGTGTTAAAGTTTGAAAAATTTTGAGTTTTTTTTATCTTGAATATCTTGATATCAAGTTATAATGATACTTCATGATGATCTTTTCGATTGTGATTTAATTTTCATATTGTAGTTTATTTATTTGATTTTATGTTATTTGTTTTGATTGTTTTGTTATTTGTTTTTGATCTTGTTTTAATTGATCTGGATATGCTTATTTTTGCTCTTTCTTTTATTTGTTCTTTTTTGCTTTTTTAGATATCTATTTGTGATCGATTCTTCGATTACTTGTTTGAATTGCAAAATTCTGTTTTGCTGTTCTT
>CAJKXZ010000019.1 GCA_905203995.1 uncultured Methanomassiliicoccus sp. | reverse complement strand
AACCTTCTATGAACCTTCTATGAACCTTCTATGAACCTTCTATGAACCTTCTATGATTATTAAAAGTCCTTTAGCTATTCACACAATCCACTAATTTCATGGATCACAATCCACTAATTTCATGGATCACAATCCACTAATTTCATTAACTCGAAGAAAGTCATGGGTTGTAGGAAAATAAATATGAGATTCTTTTTTGCAGGAAATCTCCAATACCTCCCAATACACAGATATTATGTGCTATTAACGCAATCATAATTTGCGTAATATTGAAACTGTGATGATATGGAGATGCTTGCTGTAAAAATAGATGGCTTTAGAAATCTCAAAGCTGTAGAGATAACACTCTCAGATCTTAGTGCACTTATTGCCCTAAACAATTATGGCAAATCCAATGTTATGGAGGCTATTGATTTTGCTACTGATTTCATCTCTGCAAGTAAAGAGGGTAAACGACAAATGATGGCCTTCAAACCAGGAATGCCTTATAATCGTAATCATCACCCTGCTACTTTTTCCATACAATTCAAGCTAGAACTAACTGCTGGCAATGAGAGTTATTTGGCAGAATATGACTTTGCTTTTGCATGGATCTCTAGAGATGAAAAAAGTAAAATCATTGCAGAATCTCTGAAAATTAAACCAAACAATGTCAGTCAAAAATTTACAACTATGTTTAAGAGGGGTGATTCTGGCAGCTATTACCGGACTTCAAAAACGGGGAGATGCAGCAATAAGTTATCTGTCGATGATGATGAACTAATGCTAAACAAACTTCAAGCTTATGATGAACTATATTATCATGAATTATTGAATGATCTAAATGGTCTTGAAGCATATGTTGATCATCATCCTGATGCATCTTCTTCTAATGGTCCAGATCCCATAATCCGAAGAGACTTTAATGAACTAGATCTCAATACACTTCGAAATATTCCACGGATCTTATTCTTTCTAAAGAAGGAGTATCCAGATAAATATGGCCGGTTAGAGTACGCATATACGCAATTATTTCCCCATATTAAAGAAATAAAGATCGTTGAACTATCTCTTGACCTTTCAATTCATGAGGGTGTCAGTGAAACAGAGTATACAATTCCTGATAAGATCTATATGATGGAATTTCGTGACGAAAATCTTCTGGGTCCTTTGAGTTTTGAACAATTGTCCGATGGAGCAAAAAGCGTATTCATGATGCTTACTCGTTCAGTTATTGCAGATGTTAGGCATATACCATTCATTACATTTGAAGAGCCAGAGAATTATGTTCATCCTTCAATGTTACAAAGTTTATTGAGGATAATTAAACAGCTAGTTGGTGACAAGTGCAAGATTCTCATCGCAAGTCATTCACCACATCTAGTTAGTTATCTGGATCCCCGTGAAATCTATGTAGGAATCCCTAATGACGAAGGTATCGCCAAATTCAATAAAATTTCAAAACCAAGCAAACTATTGAAGGATTCAGAAATGTTTGAATGCTCCATGGGTGACTTGTTGTTTGATTTAATGTCTAGTGGGGATAATGAAGCCTTGTTGAAATATCTGGAAAAGTGAGAGTACAACAGACATTACAGTACTTTTTGTCGAAGGTGACAATGAAGTATTGTTTTAGGGAATGGTCTGTTAACCTCATTTTAATTTTTCAAACAAGTCAACGGCACTACATGAACGCCATCGTCACGGGTATATGCATAATCGGAAGCGGTAATCACTGATAGAAAAGCCGGTTCACCCATGCTCTCCGTATTCACTCTATCTTTTAATTTCAGTAACGTCTCGGCAGCTTCGTCAACCCATGCATCACCTAATTTGACTTCAAAAGCGGCCCATTTTCCATTATGCAGATGAACGACCGCATCCGCTTCCAATCCCGATTTATCGCGATAGTGAAATACCTCGCCGCCAATGCTCTGTGCATATGTGCGGAGATCTCTGACGACTAACGATTCGAATAGTAGTCCAAATATGTGGGGGTCAGCCAACAAGTCTTCTTTTTTAACTGAAAGAAAATAAGCAGCGATCGCCGGATCACATAGATGTACGGTATCCGTCGTTCTGATAGCAGTTTTTGAACGAAGATTGGGATTCCAGGCTGGAAGTTCATCCAGTACATAGATATCTCTCAAGGCTGTTAGATAATCATTCAATGTGTTTTCAGATATACTTGAACCTTCTTTTAATGAAATATCGGCCATGATCCCTTTTTTTGAGAGTGGTGCAGAGATATTTCTTGAAAGCGATCTTAACACTGCCTGCATTTTATCTTGTTTACGTTTTCTTTCGTTTATTCTAATGGCAGCCTCCACAATGTTTTCACAGCAACTCTTAATGACTTTCCGTGAAACAAGCTCACTCTGACCAAGAGCGCGCGGCCATCCTCCACGAACAATCAGACCCGCAATATCGTCTAGTTTGAATTCGGAAGATCCAGATACTTCAGAATTCCCTTTAAACAGCCTGTTTAAGGATATCGATCCTCCAGAGTCTCCTGATTCAAACAGACTCATTGTATTCATTCGCAGTTGATCAATACGTCCCGTTCCAGAATGTTGGATGCTGTTCTTATTAGCTACAATGGCGCTGGTAAGAATATACAAACCTGGATCATCGTTCTGGTCGACATTCAGGCGTATCGAATCCCATACTTGTGGTGCGATTTGCCATTCAGTAAGTAATCGTGGCTGATCACCTTTTAAAAGTTCAGAAGGTTTCAGTTTAGCTAATATCACACTCTTTTCTCTGAACTCCGGGTCCTGCAGTCTAAGTATGCTTTTAGAAACCTGGGAAGCAGTTGTCGTTTTTCCACAGCCCTGAGGACCGCTAATCACGACGGCACCAAAGGCTTCCAGACTGGCTTTTAGTTCGGCATCAATCAGTCTCGGCAAGTACTTCGACATAATCTCAGAAATCAACCTTCTTCTCTTAAAATTGATGTTTTTGGCACACTTTTATTGATGTTTTTGGCATTTTGTCTAAATCTCCTTTGAAATATAGCCACATCACTTCACAACATTCGTCCAAAACGATTATGGTAGAAAAAAGTAGAAAAAAGTATTATACTTCTCAGTGCTATACTGCCGGTCATAATGAAAGAGGACGACGTGACGGAATTCAAAAGTGAATTAACCAAAAATACAATGAAAACGGCGGTTGCTTTCGCTAATACTAAAGGAGGCACTATCTACATCGGTATTGATGATGGAGGCGAAGTAATCGGAGTTGAAAATGTTGATGACATTTCTCGATGCGCCGTCCAGCTCCTTACCGATA
Source organism: uncultured Methanomassiliicoccus sp. (assembly GCA_905203995.1). Lineage (GTDB taxonomy): Archaea > Thermoplasmatota > Thermoplasmata > Methanomassiliicoccales > Methanomassiliicoccaceae > Methanomassiliicoccus_A. Next base: position 10,460 of record CAJKXZ010000019.1, on the reverse strand, counting down.
TGATCCGCCCTGACATCACCGAGTCCTCAAAGGTCAGACAGTCAAAAATTGCCGGTGCTGATATCGTAGAGATTGTAGTCTGTGAAGGCTCATCAAAACCCTATTATCTGCGTGAAAAAGGGCTCCGTTCTGAAGGAGTATATGTCCGCAGAGGACCTGCTTCAGTACCAGCTTCAGAAGCTTTACTCCGCAAGATGCTGAGGGAAAGTTCTACTTTAACTTATGAGTCAGCAGTGGCTGTCGAACAGGATCTGACCTTCAACACAACCGCCCAAATTTTTGCTGATTATGAAGTAGAATTTGGTAAGCAGCAGATGGCCAGCTTGGGTTTCTATAAAGAAGGAGCTTACACCAATCTTGCCTATCTTCTTTCAGATCAGTGTGCACAGGGCATAAAACTCGCCGTGTTTGATGATGAGAGTAAAAATAAGTTCCTTGACCGGGAAGAAATCTACGGTTCCGTCCTCGGCCAGGCTGAAAAAGCCTATGCGTTCATTACCAAACACAACCCGTTACGCGCAGAGATTGGGAGTACTGGACTGAAACGTTTAGATTATCGTGCCTATCCTGAGAGCGCGGTTAGAGAAGTATTAATCAACGCCCTCGTTCATCGTGATTATTCTATAAACGGCAGCATCTTAGTGTCGATGATGCCCGATTATCTGCAGGTGTCATCAATTGGCGGTTTGAATCCAGATATTGGTTATGATGACCTTTTAATGGGTATCTCTTCTCTCCGTAATCCCCGTCTGGCAGGGGTCTTCTACCGCCTGAAGATGATTGAAACCTATGGGACAGGAATACCGCGGATGCTGAAGGCTTATCAAAATAATCTCTTGAAGCCGAATATTGAACTGAGTACCAATGTGTTTAAGGTAACGCTCCCCATGATTGAAACGACTGCTGGCTATGATGAAGAATTGGGAGAAGTTCTGGAGCTTTTCAACAAGCAGGAACTGTTAACCCGTTCAGAGGTAGAAGCCGCTTTAGGTATCTCAAGAAGCAAAGCCGCCAATCTTCTGTCGCAACTGGTGACTGCTGGAAAAATCGCCGTCAGCGGCGCAGGACGCAATACGAAATACCAGCTCCGCTGAAAACTCTTCCATCACTTAGTCAGAACAAGATCTCTTGCATCAAACAGTGGAAGCTGCATCACTATTTATTTACTACATAAGTTGTTTTATGGAATTAAATAATAAATATCTTCGACATCATGTTAATATAGAGGTTTGTTCATCAACAATTTGAATGAATCAAGCAGACTTTTTGAAAGTCTGGTACGCTTGATCGTTGATAGATTTTAAGAGCTCATTGTGAATGATGCTTACCTGAAGGAAACGAAGATGGTTTTAACAAATAAATTGGGTGTAAGTGATCATGCAGAACTTGCGCGAGTTGAAGAAAGAATCAGCAAGCTGAGAGCGCTCGATCTGTTTGAAAATGGCTTGCGCGATACTATTGCAGGAACATTTGCCGGATTAGCTGAGATCCATCGATACCTCTTTGAGGAAATCTATGACTTTGCTGGAAAAATACGAACCGTCAATCTTGCAAAAAGCAATTTCCGCTTTGCCCCAGTTCTTTACCTGGAAGCTGCTTTAGATCATATTTCACAGATGCCGCAGACGAATTTTGAAGAAATCATTGAAAAATATGTTGAAATGAACATTGCGCACCCCTTTCGCGAAGGCAACGGCCGCAGTACCAGAATCTGGCTGGATGCTATGCTGAAAAAAGAATTAGGCTGTGTGGTAGATTGGCGCCGTATTGACAAAGAAGATTATTTGCTGGCTATGGAGCGCAGTCCCGTCAGGGATACGGAAATCAAAACACTCTTAAAGAACGCGTTAACGACTAAAATCAACGACCGTGAGGTGTACATGAAAGGTCTTGATGCGAGTTATGACTACGAAGGATACAGTACGTACAAGACGGCAGAGCTCAAAAATGAATAATCGTACTAAGCCCCTTCATTCTTCAAGATAATACTTCTTAAAAAGTCTTTAATTACATAAAGATAAATATATATGCGATAAGGATTGGATAACTGTACGAATATTTCATCCCCCCCCAGTGCTTATCAAACACACATAGATTGTTGACATCATACATGAGGAGGGAACATATGAAAAAAATTGGAATCGCCATCATAGCAGTGGTAGTCATTGCGGCTATCGCTTCCGGGGCATACATTCTCACACAGGATGATCCACCAGTAAACAACGGCGAAGATGATCTAGACTATACTGAGCCTGTATTTACTGACCATCCTGTCGTCTTGCTAGGTACGTCTGATTGGACCGATACGATAGTTGACACGTTAAATAAATCCACATCTAAAATCTCAATAACCGAGAATACGGATGATTTAAAAAATATCGAAATCGGATCATTATTGTTTATTGATGGCTACTGGTTAAGCAGTAATGGCACATCCATTCAAAAAGTGGTAAACTCTCTAACGGACGTGTTCTTAAAAAATATACCAATCGCGATGGTCGGACAAACTCCATATTTATTGTATGCCGCGATAGATGAACAGATAAAAGGTGGAAAAGTCACTGGCTATCTCAAAGTTAATGATGAATATCGGTATTCGAATGGAGTGGCTATGCAATTCGATGCAGCCCAATCAATCATAGATGTGTATGAAGTATCCTACAAGGACAATGCATCGGGAGTAGGACAAAGAACTACTATGCTGTATAATTGGAGTGTTGCTAGACTGTGAGTTGTCCTCAATCATCTTCGCAAATATGTCTGACATTTGCCTAGTCTGATCTAAAGTCTAAGAGGTGACTGAAGTCTGTATTGTAAAAGTCAGAACAGTTGAGAATGTTTCCTGATATCTGGAGCTGTTAACTTATCAGCAAACTTTCTCATTATTTTTTCTCCAGTATATGTAATGTACATTGATCATGTTTGCTGCTAATTTCTTCAAAAACTATCTCCACATATGGTCAACATTCACAATGTGAACAGAAGTACAATGATAACGAGCTCAAAAATCAATGAGCTTGTTTTGATGCGGCCACATCACTTTACAACATTCGTCCAAAACGATTATGGTAGAAAAAAGTAGAAAAAAGTAGAAAGAACCGCACCGCGACCGCCTGTAAAATTTTACGTTTAAAAATAAGCAAGTCGAACACAAAACTTGCGTTAGTGTCTTGCCGGACCGGTCAGGAGCATTTTTCGCTCCGCAAAGTCTATTTGCCCGAAGCTGCCAAGTAACTCCCATGGTCAAAGTAGAGATTGATCTAGAAGGCTGTATTCAGTGCGGAAGATGTTACGAAGAAGAATGTTCTGACATCTTCGTGCAGACCGATGATGGTACCTCTAACATTTCCGAGAAGTACCGCACATCCGGCCCTGAAGCCGGCGAAGTTCCGGACAACATGTTTGATTGCGCTGCTAAAGCAGCGGAAGCCTGCCCTGTCGATGTCATCGTAATTCAGAAGTAAGGGTAGTGCATTTTATGCGGAAAGCCTCCTTCTCGTGGGGAAAGGGGCGCTCTTTCCGTAGTAAATATTTATAACATATGGAATATCACACGTAAACAGCTTTAGACTATTGGGGATTACAAATGTCAGACAGAGTCACAGTATCAGTTATTAAGGCGGATGTTGGATCGGTAGGAGGACACGCCCGTCCTCATCCATTAATGATGCAGAAATGCGTTGAGCGTCTGCAAGACGGTGTCCGCGCAGGAATTGTTGATGATTTTTATGTAACCAGAGTCGGTGACGACATTAACTTGTATCTGGCCCACACCCGTGGGGAGAACAGCAAAGATGTCCACGGCCTCTGCTGGGAAGCGTTCATGGCGGCCACCAAAGTCGCTAAAGAAATGAAGCTCTACGCTGCCGGCCAGGATTTACTGACCGACGCTTTCTCTGGTAACATCCGCGGAGCCGGTCCCGGCGCTGCCGAGATGGAATTCAAAGAGCGCGGTGCTGAACCCCTTGTCTTCTTCATGGCTGACAAGACTGAGCCTTCTTCTTATTCACTGCCCCTCTGCAAGACCTACATGGATCCTTTCACGACCACTGGTCTGGTAATTGATCCACGGGCCCACGAGGGTTTCAAATTCGAAATTGTTGATGTTATTGATTCCAAGAAAGTCATTATGTCGACTCCGGAAGAGACCTATGACATTCTTACGCTCCTTGGTGACACCACCAGATATGCGATCAAACGCATCTGGAGCAAATCCGATGATATCGGTATCGGCGCAGTTGTTTCTACTGAGAAACTGAACATTTCTGCCGGCAAATATGTCGGTAAGGACGATCCTGTCTGCATCTGCCGTACGCAGTCCGGCTTACCGGCAGTCGGTGAAGTCTTACAGCCTTACATGTTCCCCTCCTTGGTCGCTGGCTGGATGCGCGGTTCACACTATGGTGCCTGGTATCCCTGTTCCGTCGCTGATTCTGATCCCGTCTTCTTTGACGGCCCGCCGCGAATCTGCGCGCTCGGTATGCACATCAGCAACGGTAAATTCCAGGGTCTGGAAGATCCCTCTTCCCCGGTCGGGGTCCACGAGCCGATCGACTACTTCTCCGGCAGCTGCTGGGACGAAGCCCGCCGTACCGCGGTTAAAGCTTCGATCTACATGCGCAGACACGGACCCTTCATGCCGGCAGTGCTGGGACCTGAAGAAATGGAATACACCACCCGTCCCGCTGTGCTGAGCAAACTTAAGGAAAGGATGGAAAAGCTTGAGTAAACTGAAAACACCGGCCGTCATCATCAACTTTAAGGCCTATACGGAGGTCGAGGGCGGCCGTGCCCTTAAACTCGCCGAAAGCTGCCTGGAAGTTGCTGAGGAGTCGGGCGTGGCGATCTCCGTCTGCCCGCCGCTGCCGGAACTATCTTTAATTTCTTCAGCGGTCGCGCTGCCCGTTTTAGCGCAGCATGTGGACGCTAAGAAACCCGGTTCGGCTACCGGCTGGGTGACGCCGTCAATGATCTCTGCTGCTGGTGCTGCCGGCAGTCTGCTCAATCATTCTGAGCACCGCATGATCCTCGCTGATCTGGCGGCGGCGGTGGCTGCTTGCCGCTCGCTTGAGCTGACAACGGTCGTCTGTACTGACACGGCGATTACTTCCGCCGCGGCTGCTTCTTTAGCCCCTGACTTTATTGCTGTTGAACCGCCGGAACTGATCGGCGGCGATGTTTCCGTGACGGAAGCGCGGCCGGAAGTGGTGTCTGAAGCGGTGGCAGCGGTCCAGAAAATTGATGCTGACATTCAGGTGCTCTGCGGAGCCGGCGTTAAAACCGGTAAAGATGTGGCGAAAGCCATTGAACTGGGCGCAGCCGGCGTTCTCTTAGCTTCTGGTGTAGTCAAGGCCGCTGATCCCAAAGCCGTCCTGCGCGATTTAGTGCGCTATCTTTAATTTTAATTCAACAATTTTCTTTTTCTTTTACTTCTCATTTAATCTATCGAGCATCACGCTGTTTAATTCTCCCGGCTTGGAATAATATCCTCACTAGCTTATATGTCTACGAAAATTCTCCCTCGTAATACTTAAGTTGAGCAGCCTCTGGTACAGACATGAATGCTAAACGGTTTCTGTTCTCTTAAGCTGCTTCTTAACAAACTTAATTAAATTATAAGGTGAGCAAATGAATAAGCAAGCTAAATTAATCACAGCGTTAGCTGTCGTCATGGCAGCTTTGATGCTGCTTGTTCCTCTCGCCCAGATGGATCTGGGGGGGGGTACAGCAATGACGCTGACGACTCAATCATATTGAGTACTGGTGTCAATAGCTCTGGTTTAGAAGAAGTAACAACTGCCAATGCTTTAAAAGATAAGCTGGCAGCAGGAACCAGTGTCTTTTTGAAAAATAATTTAACACTCAATCTCTCCGATGCCATTACCATTTCTGGTGGCACTGAAGGATCACCAACAACTCTTGATCTTGGTGGACGTACTTTAACAATCAATACAATTGATGATAATAATAGCAATAGATTGATTGTAAATAATGCTGCAAATGTAAAGATAACCAATGGAACCATCATCTACAAGGCTGTAGACTCTGCAGGAGGAAAATCTCCAATCCGTGTAGGTTCGGCAACTGTTGCCTCATCCGCACAAACTCAGACCTTAACTCTTGATAAAGTAAACATTATGAGTGCTGATTATGGAGTTGTAGTATTCTCTAAAGGAAATCTTATAGTAACTGATTCATCCGTTTCAGCAGTTAACTCTGCAATTTCCACTAATGGTTCCACTCCTGACAAAACTTCTAATTCTTGTGACGCAAAGATAATTCTAAACGGTGGGCAATACACCTCAACAAGCACTGCTGCGGTTTTCTTCCCCGGCGGAGCCTCGTTAACTGTTAATGGCGGAACATTCACCGGTAAGACTGGATTTGATATCAGGTCTGGTACTACAACTATATCTGATGCAACTATCAATGTCTTTGGAAGCTCTACTGATAAAAAGTGCGATGGTACTAATGGAGCTGCTGGTGGGAGTGGACCAACTCCTTGGGGAATGGGCATTGCCGTATTCAACCTGAGTAGCTATGGTCAAACTGCAGCTGGTACATATTCGGACATTAGTGTGACAGTTACAAATACAGAAATGATTAATGCAGTTTACAAATTATATATCGGTGGTTATTCATATACTGATTTGGGTGAATTCAAGGCTAATGCGGACTACATCCCAGTTCATAAGTGTACTGTAAAATTAGATAATGAAGAACATTGTAAGATCACTGACGTTCCACCCACACCTAACAAGCAGGCTAGTGTATTAATTAATGGAAACCGTAATTCTAGCGAGACTGTACCATTAACTCTAGAATATAACAATTCAATCTTTGCCAATGGTACTGCGATAACTATTTCTGCAGTTGGTGAAAAGAATTCAAAAATAATGTACGGCAATATAATATTCGTTGATAATTTCGATCTATCAAAATATGCCATTTATGGTGGAAAAAAGAACGTCTCTATCGAATCCTCTAATATCACTATAGGTGGTGGAAAAATCTCTACTGTCTATGGTGGTGGTTTCGGTGAAGCAGCAGCTACCCCCGGTAATGTTACAACTTCTAACATAACCATCAACGGTGGCAAAATCAGCAACGCAGTCTACGGCGGTGGATTAATCTACGCGACCGTTGAAAACTCCACTGTAACCATGAATGGTGGTTACTCACAATACATCATGGGTGGTGGAGCATGTAGTTCTAGCAATCTGTCTGTCGGAACAGATGATGCTCCATATATCAGCATCAACGGTAAAGCAACTGTCAACATTAATGGCGGTCAGGCTGATTATGTGATGGGTGGTGGCCAGGGTTATGCTAAGGTGAATAATGCGGAAATCACTGTTTCAGGAAATGCCACTATAACCGAACTCATCGCAGGCGGATCAAATGGAGCCACCGATCCAACAGCTACGATCACCATCAACAGTGGAACTATAGCCAATGTTTTCTCAGTTAACAGGGGTTCTTTGAAGGATCCAAGCATTACCGTTAATGGTGGAACAATTACCAATCTCTATGTTGGAGCTTCACAAAATTCAAGTGGCACTACTGGTAAAGTTACTGGTACTGCAACTTTAAAAGTTACTGGTGGAGACATCACCAACATCTATCTGGGAACTGGATTAGATGAGGCAAACATTAGTTTGGAACTTAGAGATTCAGATAAACTTATTGTAGCTGGTGGACATGAATATAAAGATGGTGAAGAATTCACAAGTCATGATAATACTAATAAGAATTCTTACATCATTGTTAAGAATTACACAATTGCCACCGGTAAAGAATGGACAATCAACGGTGGATCTATAGATCTTTCAGGCGCTACTTTAACAAATAATGGTAAATTAATTCTCAGCAAGATTGTTGTTGGAGACGATGGCTTAGTGCTTAACTTCACATCAGCAACTGGTAACGTATCTGTTAAAGACACATCCTTCAAAACAAAAGGTCTCTACATCCATAATGCCAAGGATGTTACGATTGAAAACTGTACCTTTAATGGCATAAACACGGACTTTAGTCTTACAGGTGCATACATGCATCATCCCGCAGCAATTCATGTTGATTCTGCAACAGGAACTGTTACGATCAGTGGAAATAAAATCACAAATGCATATTTTGACACTACTGATCTTGCCGCCAATGGTAAATTCATGGGCATAACCATAACATCAAATGGTGCCACTGCTGCTGGAGCCGTATACATCACTGATAATCAGATAAACTCTGTTATGCACAATGCCATTTACATGATTGGTAACTTTGGCAGCATTACTATTGATGACAACGTCATCACTGAATGGGCATGCAAAGATACTATCGATAAAGGACGTGCTATCAGGCTTGATATTAAATCTGAATCAGCCATCACTATTAAAGACAATACTTTCATCAAGAAATATAGTGAAGCAAATGGATTTAGTAATGATGGAAAATATGATGACGGCAACGTTCTCAAAGCAACAGGCACAGATGATGTAACTTTCACTAACAATATTCTTGCCTTATCTGGAAGCATTCCAACAACTATTGGCGATCTCTTCATTGGAATCAGCGAGGGTAATTATCTAGTGATCTTCGATCCTAACGGTGGATACTTCAATACATCATCCAACCCTGGAGTAATTTGTTCATTTGTTGCTAATGATCAGACAGTAACTGAACCAACAGTTCCAACGCGCAGCAATCATTCCTTTGTAGCTTGGTATTTGGATGAAGCACTAACCACAGAGTGGAATGTTGAAACTGGTGTAACTGCAGATACGACACTTTATGCTAAATGGAGATACACAGGCGGTAGCGGCACACCAATTACGCCACCGACACCACCAGTAGTTCCGGAAGAACCAATCATTCCTGACGATAAAGGCAACGCGGAAATCAAAGTCGATGAAAAGAAAGCCGAAGAATTAGTGCATGAAGCAGTAACTTCTGGTTCTAATTCAGTAACGTTAGTTGATAAAGAGAACATCGAAGGAACTGTAACTTCCGTTACTATTCCCGTCTCTGACTTAGAAACAATTTCTAAACAGATTGAAAACAACGAAAATGTCAACTCTGTTTCAATAGCAACTTCCGCAGGAGAAGTCATCATCGAGAAAGACGTCTTAAACGACATCATTGAGAACGCTAACGCGGAAACAATCGTTGTCGAAGTAGTCGACGCCAAAGATCAACTCAATGAAGAGCAGAAGAAGACTGTCGGTGACAATCCGGTCTACGACGTCAACATCCGCGCGGGCAGTGAGTATATCAAGAGCTTCAACGGTAAAACCATTACCGTCTCAATACCCTACGAACTCCAGCCAGGCGAAGATCCCAACAACCTCGTTGTTTACTATCTCAAAGACGACGGTACAGTCGAAAAGATGAAAGGAACTTACAAAGACGGTCAAGTATCATTCGAGACAGACCACTTATCAAAGTTCGTCATCGCCTACGAAGCTCAGGAACCAGTAACACCAGACAATCCAGATAAGCCAGCAAAAGAGGACAATGACAACACAATCTACTACATCGTAGCAGCAATTGTTGTCATTCTCATCATCGTGGCTTTAGCCTACTACTTCCTGAAGAAGAAACAGTGAGACAAAATAAACTGACATCGTTGATGTCAGTAAACCTTTTTATTTTTTTTACACAACTTAATAAATTTTGGTTTGACCACCGCTAATCCTTCATTCTTGTTCTCATGCATATCAAGTAGTGTTCCACAGCGTCATCATTTCCGAACTTCTGAGACTTTTGTCGTTTTCAATGCCGGCCAGCCATTTTGCCGCATCTTTTTGATCCCATCTACCTATAGAACTGACAGAGTGGATAGTCGTTCTCAAACGGCGTTCCACGACGGTCATTTTTAATTCATCTAGACGGACCACCGGTTTTGCAAGTTCCGTATTGTAAAAAGCCGGTGTGAAATTAACCCTACAGACACGATCACCGAGATCTGCTTGTTTAATATCCGTTAGTGAATCACAAACGGCGGTCATTGCGCATTCCTCCTTAAGTAACCGTCAATGAGCCACAGCCGATGTTCACAGCTCATCCTTCGCAGTTCTTCATAGTCTTCTTCAATGACTTTCAACATTCCTTCGTTCTCAAAAAGCTGATAAACCTCATCATCACTTTGGTGGTAACGCTGACTGTAAGCTTCAATGCAGGAGGTTTGTAGTGAAACTACATCCGCAGTGTCATCAACTTCCAGCTCACCTTGTTCAAGCTCTTCTTTTTCTTCACGTTTAGTAATTAATACTTTCATCAGTTCGCAAAATTTCTGCCAGCCGCTGAGTATTAACAGCAGCAACACTCTTGTCATCCACTCATTTTTCATTTTTTATTCCTCCCGCGCGTCTTTGCCCATGCACGCGCGTTACCCCTATCACTACGGGCGTATATCAACACTTTTTTTGAGACATTTCTCATAAATATGTATAATTAAACTGAAA
>CAJKXZ010000018.1 GCA_905203995.1 uncultured Methanomassiliicoccus sp. | reverse complement strand
CCCCCGTCAGGGTTGAGGAATGGATTTGTTCAATTTTGAGGGTTTTTAATTTCATAAGGGCTTCACCCCGGGTGTTAGTCCTCGCTTATTATGAGTGCATGATTAACTGTGAAATAAGCGAAAGAGTATCTGAATGTAATATATATAATCTGTAGCAGGCTACGCTGGTAAGTTATTTATCACTTAATAGTAATCTTAAATAAGTATGTATTTATCTATTTTTGACAATATTCTATTCCCTAATTTTTAACAGACTAAAGATTGTCCGATGAACAGTACATTCTAGTTTTCTTATCAATAAAAATGACCAATCAGAATAAAGTCGCGATATGCGTTTCTTAAAGCAACAAAACAAAAAGAAGGCATATCGCATGAAGTACATAGGGCTTGATGCACATAAAGATATCATTGTCGCAAGCGTGATATCAGATAAAGGCAAGAATATTAAAAATATGAAAAAGAGAGTTTGACTCTCTTTAGATACCAAAGAATTTTTTGACTTTTGAGGTAAACATGTACCAGAGGATGATTAACGCAACGATGACGACGACGATACCGGAATAGGCGCCACCAGTAGCCATCAGGTAAATCTCATAGAGTGCGTACACTGCGGTAATCACTACAGCCAGATACCAGAAGGGTTTGTCACCTTTCAATAATCCCAGGCCGACTATTATCTCCACCAGGGAAAGGATGACACCAACGACTACATCATAATTTACGGTATCCACAAGATCGATCACACCAGTTATCAAGCCGATAAGACCGATAAGGGCCATCAGCAATGAAACAATTGTAAGAATAATTGGTCTGCTTGCCATGCAGGTAAATCAATAAAACAGTATATTAAAGATGCCACGAATTAACAAAAATTAGATGCTGGCATATTACGAATATATGGTTCAATATTATTAAATGAATCTTAAATATGTAACAATAGCTGAGATTTTTATTTCATATCTTTTGATTAACAGCTAATTGACTATATCAAAAAAACAGTAGTTGAAAAAGCAGTAAAGGATAAGATTGAATATTTATTTTGAGAAAATAGCACCGAAAGTTTCCTAAAAGCGATTATTGAAGAAGCGGCGATCGAAGTTCTTGAAGGACATTCTGCAGACGATTCTGTTTACAGATTAATACGATTTTAACTTCGCCGCTGAAAAAGATGCAAATGAAGAGAAATAGCCGCTCTGCTGGATAGATGGACCAACCGGAGCTCTGTATTTAGCAATACTTGTTGCCAGATCCTCTTAAAATCTCTATTAACACTCATTACTTGACAATACAACATTGGCAAAAACAAGGGCATAATTTGATCTTGAAAGCAAAAGCATAATAAGAAAGATAGCCATATCGCTGGAGCTTAATATTCTATATGTTCCTCGGAAGAAAGTTTTGGTGAAATCATGGAGACAATCGCGAAAATCGGTATCACTGGCCTGCCTGGAGCAGGAAAAACATACGCTGTCCGTAAAGTAGTGGAGATGTTAGAAGCCGAAGATCTGGTTGTCGGAGGAATGATGACCGAACCCATCGTCGAAGATGGTAAAAAAATGGGTTTTGCCATTGTTGACTGGATGAATAAACAGGAAGGGGTCTTTGCCCATGCGGATATTACTTCCAAGTACATGATCGGCAAGTTCGGTATTGACCTGAAGGCTTTGGAAGATGTAGGCGTCAAGGCATTGATGAAGGCTTCCGAAGAAGCAGATGTGATTGTCATTGATGAAGTCGGACGGGTAGAAGTAGAATCGCCGGCATTCATTGACACCGTGAAATACTGCCTTGATTTGGAAAAGCCGCTGCTCTTGACTTTGCACAAGAAATCAAGAAATCCCTTGCTGCAAGATATCCGCAGACGGGATGACATTAGAATTTTGGAAGTCACCCCGATCAACAGAAACCTTTTGCCTTACAAGATTATGAAATTAATGAAAGGAGAACTTCTTTGAGCCTCCCAGAAAATTCCGTATTGAGCCGCGAAGGTTCAACGGAAATTGTGATTCCCGCCGTTCACTCGGTTCACGGTCCCGGCAAACGGATCGGCCGCGTCTTTTTCAATGGCCAGATGGCCTTTAATCGTGATGTTTCAGTGATGTTTCTCGCCGCCAGTTCACAGACCAGGCTAATGCTGGATGCTATGGCCGGCACCGGTGTGCGCTCCGTAAGAATCGCTCATGAAGCCCGGCCGGATCTGGAGATCATTGCTAATGATAAAGATCCAGAAGCCTGTACTTACATCGATGCCAATGCCGAGCTGAATCAGGCTAACGTGACTTCCTGCGCTGATGATTTACGGCGTACCCTGGCGAAAAGAGTTTTTGATTATGTTGACCTCGATCCTTTCGGCAGCCCCGTACATTTTATTCCGGCAGTCATTCAAGGACTGAAACGTCACGGCATTGCCGGCATTACGGCGACGGACACCGCACCGCTGGCGGGAACCTACCCGAAAAAATGTTTCCGCCGCTATGGCGCAATCTCGGCCCGTTCGCCTTTCGGACATGAGACGGGTTTACGAATTCTCATCGGGCACATCGTCCGCGAAGCAGCTAAAGAAGACCGCGGTCTGGAGTGTTTACTTTCCTTTTACGCAGATCACTATTTCCGCACTTTTGTCCGCCTGACGGAAGGCGGAGCCGAAGCCGACAAAGCGTTAGCCAACCTTGGCTACTTAGATTATGATCCGCTGACAGCAATAAGAACAATCTCCCCCGAAAGAACTTCCAAAAAAGCCATCGGACCCCTCTGGCTGGGACCTCTGCACAATCAGGAATTCCTCGAAAATATGCAGGCGGGTGACAATCTGCAGACTCACAACCGCTGCCGTAAATATCTGGAACTATGGCAGAACGAGCTGGATGTTCCTTATTTCTATGAAAATGATGAGATCGCTTCCCATCTCAAAGCCTCACCACAGCCGATGGAAGATCTGTTGGCTGCCCTCAATGAACGCGGGAAAGCTTCCAAAACTCATTTTTCACCGACGGGTTTTAAGACTGATTTAGAACTGGCCGAGATTTTAGAAATCTACCAGCAAAGGCTTTGATCGAAAAAGATCGTACTTCGCTTAACGGAGCCGCTTCCAGCTTTTGCTCAGTACGAATGTTAAATGACCAGAGTTTAGGTACAAATATAAATAGCGAATGATAATCTTCACATTGATTTCATGCCTACGCTCGCGATCATCGGTGCACAGTGGGGAGACGAAGGAAAGGGAAAGATTACAGATTATCTGGCTGAAGGAGCAGATATGGTCGTCCGTTATCAGGGCGGTGCCAATGCCGGACACACCATCAAAATCGGCGAGGAAGTTTTTGCCCTTCACCTTTTGCCTTCAGGCATTCTGCGAAAAGATGTTATGGCCGTTATCGGCAACGGAATGGTCTTAGATTTGGACCGCTTGGAAGAGGAATTGGAAGCCCTCAAAGAGAAAGGAATCAGCGGCGAGAATCTCAAGATCTCCGACCGCGTCAACATTGTTTTGCCTTACCACCGCACCTTAGACGGTGCTCAGGAAAGATCACGCGGGGCGAAAGTAGTCGGTACAACCGGCAGAGGTATCGGTCCCTGCTACGCAGATAAAATTTCCCGCGAAGGTATCCGCATGGGCGATCTGCTGGATGAAGAACTTCTGCGCAGCCGGCTGGATCTGGTTTTGCCGATCAAAGAACGCTTTGCGGCCAGCCTGGGCGAGAATTTAGATATCCACCGTGAAAAGCTGATTGCTAAACTGCTGGAATACGGTAAAAAATACGAAGCCTGCGTGTGCGACACTTCTGTATTGATCAATGATGCGATCAAAGCCGGAAAAAATGTGATGTTTGAAGGAGCCCAGGGTACGATGCTGGATATCGATTATGGTACCTATCCCTATGTCACTTCTTCCAACTGTACCTCCGCGGGAATTTGTACCGGTGCCGGCGTGCCGCCTTCGGCCGTACAAGAAGTTGTCGGTATTGTCAAAGCCTATACCACCCGCGTGGGCGCCGGACCCTTTGTCACAGAACTGCATGATGACATCGGCGAGACGTTGCTCAAAAATGGCGGCGAATTCGGTACTACCACCGGCCGTGCCCGTAGATGCGGCTGGCTTGATTTGGTTGTCGTGAGGCATGCAGTACGGCTCAACGGTCTTACCTCTATTGCCTTGACTAAACTGGATGTGCTCAACGGCCTGTCGGAGCTGAAAGTCTGTACAGCCTACGAAATTGACGGCGAAATCGTCAGAAACTTCCCTGGCAACTACCGGCAGCTGGAAAAAGCCGTACCGGTGTATGAAACACTGGCCGGCTGGGACAACTGGACCGAAAAAACTTCTAAGCTCTGTGCCGGCGGCTTTGAAGCCCTGCCGACCAAAATGAAAGAATATGTTGCCTATATCGAGAAAGATATTGGCGTTCCTGTCGGCATTATCTCTGTCGGCAAAGGCCGCAATGAAACAATCGACCGCCGGCAGAATAAGTGGTAATTTTTACCACCCCATATTTTTCTTTTTTAAAAATAAATCATTACTCACAATGGCGTCTATTCATGGGAAAGGTTAATACAACTCCGCGCCCATGGAGAGACAGTTAGAGAGTGGGTAAATGCCGGAAATTAATGTTACATTTGATTCTTCTACCGCTTCAGTCAATAGCTGGGACGGTGCTAGCCTTAAGGAAGTTCAGCCAAAGGGCGATGTTTATTCGATCGCCAAAGCCTCCGAGTTAGCGTGGGTGGCGGCGCAGGTTAAGGCCGGCAATAATTTTTCAGGGAAAACCATCCGGCTGCTCTCGAATATTAATCTGCAGAATAAACTCTGGACACCCATCGGTGATGATGAGCATCGTTTTGACGGCATCTTCGACGGGCAGGCCAATACGATCAGCAATATCTATGTTGAAGGTGCTACTTATGCCGGGCTTTTCGGAGTCACGGACACTAACAGTAAAATCATTAAGCTAGGCACAAAAGGAGCCTGCAGAATCGTTAATGAGGCGGAAGTGTACGGCGGCACCCTCGCCGGGGTTAATCACGGCATTATCGACGACTGCTTCAACGCCTGCCGCATTACAGTCGAGACCAACACCGAAAAAATCGCAGCGATCGGCGGCCTCACGGGAGTTAATTTCAGAATGATCAGTAATTGTTTCAATGAAGGGTCGGTTTCCGCTACCAACTCTAATGCTCAATTAGGCGGTCTGACCGGCGTTAATCACGGCCTCATTGAAGACTGTTACAATGAAGGCAGCCTTGCTTCGCAGGTGGCAATAACTAATTCCACACTGACCCGCGTCAGCAATTATGCCGGCGGCATTGCCGCTATTGATCACGGCCACATTAGAAAATGTTACAATGAAGGCGCTGTTGAAATTTCCTTAAAGGCGGCTAATACTGATTATGCTGAGCTTTTTGCCGGCGGCATCTGCGGCTGGAACGACGGGACGCTGCACGACTGCTACAACTTACAAGAAGTTAAGGCAGCAATTGATTTTGCATCGGAAAATGAGATCCTCACCTTAAACGCCTATGCTGGCGGGATCAACGGCTGGAATGCTGGAACGGTAGAGAAATGCTATAACGAAAGTAAAGTTCACGCAAAAGCCCGATTAAGACCTCCCGGCAGTCTGGAAGAAGCTTACGCCGGCGGCATTGTCGGCATTAATCACGGCAAGATCACTAACAGCCGTAATACGGGCAGCGCCTATGCTGATGCATCATTAAGCCGGAATGTTCATACACATAACATTTCCGGACAGAATGAAGGCAGCATAATTGATTCATTTTGAGCATGAATCCAGCCAAAGCGATGCCTAATGCTGAGTAAGACGCTCAGGGCAGATTATATGTAATTTCAGAGGAATAGCGGCAGCAAGTTCAGGCAGGGAAACTATGGAAGAATTTACGATGCAAGCTAAGGACGGACTGCCGCTGTCGGTAGCCCTTTCAGAAGTTGCCGAACCACGAGCAGTAGTGCAGATTATTCATGGCATGAAAGAGCACAAAGAGCGCTATTATGAGTTCATGCAGGTCCTTAACCAATCAGGATTTACCGCCATCGTTTCTGACAACCGGGGTCATGGCAAATCACTCAACGAACAGTTTCCCTTAGGCTACATGGACGGCTGCCAGCAGATTGTTGATGATCAATTTATCATAACTAAATTCATTAAAGAAAAATATCCCGGAAAGCCGCTCTATCTCTTCGGACATTCATTCGGTTCCATGCTGGCAAGGTGCTATCTGCAGGAACATGATGATGAAATTGAAAAGCTAGTCTTAAGCGGCACTGCCGGTTACATTAAATTTGTTAAATTAGGTCATGCCTTTGGCAAATTCTTAACGAGGCTTGGTGGCAAACAAGGCCGCAGCAAGATCCTGCAGAAAGCAGTTGACGGGGATGATGATACTTGGGTTTGTTCTAATCCTGAAGTAATGGCTGCCTATCGCAGCGATCCGCTCTGCAGCGGTTACAAATATATGAACGGTGCCAATCTGACAGTTGTAGAAAGTGTTACTGAATTACACAAATATGAAAAATACCAGTGTAAAAATCCAGAGCTGAAAATTCTCAGCATCACTGGTGCCGAAGATCCCGTAACCAGAGGTGAAAAAGGTCTAGAGGATTCGCTGGCCTCGCTCCGGAAAGTCGGTTATCAAAACCTCACCAGCATTGTTTATCCTCACATGAAACATGAAGTCCTTAATGAACTTGGCAAAGAACAAGTGTATGAGGATATTTTACAATTTTATCTTAAGTAAGATTTAATAACTAAGCGCCAACGTCCTCGGAAAGACGTTGGAGCTTAGACTAAAAAAAGGCTGTTCAGAGAACAGCGCGGTCAAAGCCTTTTTCACCAAAAGGTTTAGTGGCATCAATGGCGACTTTAGAAGTTGTGCCATGAGCGCTGGGATCCAAAGAAGAACCGGCGGCGTTGTTTACCACCAGTAACGAGCGCGAAGCCTGGAATCTGGTAGCTTCCGCCCACTCGACATCGCGGTCGTCGAAGATGTCGATATCAGCGTCAACAACGGTAACTTTCTTCATTGAAGGATGTCCCGAAAAGGCAGCCATGGCGGCATTCATGCCGTCGCCTTCTTTATTTTTAGTGATGGAAACTACACCATGAAGCCAGCAGCAGCCGCCTTCGGTAAGACGCACGCCATGCACGTTGGGCACCACTTGGTTAACGGTACGATAAATAATCGGTTCACGGGGCAGACCCATCAGCATAAAGTGTTCATAGCCGCCGGGCAGCAGTAAATGAAAGATTGGATCCTGCCGCATGTAAAGTTTGTCGACTTTAAAGAGCGGTGCCGGGCGGATAGAATCGTAAGTGCCGGTGATATCCATGAAAGGACCTTCTTCAACCATTTCAGAAGTAATGCGGCCTTCAAAAACAATCTCCGCTTCGGCCGGCACTCTGAGACCGCCGTCGAGCTCAGCTAAGGCTAGGTTTTGACCGGTGGCTTTGGCTTCAAGAGCGGCGGCAATGCGCATTTCATCGGCCATGTAATCAGTGGAAGTAGCTGCCGCCAGCAGTACTGAAGGCGAGAGGCCCATGCTGAAGGCAACCGGTAAATCCTGACCCTGCGCCTGGGCTTTTTTCCACATTGTGTAAAGATGCCGAGGAACTAAACGCAGTGCAAAGGAAGTTTTATCATAAAGCATCATGCGGTGAAAGGAGACGTTTTTCTTCCCTTCAAATTCGGCAACTGCTACTGCCGAAGTAATGTAACGTCCAGCATCTTCCGGGAAATACTTAGGCAGCGGCAGCTTAGTCAGATCAAAGTTAGTAGTTGCCTGATCACGGAAAGGGGCATCAGCAGTAATTACCGGATCCTGCGGGGAGCTCATGGCCGCGAGAATATGGTGAACCAAATCTTCCTTGGTGGTACCTAAGGCTTTAGCAATTCTTGCTCTGTCACTCCAGACATTGCCGGCCGCTTTCATGCCTGCCAGGTTTTTAAAAAACACTGGTGTCGGCTGCTTATCGCTCAGAATTCTTGAGACTTCATATTCCAGCGGCACATCGTCGGCGATGGTCTGCAAGTCACTCATTTCTGCCAAGAGCTCTCTAAATGCCATGAAGATATAAACGCAGAGTATGATAATAACACTTACTGTTCAGGGAAGAGCTCGCACGACTAATCGAAGTCCTGCCCTTCCCACAAATCATACTCAATGTTCCAGCGTAAAGCATGTCTGACTAAATCATTACGACTGCTGAATTCGCCCGCCGCAACCTTGCCATCCATATACCTGATCATTGAAACGGGAATTTTAACAACGACACTTTCTTTTCTCATAAATTAACCTCCTCGGAAATTCTTTGTTTAAGTAGCCCGCAGGCAACACTGATCCGTGAAACAATGCTGACAGGCAAAACTTTGCAATATCAACCTGTCTGGTACTATTCAGTTCTCGACCTCTTAAAAGACTTTTTTCAGGATAAAATTAGTTGGCAGATAGATCCCGGCAAGCTCTGAAAAAATAAAAGCAAGAAGAAGGAACAAAGAAGAAGATAAGAAAGGATAAAAAGAGGATCGTTAGTACCCCATTTCAATGTCCGTAGATTTAAGAGAAGTCGTAAGAAAATACGCCTTGCAGAACGCAGCCCTGCACAAAGGCAGTGCTAACCCCAAAGCAGTTGTCGGCAAAGTGATGGGTGAAGTTCCTGAACTCCGTCCCCGCTCGCAGGAAGTTTCCGCGGCTGCTGAAGAAATCTGCGCCGAAATCTGCGGCATGAAGCTCGAGGATATTGTGGCCGAAACCGAAAGCATCAATCCGGAGCTGCTGAAGAAGACCAAGACGGAAAAGAAAGACGTTATGATCGAGCTGCCCAATACAGAGAACGGCGTGGTCATGCGGATGGCACCTGGTCCTTCCGGACCGCTGCACATTGGACACACGCGGGTCGCGATTCTTAATGATTATTACGTTAAGAAATATCAGGGAAAATATATCAACCGTCTGGAAGACACTAACCCAGAAAAGATTGACCCAGACGCTTACAAAATGATTCCGGAAGATCTGGCCTGGTTAGGCGTACATGTTGATGAGACCGTCATTCAGAGTGACCGTTTTGAGATCTATTATGATATTGCCCGGCAGCTGATTGATCTCGGCCAAGCGTATGTCTGTACCTGTGAAGCAGATAACTGGCGGAAACTGAAAGAGCAAAAAAAAGCCTGCCCCTGCCGCTCGCAGACGCCGGAAGAAGCGCATGAGCTTTTCGACAAGATGCTGGCCCATGGATTTGGCGAAGGTGAAGCGGTGCTGGTAGTCAAAACCGATCTAGAGCACCCTAATCCCGCTGTCCGCGACTTTGTCGGCTTACGCATTAATGATACAGCAGTTCATCCTCGTACTGGCACCAGATACGTTGTTTATCCGATGATGAATCTTTCCGTAGCGGTAGATGATCATCTGCTCGGTCTGACTCACGTCATCCGTGGTAAAGACCACTTGAACAATACCATCAGACAGGAGTATATCTTCAAATACTTCGGCTGGAAGAAGCCCTGGTATCACCATTACGGTTTTGTTAAGATTCCTGATGCCATCCTTAAGACTTCAACAGTCGGTACGGGCATTAAAAACGGCGAATACAGCGGCTGGGATGATGTACGTTTAGGAACTGTGCGCGCGATCGCCAAGAGAGGTATTCAGGCGGAAGCCGTCCGCAACTACTGGCTGGATGTCGGCATGAAGGATGTTGACATTGAATTCGCCTGGGACAATCTCTATGCCTTCAACCGGCAGATTTTAGATCCCACCACCGACCGCTACTTCTTTGTCGCTGACCCGCAGACGGTGGAGATTACCGGCATTGATCACTTAGAAGAATGCGCGCCATTGCATCCCGATCATCCAGAAAGGGGTGTCCGTGAGGCAACGATTAAAGCGCCGGTCCGGGTCTACATGACTCCCGCCGACCTCCAAAGTTTCCAGGAACGGGGTACGGTAAGATTGAAAGATCTCTGTAACCTCAAGTGGGAGAATGGACAGGCAGTCTACACTGGCAATGATCACGCGGTACTCAAAGAAGGCGTGAAGATCGCCCATTGGGCACCCGTTGACGGTAAAGAATGCGAAATCCTCATGCCTGACGGAACTGTACAAAAAGGTGTCTGCGAAAATATTCGTGCGGAAGATTTAGGCAAAGTAGTACAGTTTGAAAGATTTGGTTTTGCTCGAATCGGCAAAATTGGCGATAAAATCGAAGCTTACTTTACTCAGTGAGCTTTGATAAAAAGCCCCCAAATTATTTTTTTATTGATTATCATTCTCAGAGTGACAGCGCCGCTGCACCTCTGAGAAATAGTTTATGAAGAAAGAATCAAGGTGAGCAAAACATTGATCTTTGTTCATCTTAGGGATTTTTAAAGCGGCGCTGTCTTATTTTGAAAGTGTTTAGGACTGTCAGTCTATGACTGACAGGTTTTGCAGAAGTCAGGGTTTGGCGAGTTGTCGACGGTGTTTGTGGATCGAAAGAAACTTTCCGAGACCGATTTTGTAGCCATTTGCCTTTTATGTGGTGATAATAAATCATCTGCATACACAGATGAATTGTTTTGATCGGCGCAGATTAGTTTATGTTTGTTTTGCATTTATTTTTGTTAAATAAATTTAAAACCGCGGCGAACCGCGGGGTTTAGAGAATTTAAAAAGATTTATGGCGTGTCTTCTTTAGGATTGGTCTCTATGAATGACTTCACCGTGTCATCAATATCTTTACCAAAGATCTCCAGAATCAATGTAAAATTAATTGGTACCTCGCCCAGCCCCAATTCTTCAAGTCCGAGTGTGACCTCTACATCAATCTGATATTTTCCATCACCAATGTAGAAATTACCAGGATTTGTTTTCAAAGCATCAGGTGAAATCATGGACTTAATAGCAGTGATGAATGAGTTCCAACCCTCAGTGTTCATAGTAAAGTTTGGAGCTTCATTTAGTAAACTATGTCCTGCACATACTTCACCATTATGAGTAAATTTGAAATCTTCGATGCCTCTAAATTCCAAATAACTCGATAAAGTTGCATCAAAAGAATCGGGACAATAATATTTTACAGAAGTTATCTCATTAAGAACTTTGTTGATTAATTCCGGATTTGAATAACATATAGAAACAAGTCTTTCAATTGCATCATTCTGAGATCCAAATACATCCGAGATACTTAAATTACCAATGTTTGATAATACACCATCTAACTTGATATTGCAGTTAAATAAAACCCAAACAATGAATTCGATATCTGGATTTTCCTCACCCGATGGGTTTCCAAAGGAATTAACCCGATCGTATACAGATTTCATCAGTGCGTCTGGTGCGGTAAGGGTAATTGTAACTCCCTCCGCAGTATTGCTCATTGAAATGTGATCAGCAACTGTTTTTGCAAATGACTGGATACTATCCATTCCAGAACCAGTAAAGTTAATATCCATGACAAATTCCGATTCTCCAAGCACAATGTTAATGGATTTGAAGGAATATAGATCATTATTAGGATTCATATTACTGATTATTTCAAAGAATCCATAGCCAAAGTCCAAAATGAAATTCTTTACTCCATCGATATTTATTCCAGTTTGATCATAAATCAAATTGAATTCTGTATTCTCCCTAACATCATTAACCTGCACAGATATTTCACTTTCACCAAACTCTTCAGTAACAAATTTACCAAAGTTCGTTAAGAAACCATCAAATGTTCCAGCAGGTATAGTCTCAAGTGCATTGTCATTTCCAAACACTTTGTCAGCATTGATTGTTAAGTTTATTTTGATTTTAGCAAGATCACTTGTGTCTTGTGCAAATACGAATAATTCATCCAAGCCTGCTGTTTTAAGCCAAGTGTTGGCAGAATATACTGTGTAACTCAGTGCATCAAAAATTGCATAATGTGAATTGTGACTTGTTGTGAACGTTATTGTCTTGTTCGTCTCATCATATGTATATTCAAAACTTTGTGCGAGTTTTCCCTCATCGTCAACGTAGAAAACTTTACTGATGGTTGGATCGAATCCTGCTGGTGCAGCTACAGTGATTGTAAAACTGCTATTCTCAGGGAAACTGATTGAATTACCACTAGCATCTTTTATTGAGACCTCAAATACGGGATTGCTACCTACTGTATTAGAAATATCGGTAGGGGCATTATCCGAAACATCCTTGACGATGATTGAAATTGTAGCATCTTGTTGTTGATCTTTACACAGTTCCTCTATTGCAATGCTGTTGAGTTCTACACTACCGTCCTTCGTTACAAATTCCAATGAGTCGACAGTAGAATCAGTCATCGCAGTCTTCAAATTCGATAGGTCTGATTTTGAAATTTGAACAGGCAGGTTTGCATCATCCACATCGGCATTGATCGAGATCGTGTTTGTGTTGGCATTTTGAACCAATTCGTCTGCTATCTCTGTAGTAATTGTTACCTTTGCTACAGAACCGCTGCCAACAGCGGGAGCACTTACTTCTACAATCTTCTCATCATGCCAAATAGCATAAACGGTTTTATTGCTATACACTTGTGTATTTTCTGTGAAAACTTCTCCCTTTCCATCATTGCTGGTGTTCCATCCTAAAAAGGCGTGTCCTGCGTAACTAGCTGTTGGTAAATTGCTGATGCAAGCACCAGATTTGACTTTGATTGGCTCGCTGACGTTTACGGTAGCGTCAGTGTTGTTAGCATCAAAGGTCACATAATAATAAGTCGGTCCGCTTGGTCCGCCGCCACCGCCACCGCCGCCTGACGAACCGCCACCGCCGGAAGATGAACTGCCACCGCCGCCAGATGAACTGTCGCTGCTGGAACTTGGTGGAGAATACACTCTTGTCTGGTTTATAAATTGAAATTGTGTATCATTAAAAGCCTGATGAACGAAAGCACCGCTGATAAGCTGTTTTGATTTTGGCTTTTTCTGCTTTGTGAGTAATCGTACAATTCCATAATTGGCAAACAAAGCAATTATAAGAGCCAGTAAAATATTACTTGTGTATTTCATCGGCTGGCGTATTTTTGAACCTTTCAAAAGAGCCAATTCCTGCTCAAATGCCTTACTTGCACAATTATAATATTCTTTTTTACTTGCGTAAGTGTAAATATTATCTGTTATTGTATCAGCGTAACTTTCTGTTATGGTTTTATAGATTTCTCCATTGCTGTGAATCCATATTTTTCTTTTTGCCATATCTATAAGAAAGACAGTTCCGCTGTTTTTCTGGAATATTTGTGCATAGTATGCATATGCGTAATCGTCCGTTGTGCTGTACGAATTAGTCAAAATACTCTTAAAGGCGACATTTCCATACTGTGTTATATCTTTCATCAAATCTGCAAGCTGCGTTCTTTCATAATCGGTCAGCAGTGCGGCATCATCCTCAATACGCACAACATATCCGGTCTCGGGATTTGTATAATAAATATTTCCTGAGACAGAAGAATCATTGCTTTTAGTATCGGCAGAAGATGTTGCTTCAGTATTAGGGGTGTTATCTGCTGCAGACGCATTTAAAGAGAATAAAAATACTGAAAAGAGCATTGTTAAGCAGAAAATACATGTATATACAACTTTGAAAAATCTGTTGTAAAGACTGCTGTTTTTAATCTGCATCATCATCACCTCCGTTATAATTGTCGAATTCGGGAAGTTTTCTTGTTGCAAGCATATTGTAATAATTAATAAGACTTATAAGTGAGAACACAACAGCAATCATGGCACCGATACATCCACCATAATAGAAAAGGTCTGATACAGGCTTTAATATCGAAATAACTGCTGCAATTATAATAGCTGCAAGTGACGGCAGTGAACCCGGTATAACAAATTTATTTTTCAGTGTCTTCAGAGTCTTTTCATGTGTACGGACAAGTACAATGCCAATAATAATCATTGCAATCCAGAATATTGGTCCGAAATTAAAAAGCAAAAGGCTGCTCATAAGGGCGGCAGTCATTGACATTACATTAAAAGTAATAAAAACAATAAAAAATGCAGTAAAAATGCTAAAAAATTTTGAATTATTAACTTTTTTAAAGGAGCGTTTCCGTTTATTTTTTACAGGCTGCTTATTGTCGAAGTTATCATTGCATATAGCATATTTTCCGATGTCATCAAGCCCTTCGTCACGCTTTTTGATTTCCTTTAATTCTATTCCGTAAAGAATCATGGAAATAAGTGCTATAAACGCAACAAGCGTTAATGTTGTAGTTGGGCGGAATGTAAAAAATATGTTTAAAAACAAAAATATAGGAATTGTAAGCAAAAGCGAACCGGTAATAAATTTTCCTATAGATACAGGTAAGTCTGCGGCAATTTTTCCGGTCTGGCCGTTTATTGTAGCATATGCAACTCTGTCTTTTTTTCTATATGACAAAAACCATACAGGAAACATTGCACAGTCGGTTTCCTCAATGTGAGAATCAAGGTGACTGGCTATCTGGCTGTCAGAGTCATCAAGATTATATCTGTGGGCTTCCTTTGAATCTGGAATTACAGAGTTTTTTATGTAATTAACAGATGCGTCTTCCGCTATTGATTTTGCATCATATTCATAAGTGTTTTTTGGCACATCAGCAGTATCGGCATAAAAACCACTCAGAAATGAAGGCGTGAATGTATTCATGTTTTTTGCATCAAAAGGAGCGATAGCCTGGCTTAAAGTGTCATCAAACGAAGATGAAGCATCAAATGACAGACCTTTATAAGATGAATTGTTATATCCGGAAAGCTCATAGTTGTCTGTATAAATATAGTCACCTTTGCGGTGGCTTCTTGAAAAACGGAATCCGCTCATGCCTTTCTGGGTTACATGATATACCCAGTAAGGCATATAAATTCCCCTGAAACCATCTATAAATTCCGGGTCTTTTAATTCTTTAGGTGCAAATATAGCATTTTTAACTCTTTTCTTGTAGGCTTCTTTACAATCCTGCTTAGTCATTTTGAACGGAATGATATATCCCGGACGCTTTTCTTTCGTAAGTCTGCCGGAAAGAATAGTTGATGCACCACAGTAAGAGCAAAAATTAGCAGCGGTATTTTCTGTACTTAAAATCCTGCCGCCGCATTGTGGACATGTAAACTCTGTCACATCAAAATATGTGTTTTCCTCTGCGTCAGTTTCTTTGGAAATATCATATGGGTCGAAGTATGAATTACAGTTTGCACAAGCCATTTTGCCGATTTCTATTACCTCATCTG
>CAJKXZ010000017.1 GCA_905203995.1 uncultured Methanomassiliicoccus sp. | reverse complement strand
AGATTGCAAGGAGCATGGTGCAGATCTTGTGCGTCGTATGAGTTTTTTTCATGATGATGACTCTCCTTCTTAGTTTCAAATATTACTTGTTGAAATAATCGTATGAAATATATTCTGAAGAATTAATGGTACTATCGTTAAGCTACTATATGAAAACTATTAACGATTGTAGTCGCTGCTGATTAGCTGATTTTACAGGAGTAAGAAAATGCTGAAAGTCCTAAACATACAGTCTAGATGCGTAGGTACGCATAATATATAGAGGTCAAGATTATCGCACTCTCGTAAAGGTGGTTATCATTAAGAGTGACGTTCAGAACCGCAGGCTTGATGACAGTTATCTGCTGACGAGAGTCGGGGTAACCAATGTCCGCAAGCCGATTAAAGTGTCCCGTGCAGGCCGAGTTACCACTTTGTTCTGCAACATTGATGTATTCGTAGATCTGCCTCCAACGCAGAAAGGTTCACACCTTTCCCGCAATCTGGAAGCAATTAATGAAGTTATCAACGGCACCCTGCAGACACCCGCGCAGGGTATTGAAGTAGTCGCCGCGGAGATCTGCCATATGCTCCGCCTTAAACACGAATACGCCACTTACGCCGAAGTCAACATGGCGGCGGAATACTTTACTGAACGTCCCGGACCCAGCGGAAAGAAAACACTCGAGACTTTTAAGATACTTGCCAAGTCGATAAGCAACGGTTCGGAACCACTGAAAAAAACCATCGGCGTGCAGGTGGTCGGCATGACCGCCTGTCCCTGCGCCATGGAAACGGTTCGTGAACTGCATAAAGGCGCAGTAGTTTTTGCCGATGATCTGCCGGTCATTACGCACAATCAGCGTAACGTTGCTACCCTCATTGTTGAAACACCGGAGGAATGTGACGTGGAAGTCGACGGCATGATTGACCTGCTGGAGAGCTCGTTCTCCTCATCAACCCACGAACTGCTCAAAAGAGATGATGAGGCCGCAGTCGTTCTCCGCGCCCACCAGAACCCTAAATTCGTGGAAGATGTGGTTCGTACCATCTTAATGAAATTCGTTGAAAAATATGCCGACCTGCCAGACTCCGTCAACATAACTATAAGAAGCGAGAGCGAAGAATCAATTCACAAGCATAATGCGTTCGCAGAACGTACTGCCACACTCGGAGAACTGAGGCGGAAGTGAATTGAAAGTAAAAGCAATCGTAACGGATATCGACGGCACTCTGACTGATAAAAACCAACTGCTTGACCTGCAGACGATCAGCGCCCTGCGGGAACTTCAAAAACAAGGTATTCAGGTTTGCATTGCTTCCGGCAATGTCATTCCCGTAGCCTATGCCGTTGCCCACTACAGCGGGCTCCGCGGTCCGCTCATTGCCGAAAACGGCGGGGCGGTAAGTTATCAAAAAGAAATCTACCAGCTTTTCAGCAACGAACTGCCGCAGCAGGCGTTAGCACATTTACAAACGCTGATGCCGGTAAAACGCTTATTTTCTGATCAGTGGCGTTTAAGTGCTGTTTCATTAGACAACAGCATGGATCTTCAGCAGGTACGCGCAGCTTTGAAAGATTTTGAGATTAAAATTGAAGAAACGGGCTTCGCCATTCACTTGCTTAACAAAGGACAGACAAAGGCTGCCGGCGTACGCAAGATCGCAGAAATTTTAAACATCGAGATGGCCGAGATCGTAGCCATCGGCGATGCGGATAACGATAAAGAAATGCTGCAGGAATGTGGTTATGGCATTGCCGTAGCCAATGCCTCCGCCGCGGCCGCCGCCAGTGCTGATTATTGTTGTCAGAAAAAATACGGGGCCGGGGTTTTAGAAGGTTTGGGCAGACTAGGTCTGCTGTAAAACCTTACTTTCTCTGTAAAAGTTCCAGAGCATCGATTTCTTCGAGGCCGATGGATTTTAAAAGGAAACGCAGAGATTTTTTCATAATCATTTCTTCCGTGGCGTCATCCATGGTGTCTTCCAAAACAATGGGCGCCCGCTTGAACAACTCGACACCATATTCCGAGAAATAATAGGGAGCGTTGTCAGGATCAATTTCCGCGGCTTTGGAATACGCTGCTTCCGCTTCATCAAAAAGACCGGCATCAATACAGAAGGAACCCATGCTGCTTTGGTAGAGAGGATTTTTCGGATCTAACTCAGCGGCTTTGTTGTAAGCTTCCATAATGTCTTCCAGTTTAGCCTTGGGCACCAGAATGGCGGCTTCCGCTTTGCCGAACCAGGCTTCCGCGTTAGTCGGGTCGGTTTTAGCAGCCTTGTCGAATTTAGACATGGCTTTGGCAAACTCCTCTTTTTCAAGCAACTGGTTAGCCTGTTTAATGAGCTTCTCAACGTCTTCCATAAATTATCACGTTAAGAAGCCAATAAATTGCTTTGGAAATAAACTTTCTGCTTATAAGAAGGAAAAAATGCTGCGTGGAAGCAACATTTATTTATAGAAGTTAATAAAGGCTCTTACTCCGAAGATTGTTCCTTTTCAGCCTTGAGTTCTTCTAAAATCTGTGTAAGACCTTTTTTAGCCATAGACCAGGAAGGCACACCGCCGACGACAACCGCCACGTGCATAGCTTCGAGGATTTCCTCGCTGGTAGCGCCGTAATTAGCAGCGACCCGGGCCTGCGGATAAACACAGTCTTCACACATTCTCACAGCTACACAGGCTAACGCAATCAGGCGTTTGGTCTTGCGGTCTAAAGCCCCGTCTTCCATCAGCACTTTATCCATCTCTTTGATGGTTACTGCCAGATCCGGATAGTACTGCCGAATATGATCAAGGGCGCAGGGCACATAGCCGCCCATACAATTCTTCATTTCTTCGACGGCTTTGTCAGCCTGCTCTTGACTGGCGGAGTGTGGACCGCCGGCGGCAGAACAAGCGTTGGCTGGTTGGCAGCATTTCTTATCTTTTTCACCACAGGGCATATTTATCAAAAGCCAATAGGCAGAAGGATGGTTAAGACCGTATCGCCAAATTATTGCTAAGTTGCCTGAGTAAGACCTCTTTCAAAAAAAATATTTTTCAAACAAAAATAATATTGAGGTAAATTAAACAGGAGTGAAAGTTAAGCTTTGGACGATATTAGTCCCAAAACATGGCTAGAGATGGTCAAAAAAAGGTACAAATTAAGACGACTTTTTCTCAAGATCTGCTTGAGGAATTCGACAGATTTGTCAAAAAGAAAAAATTCACCAGCCGCAGTGAGACGTTAGTCTGGTGTGCACGGTGTATGATGGAACAGACCCGCGAGCAGGAGTTACGCGAACGCGAATGTGTGCTCCGGGAAAAAGCACTGGAACAGGAAAAATCTTAAAAACACTTTGCTAAAACTTTTAGACCTTAACAGCACTGCCAGCGAGCTCAACGGCAGTGCTGGATTTTTTTTATTAGCGTTGGTAAATACACACTGACGAGTAAAAAAGCGCAAAGAGTAATAAGCCTCTTTGTCGATGTTATGCTCGTAAGCGGGACGGTGGGAGCGGTAATGACCGAACAGCAAGTACTGATTAACCAGGACACATGTATCGGCTGCGGAAAATGTGCGAAAGTCTGTGTGGCGCATAATCTAACAATAAATAACAAAAAAGCGGAAACGCTCTTTGACGACTGTCTGCGATGCGGGCAATGTGTAGCGGTTTGTCCCCAGGATGCCGTCACTCTCCGCGGTTGTGAGGAAGAGCCCTTGGCCAAGCGCAAAGACCTGCGGCTGAATCCGGAAGATGTTCTGGACGTCATTCGTTTCCGGCGCAGTATTCGGCGCTTCAAGGAGCAGAAAATTCCTTCAGAAGTACTGGCTCAGATTCTCGAAGCCGGCCGGCTGACGCACACCGCCAAAAACAGCCAGGATGTATCCTTTGTCGTGCTGGATCAAGAGAAAGAGGCTGTAGAAGCGCTGGCAGTCCGTCTCTTTAGAAGAATGAAACCGTTCGCCGATTTAGTCAGCCCGTTATCTAAGAACAATAAGATTGATGATCACTTCTTCTTTTTCAACGCGCCGCTGGCCATTGTGATTCTGGCTGCCGACAAAACCAACGGCCTTCTGGCGGCCCAGAATATGGAATTTGTCGCGGAAGCGCATGGTCTCGGAGTGCTGTTCAGCGGCTTTTTCACAACGGCCGCGAATAACTCGCGTAAAATCAAAAAAGCACTGCAGGTGCCTAAAGGCAAACGGGTGGCGATGACTTTGGTGCTCGGCTATCCAGACGTGGAGTTTCTCCGTTCAGCACCACGTAAAAAATTAGATGTCCGTTATCTGTGAGCGGATAATCAGAAGCCGGCAAAAAAGCAGCAGTTCAGATCATGCCTGCGCACGGGGCAGAGTACAAATATATTAGGAATTATGTGTTCTCGCAAAGGCCGCACCCCCAGTGCAGAATTTCCTGAGGTATCATTAATGGCAATTGACCTGAAGACCGTAGAGCGCGTGGCAAAAGTAGCCCGCATAAATCTC
Source organism: uncultured Methanomassiliicoccus sp. (assembly GCA_905203995.1). Taxonomy (GTDB): domain Archaea; phylum Thermoplasmatota; class Thermoplasmata; order Methanomassiliicoccales; family Methanomassiliicoccaceae; genus Methanomassiliicoccus_A. Next base: position 17,256 of record CAJKXZ010000017.1, on the reverse strand, counting down.
ACTGAAGAAGAGTTAAAAGGCTATGCCGAGGACTTAGAAGAGATCCTGGAAGCCTTCTCAATTCTGGATGAAGCTCCGGAATGTGAGCGTTTTGATTTTAACCCGGTACAGGTAGAGAATATCCTGCGGGACGATGAAGCGCATTTGGAGATTGATCCGGCGGTGCTGCGGGAACTTCTGCAGACAGTTGATGACCGTGTCAGGGGGCCGCGGGTCATATGAAATTAGCGGAGTATCTGACAATAGCCGACCGGCACGAAGTCTTTGCCGAGCGGCTGGCAGAAGCGGCTACGGATGACTACCGTTTTCACTTCTCTGCCAAAGATAATCTCTGCTCTACGGAATTTCAGGCCCGCGCCGGCAGTAAAATTCTCGATGGCTACCGGCCGCCGGTTGATGCTACCGCCGTCAAAAAGATGAGGGACGAGGGCGGACTGCTGATCGGCAAAACCAACATGGATGAGTTTGGTTTCGGTACCTTCAGTGTTAATTCGGCCTACGGCGTTCCTAAGAATCCTTTTGATCCCGAGCGCAGCTGCGGCGGGTCTTCCGGCGGCGGCAGCAGCCTGTCTCCTGCCGGGTCACGTAGCTTTAGGGGTCAGTACCGGCGGTTCCATTGCCTGTCCGGCTTCCTTCTGCGGGGTGGTCGGCTTTACTCCGACTTACGGCCGTGTTTCCCGTTACGGTCTGATTGATTACGGTAACTCATTGGACAAAGTGGGTATTCTTTCACGCACCGCCGCCGACGTCCGCCAGTTCCTGCCGGTAATCTCCGGTAAGGATGAGCGCGATCCGACTTCCTGTGCACAGCCGGCTTTAGACATGAGCGGCAAAGTTGCCGAAGTAGCCGTACCAGCAGAGCTGACCCAGAATCTCAGCCCGGAAGTAGAGAAATGCTTTAACGAAGCCTTGCAGAAACTAGCGGATCTCGGCATCAAAGTCCGCCGGCTCAGCATGCCTTCGCTGAAATACGCCATTTCTGCTTATTACATCCTGGCTACTTCCGAAGCTTCGACTAACCTGGCACGTTACTGCGGCATGCGCTTCGGCGTCCGCAATGAAGACTTTGACAAGAGTTTCAATGAATTCTTTGCCAAGACTCGTTCAGCCGACTTCGGGGAAGAAGCCAAGCGCCGGGTGCTGCTGGGAACTTTCTCCCGAATGGTCGGTTTCCGTAACAAATATTACATGAAGGCCCTGCAGGTGCGGCAGCTGATCATCAGCGAATACAACAAGATCTTCGCGGAATGTGATGCCGTGGTCAGCCCAACGATGCCTTTCCTGCCTAAGCGTTTTGACGAAATTGCCGCCATGGCGCCGTTGGAAATCTATCAGGCTGATTTCCTGACCGTTCCGCCTAACCTTACCGGCATGCCACATGTTTCAGTACCCTGCGGTTACCACCAAGGACTGCCGATCGGCCTGCAGGCCGTGGCCGCACAGTGGCAGGAAGGTAAATTAGTGGAGTTTGCCGAGAACTGGGAAGCTAACTCAGAATACATCTTTCCGGAGGTGAGCTTATGAAGATTGGTTTAGAAGTACATGTACAGCTGCCGACGAAGAGTAAGCTCTTCTGCTCCTGCCCCACCAGCAGTGAAAACGGCCCGAACAGTGCCATCTGCCCGGTCTGCTTAGGTTTCCCCGGTTCCAAGCCGGCACTTAACCGCAAAGCCTTGGAAATGGGCATTCTCATCGCTAAGTTCTTAGGCTGCACCATTACTGAGAGAATCTGGTTTTCAAGAAAGACCTACTTCTATCCCGATCTGCCGAAAAACTTCCAGACAACGCAGTATGAATCGCCGGTCGGTACCGACGGAGTTTTTGTAGTCAACGGAAAAGAAATTCACATCAACCGCGTACATATCGAAGAGGATCCCGGCCGGATCAAGCGGGTCGGTAAAGCCGGGGCGGAATTAGCTTTGATTGATTATGACCGTTCAGGTATTCCTTTAGTAGAAATCGTCACCGCTCCCGACATGAGCTCGCCGGCGGAAGCACGGGAATTCCTGACCAGCCTGATGACTGAACTGCGGCGGTTAATCGGCGTCTCCGGACAAGAACAGACGATGAGAGTCGATACCAACATTTCCGTCGGTACGGAAAGAGTGGAAGTCAAGAACGTCACCGGGGTGAAGAATGTCGAACGGGCGCTGAAGTTTGAAGTGATCCGCCAGACCAAGATGCTCGCCGCCAAAAAGAAGATCGTTCGTGAAACCCGGCACTTTGATGAGGAACGGGGTGTCACCACCCCGGGCCGTGAGAAAGAGTTTGAAGAGGACTATGGTTACATCGGTGAGCCAGATTTAGGCACGTATGTAATTACCGACATGGCGGCGGCCCTGCAGATCCCGGAAACACCGCTTACCCGCGCCAAGCGCTTGGAGAAAGAGTACGGTCTGCCATTCGCCACTGCCAAACAACTCGTGGCAACCTCCTGGGATCTCGCTGATCTCTTTGAAGAATTAGCCGCGAAGATCGGAGCAGAGAAAGCAGCCAGCTGGTCACAGGGTGCTTTGTCTTCCCGCTGGAAAGGACTGCAGGAAAGAATGTCCTCCGAACTGCGCAGCACGCTGATCGAAACAGTCGTAGCCGCTGCGGAAGGGACAATGACGGACAGTGAAGCTAAACTGCGCATTGAAGCCCTCGCTAAAGGCAAAGAGATGACGGCTAACGCAGCCACCGATGTTGACGTCGAACAGCTGATTGCTCAGCTGGCTGATGAGCATCCGGAAGTAGTTGCTGATTACAAAACTAATCCCAAAGCAGCTAACTTCATCATCGGCCGCGTGATGAAAGAAACCAAAGGTCTCTTCTCTTCACAAGAAATTGCGGAAAAAACCAAAAAAGAACTGGAAAGCAGGAACTGATCTCGCCAGAGATCTCCTTTTATTTATTTCTCTAAGGAAGTCAAGCTAACGTGAATTTACTGTTGCCGAGAGTAACGGACTTCACAAAAAAATAAAAGATTGTACGAAGAGAGTATTTCCCGTTCCGTTATTTATTTTGAAGGTAATTCATACTTAAAAGTGCATAAACTATTTAGTGCACACAAGTGATTAGCGGTCGATGGCCGAATCACTAAATGCAAAACATCAAGTTGATGAGGACAAAAACGGAGTAAGAGTTGCCAGATTGATTAAACTGGCAATCGTTTTTGTTGTGTTATTAATTGTTTTAGTCGCCGTTGGCGTGCTCACCCGCGGCAAGTCGGTGGAAGTGCAATTGTTTGGTGCCATTTTCTGCATAATTCTCATTATTGTAGAGATGATCCTCGGCGTAATCCTGCTGATCTACGGACCACGTGAACTGAATAGATTCGGCAAGGAACTGGGTGAATTAGTTAAAGAAGTGGAATTAGATGTTAATCAGTGTTCTTTTGACGGAGCCCAAAAGAAACTGTTAACTTCCGAAGCATATGGCGGTAAAACTTACGAGATGGAAGTTCTTGAGCAAACCGTCTGCCAACAAAAAGAGCCTGCAGAGTACTACCTGGCATATGTGGAAATTAAAAAGAAGAACAAAGTTAAACTGTATGTGTCAAACGAAGCAATCACTAAAGAAGAAGCTCAGAAGATTTTCAATACTGAGCGTAAGGATATGCAGCTTAACCTTTACACACCTGACCGGGAAACAGCCTATCAATTAACTCAAAGTGACGATCTTGAAGAACAGCCAATCGAACACACAGACCTGCAAGAAAGTCCCCTGAAAGTTAAGCATTTTCATCACGCCGCGTATGTGGCCGATGAACAATATCCCGTACAGATCTTCTACGGAAACTCTGAGCAGTAAAGAAAGGTTTCACTCATCCAGAAAGGGGCTGAAAGGTGTAGCGGCGAGCTACGCCGGCCCGGATGAGTTTTATAAAAATAACTTGAAGAAGCACTCATCCAGATCTTTCGACAAACTGCAATTTTTGAAATTACGATTAAAAACCAATTTTAAAAAAAATGAGGAACGCTGCACAGCAGTGAACTGTACAGCCAGGGTTTCATTCTTCGAAGTCAGCTTCGTCGAATTCTTCACCAGCAAGTGAAAGTAACTGTAGTTCAGACAGTTTCTCGTCTTCCACTTTAGCCGGCGAACCGTCCACCAGCGACTGGAACTTCTTGTTCTTGGGGAAGGCGATGACATCACGGATTGATTCGCAGCCTAAGAGCAGCGAAATCAAACGGTCGATACCTAAGGCGATACCTCCGTGCGGCGGAGCACCGAAACTGAGAGCTTCGATGAAGAAACCGAATTCAGCCTCAATCTTCTCTTCCGACATGCCGATCATTTCCAGAATTTTATGCTGGACTTCGGGGTCGTGGCATCTGATCGAACCGGAACCGATTTCAGAACCATCGAGAACTAAATCATAGCTGAGACCTTTAATGGCGGTAATTTCCCCGGAAAGATCCATGTTGTCAGGACAAACGAACATGTGGTGGAAGGCCTCAATCTGACCAGTAGCGGAATCTTTCTGGAAGAGCGGACAATCGACTAACCAGACGAACTGGTGGCCTTTGCCTTCCAGCAGACCGAGATCCGCCGCCAGTTTACGGCGCAGTTCCCCGCCGGCTTTCAAAGCGGCGATTTCGGAACCTGCCAGATACAACAAGAGATCGCCTTCCTGCGCATCCATCTCCGCGATGATGGCTGCTTTGACTTCCTCCGGGAAGTATTTGACGATGTTGCTCTGCAGACCTTCAGCGGTCATTCTCATCCAGGTCAGACCGCCCATGCCCTGCGACTTGGCCCACTCAATCAGACGGTCGACTTCATTACGGCCGACGCCGCCTTCTTCCGTGGCGTCTTTGGTGTAAGCGGCTTTGACGTTGACGCACTCGACTTTACCGTTTTTAGAGAGGATTCTCTTGAAAATTTCGTAGTTGGCATCACGCACGATTTCCGTGACATCGTGCAGCTCCAGGCCGTAACGGATATCGGGAGCATCGGTACCATACTTGTGCATGGCGTCATAGAAACTTACGCGCGGGAAAGGTGTCGGCAGTTCTTCGCCGTAAACGTTCTTCCACATGGAAGATAACATGAATTCAATTGTCGCCTGAACATCAGACATTTCCACGAAGGACATTTCAATATCAATCTGCGTAAATTCCGGCTGGCGGTCAGCACGCGAGTCTTCATCACGGAAACAGCGGGCCAGCTGGAAGTAGCGGTCCATGCCGCCGACCATCAGCAGCTGTTTGTACATCTGCGGCGACTGCGGTAAAGCATAGAAATCACCAGGCGAGGTACGGGAAGGAACAATGAAATCACGAGCACCTTCCGGTGTGCTGCGCACCAGCATCGGCGTTTCAATTTCCGTAAAGCCCTGCGCATTCAGAGCAGCCCTTAAAGAGGTAACTACCCGGTGGCGGAAGCGGAGGTTCTCAGCCATCTTATGACGGCGGAGGTCGAGATAACGGTACTTAAGACGCAGATCTTCAGCCGGCAGCATCGAACCTTTCTGTTCGGCTACTTCAAAAGGCAAAGGTTTGGAAGAATTCAGCAAAACTGCGTCTTTAATCAACACTTCGACTTCACCAGTCGGGTTGCGGCCGTCTTCGGTACCCGGTACGCGGCGGCGGACGGTTCCTACCACCTTAATCACTGATTCACGGCTGAAAGTCTTGAGGAGCTCCCCCAATTCAGCATAGCCAGCGGCAGTGATTGATTCCGGATCGTAGACTGCCTGAGTAATTCCGTAAGTATCGGCAACGTCAAAGAATAAAACGCCACCATGATCTCTTGAAAAGCGGATCCAGCCGGAAATTGTGACTTCTTTGTCAAGGTCACCGGACCTGAGTTCTCCGCAAGTGTGTGTTCTCATCATGATTTTTCCTCGTGGAAATGATGCCCTGCCTATAGTAATTGCTTTGATAAAGCATTCGGTCTTCATTCCTCTTCGCTCGGCGCTGTTTCGGCGACCTGAATACGCGGAATGAATTGATTAGGATCTTTGAGCAGATTAAGAATGACGTATGTGTTGGTCTTCTTAACACCGTGGATCGCGACGATTCTTTTGACCATGTCGGAGAATTCATCGCGGTCTTTACAAGCTACCCAGATGATGGAATCGCACTCGCCGGTGACATCAAAAATCGCCAGCACGTTATCCATCGCTTTGATTTTACCCTGCACATCGAGGACATCACCTTCGACATAGACGTGCACCAGGGCCATGAATTCATAACCCAACTTAAGATAATCAATGGTGGCCCGGTAACCGCAGATAATGCCTGCATCCTCTAAGGCTTTGATGCGCTGGATTAAGGTAGTAGGGTGAACGCCGAGGCGTTTAGCAATTTGACGGTATGAACCTTGGCTAGATATGCAAAGTTCCTCGATAATTCTTGAATCTAGTTCATCTAGCATAATGTAATCTCCTCCACAGATTTAATGGACAAATGTCTAATCGAATATATAGAGGGTAGCTCCTGCTAAGCAAGTATAATATCTTAGCGGGAATTTCCACAGATTATGAAACCTGAGCTTTATCACTGTTATCCTTATGCCGAGGAATTTTCCGCTAAAGTCTGCGAAAGCGGTGCGGACTGGGTAATCTTAGACCAAACACTCTTTTACCCCGGCGGAGGCGGTCAGGAACATGATCTGGGCTCAATCAATGGTTTAAAAGTAACTGAGGTCATTAAAGAAAACGGCCGCATCGTGCACAAGGTAGCCGGCCATAATTTTCAGAAAGACGAAACCGTCCAAGGCCGTATCGCCTGGCCGCGGCGTTATGAGTTGATGAAGGGTCACACCGGCGAACATCTGCTCTTTTCCGCCCTCAAACAGCTGAATCCTGAGCTGGAACTGGTCAAAATCGCCATCGGTGAAGATAAGAAGTATCTCATCGTCAAAGGCGAAGTCGATTGGACAACGGCGATGGCCGCCCAGGCAACCGTGCTCAAGCATATCGCCGACGATTTGGAGATTAATGAAGAGATCGTGGCAAAAGATGATCCAGTGTTGGAAGAAATCCGCATTAAAAAAGAGCGCATCAATGATGAGGAAGTGCGGATCATCCGCATCGGCACTGTCGACGCTTCCGCCTGTTCTGGCATTCACGTGCAGCGCACTAGTGAAATCGGCATGCTGCTTATTGCCAAGATTAATTCTGCTAAACCCGCCGGCGACTGGGAGTTGGAATTCTTAGTCGGCGAAGCGGCTAAAGAAGAAGCTGCCCGCCAGTCGGCGCAGTTCATGCAGTTGGTGACGTTACTCGGCGCACAGAAGAATAACCTGCTGGCGACCGTCGAGAATTTACAAACCGCCAAGGAAAACGCAGAAGCGGCCTTGAAGAAATACATGGCCCAGACTCTGCAGGCTCTGCAGCCGGAAATGATCAACGGCATTCCGCTCTACTGCGCGGCGCTGCCGGCTCTGGAGAAAAAAACGGGCAGTGATTATGTCGCCTCGGTGACTAAAGAAAAAGGCGTCTGCATTCTCGGCTCCGGCCTGGAACGTTATTCCCTGACCATTGCCTGCCATCCGGAGATTCCCTTGGACTGCAGCAAAATTCTCAATGAAGTGCTGGCGGCGGACAGCGGCCGCGGCGGCGGCAAAACTCAGCTGGCTACCGGCGGCGCCAGTAATCCTGAAGGACCGACAAATGCTGTGCAAAGAGCCCGTGAACTAGTACAAATGTACTTGACTCAAAATTGAATTATACTCATTTGTCTAGTATTCTGTGAAAAATTAGCTATTTGATCAGATTACACCACAAGTAATATATAGCAGCTAGTCATACGATGAAATATGCCTAAAGACGAGTGTGAGGCAAGAGAAGCCGTACTCAAGGAAGTCGCAGAACAAGGCGTCCGTTTTATCGAGATGCAGTTCTCCGACATCCTCGGCACTGTCAAATCTGTCGCCATTCCTTCTTCCAAGCTGGAAAGAGCTTTGGCCGAAGGAGTGTTTATAGACGGTTCTTCAATTCTCGGCTATGCCACCATTGATGAATCAGATATGCGGGCCCAGCCGATTCCTGAGTCTTTTCAGATTTATCCCTGGACTAACGGTACTTACATGAAATCAGCACGTCTGCTGTGCCAGATTTATGACCACTGCGGCAACCGCTTCAAAGGTGATCCCCGCTGGGTCCTGGAAAAAATGGTCGATAAAGCCCGTGCAAAAGGTCTGGAGTTCTTTATCGGACCTGAATTCGAATTCTTCCTCTTCAACCTGGATAGCAACGGCGATCCTATCCTGTCTCCTTCCGACGCTGCCGGTTACTTTGACCTCTTGGAACTGGACCGCGGGGAAGAAGTGCGTAAAGAAATCACACTTAAACTGGATGAAATGGGCTTTGATACGGAAGCGTCTCACCACGAAGTGGCTCCGGGACAGCATGAAATCGGCATGCGCTTCAACCAGGCGATCACCGTTGCCGACCGCATCATGACTTTCAAACTAGCCGTCAAAACCATCGCTAAACAGCACGGATTCTACGCTAGTTTTATGCCTAAGCCGATGTATGGGTGTAACGGATCTGGAATGCACGTGCATCAAAGCCTTGCATCTGAGGATAAAAACCTGTTCGACGATCCGAGCGGCAGGTTTGGTCTGAGCCAGGAAGCCTATTATTATCTTGGTGGGCTGCTGGCTCACGCTCCGGAGATGAGTGCTATCCTAAACTCACAAGTCAACTCCTATAAACGCTTAGTACCAGGATACGAAGCCCCCTGCTACATATCCTGGGCCAACATGAATCGCAGCGCTCTCATCAGAGTTCCTGCAGGCCGGGGCATGAAGACGCGCGTTGAAATCCGCAATCCAGATCCAGCCGGCAATCCTTATCTGCAATTCGCCGTCATGCTGGCCGCGGGGTTAGATGGTATTGAACACAAAATTACTCCCCCAGAGCCGATGGAGAGAGATATTTACCACATGTCCGCGCAAGAAAGAACGGAAAACGGCATTAGTTCATTACCTGCTAACCTAGGTGATGCGCTGGAGATCATGTCGCACAGCCCGCTCATGAAAGAAACACTCGGCGATCACATCTTCGAACACTATCTCAAAATCAAAGGCGATGACTGGGACAGTTACCGGACGCATGTGACAGACTGGGAAATCATCAACTCTCTGCGCAAGCTTTGAGCGTTTTCATTAAACCTTTTTCCAATTCCTTTTCCTTTTTTCACAGGCTTCACAAAAGACTGCTTTCCGCGCAAGGTTTAACTAGCTAGGCAACATCACAAAAACTACTATGATGAGAGGCGTAAACCCCCGCCAGATTGAACGGGCCATGAAGCAGGCGGGTATTAGAACTAAAGAGATCGGTGATGTCGAAGAAGTCATCATCCGGACCAAGAGCGAAGAGTACGTCATAACCAATGCTTCTGTCACTATGATGGATATGAAGGGACAAAAAACATATCAGGTGATGGGTGATACTGAAATTCGTCCACGAAGTGCGTCTCAATCTGCCCAACCCGCTGAAGAAGTAGTTCCTGAAGAAGATATTCAGCTCATCATGGATCAGACTGGGGCCTCGCGTGAAGCGGCTATCCAAGCACTCAAAGACTGCGGCGGACAGCCGGCAGAAGCCATTATCAAACTCATTTCTTGAGGTATTATTATGTGTTTAGCCGTACCCGGACAGATCGTTGCCCTTGAAGGCACCCAGGCCGATGTTGACTTTGGCGGCGTGCTTAAAAAAGTCAATGTTTCCCTAATTGAAGGCCAGATCGGAGACTGGGTGGTTGTGCATGCTGGTTTCGCCATTGAAAAGATGGACGAAGAGGAAGCACAGGAAACCCTTCAAACTTGGAAAGAACTTCTGGAAATGGAAGAAGAACTGGAAGAGCATTAAAAATGACTGATTAAGCAGATCTGCTTAATCCGGCCACCTTTTTTTAATACACTACTTTTCGTAATATCTTATTAATTTCAGCGATGGGCTGCTGACGGGGATTAGAACAGTGAGGACTGTTTTGTTACAGTTCAAACAAGAAGAAGAAATGACCAATTTTTACTAATCATGCAACCAATGTGCTGATTTCTCCACTATCTATTTATATTGGATATACCATCCAAGTAATAGAAGAATGCTAGGCACTTCCAAAATCACCTCACTAACAACACATTCTTCTGTTGAATCGTTCGACTCTATCCCCCTGTTCGTACGAAAGCATAGCCGGCGGGAGCTGCTAGCCTGCCCAGCTATACTTATTTTTTTATCTGGCTGATGATTGTTTAAGCTAATTTGTTTTATATTTTTGATAACGAACTTTGAGAACAATTATATAGGCGAAATACCTTGAGTTGGATCAAACTCTAAGTTAAAGGGGAGATTATGAGTAAGAATGTATTGATCATTTCATCAAGTCCACGCAAAGGAGGAAACTCCGATGTTCTCTGCGATCAATTTGCTAAAGGTGCGGTAGAATCAGGCAATACTGTAGAAAAAATATTCCTTAAAGAGAAGAAAATAGCCTACTGTAACGGCTGCGGCGCTTGTTTCAGCGGTGACAAATGTCCCCTGAAGGATGATGCAGACGAGATTGTAGAAAAAATGATTGCAGCGGATGTTATCGTGATGGCTACACCAGTTTATTTTTACACCATGTGCGCCCAGATGAAAACCCTCATCGACCGGACCTGTGCCCGTTACATGGATATTGCCGATAAGGAATTCTATTTCATCATGACCGCAGCGGATCCTGAACGGTTATCGTTAACCAGGACTTTGGAATGTTTCCGCGGTTTCACCGCCTGTCTGCCGGGAGCTGAGGAAAAAGGAGTTGTTTACGGTACTGGCGTCACCAACATTGGCGAGGTTGAGAATACAAAAGCCATGTACCAGGCTTACGAAATGGGCAAGACCATTAATTAAATTGAAATCACAAATAACTTCAAGAGGTGTAAAATGAAATCATTAATTGCATATTTTTCACGTGCAGGAAAAAATTACGTTAAAGGCGACATCGTCGATCTGCCGGTAGGCAATACGGAAATCATTGCTCAAGAAATTAAAGAATTGACCGGCGGTGATTTGTTTCAGATCAGAACCAAAGTGGATTATCCCGCTGATTACCGTCAGACGACAGAGGTTGCCCGAGAAGAATTAAATAACGATGCCCGCCCGGAATTAGCAGAGAAGCTAGACAGCCTTGCTGATTACGACGTCATCTATCTCGGTTACCCCAACTGGTGTGGAACGATGCCGATGGCCGTCTTTGCGTTCATAGAATCATACGATGTTACAGGAAAAATCATCGTACCCTTCTGTACCCACGAAGGCAGTGGCTTCGGCGGCAGTATCTATGATTTGCAGAGAATTTGTGCGCAGGCGGAAGTATTGTCAGGTATCGAAATTCGGGGAAGCGAAGTAAATACGCCGGCAACAAAACAAAGATTAAAGAATTATTTAGAAACAATTTCATTAATTAAATAAAGGTGATAAAATGTCTGATAAAAAATTAGGTTTCGGTTTGATGCGTCTGCCTGTTACCGATCCTAACGATGAAGCTACCGTTGACATCGAATTGATTAAACGCATGGTTGATACATTTCTCGACAGAGGCTTCGACTATTTCGATACTGCTTACATGTATAATGGCTTTCAAAGTGAAATCGCCGCCCGCGAGGCACTGGTTAAACGACATGCCCGAGAAGATTTCCGCTTGGCCAGCAAAATGCCGACGATGTTCCTTCAACAGAAAGAAGATCAGGAGCGGATCTTTAACGAACAGCTGGAAAAATGCGGAGTGGATTATTTCGATTATTACATGATGCATAATCTCAACATCATTTACTATGAAATCGCGGAGAAATTCGCGAGCTTTGACTTCCTCCAGCAGAAAAAGAAAGAAGGAAAAATCAAGAAAATCGGTTTCTCCTACCACGACAATGCCGAGTTACTGGATAAGATCCTTACTGAACACCCGGAAGTTGATTTCGTTCAGCTGCAGTTAAATTACATGGATTGGGATGATAAGAACATTCAGTCCCGCGGCTGTTACGAAGTGGCCAGAAAACACAACAAACCAATCATCGTCATGGAACCGATTAAAGGCGGTACGTTGGCTAATGTCAATGAAGAAGTGGAAAGGCTGTTTAAAGCTTATAACCCCGACTTATCGGTTGCTTCCTGGGCTATCCGTTATGCTGCTTCCTTAGAGGGTGTGGAAACAGTCCTCAGCGGCATGTCCACTTATGAGCAGCTCTTAGACAATACTGGCTATATGCAGAATTTTCAGCCGTTGGTCGAGGAAGAGTATCAAATAATCAAAGAGGCGGCGGCGATCATCCGGAAAGACATCACCATTCCTTGCACAGACTGTCATTACTGCATGGAAAAATGTCCGCAGAAGATACCCATCGCTACCTACTTTTCATTATATAATGAAAAAGAAAAAGAAACTGCCAGAGCCTATTACGTCCAGCAGGCTTATTACGATAATCACACCAAAAATCACAGCAAAGCTTCCGATTGCATTGAATGTGGACAATGTGAAGACAACTGCCCCCAGCACATTGAGATTGTTAAATATCTGAAGGAAGTTGCCAAATCGTTTGAAGCAGGCGCTTAAGGGGTTTAAAAATGGAGAGCATGCTCTATTTGGAATGTTACTCAGGAATCAGCGGCGACATGGTGGTCGCCGCACTCCTCGATTTAGGAGCTGACCAAGAAGTATTGATGAAAGCTCTGCGCAGTCTCTCCGTGCAAGGTTTTGCGGTAAAAATCAGTCGCGTTAAGAAATCCGGACTGGAGGCTTGTGATTTTGCGGTGACTTTGACAGAAGGACAAAATCACGACCACGATATGGAATATCTCTACGGCACCGCTGAAGAAGAAGTTCAGCAGCAAGTTCACGGGCACCGCCATCTGGCTGAAATTATGGCAATCATCGACGAGGCGGCAATGAGCGACCGCGCCAAAGAAATTGCCGGCCGCACTTTTATGATCTTGGCGGAAGCTGAAGCGCAGGCTCATGGTTTACCGGTGGAAGAAGTTCATTTCCATGAAGTAGGGGCGATTGATTCCATTGTTGACATTATCGCCGCTGCCGTCTGTCTGGACAACCTCAATTTACCGCAGGTAATTGTTTCCGAATTGTATGATGGACAGGGCCTTGTGCGCTGTCAACATGGCGTTATCCCGGTACCGGTGCCGGCCGTAGCCAATATTGCGGCCAATAATAATTTAACACTACATATTAACAATCTGCAAGGCGAGTATGTAACGCCGACCGGCGCTGCACTGGCAGCAGCTATGAAGACCAGCAATAAGCTGCCAACAGAATTTTCGATTGTCAAAATCGGCATGGGCGCCGGTAAAAGAAAAACAGCGCTGCCCGGCCTTCTCCGCGCGATGATTATCACTGCGGAAGCAGATGAACAAAGAATCTGCAAGCTGGAATGCAACATTGATGACTGCAGTGGTGAAACTTTAGGTTACACCATGGACAAGCTCTTCGAAGCTGGCGCCAAAGATGTTCATTTTCAGCCAGTATACATGAAAAAGAACCGTCCAGGTTATTTATTAACCGTCATCTGCTCACCCAACGCCCTCGAACACATGAAAGAAGTCATCTTCCGTGAAACAACAACGATCGGAGTCAGACATACGGAAATGGCGATGACGATGATGTCTTGTCAGCGTGTAGCGATTACAACGATTTACGGCCCAGCCACAGTAAAGATCTGCGACTATCAAGGGCGAGAGCGCAAATTCTATCCTGAGTATGACAGCGTAACAAAAATCTGTAAGGAATGCCAGCGTCCGTATGATGAAGTTTACCGCATGATTCAAAAAGCAGGGGAAGAAAGTTTCAAACTGCATTCCGCAGGAGAGAGTACTAATGATTGAGGCAGCAACCATGACAAAAAGATATATGGGCCGCTTCAGCATGGAGCGGGCAGACAGGATGATCACCGGCCGAGAGATGATTGCATGAAGATCGCCGAAGTCAGTAAAAAATACGGGATCTCGCAAGATACATTACGTTACTATGAGCGGGTAGGAGTTATACCGCCGGTTAACCGGGCCAAAGGCGGTGCCCGTGATTATACCGAAGAAGATTGTAACTGGGTAGAATTAGCTACCTGCATGAGAAATGCTGGACTGTCTATTGAAGTAATTATCGAATACATCCGGCTCTTCAATCTGGGAGACGAGACAATTCCTCAGCGGCTGCAGTTACTGATAGAACAACGGGAAAAGCTGCGGGCGCAGAAGAAAGCCGTCGAAGACATGCTGGAACGTCTCGATTATAAAATCAGCCGTTATGAATTAGCTGTAAAAACAGGCGTACTCTCCTGGGAAGAAGAAGATAAAAAGTGCTGAGTCGCTGTTTTAAAAATTCAAAGTAACGACTAAACTCACGACAGTAGTAATCAGCAGTGAAAAAGCAGCGGCCAGTAAAACCAGCCCGGTGGATTTTAGAAAGTTATTGGAAAAATCAGCAGCTAAACAGCAGCAGGTATAGCCCAGCACAAAAAATAGGATGGTCAACAACAGCAGGTAAATGAGCAAATCTGGATGATAATCAAATATTGTGCTGACCGCATAATCAACTTCTAACACCATATAGATCAAGATAAAATTTTAAACTGCAACTTGAAATTCGTTTGCTTCTTAAAATGCCACATCTCTGCCACAGGCAATAATAACCACGAGCTGTGCATAACGATAATTGAATTCTATGTTTTGTGATCCAGATAGTTAAATAATATGAAATTTAGAATCGATGAGTATATATTTTGTAATACAGATACAGTCCGCGATCGGTTAATCAAGTGAGACAAGAGGCGGAATATGAGTGAAGCGCTGTTGGAACGGGTCTTTAAATTAAAAGAAAACAACACCAATGTCCGTACAGAGATTATTGCCGGTTTCACCACTTTCTTCGCCATGTCATACATAATTTTTGTAAACCCCAATATGCTGCAGATCACGGGTATGGACTTCACGGCAGTGATGATTGCTACCTGTGTTGCTTCAGCCATAGGATGTTTTCTTACGGCCTTCATTGCCAACATTCCTTTTGCACAGGCACCGGGAATGGGTTTGAATGCCTTCTTTACTTTCACACTTTGCCAGGGAATGGGTTATACTTGGAATCAAGCACTGGCAATCGTGTTCATCTCGGGTATTATTTTCCTGATCATTACTTTAACACCGTTGCGCAGCAAGGTCATTGAATCAATCCCCCGTTCTTTAAAAAACGCTATTGCGGCCGGAATTGGTTTGTTCATCGCCTTTATCGGCTTGCTGAATTCTGGAAGTGGCCTGGTTACCGTTGTCGATGGCCAGTATGTAACAGATCTAGGGAACTTAGCGAATAGCAGTGTTTTGCTGATTGTCATTGGTCTGATCCTTACCGGTGCCTTGGTGGCCTGGAAAGTAAAAGGAGCGATCTTTATCGGCATCATTGCAACGACGATTATCGGTATTCCGCTGGGTGTTACAAATATCCCGGAAACGCTTACATACAGCAATTTTAGCCTGGCACCGACTTTTCTTCAGTTAGACTTTAATCTGCTCAGTCTGGGCGTACTGCCCTTAGTGACCGCAGTCGTCTCGCTGACAATGGTCGATATGTTTGACTCCGTAGGTACCCTGGTAGGCACAGCTACCGCCTCCAACATGGCCGATAAAAAAGGTAACTTCCCTAAGGGCGATAAGGCACTGGTAGCAGATGCGATTGCCACCTGTACAGGTGCTCTGGTCGGATCTTCGACAGTCTCAACCTTCATGGAATCATCTACCGGCATTAAAGAAGGCGGGCGTACCGGTTTGACGGCTGTAGTCGTTGGTCTGCTCTTTCTGGCAGCGATTCTTTTAGGCCCGCTAGCGTTAATGATTCCCGGTGCCGCCACCGCACCAGCTTTGGTGATTGTGGGGGTAGCGATGCTCGGTTCGATCAGGAACGTCGACTGGGATGATTTTGAAATCGCCTTATCCTGTTTCCTGACCATTGTGATGATGCCTTTCGCCTACTCAATTTCCGATGGTATCGGCTTTGGTTTCATTTCCTATATGCTGATTAAAGTGCTGAGGGGCAAAGCAAAAGAAGTGCCAATACTGATGTACATAATTTCAATCTTGTTCATAATTATGTATGTAATCTCTACCTACGAACACATTATCTAATTGGGCGTTCGCACCGCGAAGATCGCAGTGATAATTGATAATGCTGAGTGGATAAGAGTAATATTTTAATACAACTGGTAATTTGGTTCAATTCATAAACCGATTGCCACGGTAGAGGATATAAGCGACAGAGATGAAGTAATGGAGCTACGAAGTGAATCACGAGGACACCTTGCAGCATTGATTACCGTCATCTTCTGGGGCATTACCTATGTCTCTACCAAAAGTTTGCTCGAAGATTTTTCACCAGTCGAGATCTTATTCATCCGTTTTGTAATCGGTTATGCGGCCCTGTGGCTTATCTGTCCGCGCATTCTTAAGATCAAAGATCGGAAACAACATATTTACTTTGCAGCGGCCGGTTTCTGCGGAGTTACTCTCTATTATCTCATCGAAAATATTGCATTAACCTACACGTTAGCTTCCAATGTCGGAATCATCCTAGCAATGGCGCCGTTTTTCACAGCCATTTTCGGCTATCTCTTTCTTAAAAATGAGCGTCCCGGGCCGATCTTCTTTATCGGTTTCATAATTGCAATGACCGGCATTTTCCTCATCGGCTATAACACAGAAGCCAATCTAAAACTAAACCCGCTGGGCGATATTCTCGCAGTTCTTGCTTCCGTGGTCTGGGCAGCTTATTCTACACTCAGTAAGAAGATCAGCAGTTTCGGCTATGATACGACACAGTCGACAAAAACCATCTTCACCTATGGACTGATCTTCATGCTGCCTGTCGTGTTCCTGACGGATTTCAATCCCTCGCTGTCGGCGTTTGTGGAAGTTGATAACCTAGTCAACATCCTCTTCCTGGGATTAGGCGCATCAGCAATGTGCTTTGTGACTTGGAACTTCGCCCTCAAAGTACTGGGATCAGTGAAAACAAGCGTCTACATCTATCTGGTACCAGTGATTACTACCGTTTCTTCGGCAATCATCCTCGGTGAACAGATCACCGGCATGATCGTCTGTGGTATCATCCTCACGCTGGCGGGTCTTGTCCTTTCGGAACGGAAAAAAACAACAGTGAAAGAACCGAGCAGTAACGAAGAAGCATCATAAAGCAAGCCAGTCTTAGATAAAAGATCGTTTTGAGTTCTCATTTTTACCTATTTTAATGTTTTCACCGATTTTGTTTTAATGTTTTCACCGATTTTGTT
>CAJKXZ010000016.1 GCA_905203995.1 uncultured Methanomassiliicoccus sp. | reverse complement strand
TTAACTTGGCGCTAACTTGTCGGTAACTTGCCAATTGATCTATTTTTGGATAATTCTTGAGGTGAGTTTGAGACATTTTGGATAGTCTGGCTGACTTTTGAGGATTTCTAAAATTTAACTTGGCGCTAACTTGTCGGTAACTTGCCAATTGATCTCCATGCCGAGAAAAGAGTTATCAAAAAAAGAGAAGAGAGACTCATTAGATTGCTCTAATGAGTGTTTTGATCTTTACTTCCGATAGAGACTACGGAAGAAGAAAGCCGCAACGATCAGTGCCATTACGATGCTGATTAGGGCAAGAGCACCGTTACTATCCACTGGTTCTTTTTCTGGTGCTTTATAGGTGAAAGAGATCTGCCCATTGAAACCGACGACAGCATCTTCCGCCACATTCCACAGTTCGGAAGTAGATTCATTGAAGATGTAAACATCGGCGGTTGAACCTGGTGTCAGGTTGGTATAGACCTTAACATCAAGATCATAGGTAGTAACGAACTCCTTGCTCAGATGAATGCAGACGATGTTATCAGTGCCGCTCGAAAGGAGCTGTTGTTCCGTAGGCAGACTGTCATTTACCCTCACAGTAGGAATGTCCATCGAAGAAAGTGATGAGGCACTGTCGATGTTGTGGATAAGTAACCTCAGCTGCGGAGTACCGTTTTCATTCCGGAAGAGCACCTTAAGATCTTTACCACTCTCAGCCAATGCAGAAAAGACTTCTTTTTCAATCACACCGTCGCCATCATAATCTACGATAGCTAAGGGACAGCGTACACCGCTGTTGATGCTGGTGAGAATAGCATCCGTTGAGGGGAAGGTACCGTCGAACGACCAAACTGCATAGATATCTTCACAGATTTCATCAACCGTAATCGTTTCCACGAGTTCAGCCCCGTCAGCAGAAGTAGACCAGCCGATGAAAGTGGATTTAATAGGAGCGTTAAAGGGGCAGTCTTCCGGCAGGGTGATCGTTTCTCCCAACACGGTGGCCTCAAAGGAGATCGCATCTTCCACATCGACGTTGTAGTGGTAAACAATCGCTGCCGACTCAGTGACCGAATCTTTGTAGGCCGTTACCGGCAGAGCGGGATTGGTTGCATAGATGGGTACCGCATCGTTACCTTCAGTTATATCCTCATAACCGGTGACTTTGTTACTAACAATTCTGAAATCCATAGAATTATTCAAGACGGAAGACAAACCGGCAATGGCGATATTGAAAGTGGAATGTTCTTCACCGTCACGGGCAGTGAATTTATTGTCTGATTCTTCCCAGACATCGCCATTTTCTTCATAGAGTCTGATGTGTGGAAAATTAGGATCCGTTAAGTTGGATTCACCAATTTTGTACCAGACATTTTGATATTTGTATTCTATATAATAATTATCTGCTTGAATATGAGCGTCATCAAGGCAGGCATCAATGTCGATGGTGAAACAGACGGTATCGGTCGTGGGATTGTATTTAGAATCGGGATTGTTTACATCATAGGGATGATAAGTCAAATCAGCAAGTTTTGCACCTACACCATAGTCGTTAACTGTATAACCAACATAGTAGTAAGTAGTATTTGCCGAGGAGCGCGTAGAGGCCCAGAAAAGACCTTTCATCCAGTACTGTCCGATGGATTCTTCATAACTTTCCGAAGTGTCTTTCAGATATTCACGGAATCCCTGATTTAGTTTGGAGGAAAAACCCATTCCTGAAGAATCAATGGTCAGACTGACTACGCCTTCATGAAATTCTGCACTAGGCACAATACCTAGATCGGCTTTGGTCGTGTGACCGCCGATCTTTTCTCCCTTCTCAAAAAGATCGAAACCTAACGAGACCTCTTGCACACTACCATCAATATGTTCAGTTTCATTTTCATCTTCGATCGTCAGTTCAAACTCAAAGGAACTGCCATCTCCATCACCGAAATAATACACATCAATGGGGTCGAAAAGATCGGTTCCGGTATTCTCACGAAGGTAGGTAGAGATGTCACCTTCAACATGTTCATATCCGATTGTTTCTAGCGGTGTGTAGCCTTCCACCTTATAAGTGTCATACATTCCTTTCAGCCATGTATTGTATTCATCAATAAATTCCACATAGCGCTCATATTCCATTGCCTGATAGACAGGATCACCCGCAATTGGTACTTCAGTTACTGATGTTTTCCCATCTGGATCAACAATATAATAAACATAGATGTCCACAGGTATAGTGAATAAGAGCACTGAATCAGTTGAGGTAGCAAAGGTAGAGGTTAACTCGACAGTATGCGTGTTGGTAACATTATCTTCTTCCCAGTAACCCGCACCGGCGGAGATATTGAAGAAACCACCAATGCCACTGGCTTCAAGCGAGACTTTGCCTTCGCCCTCAAAGGTTGTGCCGCTGCCGCTGCTGGATCCCTGAATATTGATGATTGAAGTCTCACCGATCGAAGAAGTTCCAGCCACCAGTAGCTCCGCCATATCACTTTCGCAGGGAACACCCGATAAGAAAACATTGACTACAGGATCGAGATAGCGGAAATAATGACGTAATACCGTTAATGAATATGAGTCGTCATCAAAGTTACCAAAAGCAACTTTGCCCACATTGTATAAGCCGTTTCCCCAGTCTCTTATATCTGCGTATTGAGGGAAAGACATAGGGTATGAAAGATCAGTACTGTTGATCATAAATCGAGAATCCCTGCATAAAATAGTATAGTACCAAATGGTTCTACCATCTGGACCACCTTGTTCAAGACCAGTGTTCTCAGCCGTATCAATTCCAATGTGGATTAATAAATCTTGATGGTTGTCATAATAGTTGCTAAGATCCTGAGATGCTAAAGCACCAACGCACATGGCGTTGCACATGACATTATTATCATCAAAATTATCAGATGACAAATAAGGGAAATTGATTGAATTTATTGGCTTATATACATAAAATGACTGGTTAAGTGTATCGAAGCCATAAAACCAGAGATCGAAATAGATTTGTTCTTCAAAATTACCATCCTGAAAACCACTAAGGCTCACTGTATTCATTGGGATTGTCCAATTTGACCAATTTAAAGATCTACAGAGTAAAAGTGGGTTATCGTTCCAGTCTTCAAGGAATATTGATGTGTCATACTTATTATGGCCTTCGATATCATCATTACTCTTAGAAAGTGCATAAGGATCTACAGACAGTGCACCATACCAGGTTGCCGCTGTTCCATTATCGTCCATCAGTAGCATCAGATTATTCCAGCTATCAGCAATCTTATGTGTTTCAATATCGTATTTGGCATAAGCAAGATACAATTCTCCGGCAGCATGTGACGGATCTTCGTTGTAGCCGGTAGAATTATCCTTATTGTTCCAAAGATAACCGCCGACGACAATTTCACGACGACCATCATGGTTGATATCAGCAAATACGGCGGAAGTCATGACTGATTCGAGAGTCGCATCAGAAGTGGGATCATCAAAGGTAACGCGCAACCATTGACAATACTCGCTCTCTAATGCAAAATAGAAAGGAGTAGATGCGGATTCAGAGGCGGATTCAGAGGTGGATTCAGAGGTGGATTCAGAGGTGGATTCAGAGGTGGATTCAGATTTAAATTCCCCACTGTTTATGTCAATAAAACCCATCATCGTGTACTCATTTTTTCCAGGGGTACCGTCAGAATAATAACCACGGCAGACTAAAAGTTCATCACAGCCATCACCATCGACATCACCAGCATACATACTGACTGGTGAATAGAGATAGTTGAGTGAATTAGGATCAGTAAAAATGTTTGTATAATACAATAATTCAAGAACTCCGGTTCCTAAATTAAGCCCAAAGAACATAATATAACTTTGATGAAGAACAGCGATCTCCTCGTTGCCATCGCCATCAAAGTCACCAACAGCATAATTCAGAATATTTTTGGACTGCAAGGAAGATACTAGATTAACATCATAGGCTGTATAGCCAGAAGAAATACCTAGACTGTCAATATCCAACTGATGATAGCCACCGTCAGTTTTAAGAACATTCAGCTTAAGATGGCCAGAATTGTTGTCGTAGAATAAAGTGCAGAGCCAGTCACGTGCAGCAGTTATTCCGGTGTAATAACTACTATTTTTAGAAAGAGCCGCGGCAAAAGAGATGCCGTGATTGGAATCGGTGTTGCCATCATTGCCCGTGGAATAAATTTTTCCGGGAATTGGTTTGTCAGGATCTGTGTAGAATTGATGCTCATAGATATCATAATGGCTGTTGTCTCCACCATTCCACAGCGCAATTTCCAAAGGTGCTATGTTATACTCTTCGGGAATTGGATCGCTAACCTCCGAAGGTTTCCCACTCACTGCAGCTGTGCCAAAAATACTGCTCAGAATAGCAGGGTTCATCATCGTAGTGCCGCTTTCTTCATCATAAATAAAAAAATCCTCCCAAGTATACTGCGGCTGGGAATCGTCGGCAGACAATATTATCCCCTCAGCAGCAGAATTGTTAGTATCAGACGTCAAAAGAGTAGCGCTGGGCACTACAATCATCATCAAAACAATGAACAGTGAAAGTATTTTTTTACTGTACATATGAAGATATCGAAATTTTACTATAAATATTAACAACCAAAACTGATGATGATTTAGGCGTTATTAAGTTCTCAATATTGCACCAGCCAGATCCATTCAGCGGCTGTTTTGCAGAAGAAAGTCAATGACGTTAAGATGTTTGATGTCTGCAAAACTTTCAAGGCAAGTAGTATCAAAAAAAGTGGCAGCGCTTTAATCCCTGCAATCTGCTGAATGATTTATTGAATGTTTTGAAGACGCGAGTATGTGTTAGATTCGATAAAGTACGTGTCGACTCTACCCCCATGATAATGAAATGTGATTTTCTAGGGGATACTCTTGAATTTTAGGAACATATTCCTGAAACTTGTAAAAACTGATAAGTTTTAGGAACATATTCCTGAAACTTTGAAGTAAGTCTCTACAGCCGGTAGCTGTAGATGAACATCTTCAAGGAATAATCGATCAACGGCCGCAGATCCTTTGCTTTTTCACCAATCCGCGTGAAGCCGTTTTTCTCATAGAAGGTGTAATTGCAGGTGGCGTCAGTAAAGACATAGATCAAATGAGCACCTTCCGCATTCAGATAATCCAACAAAGAGCCGAGCAGTTTTCTGCCGATACCCAGACCTTGGAAGTCCGCATTAACGGCAAAGAAAACTAACTCACCATCAAAGTATTGCCGACATTCAGCCAGCAGCTCTTTGTTCAATTCAGAAAACTCCCGGAATAACTCACTAATCTGCCGACCAGCTTTGGAAGAGCGCAGTTTCGCTGCATCACCTAATAAAGACAAGGCGGATTTTAGCGAAGCTTTCTTAGCCGCCCGGTTGCTGCGACCCATGATGACCCCGACGACTTTGCCATCGCTGACTGCTACCTGCGTAAACGTCTGGTTCTGCAGGCAGCTTTTTAGATAAAGCCGCGAGAGGTGTTGCGCAGCTTCACGCTCACCACATAACTGTTCATATTTCCAAGTATCACTGATGAGTTTTGCTAATTCAGGATAGTCTTCCTCTTTCACTTCCCGGTAGGAAATCATCTTTGCTGCGTCGGTCATAAGTAAGCTGACTAACCCTTTGCGTATCTTAAAGCTATCGTTTACAAATGATAAGATAAGAATTAATTATGAAATTACAAAACGAACAGTCATTGAATCAAATTTACAGCATCCAAAATATGCAGAGGCACTATTGGATCCATAAGCAGATCACTCCAAGACTGCACTGAACGCAGAGAATTCAGTAAAAGTATTTTTTCAAGGTCCTCTCGGCGGCATTTGGTGGAGATGTACAAGGCACCATTACTTGTCTTTCTTACTAGCGTGTGCTTCGGCGGAATTTTACTTACATGGTAAAACTGCTGCAGAACCTTATCGACTTCCTTGCCTAAAGGATGAAAAGACAGACGAAGGTTTCCTGCTTTCCAGTCTTCTGTGATCCCCTTCAATTTTTCAGCGGGCGTTAGCAGATTTATCGTCTGCAGGCTGCGCAGCTGATTCTGCCACAATTTATCTGCATCTCTGGTACCACTTTCCAAGACGGCTTGCAACTCTCTAATTCCCGACTCCGTAGTTCTGGCAAAATAGATCTTAATCTGCTGTTCTTTTCCTCTTTGATCTGAAAGATGATAATCTCCTTCGCTGACAATCTTCAGTTGTTCGGTAGTTAGAGTTGTTGGTTTGTAGATTTTATCAGTGAAGTCTGGCTCCATGCGCAGACAGATGATGATCTCAGAAAGAAAATATTCAGAATTTGTTGCTATTTTTTCTAAAAGTAAATTAAGATCGTTGAGCATTCTGAGCTTCGCTTCGCTGTAGGTCCGAGGAAGTTTCCTACTGATGCTTCCTTTCTTCACCTGTTCAAAATAAGCCCCACAGGTCAAAAGCGCATACATGCTAAGGCGAGATAGATAAATAAAAAGATAAATCTTAGCACAAATTGTTCAAATTACTTTACCCGCAGACGCACTCCGTGCTGATGATGTGTAGACGGCAATCAATTTCTGCCTAACAGCCAGTCGACCACATACATCACAGCGATACCATCTTCAGTTAAGTAACGAACGACAGGATCGAGAGTTAAGATTGTTTTAGGAAAATTGTCTTTGATTGCTCTAAGTACACTCAGTTCCCGCTCGGCGGTTTTCTCATCCAACATCGTGAGACAGACTTGATAATATTCGCGGCCGCCAGTAAGTGGCGTTGCAACAAAGTCAACTTCTCTCACATCATATTTTCCAATCTGCACTGTATAACTGCGCCTCAGCAACTCTAAGTAAATGATATTTTCCAAAACACGTCCAGGGTCTTTCTGTGTAAAGCCGACCGCCATTTCCCGGAGGCCAAGGTCAACAGCATAATACTTATGTGCTGGCGATAAGGCTTTAGAAGCGATGTCAAAGCGGTCCGCCCGGTAAAGAATGAAAGCTTCTTCCATTAAGTTAAGATATCTTTCCACCAACTCACGGCCCGCTTGGAGACCCTCAACGATGTTGTTTAATGAAAGCGGATTGCCGATATTATGCATCATGTAGACCATTAAACGGTCCAGCTCACCCATATTACGGATCTGCCCTCTGGTCGCGACATCCCATTTGACGATAGAAGCATAGAGATCACGCAGAATAGTACGGATTGATTCATTGCCGAGGGCGGGATCAACTGCCGGAAAGCCGCCATAAGCCATGTAAGCCCGGATAGCTCCTGCATCATCCAGATCTGACCCGTAAAGTTCCTGCCATTCTCCAAACGAAAGGGGCAGCATCTTAATGCTCACATAACGTCCCGTAAGATAAGTGGTCAGCTCAGAAGAGAGTAAGTGGGCGTTGCTGCCAGTGATGTAGATATCCGCATCAGTACCAGACATCAGAGCATTGACGACTCGCTCCCAGCCCTCTGCCCGCTGGATTTCATCTAAAAAGACATAACAGCGATCGCTGCGGGGAATTTTCGCAAAGACCTCATTTTTAAGATCTTCTGCCTGCCTAATCTCAAAGTACTCAGGGTCCTCCAGATTGAAGCGGAAGATTTTCTCCGACGGCACCCCGCCCTGTTCCAGCCGTCTGATGAATTGTGTCATTAAGGTAGACTTGCCGCAGCGGCGAACGCCAGTAATGACTTTTACGAAATCGGTGTTGTCGCGAAAAGCATCCAACTGGGCGAGATAACCGCGGCGCTCGACGAACCTTTTAGACATAAGATAGCGATGGCCTAACTAGTCTATATACTTATTGTATACCATAAAAAATCATCAAATATTGCAGAAATTTATGGTATACCCTAAAAACTTGAAAAACGACATAGATCAGCACTAATAATTTGATCAGTGACCCTTGGGAGAATAATGATGAAAGGATGGTGCGCTGCTAAAAGAAGATGATTAATTCTTAAGTAGGAAAAAAGGCGGGCACGCCGGGATTCGAACCCGGGTCACCGGCTTCGAAGGCCGGAAGGATGATCCAGACTACCCTACGAGCCCATATCCGTGGTGGTCTGTAAAGAAGGGAAGGCGAACACTCAGATTTGAAGCTTCCTATTGTCGGCTTATTCAGGAGAGCGTGTCCGTTTCACTGATTTAATGTATATGGCAATGAACACTGGTCCGCCGATTAAAGAGGTAATGATACCCACGGGAATGCCGACCCGGAAAGCCCAGCTGCCGATAAAAACACTAACTAGGAGGATCAACGCACCTAATAAAATTGAAGCGGGCAGAACATAACGATTGTCGTTGCCGATAACTTTCTTAGTCATATGCGGTGCCAGCAACCCGACAAAGCCGATAATACCGACAATGGAAACAGCTACCGCGGTTAAAAGTGTAGCAAGCACCATGCCCATCATTCTGGTGTCTTTAGCATTGGTGCCTAAGCTTTCAGCGATTTCATCACCACAATCCATGGCGTTGTAGTCCCAGCGCTTGTAGAAAAAGTAAAGAGCAACTAAAGCGAAGATAACAAAGAGGACGATAACTTCCGTCCAGTTTGCTTTGGAGAGATCGCCAAACTGCCAAAAGACAATGTCCCCAAGTTGTGTTTCATCAGCAAAAAACTGAAAGGCAGAGAGACCGGCTAGGAAGATAGCATTGAGTGCCACACCCACCAAAACTACACTTTCGGGAGTGGAATAAACCATCTTCGAAATGGTGATGACAATAAAGACCGCGATCATCGCCCAAATAAAAGCGCCCATCGAAACCCCATAAGGCCCGCTGAAGAACTGTTCCACCACCGTGCCCGAAAAGATAGTGATAGAGATCATAATCGCAAAAGCGGCCCCGAAGGCAGCGGCGTTGGAGATACCTAAAGTATAGGGAGAAGCCAAAGGATTACGGAGCACCGACTGCATGACTACGCCCGATGCCGCTAAGGCACCTCCAACTAAAATTGCCGCGACAACCGTGGGTAAACGCATGGTCCAGACTACAAAATGCGGAGTATCGCCAAGATCAGCACCAAAAAGAATTTTAATTACATCAATAAAAGAAATTGGATAGTCACCATAACCAAGGTAGGCAATGGAAACTACAAAGACCGCAATGAGGAGAAAGATGATAAAGAGCCATTTTTTGTAGAGGTATTTCTCATACTCTACAGCATGCTCTTTAGGATCAGCGGCGATTGGTTTTGGGTGCAGAACCTTATCCGTCACAGTTTCTCCTCAAGCAGTCAATCATTCGAAAGTGTTTATGCCGCAGCACCATCAAAGAGTCCAAAGAGATAGTTCACATTGTAAGACTTCATGATGCCGTTGTAGATTTGATTGGCATCATCCGGTGAACAATCTAAGAAGAGACTCCAAATGCCCTTAGCGGTTTCTTCCATGTTGATGTCTTTAAACAACTCTGGATATTTCTCAGCATAGAGGGCATATAGTGTCCAGTACGCGTCAATTAAGGTGTTGTCGTAGCAAGTACTAAAAGCCACTGTTGGTAAGGTAATATATGTTGCCTCAGGATAAGCTTTTAGTTTGTTCAGTAGGTCAGTATCATTGTTTAATACTTTCTTATAGCCGCCGAGATCGATGAAGAGTGCATCGATTGTTTGTTTATCATCATAACGGAGGAGCGCTTCTTCGGACTTAGCGATTATCCACTGACCCTTGGGTGCCCCTTTGACAATGTCAGATTCAGCAACATTGTTAACGGTGTTGCCAAGGTAAGCAAAGGCGCTTGATTCGGTATTGACCGAAGTCAGCAGATCAGCATTTCCAAAGGATAAAACGCCGCCGATGTAAGCATTAGCCGTCTCATCGATTTTACTGCAGAGTTCTTCTAAAGTTTTGACCTGTTGATCGATACCATCCAGCAACTGTTGGGCCCGTTCAGAACATCCAAAAATGTCACCCATCAGTTTTACCTGGGCAGCAAAGGCCGGATCTTCCAGATTATAGACATATTTGATAATACAAACTGGAATGCCGGCAGCTTTCATTGTCGAAATAAAATCAGACAAACCATCTTCATAAGTATCGCCCATATTTCCAATAATTACCAAATCAGGACTCCTGGTGACGATCTTTTCCATAGCAACTGCCGTTTTAAATTCTCCCAGCTGCTCCAAACTGCCCAGACCATAAAGATAAGTGTAAGAAATTCCCGAGAGCACTGGCGCCGCATTCACACTACTGGTCGCGGTCACCTTCTTTGACACATCTTCCCCCATGAAACTGAGATAACGCAATGCCGGTCCACATTCCGCAATCACCGAGTCGATGTTATCCGGAATTTTGAATTCATTACCATATAAATCAGTAAGCGTGCGGTCCCCTGTCGTGTTGTCATCCTGCGCATCGCCCAAGAGGAAATAAGCTCCCCCAGCAACGATAAGAACAACCACAACAACCGCGGCTATTTTTATCCCCACGTTTGCCATATGGACTACCGTATTGACGCTATACTATATCAATACTACTTTTTAGAGAATAGTATTACGCTAAGGCCTAAAAGCGATGGTTACGTAATACTCCTCATCATCACGTTGAAAGACTGGCTGCAAACCGGCGGCCGTCATCATCGCCACCAATTCAGCCATCGGCGGTAGAAAATCAGTGGAAACAACCTTGCCCGCTTCGACATGTACATTGTTGATGTGATCACGGGAAGCTGAGTGGGCAACCACCAATTTACCGCCGGCTTTGAGCCCTGTCGCCAGATGTGAAACTGCTAACGGCTGATTGGGGAAATGCGGGAAACAAGAATAACAAACGATGAGATCAAACTCCGGTTTTAACTGCAGATTGTAGATGTCGGCCACCTGAAAAACCACGGGGTGTTCCTGCTCGGGGAATTTCTTTTTGGCGACTTCAATCATTTTTTCAGAGTAGTCGACAGCCAGAATGGAGCCGGAAGTTAATTTTTCTTCATAAAAAGGAATCATGACGCCGGTGCCTGTTCCTACATCCATAATCCGTTCATCACCTTTTAAACCCAGCAGGGAAACGATGTAAGCAACTTTCTCCGCATCGTGCGTAGTAATCGTATCCCAGATTTCCGCTCGTTCGTTAAAAAACTCCCTCTGCTTCGGATTGATACGCTTAGAACAAGGCTCACTCATGATCTCACCCACCGGTAATATTAGATAATATTATCTTAATACTATCTCTCCCATATAGTACTTCACTACATTTACGTGTTTCTTTTGCATAATTGAATTTTCATTCTATTTTGTAAAATAAGTTGCGATCTTTAGAAAATAAACTAAAGTAATAAGTTGAGAGAATTCATTCCATTCACGAAGGAAACGGAAGAATCCGAGGCTGCACATGAACTGGGAACCATGGACGGGTTGTTATCCACTAAGCGATGGCTGCACCAACTGCTATTACTACGGGCCGCACGCCAAACGATATGGACAGAACACCATTCAAAAAACAGATAAATTTGATTGGCCACTCCGCCGCAATGCCAAGGGCGAATATAATATCAAAGGGAACAAAATTCTTGCGACCTGTTTTGCCACTGACTTTTTCCTGCCCGAAGCTGATGAATGGCGTAAAGAGATCTGGGCGATTATCAAAGAAAGAAGCGACATAGACTTTTTAATTTTGACCAAACGAATTGACCGTTTTCCCGTTTCGCTTCCCGCCGATTGGGGTGCTGGTTACGACAATGTCTACCTCGGCTGCACTGTAGAAAATCAAAGCTCGGCGGATTACCGGCTGCCTTTGTTTTTATCCTACCCCATAAAGCGGCGTTTTATTGCCTGTGCTCCCCTGTTAGAAGCGATTGATTTGACTCCCTACCTTCAGGGAGTAGAGCATGTTTCGGTAGGCGGGGAAACCGGGCGGGAAGCGCGGGAATGCAACTACGAGTGGGTGCTTAGCCTCCGTGAGCAGTGTGTCCAGGCCGGTGTAACTTTCTGGTTCAAAAATACTGGTTCGTTTTTTAGACATGACGGGGTAGTTGAAAAAATCAATCCGTTTAAGCAGGCCAGCCGGGCAAAAGAGCTGGGCATCGATATCACCGACGGCAAGCGATTGTTTTGAGAAGTCGTTGGCCAAGCGATTCGTCGGCTTAGTAACGAGAGCTCATGGTTTATTTAAAAAT
Source organism: uncultured Methanomassiliicoccus sp. (assembly GCA_905203995.1). GTDB lineage: Archaea > Thermoplasmatota > Thermoplasmata > Methanomassiliicoccales > Methanomassiliicoccaceae > Methanomassiliicoccus_A. The sequence goes on along the minus strand of CAJKXZ010000016.1, from coordinate 10,036 downwards.
TAGTAATTTAGTATTATGAATCTGATCATTCATTCATCTTTGTGCAGCTGTTGCAGGAGGTAAGCCATATTCCGGCCTAAGTTGCGCATGTTGGCCATCCCTTCTTCATCATTTAAGACCTCGCCGATCTCTTTGCCATAAACCATGTTCCAATAAGTGGAACCAACAAGGAAGACTTCTTTGTTGAGTAGAAAATGATTCATGGTGTCGACGGCAGTCAAACCACCGCCGCGACGCACCGCGGCAATTGCTGCGCCCACCTTATGCCGCAGAGGATTGGGATTCGTGGCGATGACGACTCCTGCCCGTTCAAGAAACGCTTTCATTTTAGCGGAAACGTCAGCAGAATAGACGGGTGAAGCGAGAATGAGGCCGTCAGCTTCTGTTACCTGTTGCAGACAAGCCGTGAAATCATCATCGATGATGCAGCGACCTTTCTTGCAGGCAAAGCAGCCGCGGCAGGGTGCAATTTCTTGATCACACAGTTGCAGCACTTCCGTTTCAATCCCCGCAGCGGTCAACTCTTCAAAAACTGTTCGTAACAACAAAACAGTGTTGCCGTCCCGCCGGACACTGCCGCTCACGCCGATGACTTTCATAGCGCGGAGAACAGTATTTTCTAAGGCTTTAAAGCCTCCCGCCCGTAAAAAGGCCAAAAATGTTAAACTCAGCTTAGAGGTTAACGTGTCTATGAAGCGCATAGCGATGGGCGATGGAGCCGGCGGAGAGCTGATGCATGAACTGCTCTCGGAACATATCATTCCTTTTTTCCCTAAAGTGCAAACAGAAGTTCCTCTTGATTCCTTTGATGATTCAGCCGTAGTCGATGATGTTGTTTTCACGATTGACGGCCATACCGTAAAGCCACTGATCTTTCCCGGCGGGGACATCGGCTCGCTGGCCGTCAGCGGCACAGTGAATGATATTGCCGTCATGGGCGCTAAACCCCTGGCAATGGCGCTTTCAATGATTTTAGAAGAAGGTCTGGACATTAAGGTGCTGGAAACGATCGCGCAGTCAATCGGCAAATATTCTGAGCTGGCCGGAGTGCCAGTCATAACCGGCGATACGAAAGTCGTCGAACAGGGTGCCGCGGACCAAATGATTGTCACCACTTCCGCCATCGGCAAGCGCAGCCCTTACTTAGACAGCAACTTACAGAAAGCCGCGGAATACCGCCCGGTAAAGTCCCGCTGGCTGACCGACAACAATCTGCAGGAAGGCGATGCGATTATTGTTTCCGGGACGTTGGGTGATCACGGCGTGTCACTGCTTTCTTTCCGTGAAGGCTACGGCTTTGAAACAGACCTGCAGAGCGACGTCGCCCCGCTGAACGGTTTGATTGCTGAAGTACTGCAGACCGGCGGAGCTGTCTGTATGAAAGATCCCACCCGCGGCGGCTTTGCTAACGCCATCAACGAGTGGTCCGACAAATCGCAGATCGGTATCGAAATCGAAGAGCATTTAGTACCGCTTTCCGAGACGGTCGTCAGTGCCTGCGAACTGCTGGGTATTGATCCTTTAACCATCGGCAACGAGGGCAAAGTGGTTATCGGCTGCGTCCCGGAAATGGCTGAAGAGATTGTCAAAACCCTGCGGGCTCATCCATTGGGAAAGAATGCGGCGGTTATTGGTCACGCCACCAGCAAATTTGAGAATGTCGTACTCAAAACGGAAATCGGTGGCCACCGCATTCTTGAAACACCAGTCGGCGATCCCGTACCGCGGATTTGTTAAACAATAAATTCTTAATCAATACCAACCGGGAGCAGTTCCCGGTTACCTTTTCTAAAAAGATTTGCAAGCGTCTGATTTTCGGCAATGCTTAATGGTCATTTTGGTTGTTACTTAAGCTCACTAAGTCATATCTTAACTAACTAATCCATATTCTTCAGCAGGTAAAAGTCTGTATAATTTTACACAAACTATACAGAAACTATACAGACTTTGTATAGAGATTATACAGACTTCTGCAAGATTAACTAACACAAAATAGACTCCATTGTTGGAAAAAAAAGTCTGTATAATTCTGCAGAAACTATACAGACTTTAGCAGATGAAGACGAGTGGTGGCAACAATAAAAAAGACAAGACAAGAAACCGCATGGATTAGTTTTTAATAGTGATGTGCAATAGGGGGATAATAACGGGCTCATGGTCTAGCGGTTATGACGTCGCCTTTACACGGCGAAGGTCGCCGGTTCAAATCCGGCTGAGCCCACTCATCTTTTCTTAAAATTAATTCTCTCAAAGACTAGCACTGATTTTACAGAGCGTGATGCTACTCAGGGATGACACTCATCAGTATACTCATTCAATAGTTCACTGAGTGTTTGATCAAGTTTTGAGAATTCCGCAATCATGTTTTTGATTAAACTCCGCGTTTCTTCAAGGCAGGGAATGAGTATCTCGCAATCGGTCTGCGCAAGGTAAGCGGTAGAAAGATTATCGCGTAAGGTGTATTGAATCTCCCACAGCATTTTGAGATCGTCACGCGTGAGCTTCTGCAGGGAGGCTAACTGTCCGGTCCTTAACGACGTTTCAGGTCACCTCCGCCCTGCCGGATTTATTATAATTTAACGCCCCTAACCCTGCGTAAATCATAAAAATACACCAATTTTACTTGTTATACAAGGAAAATCATTGTGAATACTTAAAAGTTCGACAAGGATTATCGGTGTATGACACGAGAAAAGAAGAAGTCTCTCACGATCACTCTTCCGCCCGAGATCATAAAGTATCTTGAGACTAAAGTAGAATCAAGAGAATTTTCGAGCCTGTCTCATGCCGTGGAAGTCTGTATCCTCAGGTACATGAAGGCCCATGGAAGGGTAATCGACGAAGACGACGAATAAACCAACAAGAACTTGGCTTGTGCATAAACACAAGCGGGTTCTTCAAACACCTTAGATAGTCTAGCCACCAAGGCTAGCTATAATCATCTTTTAAAAAAATGTGGTTTTGTAAATGCTGTAAAAAGTAACCCGCTGGCAAGAGCAGGTTGGGCAGCGGAAGTGGTCAGAGGAGGAGACTTTGATCCGCTGCTGTTCGCTTTGGGTGTATCTATTTCCATTGACTAGTCGGGTTTACTCAGTTTTCTTTTTGCAAGCGCATTTCCCCCGGTTGGGGCAGAAAAGACAGTTGCAGTCGCCATCTTCATTGCTGATTTGACTCACCACCTGCATACCAGTTTGTCTGTCGTCTGCGCTCGTTGTTCAGTTGTGCATATTTTACCATTCATGCGCCTCCGTAGTTGTCCACTTTTAGGACTTCCTAAATCCCTATAGTTTAGTCATCCCTAATAAATGTTTTGGTATGCCTAAATTTTTAGAAAAGAGAGTGGAAATCAACCGATGATTCATGGTTTTATGGGGTTTGATGGCTGAAGTGCAGCCGATCACATATTGCAAGACTTCCCAAGACGATCTTAAGCAAAGCATCCTCCGCAGTCTAGTTTTACGCTGTTAAAGTTTTGAATTTTTTAAGAATGAGAAGCTAATCTATTTATATCAATGTAAAGTTTACTTTCCATAATGAGCTAGAGATATGAAGAATAATTTAGAGAAAATTAGGAAAGAAAGAGGAATTAAACAGGAGGAATTGGCTGCCATCCTCGCCGTCTCACGACAGACGATCGGCTCATTAGAAAACGGCAGATACAATCCTTCAATCATTCTGGCTTTCAAGATAGCCAGATACTTCAATATGAGCATTGAGGAGATTTTCATTTATGAAGATGAGTGAACACGCTTCGGCTCTGCTCAGTAACTTACTTCAATGAAAATGCGGGGGTCAACATGGAAGACGAAGAAGTGATAACCAGTCAGGAAAAAACGGTACCGCTCAAATACCGTTCAACCTACATTGCCTATCTGATCTCGACCGGCATCTGCTTAATTTTAGCAGTAGCCTTCCTGATCATGAGCGCTTACAATTTCTGGATGCCAGGCAGCTTTATTCTGATGCTGGTCTTTGCCGCGCTGGCGATCTTTCAGATGTATCTCAGTGTTGCCACCCACAAGTATCTTGAACACCGCGTAAAAAAACGGAAGGACTGAAAATGAACACTGATGCCTTAGAGAAAAATACGCTAAAAACCCAGCTCCGTCGAGCAGTACTGGTGGGAGGGGTGTTGTGTATCCTCATAGGCATCATTACTCTTCTTACCTACGGTAATGGAGTTCATAATTATTTTATGAAAAGAGCATAAGGAGGTAAGAAAATGAAAACTAAGAAAAAGACAGATGAACCACTATTTGATCGCATTTACAACTTCTCAACTTCGTTTGTAGCAACGATTATCCTTGGATTAGCATTTACTGTGCTGGGCCTCGCCTCCATCCTCGCACCCCGCTTAGGACTAATCGCAGAAGGAAGCTTTCCCGAACTCTGGATAATTGCAGGTGGTGGCATCGGCACGTTGATCGGAGCTTTAATCTGGCAGAAGCCAGGTGTGAAAAAACTACGCAGCCTCCGCAATGAAAATCTGAAATTAGATGAACGCAGAAAGATGATTATGGGTAAATCAGCGTTCGCTGCCATGATCTTGATGGTTGGTACCATGCTGATCATTATGATCATTTGCTACGCCTACGCATTTCTGGACATGTACCGGCCACTTAGTCTGTATTTATCGCTGATTATGTCGGCACTTGCACTCTTGCACGTCTTCGGCTATTTGTTCTTCTTTGAACATTATCGTTATAAGTGTTAATTTACAAAGGTGATTAAAATGGATCTCAAAAAAGTGGCCTATGTTCTGGCAATTATCGCCGGTCTCGGCCTGTTACTTAGCGGTTTCTTCGTTTTTAGCGACGAGACAGAAAAACAATTGTCGGGGGCCTGCATCGGCGTCGGGGCCGGCCTGGCCGCTCTGGGCATCTCGCTGCTGATTACTTCATTAGCTGTTCCCCGCCTGGAGACGAGCGAAGCGGCCCGGCTCAAAGAAATTGAGGTGCATGATGAACGCAACATCTTTATCCGCGAGAAAGCCGGCCATCAGACCTGCGTTGCCATGACGTACATCTTTTCGGCCGCAGCCGTCCTTTTGGCGTTGTTAGGTGCCGAGTTGTGGATGGTTCTGGTAGCAGTAGCGTTGATCATTATTCAAGTCCTGCTCGTAATCGGCTTTATCGGCTACTACGCCAAGAGGGTGTAAACGTCTTATTCTTCCTTGGCTCTTTTCTCCAGATAAGGTAGAAGATAATCATACCCTTCTTTGACTAAGTCTTCACGGGCGATGAACTTCAGCGCGGCGCCGTTGATGCAGTAACGCAGTCCGCCCCGTTCCGGCGGTCCATCGTTGAAGACGTGCCCGAGATGAAAATTACCCACGTTGCTTCTGACTTCCGTCCGCTGATGACCGAAAGCCATCATCGGGTGTTCAACAACAGCCTCCGCGGTTAACGGCTTAGTAAAGCTGGGCCAGCCGCAGCCGGAGTTGTACTGGTCAAAAGAAGCGAATAAAGGTTCGCCGGTGGCGGCGTCAACGTAAATGCCTTCGCGGTCATTCTCTACATATTCACTGGAAAAAGGCGGCTCGGTGGCACCTTTAACTAACACCGCATACTGCTGCCGCGTCAAACGTTCCCGCAGCGGATCCGATGAACCATAGCGGTATTCTTTGGCTAACGCAAAAGCCTCACGGTCCAGATGACAGTAACCGTGTGGATTCTTGTCCAAATATTTCTGATGATAATCTTCCGCCGCATAGAAATTCTGCAGCGGCAGCACTTCCGTAACGATCGGCTGCGTATAATGCGCCTGCTGCTCCTGAATAAAAGCCAGAATTTCCGGCCGGTCCTGATCATCGACATAATAAATGCCGGTGCGGTACTGCGAACCGCGGTCGTTGCCCTGACGGTCTTTGACGGTCGGATCGATCGCTTTGAAATAAAGTTCCAGAATACCCGCCAGCGGCAGCGCGGCTCCGTCATAACGGACCGTTTCGGCAAAACCGGTCTGCCCGCTGCAGACCTGACGGTAAGAAGGATTAGGCAGATTGCCGTTAGCATAACCGACTTCCGTTTCTTCTACGCCGGAAACACAATCAAAAAATTTCTGTAAACCCCAGAAACAACCACCGGCCAAATAGATCTCTTTCATGATATCTTTCCTCCTTCTGCACTGTAGGTATTTCTAAATCACGTCACCTTAGTGCAGGAGTAGTATTAGAAGATCAGACCGCAGCCTGCCGGAAGGTAGCTTAGTAAAGAAAGTAAAATTTTCTATTGTTAATAAAATGTAATAAATTTTTTAAACTGAGTTAAGCAAAGCCACTTAATCTCGATTGCCCGTCGTGTGCAGCTATGTCCAGGAATGGAATACCTAAAACCGCATGTAAAATCATGCTGCCGAACGATTTGTTGAAAGAAATAGATGAAGCCGTCATTGACGGTCACTACGGTGGCCGCACGGACCTGATCATCTTCGCCATCAGAAGTTTACTGACGATGCGACGGATGGTCACCACCGTTAATCGCGCCTTCGTCGTTTTTAACAGCGCTACGCATGCCGGCCGCGAGATGGAAAAATATCTGAACCGTAAGTGAACGCTAAGCGGTATCGGCTAGTTGTGAAAAGCAACTAATGATACCGCGCCGCTGGGCACCTGGCTGCAGGAGCTCAGCGGTTTTTCTCAGAATCAAAAATTATCGGCCCTCTGATAGTTATATATAGTTAATTCAGCTTAAGTAAGCTGACTTAACTAATTAGAGATGAGTTTAATGACCCTTGAAGAAACCCTGGACCGCTTCTGGTATGAAATGGCTGTCAACCAGCTGCGCCATGCTAAAAATGATCCAACGATGGATATCTCTTACAACAGCAGTATGTATTTGGATCTCATTAAATTCCGCGACAAGGCGACGGTTAGTTCCATTGCTGATGATCTCCAGGTCTCCAAAGCCGCGGTGACGATGAAAGTCAACGAGCTGGTTAAACAGGGTTTGGTGCGTAAAGTGCAGAGTGAAGAAGATAAACGCATTCATTATCTGGAGATCACTGATCTCATTTCACAAGGTTACGAGAATTATTTTCAACCAATGAAAGCGGCAATCGCCACCATTGAAGAAAAATATCCGCCGGAAAAAATTACTGTCTTCTGTGAAGTACTCGCCACAATTAACGAATGCTTTGCCCAGCGCAACAGTGTCAATAGTGAGGAATTATGAGTAATCCCCTTGCCAAAGATTTTGATTTTAAATCTTTGCTGAAATTTGCCATGCCGACGGCCATCATGATGGTGGTCGTCTCGCTCTATACGATTGTCGATGGTATTTTTATTGCCCGCTATGTCGGCTCTAATGCTCTAGCGGCCATCAACATCGTCAGTCCTTTCTATTCGATTATTCTGGCAATCGGCATTATGCTCGGCAGCGGTGGCAGCGCCATTATCGCCAAAAGGATGGGCGAAGGGCTGCTGGAGAAAGCCCGCCGCAATTTCTCGCTGGTGGTTCTCACCGGTTTCCTGGCCGGTGTGGTCATTTCCGCCGCGGGAATGCTCCTGCTGGAACCGTTAATCTATCTGCTGGGCGCCAGCGATTTACTCTTCGGTTACTGTTACGACTATCTGCAGATCCTGCTGATCTTCATGCCCGCCTTTATTCTGCAGGCCATGTTCCAGACGCTCTTTGTAACCGCCGGCAAGCCGAAGTTAGGTTTAGGTCTGATTGTCGGTGCCGGTGTGCTCAATATCTTCTTTGATTACGTGTTCATTGTCATCATGGAACTCGGAGTAGCCGGAGCCGCCTGGGGGACTTCCATCGGCTTCATGCTGCCGGCCGTGGTCGGGGTCGCGTACTTCCTCACCAAAAAGAATAATCTCCATTTCGTTAAGCCGGACGGCGACTGGTATGCTTTAAAGAAAAGCTGCACCAACGGCGCTTCGGAAATGGTGACTAACTTAGCCAATGCCATCATTGTGCTGCTCTTCAACCTGCAGATGATGCGCTATGTCGGAGAAGACGGAGTCGCGGCGATTACGACGATCCTTTACGCACAATTCATTTTCATTGCCATTTACTTCGGCTTTTCCACCGGCGTGGCGCCGATTATCAGCTACAACTTTGGCAGCGGCAACAACGAACGGCTGCGCAAAGTCTTCAAGATGAGCTTTAGTTTCATCATCATCGTGTCAATTATCGCCTTTGTGCTGGCGATGATTTCCGCTTCGACGATCACTGGCATCTTCCTCGCCGAAGGTTCATATGCTTACGAGCTGGCGATCAGCGGCTTTTACGTCTTCGCCATCTCGTTCCTCTTCGCCGGCGTCAACGTTTACAGCAGCGCCTTTTTCACGGCGCTCTCCAACGGCCGTGTTTCCGCCTTCATCTCACTGATGCGGACGTTTGTCTTCATCTCAATCGCGGTGATGGTGCTACCCATGTACCTGGGAGTGGACGGCATTTGGATGGCTGTACCGATTGCTGAGTTCCTGACGATTTGGATTTCAATCTATCTGATCAAAAACAGTGGTTATGTCTGGCCGCTGAAGAAACGCTCACTCTCCGGCTGAGCGTTTCCGGCGGCCGCCTCCTCACTCTTCCTCCCGCTCCGCTTCCTCGCTGAATTTCGTCAGGTAGTAGACTTGAATCGCGCGGTTGACGATGCGGGACTTGGTGCCGTAACCATGCTGGTGGAGCCGCTCCAGGCAGCGGATGGCTTCCTGCGAAAGCACATACTGGCGGCGTGAGTAATAGGGGGTCATGCCAAAACCTCCAATGCTTCCGGACAGTCCGGCTCTTCGGCATAAGTGTCCTCCGCAGTAAACCCGCGGTGATGGAGAATATATTCCTGATGCGGATAGACGCGGCGGTTGATTAAAACGATTTTACATTGTGGCAGCAGCTGCCAATCTTCTTCATTCAAACGTTCGCTGGTATTGAGCGGACAGGCGTGATTGCGCAGTAAGTCTTCTTCCGCGGTGGTGAAAAGTTTCCGCAGGGAAGCGTCATCACTGTAACAATGATTGTAACAATACCAGAAGATTTCCGGCTGCATGAACGTCCGCACCGCCGCTGCCTGTCTGGCCGCCCAAGCAGCCGCTAACAGACTGGCGTTAAGCAGATACTGCCGCCGATCAGGAAAGGTGATTAGCACAAATTTCTGTTTGACATAAGGCCCGGTGGTTAAATGCGGCCGGCAGCGGTGGAAACCAGGAGTGCGGCGCCAAGGCCAAGGTGCAAAATGCTCTCCGCGTTGCAGTCCAACAGCACTCATCGCCGTCCCCCCTTAGCTACGGCAGTGCGCTGCAGACGATTATGAAGAAGAATAAATTCCTCATCGGTAAGATCATCATCGAGACATTTGAGATAAGTCAGCTCATCATCAAAGTCATCCTGCGTAGTCAGCTCGCCGCGGGGGGCGACATCATCGAGGATGCGCGTCAGCATCGAGCCGTAAACGCGGTGGACATTTTCCAAATGTGTCCGCAAATGGGCACGATCTTGAAAATCACGGGCGCGCAGACAAACCGGGCAGGTCCAGCAGCTCATAGCCTGAACCTCCTGCTGCGTAAATGGGCAAAAGTCGTTTGGAATGTGTTTATATTTACGAATAGTTTCATCATACTATCCCTCCTTTAACCATATTTTATTTTCTAATGGTTGATTTCGTTCGATGCGCTTGCCAAGGTTGTTTTGCCGATTTTACTCCTATCTTTTTTGTACCTCCGAGATAGATGTTGTCGTTCGTTGCTGCTGGCAAAATTGATATTTTCACTGCGGATGTTAGCGGTGTTTAGCGTCCGTGCGACTGGCTTATTTCTGCCCTTTTCGCCGCCGGTTTGACCGGTAAAATACGCATTTTCGGCAAACACCTATTAACTATTTAAAATCCTCGATAATAGACTACCGAGTAGTTGCTAAGAGCTTAGCCAGCAAGTAAAATTTACCCTAGCCAGCATAAAAATAAATATATTGCAAATGTCATTAATTAAATATTATGCGAATAAAAACAATTTTCTATTTTGCGTGTGACAATAAAACGGCGTTAATATAATTAAAAATAAAAAGAGTAATTATTAAATATCAGATTC
>CAJKXZ010000015.1 GCA_905203995.1 uncultured Methanomassiliicoccus sp. | reverse complement strand
AGCGTACCGGCGTGCGGCGTCTTAGATAAAAGTTACACGTTCGGCGACGGCGGAGCCATGTTCAACGAAGTACGTTCCACCGCAGGAACATCGGAAATCGGCAGTTACATCGCCGGACTCGGAGGCCGTGATGTACCGCCGGCAGTGTTAGTAAAAATTTTTAATGATATTTTAGAAAAAAACAGAGGAACAGTCTGGGCTGATTTAAAAGGAGGAGAATTTAATGACTGATTATCAATTACCATTACCCAAAGAAGAATACATGTATCCCGGGCATTCGGCTTGTCCCGGCTGCGGTGAACCAATCTCCGTAAGAATGCTGCTTAAAGCACTGGGACCGCAGACGATTATGAATGTCCCGGCCGGCTGCTGTGCAGTTATCCCCGGCGTCTGGCCTACTTATTCTCTAAAAGTTCCTCTTATAGATCACGCTTTTGAATGCACCGGCGCTGTTTCGTCCGGCATTCGTGCCGCCTTAGATCATTTTGGCAAAGAAGGAATTACCGTTGTCGGCTGGGCCGGGGACGGCGGTACTTCGGACATCGGTCTCCAGGCGCTTTCCGGCGCCGTGGACCGCGGCACCGATATGCTCTACGTCATGTACGATAACGAAGCCTACATGAACACCGGCAATCAGTGCAGTTCGGCTACGCCCTGTAGAGCTAATACGACAACAACTCCTGGCGGTAAAAGCCATCAGCGCAACAAGAAAGATATTATGAAAATGATGATTGCCAACGGCATTGTCTACGGCGCAAGCCTCAATCCTGCGTTTCCTGAAGATTTTATGGAGAAAGTCGTAACAGCGAAGAATATCCCCGGACCTAAGTTCCTGCACATCCTCTCCCCCTGCCCTTCAGGCTGGAAATTTGACCCGCGTAATACGATTAAAATCGCCCGCTTAGCCACGGAAACAGGAGTCTTTCCTCTTTACGAATATCGTAATGGAGAGACCAGATTTACCAAAGACCTTAAAAATAGGAAGCCGCTTGCAGATTATCTCCACCTCCAGGGGCGCTTCAGACATCTGTCAACGGCAGATGTGGAAGAGATGCAGAGTATTCTTGATCAAAACCTACAAAAGCTTCTGCGGGAGGAGTAGAGGGTGACTGGTTGGAAAAACTGCTGGCAGATAGCGGGAGAATTCTCCTACTCGGTAATGAGGCAATAGCACGAGGTTTAATTGAAGCAGGCTGCGGAGTAGCCGCCACCTATCCCGGAACGCCGTCTTCGGAAATCGGCGGCGTACTGGATGACATTGCTGACAAAGTAGGCATGTACTTTGAATATTCAGTCAATGAAATTGTGGCGATGGAAGTTGCTGCTGCTGCAGCGGTATCCGGCGTCAGGTCTTTTGCTTTTATGAAGCACGTGGGCCTCAATGTGGCGTCTGATGCCTTCATGACCTTGTCTTATGTCGGCGTCCGGGCGGGAATGGTAATCCTCACTGCCGACGATCCGTCGATCCATTCCTCACAGAGTGAGCAGGATAACCGTTATTATGCCAAATTCGGCCTCGTCCCCATGCTGGAACCAACAACACCGGCAGAATGCAAAGAGATGATTATTGAAGCGTTTGAGCTTTCGGAAAAGCTGCACAGTCCGGTTTTAGTGAGAACTACCACCCGCGTCAATCATGCCCGCGGAGCGGTTACCCTCAACAAACCGCGCAAGATGGTTAACAAAGGCGTTTTTGTCAAGGATCCGGCTCATCTGGTAACGGTACCGGCCAATGCCCGCCGCGACCGCCTTGACCAGCTAGAGCGGATTGAAAAAGCCCAGAAGCTTTCCGATATTTCACCCTTGAATTATGTTAGTGGACACGGCGCCGACGGCATTATCACCAGCGGCGTTTCCTACACCTATGCTGCGGAATACATCGAAGATGCCGAGATCCTCAAACTCGGTTTCAGCTACCCACTGCCGGAAGAAAAAGTCAAAAAGTTCCTGCAGAGCAAACAACGGGTAGTGGTCATCGAAGAATTAGAACCAGTCATCGAAGATGAAGTGCGCCGTATTGCCCAGCAGAATGGAATTAAAACGGAGATCATCGGTAAGCGGAGCGGTCATCTGCCTCGTGCTTACGAATACTCGCCGGATACGCTCAAAGCACTCGCCGGCCTGCTGAAGATTAAGCCGGAACCAGCTACGCTGGCCGGTAGCATTAAACTGCCTTCCCGACCGCCAGTTCTCTGTGCAGGCTGTCCGCATCGTTCGACCTTCTATGCCACTAAAAAAGCCGTCGGCAAAGAGGGGGCGATTTACTGTACTGATATCGGCTGTTATACCTTAGGTGTGCAGCCGCCGATGAATTGTGCAGACATTACGCTCTGCATGGGTTCTTCGATCGGCACTGCCGGCGGCTTTGCGGAAGCTACGGAACAAAAAGCCGTAGCGTTCATCGGGGATTCGACCTTCTTCCACGGCGGTATTCCCGGCCTGATTAATGCCGGTTACAACAAACACAACAATCTGGTTTTGATTATTCTCGATAACCGGACTACGGCGATGACTGGTCATCAGCCCAATCCCGGTACCGGCCGTGAATACGGCGGCATTGAAAGTCCGCCGCTGAAGATTGAACCGCTGGTCAGAGCCTGCGGTATTGAATTTGTCAAAACAGTTGATCCTTATGATCTCAGTGCCATGGAAAAAGCGGTCAAAGAAGCCCTTGCCTTTGACGGACCAGCAGTAATCGTCAGTGAACATGCCTGCCCGCTGCTGAGAAAGAAAGAAGGCAAACTGGAGAAGAAACTTTACGAAGTGGACAGAGAAAAATGCATCGGCTGCAAAATCTGTCTCAGCAAATTCTCCTGTCCAGCGCTGAGTGTTGAAGATGAAAAACCACTCATCGATAAGACTTCCTGCATCGGCTGCGGTGGTTGTGCGCAGGTCTGTCCTCAAAAAGCAATCGAGGTGAAACAATGAAATACGGTATTCAGCTCGTGGGAGTCGGCGGTCAGGGTGTATTACTGGCTTCCACAGTCTTAGGCAGTGCAGCGGTTGCTGAAGGAATGGACGCCGCGATGTCGGAAGTCCATGGTATGGCTCAGAGAGGCGGCAGTGTACAATGCACAGTAAGAATCGGCCAAGGTGTACTCAGTCCACTGCTGGCGCAGGGTGAAGCTCACGTGCTTCTCGGTTTCGAACCGGCGGAGACTTGCCGCAATTTAGCTTTCGCCAATAAAGAGACTTTTGTCATTACTAACACCGTGCCGGTGGTGCCAGTAACTGTTTCTTCCGGACTTGAAAAGTATCCGCCGGTTGCCGACATCATTGACGACATTAAGGCCAGCGGTGTAAACAAATTAATCGCCATTGATGCCGTAAGCATGGCTAGAGAAGCCGGTAACGCGATTGCCGCTAACTCGGTCTTAATCGGGGCCATGTCGGCTGTGCCAGGTTTTCCCTTAGCTAAAGAAAAAATGCTCAATACGCTGTTAGAAAGAGTACCGGCTAAGGCCAAAGAAGTAAATGAAAAAGCCTTTGAAATGGGTTACCAGGCGGCGCTCAGCGTTCTCTCGCCGCCATAATTAATTTTTTGAGGTTAGCAGCGGCCGCGGTCACGTCGTCTTGCGAGACAACAGCCGAGATGACGGCTACCCCGTCAGCTCCGGCCGCAATTACTTCCTGAACATTGTTGGCATTAATGCCGCCGATAGCCAAAACAGGAATAGAAAGTGCTTCTTTCATTTTTTTCAATGCTGCTAAGCCGTGGCCATGCCCGGCATCGTCTTTCGAAGATGTATCAAAAAGCGGGCTGAGCGCTACATAATCCGCTCCCTCCTGCTGAGCTTTTACCGCTTCCTCCACCGTTCCCGCGGAAACACCAATGATGAAATCGGCCGGTACTACTTTGCGTAGAGCCGCCGGCGGGATATCGCCCTGGCCCACATGAACACCGTCAGCTCCGGCTGCCAGTGCAATATCCGCCCGGTCGTTGACAATAAAGGTTACTTGCTGCGCCTGGCAGAGGCAGGCGATTTTCACCGCCGTCTGGTAAAGCTCGCGGCTGTCCAAGTTTTTATCTCGCAGCTGAATAACATCAGCACCGCCTTCAATTGCCAGACTCGCTAATTCGACATGAGTCTGACCGTGGGCCAGTCCTTCATCAGTTAAGACGTAGAGAGAATAATCCCTCATATCCGTTCGACCTTGGCTTCGGCGGCTAATTCTTCCGCCGTCAAATTATACACTTTATCAAAGAGCTTCGTTCTGAAGGAGTATGGACCGAAAGTCTTGTCAGCGGCGGCTTTTTCGCCGGCCAGGCCAAAGGCGGCAGCCGCGGCGACGGCGGCAGTCAGCAGATCAGAAGCCACTGCGGCAAAAGAGGCGGTAACGGAGGAAAGCATGCAGCCCGTTCCAGAAACTTTATCCATCCATTCGTGTCCATTGGCCACAGCATAAGAAGTGAGACCGTCAGTAACGATATCTTCTTTGCCCGAGGCCACCACTACAGCGCCTGTCTCTCGGGCTAAAGCTTTGCAGACAGTTGCCAAATCCTCCGCGGCATCGCAGGAATCGACACCTTTGACCACCCCGCCGGCACCAGCTAACACTGAGATTTCACCGGCATTGCCTTTGATGATTGCAGGACTGAGCTGTTCAATCAGCATCTGTGCCGTCTGTGTACGGTAAGAAGTAGCACCGGCACCAACTGGATCTAAAATAATCGGAATGTCTTTTTCTTTGGCAACTTTACCGGCCAGCAGCATTGACTCAACCGTTCTGCTGTTTAAAGTCCCGATGTTGAGGACTAAAGCTCCGGCAAGCGAGACCATCTCTGCCATCTCTTCCGGCGCATCAGCCATGACTGGAGAAGCGCCGATGCAGAGAGTAATGTTGGCACAGTCGTTGATCGTCACATAATTAGTAATATGATGAACCAGAGGACGAGCAGTTCTCAACTCCACCAATAATTCTTTTAAACTTTCGTTATCCATGCTAACCAGTCTCATGCAATACAACACATGAATATCATATTTTTGATGAGTGTATTTTACAAAAGAGAAGCTTGTAAATTTATAGTCTAGTAAAAGAGAGTAAGTCAGGATCAATTGATCCTGAAATAAAAGAAAATTTAAGCTGGTGATAAGCCAGAAATGTTTATTTTAATGGGATCTTCATCGATGTGCACGGTGTACACAAAGAGATTATCGGCATTGGGGACTGGTTCTAAAGTTTCCCCATCCACGATCTGCACAATGGGAGTGCCTGTATATCCTTCAGAAACAGTGACAACAAATGAGTAATCTGTATCCTTGTGGACGCTAACACCATCGGTGATGTTGCTGTTGGCCACAGGTGCATTATTCTCAAGGTCGTATTCCGCGACCGTGTATGCGCCCTTGTCACCTTCAAAAGATATGCTATCTTGGATATTGTCTGCTCCCATAACTGCTATAGCACCTAGAAGCACAATGGGGATCAGGATGACTACCAGAACAAGGAGTACATCTTTTTTCTTCATTGGAAAGGGCAATTATGGACTGAATATATAATTGTAATGGAAACTATGATTACTGAAATCAACAAATGTTCAAAAATGCGACTTTTAAAGATTCAGTAGTAGCTCTTTAAATACTTAATGGTGTATAGCACTTTTGTACATGCTTCGGTATGTGCAAGAACACAATAGGTAATTTAAATGTACGAGAGAAGAGGCGGATATAGGCGCGACGAGCCCCGTGAAATGCATACAGCAACATGCTCTGACTGTGGAGCAGAAACCCAGGTTCCTTTCAAACCGACCGAGGGAAGGCCGGTATATTGCAGGGAGTGCTTCCAAAAGCACAGGCCACCGCGCAACGATAGGAGATATTAAACGTCTCTTAGACCTCAAACCCTTTTTTAAACCTCTTAGTAAATGGTCTTGCTGAGACTTAATTTAACGATTTAGTAGGATGCAAACCAGTTTTTTTATAAATTAATATCAGACCTTAGTATTAAGTATACATGATGCATCGCAGCGTAAGGTCATTAAATGGAGAATGAGATAAGTTCTTGCGGCATCATTTGTTCGGAATGCGAATATTATCCTAAAGATTGTCCAGGTTGTAAAGGCATAGAAGGCAAACCATTCTGGATTCAGTTTGTAGAGCAGGATGTTTGTAAAATCTATGACTGCTGTCTGAATAAGAAAAAAATTGCACACTGTGGAAAATGTCAGGATCTGCCCTGCAGTTACTGGTTTGACACCGTTGATCCCAATCTCACTCCAGAAGAAAGGGAGATGTGTTTACAAAAACAATTAAAAATGTTGAGGTCACTTTGACCTCTAACCAGTTTATTTTTCTTCGACAATTTGAATCTCAATGTCATTAGGATCTTTGACAAAGAAACAGTAAGTGTCTTTGCCTAAAGTAAGCGGTCCGCGCAGGATTTCTATCTGATTTTCTTGCATTTTTTGAACCATTGCTTCCAGATTCGGCACCGCAAATCCGATACTAATATTACCAGCAGCATCGGGGGCATTTTCATTACCATCCGCGATTAATTCAATTTCAGCACCGTCATCACCTTCAAAGAAGACAATCGTGACACCGGGATGAGGATTGAAGGATTTTGCCAACTTTAGCCCTAAGATCTCACCATAGAATTTTTTAGATTCTTCCAGATTACTAACATGAATAGTACACCAGCAGATTTTCATTCCCTCACATCCACCAAGCCAGAATGAGCTGACTTTTGATAATAATCGACTCAAAAGTATATGAGGTTGTTCACCGGCAAAATGCTAAATAAACATCCAACTGAATAATGAGTAGTGGGTGTGCGGACTAAGATATATAGGAGATGGACAATAACATAGTTGATAAAAATGGATTCTGGAAAAAAGATCCTAATCGTCGTGATGGATGGGCTCGGAGATCGGGCAATTAAGCAGCTAGATTATAAGACACCCCTTCAATATGCAAACACTCCCAATTTGGACTGGTTTGCTAAAAACGGATCGACGGGAATTATGGATACAATCGGACCTGGCATCAGACCGGGCTCGGATACTTCTCACTTAGCAATACTTGGATATGATCCATTCGAAGTCTACACTGGACGCGGTCCCTTTGAAGCGGCTGGAGTAGGTTTGATCGGACAAAAAGGCGATGTTGCGTTCCGGTGTAATTTTGCGACTGTTGACAGCAGCATGAACATTCTCGACCGCCGCGCAGGCAGGATTAAAGAACCAGATACCACCAAACTGGTAGAAGGGCTCAAAGGGCTGACTATTGACGGCGTCGAATGCATTGTAAAAGACGCTACTGAACACCGCGCCGTACTGATTCTCCGGGGAGAAGGACTCAGTCCTCATGTGTCGGATGCTGATCCCCATGGACTTGCCAAAGTAGCAATTTCCCGCGCCTTGCAAGACGGTGCTGAAAAGACGGCAAGAATCGTCAATGAATTCGTTAAAAAATCCTATGAAATCTTAAATAATGATCCCGTAAACATCAAAAGGAAGATGGAGGGCAAACCAGCCGCTAATATTTTACTCCCCCGTGGTGCTGGCATGTTCCCAGAAATCGAGCCTTTTGAGAAAAAATACGGAATGACCGGTTCCTGTGTCGCCGGTGTTTCACTGATCAGAGGCATTGGCCGCGTTTGCGGATTAGAAATTATTGAACCGCCGCTCTGTACCGGTGGAATGTCGACTAACATGGAAGCTAAAGCTAAAGCCGCTTTGGAGGAACTAGAAAAGAAAGACTTTGTCCTGATGAATGTCAAAGCCTCAGATGTTAGCTCACATGACGGCGATGCCCTGAAAAAAGTAGAAGTGGTAGAACGTCTGGATAAAATGGCTGGTTACATTAAAGACCATCTTCCAGAAGGCGCTATTGTCGTGTTCACTGCTGATCACTGCACGCCGGTAGAGAGACTGGATCACTCCGGAGATCCGGTACCATTGTGTATTTATTCGGAAAACAGCCTAAAAGACGATGCTACCGAGTTCAATGAAGTGGCCTGCACCCGCGGCTGTCTCGGTCGCGTTTTAGGTAAGAACTTAATGTCGATTTTAATTGACAAAGCTGACCGTTCAGAAAAGTTCGGAGCTTAAACAGTTTCAACCTGTGCAGAGTTTATCTGCACAGGCCGCTATTTTATTTTAGTGTTTAATCAAAGTACGCCGCGTAGGTAATGGCCAGCAGTAATTGAGCCGCACTTTCTTTTCAATTTCTCTTTGGCGTCTAAGTCTCTCTGCTTGAAGGCTTTAGCTACCGCCGAACAGAGGTCGGGCTGCCGATAGCGGAGATCGATACCATAGGAATCAATACCCATCGCATCCATTTCACTGAGGAAGTCTAACAGGAAAAGATCAGAAGAGTTCATAATGTGCGCCCAGCCGTAGGGATCACGCACTACGGAGAATCTTTTACCTAAACCATCAATCAATGTGCCTTCATTGAGTGTTGGATCACGGGTAACCATCATTTCCACTCGGCCGAAAACCATGACTTCCAGCTTGCCTTTGTAATGAGTAGTCAAACTCTGCAGATCATCACGAGATAATTCAACAGAAGTAGTGTATTGATACAAATCAGGAATAGTATATGAATTGAAAAAATTCATAAAGTATGAACCATACATGCGATGGCCGATGAAATGGTTAGCCTGACCAGGAGAATTAACCATAATCGGACCGTCAGCGTCCGGAATCACTGGTGTCACCCGCGGCAGCACCGTAACTAATTCAAGATCGCCGCAGAGCTCTTTGGCTTCCGCAACGTTAGGTGCATCATAATAAATGCGGTCAGCAAACGGCAGAACGGCTTTCAGTGCTGCCAGATCCGAAACGTAACAAGAGAATTTACAATCTTTTTTACGGCGGTTGGCTACTTTTTCAGGGATTTTAACCCGCTGCCGTTTGCTTGAATAATAGGGCATATCAAAAGCAATTGTTTTTTCAATCTCCGCAAACTCATGATCCTTGGTTTTGTAAGCATCATACTCGCCCATTTCCAAGCGGAAGGGGGAGTTTACGACAGCAGCGCCGTTTTTACGATCGACGGCTTTTACTTCAAAGCCACCGATTTTATTATTGCCCCGGTAAAAAGTAAGGCCGTCACCCGGTTTTACCAAGTCGGACATAATTGCTACTTTCCGGCCTTCCACCATCGCTTTGCCTAAGGGCAGACCACGGGAGTCAGCGTATTTACGCTGCATGACCTGGTCAGTTTTCAGATAGCCTTCGGAAAAACCGCGGTTGAAGGCAGTCATCAGTAATTCAGCATCACGCTCATCATAAAGAGGATATTCTCCTTTAGCAGCCCGCTCGGCAGCTTTCTTATACAATTTTGTTGCTAAATATACATAAACAGGCGAGCGCAGACGGCCTTCAATCTTTACCGAATCAACACCGATTGCAAGCAGTTCAGGAAGGGCGTCAGCGCAAAAGAGGTCGGCAGTAGAAAGCATGTAATTAGTTTCCCTGCCTAAGGAATACTGTTTCCGACAGGGTTGGGCACACATCCCGCGGTTGCCGGAGCGGCCACCGATTACTGAAGAAAAGAGACATTGACCTGAAAAAGCATAACAAAGAGCACCCTGCACGAAGACTTCTAAACCGATGGTCGTATCTTTCCGCAGCTCTTTGATTTCTGCCAGAGAAAGCTCCCGTGACAAAATTGCCCGCTGGAAACCAATACGTTCCGCCCAGAGCAGATCATCCTTGGAATGCAGACCCATCTGCGTCGAAGCATGCAGCGGAATTGTCAGTTCTTTTTTTACTAAGGAAGCTAAACCGCGGTCCTGGACAATAACTGCATCAGCACCGATCTCCTCCAAAAAGGAGACGAATGAGAAAGCATCCTGCATTTCAGTGTCTTTCAGCAGTGTGTTAACAGTCACATAGACTTTTACACCCCGTTCGTGAGCGGTCTCTACTACTGCTTTCAGTTCGCCGTCGGAAAAGTTAGCCGCAGAACTTCTGGCACCAAATGTTTTTCCTCCAAGATAGACTGCGTCGGCGCCGGCTTGCAGAGCCGCGGCGAAAGCATCTTTGGATCCTGCAGGAGCTAATATCTCTACCATTTATTTCACAACCGAAGGCTTTTCCAAGCAGTTCATCAAAGCTCAAAAACCCCGGAAGGATCGTTGAAACCGTCAACTGCTGCGGAAGTACCTTATTTGACCATAAGAAGCAGGAGATTATCAAGCTAACCACTCTAAAAGGCGTTAAGCACACGGCAAAAGAGCCAATTATCTCAAAAAAATCAGAAGATTGGATGTATGTACCAATATCTTTACATTTATTAATTATTAGGACCTGTAATGCACCATAGTAGATATAATTTGTTAGAACCATATAATATATTCAACAACCAATACTGTCTAGCATGAATAAGAAAATCGCTGCGGTTATTATCGCGGTGGTTATTATCATCGCAGCGGTTGCTGTTGTTTTCTTCTATGAAGACAGCAAGGGCAATGACGCTTCACCACTCACCGGCGAATGGAAACTGGCCGATGAATATGGTGTAAATGATGAAGGAAACTTCATCACTTATGATGAAACCGCCGATAATGCCATCATCAGCATTAGCAAAGTAAAAGACGATTTGTTTTATGGCAAGTATTTGAATGAAGAGATAGCTGGAGCATATATCAATGGACATGTATTCTTCCAGGCTACAGTAAATAATGAAAAAGTGAATTTTGAAGGTCATCTGGACAATGGTGTCCTTAGTCTTACCTACGCCTATGGTGCCGATGGTAAAACCGCTATTCATTATGCAATCTTCACGAAAGACACTTATGAAGCAAAGGATGCCAAATACACCAATCTCCAAGATCTAGAACTGAGTGTAGTCAGTGGTTACTTCTGCTCCGCAAATGGCGTTGAAGAATTTATTGGCGATGCTGTTCAAGGATTGAAAATCACTGCTCAGGAAGGAGGAGCTTTTACCGGCACCATGGACCAGATTGTCGGTGAAGATAACGTTCCCCTCACCATCAGAGGTATCATCTATGCCGATACGACCACCCAGGTCAAATTCATTGATCAAAACGGACACAGCTGGGACATGAATCTGCAAGATAATGTGGCAGTGGTCAACAACATTATGATTTCTGATATCGGCATCAATGAGAATGATCTCAGTGCTCTGGAAAGGATTTACACTGCTAACAACAGCGAAGTTACCAACCTGCCTAACTTAGAAAAACTAATTGGCGACTGGATCGTAAGTTCTGCGCATACTTTAGACACAGCAGGCAAAACTTCTGAAGAAACAGGCTTTGCTTCACTCAGCTTCATTAATTCCTACAATTCTCTGGCTGCCGGTGTTTCAACCCATGACAATAATTTAGGAAAGGTTGTAGCTTACCAATATGTTGATCCTGAGAATGGAGAAGAATTAATCAAAATCGTAAGCCAATATGGTGATGAATTAATCACTGGCTATGGCTGGCTAAGCAATGATAATCAGGTTTTAAATCTCATCGAGATTCATACTGATGCGCAGGGCAAACAAACTGCTGAACATTCGATTTTTAACAAGAATGCCGCTAATGATAAACTTCTCGGTGATTGGAAAGTAGCCCAGGTCAAAGGAAGTTCTCAGGGTGCAGAATTAAAAGAATACACCCGTAGCGAATATCCGCTTCTTAGTGACTATGACCTTACCATCGACAAAGCCCAGCTCTCCCTCCTCAGCGGTACATATCGCGATATGGAGATCACTGGTGCCATCACGGGCGGGATGGTCATCACCATTGAAGTCATTAACGATAACGGAAGAGACGTTCTCAAAGGATTCCTTTTGGAAAATGATGTGTTAGTGCTCTATTCCGTCGCCTACCAAACGGTTGGAGACGCCACCACGACCTCAACCTGGTGCATAGTCTATACCAAATCCGGCGAGCTTGTTGATTATACCATGACTCAGGATGATATTCCTGAACTACAAAAGAACTGGTTAATGGTGTCAGGAGAATCATACGATGGTACCTCCCATGAGCTCTCTGGTTCGAACTTAAATATAGCGGTACAAGATGGAAATTGGATTAACTGCCAGATGGAACAGACGGTCGGTACGGAAATTGTTAACAAAACTGTAACTGGTTTTATCTTCAACGTTAACGGCCTGATGATGGGTACCCTGATTGATGAAAACGGCAATTACTGGTACATCACTATCAAGGATTCTGTACTTGCAATGCACTCCGTCATGTACTCTGAACTTAGTGAAATAGCCGGACAGGTAGTAGCTGTTGAACGGGTCTATACCCCCGATGGAAAAGATGTTGAACTGCCGCCGGCACCGTCCTTAGAGAATACAAAATGGCAGACTAAAGTGATGTACTCGATCACCAAAGATGGTAAGATCACGGTTGCTGAAGAAGGATTTGCGATGAATGTTGGTACGCAAAATGGCAACTTACTTACTGGTACCGAAGTGGTCGCTGATGTGCTCACCGGTGGATTTTCGGCCTGTATGTATGAAAGTGTAAACAGTGTCGCTATCGAAAAACTGGAGAACAATCTGGGAGGAGTCATGGCTCATGGCTTCATCTATGGTGATATAATTAACTTCACCTCTACTTCCTTCGGCGTCCTCGATCAAACATCGATCGTAATTTTAGAAAAAATCTAAGCGGCTACGGCCGCTTTTAATATTTTTTTATAGCAAGATTCTGAAAAAATGTAAATAAGTTACAAGATTGCCTTTATCTTGTGGCATTTTGTAAAATTATTTTGGTAATTACCAAATTTATGAAATAAAATTGCATTAAAAGGAGAAAGGTTCAATAACCTCTTTACATTTTCAAGCAAAAAGTACACAGCAGCCTAACTGAAAGCTGCTCTCCTCCTTAGAAGTGATAAAAATGAAAGTCTGTTATGACCGCTGCCTCCACTGCGGGGCCTGCGCTGGCACTTGTCCAGTAAATGCAATTTACCTCAATGATTATATTCTGGAATTTAGCGAGCACTGCCGCAGCTGCGGAGCATGTGTGAAAATCTGCCCTATGGGCGCTCTTTCTGAGGCATCCTTATGAAATACACTTGCGAGGTAGTGGTAGTGGGTGCCGGACCTGCTGGCAGCATGGCCGCTAAACATGCGGCGCTGAGCGGTTTGAAGACGATTCTTCTAGAGAAAAAAGCAGAAATTGGTGCTCCCCTGCGTTGTGCAGAGGGAGTTTCTCGCCGGCGGTTAATTGAAGTCGGCCTCGAACCGGATCCCCAATGGATTTCTCAGAAGATCATTGGTTCAATTATGAGATCGCCGGCAGGACATACCCTCAAAGTAATCGAAAGCCATGATGAAAACGGCGTCGGTTACGTTCTCGAAAGACATCTTTTTGACAAAGCTGTCGCCCAGCAGGCAGCAGATGCCGGCGCGCAGATTATGATGAGAACCGGCTGTACCGGCGTCATTAAAGACGAACGGGGAAAACTCATCGGCATTAAAGCCAGAAAAATGGGGGAAGAGATTGAGATCTATGCTGACTGCCTCATTGCTGCCGACGGTTATGAATCGCAGGTAGCACGTTGGGCCGGTGTTGACACCTCTGTCAGCCTTCGAGATATGGATAGTTGTCTGCAGTACCGCATGACGAATGTAGATATCGAAGAAGAGTTCTGTGAGTTCATTATCGGTTCCCACGCCCCCGGTGGTTATATCTGGATTTTCCCCAAAGGACCCAGGATAGCTAATGTCGGCATCGGTATTCAGGGGGCACAGTGTCAGCTTGGTGCGGATCCTAAATATTATCTTGATAAATATATCCAAAAGGACGAACGCCTTCAACACGGCGAGATTTTAGAAATTGCCGGCGGCGCCGTCTCGACTTCACCGGGTTTAAGCTGTTCAGTAGCTGATAACCTGATAATTGTTGGTGATGCAGCAAGAGTGATCAACCCCATGACGGGCGGCGGCATTTACCATGCCTGTATGACCGGTAAGCTGGCCGGAGAAACTGCTGGCCACTGTGCTGAAAAGAAAGACTTTTCCCAAGAGGCTTTGATGGAGTATGATCAAGCCTGGCGGGCCAAGATTGACGAAGAACTGCAGAGAAACTGGAAGATCAAAGAAAAGTTTGTCAAGATGCCTGATGAACTGCTTGATGAATTCATCATCGCCATTTCCGATTATGATCTGCAGCAAATCCGCGTAGATGATCTTCTGGAAGCAGCACGGGCGAAGTTTCCCCAGATTCTAGAAAATTAAACGGCGATAGCTCCCAAAACAAAGGCAATCGCGGTAGCAAACATTGCCGCAATAACCAGTATCGGGAAACGCTGAAGATCCTTGAAAACTGCCCAGGCTGAAAGGATGATCAAGAGATCAGCGATGACAACTGTGCCGTAAAGATAACTTACATTGTGCTGAAAGAGCGGATAGGCACTGATGATCACCGCCAGTATGAAGAAAACTGCCGCCAGAATAGCTGCGTGGTGTCGACCAATTCTCATTGGTAAAGTCGTGCGGCCTACATCGCCAGCCATATCTTTGATGTCTAAACCAATCTCCCGGCCTAAGGAGATTAAAACAATCATCAACGCAATCGCGTAACAGTGTTCTACGCTGCCCACAACGGCTCCGCCGAGTAAGAAAACCATACCGGTAATGACGCCAATGGTGATGTTGCCAATAAAACCTTTCTTTTTTAAAAATAATTCATAAATAACAATAAACAAACAAGCCGCGATGACGATTGCCGTTGCTAAGTAATTAGGCAGAAGAAAAGAAAGTACCGCCGCTGCCACTAATGCAGCGATGCCGATCTGCAGAACGGTTTCAGCAGCTAAACGTCCGGCAGGCAGCGGTCTCTCCGGGTGGGCGATTTTGTCGACATCACGGTCGACATAATCATTGAGGGCATTGCCGCCGATGATGAAGGCTAAAACAACCGGTACCGCCACCAGCAGTGACTGCCAATAGTGAGCAATCTCTGAACCAACGGCCATGAAAGCCGCGGCGATAAGAAAAACTGCCCCCATGAGCAGGATTTCCGGGCGGAAAAGCTGCAGATACTTATTCACACCACCGTTACTGCCTTTTCATTAAATAAACTGCGTCTGCTGAGTGAGAAAAACTTCAGCAGAGGTATCAAATACTATTGTGCAGCTGAACAGCTGTGGCCAAAGCGTTGGACTACGTCAAAAGAACGAAGAAGATTCTGGCAGCCGCTTTTGTGATCTGGCTTGCTTTGCTCTTTCTTGCCCCGCTGACACTTCCTTCCGGAAGTGTCGATGATTTAGACGGCAGCATCGGCACAATGGACAATACAGATGTAATCATGGACATGAACCCGCTGGCGGCGGTAGTCTATGCGCTGGGCGATATTAACTGTCATCAAATGACCAGCAACAGCTTTTATCTTAACGGCAATGAAATGCCGTTCTGCGTCCGTGATATGGGCATCTTTATCGGCCTGGCTTTAGGTTCATTAATTGTCCTGTTCTTTTCACCTAAGTTCAGTTGGCTGGCTTTAATCGTTTTAATAGCGCCAATCATCATTGACGGAGGAGCGCAGCTCGTTTCAGATTATGTTTCCTTCAATCAGTTACGGTTAGCAACCGGTATCTTGGCTGGACTCGGCGTAACTTACTATTTAGGCCATCTTACTGATACAGTAGCAAAAGGGTGAGGGAGCAGGCACTAAAGTCCTGGCGCGAGGCCGCTCTAGTATCGATTTTGGAGCACACAGTATTAATGTGGTGCGTAAGAGAGCGGGCTTACAACGCTACTCCCTCAACAATCATTACAACATCATGGGATTTGAAACCTTCTCCATCAAAGTGAAAGAGCGATTGAAATCGTACCGGATTTAGCCTAAATGTATAAGAGCCTGAAGGTTATAGGGAAAATTTACAACCATTGAAGTGGTAAGTAAAATTTTTCGTTAGCTTATTTTTATTTAGTTTACTAAAATAGTAGTAAAACAAAATTCAAGTTAAAGATAAGCTGCCAAATGAACAGCGATCGGGATGAGTTTCTTTTCGCGGTTTATTCTGACAAGATCAGTTACATTCTAGGCTGATAAAACTAGCACAAGAACTGAGACATTACAAACTAAGCATATTTAAGGGTAAAGGGTGTGTTAAAACGATCCAGAGTCTGAGAAAGTATCAGTTAATCTAGATAAGTTATAAATACAGTGCCTTCATTTCAAAGAATCAGCGAGAAAAACAATATCTTTTAACCGCTTTTGAGGTTGATCGCTATGGCAGATGATAAATTAAAGACTGGGACAACTACGCTAGGTATTGTATACAGTGATGGTGTAGTCATGGCTACCGAGCACCGTGCAACTATGAACAACATCATTGCTCACAAAGATGTAAGAAAACTTTTCAAGATTGATGACAACCTTGGATTGACCGTTGCCGGCCTAGTTGGAGATGCCCAGGTTCTTACCCGGTATGTTAAGGCAGAAGTTGAACTCTACAAACTTAAGCGGGGAGCGCCGATGTCTGTCAATGCTGCCAGTACACTTCTTGCTAACCTCATGAGAGGCGGCGGAGGCTCTTACGGTTTCTACTATGTCGGTCTGATTATGGGCGGCATCGACAAAACCGGCGGGCACCTTTTCTCCCTTGATTCTGCAGGCGGTCTGATTGAAGATTATTTCATGTCAGTAGGCTCTGGTTCATCATATGCCTATGGTGTTCTGGAAGACAACTACAAGCCAAACATGTCAGAAGATGAGGCAGTAAACTTAGCTATCAGATGTCTAAACGCAGCCATGCGCCGTGACTCTGCGAGCGGAGACGGCTATGCAGTCGCAGTCATCAATAAAGACGGCTTCCGCGAGCTATCAGCAGAAGAGTCCCTGAAAAGGGCAGAAGACATGAATCTCATGGTGGGCTTCGCAAAACACTACTAATTTCAAACTTCTTTTTTTAATTTAATTTATTCAGCTGGAATAGTTTATGAGCACAGAGAGGATTTTAGAAGAAGCCAGAGAGCAAATTAGCAAAATAGTTCCGGAAGGCGTGAACATCTCTGGTATTGAATACGAAGGCCCTTTGGTAGTAATTTACACCAAAGATTTGGACACCTTTGCATCCAACAATGATATCGTTAAACAGCTTGCCCAAGGACTAAGGAGAAGGGTCGCGATTAGACCTGATCCGGCAATGCTCGTGGATCCGGAAGAAGTTGAAAAACGTATCCGTGAGATTATTCCAGATGAAGCAGAGATTGTTGATATCTATTTTGAAGATGACACGGGAGAAGTAACGATCGAAGCCATTTCTCCCGGACTGGTAATTGGTAAACACGGCAGTGTCCTTAATGAGATTAAAATGGAAGTGGGCTGGGCGCCGAAAGTCGTCAGAGCTCCTCCTTTACCCTCAAAGACCGTTTCCGATATCCGCAGTTACCTACGGCAGATTTCCGATGACCGCAAAGTCTTCCTTAAAAAAGTCGGCCGCCGTCTAGCCAGACAGCGTCTGGAAGGCGAAAGCTGGGTAAGAATGACGGCTCTTGGCGGCTTCCGCGAAGTCGGCCGCAGTGCGACTTTACTATCGACCAGAGAATCAAAAGTTCTCATCGACTGTGGGATTGATCCCGGTAAAGACGGTGGCACACCGTACTTCAATGCACCAGAATTGCAACCTTTGGATACTTTGGATGCCGTGGTCATCACTCATGCCCACATGGATCACTGTGCGCTTTTACCGGTTTTATACAAATATGGTTACGACGGACCCGTCTACTGTACTCCGCCGACAAGAGATTTGATGTCGCTGATGCAGTTGGATGGTATCAAAGTGTCATTTGGCGAAGGCAAGAAAGCACCATATGAATCATCACATGTGCGAGAAGTAGTCGCGCACTGTATTCCTTTGAAATATGGTGAGACAACAGATATTGCACCAGACATTCGTCTTACTTTTCAAAATGCCGGCCACATTCTGGGCTCGGCTGTTTGTCACTTCCATGTCGGAGACGGCATGCACAACATCGCCTTTACCGGCGATATGAAGTTTGAACGGACTTGGCTTTTCAATGCGACTGCCAACCGTTTCCCGCGTTTGGAGACTTTGGTTATTGAATCAACCTATGGCGGCCACCGTGATTTCCAGCCTTCGAGAGCTGACGCCGTTAATAATCTCAATGAGATCTGCGACCGTGTGCTTAACCGGCAGGGTAAGATTCTCATTCCCGTATTTGCTGTCGGACGTTCTCAAGAAGTAATGCTGGTTTTAGAAGAACTGATGCGTACGGGTAAGCTGCCCAACGTGCCAATCTATCTTGACGGTATGATCTGGGAAGCCACAGCCATTCATACAGCATATCCAGAATATCTTAACTCACAGCTGAGAACACAGATTTTCCAGATGGGTGAAAATCCCTTCCTCTCACCGCTCTTTAAGCGGGTGGAAACACAAGAGATGCGGGAAAGAATCTGCCACGATACTGAACCTTGTATCGTCTTGTCAACCAGTGGTATGATGAACGGCGGCCCGGTAATGGAATATCTCAAAGCTTGGGGTGACGAACCGAACAACTGCCTTATCTTTGTCGGTTATCAGGCAGAAGGCACACTAGGCAGCAGAATTCTCAAAGGTCAGACCGACTTACAGATTCCTGAACGGGGCAAGATGATCAACCTGAAGATGTCGATGGATATCGAAGTAGCCGAAGGATTTTCTGGACACTCCGACCGCCGGCAGCTGATGGCTTATATCGCATCTTTGGATCCTAAACCAAACAGGATTATTATCGGCCACGGTGATGAACACAAATGTTCAGATCTCGCGTCTTCAATTTACAAGAAATTCAATATTGAGACGAGAGCACCGATGAACTTAGAAACCATTAGAATGCGCTGATTTCAGCGCCATCTTTATTTTAACGAATCAGCTCTGCTGATTCTCTCTTATTTTTAAAATCAATTGTCGTAATTTTATTACATAAAAAAAGAAAAAGGTTTACTGACATCAACGATGTCAGTTTATTTTATCTCACTGTTTCTTCTTCAGGAAGTAGTAAGCTAAAGCCGCAATGATGAGAATGACAACGATTGCTGCTACGATGTAGTAAATTGTGTTGTCATTGTCCTCTTTTGCTGGCTGGTCCGGGTTGTCTGGTGTTACTGGTTCCTGAACTTCGTAAGCGATGACGAACTTTGATAAGTGGTCTGTTTCAAATGATACTTGACCGTCTTTGTAAGTTCCTTTCATCTTTTCGACTGTACCGTCATCTTTGAGATAGTAGACAACGAGATTGTTAGGATCCTCTCCGGGCTGAAGTTCGTACGGTATGGAGACGGTAATGGTTTTACCATTGAAGCTCTTGATATACTCACTGCCGGCACGAATGTTGACATCATAGACGGGATTGTCACCAACTGTCTTCTTCTGCTCTTCATTGAGTTGATCTTTCGCGTCGACTACTTCGACAACGATTGTTTCCGCGTTAGCGTTCTCAATGATATCGTTTAACACTTCTTTCTCGATGATCACTTCACCAGCGGAAGTAGCGATAGAGACGGAATCGATGTTCTGGTTACTCTCAATCTGTTTAGAGATTGTTTCTAAATCAGAGACAGGAATAGTAACGGAAGTTACAGTTCCTTCGATGTTCTCTTTATCAACTAACGTTACTGAATTAGAACCAGAAGTTACTGCTTCATGCACTAATTCTTCGGCTTTCTTTTCATCGACTTTGATTTCCGCGTTGCCTTTATCGTCAGGAATGATTGGTTCTTCCGGAACTACTGGTGGTGTCGGTGGCGTAATTGGTGTGCCGCTACCGCCTGTGTATCTCCATTTAGCATAAAGTGTCGTATCTGCAGTTACACCAGTTTCAACATTCCACTCTGTGGTTAGCTCTTTGTCGGAATACCAAGCTACAAAGGAATGATTGCTGCGCGTTGGAACTGTTGGTTCAGCAAGTGTTCCATCTGAGCTAATTAATGAACATAGCACGCCAGAATCAGAAGAAGTATTGAAGTATCCACCGTTGGGATTGAAAATAACCATACTGGGTGTAGTCAGCTTGGACTCAGTATTCTTATCATCAATTAAAAAGAGTGGGTTGACTTCACCATAATACTCCTTAATTCCAGTAAGCACTAATATGTTGTTTGAAGAGTTTAATGTGCCCAATGTTGCACCTTTAAATATCGTAATTTTCAAAATATTTCCATCATCATAACCTGTAGCTGAGGCATTCTCACCAAGATTAGGGATGAAGGAATTTATCGTGGCATCATAGTCTTTGATGAAAGTATTGTCAGAGACAGTAATTGTTGGGGTTGGAGCAGTGGTTGTGTTTACTAAAGTTATTCTGACCGCACGTCCTCCTATGTAGCCATCATCAGTTACCCCTACACTCTCTGAGTCGTCTGAATCCCAATTTGTAATTGTGTTGTTTTTAACAGTTACATTCGCAGCATAAGTGTAGACTTGTATTGCATTGTATGCCACATTAGAGATTGTGTTGTTTTTGATGACGATTTCTGAAGCAGAATTTTGACCGTTATATTGAACAAAGATTGCTCGTCCATTGGCTGCCTTACCAGCATTCTTTTTCAACACAGTATCGACTACATTTCCATCCGTTTCATCATTTCCACCGATGGTGATGTTTCCAGTACACCAATTTAAGTGAATTGCATTTACTTCACTATTTGATACATTTTCATCATTAAATATGGCAGTATCAATATTTTCAAATGTGCATCCCGTGATTGTTACATCATTTGCGCCATAGATGTAAAGACCTTTTTTAGTGAAGTTTACTTTGTTGATGTCAATGTTTATTTTATGAATTGGTTTATGATCGACCACATTAGAGAATGCTACATCCTCCGACTTACCCTCACCAGGATGCTTTCCAACAAAGATATTGCAGGTCGTGCAATCCTTAAAAGTTACATTGTCGATGCTTACTTTGATGTCGAGATAGGATTGTGTACCACCGGTAATTTCACCTTTTGCATATGAGCTATGATCAAATATTGCAATACCCATACCCCAGCCAGAAGGACCATTAGCAGCAGAGAATTTGCTATTTGACTCAATATTCCCAGTAGCCTTAATTGTAGCATTTTTAATAGAAATTGTGCCAGCTCTGATATCAAAACCTGTTAAACCTTCGAAGCTACCGCCATTTACAGTAAGCTCAGCAGTAGATGGGAAGAAAACAGCTGCTGAATCACTAGATTTGAAGATTCCATCATTGATTGTGATTATAGTGTCCTTATATAATCCATTTCCAGAAATAGCTGAGGATTTTGCAGTAATCTCCGCATTATCTATGATTAGTGTAGCTTTAGTAATTACAAGTATTCCATAACCATTGTCTGAATTTATTTTAATACCGTCTTTAATGATTGCTTTTCCACCAGTACCTGTTACTTCTCCCACTTGAATTACTGGAGTGCTTTCAGAATCGCCAGAATTGGTAATTGTTCCTTTTGTTGTACTGTTAGGATCAATTATCGTTAGCGTAGCGGTTGAAAATACTTTGAATAAACATTTGTTGTAAGCAGTAGTGATCGTCTTACTATTTAAATCCAAGGTAAGATCCTTTTTGATCTCCAACATAGTGTCGTTAATTGTTATCGAATCCAGCAGTTTGATTTCTCCACCAATGGCAACCGCATTGACTAATCCATTTGCATCACTGACTCCGATAATTCCGTTGTTGGTAAATGTTGCACCAGTAGCAAGTTCACATTTCTTTGAATTAAAGTTAAAACTTGCATCTTTGCCAATTGATAAAGAATTGCCTGATTGAAGAGTTAAATCTTCTTGGAGGGTAAATAATTGATTGGCATCTAGATTCAGTGCAAGAGCCGCATTATATTTATCAGATTCTTTGGAAATCGTATATTTCAAGTATTCCGCAGAAGCTTCGGTATTCCCATCGGTGATAAGTAAAGTAATGTTATGAGTTGCTTTGAAAGGTTCTGGAAAAGTAAATGAAACTTCTGTACCAGTACCTTCATTGCCTGGATGTTGTCCAATGAAGATATCATAAACACTGCAGTGACTGCTGTCAGTACCATTAAAGAATTTAACATCACTGCCAATTGTGACAGAAATGTCTGAGTATGTTTTATCATATGATTTGTGATCGAATATGGCAATGCCCATACCCCATCCAGAAGGACCATTGGCTACAGGGAAGTTGCTAGCAGTATTTCCAGTAGCCGTGATTTTAGCATCTTTGATGGAGAAAGTGCCAGCTCTGACATCAAAGCCAGTTAGACCTTCAAAGCTGCCACCATTTACTGTAAGTTTAGCAGTAGAGGGAAAGAAAACAGCTGCTGAATTTGTTGATTTATAAGTTCCACCATTGAGAGTTATTTCACAACTAGATTCCACTCCATTGCCAGAAATTGCTGAAAGACCGGAAGTTATTGATCCACCATTGACAATCAAGTTACCATTTGTGAATACACCAACACCATAATCATGTGCGCATTTGATATTCACATCGGTTAGAGTAAGAGTTGCTATTTCATTTCCACCGCCAACTTTGATCGGTGAAAAGTCCCATTTGGCATGGTCGTATTCATAAACAATCTTACCAGTTTTTTTAGAATCGGTTATTGTTACTTCCCCTGAAGTAATGGCGATTCTATTGTTATTTTTAGGACTGTCGGATATACCGTCATCAATATTATTAATTGTAATTGTGTACCCATTAAGATCGAGTATAGTTTTATCTTTGAGTACAAGCGGTCCAGATAGGCCAGTGATGGTGATGTCATCATTCAATGTGATGTTTCCACCAGTTTCAACTGCCTTAGTTAATTCATCTAATGTAGAAACATTGCCACCGTCACTCAAAATGATTGAGTCATCGGCGTCATTGCTGTACCCCCCCCCCC
>CAJKXZ010000014.1 GCA_905203995.1 uncultured Methanomassiliicoccus sp. | reverse complement strand
TTATCTACGACATTATCTACGACATTATCTACGACATTATCTACGACATTATCTACGACATTATCTACGACATGGATTGATGTTGATGTCGCCTATTGATACCATTAGTTTAATCGCATCACGCCAAGATTGATTATATAATATAATGCAAAAAATACTATTATAAAATGATATGAGCATAGTCTTTATGCATGAGAACTAAGCAGAAAACTATGAAGTCTAAGCATACACGATGAAAGATAAACGCCCTCAGATGAGCCACGCTGGCACATACCAATTGTTTCCATCGACAGGAATGAGATCGTTGGCCATACAGACAACGCTGCCTGTTCCCACATTCACTTTTAGTGCATTGAGTTCACCAAACTTCTCCGGAGATTTAAGTGGTTCAAGAGCATGGAAATTCTTAACAGCTATCTTTCCCGGTGACGCTGCTTTTTTAATTTCAATTGGATAAATAGTGCCGTTTTGATAGATTAATAAATCAATTTCTTTCTGGTCTTTGTCTCGATAATAAAAAAGAGGTGGATCTCTACCAGCATTGAGATAACTTTTATAGATTTCTGAAAATACAAAACTTTCAAAGAAAGCACCCGACATCGCTCCTTTTTCGAGAGCTTCTGGATTTCCCCATTTTAAAAGATAAGCGGCCAGACCAGTATCTAAAAAGTGCATCAACGGCATTTTCACGACTCTTTTTAGAGCATTGTGATAGTATGGTTGAACCAGCGCAACGATGTGGGAAGAGACAAGAAGAGAAAGCCATTTCTTGGCGGTTGGTGCCGAGATATCTGAAGCTTTAGCCAGTTCTTCATAAATAACTGGTTTAGAGGTATTTGCTGCTACGACCGTCATAAAATTATAAAACTGCATTTCATCCGCAACCTGTGCCAAATCACGGATATCTCTTTGAAGATAGGTGCTCACATACGAACGATAATGTGTTTCCCAATCGAGTGAGCCTTCAGCATACAATTCAGGCATTGAACCTTTAAAAATCCGAGCATAGAGCTCATTAAGATTTTTCATTTCCGTGTTTTGTAAACGTTTCATCAATCTTTCAGGGTCGGCGGTAAAAGGTTCATTGACATAGCCGTAGATTTCTGCATCGGAAAGTCCCAGTAAACTGATGATGCCCACGCGGCCAGCAAGACTCTCACTTACATTTTTCATCAAAGGGAAAACTTGAGAGCCAGTAATCCAAAAATCACCTTTTCGCTTAGAAGCATCAACGCTCATTTTGATATAGGGCAATAATTCCGTAGCATATTGGATTTCCTCGATCAGGATCGGGGGAGTGTAGCGCTGCATGAATAAAGCCGGATCATTTCGCGCTAAATAGCGGACATCGGGATCTTCCAAAGATACGTACTTTCGTCCAGTTTCCATCAGTTGCTGTAGTAGTGTTGTTTTACCAACTCGATGAGGGCCGGTAACCAGCAGTACGGGAAAAGTCTGTGAGACTTTAAGGACCGTTTCTTCTACAGCTCGTTTGATGTACATCTCCCTACCACAATGCTTTCACCGCCTAAAAAATTTCCATTACGAAGTAAATCAGTACCAAAGCAAAGAAGGATGGTTTAACAGCCTTGACAAGATCAAAAGGAGACGAAGCCGTACGAATCACTCGTTAAAAAGCGCTTAACAGAAGTAAAAAAAATCATTTAAAAACAAGCTGACAGAATTTTAAAAGGAAGTGGGATTGGTGCAAGGGAAGGGATTTGAACCCCTGAACCACTAAGGATAAGACCCTGAATCTTACGCCGTTGGCCAAGCTTGGCTACCCTTGCTTTACTCCTTCTCAATAGAGAACCCCCATATAAAGCTTGCTTAGCTTCGATAACACTATATGCCTGTATGCCGTTGTGATCTTACTGGTAAAAATAAAAGCAGGAATGCCCACGGCAAATGATTATATAGAGTGGCCAGTAAATCATTCAATTCCATGCTGATTATGGATATGTGTAGAATATGACCGATAGTGAACTCCCCGAGACCGAGTGTTGTGCAATGAACGCTGATAATATCTCTCTTGATGATCCGCAGCTATATTTCAACCGCGAACTCAGCTGGTTAAAATTTAACAAGAGAATTCTGGAAGAAGCCGAAGATCCCACCCAGCCGTTACTGGAAAGGGTGAAGTTTCTGGCGATTTGCGGCAACAACATGGATGAATTCTTCATGTCG
The DNA here is from genome assembly GCA_905203995.1 of uncultured Methanomassiliicoccus sp. Taxonomy (GTDB): domain Archaea; phylum Thermoplasmatota; class Thermoplasmata; order Methanomassiliicoccales; family Methanomassiliicoccaceae; genus Methanomassiliicoccus_A. Next base: position 32,202 of record CAJKXZ010000014.1, on the reverse strand, counting down.
CGCATTTCCACACTAAGACATCAAGCGGAGAACGGGGCGCTTAACATTTCTTCCGGGGCGACTACACCCTACGAACAGCTGGAAGCCATCCGTGAAGAAGTCTGCCGTTTAAATACCGGTTACTTTGAAGTCTGGAATGATTTGAAAGTCCAGCTGGCGCAGAACGGCATCTACATTCACAAGATTGCCGATCTCAGTGCAGAACGGCAGGCACAGCTGCGGGAATTCTTTGAAAATAACGTTTATCCAATTTTGACACCACTGTCATTCGATTCCAATCATCCTTTTCCCTTTGTTTCCGGCGGCTTCATCAATCTGGCGATTGTCGTCAGCGATAAGTCGGGGAACAGCAAATTCACCCGTGTTAAGGTGCCGGGCAAGAATCTCGTCGAGCGGTTTATCCGCATTGAAGAGAAGTCAGCAGAGAAAGCTGCCGAATTCCACCTAGTGATGGTGGAAGATTTGATCATGTCCAATCTCGATTTGCTCTTCCCCGGCATGGTTATTGAAAAAGTCTACCAGTTCCGGGTGATGAGAGACGCCGAGTTTGAGATTGAAGTCGATGAAACGACTGACATCCTCACGGCCGTCGAAGAAGGTCTAGAGTCGCGTTTTGTCGGAGAACCGGTCAGACTGGAAGTTTCGGAGAATACGCCGGACAACATCATCGAGCTCTTAGCCTGGAATCTGAAGTTGCCGAAGTATCTGATTTACAAATCACAGGCGCCGCTGGCCCTCAACGATTTCTGGCAGATTCACGGCATCAGACGTGCGGAACTGATGGATACACCTTTCCAGCCTTACACGCCGCGGGCCTTAACCGACTTAGCGAGCATTGTTTCCAAAGCCACGTACAAAGATATCATGCTCTACCATCCCTATGACAGCTTCCAGCCGGTAGTTGATCTCATCCGCAAAGCGGCGGAAGATCCCAATGTCATGGCGATTAAAATTACCTTTTACCGGGTCGATGCCCACTCCCCACTGATTGACGCCTTAGTCGAAGCGCGGAGAAGCGGGAAGGCTGTTGCCGTCGTTCTCGAATTAAAAGCTAAATTCGATGAAACCAACAACATCTCCTGGGCCCGCAGGCTGGAGCAGGCCGGCGTGCATGTCGTTTACGGTCCAGTCGGCTTGAAGATTCACGCCAAGTTGTGCATGATTGTCTACAAAACCCGCAACGGCATCAAGCGGATCTGTCACTTATCATCAGGTAATTACAACACGCAAACAGCGAAAATTTACGGCGATATTGGTTACATTACCTGTAATCCCGACATTGCTTCCGACGTCTCCAAGCTGTTTAACAGCCTTACCGGCTACTGCGTCAACGACGGTTACAAGAAACTGCTGGTTTCTCCTGACTATTTGCGTTCAGGCATGATGGAACGGATCGAACGGGAAATCAAACGGCAGCGGGAGCACGGCGACGGTTACCTCGGCTTCAAACTTAACGCCTTGGTTGACCGCGGTATCATCCGCGCTTTGTACCGCGCTTCCATGGCCGGCGTTAAGATCGATCTCAACGTCCGCGGCATGTGCTGTCTGCGTCCCGGTATCCCCGGTGTCAGCGAGAATATCCGCGTGATTTCGATCGTTTCCCGCTTCTTGGAGCACGCGAGAATCTATTACTTCCGCAACGGCGGTGAAGAAGAGGTGCTGCTCGGTTCTTCCGATATGATGCCCCGCAACTTAGACCGCCGGGTTGAAGAATTATTCCCGGTGGAGGATGAACAATGCCGGAAAGCCGCCATTGAGATTCTCAAGATCCACCTGGCCGATAATGTCAAAGCCAGAGAGCTGCAGCCCAACGGTGAATGGGTTAAACGGCAGCCGCAGGCCGGCGAAGAGCGGATCGATTCCCAAGTCTGGCTGGCTGAGCATCGAGGAGTCTGGCATGGAGAAAACTGATAACCTCCAAGAACTGGCGCTGACGACTCTGCTGGCCCCGGCAACAAGCCTCTGCCAGCTGAGTGCCTTGAAGAGTTTTACGGAAGACGACATTCATGACATCCGCGTCGCTTCACGGCGGCTGCGGATCGGTCTGCCTATCTTCCATGCCTGTTTTGACAGCCGCGAAGCAGCACAATGGCTGCGGACTTTAAAGTCGCTGACAACCTCGCTGGGCAATGCCCGCGATTACGACGTTTTCCTTAATTTCCTCAGTGAGCGCGGTGTTGATGAAACATTACTGGCAGCGGAAAAGAAAGCCCGGACAGCCGCGTATCAAGCTGCCGAAAAGAAACTGGCACGGATTGCCAAGAGCCACATCTTAGAGAAAATGGTCAAAGCGCTCGAAGAACTGCCGGCCAAAACAGCCGACTGCTACGCTTTAGGTTTAGCCAATATCTTCATGCGTTACAGCGCTGTGGAGAAGAACAGTCACAGTCTGACCGATGCGGCGAACAAAACCGCTCACCACCAGCTGCGCATCGCCGTCAAAAAATTCCGTTACAGTCTGGAAGTTTTTGCGCCGCTGTTCAGTGACGAACTGCAAAAAGAGATTTCCGCGTTGAAAGGTCTGCAGGACAGTCTCGGCAAAATGCATGATTTTGATGTATTTTTAGAAAGAATTCCGCAATTAATGCGCACGGCTGTCTTTCACGGTTTTAACGTCTCTACCCTGCAGCAGCTAGAAGGAGAATTACTAAATTACTGTGAAGAAACAAGAAATAAACTCTATCTCAAAACCTGCCGCTTATGGCAGGAGCTGACTGCTGCCGATTACGGCCGCCGTTTGATGATTAAATTTGCTGAGCAGCAGTCGCTTAACGCAATCTGGCAGGAAAAGTTGCAGACCCCGAAGTTAATGGTTGTCTCCGACATTCACGGCAGCTTAGCCGTGCTGGAGCGGGCGCTCAACGACGCCATCTGCCGCGGAGCCAACGGCATTCTCTGCTTAGGCGACATCGCCGGCTACGGTAATACCGATGGCTGTCTGCAGCTGTTGCTGCGCAATGAAGTATTGGCGGTTCACGGTAATTATGATCTTAAAACCGCAGAAATATGCTGGGCACAGGAATGTTTCGCTGATAAGAACAATGTCAAGGAAGCCCTGCAGAACGTGTCACTGCCAACGCTGCAGCAGCTTCTGCAGTTTCCAGCACAGCAGCGGTTGCAGGTAGCCGGGAAAAAGATCCTGATGGTACACGACAGCCCGGCCCGCGGCAAAGAACGTCTGGGACCAAAAACAGCCGCGGAACGTTTAGCCTATCTAGCGGAACTTGCGCAGGCGGACATCGTGCTCATCGGTCATTCTCATCTGCCATTCATCCGCCAGGTAAATGATACTTTATTCCTCAATCCCGGCAGCCTCGGTAATCTGAAAGATATCGATGCACGGCCTTCCTATGCCTTGCTGGATCTGCAGACTAACGAAGCGGAAATCATCAAGTTAGATCGCGATCAATCGGCAGTTTGTGCGCGTTGTTTACTCAAGGCGACGACGGCCAGCGCCGAAGCCGGGTCGGTTACTCTGACCAACAGTTTAGACGATGTGCTGGCAATGGCCGAAAAACTGCAGGTAAGAATGCCGCATGCGTTAGCCGTCACTGCTTTAGCAACTAATTTATTCTGCCAACTTAGTGAATTACATCAGCTTTCTGAAAAGTCACTGCTGCTTCTGCAGAAGGCAGCGTTATTACACGATGCCGGCTGGTTATTAGGAAAAAGCAAACACGAACGTAATTCATACAAAATTATTCTCACTTTGCCGTTAGCGCTATCCACACCAGAACAGACCATGGTAGCAGTAATTGCCCGCTACCATCGTGGCAAATTACCGCAGAAAGACGATCCAGAACTGCAGAACTTCAACAAGGAAGAGCTGGCAGCCGTGCTTAAATTAGCCGCTATTCTGCGCATTGCCGATGAGCTGGCTAATCAGACGGAAAATGAACAAATTGACAGCTGTCCGCTAATAAATGGCAAATTAGAAATATTCTTAAGCAAGGAACATGCGGAAATCAAGCTCAAGAAAGATGATTTATTTGAGAAAGTCTTTGGCTACCAGGTCGAGGTCTTATGAGCGAAAGTCACACGGTTGCATTTATCGATTTAGGCACTAATTCAGTGCGGCTGCTCATCGGTACCATCGAAGAGACTTGTTCCTTTACCTTATTACGCCGGGAGAAAGAAATTGTCCGCCTCGGCGAACGGGAATTCGGCGAGCATCTGCTACATGAAGAAGCGATCGCCCGGGCAGTCCTCGTCTGCCAGAATTTTGCCAAGCTGGCGCAGACTTACGGCGCGGAAGAAATCATCATCGTCGCTACTTCCGCCACGCGCGATGCCCGCAATCAGGAAGATTTAATTGAAAGAGTGAGAGCGGAAACCGGCTTAGAAATCAATGTCATTTCCGGCCGTGAAGAAGCCCGTTTGACTTACTTAGGTGTTAGATCCAGTGTCGACTTTGAAGATAAGAGCGCGATGATGATCGACATCGGCGGCGGCAGTACGGAAATTGCCATCGGCGATAAGGAAGATTACAGCGGGCTCTGGAGTTTTCAGATCGGCGCCATGCGGCTGACATCCAAGTTTCAAAAGGACGGCGGCAAAGGCCCGGTGCGCGATTCCACTTACAACAAAATGCGCAAGTATGCCCGAACGGCGATTGGCGCGTCGGCTAACTCCATTAAAAAGAAAAAATGGGACATGACGTTCGGCGGTTCCGGAACCATCACTAATTTAGCGGATATCAGCAGCAAAGCTTACGGCAGCAAAGAAGGCACGCTCAAATACACCAATGTCAAAAAGATCTCGGCCATGCTGCGCGCCATGCCTTTGGAAGAGCGTAAAAAAGTACCGGGCATCAATCCGGAACGGGCAGACATTATCATTGCTGGCACTGCCATTCTAGAAACAATCATGGAAGAGTTCGGCATCAGCGAACTGCGCGTGACCGACAAAGGCGTCAAAGACGGGATGGTTGCTGATTATTTATTAGAATTAAAAGAATGTTCACAGAACGGTTCTTCCGCCCGCGAAGTTAGTGTAGAAAAGTTAGGCAAGGCCTGCGGCATTGATGAAAAGCATGCGCAGACAGTCGTGCGTTTGGCGCTGGAACTGTTTGACAGCGCCCGCAGCTGTGAACTGCATAAACTCGGGGAAGACGAACGGGAACTGCTGCGTTATGCCGCTTATCTGCATGACATCGGCGAGTTCATTTCCTTCAATAACCGCCGCGAGCATTCTTATTATCTGATTATGAACGCCGATCTTCTGGGTTTTAACAAAAGGGAGATTACGATCATCGCCGAAACCGTGCTCCACCAGCACCGCCGGCAGAATATTGTCAACCCGCAGACAGTACTTGTTTTATCCTCTTTGCTCAAATTGGCGGAAAGTCTCGACCGCAGCCGCAACAGCGTCATTAGTTCCGTGGTGCTCCAAAAAGACGGTAAAAACGCGGCAGTGCTGAAAGCCGTGGCCCAAGAAGACGCTACCTTGGAAAAGTGGGGCGTAGAAACAGCAAGAAAAACTTTTCAGAGAGCTTTCAACCGTGAGCTGCGCATCAAGATCAAAGAACAATAACGGCTAAATAGCTCCCGCCAAGGCACAAGAAGTGGTAGATGAATATTACCATACTTATTAAAAAGCATATCGTAAAGTATTTATACTAAATAGTAGACTACATACTGTTATATATAGATTACCTACAGGGAGCAATATGAAATTTTTAGGTACTGTTTCCAAGATCAATTATGATGGTAAACTTATCGTCAAAGGATCTTTTGCACCGCGTTTCCGCGACCGTATTGTAGATAATCGTAATAAACCCATTGGCCAGGTAGGACGAGTCTTTGGACCCGTGTATGCACCTTACATACTGGTCAGACCAAACGGCAAAGGAGGCATGCTTTCCCTGGTAGGGAAGCAGGTCTACATCGAGGAGGTCACAAACAATGCCAAAGGTAAGAGAAGGGACCGAAGAAATTGAGAAGTGTGAAGGGTGTGGCAGTAGACACCTTATTCGCGATTATGAACGTGGAGAACTAGTTTGCGAAGATTGCGGGATGGTTCTCGATGATCAGTTCATAGACCAAGGTCCCGAATGGAGAGCTTTCGACGTAGAGCAGGGAGAAAAGCGCGCCAGAACTGGAGCGCCGATGACATACACAATCCACGACAAGGGTTTGTCCACTGAAATCTCCTGGAAAAACAAAGACAGCTACGGTAAGAGCATTCCAACCAGAAACCGTGCCCAGCTCTATCGTTTGAGAAAATGGCAGCGGAGAATCAGGGTTTCCAACGCTACTGAAAGAAACTTGGCCTTTGCGCTGAGCGAACTTGACAGAATGGCTTCGGCTATGGGTCTGCCCCGTAATGTAAGGGAAACAGCCGCCATGGTTTACCGGAAAGCCGTCAACAAGAACCTCATTCGTGGCCGCAGTATTGAAGGCGTCGTGGCCGCTTCGTTGTATGCTGCCTGCCGGCAGTGCAATGTTCCCCGTACCTTGGATGAAGTTGCTACCTCATCCCGTGTCGGCCGTAAAGAAATCGGCAGAACGTACAGGTTCATGACGCGGGAATTGAAGCTGAAGCTGATGCCGACCAAGCCGCAAGACTACGTGCAGAGATTCTGTTCAGAATTGAAGTTAAGCGGAGAAGTGCAGTCCAAAGCGGCAGAAATTCTCAAAGATGCTGCGAAGAAGGAGCTGACCTCCGGCCGTGGTCCGACGGGCGTAGCTGCCGCCGCTATTTACATCTCTTCGATTCTCTGCAACGAACGGCGGACACAGAGAGAAGTGGCAGATATTGCCGGGGTTACGGAAGTAACTATCAGAAACCGTTACAAAGAACTTACTGAAAAGCTGGGTATTGAAATCCAGCTTTAAACACTCTTATCACTTGCTGGCGGACAGCAGGTGATTATCTTTATATTCTTAATGTCCCATGAACCGGGGGATTATTTTGTCAAGTCTTACTGCGCTGCTGGAAGAAATTTTACACGACAATGGCTACGATACCACCCGGCAGGGTGAATACATATTAGCGCAGAAAGACGAAGTTAAAGCGGCCGTCTGTCCGCAGGTCATTTTTAATTTACCAGCCTTCAAGCGTTTTTTAGCAGAATTTAAAGAATTTTCCGGCAAGAAGATCTTGGTCGCGCTGGAAGGTCTTTCGGAAGAAACAGCCTATGAAGTTGATGCAGAGATCATTATCTGGGACCAGGAGAGTCTGGAAAATGAGCTTAAGCGCCTCCGGGTAGAAGCTTTAGTAGGCGGCAGCCACAGCAGCATTGTTGATGAACTGACCGCAACCGACTTCCCGCCGCTGGTTTCCGCTGCGCTTCTGGACGACGTGGAAAATGCTTCCCTCGGTGACTTAATTTTAAGAATAAATGTTACCGAAAAAGAGTTAGCGGCGGAGTATCCGCACTGCATGGCCAAAGCTCTGCAGCTCGTTCCGTATTACGTATTTAATTACACTCTTAAAACTTCTACACCGGCTGCCAAGAACATCCTGGCGATTAATGCCATCTCCCTGCGTCCGGAAAAATGGGAAGAATTAGATGTGATCTACACGCTGGAAAAAGAACATACAAAATTACAGCCGGCGATTAAAGTAGAAGATGCGGAAGAAATTGCGTTGGCAGCAGTGATTGAAGCACACAGTTGCATTAAAGAATATATTTATGAAGACAGCCAGACCACGCTGACGGAACGCCGCAAGATTGTTCCTCAGAAAGAAGAGATTGAGCTGGAATATCTGAATCTCTATTACGTGCCGATGTGGTATCTAAAAAATGCCGCGGATGAGATCTGTCTTAATGCGCATAACCGTAAAATTGCTGATTTCTGCCGTTCACCAGTTGACCGTTCAGCTGTACAGTTGTGATTACGGCTCGTAGATTAACAGCAGACCGTCACCTAATCTTTTGTGCTCTACTAACTTCAAGGCCAGGGGCTGAAGGAAACCTTCACCGTCGACCGGCGTTGGTGCGGTGCGGCCGCCGATGATCATGCTGCCGACAAAAACGCAGTAACGGTCAACAAGATTATTTGCGAAAAAAGAAGAAATTACTTCACCGCCGCCTTCGACCATTAAGGATTTGATGCCGCGTTCCTGCAGATTGGTGAGCAGGGCGTTAAGATCGATTTTGTCAGTCCCAACACGTAAAACTTCGGCGCCTGCCCAAGTTTTAGTACAAGTTTCACAAGTGACAATTAAGGTCTGCGCGCGGTCGTCAAGCACCCGGGCGGTGGCTGGTAGCTTCCCTTGACTGTCAAGCACAATACGCAGCGGATTTTCTTCTCTAGTGAGACCTTTTACCGTCAAATGCGGATCATCAGCCAGCACAGTTCCGATACCGACGAGAATTGCGTCGGAAGCAGTGCGCATAGCTTTCACCCGTGCCAGATCTTCCGGCGAAGAGATTCTCATCTGCGTACGTGAAATGGAAGCAATCTTGCCGTCAGCCGTCATGGCGCAGTTTACGGTTACAAAAGGACGCGTCATTATTGATTCCTCGCTGCTGGTGATACGGAAATTTCTAAACAGTTATCAATTTCTGTGACTTTAAATTCCACCTCTAAAAAGATCGTAAGCAGATCCATCTGCGTCCGCAGGTGATTAGACAGCTTACGCACCCGGAAGTAAGAAGTGCCGTCCGCCAGACACATGTAGGGCAGCAGTTGATCAGCAGCAAAGAAATCTAAAGTGGCGTTAGAGGAGATTTCTTTATTCATGGCTTCAATGCCCATCGCCCCCACGTTTTCAGAAGAAAGTCCCTTGCGGCCTAAGGCATCAACACCAAAGATAGTGTTGCTGTATTCCGTATAAAGAAAAACACCCGCGCCGTCCGAGACACCGTTGGTACTTTCGATGATGTCGGCGCCGGAAGCGGCTTTTAGTTTTTCACCGATTTTGTAAGGCAGATTCTGAATGTAACAGACACCGCCTTTATCGATCAGTTTGCCGCGCGTACGCAGGTCAAGAGGCTTCAACGGCCCCGGGCAGAGAGTAATGTCGACTAAGCCTCCGCCCTGCGGGTGAAAGCCGCGCACGACATTGTTTAAGGTGCTGCGGTAACCCATGCGCTCTAAGAAAGGCAGAACGACATACTCACAGTAATCGATAGAAGGTGAATAGTAAACGTTAGTGCCTCCGGAAATTGTCAGATGCATTTTCGGCTTATGCAGGACGGCCAGCATACACGCCTGTAAAACCAAAGAGATACTGCCGGCCGTGCCGATTTCAATGTTATAATCCTGCAGTTCAGAATGACCTGGCCGATAAGTCAGGGTTTCAGATCCCGGGAAAGCTCCTTCTAATTCACCACCGCAGAGTTCAGCGATAGCCCTCACTGCCGCAACATGCTGCGGCCGTAATCCTTTTTTGCTCCGGTTGGCACGGATATTGGTGATCGTGATCTCCTCATCCAGTAGTGCCGCGAGAGCCATCGAAGTACGGAGGATCTGTCCGCCGCCTTCGCCCATCGATCCGTCAATATTAGTCATTCTTATGACGGTACATTGGTGGGATAGTATTACAACTCTTCCAACAACAATAAGGCACTCCAAAATCAAAATGAAGATTTTGAGACCAGAGCGTGCTCCCCGATTGAAAGATAGTATGGATTAAAGAATGAAAGGGCATGTTAAAAAAAAACACATGATGCGTTCCATTAAGTGCCTTCTGGTTGGTACCGCTATGTATAACCATTACGCGCATCAGATATACTTTTAATGTAAAATTCCCTGAGTCTTTCTTCATTAAGACAGGCCTCTAGATCATCGATGAGTGATTCGACATATTGTTTGTGTTTAAGCCACTTAATGCCGATAAAATTCGGAAGAAGAGATTTGAGAAACTTAATCTTAGAAAGGTATGTTTTCTCTACATCTACAAAACAATTACCTGAATTTGGCAATAACTGTAAGGTTTTAAAATCCTCAACTGAATTGTTGTTTGCGAGGTATTTTTGGATATATTCTTTTCTTCTACTGTCATCTAATTCTGAAATTACCCGAAATATGCAATACATTTTGATTGGGTCATTAGCGTGTGATTGAATGCAGTGAGAAATCCATTCATCTCGTTTATTAATTCTCTTTGAACCCACGGATTTTGAAGATGTAAAGGACTCCAGATGAGATGGTACAGTCAGCGTTGGATGTTGAGACATTGCGATCAAACCATCTAAAATTGAGTCATAAATCTCTATGAAATTTTCTAGGTTATAAAAACAAAGATGTCGTTTCTGATGAGAAATCGATGAAGCTCGATCACCATGTAACAAACAACTAATGTACTTAGGTAAGATCGTTGGACTTCTACGATATATTTCAAGTAAATATGCACCAGAGCAATCATGAGCTGGATTACATGACAACATAAAGATGTATATCTTTTCTAAAAGCTCCATATCTTCTCTAAATTTATGAACTAGTTTTTGAGGTGACGCACCGGGAGAGTTAAACATTAGTCTAAAGTAACTTTTAACCATCTGTGGACTGCGTTCCACTTTATTGAAAATATATCTACATATCTTAATAAAAATATCTTTGTCCATTGAACGGTATTTTTCTAAAAATTCCAGATCATGAGAATAAATAGTTTTTAAGTCATCATCAAAATTATCTATATATTCATAGAGTCCACATAGATTATCTCCATCAATGTAGGGCTCTGGTAGTTCATGATAGTATGCATCTAGCCATTCATTTTTTTGGACAAAATCATGTTTATTTATCATATTTAAAATATCATCATCCGTCAATGATGTTTTGAAAAGAGTGTTTACAAGATAACAAGGGCAGATATCATAGGGAGTATTTTTTTCGATATAATATTCAATAGCAGCGACATATTGATCATTATTATGTGCCATTTGTTCAAATGCCATCACTAAGCCTGTCGCGATTTCTTCATTAAATACATATTGATACGTGGATACTTCACAACAAATGTCAACTAGCTGTCTAAACTTTACAATATCACAGTTTAAATATTGCGCAATTCTCTGTTCTTTTAGAGTGTTGTTTTTTACAGAATCTTGACTAGGATCGCAGTTTGGACCTTTAAGAATCATATATATCTTGAATTTTTCATTCGTGAAATACTCAGAAAATAATGATCTACACCGCAGTTTCTGATCATCAATAATTTGACAAAGATAATCTACAAAAATGCAATTTTCTAAGCTAGTATGTGTAAATGCTACATTCATTATTGATTTGATGTGTTGTAGGTCAAATTGAAGAATATCTAGATTTGAATTGATATCAGATATATAGGAGCGTAGAATCTCACGTACACGATCTCTATATTCTTCAATATTGCAAAGCTGCAGCAGATATTTCCATACTAATGATCTATATTCTTTAACACCATCAGACAATGAAAGTGAGATGTTATGCAAAATTGCAGATTTTTGATTAGATTCAGCAGAGTAATGTTTCAGATTTATGAATTCATTGGCGGTTTCCAAAAAAAGAAGTGTAATTGTTTTCTGTTTCCAATTGTCTGAATATTCTTTAAGTTTTTTAAGAAATAATATTTGAGTTACACAACCATTGTTTTGAGAATTTCGTTGGATGGTAAAATTATAGTCTACGGTTCGGTGGAATGCGTCATATAGATCTGGGCGTTTTAAAAAATATTGAAAAAATAAATCCAAAGCTGCAGACAGATCATCAGTGTCTGCAAATTCTCCAAGAAGATCGACAATGTCATCTGACATGTGTGGATACCTACAAGAATAACTGCTATCCTTACCATTAACATCTATTGTAATTTCAGATTGCTGATCAATCATTTCAGCTAGTATCATCAATGTTTTGGTTGGATTTAAATGATGGAACATTTTTACAAATTCAAAATAATGTGGTGAGGATTCATCGTACAGTTCATTCCAAACTTTCTTAACTTCACTTTTGATAAAATCATGCATAGCTACGGTTCCAAAAACAGTAAGTAATATACTGATTAGTGAGGCCGTTTCTTGTGGATAGCCTATAAAAGATTTTTTTATAAAAGATGACAATGTTAAAAATTTTTTATCAAAAAAAACAAATTTTAGGATATAGTTTAAAAAACATTGATCAGAAACTCTAACAGTTTTGTTATGAGAGATGTTTATGAATCCTTTGTCACGCAACTTGTAAATATTTTTTATAAAAATATCTTTATTTATTTTTAAATCGAGTGTTGAGAATAGTTGATCGACCCTATCTAGATTCATTGTTCCTAAAAATGCAATCAGACCTGTAGAAATTATCAAGTCTTCAGTTTCACACAATTCGTTTTGTTGTAAGATTGTACCAAAGTAGCTATCATATGTTTGGGAGAGCTTATCCATCAAATCAGATCTATCTGAATTATTTGTGGTTATGCCCGTGAGCATAGCCATTAGTGCATTTCCATTAGCGACGAAAATAATCTTTTTAAGATCTTCATAATCAAATGAGCCTAATGATGTTTCAAGTAGTTCCTCAATCTTATAATCTGAAAATAATCCAATGTTGATGACTCTGTACCTAGTAATCTGTTGAATGATTGATAATACGATCGGTGTTGCATAACTCCTAACAGTGATGAGTATTTTTACATGATGTCCATCAGATCTTTGAGTAGCGTATTGAATAATGTATTTTAAAGAAGACAATTGGTTTGCATCATCAATCAAGAGAAAATAATCATTTGGTGCATTCATATACATTTTTAAATCTTGATGAATCGGAAGTGCATTGTCATGTATGCAATATACAATTTTATTTGAGTTGGATGCTTGTGTGGCTGCATAATGTAGAGCAAGTCTTGTTTTTCCAGATCCTGGTATTCCACTTAATACTACAACATCTACATCTTGATATGCATTATCAATTTCTTCAAGTTCTTCATCTCTAAATAAAAATGTATTGTCAATCGGTGCAACTAAATCGTTTGCATTATACTGTGTAACAAATTCATCAATTGATTGGATTTGATTTGTGTCAAATGACAATCCAAGGATATTCTTCATGATATCAGGATATAGATTATAGATGTCTAGCGCAAGTTTATCTATTCCAATAATTGTCAGATTCACACCTACATCGGAGCACATTTTTTTAAGAGTGTAATCCTGATTAGGTGTTATATTTGAAGAAGTATGACAATATATGATTTCTAAGATGCAATCTAATGAGATATTGGTTTTCAAGGGGTCGAGACATTTTTCAAGATCTCGTTTAATCTTCATAAATAGATTTTTTTTCTGAGTCGTGTATTCAACAAATACATATTTTCCTTCTGGTGTACAAAAATAAGAATCTGGTGTACCTTTAGTTGTTTTTTTAGCGCCGGCTTCTGTGCCCAATGAAACTATGTTTGAATAGCCCAGTTTACATAAGTAAACATCACATAAACTTTGAAAAGTTGCTGGATCTAACGAAAGTATACTTTTCTTAATTGTGTCAATCATAAGTATTATCACCCTAAGGGACTTTGATTCGATCTAGTGCTAGATTTTCGGACCAATACAATTGACAAGAGTGAATAGAGATATAAAAAAGATAATCCCAACGGATTAATTGCTTCATCTAAGGCCTCACACACGTTGATTAAGTGCATCCAAGGTGTGCATAATTATACCTCAGATAGGGACTCAAAAACTAAAAAAGAGCAATTTTGATCATAATATATCTGATTTTGAGAAAAGGTGCGAGTACCGGGATTCGAACCCGGGCTTCAAGCTTGGGAAGCTTAAGTCATAACCACTAGACTATACTCGCCTAAAAATTACATTAAAAAAAGAGATGGTTTACTTAACCATCTCGAGTTGACTGATGATATTCCAGATAAGGGTGCGCCCGTGCAAAGGAATGTTGGGGTCATTCGCCAATTCATCAAGGATGAAAATAGCACTTGCGGCTTTGACGTCCAAGGCTTCGTCCTGTCTAAGAAGTTTTTCTTTAGCATCATTCGCTCCACGTCTGATATTGCGTGGCACAGAAGTATCGTCTGCCAGCTGATCCAGCACATCGACAATCTGCTTTAAATTTGCATTATCGGCCATAAGTTCACCCCATTAAAGTATTGGAAATGGTTTTTTTAAAGAGCATCCTCATCGAAGAAAGATTCTCCATTTCTCTTGAAAGTAGTGACCACCATGGAAGTATTGGTCTCTTTTACTCCCGGTATCCCGTTGACAGTTTCGATCAGGAAGATTTTCAGCTCTTTGTAGGTATTAAAGCGGACCATCGCCATAATATCCGTTTCGCCGGTCAAGATGTAAACATCATCAACGGCGCGATGTTTAGAGATTGTTTCAGCGATCAAATCGACATCTTTCGTCTCGACTTTCACACTGATCATTGCGGTGATCTGTTCATCTCCATAATAAGAGGAGATTATTGAGTCGTAGTCTGACCCTTCCTTACCACTGTTCATAGCGCATATCCCCTAAAGTCCATGGACAAAGTGGATTATGCGTTTTCAAACTCTTCCTGAAGATCAATGATTACCTGTTCCAGAACTTCTTCTAGAGAAGAGCTGCGGTATTCCCGGAGGCCACCAATGTCACTTTGGACTCTGGCTATGTAGTCATTGTTATCCTTTATAAACTCAACGTTGCAAAGGCTCTCTTCCACCATACCACCTCTCAACAAAATTTTATATCCGAGAGTGCAATCAAGATATTATATATATCTCTTTTTGTCATTTCAACTGAAAAATATTTTCACAAATGTGCAGCTGATGGGTATTTTTACAGCCATATGTCCAGAAATTTGCACGATGAGACTTTACACAACCGTGAAAGTAAACAATTTGTAAGCTAAGATATAAAAATCGAAGATGAAGCTGTTACTTAAGGATTTTATAAAAACACAGGGCGAACTCATTGCGGCCTAATTTTCCAGTGATGCACAGCCTATTGCTAACCTGACGTTTTTTCGCAAATGCTTAATCCCCGAGTGCTATTTACCACCTGATCATATGGATGCGCAAATTATCAGCGGAAAGGAAATTGCCGAAGAGATACGCGGAGAATTAAGAGGAAAAGTTGCTTACCTGAAAGACAAAGGTATCGTTCCTGGCCTGGGAGTAGTCTTGGTAGGTGATGACCCCGCATCCCATGTTTATGTTAATAACAAAATCAAAGCCTGTGAAGAGCTGGGACTGAAGTCCAAAGCAGTTATTTTACCGGCGGAAGTCAGCGAAGAAGAACTGCTCAAGAAAGTTGATGAGCTTAACGCCGACCCGGAGATCCATGCGTTCCTGGTACAGCTGCCGCTGCCCAAGCACATTGACGAGAATAAAGTCATCAACCGCATTGACCCGCACAAAGATGCTGATGCGTTCCACCCCTTCAATGTCGGCAGAATGCTGATCGGCGATCCCATCTTCATGCCGGCCACCCCGCACGGCATTCAGGAAATGTTAATCCGTTCAGGACATGATCCCGCCGGAAAACACGTAGTTATCATTGGCCGCAGTAACATTGTCGGTAAACCGGTAGCGGCCATTCTCATGCAGAAAGGCCAAGGCGCCAATGCCACCGTTACCGTCTGTCACTCCCGCACAGCGAATCTGGCAGAGATTGTCAGAAGCGGCGATATTGTCGTAGCTGCCATCGGCTCTCCCCGCTTTATCACTAAAGACATGATCAAAGAAGGCGCCGTGGTCATTGATGTCGGTACCAACCGTGTGGAAGATGCCACCGCCAAGAAAGGTTACCGCCTGGTGGGTGATGTGGACTTTGAAAATGTCAAAGAAGTCGCTGCGGCGATTACGCCTGTACCCGGCGGCGTCGGCCCGATGACCATCGTCATGCTGATGAAGAATGCCATTGCCGCGGCCTATAAAGCCAATAACCTGCAGATGTAAAAGGGAAAGTATTAATCAAGCAGTATCGTTATGGCGGATTGGTATGTTACGCGAGTGCCCAGAACATGGATATTTCAGAGGCGAGATTTGCCCGGTGTGCGGAGACGAAGGAAAGTTCCTAATGAGTGATGAAGAATTGAGCCGCATCAGCAAAGCGATGGCTGGTTCCCTCCGCCATTTTCCTGAAAAGTTCGAACTGCAGATGGATGAACAGGGTTTCGTCTCGATTCAGGATTTTATCTTCGCCATGAAGAAAAGCCACCCGCGTTACCGCTGGCTGCGGCCGCATCATATCATCGCCTTAATCGAAACTGATGAAAAAGGCCGCTATCAGATCAGTAATGACAAGATGCGGGCCACCTACGGCCACACGCTTGAACTGAATCTGCAGCATCCCACCGATGACATACCCGCAGAGCTCTTCTACCCGACCACTCCGGAAGAAGAGGAAATTATCTTAGAAACCGGTCTCAAACCTTCCGACCGCAAGATGGTGCATCTTTCCAAAACCTATGAAGATGCTTTAACCGCTGGCAAAGTCCGTACTGATTCCCCGGCGATTCTCAAGATTGATGCGACAGCGATGATCGCCGCCGGTATGGAAATCCAGCATGCGGCTAAAACGGTCTTCCTGACCAAAGAGGTACCCCCGGAGTACCTGACGGTTGCGGGAGATGAGTGAGAGCACTGTTTACCACGTTATTGCTTACTACTGGCAGGATTTTAAGCCAGTAGTTTTAATTTATAATTTAAAAACGAGACAGCTCAGCGAGCTGCCGTTGACTGTTATTGATTTTACGGCAAGCGCCAGCAAGAGCTGTGTGGGACGTCTGACCGAAGCCGGCTACACGCCCTGTCCGCAGCAGATTGTGCTGACCGATGCTGCCCTTTGTGCGGACTGCCGCCCGCCGGCGATTCCCGTCATGAGCTGCGTTTTTGAACCACGCTGCGACGGTGAACGCTGCGACTATCCGGACTTCTGTACAAGACCGCACGTCGTCTATCTGGCACTCTACAGCAATCTGCCCAAAGTAGGGATGACTTCACAAAAAAGATTCAAAGAAAGAATTATTGAACAGGGGGCTGATGCGGCTGCCGTCCTTTTCAACTGCGAGAATCGTCTAGCCGCCAGAAAGCTGGAAAAAGAAGTTTCCACCCGCTTTAAGATCGCTCAGGAAATAAAACCGCAGCGGCTGCTGAAACAGTGGCTGAGCGCTCCAACAAAGGAGCAGATGATGAATGTTTATCAGACCTATCTGCAAAAAATCAATGCCTGGCAGACTACGCTGAATCAAGAGCTGACAATTTTTGATCAATATCCCCTTAGCCAACGTCCGCGCTCCCCGCCGCGCCTGGTTAAGACTGCCGGTCATCACCGCGGGGAAGTTATGGGTATTAAAGGCCGTTTTTTAATTTATTATACTCCCAGCGGTGCTAAAGCGCTAGAAATGAGCGACTTAGTCGGCAGAAGTATTACGCCAGCTACCAATGATGATTCCAAATAGAGAGAAAGCTTATATACCCAGTAACAGTTTGTACAGCGCTCAGCTGAAGTTAATTCTGTGGTGGGATGCACAGAAACTCTCGAGAAAAGCGTCTCGCCTCCGAGCGGAGGTCAAATGTATTTAAAACAGATAGAGTTGGAAAACTTTAAGTCGTTTGGAAGAAAACTTACTGTTCCCCTTTTAGAAGGCTATACCGCTGTTACGGGACCCAATGGCTCCGGGAAATCCAATATTTCTGATTCGATCTTATTTGTTTTAGGCCCGAAAAGCTCTAAAGCAATTAGGGCGGGTAAGCTTTCGGATTTAATCTTTAATGGGGGCAATAACAAAAATCCCGCCAAATACTGTAAAGTTTCTTTGGTTTTTGACAATGCTGACCGCACCATTCCGATTGAAGAAGATATTGTCCGTTTGACCAGAATGATCAAGATGTCTGCCGATGGTGAAGGCTACACTTCTTACTTCTACGTCAACGACCGTAAGTCTTCCCTGTCGGAATTTGATATGTTGCTATCGAATGCCCGCATCAGTGCTGACGGTTATAATCTCGTGCAGCAGGGTGATGTGACGCGCATTGTCACCATGTCCAACGTAGAAAGACGCAAAATTCTCGATAATATTTCCGGCATCGCCAAATTTGATGAAGAATTGAATAAAGCCAGCGCCGAGCGGGAAGAAGCTAATGCTAACATTGAGCGCATCAGCATCATTCTCAACGAAATTCTAACACAAATGAAACAGCTGGAGAAGGAGAAGGAAAATGCCCTCCGCTACATGGAGTTAGAAGAAAAACTGACTTCTTCGAAAGCTAAGCTAGCCCGCCGCCGTAAAGAAAATACGCTGGTGGAAATTAGAACGCTTTCCGATCAGATTGAAGCTTTTAATAAACAGATTAGTGACAATAAACTAAAAATTTCAGAAATCGTCGCCAAGGTGCAGGAGATTGAAGAAGCGATCGTGCAGGTGGAAGAAGAACTGCAGTCGAAAGGCGGCGAGGAGTTTAAGATTCTGCAGCAGAAAATCGATGCTTTAAAGATCCAGGTGGCGCGGATGGAAGATAAAGCGGCCACTTCCGCGCAGATGGTCAGCGAGATGGAAGAGTCGCTGCTGGAGATTAATGATGAGCGGAGCGAAACGCTGGAGAACATCAAAGAACTCAAAGCGCAATTAGAAATTAATGAAAAAGAATACACGAAAGAAGAACAAAATCTGACCAAGGCGAAAGCCGAACTGGAAGAAACGCAGAATAAGATTTCGGCCTGCGATGAACAGCTGGCGGAGCTGGATAAAGAGATCACGCAAAAAGAAAGTGCCGTGCGGGAAGCGGAGCAGAGCCATAATGCCATGAAGATGGAAATGGAGCGTCTGGTCAGCCGCGAAAAGCGTTTTGAAACAGAGACCGCCGAAGCCGCGGAAAAGGTCGAGTCGTTAGATTTTGAAGTTAAAGAAATCGACTGGAAGATTAAAGAAATCAAAGACAGTGAGAAAACTTCCGAAAAGGGCTTCCGTGAATTACAGGAAAAAATAATGGCCAAACGAAGCGCCGAAACCCGCTTAATGCGGGAAGCGGATGAGCTGGAGCAGGCCGTTAAGAATTTAACCAGAGAGCTTACCCGCATTAAAGCCGAAGAGGAAGCCGCCGGTGATATGGCCCGCGGTTACAACCGGGCAGTGCGGGCGATTCTCGATGCCCGTGATGCACTGAAGATCAGAGGCATCCACGGCACCATTGCCGAACTGGCAGAAGTGGAACCGGCCTATCAGACGGCTTTGAACATCGCAGCCGGCGGCCGTATGCAGGCTATTGTGGTCGATGACGACCAGACGGCTGCGGAATGCATTCAGTACTTGAAGAATAACCGCTCCGGCCGGGCTACTTTTCTGCCGCTGACTAAAATGCTCGACGGACGGCCGCGCGGAAAGGCGATTATGGCCGCCAAAGAAGCGGTTGGTTTTGCGATCGATCTGGTAAGATTTGATGAGCAGTACCGCGCCGCTTTCTGGTATGTGTTAGGCGATACGGTTGTCGTCGACACCTTAGACCACGCCCGTAAACTGATGGGCGGAGTCCGTTTAGTCACGGCCGGCGGGGAACTGTTGGAAGCTTCCGGAGCGATGGTCGGCGGTAATGTCGAACAGTCCAATCTCAAATTCGGTTCTTCCTCCAAAGGCAAGAAGGAAGAGATCTCCCAGCAGCTGGAAAAAGCGCTGCTAGCTTCTGAGAATTTATCACAGGAATTAAAGGAACTGCGGGAAGAGATTTTAGATCTCGAACGGCAGCTGCACACCCTCACCGGCGCTGACAAGTCTTCTTCGATTACTTTAGAAACGTTAGAAAAACAGCGCCAGCAGTTGAAAGAAAAGCTGGAGCAGGGGAAAGAGCAGCGGCAGACGAAAGAGACGGAAAAATTGGCAGTCAGCAAAGAGATTGCCGAGCTGGCCGCTAAAATAGAAGTGCAGGAAAGTCAGCTCAACGGTTTGAAAGAGTCTTTGGAAAAAGCCAGAGCCAGGATGGAAGAAATTGCCCCGCGCGAGCTTTCCGACAAACTAAAACTCCTGCAGGCGCAGACGTCAGAATTGGCCGTAAGCATGGCTACCCTCAAATCCGAGATTAATACTCTGAGTGCTCAAATCAAAATGACCGAGCGCCGGCTCAATGATCTCGATAAGGAAAAATTACAAACTATTGACAAAATTAAAGTAACGAAAGAGGAAGGCCAGGCGGCAGCAGAAGCAGCGGAAAAATCCAAAGTGGAACTGACCGCACTGCGGATGATTGAAGAATCAATGGGCAATGAAATCAATGTCCTGCGCAAGAAAAGAGATGATCTTTTCAAGCAGAAAGTCCGGCTCGGTTCTGATAAGGATAAGATTACCGCGGATATCGAAACCGCTGAAGGCATGATCATTAACGTCAATACGCGCATTGCCCAGTGCCAGGACAGCATCCGTGAACTGGAAGAAGAACTGCAGAGTTACAACATTGATGTTTCAAACGAAATCTTACCGAGTATTGAATCCTTAAAAGAAATTATCCGCCAGTGCGAACGGGCCATGGCATCCATGGGTGCTGTTAACTTAAGAGCGCTGGAAGACTACGCCGAACGTAAGAAGCGGCATGATGAGTTAGACACGGAAATTGCCCGCTTAAGCGCCCAGCGCGATGACCTCCTTAAACTGGAGTCGGAGCTCGGCGGCAAAAAGAAAGTAGCGCTCTTACGGGTTTACGAAGGCGTTAATGTCAATTTCAAACAGGCGTATTCAGAATTATCACAAGGCGGTGACGCCGACTTAATTCTCGAAAATCCCGAGAATCCTTTCGAAGGTGGTTTGAGTATCAAAGTCAAACCCAAACAGGGCAAAGTTCTGCGGCTGGATGCCCTCAGCGGCGGAGAGAAATCACTGACGGCGCTGGCCTTCATTTTCGCTATTCAGGAATATCAGCCCTCGCCGTTCTATCTGCTGGATGAAGTGGATATGTTCTTAGACGGCATCAACGCCGATATGGTGGCCAAGAGAGTGCAGAAATCATCGAAGACGGCGCAGTTCGTCCAGATTTCTTTAAGAAAGATCACGTTGACTAAAGCCGACCACATCATTGGAGTAACCAAACAGGGTGGCGGCATTTCTAATGTAATTGTCCGGCCGAACATTTCGGGCATTGAGGACTTACAAGCCGAATTCGGCATCGCCGATGAAAAAGAGGAAGGTAGTACATGACGAAATTTACTGGTACGGAAGGGGTCCTGCAGCACCTTCTATTTCACAAAGCAATGATTGATGAGCATGACGGGGCGGAAAAGATTGATTACTATTTGAGTATTTTAGAAAATAATTCCGAAACCAGCAGTACCGACCCCCTCGACCGCTCGATCGAAACCGTCTTTGATTTAGTGCTTAATAATAACTTAGATCCTTGGGACATCGACTTGATGCGCTTCACGCAGCTCTACACAGAAAGGGTGCAGGACAGCGAAGTGAATTTTGTGCTGGCCGGGAAATTAATGCTGATGGCCTGGTCAATCTTACGGATGCAGAGTGAGAAGATCCTCATTAATTCCGAAGATCAGGAAACAGAAGTAATGGATGAATTCTACGATGACTTCAGCAGCGAGCGGGAAGTGCTCTGCATGCCCGATGAAGTCTCGCTTTACGAAGTAGTCCGCCGCAAAGGTTCACGCGCCGTCACCTTAGTCGAACTGCTGGAAGCTTTCGAAGATGCCCGCCGCGAAGAACAACAGAATCTCTCAAGAATCAGAATCCGGGAAAACAAACCAAAGAATGAAAAGTTCGACACTAAAGCCCATAACGACGATATGGAGCGGGATGTGGAGACGGTCTGGGCGCGGATTATGAAATGCGGTCCCGGCGAGATTGACATTGAAGATATCTGGGAAGGCGACCGCGAAGATCTGGTAACGGTCTTCATGTCCATTTTATTCTTAGCCAGAGACGGCAAAATTGACCTCTGGCAGGAAGAAGGACCCTACGGCCGTATCCGACTGCAGGTAAGGATCGAAGGTGACATTGCCACCATCGAAGACATTTCCGCGCCGGAACTGGTGAAAGAAATTGTCATTGACAGCAAAGACTCGGTGATCTGAGATGGATTTGCAGCCTGTAAGGATTATTGAAGCCGTGCTCTTTTCCTCCCCGCAGCCGGTAAGAATTTCGGATATGGAAACGCAGACCCAGCTGTCAGCGGCCACCATCCGCAAAGCCCTCAAGGACCTGACTGCCGAGTATGAAAGCCGGGAGACTTCCCTGCGGGTGGCGAAAGTCGGCAGCGGTTATGCTCTGCTTCTGAAAGACGAGTATGCGCCTTTCGGCCACGCTTTCGCACCGAAGGAGATTCCCGATAACATTCTGCGTACCGCCTCCTGGATCGCCTACCACCAGCCGGTGCTGCAGAGTGATTTGGCTCATGCTTTAGGCAGCAAAACTTATGCGGATGTCAAAGAGCTGCACAGTCTGGGTCTGATTGCCATGAAAAAGAAAGGGCACAGTTACGTGCTCAGCACCACTAAACGCTTCCCGGAATACTTCGGCATTAACGGTTCCAGCCCCGCAGCGATTAAAAAATACCTTGAAGAGCGGGCAAAAGGAAATTAAGTTCCAGTGCTAGCTAAGCTATATAAGGCAAAAGTACCGAATTTGCTGCATAAGACTACGGAAAGTTTAAATCAAGAATCCACAATGCCACTTGGAAGTGAGTAATCATGGTTATGCCCCTGGCTTTACTGGAGAAATCGATGAATCACCGCATATCCCTACTGCTCAAGGATGGAAGAATCCTTGAAGGAAAGTTAGCGGGTTATGACGATTATATGAACATGGTCCTCGAGGAGACTGAAGAGCGTACCGCCGAGCAGACCCGTCGTCTGGGAACTGTGGTTCTCCGCGGTAACAATGTGGTCAGAATCTCTCCCATGTGATCTGAGATAGAATGAAAGCATTGATCTTAGCTGGTGGACTGGGGACCCGTCTCCGTCCACTCACAAACTACATTCCTAAACCGCTTATACCACTTTTAGGCAAGCCACTGGTGATGCATATCATTGACGCCCTGCCGGCGGAAGTGGATACCGTTATTTTAGCAGTTTCTTACATGCGTGATAAGCTGGAAGAGTATTTCCGCACGCATGATGTCGGACGCCAGATCATTCTGGTCACGGAAGAAGAACCGTTGGGAACCGGCGGCGCCATCAAAAATGTCGCGCGCTATCTCGATGACACCTTCATCGTTATGAACGGCGATGTCGTTTGTTCTTTAGATCTCCAGGACATGCTGGCGTTTCACAAAGCCCACGGCGGACTGGCGACGATGTCACTGTGGACCGTGGAAGATCCTTCAGCTTTCGGCGTTGTAGAGTGCCGCGAGACGCGCATCACTACTTTCCAAGAAAAACCAAAGCGGGAAGAAGCGTTATCGAACCTGATCAACGCTGGTACCTATATTTTCGAAAAAGAAATTTTTGATTACATTCCCGACGGCGTCGTTTCCATGGAGAAAGCGGTCTTCCCGCAGATTCTCGCCCACGGCATGTACGGCTATGAATTCAAAGGTTACTGGATCGACTGCGGCACCCGCACCAACTATCTGGAAGCCCAGCGCTTATTGCTGCAGCGAAAGGCCGCAGCGAGTTCGGCAGACCTCATTATGGAAGAGGAAGTGGAACTCACCGGCGAGAACCTGCTGCAGAGAGCGCATCTGCGCGGCTGTCAGATCGGTCCTAATGTTTACATCGAGGATGATGTGCTGGTTTCCGCCGGTGCCCGCGTAGTCAACAGCATGCTGCTGCGCGGAGCGTTGCTGGAAGAAGGCGCCGTTGTTGAAAACTCGATTATCGGGCAGGGCTGCATTGTTGAGAAAAATTCAACTGTGCGCGACACGATTTTAGCAAAAGATTAAAAACCACGAAGGGGAGATTCAAATATCTTGCCGTGCCATTATATTAAGGCTTTATTGAATCTTATTTACACACGGGGTGCAAGGAATTATGAGTGAGCGTTTATTTGGAACAAATGGAGTCAGAGGAGTCATCAATCAAGACTTAACGGCCCAATTCTCTCTGGATCTGGGCAAGGCCATCGGTACGTTTATGCAGGGCAATATCGCCATCGGCAATGATCCGCGCACTTCCGCAGACATGGTGAAGAGTGCCGTCGCGGCGGGGATTATGTCAACCGGGGCCAACGTCATTGATGTCGGCATGGTACCGACACCAGTCGTGCAGTTTTACGTCAAAGCCGGCTTTATCAGCGGCGGGGTGATGATTACTGCTTCCCACAATCCGCCCGAATTTAACGGTATCAAATGCATCGATGCCGACGGTACCGAAATGCCCCGTGAGAAAGAAGAAAAAATTGAGCAGATTTATTTTCAGAAGGCTTTTGCTAATCAGCCTTGGGATCAAGTTGGCGCGTTGTATCCGCGTTCCGGCGCCATTGATGCCTACCTGGCTTCCGTTGTCAGCTTGGTCGATGTCGAGAGCATCAAGAACGCTAAGCTGAAGGTTGTACTGGACTGCGCTAACGGCGCTTCCACCGCTTCCTCCCCGCGGCTTCTGCAGGAATTAGGCGTTAAGGCCATCACCCTTAACGGTAACCCCATGGGTACTTTTCCGGGACATCCTTCCGAGCCGACCGAAGATCATCTCAAGGATCTCTTAGCCATGGTCAGAGAAACCGGCGCGGATCTGGGTATCGCACATGACGGTGATGCCGACCGTACGATCTTCGTTGATAACCGCGGCCGTTACCTTTACGGCGATAAGAGTCTGGCCGTAGTAGCTTCGCAGATGGTCAAAGAACATAACGGCGGAACAGTCGTTACGCCCGTCTCTTCCTCCAACTGCGTAGAAGAAGTTGTCAAAACAGCCGGCGGCGAAGTAGTCTACACCAAAGTCGGTGCCCCGATTGTA
Source organism: uncultured Methanomassiliicoccus sp. (assembly GCA_905203995.1). GTDB lineage: Archaea > Thermoplasmatota > Thermoplasmata > Methanomassiliicoccales > Methanomassiliicoccaceae > Methanomassiliicoccus_A. The sequence goes on along the minus strand of CAJKXZ010000014.1, from coordinate 7,460 downwards.
TCGCGGAAGATGATCGAAATCGGCGCGATCTTCGGCGGCGAAGAAAACGGCGGCTTGATCTTCCCGCAGCATCAGTACTGCCGGGACGGCGCGATGACTGCTGCCAAGATGCTGGAAATCATTGCTAAACAGGGCCCGCTGGCCGATTTGGTCGATCAGCTGCCGCAGTACAGCCAGGACAAACGTAAAATCGTCTGTCCCAATGAGCTGAAAAATAAAGTTCTCGGCTACCTCGTCAACCAATACAGCAATGAAAAGATCAACACCATTGACGGCGTTAAAATCTGCTATGCTGACGGCTGGACCTTAGTCAGACCTTCCGGTACTGAACCCTTGTTCCGCATTTACTCCGAAGCTAGAACGGAAATAGAAGCTAAAGAGAGATCTGATGAATGCGAAAAAGTCTTATCGGAAGCGATGAGAAAATACTTATAAAAATTAAAAATGTGGGGCTCTGGCCCCATCTAATTGTTTACACTTTAATGATTTTACGCTTACCCATGGCGACCATGTAAAGAACTTCGTCACCGGGTTGCAGATCAGCAAATTCGGGATCAACGGGGATGGAGAACTGCTCATAGGTTTCAAGATCCATGATGTTCAATTCATCGCCAGCAATGTTCAGCAGCTGACCCTTTCTCTTGTCGATCATTGGCACCTGGATTTTGTGTTTAACCGGGTGCACTACGCTTCTCTTTTTACCATCGTACAAGCCGACAGCCTCGATACGGGCTTTAGCTTCACCGTGTTTTCCGGGCTTGGAGGTGTCGATGGAGATGATTTTACAGGGCTCTTCGTCGATAAGCATATAGCGGCCGACTTTGAGTTCCCTTACTTCAGCCTGAGTCCACATAATAATCTGTAAAAGGGAAAACACCAGCTATTTATATAACTTGCTGGTCGAAATAGCAGATTAGGTGGAATATTATTTCTTTTTCCGATTTTTGTTGTGATTCGGCGGCCGCTTAGGCTTGCGGTGTGTTTTTGCTGGTTCTTTACGCGGCGGCGGTTCCGGATATTTAGCCATGATTTCTTCGGCACGGGCGCAAAGTTCAGCATACATCTGGTCGCCGAGGAATTCTCCTTGGAAATAGTCGATACGCGCGGCAATTGCCAGTTTGCTGGCCATCGCGCGGGCGATCTTACCTCGCTGCCAGTAAGCGGCACGGTGGATCAAAGGATGCTGGAAAATAATGCCGTGCTTCGGGGGCTTTTTACCCTGTTTAAGGTGGGCGAAGAGCGCCTTTTCCGCACCTAGGAGCTGGACTGTGCCGGCAGGCATTGTGCATAAGCGTTTCAAACCGCCAGCCAAGGAGATTAAACGGGCAGCCAGACTGTGGCCGACAATGGCCGAAAGGTTGGGTGCCGCCTCCTCCATTCTTTCTTTGATGTACTTTTCCAGCTCGTCTTTTTCATCATACAAGCTGTGCAGAGTAGCCGCCCAGGAGCGGATGATCTGCAGATCAACTGTTTCTAATTCAGAACCGACTGATTCCAGATTAAGATCTAAAGCGCTGAGAATAGCTTCCCGTGAGTCTTTTTCCGCAATCAAACGGGCATAGCTGGCATCAGCTGCGTAATCTGCCAGCTCCGGGAAATAAAGGCCATACCATTCATGGAGCCGCTCACTGAGGAGATTAATCGTTTCAATCACATCATCCAGCGCTCTTACGGCCTGTACGATAACTTTGTCAGGAGCCAGGGGTTCGCGGATACGCATTTTACCCAGTTCAATCATGACTTTCTGCATTAACTGCGGCGAATAGCCGAAATCTTCCGGATGAATGAAAGAAGAATCGCAGAATTCTGGTTTTCCTAAAGAAGACAGCCGGGATTCCGCCACATGAATGTGCTTACCAGCCAATTGTTCTTCTTCCGACAGGATTTCCCCGCGCTGGACCAGCGAGAGTTTTTGGGCAATGAGCGAGGGATTTTTTTCAAAAAGGATGCTTTTAACGACCTTTTCCTTCTCGACTAAAAAGACCCCGAACCATTTTGTGACAATAATCATCAGTAAACACCATCATTTGCTCATCGCAAGTACACGGGCAATCTCGTCCGCCGGCAGCCCGGGAACGTCACCACATTGCAGTTGTAAAGTAGCCACATATTCAAGGGTTTCCATGCGGAAGAAGGCATCCATGAGATCTTTGCCGACAACCAAGGCACCGTGATTCTGCATAATGCAGGCTTTGGCTGCACCCATTTTCGTAATTAATTTATCAGCCAGACCATGAGAGCCGGGCGTGTCATAAGGTATAGTCGGCACCACTTCGCCTAAGACCATCAACGATTCCGGTGTCAAGTTAGTCTGCAAATCTTTACCGAGAATTGCTAAAACCGTGCAGGAAACAGGATGACAGTGGATGACTGCATTCACTTCCGGATGAGCGCGGTAGAGACCTAAATGGAAAGGCGTTTCAATGGAGGGCTTACCGGGTCCGATGATCTCTCCCGAGGCGATATTGATCTCAATCATCGCGGACGCGGAGAGCATACCTTTGCAGACTCCGGAAGGCGTGATCAACATCGACTCGCCGCAGCGGACACTCATGTTGCCCCCGCTGGCAATCGTTAGATGTTTATCATAGAGTAATTTTCCAATCGCGGCTAAATCCGCTGCGCGCTGCTCTTTCATGGTCACAACCTCACTGATAGTACTCACGGATACGGCCGATTTCACTAGGTGTCAAAACACCGATTTCCGTGATGAAAGCCGTCACATACTTGGCTTCCGACATATCAAAGGAAGGGTTGAGTGCGTGACAGCCACAGGGGGCGATGCGCACACCGTCAACCACCGTTACTTCTTCCTCAGCGCGGTCTTCGATGATGATTTCTTGGCCGCTCTGGATGCTGAAATCAAAGGTGGAAACGGGCGCAGCCACGTAGAAAGGAATGCCTAACTCATGTGCTAAGACGGCTTTATCAAAAGTTCCAATTTTATTAGCAAAATCACCATTGGCGGCAATGCGGTCGGCTCCGACGATAACCATGTCGACACCATTGCGCATTACGGCACCAGAGGCACCGTCAGCAATAATTTTGTGCGGAATGCCCTCATTCAATAATTCCCAGGCCGTAAGTTTCATGCCCTGCAGACGCGGACGCGTCTCGGAAGCATAGACGAAGATCTTTTTTCCCTGATCGCGGGCGACCCGCATCGGTGCTAACGCTGTACCGACATCAACGGTGGCTAAGGCTCCGGCGTTGCAGTGGGTCATGATTACGTAATCATTAGCAATTAATTCGGCACCGTAACCGCCGATACGCCGGCATTTATCCACGATCTGCTCAGCATAATTCTCAGCAGCTTCCAGCAGATCTTCATTTTTCGCGGCGGCTTCCAGCATTTTGTCAACAGCGTAAAAGAGATCAAAAGCTGTCGGTCGGGTAGCTTTTAAAACTGTCGCGGCTTCTGTCAGATTTACTTTCTGCAGGTAAGCCAAAGCCATACCGTAAGCGGCAGCGGCACCGATGGCTGGTGCACCGCGGACGGTCATATTTTTAATCGCTTCTGCAACTTCCAGATAACTGGTAAATTCAACAATTTGGAATTGGTGAGGAAGAATCCGTTGGTCGATCATTTTGACCTTGCCGTCTTCAAACCAGGCTGCCCGGACATCGATAGCACCACTGTCAGTAAGAACCTTCATGTTATGATCACTTAACAGTATAAACTCGCTTACAAATAATATACTTGTTGACAAAAAAAGATGAGTATTGGTCTAATCATGACTGTTTTACATTTTTGTATCTACCAATGCTACCATGCCAATCAGGTTGTTATCAACAGGCATATCCCTGATACAAATTTTAAGAAGCAGATCGGCAGATGATCTGCAATACAAGCAATACATCCGCACTGGACAATCAGCATACGTACTATTTTCTCTAGTCAGAGGAGGACCTCGCCATCCCCGATCTAGTCGCTCCCAATAAGGTTCATACGAGGTGATTGCTTCCAAGGGAGTGACATATTTTTTCCATGATTCATCTTCACGTACTGAAGATATGCCGCCAAAATCATTGAGTGTAGACATAACCTCATCATAATCATAGATGGTTATAGAAGTTGAAGAGTTTCCAGTAATCTCCATTAATTCTTTTAGAAGTATGTCATCACTAGTCACCATACCAATTGAAAAATGCTTATCGAAACACTCATCTTTCGCCATTCGCTCCAAAATCATAGTGTCATGACAATTTGCATTACCACAGGAGTCTGAAAAATGATACAAAACATCAGAAACGACTATGTGGTAATTTTCCATAGGCGTCATCCCTGGATTTTTAGTTGCAATGTCGATGTTTGAAATCATTGTTTCAGGTCCCAAAACGGGCATATTTTGTGCATCATAAAGAATGATGTGTTTACCTTTTGCAAGATACCAATATACAAACAAAAACAAACGAACATCAATAGCTGGTACAATATCATCTGCAGTCACATAGGTATACCAGTGTTTTACATCAGTTTGTAAAAGAATGTTGACTTGATGATCAAAACTGCAATTGAAATTCATAAGATAACTCGTTCGTAGGTCATCCCATCTAATTACTCTGATGCATCCATGAAGCAATAATTCTTTTTCGGGATAATAACCACCTCGAGGAGGTGCGTGTTCCATTATTTCTTCAAGAGGTGTGTCAGTAAGTATTGCAATCATATCAGTTCGCCATAAAATGTGCATATGCAGGACATCATCAGAAGTGTGTGATACGTGGTGAGAGTGCATTAGGCCAATTGTAACGCCTTCTCGTGTTAGATTCAATTAACAGAGTGTAAACTCGCTTACAAATAATATACTTGTTGACAAAAAAAGATGAGTATTATCTAATCATGATTGTTTTACATTTTTTGTATCTACTAATGCCACCATGCCGATTAGGTTGTTATCAACAGGTTCTCCATGGAGACATATTTTTGAAAGTTCACCGACAGAGGAGCTACTATATAGACAATACATGCGTACTAGACAATTACCATACTTGCTTGGCCCTTGTGTCATAGGAGGGCCTTGCCAACCACGCTTTTTCCATTCCCAGTATTTCTCAAAAGAAGTTATCAGTTCCAAAGGAGTGGCATACCTTTCAAGAGCATTACGTTCACGATCAGAGCAGATGCCTCCAAATAAATCAAGAGTAGACATGATCACCTCATAATCATAGACTGTTGTGTATGTCAAGCAGTTTCCTGCGAGTTTCATGAGTTCATCGAGAGATAGGTCATCGTGTGGAATTCTACCTGTCTGAAAATGATCTTTATCAAAATACTCATCTTCTCCCATTCTGTCGAGCATGGTTGTATCATGAAGATGCGCTGTTTTGCTAGAATCGGTGAAATGATAGATGACATCCTCGAACACTTTGTGACAATTCCACATGGGAGTCATACCTGGTTTTTTTACACTGATGTCAATATGAGAAGTCATGGTTTCTGGCCCGAATGGAGGCATATCTACATCCAAATAGATGGCAATATTATCCCCCCTGGCAAGATACCAATACACAAACAAAAACAAACGAACATCGATTTTGGGATAGATGTCATCTGCTACCGCATAAACATGCTAATCAATATCCGTATGCATTAGTTTATTAATCCGTTGGTTGAGATTGTCAGCACATCCTTGTTGACACACATCAATAACGTTATCAAGTTTAGCTAATTTGATGCAACCATGGACTAATGTCTCATTTTCCAAGTAGGGATAGCCCCTGGGAGGTGCGTGTTCCATGATTTCTTCTAAAGGTATGTCAGTAAGTATTGTGGTCATATTACTCCGCCATAGAATGCATGCGTAGGATATTCATCAGAAATATGTAATGCATGAAGAGAATGCATTAAGCCAATTGTAACGCCTTCTCGTGTTAGATTCAATTAACAGAGTATAAACTCGTTTACAAATAATATACTTGTTGACAAAAAAAGATGGGTGTTATCTAATCATGACCGTTTTACATTTTTTGTATCTACCAATGCTACCATGCCGATCAGGTTGTTATCAACAGGCGCATCCCTAATACAAATTCTGGAGAGCAGATCAGCAGATGACCTGCAGTATAAGCAATACATCCGCACTGGACAATCAGCGTACTTGCTATTTTCTCTAGTCAGAGGAGGACCTCGCCAACCACGGCTATGCCATTCCCAATATTGATCATAAGCAGTTATCATTTCTATTGGTCGTATATAATCAGGCCAGAGCTCATTATCTAATACGGTGAGTACACCGCCAAGTTCACTGAGCAGGGACATAACTTCAGCATAATCATAAATTGTCATATACATAGAACAATTTCCAGAGATTTTCATGAGCTCTGTGAGAGTCATGTTGTCCTGAGGCACCCTACCCATTGAAAAATGCTCATCAAAACAGCGGTCTTTTGCCATCTGCTCCAGAATGGCAGTATTGTGGAGATGTGCGCTCCCCTGAGAATCTGAAAAATGATATAGAACATCAGAGACAACAAGATGGTAATCTTCTTTGGGTGTCATGCCAGGGTTTTTAGTTGCAATATCGATGTTTGAAATCATTGTTTCAGGTCCAAAGCCAGGCATGTTTTCGATGTGATATAATACGATATTTTTGCCTTTTGTAAGATACCAATAGACAAACAAAAACAAATTAACATCAATGTCAGGTATGATTTCATCGGCAGTTGTATAAGTATACCAATGATCTAGATCAGTATGTAAAAGAGCGTTTATTTGTTGATCAAAACTGCAATCAAAGTTCATAAGATAACTTTTTCTGAGATCATCACGCCTGATTACGCGAATACACCCATGACACAATAATTCATCTTCTGGATAATATCCGCCCCTGGGAGGTGCGTGTTCCATTATTTCTTCAAGAGGTGTATCTGTAAGTATTGCAACCATGGCGTTTCACAAGGAGATATGCACAGAGAATTAAAGTCATTGCGTTAATGAAAAATAATCTAAGCATAGATTTGGCTGCAGAAATTGAGCTTATTTTTAAAAAAACTATTGATTCATAAGTTGTCAAAAAAAGGTAAAGGGAAGGGGTTTGTGAGGAATCATGAACTCGTTTAGAGTTCGTAGTTCTTGGGATCGAAGGCAGGAACATCCTTGTACTCTTTGAGGGCCCAGTCGACGAATTTGCCTTCCTCGGATGGGAGAGAGTTGAGATCGGTAATGATCTTGTTGAGGGTGTCTTTTTCCTGCTTGTTGAGCTTCAGTTTGCCCTTGTCGTTGGATTCCTTGATTAATTCAGCTGCTTTGAGACCAGCGGCTTTAGCCCTGAGGTAGTAGTTGTCACCACACTCAACGATGGCCTGACCGATCTTGTAAGCGTTGTCGTAAGCGAGGATGAATCCTTCTGGGGATCTGAACCTGTCAGAAGCGACATAGATATCCCTGAGGACTTTGTCCTGCTTCATCTGCTTGGAAGCGTTCATTAAAGCAGCTTCGTAACCAATAACACCGAGCC
>CAJKXZ010000013.1 GCA_905203995.1 uncultured Methanomassiliicoccus sp. | reverse complement strand
ATTCCTTGGTTAAGGATTCGGGACTCTTTTCGCTGCCTGGTCTAGGAGCAAAGTTGATTTCAGGAATAACTGATCCCTGTCCGACTTTGAGGCCAAGACCGTAGGAAATAGGTTTCTTTGCTTCTCCGAAGATTAAATCGTCTGCGGCATCGTATGCCATTTTTGTGAATTTAGTAGTAGCCATTTTTAATCACCTCATTCATGCCTTTCCGTTAATAATGTCATCCCAGTTGGATCTGATTTTCTTCCAGTCCCAGCCGTCAATTGCTTTGTTAGCAAGTCCGGGTCCTTCTGCAGCTTTAGCACTGTAGATACCCATGTCGTAGGATTCGACATATTCTCTGTTTACTGCACCGCCGGCGCAGATGAAAGGAATCTCTACTCCGTGCTCTTTCAGCCTGTTAGCGATCCTGGGGAAAGCAGACATGGTGGTGGTCATGAGTGCGGTTCCAGTGAGGATTGTTGGTTTCTGTTTCTGAACCTCATCAACTACGGTATCAACCAATACGTCTTTTCCGAGATCGATGATTCCAAATCCGTTGGATTTGAGAAGTACTGCAGCGATATTCTTTCCGATATCGTGAGGATCTCCTTCAGCGGCATGCATCATGACCATGCCCTTGTATTTCCTCTCGCCGCCAAGAGCGGCTTCGGCAACCTTGGTTCCACGGGTCATGGCGTCAGAGGCGACCATTACGTGTGGTAAGTAGTAGATACCGCGTCCGTATAATTCGGCTACAATGTCCATTCCAGCTAGAAGACCATTCTCGATGATTTCTTCAGGCGTTAAGGATTTGAGTGCTTCCTGTACGTGTTGCTCAATTACCTTAAATTTCAAGTTCATTACATCTTCTGCAATCTGTCTGAGTAACGGGTTCTCAGGCATGAATTGCTCAGCAATGTCTTCCGGCTTTTCGCTTGACTCGACGACAATGTCGTATCTCGTCAGAATCTTGTCAGCGCTTATGCTATCGAAGTCTGCCATTTGTTCAACTCCTATTTTTAATAGAAGACTCAAAACTCCCCCTGAATTTTGAATCCTTGAAGCAAAAACTCACTTTGCGGGTATATTAAGCTATCGGTAAGATGTAGTACTTTTTACGTATTTATCAAAGAAAAAATATATATAAAAAAATGAACGACTGGACATTAAATATTGAAGAAAAATAATAAAATTAAAAAGAGGAGAGCCAGCGAAAAATGCCCTCCTTCGTAACTATTGCTAAGGTCCTTAAACTCGCCTTTTCGGCTCTTGCTGCGTAATGCAGTGAAATCCGCCGTAGCCGTAGACGAGATCGGTCGCCGGAATCGAGACCATTTCCCGGTCCGGGAAGTATTTGCCGATGATTGCTGCCGCTTGGGCATCAGCCGGGTCATCAAAAGACGGCACTAAGACAGCTTTGTTGCCGATATAGAAGTTAGCATAGCTTGCTGGCAGGTTGCGTTCTTCTTCCTCTAAGGGAATCGGTGTCGGCATCGGCAGGGCAACGACCTCAAAGACTTCCTGGGCCTTGAGAATTTTAAAGTTAGTCTGCAGCACCTGGGCATCGACGGAATCGTCGTCTGCATAAGAACAGAGGATAGTATGAGCATTAACAAAACGGGCAAAATCATCAACGTGGCCGTCGGTGTCATCGCCGTCAATGCCGGATTTTAACCAGACGACTTTCTCCACACCCAGATAGTTGCAGAGATATTCTTCCAGATCAGCTTTGGTCAGGTGGGGATTGCGGTTGGGATTGAGCAGACACTGTTCGGTAGTCAGCACGACGCCGTGGCCGTTGACGTCAATCGATCCGCCTTCTAAGACAATACCCGGGCGGAATACTCTTACTCCGGTGGTGTTGACGACGTTTTCACCCGTAATGTTATCATAAAGAAGATCGTCGTATTTGGCGCCCCAGGCATTAAAGTCCCACTTGATTGCTGCTTTCTCGCCCTGAGCGTTGAGAATAAAGGTCGGGCCGTAATCTCTGATCCATACATCAGAACTGCGGATCTGGAAAAACTGAACGTTGTCCATGTTGGCCTGAGTGGTTTTCAGGAGCGCACGGGCACGCTCTTCCAAGGCCGCATCATCCACTAAGATTTTTACAATTTCACCGCGGCTTAAGGCTTCCACCATTAGACTGTAGGTTTTTTCCACAGAGTCAATAATTTCTTCGGGAAAGGTCAAAGGGTTCTTGGGCCAGGAAAGCCAGGTAGCTTCATGTTCAGCCCATTCAGCCGGCATTTGATAGCCGCAGGCTTTAGGAGTCGGGTTGTTTTCACTCATTTAATCACTCTTTACTAATTAAATCATAACATTGAGGACGGCGGTTGTAAAAGAAGCGCCAGCCTTCTTTGATATCGCGTCCATGCTCAAGATTAATGGTTGCGGAAACAATTTCTTCGGCTGCGGAACCGCGGACCAGTGTTTTACCAAAAGCATCGATGACGAAGCTCCCGCCCCAGAAGGTCATAGTGTCTTCAACACCAACACGGTTGCAGGCAGCAACTACCATGCCGTTGGCAATAGCGTGTCCGCGCATGACGTTTTCCCAGGCACTCTGCCAGTCGCCTTCGGCCTGTTCGATACCCTGAGCCGTGCCGATGGCTGTCGGATAGAAAACCATGTCAGCACCCAAGAGGGCATTGCAGCGGGCGGCTTCCGGAAACCACTGATCATAGCAGATTAAAGTGCCGATTTTGCCTTTAGCGGTTGCGACAACCGAAAAGCCAGTGTCACCAGGTTCAAAATAACTCTGCTCAAAGAACTTTTCATCATGCGGGATGTGGGTCTTACGGTAAACACCGATGGTCTGTCCCTGCTGATCAAAAAGCAGGGAAGTATTGAAAAAATGACCTTCGGCTTCTTCAAAAATAGAACCGCCGACTAAGATGACTTGATTGTCAGCAGCCGCTTTTGACAAAACTCTGCTGATTTCTCCCGGTACAGTGTCGTGCGGAATTTTATATTTTGAAGCCCCGGGATCGAGATCATATTGTGGAAAATACGGGGTAGAAAATAATTCTGGTAAACAGACGATCTCTGCCCCTTCCGCTGCCGCTTCGGCAATCATAGCCACGGCTTTTTTAAGATTGGCTGAAGGTTCAGAAACCATCTTCATCTGAACTAGCGACAATTTAGCTTCATTGGTGGACATAGCAAGACTCCAGAGCAGTATTGACCATATAAGTTTAATCTTAGCCGCCTGCGAGAAATAACGAGCAATAAGGGTAATTAATTATTTTATGCTAACAATTTATATCTCGCACAATAAAAACACTGGCTGGGAGAACAATTAGTATTCAAAGCTCAGAGGATCTTCGAGAAAATGTATGCCCAGATCGGACCCAGTAACATACAGAAAATTATGAACCACTGTGTTTCGCTCAAGTCGTCACCTCTGAAAAGAATATTTGAGTGGGCTCAGCCGGATTTGAACCGGCGACCTCCTCCATGTCAAGGAGACGTCATAACCACTAGACCATGAGCCCAAGTGCTACAGAATCGCCAATATACTCTTCTTATCTATATGTTTTTCTATCAATCTTTGATTTTATGCTGTTTATTCACACGTGAAAATCCTGCATATCGAGGCTTTTGATAAGGCTGCTAGAAAGCGACATTGATAAATAACTAAATCATGATTTAGTAAATCGTAATATAGCTAAACTTAGCAGATCTTGGTGGAATAATGTTTATCGGCAGAGAAAGAGAGCTTGCGTACCTTGCTGAGCTGTATCAAACAGAAAAATTTCAGATGCCTGTAATTTATGGAAGACGAAGAGTAGGCAAGACTGCCTTGATCAATGAATTTACTAAAGACAAAGAATGCATTTTCTTCACAGGCATTGAAAGTACCAGCAAACAAAATTTAGAAAACTTAAGCAGAAGCATTTTTTATTATTTAGGAAATGAAATAACTCCCGTTTTTAACACCTTCCAAACTGCACTTGAATATGTGTTCAAACTAGCAGAAGAAAAGAGGATTATCTTCGTAATCGATGAATATCCCTATGTAGCAAAATCATACAAAGGCATCTCGTCAGTCCTACAAGTTCTCATTGATAAATACAAGGATTCTTCAAAACTTTACCTTATCCTCTGCGGCTCATCAATGTCATTTATGGAAAAACAGGTACTTGGATACCAAAGTCCATTGTATGGCAGGCGTACGGCCCAACTTAGAATTGCCCCTTTTGATTTTTTTGAAAGTCGTCGGTATTTTAAGAAGTTCAGTGATGAAGATATAGCTATCGTTTACGGCATTCTGGGCGGCACTCCACAGTATCTTTTGCAGTTTGATGATTCTCTGAGCATTAAAAATAATATCATCAATACATTTCTTAACTCCGCATCATATCTCTATGAAGAGCCCAATAATCTCCTCAAACAAGAAGTGCGAGAACCCGCGCTATATAATTCAATCATCTCCGCGGTTGCCAATGGTTATACCAAACTGTCAGATATTTCATCTAAAATAAATGAAGAAAGCAGCGTCACTTCTACCTATTTAAAAAATCTCCTGGCCTTAGAATTGATCAAAAAAGAAAAGCCAATAACAGAAGCTTCTGACAGAAAAACAGCCTATGTATTAGCTGACAATATGTTCAGATTCTGGTATAGGTTTATTCCAGAAAATGCATCATTGATTGAGAATAGATATGCAGAGAGAGCATATCAGAACATTGAACCGCAAATCCCTGCATACATGGGAGCAATATTCGAAGAAATATGCAGACAATACATGTGGGAAATGAACAGACGTGGGGTCGTTGCTTTTAACGATATCGGCAGATGGTGGGGCGGCAATCCTCAGACTAAAGGGCAGGAGGAAATTGATCTTCTTGCAGTGGTTGATAAAGATACAGCCATCTTCTGTGAATGTAAGTGGACAAATGAATTTGTCGATCTAGAGATTCTAACATCGCTGATTGATAAAAGCAGATTGTTTAATTATAAAAATAAACATTTCTATATATTTTCTAAGAGTGGTTTTACAAAGGGCTGTAAAGAAAAATCGGCAGAGGCGGGAAATGTTAGCCTCGTAACTTTTAAGGAAATGATGAAAGAGATTGACTTAAAGTGAGCGCTTAAAAGACAAGTCTAACACCACAAATGTGTACGGCAGATTTTTGCTGGATAATCTAAAGAGTTTCGATATAAAGATCGGCAAAAATTGCGAATTTGACCGCTTAATTGCTGATCACATCTTGGCGATCTGCCGCAGCGGTAGTCTCGCCAGCCGCATAAATCAACAAAGACCGCCCAAAAGTTTAATCACCTGTCCCCAAATACAGTAAGGATGTCCCAATTGATTTTATTTACCAAGCCTGGCTGTCAAAAATGTGATTACATTAAAGAGAAAATGCCAGCCGGAGCAGCGGTAACGATAATGGATATGAGTACCACAGAAGGAATGGCCGAAGCAGCATACTATGAAATTTTGGCCAAGAATCTTCCGATTTTAGTTGCTGATGATGAAGTTATCGAGGGTGCCATTAATATCCTCGCCCGCATTAACTCAGAAACCGGGATTGCGAGCCAATGATTTGTCTGGGCATTGAAGGAACCGCACATACCTGCGGCGTCGGTATTGTCGACGAAAACGCTAATGTGCTGGCTAACGAAGTTGACATGTATCGTGCTGCACAGGGCGGCATTCATCCGCGAGAGGCAGCCAACCATCACGCCGCCGTAGCGCCGGGATTGATTGCTAAAGCCATCGAAGCGGCTAAGATCTCCTATAAAGAGATCGACGTCGTCTGTTTTTCTCAGGGACCTGGTCTGGGGCCGTGTCTTCGGACTGCCGCCACTGCCGCCCGAGCCTTAGCAGTAAGTTTGAATAAACCAATCCTGGGCGTCAACCACTGCATTTCTCATCTGGAAATTGGCGTTGCTAAAACCGCTGCGGAAGATCCCGTGCTGCTCTATGCTTCCGGTGGTAACACACAGGTTATCTCCTTTACCAACGGCAAATACCGTATCTTCGGTGAAACTCTGGACATCGGCATCGGCAACATGTTTGATAAATTGGGACGAGAACTAGGTCTGGGCTATTACGCTGGTCCGAAAGTTGAAGAGTTAGCGCTGGGCGGTGACAAACTGCTGGAACTGCCCTATTCCGTCAAAGGCATGGATATGTCTTTTTCCGGGATCATGACAGCCGCTTTAGCCCACCGGGCCAAAGGTGAGCGTCTGGAAGACATCTGCTTCTCCGTGCAGGAGACCTGCTTTGCTATGCTCAGCGAAGTCACCGAACGGGCTATGGCCCACATTGAAAAAGATGAAGTGCTGCTGGGCGGCGGTGTTGTTCGTAACAAACGGATCCGGGAAATGGTTGAAAAAATGGCCAGCGAAAGAGGGGCGAAAATGTTCGTACCCGAGCCGCGGTTATGCACTGACAACGGTGCAATGATTGCCTGGACAGGTTTACTCATGCATCAATCAGGCACAAAAATGAGTGTCGCCGAGACCATCGTCAACCAGCGTTTCCGCACTGATGAAGTTAAGGTTACGTGGCGCTAGTCTCGGCACTTTTGAGCTGTTTCTGCTCAGCGAGTTTGGCATCAAGCAGCTCTAAAAATCTTTGCTCTTCACCCTGCGGGATCGTTGCTCCGGCAGCAATGCGGTGTCCACCACCAAAGCCGCCGACTTCGGCAGCAACCAGGCGTAAAGCTTCTGCCAGATCGACACCGGATTCCAGCAGCGGAAAAGTCCCGCGGGAAGAGATTTTTATTTTGTCTTCAGACTCAGAAAAAGCAATCGTTGCTTTGTCAGGATCACCGAAATACTGCATGGTGATACCGCAGAGAATGCCGGACAAACCAGACTTGTCATTGTGGAAATACTGGAGATGATTAAGTTTAGTAATCCCCGTAGAAACAAGTTCATTTAACGAACTAATGACTGTAAAATTATACTCGTTGCGCAGTTCCTGGGCGGCAGTCATCGCCGAAGGATCACCGAGGGCTAAAGCCACACCCATGCTTTCTTGGCCAGAACGTCCGCAGGCATTGAGGAGGCTGGCCATTGTTTCTGCCTCCAGATTTACAGCTTTGAAATAGTAGCGGTCACGGACCACTTCTTCCATGGTTTCTAAAGCCGTGCCTTGAGCAATGAGTTTCAAAGCTAACAGGGAAGAGAGTTTCATCCGCAGTTCTTCATTGAGCTTCAGACTGTCCTGCTCTGCCGGAACTCCTGCTTCGGCCAGAAAAGTCTTTACCGCTTCCTGATCACCGCTAAAACCGATCACATAAGGTTCGGTAGAAGCAGTGAGGGCGTCAACGAGTTTACCAGGCGGAATCAGTGAGCCGGGAATTGCCTCTATCAGCCCCCGCTTGAGACCTTCTTCAAAAAGCCAGAGATTGATACCGCTGAGACCTTTGATCGTCTGCCGGTCACCGGCAATACCGCCGAAAGCAATCGGCAGCAGATCCCAGTTCCGCTCTTCCGTGTTGACGGCCAGCAGCATACAGACCGAAGCTCCGCAGGCCGAAGTCATGCCGTCGATCCCTGAAAGATGAGGATTAACATGGACTACTTTTTCAGAATCACGCAGCGGTTTGTGATGGTCCAAGACCACTACCCGGCAGTTCAATTTCTCTAAAGCCTCGAGGTTAGCGGAGCCCATATCAGAAAGCACTAACAGTTCAGCATCATCAGACGCGGCAATAATTTCATCAGTTAAGCCTTTAACCATCGAGATCTGGAAGGATTTGCCTGCCCGGTGCAGAACTGCACAGAGAATAGCTGCGGCAGAAATTCCATCGGCGTCATAATGTGAAATTACACGGATGGTCGCCGCTTTGTCAATCTCCTCTTTTGCTTGAAAAATAGATGAAAGGAGTTTGGGGGGGATCTGGACACCCTGGTCCATTGCCCTCACTCGATAAGTAATTCAGCGTTGGCGATAGAATACTGCCAGTCTGCTGGGAGAACGCCGTTACGCTTGTAGTATTTGACTAAGCGTCTGATTTTAGACTCAGTAATCTGCATACCCCTCTTGTTTGCCACATCTTTCTTGTTGGCGTTTAAGTGGTTTTGCAGATTGATTGCTGTACGCATCAAAGCCACCAAGTCATCGGGTATGTTAGGTGCCACATTGTTCTCTTTGAGAATCTGGGTGATGGTTTTGCCAGTAGCCAGTTTTACATCTGGCACGGAGTGCTGATCTCTCAGAACCAGTCCGATTTTGGCGGAAAGAACACCGTCTTTACCCATTTTTACAACAATTTCTTCAATTTCTTCTTTGCTAAGAGGAACCCATTCAGGATTTTCACTGATCATTGGGCGGCTGGAGCCGGACTTTCCTCTTCTTCTGGCGTGCATACGTGCCATCTTAATCCTCCGAAATTATGAATCATTAGCGTTTGGTGGCGATAGAGTTCTTCGATTATGGATCAGCTATTTAAGAGATTCGGCAGAGAGTTTTTAAAAGATGAGTAAAGCCCAGGCTTCAAGGCAGGACTGTACGGGCCCAGCGGATCTGTTCTTCGTATTCACACTGCGGAAAACCGAGTTCAGTCGGCAGCTCAGAAAACTCCTGCCAGATCATTTCACCGGTACCCTCATACTTTTCCACCTTACCGGCAAACAAGAGGCAGTCGTCGGTGAGCGCCCGCGAAACTAAGGGAATAAAAGTCAAACCAGACTCTTCACGGAATTCACGGACAACCGCTTCGGCAAAAGTTTCACCGGCTTCCACTTTGCCGCCTGGCATTTCCCAGCCGCCGCGTTTGGGATTGTAAACCATCAGAAATTTACGATCCCGCAGTGCGATTCCGTAAGTGGTTTTCACGGTGATTCCACCGCAATCATAGCATGATCTTTTTCAAACGGATCTAATGTCACCAATTCCACGACTTTCAGACCGGCGGCTTTCAGTTCCGCACAAGCTTCCGCATAAATCTTCTGCGGATCACGGGCCACGTCTTCCGAGCGGGACTTGATGACCAGCAGACCGCATTTTGCCGAAAAGGTCTGATAATTCTTGAGAAAGATCGCTGCTTGTCCTTTCTGGGCGATGTCCTGATAAACGATATCGGGCGCCGAGACGGCGAAGGAATATTCCTGCGGCCGGGTAGCATCGGCGAGAATGGGAATCATATTCTTCCGCGCTTCACAAACGGTGACCAGATCTCGAAAAGAACGGGGTGCGAATTCCACACAGGCGACTGTACCGGAAGTAACGATGTCCGCGATATGGCTGGAGGTCGTTCCGGAAGCCGCCCCAAGATACAAGACTGTGGAGTCTTTCTGAAACGGGAAAAAGGAGCCGCCTTTCAGGAGGTAGGCGGCCAGCTTGCTGCGGTTAGGCACCCATTCCCGGTATTCCTGCGTCTCCTTTACCAGTTTTTCACCGTAGACCTTTTTGCCAGGAGTCGAGTTGATCGTATAGATTTTCTCACCGTCGCGGAAAACTCCCGCAAATTTACTCGCGCTGATCATCAGCTGTGAGATGAGCAATGAGCATAAATACTCTCAGATGCAGCGATGATTTCCTTCACCCATATCCAGACAGCCTTGTTCAATTTCTAAACGCCGGCCGTGAATGGGCGACTTGATCGGCATTTCTAAGTAGAGGGTCTCACCGTCAAAAGCCGCTCTCGCTTTTTCAACATCCACAGTATGCGAAAGCGTGAAACAGCGGGAGTTGTCACCAATGACTACACAGAAGCCGGCGTCAGTTACCTCTAATGAAAGATCCTGGCGCGCTACTCCGGGCAGCTTCAGTTGAATTTTATAAACTTCCCGTTCGCGCACGGTTTCGACTTCATATTCATCCATGCCACTGACGTGCTCAAACAAGCAATATAGCGCTTGCCCGCTGCATTTGATTATTTATGCCATGGATGCATTCCGTTTATTGATGCTCAGAGCACTAGAAGAGATCGCACAGCGCGTCTACAAAGCAGTTAACGATCTCCCAGAGGAGTTTGACAAAAGCAAAACACTCTACATGGGCGCAGACGGCACACCCACCTCTGCGATTGATAAAACTGCGGAAGATGCCGTGCTGTATGCGTTAGACGAGCTGAATCTGGAAGTTAATATTCTCAGCGAAGAAGCAGGTTTCATTGACCGCGGTTACGCCCAAACTCTGGTGGTGGACCCCGTCGATGGTACTCATAATGCGTCACTGGGTCTCCCTTTTTACACGGTATCACTGGCCGTAGGAGAAAAGTCCTTACGGGACATTCAATACGCAGTCGTGAAGAATCTGGTAACGGGCGATACTTACTGCGCAGAAAAAGGCGCCGGCGCCCAGTTCAATGGTCAAAAAATTACCGTGAAGAAATTTGATACCAAGTTTCCCTCTCTGCTCTGTTATGTCGGCCATTATGTCCATCAGGACACCTTGGATAAAGTGCGGAAATGTGCACCGATCCGTTCACTGGGCTGCGCTTCGATTGAAATGTGCCTAGTAGCTAGCGGCAACTTTGATGCCTATTACTATAACACTGAGCAGTATTCGAAAAATATTCGTGTCGTTGACATTGCCGCTAGTGCCTTAATCCTGAGAGAAGCAGGCGGAGAAATCGTGGATTTAGATAATAACATCCTCGACATGCCTTTTGATTTAGAAACGAGATGCAGTTTCATTGCTTACGATGATGAAAAAGTTAAGGAGATATTACTTTGAAATTAGGACTGACCGCTAATTCTGAAATTCCTGATGCCATTCGTGTAGGGCGTCTAGTTTACAATTTATTAAAAGACGAGGATGTGACTTTGGAATCGGGTATTGCCCGCCTCTTTGGCAAAGAAGGCAAACCGATCGAAGATATGGACATCGATGTCCTCATCACCGTCGGCGGCGATGGGACTATTCTCCGCTCGCTGCAGAGAACCAATGCACCCATCTTCGGCATTAATGCCGGTGTGCTGGGTTTCCTTACTGAGATTCCGGAAAATGAAATTGAAGACGGCTTATCACGCCTGTTGGAAGGCCGCTACACCATCGATGAACGGTCTAAACTCAAAGCCGTTGTTAACGGTGAAAGAATGTATGACGCCATGAATGAAGCGGTAGTTCATACTGCTCATGTCGCTAAAATCAGACACTTCAATGTCTACGTCGATGATGTTCTAGCGATGGATGTCCGTGCGGATGGCATTATTGTTGCTACCCCTACCGGTTCTACCTGCTATGCAATGGCCGTCGGCTCCCCGATTGTCGATCCGCGTGTCGACGCGATCACCATTGCTCCCATGGCGCCGTTTAAGTTTGCTGCCCGGCCGCTGATTGTACCGCTGGATAGTCATGTGCGCGTGGAAGTTTCCAAACCTAAACCATGCATTTGCGTGATTGACGGCCAGCAGGAAAAAGACATGGAAGGCGATGAGCTGACGATGTTCTCGAAATCAGAGTCCCGTGCTAAATTCGTCTCCTTTGGCAACACTTTCTACGGACGCATGCGGGAAAAAATTATGTGTTTCCCATGAGCAGGAAAGCAATCTGGGCGATAGATGTCGGACTCATTACCGCGTTTAATGAGTCGGCTAAAGCCTCAACCCCCAATGAGTTTGCGGCGGCGATGCGCGAAGAAGACGGCGTACTGACAGAGCTGGTCTTTCTCCCGGGCAGCGTCGGCAGTTTTACTTCGGCGACAGTACCGCTGCATATGCTGCCGATCGACTTCAGCATCGCCGGTACCGTCCATTCACATCCCGGTTATTCTAATCAGCCCTCAAATGAAGATTTACATCTTTTCGGCAGTTTTGGGAAAGTGCACATTATCACTTGTATGCCTTACAACCTCAGCAGCTGGCGCGCCTACAATAAAGATGGTAAAGAAATAAAATTAGAAATTGTGGACCTTTAAGACAGGCGGCTGCCCGGCGCAATGCGGCCGCTGACCAAAGCTCCCGGTCCGATCGTTGTATTTTCAAAAATAATGGAACCGGCATTGATCATGGCGTTGATGCCTGTACTGACTGAATCACCGATTATCGCGCCCATTTTCCGCCGCTGGGAATCGACCAGGCCGTCAGCAAAGGGCAGCTTGACGTTCTTACCGTCAAAACGCAGATTGGCAATTTTCGTGCCCGCTCCCAAGTTGCAGTTTTCACCGATGATGCTGTCCCCTACGTAGTTATGGTGCGGAATATGCGTGTGTGCCATGATGATCGAATTTTTCACTTCCACGGCAGCACCGATCCGCACATGCGGCGCTAACGCCGTGTACGGCCGCAGATAGCAGTTGGGACCGACATCACAGCCAGTGGATATGTAAACCGGACCTTCGATGTACGCCCCGGCGCGGACCAAGGCGCCTTCTTCAACTACCACCGGTCCCTTGAGAACGGCACCGTTTTCCACCTCGCCGGCGATGTTGCTGTTTAGCGTAGACATCAACAGTGTGTTGGCGGCCAGCAGGTCCTGCGGCATGCCGATGTCCAGCCAGCGGTCAGACAGCGGCTGGGTGTAAACAGTCTTTTCTTTAGTCATCGCCCGCAGGGTATCGGTGATCTCATATTCACCGCGGGCGGAAGGAGCAGTTGCTCGTAAAAAGCGAAAGATTTCCGGCGTGAAAACAAAAAGTCCAGCGTTAATAAAATCTGATAAAGGTGCTGATGATTTTTCTTTAATGTCAATTAGGACATTATCTTCCTGAGCAACGGAGCCAAAGGCAGAAGGATTGTCTACTTTGACGATGCCCATCACTTCACTTTTAGTTTGTTCGTAAGCGCTAAGCATCTGCGCGAGATCTTCACTCGTCGTCAGCACATCTCCGTTCAGACAAACAAACGGCTCCTGAAGGTGGTTTTCTGCACACAAAACAGCACTGGCTGTTCCCTGCAGCTCTTTCTGCTCGATATAGGTTAAATTAAGATTTAATTGCGAACCATCACCATAGTAATCACGGATTTTCATTGCTTTCCAGCCTGTCAAGATGCAAATCTCGGTGATGCCGTTGTCCCGCAACGCTGCTAAGGTGTGTGAAAGAAAAGGTTTACCAGCAACAAACAGCAGCGGTTTAGGGGTGTTAGACGTAAGCGGCTTGAGCCGGCTGCCGAGACCAGCGGCTAAAATCAAAGCTTTCATGCAATACACCTCTGAATGATCTTTTCAGCCTGTTCTTTAAACTCTCTGGCTTCTGCTTCGGCTCTTGCTTCCGCCACAAATCTTAATTTTGGTTCAGTTCCCGAGAGGCGGATGAGAAACCAGCCGTCAGCAGATTCAGCGCGATAACCGTCAAGAACCGTCAAATGATCACAATCAACCGCAGCCATTTCTTCAGCTAAACGAGAAGTCACCACCTCCCGCTGCGCGGAATTGAAGGAAGAGGAACCGCGGAAAGCAGGATAAGTTGGCAATTCAGCAATGGATTCCGATAATTTCCGTTCTGCCGCAATCTTCGACAGCAAAGCACCCGCAAAAATACCATCGGGGCAGTAATATTCCTCAGGAAAAACATAAGTGCCAGAGGGTTCACCGCCGAAGTCAATATCCTGCTCTTTCAAAAGTTCTGAAATAAAAACGTCGCCTACTCGACAGCGGTGGACTTCTTTCACCAGATCATCAACAGCCATCGAAGCATCAACCGGGACGGCAATGGAATTTACACCCAGCCAGGAAGCAAAAAGCAGCAGCAGACGGTCACCGCTGAGATATTTTCCAGTTTCATCCATGGCAACCATACGATCACCGTCGCCGTCATGAGCAATGCCGACATCCGCTTCTTTTTTGATTACCAGTGTTTTGAGATCCTGCAATTGTTCTTCCGTGGGTTCGGAAGTGCGGCCGGGGAAATAACCGTCAGGCTGAGCGTTCAGCGACGTTACTTTACAGCCCAGAGTGCGCAGAACAAGAGGGCTGATGACTGAAGTGGCCCCACAGCCGCAGTCAATTACTGTTTTAGCAGACGAGTCGGTTAGCGCGTCACAGATGACTGTCGTATGCTTTTCGATCGCTCCCTCCCAGCTTTGATAGCTGCCGGTAGACTTCCAGCCAACAGTCTGCCAGTCGGCGGCAATTCTTTTTTCGATCTCCGCCATCTGCTCTGAATTAAATGCTGAACCGTCGGCATTCCACAGTTTGATGCCATTGTATTCTGGCGGATTGTGCGAAGCGGTAATCATAATACCGCAGTCAAAATCTTCAGCCGCCATAGCTAGAGTAGGCGTCGGTACCATGCCCGCGTCATAGATCTGCGCGCCAGCGGCAGTTTCACCAGCCGCCAAGGCCTGTAAAACCATCAACCCGCTGAGACGGGGGTCACGGCCGTGAATAATCTCCCCGTGTAAACTGCCGACAGCATTACCGATTTTGGCAGCCAGATCGACTGTAAAATCTGCACCCACTATTCCTCTAATCCCAGATGACCCGAAAAGCGACATAAGTTAGAAAATAGTGCTATCACGAAGGATTAATAATTTATTAACCACAGCAAAGTGTTTTACGTCGTTAAGTGTCAAATTTTCCTAAAAATGGAAGAAAATTGCATAATCAAGAAAAATCCAGCAAGTTTTACGTGACTGCTGGCAAAAATTTACCTGAAAAAGAACACACCAGACAGTCATACGATCTGCTTCGATATTAATAAGTTAATTTCACATGATACCTCAAATCATAGGCGTTAAGACGTACTGGCATAGCCAGATTTATGAGCAAATATTATATACTTTGCAACTATATTACGAGCTGGCGCATAGCCAGAATGTGGAGGGATAAATTTGGTAATGGAGCAAATAAGTGTTGCAAAAGCAAAGGACATAGCCAAAAAGAAAGGGCTTAAACCAGGTAGAGTTAAGGGTACTGATGGCATTCAATTTACCAAAGGATCCAACGACCGCTTGGACATCATCCAGTGGGATGAATTTGAAAAGACTCTCAATGCAAGAGGATTAGCTATCTTTGAGAGCGGCGGATGGATGAAAATCATGAAAAAGGCCTAATCAGGCCACTTTTCCATCTATTAACCTTTTTAAGATAAAACAACAAAATATTTTTGAATAGAAGGCGTATCGGCCCTCATGGATGTTTCTCCAGATCACCCGCGGTATAAATCTCTCGTCATCCGAGAAAAAATGTCAGAGCTTTCTGATCAAGGAATTGTTGCAAGAACCGGCCTGATTGCTCATGGTCGCGGAGAAGCATTTGATTATTTGCTTGGTGAAAAAACCACACCAGCGGCTCAAAAAGCGGAAGCAGCAATTGCCGCATTTTTGCTGGAAGCTGAAAGACCAGTCATTACGATGAATGGTAATGCCTCCGCGCTCTGCGCTGCCGAATTATTGGCTTTAGCAGCAGAAGTAGGCGCACAGGTAGAAGTTAATTTATTCCATTGGAGCCGCGAACGGGTAGAAAAACTAGTTTCATATCTGGAGTCTTTTACCGATCTGCCCATTTTAGGCAGAGAACAGGACGCCGTTTTAGAAGGAATTGCTTCCGACCGGGCCCGCTGCTGTCAGACGGGCATCTATGCCGCCGATGTAGTTTTGATACCATTGGAAGACGGCGATCGTGCGGAAGCCTTACGGGCGGCCGGTAAAAAAGTACTGGCGATTGATCTTAATCCCCTGTCACGAACAGCCCAGGCGGCTAATGCCACCGCGGTCGATGAAATCACGCGGGCCGTTCCGCAGATCCGTCAAGCAGTAAAAGAGCTGCAGAACGACCAGCCGCGCAGAAAAAAGCTGCTTGCTGATTTTGACAATCAAGCCAATTTAGCGGAATCGGTACAATATATTATCGAAAATTTAACGGCGCAGCAGTGATGCTCACCAGCAGAATCTATTTAAACCATCTTGCCCAATTCAAACATAGGATTCAATGAATGAACTGTTAGAGAAGGGGGTCAGAAGACTAGGATGGGCGAAAGACCATATGCCCGTCTTGGCCGATATTCGAAAACGCATGGTAGATGAACAGGCGCTGAAGGGTTTGAAGATCGGCATGGCGCTGCATGTGGAAGCTAAAACAGGCATGTTAGCGCTAACACTTGCTGAAGCTGGTGCTAAAGTCCGTTTAGCCAGCTGCAACCCGCTGTCCACCGATGATTCGGTCTCCATCGCGTTACGGGATCATTTTGATTTAGAAACTTATGCGAAAAAGGGCGAGAGCGACGAGGAATATTATCACAACCTCAATGCCGTGCTTGACCTCCAACCGGATTTCGTCATTGATGACGGTGCCGATCTCATCACCATGCTTCACACCACCCGCCGTGAGGTTTTGGGCAATGTTAAAGGCGGTAACGAAGAAACGACTACCGGTGTCGTCCGTCTGCGTTCGATGGCCAATGACGGCAAGCTGGAATTTCCAGTCATTTCCGTCAACGACGCCCACATGAAGTTCATGTTTGACAACCGCTACGGCACAGGTCAGTCTACTTTTGATGGTTTCATGAATGCTACTAACCTGCTGATCGCCGGTAAAAGACTGGTAGTTGCCGGCTATGGCTGGTGCGGACGCGGCATTGCCATGCGTGCCAAGGGCTTGGGCGCTAACGTAGCCGTAACCGAAGTTGATCCCATCCGAGCAATTGAAGCGCGAATGGATGGTTTCGCCGTAATGCCGATGATTGAAGCCGTTAAAACTGCGGATATTATCATCACTGCTACCGGCAATAAAGACATCATCCGCGCCGAACACTTCCAGGTAATGAAAGACGGCTGCGTAATGGGTAATTCCGGTCACTTTGATAATGAAATCAGAAAGGATGTTTTGACGACACTGACCGGTCAGCCGGTGAAAGTAAGAGAATTTGTTGATCAGTATAATTTCGCGGACGGCCGCAAAGTGTATTTGATTGCTGACGGCCGTTTGATGAATCTTTCCTCAGGTCAGGGTCATCCCGTAGAAATCATGGACATGAGTTTTGCCATTCAGGCCTTATCAGCTGAATATCTGGTTAAAAACCATCAGTCACTGGCAGCCGGTGTTCACAATGTGCCGGCGGAAATCGACCGGTCGGTGGCAGAGATTAAACTAAAAACAATGGGCATTGAAATTGATGATTTAACAAAAGAGCAGAAGAAATATCTGGCCAGCTGGCAGGAGGGCACATGAGCCCTTTTCTCTGCATTTATGGTCATATCTGTCTTGATCAAATCCTCTCTCTGCCGAACCTGCCTGAACCGAACACTTCGATAAATATTACAGAAATCAAAAAGTACTATGGCGGCACCGGCGCCAATCAAGCCGCCGTGGCTGCAGCCCTGGGAGTTCCTACGGCCCTTTGTGCTTACGTGGGAAACGATTTTCCAGCCGACTTTAGAGAATTTCTGGCAGCCAAAGGCGTCGATCTTCACGATGTGGAAACAATGGCGGAATATGAAACACCCACCGTCTTGATTGTTTCCGATCAGCAGCAAAACCAAATTGCTTATGTTTACCAGGGACCAATGGGCGACATGGATAAATTTCCCGTAAAGACGGCCAGGGCCCAGGAAGCAGAATTTGTTCATCTGGGGACCGGCAGTCCGCAGTATTATCTCAAAGTGCTGCAGGCGCTGGATGGTAAGCGAACCGCACTCGATCCCGCCCAAGAAATCCACCATGTCTGGAATGCTGAGAAATTTCAGGAAGCTCTGCCGTATACGGACATCTTTTTCTGTAACGAAAATGAGCTGAAGACGGCCCTGAAGTACACCAATAAAAAAAGTGCTGAAGAGCTGCTAGACGCAGTGAAAATTATCGTCAATACGCAGGGGGCGGCAGGCAGCGTCATCTACACTGAAGAGGAAACAATGACTATTCCGGCCACGGCAACCAAAGTCATTGATCCGACTGGTGCCGGCGATGCTTTCCGCGGTGGTTTTTATGCCGGCCTTTATCGGAAAAAGAGTATGGCCGAGGCCGCAGCCTGTGGTAATGCAGCAGCTTCCTTCATTCTCCAGGCCAATGGTGCTGTTTCCAATATACCCAGCTGGGAAGCAGTTGAAAAGAAATCTGCAGAAATATTAAGCTTAATGAAGAAATGAGCGTATTGATTAAACTGTTTAGATATGTCGATATCTATATCATAAAATCATTAGAAGCTTTAAGTATAGTACATACAGTATAGGGAAGAGAAGGGTGAAAAGTTGGCAGTGGGATTTGTACTGATTAGCACGGCTCCAGCTAAAGAGCATGAAGTGTATGACGAACTTCTGAAAGTAGAGGAAGCGACAGAACTTTATCCGCTATTTGGAGAATATGACCTACTGACAAAGATTGAAGCTCCGGATTTCAACCGCTTGGGACAAGTGGTGATCGATCGAATAAGGCCGATTCCGGGAGTAATCGATACTAAGACTCTGACATGTGTCAACTTCTGAAATTGTGGTGACTATAATGGACGCGATTGGATTTCTCACTGTAATGCTTTTGACTTTAGGATTCTTCCTGATCTTAGCAGGCATTTTCACAGCCTACTTTGGAAGCGGTAAAAGCAGAATTATTGGTATAGTATTATTAGTCGTTGGTTTACTGATCGGATTAATCTGGGGAGGCATGGACTATCTCTATCCCGATATTCTGAATATCAACATGGTTGATATCATCTGGGTAGCCTTCATTAACATCATCGCCGCCGCCATCGGTGCCCTGATTGCCATTGGAGTCTTCCTTTTAGCAATTATGAAATCCTGAAGGATTTCTAAACCATTTCCACAATCTTTTTAATTTGCGAGGGAATGTGCTTGTCATATGCCCCGCGTTCTTATCGTTTTAGGCAGCAAGAGTGATGTGCCTGTTGCAGAAAAGGCTGCTAAAATTTTGAAGACTTTGACTATTGATTATGAAGTTGTTGTTGCTTCCGCCCACCGTACGCCGGAACGCGTTGTTGATCTTGCTAAAAACAGTGGTGCAGAGGTCTTCATTGCGATTGCTGGTCTCTCAGCCGCTTTACCAGGCGTAATTGCCGCGGCTACTTTGAAACCAGTCATCGGGGTGCCGGTCAGTGGCAAAGTTAACCTTGATGCGATCCTTTCAATTGTCCAAATGCCCGGTGGTATCCCGGTCGCCTCCGTAGGTCTGGACCGTGGCGATAATGCTGCCTTACTGGCTGCGGAAATCTTAGCCCTCGGCGATAAGGAGCTGCAAAACAAACTCGTTGCTTACCGCCAGAAAATGGCTGAGGATGTCCTCAAAGACTCAGAAGAGGTAGCAAAAAATGTTCAATGCTGAAATGTTCATTGACGAAACGGTCAGCAAACTCCGCGAGGAAATCTCCGGTAAGGCGATTATCGCCTGCTCCGGCGGTGTGGACAGCACGGTAGCGGCAGTATTGGTCTCCCGGGCCATCGGCGAGCGTCTGCTGACCATTTATGTTAACAACGGTTTTATGCGCAAAGGCGAAGACGAAGAAGTGCGCAAAATGCTTACCGAGCTGGGAGTCAACTTTCAAATCATTGATGCCAGTGAGGAATTTTACACCGCGCTGCAGGGAGTCACCGATCCCGAAACTAAGCGCAAAATCATTGGTGAAAAGTTTATCAGAGTTTTTGAACGCAGTGCCAAGGAGTTTCAGGCAGAGTACCTAGTACAGGGAACCATCGCCCCCGACTGGATTGAAAGCGGCGACGGCGTCCGGGATACGATCAAAAGCCACCACAATGTCGGCGGTCTGCCGGAAGATATGCAGCTCAAGGTCATTGAACCGATGTATGATCTGTATAAAGATGAAGTACGCGAGGTAGCAAGAGCTTTGAAGATCAAAGTCTCAGAAAGGCAGCCGTTCCCCGGTCCTGCTCTGGCGATCAGAGTGATCGGCGAAGCTAATCGTAAAGATGTTGCCCTAGTCAGAGAGGCCTGCGCGATTGTTGAAGATGAATTGGAAAAAGCAGCAGCCGACGGGAAAATGGTCCTGCCCTGGCAGTATTTCGCGGTGCTGCTTCCTTGTCAGTCAGTAGGGGTGCAGGGCGATAACCGGGCTTACGGCAAAACCATTGCCATTCGTGCAGTAGAATCGCTGGACGGCATGAGTGCCGCTTATTCAAAAATACCCTATGAAGTGCTTGACAAAATTTCCATGCGCATCACACGGGAAATGAAGCAGAGTGTTAACCGCGTGGTTTATGATGTCACTAACAAACCTCCTGCCACCATTGAATGGGAATGAATGGGGCAGGGCTGCCTTTGGCAGAAAAGGCGACGGTAAACTTACAAGGGAGTGAACATTATGAAAATGCCCAAAACAACTGATACGCTAATGTTTGCTCCCTGCGGAATGAACTGCCTTGTTTGCTACAAACATTGTTATCATCAAAAGCCCTGTGCAGGTTGTTTAAACAACGATGCAGGAAAGCCAGAACATTGTCGTAAATGTAAGATAAAAGACTGTATCAAAAACAAAGGATTGTCTTATTGTTTTGAGTGTTTAGATTATCCCTGTAAGCTGATAAAAAATCTTGAAAAAAGCTATAACAAAAGGTATCAAGCAAGCCTTATAGAAAACAGCTCATTTGTTCAAGAATTGGGCATTGAGCAGTTTATGGAAAATCAGAAAAAGAAGTACACCTGCCTTAAATGCGGCGGCATTATCTCCCTTCACGACCGCGAGTGCAGTGAGTGTCAAGAAAAAATGAAATGATTACTCACTGATCAGGCATCTAGGCTACAGCATTCTCTGATCACCAGCGTGATTTCGTAAGGATTAATGCTGGCTCTGGTGTTATACTGCAGGGGATTTTTCCCACAGCGGAAAGAAAGATTGTCTTGAGCGAAGGAGTGAAAGTAATGGATGAACGGTTTCTGCGTCCTCAATTTAATAGGCTGAAGATAGCTGATAAACGGACATTAATGCAGACTCTGGCAGATCGTTATGATTTGCATTTTAAAGATCTCTATATCTTTTCGCGATGGGGCCAAAGTTGTACCACTGGTGTTTTTGAACGAGCTAATCGCGAATATGTTTTTGTCCCGGGTGATACCGTTACCCTGGGCTGGGATCACTTTGCCAGCGGAATGAGTGAAGACAATTTAGCAGAACTGGAGGCGGTCTTTGAGGAATATGAGTATGAAGGTTCTCTTGAAGATTTTATTCAGGAACTGATGACCCCTGTCCGGCAGATTACCATCTCGCCCTTGCTGGTGGGCCGTAAGCTGGAAGAAATCGGCTGGGAGCCAGTGATGCTGGATGATCCCCGACTGACTGCTCATCCAAACTGGATGAAGGAATTTCAGGAATTTGCCGCCGCCGAGGGAGAAAGTCTCAACCTGGTGAGATGTGCCCGCTTTGACCGAGACGGCGATCGCTGGCAGGCTTACCTCTACCATGAGGTGGATTATTGCCAATTCAAACAAACCCTTCAGGAGCAGGGGCTTTCCCTGCCCACGGCAGATGAGTGGTCCTACCTCTGCGGCGGCGGATGCCGGACGCTGTTCCCCTGGGGAGACCGTATCGATTATGGACTGCATCTGCATCACTTCGAGATGTCAGAGGACCAGCGCCCTTATGACTTGGAAGAAGCCAACTTTTTCGGTTTATCGATTGCTTATGATCCTTACCGGCGGGAAGTGATCGACGCAGACGTTCTCACTACCTGTGGCGGTGACGGCGGTTGCAATATCTGCGGCGGCCTGGGACCAGTATTAGGTTATCTACCCTGCTCGCCCCACTGTAAGCCAGAAGTCCAGGAAGATCAAAAACTGAACGGTGATTATGATTTTTATCGACCAGTGATTCGGGTAGATTAAGAAGATGACATAACTCAAAGGAGGAAGCAGACATGGAGATACTAGAACAATGCCAGATCTGGCATGAGCACGAAGAATACCAGAAGATCATCGACGCTCTGGAGGCTATCCCTGCCGGTGAGCGTACCCCCGAGATGGATATGGAATTAGCGCGGGCTTACAACAACCAGGCAGACCCAGAGGACAAGGAACTGTTCCGCAAGGCCATCTCGCTGCTGATGCCCCATGAGGCGTATTTTCAGGGCGACCACCGCTGGAACTTTCGCATAGCCTATGCCTATTACTATTTAGATCAGGAAGGACCCGCCCTGCGCTACTTTGAGCAGGCGCTGGAAGACCGCCCTGGCGACGAAGAGACTCGGTCGTTTATCGAAGAATGTGAGAACCGACTAGCTCTGCCCCGATTTAAGGAGAACTTCCGGGTGCGGACGGCCAAGGCGTGGGCAGCATTCGTTGAAAACGAGGTAGAGCTGCGCCGCTTTATGGACGCGGACAAAAACCATAAGCGGGGCGAAGAATTAATCGCACAATGCAACGAAATACTGCACATCGCCTTTGAGGATGTTTGTTTTGAGATGGGCTTCAACGGGGAGAAGTATGAACTGATTCTCACCCCGGAAGGAAATAAAGTCAAGCTGTTTGAGCTGGTTTATTTTCAGCGCCGCGCTCCGGCCTCCGTCCTGGAGCACTGGAACATTCTGGTAGGCCGCCAACGGTCCGGCGGTTTTGCCCTGCGACTGGATGGCTGGGAGCTCTCCGGCAAAGACGTGCAAGTCTGGGTAGAAAGGCTGGATGAACACAGCGTGGGTTTGACCTTGTACTGCGAAAAGCTGCTCCCTCTGCTGCAGGAAAATGAAGCTCAGGCAGAGTGGATGCTCTACACCATCACCGATCAGGTACTGGGCGAGATTCCCGCTATGCGCTATATCAATCAATTTGAAGTAGTGCAGGAATGCCCGGAAGAGCCATCCATTCTGCTCGACCAACTGCCGAGGACTCTAGAAGAAATGGGACTAGACATTTCTACCGACGCAAGCAACTATCTAGAGAACAGCTACACCGGCTACCAGATGAAGCCCGACGAGGACCCAGAGGCCAACTGGCGGTTAGATGTCATCGCTGGTTCTACGAACTGCCCAGCTTTCATCAACGGATATCTAAACAATGAGAACGACTACATGGATGATCTCCATGCAGACGGCGTGGTGGCGGGTTTCCTGTGCTACCCACTGGATAGTTTTGACGGCGAGGATAGAACTCAACAGATCTTTGCTTTCCGAGACGCGCTGGAGGAGTCACTGCTTCAACAGGCCGGTGAAGAAGCCCTGACCCTGATTGGCGGGGCTTCCGGTATCTACTGCGGGTATCTCGATTTCATCGCTTGGGATCTGCCCGCCGTTTTAAACGCAGCAAAGGACTTCTTTGAGGACAGTCCCCTGGCCTGGGCAAACTTCCATGTGTTTCGCTGGGAGGCGGCCACAGTTCCTCTGGTCAGCAAGGATGAAGAAGAGAAGGAAGCGGAGTCATTGGAGAAACTGGAATACATTCCCTACACCCCGGAAAACGCTGATACTTTCTACCGGCAGCTGGAACAGTGGAATGACGCCGATGAGTATACGCGGTGCATCAAGGTGCTGGAGACCATCCCCGAGGAGCTGTGGGACTACCGCGCCGCCTACGCGCTGACGCGGGCCTTGGAGAACTATGCCATTATCGGCGACCATGACGAAGGGACTCCCCGTGAGGAGGGTACCCGCGTACTCCTGCGCGCCCTTGACATCTTGGAATCTGTCCGGGCCGAGGGCGAGAACAAAGCGGAATGGAATATGCGGATGGCTTACGCTTATCAGTATCTGCCGGATGAGGAGAAAGCCATTCCCTATGCCCAGCGGTGGGCGGAGCTGGACCCTGATGACAAGTGTGCCCAAGGAGTCATCCGGGAATGCCAGCAAGAATTAGAAAAGAAGCAACGCAGAGCAGAAAGGAAAAATAAAACTAAAGCTGCAACTTCTGGTGTGCCCTTTGTAGGATTTGATTTTACTAACTTCTGGGACGATAATGAGTACGCACGGAAAGCCTATGTCTGCGACCCGCCTTCAGATGAACTGATTGCTAGCATAGAGCAGGAGTTAGGTTACAAGCTGCCAGCTTCCTACATCTGGCTGATGAAACAGCACAACGGCGGTATGCCCGTCAACAACCGCTTCCCCACCGACACCCCGACCAGTTGGGCAGAGGATCATATTGCGATCAATGGTATCTTCGGCATCGGGCGGGAAAAAGATTACTCCCTGTGCGGAAGTCTGGGCAGTCAGTTCATGATTGATGAATGGGAGTATCCGGCCATCGGCGTAGCCATCTGCGACTGCCCCTCTGCGGGACATGATATGATCTTTTTGGACTACCGGGAGTGCGGTCCCCAGGGGGAACCCAAGGTGGTGCATATTGACCAGGAGTATGACTACGATATCACCCCGCTGGCGGACAGTTTCGAGGAGTTCATCCGCGGTCTGGTAAATGAGGGAGAATACCAAGAGGACCCAGAGGAGCGGAAAGCAGAAGAACTAGAGAAGGTGAAAACTGCCCCCTTTTCACCCATGTTAAAAGAGTTGTGCCAAAAGAGTGATGAGCCCCCAACAGCAGAGCGGTGGATCCGGGAGACGGCAGCGCAGATTGTAGAGGAAAAGGGCTTTTTCGCCCTGCACGATGATGAAACTTCCTTCCACCTCTATGACCTGCAGTTTTGGCTCTATGAAAATGCCCATCCGGGCGTGACAGAAGAAGAATATCTGGAGATTTATCCTCGTCTGATCGCCCTCGCTGAGGGCTTTTCCACAGGAGGTTATGGGCCGAGTTTCATTACCGATTGGCTGCGCCAGCGTAAAGAAGCTGGTTTTATTCTAGAACAAAATGGTGCCCTGGCTCTTTCGGCTGCGGCCAAAGCAGAGTTATTAAAGAAGAGCTAGCCGGATACCTGAAGAAAACTGGATAAAAGAGCACCAAGAATGGGGGAGGAAAATTATGGGACTTGACATCTACGCTGGGACACTAACCCGCTACTATGCACACAACTGGAAAACCGCTGTTCAACAATGGGCGGAAGAGAACGGATACACCTTCAACCGCATTACTCCCGCAGGAGATGTTTCAGCAGATGAAGAGGAAATGTCCCCTGCTGAAATCCAAGCCCTCGTAGAAGAGTGGCGCGATCAGATTCTGGCAGCAGTTACGCAGCCTGATCAAGAGCCCTATGCGCCCTGGCCAGAAGATAATGAAAAACCATATTACACCGATAAGCCGGACTGGGATGCTTTGGGAGCTATGCTCTTAGTGGCTGCCTGCCATGCTTATGATGAACCGATACCGGCGACCGTTGCCAAGGATTGGGACTTTATCGAACACCCTTTGATTAAGAAACTGTCTGAGGAAGAAGAGCAGGTCTGGTCACTCTTCCGGGGCGCTACCTGGTGGATACCGTTAGCTGACAGTTTTCTGTTTCAAGGGCCGCTGCCTACCGGCCAGCAAACGATTATCGGCACCATCGGTGGTCTGCGCAATGAATTAGAAAAACTGAATTCCTGGGCCTGGCAGGCAGATGAAGATACCATTCGCAAATGGAGTCAGACTGAAGGTTACCCAGTGGATGGCGAAGTAGGTCCCGATGGAGTGTTCGTCAAGTCCGAAACAGGGGAAAATATTGCCTATGATACGGAATCTCTGGCAAAGTTTGCGTTCTCTCTGTTTTATCAGGCCTTAATCTTTGCAGAAGAACAGCAGGTTCCCATCCTATTGGATTACTAAGGAGAGAGTTTCATGAGTGATACAGAAGACGTTGAACAAGCAGGCTTTGATGCCATTGCCGGTACTGCACAAAAATTATACCCCGGCCAGGAGGGTCTTTTTTACCGAACGGTTATTCCTTATGCCTTAGGTGGCAATGACCCGCTGGATGGCGTGGAAGTTTGGAAAAGTGAACGGGGCATCCCTCACTGGCACTACATCACTTACGGCTTTTCTGAACTTTATGAAAAAGAAAGCGACAATGAAGCAGAAAGCGGCTATGGTTTTGAACTGACTTTCCGGCTCAAACGCGGTCCAGAAGAGGAACCTCCCGCCTGGCCGGTGAACCTTCTGCAAAATCTCGCCCGCTATGTTTTCTCCACCGGCAATGTCTTTGGTCCCGGCCACCACATCAACTGCAACGGCCCTATTGCCTTAGAAACAGATACTAAAATCACCGCCCTCGGTTTCCGGAGAGATCCGGAAATGGGTGAACTGGATACGCGTAACGGTCACCTGCGATTCTTACAGGCAGTAGGCATCACCAGTGATGAAATGGATGCCTTGATGTGCTGGAATGGTGAGAAATTTTTAGCTGCGCTGGAGAAAAATCTCCCCCTCTGCATCACCGATCTCGCACGTTCATCACAAATGGAGAATGCGGCTTTCCAGGAAACGTGGCAAACCGGCATGGAAGAGGACGGTTCCTCTACCAGTTATCTGTACATTGACAAAGTGGAAATGGCGTTAGAAGAAGAGCGGGCTTACCTCTGTCTGGGTGTAGGCCATGGGCGGACGTTGAGTAATATGCTCCGCGCCCGAGTCGGCAAGGGCCGCGATCTCTATCTCTATGGTGCGGAAGTTGCCATACAATTTCTGCCGGGAGACGCCGCAGCTACCGTAGAGGATGATCTTCTCATCCTCTCCCTGCCGGAACAGACATTGGCAGAATTATGCATGGTGCTCCAACGTCACACAGGAGTTTATCCGCTGTCCAGCTTCCCCTTGACAATTGAATTAGTACCCACAGAGATTACTGACCAAAACGGAAAGGTGCTGGAAGTCATTGAATAAGCAAGAGGATATGCATGAGTGCCGAAGTATTCCAACAAAATCTAGCCGATGAGGGTCCTCGGCCCGGCGGCCCTTTCATTATTCAGATGTTATTCAAAGACCCGGTGGCCATGCCGGACAAGGTGCAAATGAAAGCCGCCATGGAACGACAAGTCGGCGCGGTAGAATGTTTTTGTCACGATGAGAAAACTGCCGGTTTTGCGGCACTGGAACATCTCGCAGAATTCAAAGATGGTAAAGTTCCCGTGCAATTGATGATCACGGCCTGTTCGCCTTTTGAAAGCAAGAACATTGATGATTTTCTCATTAGCCAAATGTGGGACTGTCAGGAAGACCGGGAGCGCATCTTTCAAGAATGTCGCTACCAGGTGACGGCGATCGACATGCTAGCCGCGGCACTTCCCCTCCAGGAAAGAGCTAATCTCGATATGGATTTTCTAGCCGCGCTCGCGGAATTATATCCCACCTGCGAAGCGTTCTACTTTCAGAACTGCGGCAAACTGTTGCTTGCAACGGAGGTACGTGAGTGCTCCCTCACCGGTACTGACCGTTTCATCCGCTTTGGTGTCAACGTCCGCTTCTTCAACATTCAAGATACGGAAGATATGTTGATCGATACCGTAGGTATGAGTACCTTGTTTTTACCCGATCTGCAATACCATTTCCACGGAATGGATCCTAACTGGGTAGTAAACCACGCCTATAATTTAGCTGCATATCTGCTCCAAAATGACAACCCCATTGCCAGCGGTGAAACGGTGGATGGCGTCGTCGATGGCGAAATGAGCCGTGAAGTGCAATGGCGCTGTCAATACGAACAGGCTCTTACCCAGCCGGTAAGAGAAGTACTGGATGTTTGCATGAATGAGTATGCTGCAGGAAACCGCGAAGTGTGAAGGCCACGGCTTCAAAAAAAACTATTTAATAAAAAATAATAATTAATAAAAATGGTTTAATCAGCAAAGTTTACTTTAACTTGCGATTAATTAAGGATGTTGGCTAAAGAGCCTCTGCTGTCGATCACATGCTGTGGCGCATTGGGATGATAAATAACCGAGACGTTACAATCCCAACCAGTGACCTTCTGGAAAACGATACATAATTGTTGGCCGCAATGTTCAATAATTTCTGCAGATTTTTCCGGACCTTCAATTTCCAGCAGACAGTGTTCCCGCTGCTCAACACCATAGATCTTGGCGACATCAAAGAAAATGATGTCCGCAACTGGCACTTGCAGGTCTTTCTGAATGATGGCGAGTAATTGTTCAGCTAATGCTTCTTGAAGACGAGCGTCCATCTTTTTAGCGTATACTTTTACAGCTGGCATAAACTACCCCCTTATTCCTCATCATAAGCACGCATTGCCGTCTGATAAGCATAACTTAAGGACATGCCTACCGGTGCCAGGCCGCAGAGAATAACACTCTCGATTTCCGCCCTGCTTGCTCCAAGTTTTTTTAGCCCTTTCACATGCAGTTCAAGACCTGAATATTCTTTGGTGGCGGCGAGATAGGCGATATAGACGAGTTCATGCGTCTTTTTATCAAGGACACTTTCCGCCAGGGTTGTTTCATACATTTTATGAAAAGCTGCGCCCACTGCACCGCTGTTGTTGCGAAGATAGCCATAGGCCCGCTTCGCATCCATTTGCTGGGGTATTTCTTCCATTTAAATCATCTCTCTCAGGCATTATCTAACAAGATGAGGGTATTTACGTGTATTCGCACAATGTCAGTGTTCAAAGTCTAACGAAAATATTTAGAACACAAATTGATTGTCGACTGAGGAGTGCAAAATCAGCAGATATTCTACGGAATATTCCTGATTGAGATTAATAACCGGTAGTCTGCTTCATTCCAGGCTGCCAGCCTAAATAAGTGTGTAGAGGGGTAAGAAGAATGACAGTGAGAATCGGAATTGTGGGCTACGGCAATCTGGGACAAGGCGTAGAGAGTGCCATTCAACAGAATGAAGATATGCAGCTGGTTGGTGTCTTTACCCGTCGTGATCCTGCCACCGTGAAAACGCATACGGGAGTACCGGTGTACGGCATTGATGACGCCTTGCAGATGACTGATAAAATTGATGTAATGATCTTATGTGGCGGCAGTGCTAATGATCTGCCAGAGCAGACACCTTGGTTAGCTCAATATTTTAACGTCATTGACAGTTTTGATACACACGCCAAAATACCCGAACATTTTGACCGCGTCGATCAGGCAAGTCAAAAAAACCAGAAGATTGCTATTATCTCCGTAGGCTGGGATCCGGGTCTCTTTTCACTCAACCGCCTGATGGGCATGGCAATTCTGCCGGCGGGTCATGATTACACTTTCTGGGGTAAAGGCATCAGCCAGGGTCACTCTGATGCGATCCGCGGCATCGCCGGCGTTAAAGATGCCCGCCAATATACGATCCCCGTTGATGCAGCTTTGGAGCGTGTCCGCCGTGGTGAAAATCCTGAGTTGACGACGAGAGAAAAACACCAGCGTGAGTGCTTCGTGGTGGCTGAAGACGGTGCTGACTTAGAGAGGATTACTGAAGAGATCAAAACGATGCCCAATTACTTTGCTGATTACGAGACAACTGTCCACTTCATCAGTGCAGAAGAGTTAGCCCGCGATCATGCCGGCATTCCGCACGGCGGCATTGTTTTCCACACTGGTACCACCGGCTTCACCCAACAGAATCAGCATGTGATTGAGTATCGTCTGCAGTTAGCTTCTAATCCGGAATTTACTGCTAGTGTCTTAGTGGCTTACGCCCGGGCTGCTTATCGTCTGCATCAGGAAGGTCAGTGCGGCTGCAAAACCGTGTTGGACATTGCCCCGGCATATCTGCATCCTGCTTCGGCTGCGGAACTGCGGCGGAATTTGCTGTAAGCAGCACTGCCGTTCAGCAGGCGGCGATCACGAGGAACACCGATGATCATCAATGTTGGAGCGCGTACAGACATTGTCAATTATTACAGCGAGTGGTTGCTGGAGCGTTTGGCAGAAGGTTACGTTTATTCCCGTAACCCGCTTTTTCCCAATAAGGTCACCAAATACCTCTTGAATCCGCAGGTAGTGGATTGCCTTGTTTTCTGTTCTAAAAATTATCAACCACTACTTGCTAAAATGGACAGCGTTGCTGAGCAGTATCATATCTACTGCCATTACACCATTACCGCTTACGGTCCGGAAATTGAACCGCGTGTTCCCAGCATTGCCGAAAGTATTGCCACGTTACAAAAGTTAGCAGCAACGATCGGCCGTGAAAAAGTTGCCTGGCGTTACGATCCGATCTTCTTGACTGAGAAATATACACTGAAGCAACATCTGCAGACTTTTGCGGAAATCAGCGAGCAGGTGGCAGCCCATGTCGATCGCTGCATCATCAATTTTATTGAGCCATATCCTCACCTAAAAACCACCATGCCTGAGCTGCTTGAGCTAACCAACGAAGATAAACGGCAGCTTGCCCAAGGTTTAGGAAAAATTGCTAAAAAACATAATTTAAAAATTCAGACCTGCGGCAATAATCAAGACTACCGTAACTACGGCATCCAGCCATCGGGCTGCATAACAGCACAGATTATTGGTGAGGCCAACAACTGCCAGTTTCGTAAAGTAGCCCACAGCGGTATGCGGACTGGTTGCCACTGCCTGCCCAGCCGTGATCTGGGTGCCTATGACACTTGTCTTAATGGCTGCCGTTACTGCTATGCTAACAAACATCCACAAAAGATTGAGGAAAATTATCAGCAGCACGATCCGCATTCACCGCTGCTCATCGGCCACCTGCGACCAACAGACGTTCTACAGAATGGCGTGCAGAAAAGTCTCCTGGTGCCGAAAACTCTTTGACAAAGAGGGGTTTGTTATTTAGCACAGAATCGGCATGATGGATATACAAGCTAAGCAGGAATCTTGCTTGTTTGACTGAGATGGTGTGCGTCTATGCCAGAACTGCCAGAGGTTGAGACAGTAAAACGGGTTCTTGAACCGCAATTAAGCGGACGAGTGATTACGAAGGTAGTTTGCCCGCGGCCGGAAATTATTGCTCATCCCCACGCAGAAGTTTTCTTTAAAAAGGTCACTGGTGCCAAAATTACCGGCATGGGCCGCCGTGGCAAGTTTATTCTCATCAACCTGGAACAAGGAGCGACGATTATTGTGCACCTGCGGATGACTGGACAGTTAGTGGTTACGCCGGCTACGCAAGTTGAGCGGAAACATACACACATCGTCTTCCAGCTAGATAATCAAGAAGAGCTGCGCTTTATTGATCTCCGCCGTTTTGGACGGCTGTGGTTACAGGAAGCAGGAGAAGAGGATAATTTCAGCGGCATCAGCAAGTTAGGTCCCGAGCCGTTCGCTAAGCAGTGTAATGCAGCCTATCTAGCACAATCGATGGGCCACCGGCAGAAAGCCATTAAAGAGTGTTTGCTGGACCAAAGTATCATCGCTGGCATCGGCAACATTTACGCCGATGAGATTCTCTTTGCCGCTCAGATCTGTCCCACCACGCCGGCCGCCTCCTTGACGAAAAAGGATTGGCAGAACTTAGCCAGAATAATTCCGAAAATCCTCAAAATCGGCATTGAAGCAGATTACATGACAAAAGAAGAGTATCTGGCGGCCGAAGGTAAATGGCAGCATAAAATGCCAGTGCTCAAAGCTTATGGTCATGAACATGATCCTTGCCCGCGCTGCCAGACGCCTTTAGTCCGCGTCGTAATTGCCGGCCGCAGCAGCTGTTACTGTCCACAGTGCCAGCGCCAGAAATGATCAGTAAAGGGTATTAATTCTCAAAAATCAAATTTCATTGTTAAGCGTAGAAGTGTACAAAACAGTTTATAATTTAGATGTTTATGCCATCCCAATGAGCTTTACAGCACTACATGGGGCCTTACGCCGTCATCATGTTATGCTAAACTTTCACACTTACTGATAAAACTAAGGAGAAATTACAATGGAACAAGATATGATTTTGATTCTGGATTTGGGCAGCACCGAGAATCCACGTCTGGCCCGTGAAATCCGCGCTTTGGGTGTCTACAGCGAGATTTACCCTCATGATATTACTGCCGCCGAAGTGGCGGCTTTACCTAATGTAAAAGGTATCATCCTCAACGGCGGTGCCAACCGAGTAGTGGATGGTCAAGAGATTGATGTTTTACCCGAAGTAGCTGACTGCCATCTGCCCCTCCTTAAAGTCGATCACCAAGGTGAAAACCCCTGGCCGGCTGCTGAGGCAGAGCGGAAAGCGGTTTTGCAGAAGTTTATTTTCGAAACCTGCGGCGCTAAAGCCAACTGGAATATGGAGAATTTCATTCAGGATCAGGTTGAACTTATCCGCCGCCAAGTAGGCGATAAGCAGGTCCTTTTAGCCTTATCCGGCGGAGTTGATTCTTCCGTAGTCGCAGCCTTATTGATCAAAGCAATCGGCAAGCAGTTAACCTGTGTCCATGTAAACCACGGTCTGCTGCGGAAAGGTGAGCCGGAGCAGGTGGTTGAAGTCTTCCGCAATCAGCTGGCTGCCAACTTGATCTATGTGGATGTCACCGATCGTTTCCTGGATAAATTGGCTGGTGTAGCTGACCCCGAACAAAAAAGGAAGATCATCGGTGCTGAGTTTATCCGTGTCTTTGAAGAAGAAGCTAAGAAACTATCCGGTATCGAATTTTTAGCTCAGGGTACGATCTACCCAGATATCATCGAATCAGGAACTAAAACAGCTAAAGTCGTCAAATCACACCATAACGTCGGCGGTCTGCCCGAAGACTTAGGCTTCAAACTGGTTGAGCCGTTAAAAATGCTCTTCAAAGACGAAGTACGGGCTTGCGGCACTGCCTTGGGCCTGCCGGAGTCGATGGTTTACCGTCAGCCGTTTCC
The DNA here is from genome assembly GCA_905203995.1 of uncultured Methanomassiliicoccus sp. Taxonomy (GTDB): domain Archaea; phylum Thermoplasmatota; class Thermoplasmata; order Methanomassiliicoccales; family Methanomassiliicoccaceae; genus Methanomassiliicoccus_A. The sequence continues at coordinate 2,681 of CAJKXZ010000013.1, read as the reverse complement.
GGGACCAGGACTGGGAGTCCGCTGCTTGGGTGCCATTACTCGCGACCGTCTGGCGGCCGTACGGGAATCAGATGCCATCTTACGGGAAGAATTTGCTCAGGCCGGACTGCAAAACAAAGTTTGGCAGTATTTTACCGTCGTTCCTGATTTTAAATCAGTCGGAGTGCGGGAAGGAGCTCGTACTGATGAATGGCCGGTTATCATCCGTGCCGTTAACACCATTGATGCGATGACTGCTAGCGTCGAAAATGTGGATTTTGCCTTGCTACAGAAAATAACTGCCCGCATCACCAGTGAAGTAAAAGGAGTTAACAGAGTTCTTTATGATCTCACTCCTAAACCCACGGGTACGATTGAGTGGGAATGAGCAGAAAGGATGGAAACATATGAAAATCGACCTGCAAGTGCCAGAAGTTCATGATATGACAACAGACACTGTCGATGTTATTTCTACCTCCTCTGTCACAGCAGATGCTTCTCCAGTAGTATTGAGCCAAACGGAAACACTTAGGTTTAAGTTCTGCCCAACGTTTGTAGATAACGGAAAAGAGCCTCACAAATCTGTTTCCGGTAAACTTCTGTATGAAAGGAAGCGAAAGAATGACACTTCCTTTCCGAGTGATAATACAAGCACAGCGGTTAAAATTTCTCGTGGTTCTGCCAAAGTCGGAGATTGGATTGAGATTCGGCTGAATACAAGCGAAACGTATGAGCTTTACCAAGGCTTGAAGCAGTTATATACACTTTATAACGACATGGACGGAATACCACATGGTTCAGCTACATATACTAGAGTGGATAGTGGTTTTCGTCAATTCTATTCAATCATTCAAAATGACCCCTCCGCAGCACGGATAATAGGTAGTGAAGAAAACTATGATCTTGTGAAAACGCTGTTGTGCCTTATTACTCAGACAAGTTCTAGGAATTCATTAAAAAGAAGCCTTGCAGAGTTGCAAGATGAGAATCTCCAGCACCTAACGACTTCTCTAAACATCGAAAAACTCCAGCGGATTGCAACACTTATGCAAGAGAATCTTAACAACGATAGCGAAGAGTTTTGGCAAACTTCCGTTTTCAAAGAGAACCAATGGGTATTAGCACAGATTTTTGCCTGTCCTTGTACAATATTTGCGGATAAAGCGTATGTAGGGGGCAAAGGAACTAGCAATACCGGTGGAAACCTATGCGACTTCATTTACCAGAATAGCCTGTCTCAAAATGTGGCGTTGATTGAAATTAAAACGCCATGCACTGAAATAATCGGCAGCCAATACAGAGGCACATATAGCTTTAGTCATGAGTTAAGCGGTGCTGTTAATCAGGTGCTGAATTACCGAGACAAGCTTACAAAAGAATACTATTCCCTATGCCATCAAGGCTCGGAGTCATTTGAAGTAATGTCTCCCAAGTGTGTCGTAATCATTGGAAAAATGGCTTCTCTAAACCCTGAGCAAGTTGCGGCATTTGAGAACTTTCGAAATAGTCTAAGCAACCTGCTGATATTAACCTTTGATGAACTTTATCAGCGTATTGTGGACTTAATTTCAGCCCTTTCAGAGTCACCGATTCAAGATCGAAGTATCATTGAAGCAAATAACAGCACTGAGGACATGGCTTTATAAGGGGCATCGTTTTTGAAAATACCAGACACCACCTAGCAAATCTGAATACCATTGACATTGCACATGAATTACAGTGCTAAAAGAATAGGACGGAGATATATGACGGTTTTACCCGAAAAACAACATAAGTGCAGATTATGTGGTTATTTTTATTCAGACAACGATATGAGCGAGGAACACTACCCTGCACGAAATACTGGAAATGAAGATGTTGTTGCTGTCGACCTTGCTAAAATGCTTGATACACTAATCTCAGAAAGTGTACATTCTGAGATTAGGCAAAGGTTAAACAACGGCCAAACGTTTGAAAACATTGTTGGCGATATTTTTGATTCGCGGTTAGCAACACCATTGTTTCCAAAAGGAAGAACCGCCAGAACCTTATGCCGGAAATGCAATACGTTCTTAGGGAAATATGACAAAGCATATCTAAAATTTTTTAATGTGTGTGGAGATCCAAAAGCAGTAAATGGCTTTCAACAACATACTAAATATCTGATCATCAAGGCAATTTACGCAAAATTTCTTTCACTCCCATCGGCACAAAACGAAGTATTCGATTTCTTGGAGTTCATTAGAGATGTGAATTCTACTGTTTACAATGGCAAATGGAGAGTTTATTTTGTAAAACGAGATTACAGTTCGGATATATTGGGAATAAAAGGTATTGGGACAGGAAAACTAACATTTGATGAAGGTGTTGTTTACGAAATGTCCGATAATAAGTTTATCTACAATCTAATGAACTTCCCTAAACACTCTTGTTTTGAGATGACGGATCTATTTGACATACTTCAAAAGAAATATAGATTGATCGAAGGCGTCGGCGAAAATGGCGGTTATCATGCCCAATTCTTAATGAACAGCCTGTTTTCGCAAATGGATTTCGGATAACCTTTTTAGAGTGGGCAAGGCGCTTTGATTATATCTATCATATTCGAGATTTCAGAGAAAAAACAAACATCGTCTGGAAAAATGCATTGATCTGTGCGATGATGTGTTTAATCCGCCTGCAACAATAGATATATACTCTCTCCATATGACATATCGCCGCCG
>CAJKXZ010000012.1 GCA_905203995.1 uncultured Methanomassiliicoccus sp. | reverse complement strand
TAAATTTGACTTTAATACACCAATTATTTCAAATCTAACATTATCTGCTAAATGGGCACCTGGTACCTATACTGTCGAAGACGATCGCTCAAAAGTTACTGTAAAAATCACTGATGAGCAGATCAAGGAGATTATCACTTCGTCAGCAGAAGATGCAGTTACATTAATCGATGCTTCGGCAATGAATGATGTCACTTCCGTATCCGTCAAGACTACAACCTTGCAGAATGCTGCCAATTCAGCAAATAATAAAGATATTGTTATTTCTCTGCCGAACGCTTCTCTAAAACTTTCTTCAACGGTAGTTGATGATATTTTATATAATAAACAAGACAAAGAGATCGTATTTACGGCGACTCCTGTCGATGAAGATCCTGATGTGATGGGAAGTATCCCCGAAGATGTTGTTTTAGAAGATCGCCCTGTCTATAAGTTTGAGATTACTGTTGATGGTGTACTACAAACCAATTTTGATGATCCAATCTTCATTTCCATTCCTTACCAACTGCAGGAAGGAGAAGATCCTCAGCACATTGATGTTTTTTATGTCAACAATGATGGCGACATAACCTCTGAATCTGGAAAATATAATTCAGAGACTGCATGTGTAGACGTCACTTTAGCTCACCTTTCAAAATTCATTATTGTCAACAAGGCTAAATTTACAGTTACTTTTGACTCAAAAGGAGGATCAGCAGTTCCTCCTGAAACTAATGTCAATTATAACAGTAAAATTGATAGACCATCAGCACCAACAAAAACCGGTTATACTTTCGCTGGCTGGTATACGTCAGAGGGCAAAAAATGGATTTTCAGCGACAATCCTAGTCAGGCCGACAGAGTCAAAAGCGATCTGACGCTCTATGCTTACTGGAGTTTGATTGACTACAAGATTACTTACAATCTGGATGACCAACAATCTTCGCAAACTCCTGCTACTTACACTGCTAGTGAGGCAGTTACCTTACCAACACCAGTTAAAGCAGGACATACTTTCTCCGGCTGGTATGATAATCCAGGCCTTAAAGGAACGCCGATCACTACAATCGCTGAAGGTTCAACCGGCGATATCACGCTTTACGCAAAGTTCCAGCAGATCACTTATATAATAACACTGCCTGCTGACAATGCTTACATAATCACTCCTTCTGGATCACACACAGTCAAAGAAGGAGAAAGTTTTGCTTTCACTATTCAATTAGTAGGTGAATATGTCAATTCAAACATTATCGTCAAAGCTAATGGTACAGTTCTATCAGGAAGCGAGGGATGTTATACTCTTGAATCAGTAAGTGAAAACATAACAATCGCTATCGAAGGTATTGTGAAAACAAAGTATTCGATCACTTTCCCGCAAGGAGCAGGATATAGCTTCAACGTTTCTTCAACTTCAGTCGATTCTGGTTCAGACTTTCCATTCTCATTTAACTTAGCAACTGGCTATGATCAGTCAAAATATGTCATTAAAGTAAACGGAGAAGCTGTAAGTCTAACTGACAACGCTTACACCATTAAAAATATCGAATCAGACATGGTAATCACCGTCGAAGGCGTGGAAAAGAACACGTATGTTGTAACGTTCAACAGCAACGGTGGTACAGCAGTTACTGCGCAGAACGTTAGTTACAACGAACAAGTCTCAATACTAACAGAGCCAAACAAGACTGGTTACACCTTCGATGCTTGGTATGCTGATGCAGATTTAAAAATACCATATGACTTTGCTTCCAGCGTTACGGCAGACATCACGCTCTATGCTAAATGGACAGCCGCTTCTGCTGATTATATTGTCAATCATTGGCAGGAGAATGTTGACAGCAAAGACGCTAATGACACTAAGAATTACACATTAGTCAGTTCAAAATTGATAAAAGGAACAACTGATTCTTCAGTAGAGATCACTAGTCTGCTGTATGACGGCTTCACATATGAAGCAGACATCAGCAACAGCAGTGGAAAAATTGCTGCCGACGGTTCAACTGTTTTCAATCTTTATTACAGCAGGAATTCATACACGATAACTTACAGCGACTCTTCAGATCCTGCTACTTTCAAATTCGGTGCAGCAATCACGCCCTATCAGCCTCTAAAAGAAGGATATTCTTTCGTCGCCTGGTATGAGGATCAAGAGTGGAAAACACTTTTCAAAGACGTGACGATGCCGGCGGAGAACCTCACACTCTATGCTAAATGGAATGCCAATAAATATGTCATAATTTTCAACAGCAATGGTGGATCAGCAGTAGATAAAATCACTGCCAATTACGGTACAAACATCGACGAACCAACAGATCCAACAAAAACAAATTACACCTTTGCCGGCTGGTTCAAAGATACTGATCTTACACAAGCCTGGGACTTTGCAACAGACACTGTTACGGTCGATGGAACAACCCTTTATGCCAAATGGACTGCTGAAGAATATACCATCAACTTCTACAATGGTATTGAGTTAGTAACTTCAATGGAGTATACGATCGAGACAGAATCCATGGACATCCCCAAGTTCTCGCAGGAAGGTTACACATTCTCCGGCTGGTTTGAAAAAGGTTCATCATCAGCATTCTTCTACTCACCGGGAGTAACTGTCGGCAACAAAGAGCTCTATGCGAAATTAGAGATCAACCACTACACAATCACCTTCAACAGCAACGGTGGTTCAAGTGCGGGATCAGTGACTCAGGATTATAACACCAATCTTGACCCACTTCCTACACCAACCTATGAGGGACATACTTTCGCAGGCTGGTTTGAAGACAACGGAACTTTCAACATCGAATTCACGGCAAAAACGATGCCAGCTAGGGACATCACACTCTATGCTAAATGGGAGCCCAAGGTATGAATCAATAATCAATTATGTTGATAGAGATGATAAACAGCTTCATGCAGCATATGTGGTGAAGTATTAAAACACAGACAGAATATTCCATATCTTCACCACCAATCACCACCTGCTGCCTGACAAAACAATTGTCGCCGGCATCATGACCAGTAATCTTACAGTTACGGTAACTTATGCGGCAGACTATGTAGCCAACCTCGGCAGCAACAATTTCCAAACGCTGGAAGAAGCTTTAGCGGCAGCAGTCGCCGGTGACAAAGTAATCTTACTGAGAGATTACACACAAAGCAAGACATTACTGTACCAAAAGATGTCTTCTTAGTGATGCCTTGTGCTTCTGACGATCAAGGCTATGAGTTAACAGTTGGTTATGAAGCAGAACATAACCCAGATGGAGCTATGACTGGCTATGATGATTACAGTCAGCTTTATCGTACACCGACTGTAGCAAAAATACCTCTATCGATTTGCAGGGCCAATTATTAGTCGATGCCATCACTGGTTGTGCCGCTGGTTGTTACAGAGTAATGGACATCACTGATGGTTACGCGCAGATTCTTCTCGAAGGAAACATCATTGTTAAAAACGGAGGTATTCTTGAAGTCTGTGGTTATGTCACTGGTAACGGACAAGTAACTGCCGAAGCCGGTGTAGATGTCAGAGATATGTACATTGTGCAGCATTGGAGAGGGCAATCAAGCTCTTGTGATTACAATATGGGCGTCTCCCTTTCAATGAATATAACTGTCATAATCTTCAGGCTGATCTGCTGATCAAGTCAGGCGCTTCACTGCTTGGCAATGTAAATGCATGAAATAATGTTCGACAAATACCCTTACACCCGCTTCCCGCAGATTGATAATGCCAATGGCCTTATCTGGCAGACGGAGCGCATTTGATTAAAACTTATGATCCTGATGCTGTCAATGGTGCCGCGGATGATTAAGGAAGAGTCTCGATCGTGATTGACGGCGGAGCAACATTCAGCAACAGCACACCTAAAGAAGGAAAAATAAACTATACTGGCAATAATAAAAGTAGAAGATATCACAAATGATATTATATCGTGAGGCCGCAGCTCGATCGTTTCAACTTAGATTCTTCACAATCTTCTGCCGAACTCATCAAAATTCTTTTTCAAGGCCCTCTCGACATCAACAATCGGGTAGGTGATGAAGATACACTGGATGATGATCGCTGCAACTCCGACAATGGCAATTGTTTCCTCCGAGCTGTTTATTACTAAAATCATCACCAATATTGACGGCATAATTAGAATCCAGCCCAGTTTGGCGAAGATTCTGCCAAAGCGTTTTTGTGAAAACTCCCAAGTTTCTTTGTTTTTCATGGATCTTGGTGTACGATAGCCATACACCTCACTGATCTCTTCTGGCGGTTTTTTGTAAATGTGGTTCCCTAGAAGAATCATAAGCAATGGTGTAAACAAGACTACTATCGTCATAAATGCCCATAACCACATTTCCGCACCCTGCAGTTAATACTCATACAGACTATATTAGAATAAAGGTGTTAATATTTGAAAGCGGAATGATCGGCTGCAGATTTTTGTCAGAACTCCCTTTACGACTACTGTCATTCTTAAAATCCTCTCAATGAGCTGCAGATCAGCATCGCAGAGAAATCGGACATGTTCGTAATTTCCCTTATGAATTTTCAATAAGTTATACCAGTCATCCAGCCAGGATTTCTCTTGGTGGATTTTTGAGGGGGACAATTCATGTCTGAGGATAAAAATTTGACAGGAAAGGTCGGCGGGAAGAAACTCTTCATCATCGGAACTTCTTCCATTGTCGGACCTTGGCTGATACTTACGTCCCAGTGGATCGGTTATACTGGGGCGTCAGTGATTTTGGCCTTTGCATTGTGCGGATTGCTCTGCATCCCCATTGCCTTATGCTACGGTGAGCTCGCCGGGATGTTCAAGACGCGCGGCGGTACCTATGAATATGTAAGAACAGCGTATAATCGCGAAGCGGGGTACTGGATCTCGTGGACGACGATGTTTACATACATTGTACTGATCTGCTTCCAAATCATCTGCGTCACGATGCTGGTTCAGTTTATAGTCGGCTTGGAATTTTCACAGGCACTCATCATCGGCATTGCGATTGCCCTGATGATTGTGATGACGCTGCTGAACACAAGAGATTTATCAATTGCCACGACTGTACAGACTTTACTGTTCTTCGTGCTCGTAATTATTGGTTTCCTCTTCGTAGCCTGTTTCTTTTTGAACGATGCCTGGAGTGTAGGCAACATTGGACCATTTTTCCAGGAAGGGATGAGTGGCTATAATGAAATCATCGGCATGGATGCCGGTTTCCTATTGGCAATTGCTGCCTTAGTCACGATGTTCTTCGGCTTTGAGTTGATCCCGCAGTTTGCCAGTGAAGCTGATTACCCACCTAACAAGTACTGGAAGCTCATGGCCGGCGGCATTATCTTTGTGATTATCTTTGATTCTATCATCTGCTTAGCCGAGATCGGTATGACTTCTTTAGATCCGAGCATGAGCACTTATGAATACATTTCCAGTTTATATGGATCTAACGGCATGGTAAGCGCCATCTTTGCCGCGGCTTATGTCGGAGACTGGCTGAAATGGCTTATCGTTGCTGCCAATTTCGCGGCGATGGGCTGCTGTCTCATCGGTTTCTGGATGGGCGCTACGCGTATTCTGCATGCCATGGGTAGTGCAGGATCCCTGCCGGCAATGTTCAGCCGGACCAATAAACAGGGAATGCCTTCGGTTGGCAATTACTTCGTATTGATTATGGTCTTCATTCTCACGATGATCGCTCTTTCCGGCCCTGCCTGGATCAACGCCACTTTCAGTTTAATGGCCATGGGTGTGGGCTTTACCTATCTAGGGGTGTCACTGTCTTACTTGAAATTGCTGAAGACTTATCCTCATGCGGATCGTCCCTGGTCTGCACCAGGAAAGGCAGTGATGGGTTACATCGCCGTGGCTTCTTCGCTTTTCATGACGATTATGATGATCTGGACGGTAGTCAAAGCGGCGCTGAATGGTGATCCAATCATGGCGATTATGGCGATCGTCTTCTTTGTGATCATCGGCGTTATGAGATACTTCATGAAAAAAGATGAAAAGAAGAACCCCGAACGGTATGTAGAAGAGCCGATACTGCTGTCTAAAGAGGATGCTGTTTCTATGGAAGCAGGAGAAATGGTGACTGAGGTACCAGCAGAGTTAAACAAATAAGGAGGAATTAAATTGATTGGATCAAAAGAATTAGTCGAGGCGGCCTTGCGGAGAGAAGAAGTGGAGAGAATACCTTTCTGCCCGCCGTTTCAAGGTTATTGGGCACTAAACTTAGCGGGAGTATCAGTCATCGACTCCATTAAAAATCCCCAGTTAGCAGCGGAGGCGCAATTCAAAATTGTCGAGCCCTGCGGCCTGGATGCCGTGGAAGTTATGTGGGACTGGCTGCTGCCGGCGGAAGCCATGGGCTGCGGCGTGAGTATTCCCGAACATGGAACGATTCCCACCATCACCCATATCATCGATGAACCAGGAAAGCTCGATAAACTCGAACTCCCCGATCTCAATGGTTTCTATCGTTTTGCCGGCGCTAAAGATACGGCAGCCGTGATGGCAAAAGAACTGGGTAAAGAACATTTTCTCATGTGTTCCCTATTATCACCCTTTACACTCTCTGGTGAACTCAGAGGTGTCGAGCAGCTGATGATGGACTGCATAATCGAGGAAGATTTCGTGCACAGCCTCATCAACAAGTCTCTGGAGATTCTCACTACCTTTGTCGAAGAGATGGTGACGTGGGATACCGACGCCATCATTATCTGCGATCCCACTGCCTCTGGCGACTTGATCTCGGCTGCCGATTATGAAAACTTTTCAGCGGTGTCGATGAAAGCACTCGGTGATGTGGTACGCAAAGGCGGAAAAACCCAAATTGATCATATCTGCGGAAACACCAGTGACCGTCTGGAAATCGTCGCTGATACCGGCTGTGCCGCTTTCTCAGTCGATTACCAGGTCGACATCGGCGCAAGCGTCAAGCAGATGAGTGAACGGATGGCGATTATTGGCAATCTGGATCCCGCCGGAATCTTGTACTGTGGCACTCCTGAAGATGTGATGCAGAACACACGGAAACTTCTTGAAGCCGGCGGCAAAAAGGGCTACCTCTTTGGTTCTGGCTGTGATATTCCGGTCGGCACAGCTTATGAAAATGTGCTGGCGATGTCAAAAGTCCTCAGAGAATTCTAAACTGCCAGGCCCTGTGTGGCCTGTTTTATTTTTTTCTATTAATCACAGTTTCCCGGTTTTGCAGGACGTGATGCGTTATGACTTTTCTTTCGGCATTTCTCAGCGTGACATCCAAAGTGGACTTGGAACAATTTAAAAGTACGCAGAGCTCGTCTAAGTTGATTTTTCGCGGCACTTCATAATAGCCATTTTCGACAGCTACCCGCAAAGCTTCTTCTTGGCGGTCTGATAAAAAGGCAACATAGTCGGACTGAAACGATGATTTTCTTTCGGTACTAAACCCTTCAGCATTGAGCCGTTTGATAAGATTTGAAACATATACTGAATTGGGGCCGATAACTGTCCAGCAAATATCTTCATTGTCTTCGGTAGCTACTGCCGAAGTGATCATGCAGCCGGATTCCGAAACGATCTTTGAGAGCTGGCAGTTGTTGTTCATCACCATCGCCATCAACTGGTGGCTGGAAATCCGGTCAATTGTGCATTCACCCATCTCATTGCTGTAAAATTGTTTCTCAGTAATGTCTTGTAAAGTGCCCTGCGGATCCATCACACGGATTAAAGCGCATCCCCCTTCCCCGGCGAGATTGGTGCATTGAATGATCTCACATTCGACGCCGCTGTCAGGACCTCTAAATTCTGGGGGAAGGATCTTAAAACAGGAGTTGCCGCCTTCCATTTCCCCGATAAGAAGTTTAACACAATACACAAGATTGCATTATGTTTATTGACTAATATAATCTCTCCAGATAATTTCATTGTTGATAATGTCCAGATCTGCGGGAAAAGTAGCTTTAAGGTGCCGCAAGTTACTAGCTTACCGCACTCCTCTTAAAATATGCACTCTGACACTGGCCGAATAATAAAAAAGGGGTGTAAATGATTGCTCATTTACAGAATTTTTCAATATAAGCTTCACGGCATTTTTCAATAATTGCTCTGGCCTCTTCGGGACCTTGAACTTCATTGACCACTGTTTCTTTTCCTTCAAGACTCTTATAGACTTGGAAGAAGTGCCGCATTTCGTCAAAGATATGTTTCGGCAGTTCGCTGATATCTTTGTAGCTGTTGTAAGTAGGATCACTGAACGGAATAGCAATAATCTTCTCATCCAGTTTGCCGCTGTCCATCATCGAGATCACTCCGATAGGATAGCATCGCACCAGACTTAAAGGATGAATTGTCTCGCTGCAGAGGACTAAGACGTCAAGAGGATCGTCGTCATCCGCCAGTGTCCGGGGGATGAGACCATAGTTAGCGGGATAATGGGTAGAAGTGTGCAGGATACGGTCTAAAATGATGTTGCCGGTTTCCTTGTCTAACTCATACTTATTTTTGGAGCCCTTTTCGATTTCGATTACGGCGATGAAATCATCAGGATTAATTCTTGCAGGGTTTATGTTATGCCATATGTTTGACATAGATTCCCCCTTAGCCTTCTCACTATTTACCTCTATCGAAACATGATCTGCCGCCTCATGCTTTTCAGAAGTCACCTTTCCTTTTAAGTTAGGTTCAAAATGAAAAATAGAAAGACCAGAAAGCAGTTGATTCAACGGCTCCTGGCTTTTAAAGATTAAAGGATTTATTGTTTCTTTGCTTTCCCGCATTTACTACAGAACAGTTCGTCACTGGCAAGCTGAGAACCGCAGCCGGTGCAGAATGAGGTTCCGGCGGGAGCAGCTTCCGCATCTGCCGACGGTTGTGGGCTAGCCGCTTTTTGACAATTCGACTCACTACCGGCATCCTCTAAGATCGCCATATAGCAGACGGAGGGATTATTGTTGGGGGAGATAGCCACTTCTTTCAGAATAGCATCTTCCCCGATGTTTTTAGCACGGAAGCTGCAGTATAACTGATTCGCGCCCAGAACAATTACTGTCAGTAAGACAACAACGATCGCGGCGATCATCATTAAAAATTCACCACTGCCCATGCTGAAGAACACTTCACCCCGGAAAACTTCAGAATCGTCATGCATTTCAGCAAGGATCGGCAGCAGAATCAACAGTGCGACTAGCCCAAAAATCAAGATAATCAGGCCAGACGTCCTAATTGCTTTTGCCGACTGGAAAGCTCCGGTCGCAGCAACTCTTTTTCCTTTAAGATTCATAACTTCACCAAAACAAGATCTGCATCTTCATGCCATTAAAAATAATTTCCACCGTTGCCTTTGCCTTAACGGACTTAAGGAGTATAATTCAATATTTATTCTCCAATAGAGATCTTGCAAAATACACCACTTGAAAGATAAAAAGAATGATGGAAGAGCCTTTCAGCTCAACCCAGATTTTCTCATTTTTTCAATAATTTTCTTATTTAGCGGTGGCGCAATGATGATGGTCACAACGACGCCAATCAAGCTGCAAGCCAGTGCAACATTGAATGGTAGGGTATATACGGTCATCAAACCAATGCCAACAAAAAAGAAACCTACCAGACTAGTGATGAACTGAATTGAAAAATATTGTTTCAAGTTGCTCATCTGTAGTTTAACGGCGAGGGAGTAGTAGACAACCGAACCGACACAGTTGGCGAAAATGAAGAAAAAGCCCAGCGGAGACATGCCCGTCGCCATGCTGATCAAAGCCTGCATCGCACCACCGATTATTCCTGCTGGCTGCCCATAGATCATGGCGATGATCGCCGTAAATATGGCCCAGGTCATGCCGCCCAGCAGCGCCAGGCTGGGATCGAGGACGGCGTCAATGACGTCTGCCACAACACAGATGATGGTAAAGACGATGCCCATAAAGACACCGCCGACCAGTGATCGTGTATCCGTCCGCCAATATTCTGATTTTACCGTTTTTGTTTCCATAGTTTTACCTCCATTAGTAGATTATTGTAAAAAATATTGAAACGGTCATGGCGATACTGGGAATCGTGTCCCAGTAACGCAGACGCAGTTCTTTTGTGAAAGTGTGCTCTCGGTGTTTACCAAATCCCCGGAGCTCCATTGCCAGTGCAGTGTTTTGCGACCAGCGCATTGAACGATAAAGTAAGGGCATAGCCATCGAAGGCAGATTTCGGAGTTTGTCCACCATTGAGTTCATGCTCAACCCTCTTGCACTCTGACTGTCTTTAATCGCCTCAAATTCATCTTCAATCAAGGGCATAAAGCGAATACCCAGTGCGGCCAATGTTGCATATTTGTAAGGCAGTCCACATTTCATCAGCAGCAGCTGCAGATCAAGTGCGGAAGTGAAAGAAAGGAACTGCATTACCGCTAAAACAATCGTGCTGGTGCGCAGAATTCCAACTGCTGCCAGCGGCAACGCCTGGCTATAGATATCCAAAATCCACCAAGAGTGAATGATTTCTCCTTGGCGGCAAAAAAGAATCTGTAAAAACACCAGCTGGCTGGCGATGATTAAGAGGATGGGCAGAACATTTTTGTAAGTTGCTAATTTCTGTCTCATAATTACTGAGGAAACAGGAATTAAGAGCAGAATCACAACCATCTCCAAAATACTGTCAGATAAAAATGACAGGAGAATCAACGTCGTCATCCAGAGTGCTTTAGTACGCGGGTCAACAACGGCAATAAAGCGATTGTTCTTATCATAAGCAGGCAGCAGAGACATCGACTCACCCCTTCTGCCTTGTCAAATCAATTTGCAGTTCCTGCAGCTGCTTTGCATAATCCGCAAGATCTTCTCTGGCAAAATCACATACCAGCTGGCGTTTGTTCATGACCATGATGCGCTGAGCATAGTCTGCAACAAGGGAAAGATCGTGCGTTATGAAGAGAACCGTCTTTCCCTGCTGGTTAAGTTCCTGCAGATGCTGCATGATCAAGGCACCTTGTTCTTCATCCAAACCAGAAGTGGGCTCGTCAGCGATGATCAAAGAATAATCGCCGGCAAAGATGCAGGCCAAAGCTAGAAGCTGCCGCTGCCCGCGACTAAGCCGTTGAGGATGAACTTCACGAGAGTCGGTAAGCCCGACTATTTCCAGGGCCTTTGTTATCCGCAAAACAATTTCTTCTTCAGAAAATCCCGCTAGGCGAAGGCTAAAGGCGATCTCTTCCGAGCAAGTATCGCAAAAGATCTGATAATCAGGGTTCTGAAAAAGAAAACCTATTTTCCTTCTGACCTCGGAATGATTCTTTTTATTCATCAGCTGTTGAAAAAGGATGATGCTTCCCTTGCTGGGCATCAGCAAACCGTCAAAGAGTCGGGCCAGAGTTGTTTTTCCGGAGCCATTGTTTCCAATGAGAGTAACAAACTCCTGTTTTCTGAGTGAAAAATTCAGGGCTTCACAACCCACATTTCCATTTTTATAGCTATATGAAACGTCAATAAATTCCGCGATGATTTCTCCATACTGCTTTGGACAGTTTGTCTTGTGTTCTATGCTGTGTTTATTTTTAATTAGCAGATATTGCTGAGGTGAGAATTCACCGGCAATCGTACCCTTATCCATCAAAAGAACGCGGTTGGCATACTGTAGAACTTCCCTACTTCGGTCCATTACTACGCAGATTGTCTGGTTTCGTTCACGATTGAGCTTGCCCAAAGCCTCATAGACTGCCTTCCGCCCCGCAGGATCTAACTCTGCAGTAGGCTGGTCTAAAAGCAGGAATTCGGCACCAAGAGCCAGCACACCAGCTAAGACAACTCGTTGTGCCTGGCCGCCGGAAAGCTCTTTGGCATTGTCCTTAATCAAGTCTTCAATGCCCGCTAAGCGCAGACTCTCGTGGACTCTTGCATCTATTTCGCTTTTAGCTAGACAGAGGTTTCCTGGTCCAAAGGCGACATCTTCGTACACATCTTCGTAAATTATCTGACTCTGGGGTTCCTGCATCATATAGCCCAGCAGACCGACGCGTTCAGCCAACCGTTGGAGGTCTGTGCAGCCCTTGACGATAACTTCACCCTTCAGCTGTGCTGGAAAATAATGCGGCACCGCGCCAGTTAGACAATGCAGGAGCAACGATTTTCCGCTTGCCGGGGGACCAGTGATGACAATAAAATCGCCTTGGTTGATAATTAAGTCAAGATCATGCAGAGCGGGTTTAGACTCGGCGGGAAAGTACAAGGAACTAAGATGAAGCTCGGCAATTCGTGTAACCATACGTCGTCACCATTTCAACCAACCGCTTCATGCTGGCTATTGCCTAATTAGTAGTTGGATGTATAGTCGAGCTAAAAACATCTATTAAAATATTATGGAATTAAAAATATATTGCCGTATATCTCTTAAAAAATAGTTGGATGGATAAGTTCAGAACTTTCTTAATAAATAAGAATAAGTCCAAAATTATCGCTCTGGCTCTGTCTGTCGGCTAAAGTATTGAGCTCATAGCCGTTGTTACGTACCGTCTGAAAAACATCGATGCCGCAGGCTTCCATCGAAGGTTTTGCCTTGGCGGGGTTTATGCAACCTTGGAGTGTACATTCTTTACATAGCGTACAGGGGCCGCTGCCGAAAGCGATGACTTTATAATAGCCGTCAAAAAACATCAGCTTAGCAGTCTCCTCGGCCATTTCAGTAACACGCTGCCGTTCATGAGTGTGAAAAAGCAGCGCAGTCTGATAACTGTCAATGATTTTCCTTGTCTGCTCATAAGTTGGTGCATGAGGCGGACAGCAGAGGTTTTTACCGTAGTGCGGGCAACCAAACTGACACTTGAAAGCTACCCAGGGGGCAGTCTCAATGGTCTGTGGCTCAATGATCTTTACGCTTAACACTCCTTTTTCTAAAAGTGCCTCGGCATATTTTTTGAAAGGATCCGCGGAGATCATGAGGGTAAAAGGCATTTCTCCTTGTTTTAAGTTTTGTATGGGAAAAACCAGCATTAAGGAATTTTTCTGTCAACGGCAGTAACGATTTTAAAAAATACCAACTGTTGAAAATCCAGGTCTCTCTTTGTGAAGTAACAAAACTACTGGAGCTTGTAGAAACTATTCAATATCGAGAATGCTTTGTAGTGAGGAACACCATGACGGGAAAATTCGATTTTAAAAAGGAATATAAGGATTTATACCTGCCCAAGCAGAAACCAATGCTGGTTCAAGTGCCAGCGATGAAAATGCTCATGATTGATGGTCATGGTGCTCCCGCGGGTGAAGATTACCAAAAGGCAGTCGAGCTGTTATATTCCGTAACTTTCACCATCAAAATGAGTAAGATGCAGGGTAAACAACCAGCAGATTATTTTGAATATGTAGTTCCACCGCTGGAGAGTTTATGGTGGTCAGAAGGTTCGGCGTTGGACCTCTCTCAGCCAAAGTCAACGTGGCTGTGGACGTCTATGATCCGCCAGCCGGATTTTGTTACTGATGAGGTATATAAATGGACACTTGCACAAGCCTCAAAGAAGAAAGTGGATCTTGATTATACTAAACTCCGTTTTGATGAGACTTTTGAAGAAGGCTTATGCGTCCAGATGCTGCATGTTGGTCCCTACGATGATGAATACCAAACGCTCTGCGAGATTGAAAAATATATTGAAAATAATGATCTGATCGACGTATCAGGGGCAGTCCGGAAACATCATGAGATCTATCTTTCAGATCCCCGGCGAGTTGCTCCGGAGAAGCTTAAGACTGTACTGAGGGTTCCAGTAAGTCGAAAGGCAGGCGAATGATCAGATGGTTATTTCAGAATGTTGTCTGAAATAATGTTACTTGCTGATTGGAAAGATATTTATTATATTGTTTCTTGAAATATGCGATTAATATGGGCGTTTTTGAGCAGCTGATGAGTAAATTAGGCTTGGGCCAAGAAGCAGCTAAACAGATGATCGTCGTCCGCAAAGATTTAAAGATGAGTAAAGGTAAAGTTGCTGCTCAAGCAAGTCACGCATGCGTCATCGCTACACTCATGGCTCTGGAAAAAGAACAGCGGTTGGGAGACATTAAACCAGCAGAAGGCAGAGTAGTTCTTGACAACGCGGATAAAAACCCCACTCCACTCAGCAACTGGTTCAACTTAGGTATGAAGAAGGTCTGTGTCAGCGTCAATTCTGAAGAAGAATTGTTAGCGATTGACCGCAAGGCTAAGGAAGCAGGTCTCATCTCGGCAGTAATCTGCGATGCGGGCTACACGGAATTCAGCGGGGTTCCGACCATTACTTGTCTGGCCTTAGAGCCGCAGACTGCTGAAAAAGTAGATCCGCTTACGGGGGATCTTCCGCTTTACTGATGCTCAAACTCTTGTATTTTGAAAATAGATGCATTCATATCCCGCGGAAATCTAGAAGACTGGTCTGCAGGCTGGAATTTTCCGGCATCTTCAGACTGGACCAGCCGGGGATCTGATACTTTTCTCTTAACGAACGCATTTTGGCATAAAACTCTCGGCGATACGCTGCGGGAGGATCCTGTGTACGGTAGAGATCTTTTACCTGGCGATAAATTTGTTCATCATAAGTGTTGAGAAAACTCAAGAAGCTGCCCCGCGTCTTGCCGATGAGATACAACAGGTGGGATCTGATATATTCGACACCAGCTGCAGAAGCACTCTGATAAATTGCTTCTAGATTTTCATAGGAATCAGTAAGATGGGGGATGACCGGCATCAAAGTGATGCCAGCTGAAATCCCGCTGTCAACCAGCTTTTTCAACGCGGTCATTCGCCGCTGGGGAGAAGTTGCCCGTGGTTCCAACTGCCGCTGCAGACTCTCATCCATGGTGGTTATCGTCAGTGAGACTTTAAGATCGGCTACGGTGCTTAATTCACACAGGTAATCAAGATCTCGCAGAATGAGATTGGACTTAGTTGCGATTATTGCCGGCGTCTTGTGTTTGATTAGCACTTTTAAAATTTCTGGCATGATCTGCAGCTGTTCTTCCAGCGGCTGATAGGAATCGGTTACTCCTCCGATATTTACCGCTTCGTGCTTCCAGCTTTTAGCTGATAATTCTTTTTCTAACACCTGTGCGATATTGGATTTATAATATACGCGGTCAAAAAAACGACGGTCACTATCATTGAGATAATCATGAGAATAAAGGGCATAGCAGTAACGGCAGCCGTGCTCACAGCCACGATAGATATTAAGATCCCAAGCACAAGGCATGCGGTGTTTGTTGGGATGGAGGGCGGATTTGCAGGGCAGCGCTAAATATTCCATGAATGGTTTGGCATAACCTTGTTGCTTAAAACGGTTCGGGCGCTTGTTGATTTTCACTTCATTGCTTAAAACAGAGCAATTTTTCTTCATTTTTCGCGCATGATTAAAATTTTATCTCTACTGAAGATAACCTACTATCCTTTTATCAATTATTATCACCTATCACCACTTATGGAAAATACTTGTGAAGAAAACAGCAATCCGCCGGCAGCAGGCAAAGCGGCAAAAGGTCTTTGCTTGAATATCGGGCGAATATCACTAGCTAATGTGATAACTTTCGGCCTGCAGCTGGCAGCAATCATTCTTGCTTTGGCTTTTGCAGTCTTCAATGTAATGCTTTCTCAGGCCAGTGATGTCAAATTACTGAGCTTTTTTGGCGAGAACATCCCCCAAGGAGCTTTCAGCTCACCGGCAGCAGGCTTTACCACTTTCGCAGTGATCTTTGCTATTTTAGCGGTTATTTCGCTGATCATCTTAGCCGTGCTATTCTTTACGCGGGGAAGCAATAAAAAGATGCTGTATTATGCAAATATGGCACTCCTGGTAGTGATTTGTGCCGTTGGTATCTATTGCCTCTTTGGCTTCCATCTCGTCCCTGCTGATCTTAGCGGTACTTGGGAAGGAATCATTGCCGCCACTAACGCTTTAGGACTGAACCTCTTTGAAGGTGTGAAATATCCCTGGCCGGAAGAGTTTATCGCTATTTTCAGCGGACTGGCATTTGTGCTTCTGCTGCGGAAAAAAGCCCGTGACTACATTCTTGTTGGGGACAAAGACTGATCGTAAAAATGGCTGAGGCGAACCCGCATGAGATCGAAGTATGATTTGCGTTCCTATCTCTATCCAGAAAAAGTAGACTTACTGATCAACATTGGAAATCGGCCAGTCTACTATCGTCAATATACTTTAGATAAAGAAGGGATAGCTAATTATCTCAAGCGGTTAGCGGCCATTGAGAATGAGGAGGACTATGAAAATTGGGATGATAATGAAATCGCCGCCATGCCTACCGACAAAGAAGGTTTTTTCGTTCATCCCTGCTGGGCCCGCTTAGTTTTGAGAGTGACAGTTTCCAACGAAGTCGAGTTTAAGCTTAATTGGGCACAGGTAGCCAATAATGACTTCATCTCTGCCCTGCTGAGCTTCCGATTAAAAACAAAGGTTTCTGTCAACAAAGACGGGACTTTTGATGTCGGTAGCTCATACAGCAATGTAGAAAAAAGTGATTTGGAAGATCTTGCTCTTAAACTCGAAAAGACCAGTCCCGTTGAATAAAATTTTTGTGAATATATGCTGGCCGCTCACGCAGGGCTGCCAGCAGCACTCTTTCTTTCTTCGTCTGTCGACAACTCACGCATTTTTCCTGGTAGATGTCATTAAGTGACTGCACAAATTCTCCCAGTTCAAAGTAGGAAACAGGGCATTAGACTGGGGAAGAACATATTTTACTGTGTTTTCATATTGCTGTATGCAGTTTAGATTAGATCTCAGGGGGTCAACATTCATTGGCTTACTGGGGATAGCTGTATTTTCCTTATGCTGGCTATGCGCCGTTCTTATCGATTCTTCCTGGACCTTTGGTACAAACATGGTAAGTGACCTAGGTGTATCTGATACGTATGCTCGTTACTTCTTTAATTATGGCAGCATCATTGCCGGTGTACTCCTTTGTGCCTACGGCCTCTTGTCAACATATTACAGCAAACCAGTTTTTGAAAGGATAAGTTATCTGCTTATTAGCTTGGCGGGAGCTTTTCTCATTGGTGTTGGCAGTTTCACTGAAAATACTGGCTGGCCGCACAATCTTTCAGCATATTCACTCTTCATCTTAGCTGCTTTGTCAGCAATCATCAGAATGTTCATTGATCTGAAACACAGAGACTTCGTCCCGGCCGCAATCACCTTTCTCTTGATTGTCAGTACCGTCGCGGTAGCGTATGTAGAGACATTCCCTTTCTTAGAAGCCTTTGCAATCATCATTCTGTTAATCTGGTTAACGATGACTTGTCTGCGAACGATCATTGCCAACATGGGCACAGTAAAACAGTTGAACTCTGTGCAAAGGGGATGACAAGTATCAAAAAATAAGATAAAAAGTGCGAGCGCCGGGATTCGAACCCGAGTTCTAACCTTGGCAAGGTTAAGTGATAACCAGCTACACTACGCTCGCGTAGTATCCCAGAGATATTCTTCTTCCATTTAAATATTACTGTTCCTAAGCCCTCTTTTCCCCACAATGGCCTCATACTTTCCTTGTTTTCAGCAGGTAAACATCGATTGCATAGAAGACAATGCCGAAGGCGATGAGCACGAGTAATGAAGTCCAAGGAAATTCCCAACCTAATGCCGAAGCGCGGATACACAAACTAGAATGTGTCAGCGGGAAGAGGTAAAGTGCATATTGAAAGATCGTTGGCACCGAAGACACAGAGAAGAAAGTACCGCATAAGAAAGTCATCGGCAGAATCACTAAGCTGTTGAAAGTAGCAAGGTTTTGATGCGATTTGGCCAGCAGTGCTGCTAATACACCTAAAAAGGAAGAAGAGAAGCAGGAGATCAGCAGACAGACAATGAAGAGCGGTGTCAGCATCAGCTCGGGAGCAATCAATAGACCCATAGTGAAGATGATGCTGCAGCTCAACAGTCCGCGGATTACGCCCATCATTGATTTGCCAAGAATAATTGCTGAAGGCCGCAGCGGACACATCATCATCTCGTCAAAGCTCTTATAATAGAGCCGCTGGACATTAATCCGCGTTGAGGTGGATGAGAATGAAGAAGAAAGTGACGAGAGTGCGACAATTCCCGGAATCACGAAGGCTACATAACTGACATCTCCGCTGCTGATGCCGCGGCCAAGACCATAACCAAAAGTAATCAAATAAAGTAGGGGGCTGACAAGACTGGTGACTAAGATAGTAAGGAAATTGTGTCTGATGAAACGTAGGTCGGCCCAAGAGACATAATAAACTTCCTTGAGAAACTCAATCATCGCATATCCCCCACGGTTTCCCCAGTCAGTTCAACAAAGCAATCTTCCAAGTTGGTATTTCTGATAGTTACCGTCGTTCCATCGGGGATTGTTCTGGCAAAATCATTAGCTTCTTCACGATTAGAGAAGTAGTGGTAGGTAGTCTTACCATCAGCACCATAGCATTCCACGGCAGTGGCGCCGATGACCCCGCAAAGTTCAGTTGGCGTTCCTAATGCAATGATCTTGCCGTGATTGATAATGCCTACGCGATCACACAATGCTTCTGCTTCTTCGATGTAATGGGTGGTCAGAAAGATCGTAGTCCCATCATGATTCAGCTTCCTAATCAAATCCCACAGCAAGCGGCGGGCCTGAATGTCTAAGCCTACTGTCGGCTCGTCAAGGAATAAGATTTTAGGATTATGTATCAAAGAACAGACAATGGCCACTCGTTTCTTCCAACCTCCTGAAAGAGACTCGACCATTCGGTCTAGATAGTCTTCGAGACCAACGTAGTGGGCCAGCTCCGCAATTTTTTCATTTCTTGCAGACGGGGGAATTTTATGATACATGGCGTGCTGGATCATATTTTCTTTCACAGTAAGATCCTTATCAAGACTGATGTGTTGCTGAATAACGCCCATTCTTCTTTTAGCATTCAGAGGATCTTTGAGGAGATCATAGCCATCGACAATAACCTCACCAGCATCAAAACCCGTCAGTGTAGATAAGATTCTTACTGTTGTTGTCTTTCCGGCGCCGTTTGGTCCCAGAAAACCGAAAATTTCACCTTCTTTGACCGTTAGATTCAGACCGTTAACCGCAACGAAATTTCCAAACTTTTTCATCAAGTTATTGACAACAATTACATTCTCAAACTGTCCATCTTCGAGCGGCATGCAACTCCTCATTAACATCTGGTATAATTAGATGGTTAATACATCCAATATTATACGAAATTAGGTAATATGGTCTACATATTTAACCATTTTTATCATCCACTAATAAAAAAACTACTCGTCAAAAGCAATTGCACCCGTCAGCTAATAAAACAAACGTATGCTATAAATAGTAAAAGTCTTTTATTGGAATATACATCCAAGATAGCATACAATATGGTAATATTAGTTAACTAGGGGAGAATTTGTTGGATCTTGAAAAAGCCCAGTTGAAAGAGAAATATCAAGAATACATCTTTAGAAAAATTATATTCATTGCCTTTTGTTGCTTGATAGTTCTAATCGTAGCAGGAATAGCTGCTACTCTGGGCGGACGAGATATCGGCTTTTTTGAAGTATATAAATTGATTTACAATCATCTCTGTGGTGTCGTCTATCCAGATAATTCAGTAGAGTGGTGGGATGATTATGCAGTCTGGAATATTCGTCTTCCCCGCATAATTATGGCGATTATTGCTGGCATAGCATTGGCAGTCGGCGGGGTTGCTATGCAGAGTGTAATGAATAATCCCCTTGCTGATCCATATACAACCGGGATTTCTTCTGGAGCCTGTTTTGGAGCAATTGCTGCGCTCGTTATGGGTTTAAGTGTTTCTTCAGTATTGGGACAATATGGGATAGTTACCAATGCCTTCCTCTGTGGGCTCGTACCCGCATTGATTATTATTTTCATTTCCCGTTATAGCAACGGGTCACCGGCTACAATGATCCTTGCAGGCACGGCCATTTCTTATGTTTTCAATGCCATGAATACCTTGGTGCTTGTTTCTTCTGATGCTGAGGATATCAGTACCGCTTATCTCTGGCAGATCGGATCTTTAGAAAACGCTGCCTGGATCGATCTGCCGATGATGTTCGTCATTACTTTAGTAGGTTCAATCCTCATTGGCCTTTCCGCAAGAAAACTTAACGTTCTTACCTTGGGGGATAACAGTGCTAAAAGTCTCGGGCTTGATGCGGCAAATTTCCGCATGATTCTATTAATTCTATTATCTATCATGACAGCCGCCATTGTTAGCTACACGGGCATTATTGGTTTTGTTGGACTTGTTGCTCCTCATATTGTCAGAATGGTTATCGGAGCGGACAATCGTTATCTGATACCTGCTTCGATGGCTTTCGGTGCCGCTTTATTATTAAGTGCTGATGTAATCGCTCGCGTCATCGTCTCACCCAGTAGTCTTCCGGTTGGGGTTATCATGGCCTTTTTGGGTGGCCCGCTCTTCCTCTATTTGATTCTGAAAAAGAAAAAGGAGGTCTGGTAAACATGGCAGCAGACCTCAGTAGTTTGAAGCATGAATATCACATTTATCTTTTCAAAAAGCTACTTTTCATCCTTGTTTGCATAATCGCAGCAATAGTTGTAATGGGGCTGGCCGTCTCTTTTGGAAAATACGATGTTGGCTTTTTTGAGTCCTATGAAATCATCTGGAATCACCTGTTGGGCAACGCCGATCCTGGTTCAATGAAAGATCATGTGGTGTGGGATTTGCGTCTGCCACGAGCTTTAATGGCTATTGCCGTTGGAGCAGGATTGGCAGTCTGCGGAGCGGCTATGCAGAGCATGATGCGTAATCCCCTTGCTGATCCCTATACAACTGGAGTTTCATCCGGTGCATCTTTAGGGGCTGCTCTTGCAATCATCCTTGGCTTCTGCGTATTTCCCTCATTGAGCGGACAATCAGCAATTGTTGTCAATGCTTTCATCTTCTCACTCATTCCCGCTGTGATTATTGTTCTTATTTCAAAATTCCGTAAACCAACACCCACTTCGATGATCTTAGCAGGTATTGCAGTAATGTACATCTTCAGTGCTACTACTACACTACTAATGCTTATCGCCAATCCGGAAGATCTGGCAGAAGTATACATCTGGAATGTAGGAACACTGGGAAAGGCCACTTGGGATAATATCCCTGTGGTCATTGCAATGTCTATCGCTGGCATAATCCTCTTGATGCTGGTTTCAAAGAAATTAAACGTGCTTGTTGCCGGCGATAAGGCTGCTATCAGTCTTGGTGTAAATGCCGATGCCCTCCGCGTGTATTGCCTATTAGTCATTTCATTAGTTACAGCAGCTATTGTGAGTTTTACTGGTACTATTGGTTTTGTTGGCTTGATCGCCCCGCACGTAGTAAGAATTTTCGTTGGTTCGGATAATCGCTATCTTCTTCCAGCCAGTGCTGCTTTTGGTGCGGCTATGCTCATCTGCGCAGACTGCCTAGCTAAAGAGGCAGGGAGCACTGGTTTACCAGTAGGCGTAATTACCGCGATCATTGGTGGTCCACTATTCATTCTTCTTTTGATTAAACAAAGAAAAAGTGCGTGGAAATAATCGTTAGTTAATAAGTATTTATAAATACTCAACAGCACATATATCATTTGGATATTACATCCAAGTGATCCATATGAATAATAAAATAATTGCAGCAGTGGTTGTTATCGTCATTGCAATCGCCGGTGTCGGCGCAGTGATTCTTATCAATAACGACAGCTCTGCTTCTGACCCCGTAGAAGATAAGGTCAGACTCAAGATTTATGGTAATGCAGACGATAACGACACCATTGATGAACAAGACCTTGCAATGCTCGAAAAGATCATTGCTGGTGAAGAAGATTCTCGAGAACATCTTTATGCTGATGCCAATCAAGACGGCCTTATCGATCAAAAAGACATTGATTGGGTAAAAGAGATGATCGATAAGAAGCCCATGAAAATCTATTACAAAAACGCCCGCGATGAGATTAAATCAGTGAATTATCCTGTGGAAAATATTGTAGTAGTTGGAACCAACGTATTGGCAATGGTAAAAGCCATCGGCGGTTCAGAGAAGATTTTGGGCATCCAAGGTGGCGATTTGGATTCTGTTCTTTATTCTGATCTCATCGATTTACCGCGGATAAGTGATAGCGCTTTCAAGGCAGATTTTGAATTAGTGTCTAAGTTAGATGGTGTGCAGGCAATCATCACCCAAGATAGTGCTTCATATCTTGAAAATGAAAAAGAATTTACCAATACCGGTAAAATCGAGGTCATCCGTGTTGCGGCTTCTGATGGTTTAGACACAATTTCTGGCGCTTTGACGCTGGGATATCTTTTGAATTTAGAAGAACGAGCTGAAGCCTATGCCAAGTTCACAGATGACATCATTAACTACATTGACTCTAAAGTCGGTAAAGGCATATTGGCTGATGCAGATCGTGTTACTTCCATCAGTGTAACGATGACGAATTATGTCGGTGGAACAATTTCTGATTACTATGCAGCTACAGAATTGGCAGGATCGAAGAATATTGCTGATTGGAACACTACTACCCAGAAGTTTGATCTTGGTCAAGAATGGCTTCTTAAGTATGATCCCGATTTCATAATTCATGCTCGAAGCATCGGTTATGGGCCGATAGATGTCCAGAAAGTATGGAATACTTATAGCCAATATTTTAAAGACATGGGTGCCTATAAAGATGGTAATTATTTCATCTTAAATGGAAATATGCCAGTAGGTTTAAGAATTGCATATATGGCGCAGATCTTCTACCCTGAAATTTTCGGTGAAGATTATGGTGAAAAACTTCATCAACAGTACATTGACACTTTTGTTGACAATCTTCATGAAGCCAATTATGATGTTACAAAAGATGGTGTATTTCTTATCACCAGCAGCATGATCGCAAATTAAACCTTTAGGTGCTTATAGCACCTTTTTTATTTCATTCAAATACTCAATTTATGGATTTTACTCATCTGCATTTATGATTGTCAACTGGTCACTTATTCATGTGCATGGTGTGTGAGTGTTTGTCCATACTGGTGCGAGCGCCGGGATTCGAACCCGAGTTCTAACCTTGGCAAAGTTAAGTGATAACCAGCTACACTACGCTCGCGTAGTATTTGGTGATCTGGCTAAAATGGATTGTCAGTAAATGATCATTGTTCAGGGGACAATAAAACAATTAAACTCTGGCAAAAGAGGCGACAGCGTCCAAAAATAAAAAGTGCAAGAGCTAGCTCACAATACTAATTAGACACACTCTGCTGACTACGTCTTTCAAAATTCACATTATACTATGATCATAAACAATTCAGATTGTTTATATAGTCCTTTGATCATTACATATTGGATAATATATCCTATTACGTGGGTGGGGAGCATTTGAGATTAAAGATATATAATTTAGAATTCAGCTATTCCAGCACACCTGTGCTCAAAGACATCTGCTTGAATGCTGATAAGGCAGAATTCATTTCGATTTTGGGTCCCAACGGCGTTGGAAAATCAACATTAATCCACTGCATTAACAAAATATTGACTCCTACTGCTGGTGCAGTCTTAATCGATGAAGAAAATGTTAAAGACCTGCCTCTTAAAAATCTAGCCAAAAAAATAGGATATGTTCCCTATGCTGCCAATGATACTTTTCCACTCACCGTTGTAGATACAGTCCTTATGGGACGACACCCCCACAGTAATTGGAAGTCTACAGACAAAGACTTGGAGATTGTCTATGATACTCTAAAACTGATGGGCATTGAACATTTAGCAATGAGACCGTTTGACGAACTCAGCGCTGGTCAGCATCAAAAAGTAATGCTTGCCCGCGGCCTTGTTCAGGAACCACGAATACTCCTTCTTGATGAACCCACTTCCAATCTAGACATACGTCATCAGATGGAAGTCACTCGCATTTTACGAGATCTCTCCATTGATAAAGATATGATTGTTATCATGATCAGCCATGATCTCAACATTGCTGCTAAATATTCTGACAAGCTGATTATGATGTATGAAGGGAGCATTTGTGCAGTTGGATCCCCTGAAGAGGTAATCACTGAAGAGAGGTTAAAAATCGTCTATGGGGTGGATTCCAAAGTAATATATGATGATGGCAGACCGCACATCATCTTAAAAGACGCCGTTAGTGATTTTGAGACTGTAAAGTCTTCAGAAGCACTTACTCATCTACAAAAAGGACGTGCTGCACGATCTGGCTTAAGCTCTACCTAAACTGAATAGACTTGGACGTCCATCAGCGATCAGTGACTTCTTCCAGTCTTTCTTCTGTTTCTAAATATAGATCTTTAAGTTTGGAAACAGTCTCTTCTTCTGCATGCCAGAGGCCGCGTTCAATCGCTTCCTGTAACCGATTGAGCATTTCCATCAGCGCGTAAGGATTCTCATCTTTCAACCATTCTTTAGTCTCTTCCTCAAAAAGGAACTTTTCAGCAGCCTCTTCGTACATCCAGTCATCAATGATATCGGAGGTCGCGTCCCAGCCCACCATATATTCAGTGACCTTGGCCAGTTCTCCGGCTCCACGGTAGCCATGTTCTTTGAGCCCTTCCAAATATTTAGGATTCAGAATCTTACTGCGGAATATGTAGCGGCATTCTTCAGCAGCATCTCTTATCTTCAGCCGCCCAGGGTCAGAATTGTCGCCGACAACCGACATGACATCTTTTTTACCATACGCTCTGGTAAAGGCATTTAATCCACCTAAATAACCATACACATCATCGATATCAAAAACGTCAATTTCCCGATCAGGCATGTTTTTGACAGTCACTTCAACACCACTGAAGCGTTTGATAAATTCCTCTTTCATACTCTCACCATGGAAATTGCGGCTGTAAGCACAGCTTCCCCACGTGACATAGATGTCTGCTAAATCTTCTACAGTTTTCCATTCGCCTGACTCAATGGCATGGTTAATTCCTGGCCCATACATGCCGGGAGGACAGCCAAAAACCCGCACTGAAGAACGCCGTCGGGCTTCGTCAACGCTTAAACCTCGTTCAACTCCTTCGATGATGTCTTTACGCAGGTTGGCAGCAAGATAATTGTCTTCATCACTTTCATCGAGATTAGTGACCAGTTCGACTGCATAATCGATCATGTCGATAAGATTGGGAAAGGTGTCTCTAAATAAACCAGTGATGCGCACAGTAACGTCAATACGGGGCCTCTTGAGCTCTGATAATGGAATTACTTCCAAATCAATTACTTGTCCGCTTTGTTTTGACCAGACTGGCCGAACACCCATCAACCAGAGGATGTAGGCCATATCATCACCGCCGGTTTTCATGGTGTCGGTAGCCCAGATAATATAACCGATCTCCCGGGGATATTCTCCTCGTTCCTCTACATAACGTTCAATCAACTGGTCAGCCATTTTGACGCCGGTGACCCATGAAGCGCGGCTAGGTACACTGTCTGGGTCAATGCTGAAATAATTGCGGCCCGTCGGCAGAATGTCGGCATTTCCCCGAGTCGGAGCACCAGAAGATCCTGGCGGAATATAGTCTCCATTGAAACTGCGCATGAGATTAGTCAGCTCATCTGCTGTCCGGTAGAGATTGGGAACTAGCTGTCGACAAATGTATGAAACAACCTTCAACAATGATTCATTGTTGGAAGGATATTCTTGAGTGATACGGCAGCAGCAGTGTTGTTCCTCATAATTTTCAGCTCGCAAATCAAGCAATATTGCTTGGACCTTATCATCTAATTGATCAAGCAGAATACCGTTGAGCTCACCTGAATCGCTAACTCCCGATGGATTGTTTAACAGCTCCTCCAGATTCATTGCTAGTGAGTCGGCAAGTGCCTCTCTTAGAGATGGAACATCCCCATTCCTTAAACGAGTCAGTGAATACACGGCTTCATCCAGATGATGCTCGCGGGGGACTCTTCCCAACACATGCAAACCATCTCGGATTAAGGCATCTTTTACTTCAGTAAGGTAATCATGCAGTCGGCCTAAATATTCTTCAAAACCCTCTGCTCCCGGATCAACGGTGATTTTTAGATCAGCGAACAAAGAGGCTTTTTTGGTTTCTTCATATATTTGTTGCAAGAGGGTGTTTTTACGTTCGCTAGACATTGAACTTTTGAATTTGAAATACTCTTGCAGAGGAGTTTCAACAACCGCCAAATCATCATAACTGCCGGCTCTGGCCATTATTGGGTTCAAATGACCAATAAGCACTGCTTCTGATCTTCTTTTAGCCTGGATACCCTCCCCTGGATCATCAATAATGTATGGATAAACATGTGGCACAGCATTCAGAACAAGATCGGGATAGCACTTATGAGAAAGTCCGACCGTCTTTCCCGGTAGCCATTCCAATGTGCCGTGGGTACCCATGTGAACAATTACATCAGCTTTAAACTCATTTTGCAGCCAACGATAGTATTCGAGATACTGATGAGGAATGACAACATTAGGGTCATGGTAAAGCGATTCCACCTGTTCGGCCCAGCCGCGAACTGGCTGATAACCAATAAAGACATTTCCTTTCAGTAGCCCGGGAATGACTATTTTATCATCTTCAACACAGATTTCTCCAGGCGGTTTCCCCCAATCTTTGATCATCGCTTCTTGATTGAATTTCGGCAGACTGGTAAAACTCTGCTCATATTCAGCTTTGGTAACCAATGCTACCGCTTTTTCTTTAACTACCTGGCTAGGTGTCCAGTTCAGATCATTGGTAACTCCATCGAGAATCTCTGCCAGCAGCTCTTTGCTGTCCTGTGGAGGATTGTCGATCAGATAACCTTCCTGAACCATCCGCTTCAGGATCTCATACACGCTTTCGATAACATCAAGGCCTGCCGCATTGCCGATGCGGCCGGAATCTGGGCGCGACTGATACAGGAGAATTGCTATTTTCCGCTTGCAAGGCGGTGTTCGGTGTAAAATCGCCCAGTTTTTGGCAAGTCTAGCCAAGTGATCTATGCGATCCGGCAGAGGCTCCATTTTCTTCAGGTTTTTAAGATTGTTTTGGGCACTGCTTATCGGTACGGTAATGATCTGACCATCTACTTCCGGCCAGGCTACTTGAATGGATATTTCAGATTTATTCAATCCCTGGCTGCTCTCTTCATAGTCTGTATAATTACCATTAACACTCATTGCCTGTAATACTGGAACATTGGTCAGTTTAAGATAGAAATTTTCATCTTCTAATGTATCCATGCCTCCCGTTTCCCGAGAGTTAACCAGCTGGGAAAAAGGAGAATTCATAATCAGTACATCAATCCGCGACTGATCGCCCGCCATTAGATATTTTTTCACCACCTCAGCGGTTCCCCGCTCACTGGGGATGTTGCTAATCACTGCAGAAAAGAATACGGGGATGACATTGAGCTCCAACTCTTCCAGCTTTCTGATCAACGCATCGATATGACGAGTGTTGTCATATACCCAAAGATTGCCCGTAAAAAGCAACCCGACCGTCGGCAGATCCGGCTGCAGATGTGGCAGATACTCTTCTAAAGAAATGTTACGATCGTAATCCGGATGATATATTCCGTCACGCCTCTGTACTAGTGGTTCCGGCAAAGGCAGATCCTGCCCACCTAGCATCTTGTTTAACCAAAGAATGAGGCCATATTCATTTTCGATTCCACGGTAGCCTACGTATTTGCTCAACAGCAAGTAGTCTTCATCACTGCCTTTGAACAGGTTCCGGTAAAGCAGTCTCACATCAAGATTGCCAGAATAGAGAAAGACATAGGCTCTGCACTCTTGGAGAGCCTTCTCATATTTTTCAAATTTTTTGAAACGATGGGGATCGGACATGCAACGGATGAGAACTAAATCGGCATCCTTAGTTGCCTTGAGTAAAGTCTGGAAAAGAAGAGGATCGTCATCAAGAGCGTCACTGTTGGCACAGAAGAGTTCTATGTCCAGGTTATATCTACTTCTAAGATCTTTAACTGGTTCAAGCATAACTTTTGCATCGACGCTTTGTATCGAGATGTTAACAATCTTCATCCTCTTCGGCTCCTAAGTTACTTTTACAGATATTGGATAATATCTCCATGTAAAATTGTCATGTGATTATTGAATTGATATATTAGTTTACTGGAACTATACATCCAATAAGATTAAATGGTAAAAGCCTATGCAGTATAAATTGGATTATTTATCCAATAACTACTGATCCAGATCAAGAGATGAAAAATATGGAAGCTAAACAGCTGCTATTTCCTTTTACACGCATCGTCGGACAAGAGGAGATGAAAAGAGCATTACTATTGAATATCATCGACCCAAGCATCGGCGGAGTATTGATTAAAGGTGAAAAAGGCACGGCCAAATCAACAATGGTGAGGTCTTTGGGGCAGATTCTGCCCGAGCGTAAAGTCGTTAAAGGTTGTGTATTCCATTGCCACCCCGACCATCCTCAGACGATGTGTCCTTTCTGTCAAGCATTAATCAATGAAGGTAAAGAGTTTGCAGAAGAATGGCTGCCGATGCAGGTTGTTGAATTGCCACTCAGTGCTACTGAAGACCGTGTTGCCGGTACACTGGACTTAGAACATGTTTTAAAGACTGGCGAGAAGAAATTTGAAGCGGGCGTTCTTGCTCAAGCTAATGGGAATCTGCTGTATGTCGATGAAGTAAATCTTCTTGATGACCACATTGTCGATCTTCTTTTAGATTCAGCAGCGATGGGTGTGAATTATGTTGAGCGGGAAGGTGTGTCGTTCTCTCATCCAGCAAAATTCATCTTGGTCGGAACGATGAACCCCGAAGAAGGAGAATTACGTCCGCAACTCTTAGATCGCTTCGGTCTTTCAGTAGATGTTAAAGGTGAACGGGATCTTCAGCAAAGAGCTGAAGTAGTAAAAAGAAGGCTGGCTTTCGATAAGTGTCCCGAAGAATATCTTCTAAGCTGCAATGATGAATTGATGGAGCTTAAACAACGCATCGTTCATGCCCGAGAGATGCTTGGAAAAATTTCGGTAGATGATGAAATTTTGCAGGCGATCGTCCGAACAACTATTCATTTTGGAATCGATGGCCATCGGGCCGATATTACCTTGATGAAAGCCTCTACGGCAAATGCAGCACTGATGGGCAGAGATGCAGTCACGCTTGAAGATATTAAAACAACCGCTGCGTTAGTATTGTCACACCGGATGAGAAAGCGTCCTTTTGAAGAGTCGATTCTAGATCTGGGAGAATTAGAAGAATGTCTTCAGAGTCTGTGAGTAGGATAGTTTATCCATTTTCTGCAGTCTATGGTTTGCAGGAAGCCAAAAAAGCACTGCTCTGTGCTTTGGTGAATCCAGAGCTTAAATCTGTTTTGATCAGAGGCCCTTCCGGTGTCGCTAAAACGACTTTGGTACGTGCTATCTCCGAAGAATTAGCCGGCAAAACGTTGGTAAATATTCCTTTGAATGCAACCAATGAACAGCTGTTTGGCGGACTCGATCTTCAGCAAACCTTACTGACTGGGACACTTGTTGAAGAACTGGGTTTGATGATGCGTGCCAATGGCAATTTAGCATATATTGATGACATCAACCTTATCGATACTACCGTCCTTACTTCCCTATTGAACATTGTCGATACTGGCAAAGTCATGGTGGAACGAGAAGGTATCTCGGCAGTATATGACTATAGTGGCTTGCTGATCGGCACCATGAATCCCGATGATTTTGATTTCAGTCCACACATTTTGGACCGTTTTGATCTCTGCGTATATATCTCTGCTGAAGAAGATGCAGCAGCTAAAGAAGAGATATTAAAGAGAAATATAGAATTTAATGCCGATCCACAGAATTTTATCAAAGAATACTGCCAAGAAGAGATGGATATTAAAGAAAATATTGAGCGGGCACGAAAATTATTGCCTTATGTGACCATCTCCGATGAACTTATTACCATCATTGTGGAACTATGCAGTAAAATCGGTGCTGAAGGACATCGCGGAGATCTTGCGATGTTGCATGCTTCACTGACCTTGGCAGCGCTGAACGGCAGAGATGAAGTTTCCCGCAAGGATGTGGAGGAAGCAGCAATGCTTTGCCTTCCGCATCGGCGTGATTATACACCAAAACAGACACCACCTAAGCCTAGCCCGCCACAAGAAACCGAGCAATCAACACAAGATGATCATGAATCCAATAATGACCCTCAAATCGATAACAGACAGAATAGTCATGAAAACGCTTCAGAAACGAAGATGGACGATAGCTATGAATCATCTGATGCTAAGGATGAGCAGTCAGCAGATCATGATGATAAAAAATCCTTAGACAACCTTATGTTCCAGATTGGCAATCAATTCAGAGTAATTGATTATCTGGGTGATGAAAAAACACACTTGGTCAAGACCAAAAGCAGAAAGGGCCGGCGGGCAGTTACCGAAAGTGGCGATGGGACTGGCAGATACGCGCGATATCGGTTGCCTGATAACAGTGTCCGCGATATTGCCTTTGATGCCACGCTCCGTGCCGCTGCACCTTTCCAAACAAGCCGTGAACATGAGAGACTAGCCATTGTTGTTGAAAAACAAGATTTACGTGAAAAAGTAAGAGAAAGAAAATGTGGTTGTACTTTACTGTTTTTAGTTGATGCCAGCGGATCATTGGGTGTTAGAAAAAGAATGATTGCTGTTAAGGGAGCGATTCTCTCAATGCTCAAAGAAAGTTATGTTAAAAGAGACCGGATCGGCATGATGGCGTTCAGAAGAGATTCGGCAGAATTGATTTTACCGCCTACTAAGTCAGTAGAATATAGCTACAAGAGATTGGCAGAACTGCCTACTGGTGGGAAAACGCCTCTGGCTGCAGCACTTCTTAAGGCTCAAGAGTATATGACTGTTTACGTAAGATCTCATCCTGGTGAACGTTGTTACATAATTCTGCTTACTGATGGAAGAGCAAATGTTCCATTGGCCAAAGGGGCGTCGGCCAATGATGAAGTACAAGAAATTGCCGAAAATATTTCACTTCCCGGTGTAAAGTGGATTGTGGTTGATACTAGTGCTGGCTATCCTCACTTTGATAATGCATGTAAGCTTGCCCAAAAAGTTGGCGCCACCTATTTTAAATTAGAAGATCTAAACGCTGAGACGCTGTCACAGAATGTAAAATTACTGATTAACTGAGCATTATGTAGATGAATCTCAATCATCACATTACCTATGGGATGTGAAAAACAGATGAATAGTTTAAAAGCAATGATTGCATTGAGTAAATGATGATAACTTCCAATAGCGGTGAATTATTCAACGTCATTGAAAGATATTGTCACATCCACAATGAATTATGTGATTTTGATACGATCTGGCATTACACTTCTGCCGATGGTTTCAAAAGTATTGTGGAAGAGGGAGAGGTGTATTTTACTCACAATGCATTCCTCAATGATTCTACCGAGAGAACACATGTTTTTGATATTGCGGACAGAGTCCTCAGTTCATACAATAACGAACCAAAAAATGAATTTATTGAGAGTCTGTCAGCATTATTCAACAAGAAAAAAGAGGACCCCGAGAGTGTAGATTTTACCGATCCTGATGAAGTACAGGTCTTCGTGTTTTCCTGCTCCCTTGACAAAGACAGTTTACCTTTGTGGAATCATTACTCCAAAAATCCAGCAAAAGCAGGGTTCAGCATTGGTCTCAATCTCAATGAAATCATTAAATTACAGTTTAAAGAAAGAATTCTTCAAGGAATCGGCTCCAATCTTTACCCAGTTATTTATGACGATCAGGAAAAAGAGAAACTTGTGAAAGAAATTTGTGATGCTGCTTACGAGTTATGGAACGATTGCAATACAAATCAGGAAGAAATCGTTAAAGAAGCGTATGCTATGATCAGGATTGCCGGAGCCTTCCTAAAACACAAGGCTTTTGAATCAGAGCATGAAGCACGCTACATTCTTTATGTTCAAAACAAACATCTGGATTGTTTGGGCAATCTGCTTAAATTTAGGAACATGCACGGCATCTTCACACCTTACATTGCAGTTCCGTTTATCAATAATA
Organism: uncultured Methanomassiliicoccus sp.; assembly: GCA_905203995.1. Classification (GTDB taxonomy): domain Archaea; phylum Thermoplasmatota; class Thermoplasmata; order Methanomassiliicoccales; family Methanomassiliicoccaceae; genus Methanomassiliicoccus_A. The sequence goes on along the minus strand of CAJKXZ010000012.1, from coordinate 3,596 downwards.
AAACACTAAATGAGGTAGTCATCTCTCCTACTCTTCGCTCTAAACAGGCTAAAAGCTATGCAGATCTCTTTCTGCGGATGAGAGGTTATGAGATCGTATCTGAAACTTCACGCGTGCCGCTAAGATTCTGATTTTTCTAATTGAAAGATAATTATAAAAAAATAAAATCGTCGATGACGATTTATTGTGAGATGGCAATGAGAATTTCGCCGACCTGGATGGTCTCGACAGCTTCACCCATGAGCGTCAGTTCTTTCTCAAATTCCACATATTCTTTTCCAAGGGAAACCGTTTCTCCATTAGACAGGGTCACGGTCAGAGCTCCATTGCTCAGTGCCGCAGCGGCAGCAAGCGGATCCATTGTGGAGATCGCTTGCAGAATCTCTTTGCCTTGTGCTTTAAACTCCGGTCCAATTTTCGACTTGAGCGGTTTTATAGCCGAAACTTTCTCTTCCAACTGCGCGTCGGTGAGGATTTCCAGTTTAGCAGCTCGTGAAGTCTCCCTGATATCTTCAGCATATCCCGTCAAAAGAGTAGCATGAGGACCAATCAATTCAACGGATTTGAGTTCCTGGTTAAGCGGCAGTTTACGTTCTGATTTCCAGGCGCGGATGGCCGAAATGATATTTTTAGCCACTTCACCATTTACCCGCTCATCAGTAATGGCCAAGGGCTGCGGCCAGGCCGCGACATGGATGCTTTTACATCTATCCAGCTCTTTAAAGTCCTGATAAATATCTTCTGTGACGTGGGGCAGGAATGGCGCGAACATCTTGGAGATGCCCAAGGTTATGGTGTACAGCGTGTACAAAACCCCTTTGTCAGGGTTTTTTGTACGGTGTTTGATCATCTCCAGATAATGATCGGCGTATTCATGCCAGGCAAACTCCTCAACCTCCCGCATGGCCCGGTCAAACTGGTAATTTTCATACAGTTCAGTAACTTTTTCCACAGTATCGGAATATTTGCCTAAAATCCAGAGATCAATGGGGTGCAGATCGGCCATTTCCGGTTTCTCTTTTACGACCATTGAGGTGAACTTACCAATGTTCCATAATTTAGTGCAGAGCCTTTTTCCATGAATGACATCTTTTTCCCGGAAAGCGTTGTCTTCACCCAAAGCACAGGTACAGGCGTAGTAACGCATAGCATCAGCACCATACTCTTCTAAAATCGGCATAGGATCGATTACATTGCCTAGTGAAGAGTGCATAGGCGTTCCATCCGGCGACATGATAAAGCCGTGAATCATGATGTTTTCCCACGGTTTTTGACCAGTTAGCAGATGGCTTCTGAGCATGGTATAAAACGCCCAAGTCCGAATAATGTCATGGCTTTGCGGCCTTACAGACATCGGGAATAGTTTAGAGAACAGCTGCTCATCACGGTTCCAGAATGTATTATACAGAGGGGAAATGCTTGAATCCATCCAAGTATCAAATACATCCTGGCAGCCTACCAACTCACCGCCACACTTAGGACAGCGTTCCACTGGTGGTTTGTCAACAGTAGGATCGATGTAGCATTCTTCTTCCAAGGCCGGCACAACTTCCCCGCAAGACTTGCATTCCCATACGGGAATGGGGGTAGCGAAGAACCGCTGACGGGAGATAACCCAGTCCCACTGTAGGCTATTTACCCAATCTTCAAGCCGGACTTTCATGAACTGCGGGTGCCAGGCAATTTCTTCTGCCATTTTCAGGATATCTTCTTTGAAATCCAGAATCTTCAAGAACCATTGTGGAACCTGCAGGAATTCAATCGGTGAATGGCATCTCCAGCAGCAGCCAACATTTTGTGGGCAGTCTTCCTGTTTAATGACGAGATCTGCAGCCTTTAAATCCTCAATAATTGCCGCTTTGGCCTCCGGAACAGTCATTCCGAGATATTTTCCAGCCAGAGCCGTCATTTTACCCTGTTCATCGATAGCTTTCTCCAGCGGCAGTGAATATTTCATCACCCATTCTAGATCGGTTTTATCACCGATCGTGCAGATCATGACGATTCCCGTACCAAAGGCTGGATCGACCTTCTCATCTGCAATAACTTCAATTTCTTTATGGTAAATCGGCGTGATCAGTTTTTTGCCGATGAGATGTTTTTTACTCTCATCATCAGGGTGCACAGCTACCAGCTGACAGGCACATAAGAGCTCCGGACGAGTGGTAGCGATGATTGCGCATTCCTGCTCGTCTTTTATTGCAAATTTTATAAAATTCAATTTAGTGATGTTGTCTTTGTACTCCACTTCTGCATCAGCCAGGGCGGTTATGCAGGAAGGGCACCAGTTGACTGGGTAAGTTCCTTTGTAAACTAAACCTTCTTTTAGTAGCTTTAAGAAAGTAACCTGAGTAATCCGGCGGTAATAGGGAGCGTCCGTTTGATAATAAATTGACGGATCCATGCTCTCTCCCAGAATCTCAAACTGATGAGTCATCTCCTCGATAAATGAATTAGCAAATTCAGAACACAGCCGTATGTACTCTTGACGAGGCACAGTAAGCTTGGTGATTCCATGCTTTTTTTCTACTTTGACTTCGGTAGGTGTCCCGTTCACATCAAAACAAAGCGGGAAAAATACATTGTAGTCCCGCATCCGCTTATATCTGGCTACAAAATCAATCAATGAATAACCAGTAGCGTGTCCCAAGTGCAGAGATCCTGATGTATACCTTGGCGGATTATCGATACTGAATACCTCTTTATCAGATTGTGGATCAAAGGTATAGAGATTGTTTTCTTTCCAGTATTTTTGCCATTTGCGTTCAGTAGGGACTGCTTCGTATTGAGACATAGGAGCTTAACCATCTCTGGGAAACAACCTAGGGACTTAAATTTTTCTAAGATTCTCTGTTTTACTGGCCAGTGGGGAGAAACTTGTGTGGTGAGTCCGCCCAGACCTAACCATAAAACTATCAAATGTTGATAAATGTCGAGAATTCTTCATCAAACGGCGTACTGTATTGATTTTAAGCAGTTGGTGAAATTTGATGATGGTCATCAATTAATATCAAAAATTGGACAAAAACGTAACTAAATGAAGTGATTAGACTTACGGAATCGCGCCTAGAAGGATGACATAATGAAGTTTAGGAAGAGGTTTGTCTTCTCAGCGCCCAACTTATTCATCTTCTGCATCTATGCAAAATTTTAATGCTTCCAATATGTACTGCTCACGGTTAATGACTTTGCCCTTCGCAATTTCCTCATCGATTTTATCCAATAGTTCTTGAGGAAGTTCTACAGTTATTGATTTATCTTCATCGCTGGTCATAGTTTCCCTCTTAATTCGTGTATATAGGTTAGTCAATAGCCTTTGTATCTTCCTGCACATAATGGTTTGCAGCGGAACAGCGGCCATCAGAAGATGTTTATTATTGAGTTATTAACACGCACATAATCATTAGCCGAATACTAATTAGTTATCTCTGCAAAATGCATTTTAATAATTCAAAACCAAACGCCTAAAAACTATCAAAATAGTAAGAAAAGTGGCTGACAGCGCCTCATGGTTCCCGCGGGCTCGCGCACCGCAGTACAGCATGAAACGTGGGCGGGCTTAACTTCCGGGTTCAGATGGGACCGGGTGTATCCCC
>CAJKXZ010000011.1 GCA_905203995.1 uncultured Methanomassiliicoccus sp. | reverse complement strand
GTTTTCACCGATTTTGTTTTAATGTTTTCACCGATTTTGTTTTAATGTTTTCACCGATTTTGTTTTAATGTTTTCACCGATTTTGTTTTAATGTTTTCACCAAAACAAGTGAATGTCAATATCACCAGATATGAATTGAAGAGAGCCACAGCTCAGAGTCTATCAGTCAGAGGATAAATGAAAAAAGAGAAGATGTGCGGTAAAGCTAGAAGCCATACCGCAGGATTTGTTTTACTTTTTCTTAGATAAGATGCCTTTAAAGAATGTTGAATAGAGTGGTGCAATAGGGTTGTTAGCTGTCATGCGGTCTTTCACCATCAGCGTTGTTGTGTAGGCTTTGGAATACTTGTTGAAGAGCATATCATGACCGACACAGAGACCAACAACGATGTTTAAGTCCGTTTCAGCTTCATTGAGCAGTTCAGCCTGATAAACTGGGTTACAGACGGTTTCCAGAGGACTCATCAGACAGTTCTTGTCAGGAATGCCGACATCACCTTTGGTCATCGCAAAAGCACGGCAGATGACCGAATGGACTTCAAAATCATTCTCTTCTAAAACTCTGATTAAACGGATAGCCTCGTCACGAGTAGCCAAACAGAAAGCAACACCCAGTTTGTGCCAGCCCATCGAGTTGGCGAAAGCCATGATTTCAGCAATCCTCGGCCTGATCGGAGTCATCACACCATCGATCATCCGCAAAGTGCCTCTTTCAGTTTCAGCACCGGCCTGCATGATCTTGTTGATGTCTTCATCCTGGTAACGCTGCTTAATCTCATCAAGAGTGTGTTCAGAAACGTTAGTCGGGCAACGGGGGAATTTACCGGGTGAGCGTAATTTACAGCCAACATCCCCACACTGGTCACATTTAGGAAAAATCGTCTTGTCTACCATGAGTGTGAATGTACAGGAAGGATGATAAATACTCTCCCTGAATGTAACAGTAACACCTCAGACCACAGGAGAAGTTGTACTAAAGGATATTAATTAATACCATGAGTATTCTGTTAAAAATTACAATAAATAATCAATTGATAACTCAAGCGATTTTCTCAATACTCTGCTTCAATCGATCGTTGATTTGTTCAGAATCTATCCTTCCTGCATTCAATGCTCTTTTAATAATTTCAGATAACTCTGATTTTCTGTATTGTTTCCAATTCTTGTTGTTCACAGAATCTACATATATTCTTAATAGTACATCGAGACCAGCATGAGTAATCTCACAAATATCCCTGTGAGTGTTGACCAAATCTGGTACAGCCGTTACTCCTTGCGATTTCCTCAAGACCAAAGGAGAGTCGCTAAGCTTTTTAGCATCAAAAAATATAAGTTTGGTAGCCTCAAGGTTTTGACTACCCATAGATATGGCCAAAGCCGCTTCATCTAAATCCGATATTGAATTTATTTGCCACACTGATAGAGCGCTATTATTAGTTCTAAATTCGTTAGTGGTTACATCAGCAGACACGTTGCATATTGAATCATCATTGCAAGATATGAGACCTTCTGGGACGTTAGAAGATCGCATAACTTTCCGCACCAACCATACTATTGTCCCACCCCCACTTATATATTTTCCAAATCTTCAATTACACCATCCAAATATTGTTGAAGCCATGATTGATCGCACTTAATTTGTTTTAGATAATCAACCGCATCTTTTGATCCCCAATTTTCAAACGCTTTTATAGCAAACTCCCTTACTGACTGACTTTTATGTTGAAGTAAAGCTAATGCCATAATGGGCCCCTGTGGAGATACCGATTCATAGTCAAAGTGTGATAGCATATGTAATATGCCAATTAGTGTGTGAGGGTCATCATAGGTGTAAAGATATAATTCCATTAACCAATTCAAAGTAGGGGCCATACCATCAGTCTTTATTAGGCTTTCAACGTATTCTTCAGATGCGGCAGATTCACCTGAGATGTAGTTTTCATACTTCATAATTGAAAGAATCTTTTTAGTACGAAGGTCTTGTGAGATGTCTCTTTTTATTGTAGAGTTTGGATTATTAGAGGTTTCAGATTGATTGGGCATAACAGATTTGGTTTCTGTAAACTCAGTGCTTTCACAATGTTGAGGACTTATTAGATCATTGTGATTTTTTAAAATAAATAGTCTAGTTGATAAATTCAATAGTTCATCGAGAGATATAGAGTCTGCACAAATAAAAGAAATGTTAGAGTATATGCCAGGTTGACCTTTTGAATATTCGTTGAGCTTGAGCATTAATGAATTATATATATCTGAGTTTAATTTATAGAAACATAGATTACTTTCTGAAAGTTGTGTAGATGAGATCATATATACCATCGTTTCATCAATTGGGAAGATCTGATATCATTTTATCCAGATTACTAATGGCATTGTTTAAAAATTCATCAACGTCTTTGGATGAAAATCGTGCTTTGTTATTAACGTGCAGTGTGTTGATATCAAACGAGATTAAGATTGAGCTCGTATTATTTGCTGAATTCTGAAATTCTGAGAATGAAATAGCTAGGATATTGTTGAGTTCTTCTTTTTTACCATTCAGATCAAAAGATGTTATCTGATTTGCACTGGTGGACCATTCTGAGAGTGTTTTTTCTTTATAGAAACCGGTTGGTTTAAAAAATGAGTTTGCATCTACAATACAATCTATAAGATAGCGACCATTGATAGCAAACCTATTCCCAAGAACATCTAATTCGTTCATTGCAATTTTCAGAAATTCGCTTGGTTTATTAAAAGCAGTCTTGAAATCCATAGATGCGGATGATTCGTCTTGAGGAGTAAAATTACAATCGATTCTTTCTGGTAAAAGAAATATGTTATGCATATGATCCGAAGAAATCATATTTAGCCTGTTTGAGAGTGTAGGTGCGCTTTTAAAAGGATCGAATATTGCCGCTGGGATGACACTAGGCATAAACTGATTGTCAAATGCTTCAAGCAGTTTTGCTACAAGAGAAGCGTCAACTTTAATATTTTCAAATGATCCAAAAGTGCTCATTTGAAAATCGAGAATCTTTTTCATAAATCTGCCTCCAATTCTTATAAATGAATGTGTTTTAACCATATATAGATTGACACCATACATATACTGTTTTGAATACGGGAAAATACGTTAAAAAAAATATTATACACTTATCAAAGTGTAGTGTCACGAAGATTTTATAAATAACTTTGGAATAAATAAAAGGTGGATATATAGCATATCCAAATAAAAAAAAGTTTAGAGATTGGAGAGCCTGATGAGCTCTTCCCATTTCTTGTCCACGTTTTCCTGGATCTCTTCGGCAACGTTTTCCCATTTGGAGCTCTGCAGGTGTTTAAAGCGGCCCTGGGATTTGATCCAATCTTCAATGGGACGTTTCTCTTTTTTGCCCTCAGCGATCCTTTTGCTCTCGCCGGTGAGTGACCATTTACCGTGATCATACTCGTAGAGAGGCCAGACGCAGGTTTCAACAGCCAGCCGGGAAATGGCAATGGTCTGTGAAGAATCGTGTCTCCAGCCACGGGGACAAGGTGAGATAACGTTGAGGAAAGCGGGTCCGCCGGCTTCAAAGCCTTTGCGGGCTTTCTCATGAAGATCTCTCCAGTTGTGGGGTGAAGCCTGCGCAGCGTAGGGCAGCTCGTGGGCAGCAATGATTTTAGTAATGTCCTTAGGGAATTCCTTCTTACCAGGAACGACACTGCCAGCAGGACTGGTGGTAGTCGAAGCACCTTTTCCAGTAGCACCGCTTCTCTGAATACCCGTGTTCATGTAGGCTTCATTGTTCATGCAGACAAAGAGGAACTGATGACCTCTTTCAATCGCACCGGACAGAGCCTGGAAACCGATATCGTAAGTACCACCGTCACCAGCAAAAGCAACGAATCTCATTTCTTCCTGGATTTTGCCTTTTCTCTTCAAAACCCGGTAGGCGGATTCGACACCAGCGATGGTGGCTGCAGCGTTCTCAAAAGCGCTGTGGATCCACGGAACATTCCAAGCGGAATAGGGGAAACCAGAAGTGGAAACCTCAAAGCAACCAGTAGCGTTGGAAACAACGACGGGCAGATCGGTAGCCATCAGCACCTGTCTGACGATAGTCGGTTCACCGCAGCCAGCGCAGAGACGGTGTCCCTCAGTAAGTTTATCGGGTTTTTCTTGGAGTTCTTCTAAGGTGATCATTTTTTCACCCCCAGGTAGTTAACTTTGCTCGCAGAACCGTCAATCATTGAACGGAAGACTTTCTTCAGATCTTCGACATTCACATCACGGCCGCCCAGACCGTAGATGAAGTTGACGATTTTCGGTGAAGCGCTGTCGGCAGCACACATTTCGGCTGAGCAGACATCAGCAAATAAGGGACCAGCAGCACCGATGCTTAAAGCACGATCCATGACGGCCACGCATTTTTTGCCTTTTACCGCTTTAGCAATCTCTTCGTAAGGGAAAGGACGGAAAACTCTGACTTTGATACAGCCTACTTTCAATCCTTCTGCGCGCAAGTCGTCAACGACCTGTTTGAGTGTACCAGCAGTAGAACCGATGGCAATAGAGATGTAGTCTGCATCTTCAGTCTTATATTCTTCAATGAAGCCATATTTACGGCCGGTGAGTTTTTCAAACTCCGCGGCAACTTCCATGATGACTTCTTTGGCTTTGAGCATCGCCATGGCCTGGTCGTACTTGTGTTCAAAGTAAACTTCCGGCATGTCGAAGGGACCAAAAGTATTGGGATTCTTGTAATCCAATAGTGGTAGTAATGCTTGATATTCACCCACAAATTTCTTGACATCTTCGGTTTCCATCGGTGAAAGTGATTCGATAGCGTGGGTTACGATGAAACCATCCAGACAGTTCATTACGGGTAAACGAACCCGCATATCTTCCGCAATACGGAAAGACATGATGGAGTTGTCATACGCTTCCTGCACATTTTCGCCGAAGATCTGGATCCAGCCGCTGTCTCTGGCACCCATGGCATCAGAGTGGTCACAGTGGATGTTGATCGGACCAGAAAGCGCTCTGTTGGCGACAGTCATGACGATCGGCATCCTCATTGAAGAAGCGATGTAAAGTGTCTCCCACATAAAAGCGAGACCGGCAGAAGCGGTGGCGGTGACGGATCTAGCTCCGGCGGCAGCAGCCCCGATGCACATACTCATTGAGCTGTGTTCAGATTCACTGCAGACGTATTCGGTATCGACTTCGCCATCGGCGACATAATCAGAAAAAGCTTCGACAATAATTGTCTGCGGAGTAATTGGATAAGAAGCACAGAAATCAGGGTTGACCTGTTTCCAGGATAAGGCGACTGCCTGATCACCGTTAATCGCTAATCGTTTCATTGACGTCCCTCCGGAACCATGGTGATTGCTTTTTTAGGACAATCCTGAGCGCAGATACCGCAGCCTTTGCAGTGGGTTAATTTAAAGCCAGTGACTTCACCGTTTTCAACGACGATGGAGTTGTCAGGACAGAAAACCCAGCAGGTCAGACAGTTTACGCATTGTTCTTTATCTAAGACTGGACGCATGGAGCGCCAGGAACCAGTTTCATAATTTTTAGCCGTGCCTGCGGGAATGATTGCCGAGGTCGCGGTGGTCTCGTATTCAGCCATTTACTGAACCTCCTCATAAGCCCGTTTAACGCTAAGCACGTTTTTCTCGACCACAGGGGCCGGCAGTTTACCGCCGAGTTTGACTTGCATTTCAGCAATGATGCTGTCTAAACTGACGATTCCTGAAACTTTTACCAAAGCGCCCAACATGGCAGTGTTAGCCAGAGGTTTGCCAATAGTTTCAAGAGCTATCTTCGAGGCATCGACGACATGGACATCCATATCGGTATTCAGCAGTTTCTTCAACTCTGCCACCGATGCACTGTTGTTAACAATCAAAGAGCCGTTTTCCTTTAACCCCTCTAAAACGTTAATGTTACCAATCAGAGTTGGGTCTAAGACAGCCACATAGTCTGGAAAATAAACCTGGCTGTGCACTTTTATCGGCTCATCGGATACTCGGGCAAACGCACGAATGGGCGCACCCATTCTCTCCGGACCAAATTCCGGAAAAGCTTTCATGAACTTACCTTCATAAAGAGCTGCGCCTGCGAGAATTTCATTGGCAGTGACGATACCTTGTCCGCCTCTACCATGCCATCTAACTTCTAATGTACTCAAGACAGTCCCTCGCGTGTTTCACGGTATGATTGAGAATATATAACTCTATCTTAGGTAATAGCAGAATATCAATAGGTATTTTACGATTTTCCCTCGATTTTCTATGAAAAATATTAAAAAAATACGGATTTCGGAAAAATGAGAGGAAAAGAGATTAGTTTGTTTTAGAATTTATACGATCTGCTAAACAGGGATATTTTTTCATTCTGGCTCCCTGTGCATCATAAAGATGACCGTCTTTGAGCGTTACTTCCTCATTGACGAGCATTTTGATCGTTTCCATCAGCAGCGGCGCTTCCCGGCGGGATTCTTCCGCCCGGACTCTTTCGATCTGCTCTTCACGGCTGCCTTCTCCGATGACCGCTGAAACCGGAAAACTATCGTAGGCAATAGTATCGCCGCGGTCCAGCTCCGGACTGCAGATGTGAACCATGGAACCGTAACATTCGTCCTGGTTGTCAATCACCTGGCCAACGATTTCCATCCACGTGCCTTTGTAAGTATCAGGCAACGCAGGATGAAGGTTGATGAGCGGGTATTTGGTACAAGTAATATCATCGAAGATCAACATGTAACCGGCTAAGACCCCAAAGTCCATCTGATAGGGAGCGATCTGCTCGCGCAGTTTAGCGCCGTACTGGTCGCGCCAGGCTACCATATCTTTTTTCTTTAATTCCGGTTCAAAATTATCCGAAGGTAAGATGATAACGGGAATACCTCGGCTGTGGGCGGAGTTTACCATCTCGGTGCGGTAAGCGTTGCCTTTGATGTCACGGTTAATGAAAATAAAGGCGAGTTCGGCCTTGATGTCGCCGGAATCGAGGCGATCGATCATTGTCTGATAAAGATTCAGTGAGCCGGGACCGCGGGCTGTGGTAAACCATCCGATTTTTTTCATGATCTTCAGTTGTGGAAAGGATTTGCGGTATATGTAGTTTTGAGTTTTTACGAAAAAGCAAAAGATATTTCCTAATAGGTACACTGAAATTAAGATCTATGGAATCGTTGCTCACTGCCCTGCATAATGCCCCGACCCCGATCGCTTTAGTTATCAGACATGGAGCAAGATATCCAGCTACTGATTTAAAGAATGAAATGGCCATTGGTCTGACTGAAACGGGCATGGCTGAATCAAGGATGCTGGGCGAAAAGTTGACTGGTTTTGCCAGTGTACGGCTGTTTCACAGCCCGGCTTTACGCTGCCGCCAGACCGCTGAATGTATTGCTGAAGGTCTCCGCACCAACAACATCACCGTTTATCCGCCGGAAGAGCGCGCTAGTCTCTGCGCACCGTATGTGAAAAGTGCAGAGGTGATGGAAAGTGTTTCCCGGCTGGGACAAGATTTCATCAAGGAATGGTTTGAATCTAAATTAAACCCAGAGTGGATCTACAGCACGGAAGAGTCAGTAAAAATGATCGCCGGACCGATTCTGGAAAGTTTGAGTGAACTGCACAAAGGCGACCTTGATATTCACATCTCCCATGACTGGGACATCACGTTGATGTGGAAAGAACTAGCCAACACCGACTACAAAACAGTCGGCTGGCCGGGATATCTTAGCGGTTTGTTATTCACTGTGGAAGGGGAGACGGTGAAATGCATCCCCGTCGATGCTCCTCGCCTTCAGTGATTTTCAAGCGTTTCTTCCGTCTTGGTGGTCGTTGTTTCTGGTGAACGGAACCAACTCATCAATCCACTTACTCCCGCAGAAATTACTGCGGCAAAGGCCATCGTCAGCACAAACGACCACACGGCCGTCATAATTCTCATTATCATGCTAACAGGCTGTGTAACTCTTAAGACTAGTAATTTCTCCGCTTTAATGACATTGAATAGGCATAAATATTAAAATTAACTAATACTTACCAATCAGGAATTAATTCAGTACTTGACAAGAATTACAGAAAAGTTGACGGACGTGCTCGGTCCGCAATTTTGCATATATCTTAATACCCAACAGGGCCGGGGGTTCAAATCCCCCCCTGTCCTTGGGAATTTGTTGATGAACTGCGGCTAAAGGTCCTACAGAAAAGTATTTTTCAAAGCCGGGCGTTAAAGCCGCTGTATGGACGCTGTTAGGTTAGCCGCCGAAAGGGCAAGAAAGTCATCATATGCACTCTCCTCGATTTCTTTAGAGAGCAGAAATGCCGCGTTGGAAGCTATCGCACAGGCGCTGGAAGCAAACAGCCAGGCGATTATCGAAGCCAATCAGGCCGATCTGCAGGCTGCCGCTGAAATGAAGATTCCCGCAGCGCTCATTAAACGTTTAAAATACGGTGAAGAAAAGATCAGAGAATCGACAACTTCGATCCGCTCGATCATGCAGCAGGAAGACGTAGTCGGCAAAGTCATCGCTCGTACCGAACTAGATCAGGATTTAATCTTGGACAAAGTTTCCTGTCCGATCGGAGTTATCGGCGTCGTTTTTGAATCACGGCCAGACGCCTTGGTGCAGATTTCCTGTTTATGCTTAAAATCCGGCAATGCCGTCCTGCTGAAAGGCGGTTCAGAAGCTAAAAGAACTAACCGGATTCTGGCAGAATTGATTGAAAAGGCGATTACGGCCGTGGATGCCCGCTTTGAAGGGACCGTCCAGCTGCTCTCCACCCGGGAAGAATTTCAGAGTCTGTTACAGCATGACGACTTGATTGACTTGATCATTCCCCGTGGTTCCAACGAGCTGGTTAAATCAATCATGGAATCAACGAGGATTCCCGTAATGGGTCATGCTGCCGGTATCTGCCATACTTACGTTGATAAAAAAGCTGATTTGGCCATGGCGGTCAAAGTCTGCTTTGATGCGAAAGTGCAGTATCCCGCCGTCTGCAATGCCACCGAAACACTGCTTATCCATACCGACATAGCAGCACAGTTCTTACCGCTGATTGTTGAAGAATACCGTCAAGCCGGCGTTGAAATGCGCGGTGATGAACGAGTCCAGGCCATCTGCCCAATGGCCGCCGCCAGCGAAGAAGACTGGTCGGCAGAATATAATGATATGATTATCGCCATCAAGATTGTGGACAGTTTGTGGGCGGCGATTGAACACATTAACAAATATTCTTCACACCACACTGATGCAATTATCACTGCAGATGAAGCAGCTGCCGAGGAGTTTATGGCAGATGTTGATTCCTCTTCCACCGTCTGGAATGCTTCCACCAGATTTGCCGATGGTTACCGCTATGGTCTTGGTGCCGAAGTTGGTATTTCGACTAACAAAACCCATGCCCGCGGCCCAGTCGGCTTGGAAGGACTAGTAATCTACAAGTACAAACTTCGTGGTAAAGGGCAGACAGTGGCGGAGTACTCAGGAAAAGAGGCTAAACAGTACACCCACAGGAAATTACTATGAGAAATCTGGAAATCAAGCGGATGGTCGTCAAAATCGGCACTAATACTTTGTGCCGCGAAGACGGCAGCATCAACAAGGAATACTTGGAAGATGTAGCGCGGCAGCTTGTTGAACTGGAAGCGCGGCATATCCAGTGTATCGTAGTAAGCTCCGGTGCCATCGGTGCTGGTTCTTCCGAGTTAGGTTTGGACGGCGTGCAGAAAGATGTAGCGATGAAACAGGCTTGCGCCGCCGTCGGCCAGAGTCTGCTGATGCGGGCCTGGCGGGAAGCGTTCAGCGTTTACGGTAAGAAAGTAGGACAGGTTCTGCTGACGTACGGCGCTTTTTCCGACCGCACACGGCATCTTAATCTCAAGAAAGCCATCGATGAACTGTTTCGTTTGAATGCAGTGCCAATCGTCAATGAAAATGATGTTATCGCAACCGATGAAATTGATGAAATTTTCGGAGACAATGATAAACTTTCAGCGCTGGTGGCCGGCAGCACTGATGCCGATCTGCTGTTGCTCTTGACTGATGTCGACGGCCTCTATGATCGTAATCCTGACGCCGATCCGCATGCGTTATTAATTCCCGTAGTGGATGAAATTACGGAAGATATTCTGCGCATTGCCGGTTCCAAGAAAAATGAGCGTTCGACTGGCGGCATGCGCACCAAGATCAACGCAGCGATGATCGCCATGGAATGCGGTTTTGCCATGGTGATTGCCAACGGCAAGCTGGATGATGTCATTCTCCGGGTGGCCGCCGCGGAAGAAATCGGAACTTTGTTCACCCCCAGCTCTCACTACTCCAACCGTGAACGCTGGTTAGCTTATGCTTTCCCCCGCGGTACCATTTATCTCGACGAGGGAGCAGAAGAAGCCATCAGAAACGGCCGTTCGCTGCTGCCCTGCGGCATTACGGCGGTTGAAGGTGTTTTCAAAAGAGGTGAAGTAGTCAGAATTGGCACTTTTGCCAAAGGAGTGGCGAACTTCAGTTCCGAAGAGTTAGAAGCCCAGCTGGCGCTCTGCCGTTCCGAAAGAGAAGAAGGTAAAAGAAACAAAAATGAAAGCGCCTTCGTCAGCAGCAGCAATATTATTATCACCAGCAACAACCCCTGAATGAAAGGAAATTGAGTGGTCTTTTAATACAGCTGGCTAAAAAGAGTTAATTATTGAGTGAACTGAGACGGAGTATCGGGCTGTTCGGCGCCACGGCTTACGGCGTCGGGACGATTGTCGGAGCCGGTGTTTATGCCCTGATCGGTGCAGCGGCCGGTGAATCAGGCAATGCGGTCTGGCTGACGTTCATTATCGCCGCCGCCATTGCAGCGTTTACTGCTCTGAGTTATGCCCGCCTTTCGGCTCACTACCCGCACAGCGGAGCGGAATATGTCTATGTTGAATCGGCCTTCGGCCGCGGGCTGCTGCCCTTCATCACTGGCTGGCTGGTAATTTTTTCCAGCATTGTTTCTATTTCGGCCATTGCCTTAGGTTTCGGCGGTTATCTTTCAGTTCTGGTGCCGGTGCCCAAAGAGATCTCTGCCATCGTCTTGATTATCGTGCTCTCGCTCATCAACATGCGCGGAATCAGAGAGTCGATCGCCGCGGCTACCATCATGACGGTCGTGGAGCTGGTCGGTATTGCCATTTTAATAATCTTAGGGTCGCCCAGCATCGGCAGCGTTGATTATCTGCAGTCACCGCAGGGCGCATTCGGCATCATCAATGCCGTCGGCATTGTCTTCTTTGCGATGATTGGCTTTGAAGGCATTGTCAGGATCAGTGAAGAAACAAAAAATGCTGAAAAAACCATTCCCCGTGCACTCATTTTGGCTTTAGCAGTCTCAACTGTTGTTTACGTCGCCGTCTCTATCGTCGCTGTCAGTTTAGTTCCCTATGCCGAACTTGCTACCGCTGATGCCCCTCTGACCGAAGCGGCCCGCGTGGCCGGCGGAGAAAGCGCTTCGTTGTTGATGACGGCGATTGCCCTCATTTCTACATCCAATACCGTCTTGATTGTGCTGATTGCCACCTCACGGATCATTTACGGCATGGCCGAAGAAGGCGCGATTCCGTCGATTTTCGGTAAAGTAAACAAACAGCGAAAGACACCAACCATCGCCGTACTAGCAGCCATGATCGTTGCCGTCGCCTTCTGTTTTATCGGCGGCATTGAGGCAGCGGCATATCTGACTAATTTCACCCTTTTCCTGGTTTTCCTGGCCGTTAACCTCTCCGTACTAGGTTTAGCGCGCAGAAAAGTCAAACTCGGCCGGGGAGCGCTGCCGATTGCCGTCATCGGAGCAGTTTCTTCAGCAGTTATGCTTTTTACTTTTTCAGCTCGTATTGCTATCATCTCGGCCATCATTATCGCCATCGGCATCGCTGCCTATCTGTTGCTGACCAAATTTGCAGAGGACAAGTCTTAACACTGCGATGCTGAAAAGTATACTGCATGCTGGATTACAATCTCCTCGTGGCCTTTCGTGCCGGTAAAGAAGAAGAAGCTGAAGACGAAATGGTTAAGCGGGCGCGGGATGCCGGAGCAGAGATTGAGGATTGGAATGTTTCCATGGCTCCGGATTTGTATCTGGTAAGAGTAAACGGCGAGGCCCGCCGCACCGTACAGAAGATTATTCGTCTGGCCGAACATTTTCCAGATGTTTTTGCTTACACCGTACGCTGGACGCCGGTCGATGAGTGGATCAATGCGGAAGAAGAAATGATCAGAGCGGTGGTGGAACGCTACCGTCAAAGCGACCCACAACTGCCGGTGACGTTAAACATTCTGCACAGCTGCAGCGATAAATTCAGCGGTCTGGCCGAAAGTCTGTCAGCCAACAGCAGTGCCCAGCCTCCGGAAAGCGGTCTGTTGATCAATGTACTTGGCGATACCGCCGCAATAACGCTCCTCAGTAAACAGGAAGAGCTCATGGATATCAATCAGATCAGAGCTAAAAATGGTCTGCCGGCCGTCTGAGGCGATTTCATAAATAATTAATGCGCAATAGGAGCCCGCAACGGTAAGAAGTGCTTACCGCAGCTATGGTGTAGATATGAGTGAAATCAGGATCAGAAAACGCCACAGACTACGAGAGAAAGAAGTAAGACCTCTGGAAGAAGAGATCAAAGAGCGTTTAGGTATTGAGAAATTATTCGATGCTAAAGACGCCGTCGACCGTGCTGAAGCCCCGGAATTCGATGTGCTTTTTGTCAACAATGAGATTATGGGTTTAATCTACGAAGGCAAAGCGTTCCTCAGCGTCCGCGGCCTGCTCAAATACCCCGCCAAAAAATACGGAATCACCGTCGACATGGGCGCAGTGCCGTTCGTAACCAAAGGCGCAGACATCATGGGCCCAGGTATTACTGATGCCGACCCGCAGATCGTTCCCGGCGATTTGGTGTGGATCAAAGATATCAAAAACGGTGTACCGCTAGCAGTCGGTGAAGCTTTAGTAAGTGCCGAACAAATGCTTGCGAAAGCCCCCGGTAAAGCAATCAAAAACCTGCATCATGTGACAGATAAACTGTGGAAAGCTGGCGAAGACTGAGACTTTTTCCGAATGAGATATATATAGATGATGGCATTGCAAGAAAAGAGGGATGCAATTGGCTTTTCCTAGATTTGGCAAAGGGGATAAGAAAGGAAACGGTGAAGGCGAGATCGAATACTTAGATCTCGGAAGTATGTTCTTCGAAGGCGAAGCAAATTCCGGCAACTACATCAAATTGGCAGAAATTTACCGCTATGAAGATCTTAACAAAATCGCCCAAGGCGCTTATGATGGCAATATCATCATCATTGATTATTCACCGATCGCAAATGATCACGACGCCCTGAGAAGAATTACCAGCGAATTAAAGGCGGTAGCTAGGGACGTTAACGGCGATGTCGCAGCAATCGACAACAACATGCTTATTCTGGCACCCAACGGCATCAAGATTGACCGTAACAAAATCAAAGGGGGCTTTAACTAAGGGCCCTCGGGGCACTTAGCTCCTAGATTTATATACAATCTAGCTATCTTAATAACGTGTCATCCAAGGTCATCCATGACAGTGTGCACGGCAGCGTAAAAGTCGAAGGTATTTTTTTAGAATTATTGCAGCGACCGGAGATCCAGCGTCTGCAGGGTGTTCACCAGCTGGGACTGGCCTACTATGTTTTTCCCGGAGCAAATCATACTCGTTTAGAACATTCGCTCG
Organism: uncultured Methanomassiliicoccus sp.; assembly: GCA_905203995.1. Lineage (GTDB taxonomy): Archaea > Thermoplasmatota > Thermoplasmata > Methanomassiliicoccales > Methanomassiliicoccaceae > Methanomassiliicoccus_A. Next base: position 22,807 of record CAJKXZ010000011.1, on the reverse strand, counting down.
GCACATATCATATGGCAAAAACCATGGCTGCGGCACTAGAATTGGATAAACAGGACAGTCGGACAGTCTGCGCCGCGGCACTGCTCCATGATTTAGGTCATGCACCATATTCACACACTTTAGAGGAAGTAGTGGAGAATACCACAGGCCTGGATCACATGAACACCACTTGCGATTTAATCAAAGGCAAAATCAAGATTGTTCCCGAAGAGTATCTGGCAGTGATGGGTGAACCGGCACCGATTGCCGAGATGCTGGAAGCTGAAGGCATTTCCGCTACCGAAGTCTGCGAATTGATTGCCGCATCACACAATGAAGCGCACAACGGCCAGACTTATTTTGATACCACAGACGGCCAGGGGACTTTTAGAGAGAAGACCTATCTCAAGGATATGATCTCAGGACCGCTGGATGTCGACCAAATGGATTATCTCCAGCGCGATGCTTATTACACCGGCGTGGCCCACGGTACCATTGATGTTGACCGTTTGATGCAGACAGTAGCCGTTGTTCATGGCGGCCTGGCGATTGATAAAAGCGGTTTGGTAGCCATCGAAGGACTGATGGTCGCCCGCTCGCTGATGTATACTTCAGTCTATTTCCATAAAACAGTCAGAATTGCAGAAATGATGCTCTGCAAAGCGATTGAAGCGGCGCCCGCCGCCGTTCTGGACGATGCTCATCTTCACACTGATGCGCAATTATCCTTCGCTTTGAAAAACAGCGGCGGTGACAGCACGAGAATTATGACGATGCTCGACTACCGCCGACTTTACAAAAAAGCACTAACTGAAACAGTTTCGGCACTGAGTGAAGATCAGCGAAAAGAACTTTCGGAATTGTCGGAGTACAAAAAACGGAAACAAAAAGAGCATGAGATTGCCGACCGTGCCGGCGTTCCTCATACACATGTAGCATTAGATGTTCCTAGCAAGTCAGTATTGCTGGCAGAGCTGACCGTTGGCAAGACAGACGTGCCTATCTTAGACAACGGCCGTGTCCGCACCCTGGCTAAATATAGCCCGCTGGCCCGAGCCATTCAGGCCCGCAGCGTTCATGACTGGGCCTTTCTCGTCTCTTCCCCGCCGGAATGCGTAGAGGAAGTGAAAAAAGCCGCCGTCAAAGTGCTCTTCGCTTAACCTTTCATCACACCAAGCGGCACCAGTTTAGCGACTCTCTTGGAAAGTCCCGCTCCAGCTACGACATCAATCACATTTTCAATGCTCTTGTACGCGTCAGGAGCTTCTTCAAGAATGCCGTCTTTGGTCGCAGATTTGAGGAAAATGCCTTTGCCTTCCATGTTGGTTTTAATGCCCTGGACGGTAAATTTGCGCATTGCTTCCGAACGAGACATGATGCGGCCGGCGCCGTGACAGGTGCTGCCGAATGTTTCAGTCATGCCGCACTCAGTACCAACGAGCACATAGCTGCCGTGTCCCATATCGCCAGGAATCAGCACTGGCTGACCGACAGAAGAGTAGCAGGCGGGAATCTCCGGATGCTCTTTCGGGAAAGCACGGGTGGCCCCTTTGCGGTGCACGTAGACTTTTCGGCGCTGGCCGTCGACCTGATGTTCTTCAATTTTTGCGATGTTGTGAGCGACATCATAAACCTGGTACATGCCCATATTTTCCGCATCGCGTTTGAAACACTCTTCAAAAGATTCACGGATCCAGTGAAGAATCATCTGCCGGTTGGCCCAGGCATAATTAGCCCCGCAGGCCATGGCTTTGAAGTAATCTTCGCCATCTTTGCCGTTGACCGGCGCACAAGCCAGCTGGCGGTCGGGCAGTTGTAATCCACTCTGCTTGACATTTTTCTCCATCGTCTGCAGATAATCCGTCGCGATCTGGTGGCCGCAGCCACGGGAGCCGCAGTGGACCGTTACCGTAATCTGACCCTCGCGCAGACCGAAGGCTTTGGCCGCCTCCTCATCAAAGATTTCCTGCACGTAATCAACTTCTAAGAAGTGATTGCCGGAACCAAGAGAACCTAACTGGGGAATGCCCCTCTTACGGGACTTATCACTTACTTTAGAAGGATCAGCATTTTTCATGCGGCCTTCTTCTTCCGTGACCCGCAGATCTTCATCCCAGCCGTAGCCGTTACGGACCGCCCATTCCCCACCTTCAACGAGCACTTCATCAATTTGTGCTTTGGTGAGGTTGATAAGTCCTTCAGAACCGACTCCTGAAGGTACATTTTTGAAAAGAGTGGAGATCAGTTCTTTAATCGAAGGCTGGACATCGGCGATTTCGAGATCTGTGCGCACCAGTCGTACGCCGCAGTTGATATCAAAGCCGATTCCACCGGGAGAGATGACGCCCACGTCAGCATCCATAGCGGCTACTCCGCCGATAGGAAAACCATAGCCCCAATGGATATCAGGCATCGCTAACGAATTACCTACGATACCTGGTAAACAGGAAACATTGGCGGCCTGCTCAGGAGCATCGTCTTCCCTGAGTGCTTGGAGCATTTCTCCTCCGGAATAGATGATGGCATCGGTATTCATGCCCGGCTTATAGCCGCGGGGAATCTTCCAGCGGAAATCATCGATTTTTTCAAGTGGACCTTCGTAACTCATTTGATTCAAAAGATGTCAAGTAGTCCTGAGATATAATCTCTTGCCGGTTGGTATATATCCCACATGTTGCAGACACTATTGAGGGTTCACTATATGTCTGATAACATAATTAACGAGGAGATATTCGTCAGACCTTACCTTCCGGGAGACGAAGAAAGCATCGTCCCCTTTCTGGAGATGTATATGGGCTGGCGGGCTCCCCGCGGCGTAACTCCCACTGAACATTGGTTATGGAAATACCGCGACAATCCGGTCAATGATGCTGCGGTCTGCGTAGCCGAAGATCAGCAAGAGATCGTCTCCGCCGCGGCTTCTGTACCCTCAGAAATGATTATTCAAGGAAAGCCGATCTTAGCTGCGCAAGGGACGGATTTGTGTACCAGTCCTGAATACCGCGGAAAAGGTCTGATTGGTAAAGTTTCAGACTGCCGGGATCGGCTTAAAGAAGACTTAGGCGTGAAGTTGGATTATGGTTTTCCCAACAAAGCTTCCGCCTATGTCAGCTTAGAAAAAAGAGGCTTCCGTCAGGTACCCTTGAAATTTGTCCAGTACCGTTACGTAATCAATATGGATGAGTTTTTTCAAGGCAAGGTAGGTAAAGCTAAATGGCTGGGTTATGCCGCCATCAAAGCCGTCCGCAAGACTTCTTCAGGTTCGGAAATCGAAGTCCGCGAAGAACAGCGATTTGGTGAAGAGTTTCGAGAACTGTTCGAAAAAACTGCTAAGACTTTTGATCTGCTTGCAGCCAGACGTCCTGCCTATCTCAATTGGCGCTATGCGGATCCACGGGCGGGACAATTCAAAATCTTTTCGGCGAGGAGAAACGGCGAACTCGTCGGCTACATCGTCATCGGTAAACGGGGCAGTGATGCCGCGGTTGCTGATCTGCTAGTCGCACCTCAGGAATCGAAAGCGCTTGATGCCTTGATTAACCGGGCAATAAGCTATGCTAAAGAAATAAAAGCCTGGAGTTTGCTCTGTTTGCTGCCGAAGGAACACCGCTACGGCCGCCGTTTTCCCGCTGCCGGCTTCCTGCTGGAAGAACGATATACCGGGGATGTCAAAATGAGCATGATCTGGAAAGGGCCAGATCTTGATGAGAGCGTCCAGAATCTACTAAAAAACGCTGAGTTAAACTGCCACATTACGCTGGGAGACACTGACTGGATTTAAGAGTTAGAAAAACAACAGTTTAGGAATGGGGCCCGGTCCGAGATTTGAACTCGAGTCTAGGGATCCACAGTCCCACAGGATGCCAGGCTACCCCAACCGGGCCATATTGGAACACTAACATCGATTCGTCATAGATAAATCTATCGATAATGTTGAACACTCTTCAGAGAAGAAAAACAGAGGGGCTCAAATCCCAGTGCACTCAGATCAATAATGCAGAAAATTCTCCAGTTTTAGGTTTTAATATAATATACATTATTTTACAAATAGCAGATGTGCATTAAAGCCTATGCAATCTGGAGTGAAATCCTATTTGTCTAATTTGAAGAATCCCAATAGGGGGGGGGGCAGTCGGCATGAAAACCAAGTGCTGCGAGTGGTTACCGCCATCGCCGCATTCTGCATTGTTATCATCCACTGCAATCTTACCGGCACCTACGGGAACTTTGCAACGGCCTTGAGCAGATTTGCCGTACCTTATTTTTTCATGGTTTCGGGTTATTTTCTTTTTTCTGAAAAGGGGTATCTACAAAGGTTACCCAACAAAATCTGGAACACCATAAAATTGATTATTTTATTGAAAGGCATATTTTTAATTATTGATTTAGTATTATTTACATATGGTACTTTTGATCTTTCTACGCTCCTCTACCGTTTTGTAATTTCTTCACATTATAATCAACATGTTTGGTTTCTTTATGCCCTCTTAGCACTCTATGTCTTTTGCTACTTTGCCGCCAAACATAATTATAATCTGGCTAAACTTATTCCCGTGTCAATAGCCATTCTCTTGATTGATCTAACCTTTACTGAATTTTTACCAATAGCAGGATTAGATACGATTGAAATCGGCAGTAAGATCTACCCCTTCATCGGCATTTCGTTCTTTGTGATCGGTTACTATCTGCATCAGAATTCAGAACAGATTGTCTCTAAAATTTCAGATGACAAATTATGACTAATTCTCATAGGGGGGGGGCTCACTGTCTTGGAAGCGGCTGCCGTCCACGGTTCAAACTTATATGTCGGCATGATGGTTTTTGCCCTCGCAATATTTGTTTTTGCAATTAAGCATCAAGAAAAAAAGGCTCCATCTTTTTTAGTCTACCTCGGACGGGAATTGTCCGGCGGCATTTACATCATTCACCCCGCGATCATTCTGATGTTTAATCTCAGCAGTGTGAGCAGCTGGGCAAATTGGCAGTACTTGGAACCACTTGCTGTTTACTTAATTTCCGCAGCAATTGTTTTTACCGCAGTCACCGGCATGAAATTAATCAACAGTCTTCAAAACAGAAAAAGAAACGTTGTTGGCACTTAAACATCATAAGAGCCTGCGGGCTCTTCTTTTATTATTTTAAGCAATGATGCAAAACACAAAAAATCATTAAAAACCAAAAAACAAAAATAAAGTGAGTCAACACTTGGAAAAATCAGAACAAGGTAACCTGATAAGGTTGAGACAAACCAGATGCAAAGATCTGGTGAGGCATTAAGTGGGGGCGCTGGGATTTGAACCCAGATCAGCGGGTTTCCACCACATGGGGAGCGACCCCATGCGAATTAACGAGTCAGCGCTCCAGTTAGTCATCACCGGTCAGCAAACCCGTTCGCAGTCATTCTCGATAACTGGAGCCCGCGAGGATGCCGTGTTACCCCACACCCCCAGGATTCAGCCTCATGCCTTACGCATTCTTTGTTGTCTCTTTCGGCGCCTCATTTTCTTTTTGCGCCATTTCCATCTCTGTTTACCTCGCTTTTTCCAAGCGCGTGAACTTCGTTTCATCGTGAATCTCCTAATTTATTTTCACCGAGAATCGGTAGTTAGATATGAAGGTTTTGTTTAAATGGCGAGCTCGGAGGGATTCGAACCCTCGACCACTGACTTAGAAGGCCAGTGCTATATCCAGGCTAAGCCACGAGCCCATCCTGCCCTCGATACGCATTTAGTAATAAAACCTTTGCCTTCGCAGGGGCACAAAAACGAGACTTTTTTACTCACAATTTTACAGCCTAATACAAGAAGATTGCCTTTGATTTTGCAAAAAACATCGTCAGATTCAGCAAAACATGCGTATTATTAAAGTATAGGTTGAACCCTAAAACGCCTGGTGACGGGATGAGGCTCATCATTTACACAGGCAAAGGAGGAGTCGGCAAGACTTCAGTAGCAGCGGCAACAGCACTTAAATGCGCCAGAAATGGTTACAAAACACTGATCATGTCCACCGACGCCGCACATTCCGTATCAGATTCTATGGAAACTGAATTGTGCGGTCAGCCGGTAGAAGTAGAAAAGAATCTCTATGCGCTGGAAATCGATATGCTCTATGAGTTAGAGACACGCTGGAATGAGATTCAGCGCTACATTTCTAATTTCCTGGTTTCACAAGGTCTTGATGGCATTACTTCCAAAGAAATGTCGGTTATTCCCGGCATGGAATTGATGTCTGCCTTGTTCTATCTGGATGAATTTAACAAACAGGGAACATACGATGTTGTGGTGATGGATACCGCACCGACCGGCGAGACCATCAAACTATTGTCATTCCCGGAATCTTCCGAATGGTATTCGGACAAATTATACCGCATTATCCACAATTTAATCAAAGTAGCCAGGATGACCGTCGGCAAGATCATGACGACTCCGCTGCCTTCCGAAGATCTGCTTCATGATATTCAGAATTTAGTTGACAGAATGAAGAATGTCCAGCAGATTTTAGAAGATCCAGAAATCACCTCCATTCGCCTGGTAGTCAATCCTGAAAAGATGGTGATTAATGAGACCAAGCGGGCCTACACTTATCTTTGTTTATATGGCATGACCGTCGAATCACTGGTCATTAACAGACTGCTTCCTGACGGTGATGATGAGTACTTTGCCCAGAAAAGAATTGAACAGGAAAAATACCTGAAGATTATTGAAGAATCCTTTGATCCCCTGAAGATGCTGAGAGCCCAGCAGCTGCCGGTAGAACTGGTGGGTATGAAATCCTTAGAGTATCTCGGAGATATGCTCTTCGGCGATGAGGATCCCACTCAGAGATTTACCACCGAAAGACCGATCGAGATTTACAGTGAAAACGGTAAAGATATCATTGCGTTGCGGCTGCCCTTTATCCCGAAAGAAAAAGTACAACTCTATAAATCCTCAGACAGCCTTGTAATAGAAGCCGGTCAGTATCGCCGTTCGCTGTCTCTGCCCTTCACGTTTATCAAAAAAGAGCCCGAAAAAGCGGAATTTACTGACGGTATGTTAAGAATCATGTTCCCAGGAGATGAGGTCAGTGGATGATAATGAAACGTCAAATACAGAAGCGTGTTCTCCCCCAGAAGGAGACTTAAAGAAAGAAGTAGAAAAACTAGTTAATGTCGTTTTTCCACCTGAGTCCCGGCAGCATGTTCTACGCGCCACCAGCGAGCTGATTCTAGCGATAGATGCCGCAATTCCTAAAGGCTTAGTTCCCAAGGAAGTTAAAGACCAGTGCGAAGTTGTCCGCAAAGAGACGGTGACGCTGGTAAAAACCATGGTACACGCTGCTAGCTGCCCGCAAAAGGCAGAGGAAGCAACAGAAGAAAAAGAAGAAAAAGGTTTACAAAAAATCGAATTCTCTTAATCAATGGGATCTTTAACAAAAAGATCTCGGCATTCTGCGCACAGCAGGGGTCCGCGGCCGGAGACGGCTCCTGTCTGGCGCAGATCATAGGAGTAATTTTCACAGTTTTCACAATAGCCGGCTAAAGAGACTGGTTCCCGTTCAAAATCCGCTTTGCTGCAGATACCGCTCCGTTCGGCGGCATTCTCAATCAGCAGCGGGGAAAGTTTAGCCAGATCACTTTCGGAAACGAGACCGACGAGCTCTCCGTGGGCGATTACCGGCAGACAGCGGATTTTCAACTTAGACATTTTTTTACCAGCTGAAGCCAGCATTTCTTCCGGCACAGTGGTAATCACCGGCGAAGTCATGAGCTCGCCGACCAGCGTTGTTTCGGAATTGCGGCCGGCCGCCGCCAGTTTCTCCACAAAATCAGTTTCCGTAAGAATACCGATCGTTGCTGAACCATCGACGATCACGACACCGCGTGCCTCTTTGGCATTCATCAAGTTAGCAGCTTCCCGCAGGGTGGAATCTTGCGCACAAGTAACCGCTTCCCCCATTACATCAGCAACACGAAGGTTTGCTTCAAAGACCATGATGCAGAGTTGCGTTCAAGAGGTACAAATAGCTGCTCAGCAGCACTGACGGTTAATCGGCACATTGTTATTGAGGCTCTGCATATCCTCTAGTCATGGATGAGACCGAAGGAACATTCGCGGTGAGGCTGGCAAGAAAGGCTGTTGATGCCGAAACCAAGAGAAGAAAAGTTGACGCTGGTCAGGTCCCGGATACTTTTCACAATCAACGAGGTGTCTTTGTCACGCTTAATACCTACCCTGATGGCGAGCTGCGAGGCTGCATCGGGTTTCCTGAGCCGGTCTACCCACTTGCAGAAGGAATTATTCAGGCAGCTAAATATGCTTGTCATGATCCCCGTTTTGCTGATCTGCGGGAAGAAGAAACAGATCATCTTACCGTGGAAGTTTCCATTCTCACCGTCCCCGAGCTGGTCGAAGTAGCACCGGCGGAACGGGCCGCGGCGGTGGAAGTAGGAAAAGACGGTTTGATTATTGAAAACGGACCCTGGCGCGGATTATTGCTGCCGCAGGTAGCTAGCGAGTGGCACTGGAATGCGGAAGAGTTTCTAGCCCACACTTGCACCAAAGCGGGTCTAGCGGCTCACGCCTGGCAAAAGAAAGATACGCTACTCTACAAATTCCAGGCGGAGATCTTCGCGGAAAGTTCGCCCCGTCAGGAAATCAGGAGGCATGAAAACCGTGTATGAACTGGTAATCGAAGGCCGCGCTTATGTTAAAGGAAGTATTGCTAACTGGTGCATCGGCATTGAAGACGGTAAGATTGCCGCTATTGCTAAAAATCTCCGCGGCGATGAACAGCTGAAGTTTAAAGACCAGATCATTTTCCCGGGAGCTATCGATCCCCATGTTCATTTCCGGGATCCCGGACTGACAGATAAGGAAGATTTTGCCACAGGCTCGCTGGCCGCAGCTTTTGCCGGTATCACCTGCGTTTTCGATATGCCCAACACACTTCCACCCAGTATTTCTAAGGCTTCCTTTTTAGAGAAGAAAGAGGCGATCGCCCATAAGTCATGGGTTGATTACGGTTTATTCGCCGGCTGCGTGCCGGGCGCGGATCTGCGCAGCATGGCGCCGGAAGCCGTCGGGTTCAAGCTCTTTCTGGGCTCTTCGACCGGCAAGCTGCTGGTCACCGAAGAAAAAGATATTCAGCAGATTGTCACGGCCGCCGCGGAAACTAAGAAAGTTCTCAGTGTTCATGCCGAAGATGAGCAGCTGATTGGCAAAGAGCCAGCCAGAAATCTGGCGGAACACATGAAAAACCGCCCGCCGGAGGCCGAAGTAGCAGCGATCAACAAACTCCGCGGCCGGGAAGGTAAGATCAACATCTGCCATGTTTCTTCAGCTGCTGGACTGGCAGCACTAGATAACACTGGTTTTACATCCGAAGTTACCGCCCACCATTTATTCTTGGATAAAGAAAGTGCGAAAGGGACTTATGCTAAAGTAAATCCGCCGCTCCGGACGCGGGAAGACCGCTTTGCCCTGATGAAAGCCTTCATGGACGGCAAAATCGATATGCTTGGTTCAGACCATGCTCCGCATACTATTGAAGATAAAGAACAGGAGTTTTCCTACGCGCCTTCCGGGATGCCCGGTGTCGAGACTTCGGTGCCAATCCTGCTGGCAATGGTTAAAAGAGGGCAGTTTCCGCTGCCGCGCTTCGTCAATGCCGTCTGTGAACGGCCGGCGGAGATTTTCCAGCTCAACAAAGGGAGCATTGAAATCGGCAAAGATGCAGATTTCATGATCGTTGATCCGGGTCGTCTTGAAGCCATAAAAGTTAAGAACCTGCATAGCAAGTGCGGCTGGAGCTTATTCGAAGGATTTGATGCCTTATTCCCCCAGTCAGTAATGCTGCGCGGACAGCTGCTGATTGATGAGGGCAGCATTGCCGGAGAGCGGGCTGGGAAGGATGTCGTTGAGTATACCAAACCTTGATGTGGATCTGTCGGAACTGGAAGGTAAGAAGTTTACCTGCTATGAAGAATGCGGGTTATGCTGCCTCTGTCAGGCTGAAGTACTGCCGGAAGAAGTTCCTTTTTTCAAAAAGAATTATCCTAAGAATATTGTACAGAAAACAGAACCGCATCGCCATACTGCGCTGGCGCTGAAAAATAAAGAAGGGCCGTGTATCTTTCTGGCCCCTAACCGCCGCTGCACCATTTATCAGAATCGGCCGCACTACTGCCGCCAGTTTCCGTTCCACATTTATGCCGGCGAGCGCGTGCAGATGGAACTAGATCTTTCCTGCCGCGGCGTCTGGGGTAACAGCGGCGAAGATGCCTTAGTGGTCGGCGCCAACATGGTTTCTGATCACCTGGAAGAGCTGCGTGAATATCTGCCGCAGTCGCAGGCCGTCTACCGTGACTTTGTGAATAACTGCAAAGAAGCTGGAACCTACAAAAGTCCTGAGCTGTTGCGCAAGAAATTCAAAGAAAAGATTCCGCTAATGATGAATCTGCAGTATCTGGCTAAAATTCTTGATCTCTCTTCCGATGATGAAGAGATGGAACTGCCGGAAGGTGTGGAAGGCCGCGAATACTCCAAAAAAGAACTGGAAATTTCTGCGATGGAGACCGGCGTGGAATCACTGATTGCCGAAGACATTTACTCCGCACCGGTGTACTGCGACCCCCGCAACCGCTGGAACGTCTTCATGGCAGAAGATGATGAAATTGAATGGGCAGTCATGGGTGACGACGGTGTTTTGACTCCGGCCGGCAAGATCGACCCTCAGAAAGTGCCGCTGCTGGCTCCGGAAGGCGATGGTATCCAGGTTTTCTTAGATTATCTCAATACGCTCAACAACCGTGACAGTTCCATGGGTTATGCCTACTACCTGGTCGATGATTACGGCTACGAAGATTACGTCGCCAATGCGTACTACGGCATGATGGCCACTGCCGCCCTGGATGTCTTATGGCGGGCCTCACTGATTGCCCACATCAACGAGTGGAAATTAGATGCCAGCGGCATGCGGGAAGGCATCATTGCTTACGACATGGACCGTTTAGACGCCCCGACAATCGGCGCCTTTCTCTGAAGAATGGTAGTTAGCTTCAAATAGTCCCTGGATTTATGGGGTTCCCTGGTGGATGTAATGCAGAAACCTCTCACCGTTCTGAATCAGACGATTAACCGCCCCGTAATCGTTGAGCTAAAGGCAGGCAGGGAATACAGAGGTATCCTTGATGGATACGACCCTCACATGAATTTGGTGCTTAAAAACGCCGAAGAACTCGTGAACAACGAAGTGGTGAGAAAGCTCGATTTGACAATCGTGCGCGGGGACAATGTGATCTATATTTCACCGTAATCAGATTTACTTAAGGAGATGAAGATATGGGAAAAGGTACTCCCTCTATGGGTAAAAGATCAAGCGGCAAGTCACACATTCCTTGCCGTCGCTGCGGAAGGAGCGCATACAACATCGTCAAAGGCACCTGCGCATCCTGCGGATATGGCAAGACTACCAGGATTAGATCCTACTCCTGGGCTAAACAACACTAAAATGGAGGATTACATGGTCGACATGCCCGGACATTATTGCGGGGTTGTCGCCATGGCATTGACTTCAGACGTTGTTCCTTCCCTTAAACGGGCTTTGAGAGTTATTCAGCACCGTGGACAGGAAGGAGCTGGCATAGCAGTATTTAAAGATGAGAAGATTCAATCCCTGGCTAATCTGGGATTGGTCCATGAAGTTTTAAGCGGGCCACGTTACAACGAAATCGAAGGTAACTATGGTATTGGACATGTTCGTTATTCCACTACCGGCCTTTCAGTAGCACAAAATTGTCAGCCAATTGTAGTCACTTCTGCCATAGGCGATGTAGCTGTAGCACATAACGGAGATTTAGTCAACTCCAACAGTATGCGGGAAAAGCTTCAGAATTCTGGTTGGGCTTTCCTGACCACAACCGATTCGGAGATTATTATCCGCCTCCTGGTCAATGAATTAAAAGAAGGCATTGATCCGATAAAGGCGATCCGCACAGTGATGAAGCAGCTGGATGGAGCTTACTCCCTGGTAGTGATGATTAAAAACAGGATTTTTGGAGTAAGAGATCCCCTGGGATTCCATCCCTTATGTATCGGAAAACTCGACAAAGGTTACGGACTGGCGTCGGAATCCGCAGTTTTTGATATCTTGCAAGGACAATTTGTGAGAGATGTAAATCCCGGAGAAATTGTCGAAATAACTCCGGAAGGTTACACCGTTTATCCCTCCAGCTCCAAAGAAAGTGCTTACTGCATGTTTGAATGGATCTATTTTGCACGTCCTGATTCAGTTCTTGATGGAAAAGAAGTGTATGACGTGAGAAAGAAGCTGGGTATGATTCTGGCCAGAGAGCATCCGGTTGAGGCTGATGTAGTGATTCCCGTACCTGACTCAGGCCGGGCTCATGCGATCGGCTATGCCGCACAGTCAGGCATTCCCTATGAAGAAGGATTCATGAAGAACCGCTATGTGGAGCGTACTTTCATCCTGCCTGAGCAGTCAATGAGAGAAGAAGGAGTCGGTCTCAAACTGAATCCCATTAAATCCACAGTAGCTGGTAAAAGCATCGTCGTAGTTGATGACTCGATTGTCAGAGGAACTACCTTGCGAAAGATCATTCAGCTTCTGAGAAAAGCCGGGGCCAAAGAAGTCCACGTTCGTATCGGCTGTCCACCCGTCGTTGCACCTTGCTATTACGGTGTTGACATGCGGACTAGAGACCAATTTATCGCCACCAACCGGACGATTGATGAAATTGCTGACTATCTGACAGCAGACAGCGTTAAATACACAACAATCAAAGACGTCGAAGAAGCGATTGGCATTCCCGCCAACAAACTCTGCGTCGCCTGTCTCAACGGCGAATATCCGACAGCAATCAGCGGTGAAAAGTGCAGAAAACAGCAAACTCTGGACGTTTGAAGAAACGCTAATCAATAGGAAGCTTTAATAAGGAAAATAACTTTGCTGGTGATAACCGGGCAGGTAGATCAGTTGGAAGATCGCTACCTTGGCATGGTAGAGGCCGGGGGTTCAAATCCCCCCCTGTCCACTTTTTTGTTTCCGGTTTTTGATTTTAATTCATTAAACGAATTGATTTTTAACAAGATTCGAGTTAGAAAAAACTAAGAGTATGCGGCATAACATTGAATGATTAGAGGGATAAAATGAGCGATAATGTAAAACGAACAATAACTAACGCAAAGAAGCCTACTGGCTTCTGGGGCTCACGTATACTTTCCTCCATGAATATTCATCATGATGCGCTTACTAACTGGGGATTAGAGCATGTAAGCATCGATCCTCAATTTCACATCTTAGACATCGGCTGCGGCGGCGGTAACGCCTTATCCAAAATGTCAAAAATGGCCGTTGATGGAAAACTTTGCGGCATTGATCATTCGGAAGTCAGTGTTAAAGAATCAAAAAAGAAAAATAAAGAAGATGTTAAAAGCGGAAAAATCGAGATAATACAAGGCAGTGTTTCCCATCTTCCCTATGAACAGCATTCTTTTGATTTAGTTACCGGAATTGAAACTTATTATTTCTGGCCAAACCCGATTGAAGATCTGAAAGAAGTCAAAAGAGTGTTGAAACCTAATGGTTCGATCCTCTTAATCTTCGAAGCAAGAAGTGACAATAACCCTGAAATCTGGAAAGACTACCGGGACATTGTCGACATGCATATTCCCAGCGAGAAGGGAATTAAAGAAGAATTAGCAGAAGCCGGTTTTTCAGAGATAATTACTGACACCAAGGGTGACTGGCTTTGCGTGGTTGGTAAAAAAAATTCTAAAATATGAGTTATAATGGTGCATTTCAATATATTAAGTAAATTCATATATTTTGTATGAGATATTGCACCGATATAGATGGATGAAGCGGTACATGAAGAGGATCTTTTAAAAGAAGATTACATCTCTGAATTGATAGCGGAGCCTAAATATATACCATTTTCCAAAAAATCACCGTTTGAATACACTATTGAAAAAAATCACAGAAAAAGTACCGTCATACTAGAAGGCAAGCATCAATTCAAAATGCACATCCGTCAATCAATTAAAGATCCGCTTAATTTTTCAGTAATACTATTGTATGCTAGTTCAGCTAAGAACGCAAGTTACAGGATACTTGTGAGGTATAAGGAGATCATGGGTTTCACGTAAATAACTTAGAAAAAAATAGGGTAAAAAAACAGCATATTCATAGAATAACAGAAAGATACCAGATAAATCATCTGAGAGCTGATGGATATGCAGAAGAAACAAATAAATATACTACACTTGAGGAAGCCATAAATGAATTCATGAAAGATATGAATATCTCGTATAAAGGCCTTGAATTCGTACCTAAGATGGAGTTGATCCCTTATGAAAAAGTTAGATGTGAATGCAATAAAAAAGGAAATATGCTCCAATTTTGAAATAGAAGAAAAAAGTGATGACCGATTCATAATTCACACAGGGTTCACATACCACGATGGAGATGAATTAAGAATCATTCTTGAAATGACAGATGAAATCTGTAAGATCACGGATGAAGGGCATACGATGATGTGGTTTTCATACTCTGATTACACCTTCACAGAGATGAGAATGGACTTATTAAACAGAATACTAAGGAGTAATGATGTACAGATGGAGGACGGTGAGATTTACATCGAATGCCCTCCACAAGAGATTGGGAGATCATTAAATTCAATCATTCAAGCCTTACTCCAGATAACCGATTTATCATTTTTAAGTCTAGAAAGAGTTGCGAGCACATTCATAGAAGATTTGAAAGGTACCATCTCATCAATCATTAATGAGAAGGCAATCCCCTTTACAATTTCATATGATACGCATATAAAATCACCAAGTGGGGATATACATAATGTAGATATTGTGATTGAATCGCCTACTCCAATATATGTTCTCGGAATCTCCAATAAAGATAGGTGCAAAGACGCAATAATTACACTTCTGTCGATGAAAGAAGTTCGATTCAAATCAATAGTAGTTATAGATGATCGCGCAAACATTCCAAAAAAAGATGTGAATATGCTAGTCAATCATGCTAATAGACCGATTTTTGGAATAGAATCAGAGCCTCTGCAAAAATATATAGTAGAAGTTACAGCTACTTGAGTCAAGAAAGGATAATCGTAGGAATTTATACTAATTTATATTCGCCGACAGAGACTTCACAGATGATACCGGCGAGCAGCAGTTTGGCGATAGTTTCGTCCAATTCCTGATCATCTTTAACCTGCAGAGCTTTACCAATATCCGCCTTAGACAGCGTTTCTTTTTTCTGCTGTGTTTTAGCTAACGCAGCCCGGATTGTGACTTCATCTTCCGGTTTCGGTTTAGCTTTCTTTACCCGTACCCGCTTTCGGGGTTTTTCAGGAGGGTTTTCAATATCATATTTCAGCTGTTCGCTGACCTGCCGCACCGCTTCCGCTAATTCTTTAGGAGATTCAGTAGAAAAATAGACTTTGGCCCGCTTGACCTCAATTCTTTCCCCGCAGCGGGGACAAGTCACGCGGGCGGATTTTAAGTCTGCTCCCTGCACGGTTGAGCATTTAGAGCAGACAATAACGCCTAACATTATCAGTACTCAACAAAGACGAGTGCTGCCAGACAGGCGCCGTAGTGATCCATAGGAACGGACAGCTCTTCTAAACGGTATTCGATCTTTTCCATCTCGATTCCACGAAGTTTAGCCATTTCATCCATTTTCCATTCCATGATTTCACGCAGAGCTTTTTTGCTGCCGTGAATGTGACCTTCGGCGACATAACCGCCTTTGCCGTCTTTACGGAGACCGTAAGCGATACCAGCAGAGATCATTTCACCTTCTCCACCGCGCATCTGGGCCAACACACAGTGGGTGATAGCGCCCATCGGCAATTCTCTAATACTTACCTGTTCAGCACCAATTGGTAAAATCGAAGATACTGAAACGATGTTAAGTTCTCCAATGCCAGCTTCGAGTAACGCTTTATCAAACGCATTAAGATCTGAAACTTTACTTACTGCGCAGCCAGATGAAACGAAGAACTTCTTCGGAACAAGATGCATACGCGATGTAACCAAAACGTTGAATTTAAGCATTTGCATCAACTGCCCCTCAAAAGCCAGAGAGGCAGTTTTGATGCCGGACGCTCAACCGTAGATCACGGAATCTTCGAAGGCTGATTTATGCTGCGGGTTGGCACTATCTTGGGCTTTTTTCAGCTGCTTTTCCATCTCTTCTGCTTCTTTATACAAGGGATCGGGATCGATCTTTAGTTCCGGCAGCATTTTGGCGACTACTTCCAGAAGTTTCGCGGAACCGCGAGCATCAGGAAATTCCGCCCGGGCAGCACCCAGCAGACACATGACGTCGATGTCACGGGTTTCTCCTTCATAGAGCAATACACCTGAGATGCCGCTGATGATGCCTTCCTTCATCTCTTCCACACCATATTTGGCCAGCATATCACGGGCCGCCTGTGTGCTGCCAACCCCCATCGGACTGACTTCCGTAGAGCCCGGTCGTGCTACTCCTTCCAGCGTGACGACTGTCTTGATACCCTTATCATCGCAGTAATCTAAAAGGGCCTCCGCCAGAGGTTTTATTGTTTCCGGCTTGGGCATAAACTCCGCTACTACCGTCACAATCTGTTTGCAGAGTTCAGTATTGGTACACTGCCGGTCGCCTGCATAAATTCTCACTGGTGGTGAGGGAACGCCTTCGTTGATCAGGGTATAGGGTGGAAAATCAGGAGAAAGTACCCCGGCAACACGGTTTAAGCCAGATGTGCGGACTACGTAGTTGGCTGCGATCGAGCTGACCAAACCGACGGAAGGAAAGCCGACGATCATCATCCCGCTTTCGAAGATGTTGTCATGATATTCATGGATTTTTAGTTCTGAAACCATATCTACGCCTCAGATTAACTTGGGAGCACAGCCTATACTTAATTTTCGAAATCAAGGGAAAAAGACATAACCCCATTGCATAGTCATGGCTTTTATGAGCGATGAAATTAAACTGTTACATACGCCAGCCGGCATTCCTGTTATTACTGAGTCAATTTCCCATTCACATTCGGCTTCTGCCGCCGTTTATTTCGGCACCGGTTCCCGTGACGAGACGGATAAAAAAGCGGGCATTGCCCACCTTTTGGAACATATGATGTTTAAGGGAACCCCACGGCGCAGTTCGAAAGATATCGCTGAAGAAATTGAAGCGGCCGGCGGGGAACATAACGGTTACACAACTTACGAAGTTACCTGCTACCATATTTCCTCGCTTGACGAAACATTCCGCAGCAGTGTTGACATTCTTTCTGACATGGTAAAAAATCCACTGCTGAAGCAGTCTGATCTGGATACTGAAAGAAATGTCGTCATTCAGGAAATCCGCATGATGGAAAATGATCCTGATGATTACATTCACACTTTGTTTTCACAGACAATCTGGGGCGAGCACCCCCTGGGCCGTTCCGAAGCCGGTTTTGTGGAAACAGTGAAGGCCTTAAACGCCGAAGATTTGCAGGACTTCTTTACAACCAATTACCGGCCGCCGCGGATGACGGTGGTCGCAACGGGCAGTATTGACGAAGAAGCGATTGTTGACTGGGCTGCTACTAATTTTGACGACTTAACGGCCGGAAAGGAAAAAGAACGGCAGCCGCCGGTCCCGCAGGCTCAGTTCATGGTTTATCCCAAAAAAGATCCACAGGCCTATGTCTGCATGGGCTTCCCTGCGCTCAAGTCCGCAGATCCCGCCCGTCCGGCCCAGCGGCTGTTATCGGCGATCTTCGGGGCCGGCATGTCTTCCCGCCTCTTTCAGGAAATCAGAGAAAAAACAGGTATGGTTTACGAGATCTATGCCAGCGGTACCGCCTACACCGACTGCGGAACACTGGATGTGCTCTTCAATACCGATGTTAAGAAACAAGAAGAGATTATCAGACTGGTCGCGGCGGAAATTAAGAAACTGAAAGAAGAGGGTCTCCGGGACGGCGAATTAGCAAGAGCTAAACATCTGATGAAAGGTGCTTATGTCCGCCGCTTTGAATCAAGTGAAGCACGGATGATCCGGCTGGGAGAATCATACATGGCAACCGGTAAGGTTTCCACCATTGACGAGCTTCTTGAGAAGATGGACGCGGTAACGGAAGAAGACATCGCCCGGCTTGCCGAAGAATTGTTAGTCCGCAGCAAACTCAGCATCGCCGTGCATGCTCCGGAAAAAGAAAGTAAAAAGGCCGTGAAAAACCTGGCCGATTTAGATTTCTGATCACTCGTTGATCAGCTTCAAAACGACATTAACGGCTTCCGGGAGGGCGGCTTCCACTTCCGGAGTCATGTGGTCGTTGACCGTGAAGACGTCGTTGACTTCCACTGCCACGAATTTGATGTCCTTGGGAAAGTCATCGGGAGCAATCTTACGGCCTAAAGCGATCGTTGAAGGGATGTTGGCTTCATGAGCGTTAACGCCGTGGACGCTGTTGCTGAAAGCCTCGCTGTCCAGCACCATGACCGTGCCGGCTTTGTCGGCATAATTCATGATGGCATCGATGATAATCACCCGGTCATAGCCGATCATAATTTCAATGAGGTCTAGACCGCTGGTACAAGCCTCCTCCAGAGTTACATTTTCCAGATTCATTTTTTCTAATTCAGCAAGTGTTCGTAAACCAATTGCATCATCAGACATGATCGGACTACCGATTCCAAGAACGAGTGTTTTCATCGGGTGGTTTATCACCGGAAGCTACAAAAAATTTTTCGCTGATTACCCTGCAAATGACTAATGCACAGATCGGGCCGTCGCTGTCGATTAAAATTAATGATGCTGCGCTCACACCCAGACAGATTGAGGTGTTGATCGCCATCTATGAAGAAAAAAGCCAGAATAAAGCAGCGGCCAAGCTGG
This sequence comes from uncultured Methanomassiliicoccus sp., assembly GCA_905203995.1. Lineage (GTDB taxonomy): Archaea > Thermoplasmatota > Thermoplasmata > Methanomassiliicoccales > Methanomassiliicoccaceae > Methanomassiliicoccus_A. Next base: position 3,931 of record CAJKXZ010000011.1, on the reverse strand, counting down.
GCATCTCGGTGCCAGTGCTCCACCGCTACCTGGGACAGATTGAGCAGAAAACCGGCGTCAAGATTACAGAAAGCTGCGCGACCGGTACCAAATTTACGGCTGAAGGTCTGCGCATCATCAATGAATATCTTCTTTTAGACAAGCGCCTGGAAAAAAGAGACTTCCTTAATGTGCGCGGTACACCTATTTCTCAAGAATTGCTGATGAAAGCGCTCAGCACGGTCGATCCCGAAGGCAAATGCGATCTGCTGATTTCTGATGACCGTAAAAATATCGCCGACCTGCAGACAGGACTGGCAGATTTAATCATTCTTGACGATCCGCTTTATCTTTTTGAAGCGGAAGATTTTGCCTGGGCCACCATCGGTGAAGACCGTCTGCTGCATGAAGACCGCGGCGAAAGGTATGCTTATTTCAAATACGGTGCCCAGAGAATCGGCTTCCGCTATCTGGATTCACAGGAAATTCCCTACCGGATCGAACGTGTTTTCACTTCCGTGCCAGCCTTGATCGATTCCGGTCTCAGTTTTTTCATCAATGAGTCGATGGCCCTGCGCCGTGGACTAGCGATTAAAAGTTCAACTTCAGCGGAACAGCTTGTTCACGAGATTACGGCGGTTTATTCACGCGCGAATCCCTTCGTAGAAAAAATTATTCATGAGCTAAAACGCCTGCAGATAGTATAATCTATTTAGGTAATACTAAGGGGATTTTTTCTCTACGTTTAAATAGCATGCCGGGCTTCTTGGGCTTACAAGGTGAATCTAAATGGTTACCATTGACCAAGCAAATCAGGATTTTGCCCAGAAGGTACAATCCAAAGAAGGAGGAGAAACCCTCATGCTCTGCTTCCAATGCGGAACATGCACGGCTAGCTGTCCCTCCGGAAGAATGACTGCCTATAAGACAAGAAAACTCATCCGCAGAGCCCAGCTCGGCATGGAAGAGGAAGTTTTGAACTCTCCCGATCTCTGGATGTGCACCACCTGCTACTCCTGCATGGAGCGCTGCCCCCGTGGTGTCGAAATCGTTGATCTCATTACTCTGCTCAGAAACTTAGCAGTTGAGAAAGGCGTCATGTCTGAGCCACACAAGAAAGTCGGAACCATGCTTGTAAAATATGGTGGAACCGTACCTCTGACTGAAGAATACGAAAACCAGAGAGAAGCTCTCGGCCTTGACCGCAAGCCAGTAAGCACACTGGGCAACGAGAAAGCCTTAGCCGATCTCAAGAAGATTCTGAAAGCTACTGGTTTTGATGAGCTTGTTGGAGGTAATTAATATGGCTAAATACGCTTTATTCCTTGGATGCGTCGCACCTGCAAGATATCCTGGTGTAGAACTGGCAACCCGTGAAGTCTGTAAAGCTCTCGGTATTGAACTCGTAGAACTCGATGGTGCTAGCTGCTGTCCCGCTCCTGGTGTTATTAAATCATTTGATCAGGACACCTGGTTAGCTGTAGCTGCCCGTAACCTCGCACTTGCAGAAAAGCAGGGTGTTGACATCATCACCATCTGCAACGGATGCTACGGATCACTCTTTGATGCCGCCCACATTCTTAACCACGACTCCGAAAGACTCGCTGCCGTTAACAAAATCCTCAGCGAAGTAGGTCTGCAGTACGGCGGTAAGACCAACGTCCACCACTTTGCCGAAGTATTCTACAAAGACCTGGGCATTGACGCCATTAAAGCAAAATTCACCAACCCACTGGACGTCAACGTTGCTGTCCACTATGGATGCCACTTCCTCAAACCAAGCAACATTAAGAACCTTGATGACCCTGAGCGTCCCAAGATTCTCGATGAGCTGGTCGAAGCCACTGGCGCTAAATCCATCGACTACAAAGACAAGCAAATGTGCTGCGGAGCCGGCGGTGGTGTAAGATCTGGTAACCCTGAACTCTCTTCTAAATTCACCGAAGAGAAGATGAAGAACATGAAAGCTGTAGGCGCTGAATACATCATTGATGTCTGTCCATTCTGTCATCTGCAATTTGACAGGACCCAGAAAGATATCAAAGACTACGGCTTAAAAGTAGTTCACCTTGCCCAGCTTTATGGTCTTGCCCTCGGCATTTCCAAAGAAAAGCTCGGAATGTAAGTTTAGACTTGCAGAAAACATTTTCAGGCCGCTCCGGCGGCCTTCCCACTTATTTCTAACCAAATTCACAAACAATGTAGATTATTAAGACACAATGCACGTTTTATAAATTGTGAATTAAAGGTAAGCCCATAAATACACCACAGGACATATCTTGCCACCCTCAATCGATATGATTTTGATTAATAAATATTTGATTGAGATTAATAACAATCACGGTGAGATTATGGAAACTAAAGGTAAGTGGGGAGTTGTAGCGGCATTTGTTTTGTCTATTGTTCTCTTCCTTGCATTGCTTACAGTTTGTTTTTCAGACAATACTGGTGAAGTTCAGGCTCAGTCAGTAAATCCTGAAAAACAAGTCTATGTAGAAAAAGTCGAGCGATACATGGAGGAGTTAAGGGCAGGAAACACAAGCGTTATTTATCAAGATGCGTCGCAGGAATTTATTGATGAGTTTCCTGAAAGCAAATTTTCTGAACAGCTAGCAAGCATGTTCCAGATGCTTGGTGAATACATAGTAACAACTAATGTAGGCGTAGAATTACGTGACGACTATGTCACAGTAATTATGACTGAAGAATATTTCAATGATGGAGATCGCATAAAATCCACTCTTGCTACAATGTTTGTGTTTGATGCAACGACTGATGAGTTGATGGGCTTCAAGCTAAAAGTTCCAGATACATCTATTGAAGCCCCTGAGCCTCAATCCAGTGACAAGTGGGAAGAAATAGTACTTACAGTCGGAGAAAAATACAAGCTCCATGCAATACTGACCTTACCTAAGAATGTTGACAACCCTCCTGTTGTGATTTTAGTGCATGGATCTGGACCAAATGATATGAATGAAACGATAGGAAAGGCTAACAACGCTCCTTTTGAAGATATTGCCCATGGTCTTGCTGATCAAGGCATTGCTTCATTGAGATATGATAAACGTACACTGGTTTACCCAGAATCATTTGTAGGCGATTATACAATCCAGGATGAAGTGCTGGATGATGTGAAATCAGCAATTAAACAAATATCACAAAATGAAGTGATTGACTCTGAAAGAATTTACGTAATTGGTCACAGTCTTGGTGGAGCATTAGTTCCAGTCATTGCCCAAGAAAATCCAGAAGTTAAGGGTGTTGTTTCATTAGCTGGTTCACTCCGTGGATTGGAAGATCTCATGTATGATCAAAACATGCTAATACTGAAGAATAGCGGATACAGTGATGAAGAAATTGCACAGATGGCAATCATTCTTGATCAGCAACGTCAAGCAATTAAGAACATAACTCCAGATGATGATTCATTATATTATATGACTCCAGCATCTTATTGGTACAGTCTCAATTCATATGACCGCGCCGCTATTGCACAACAGCTAGAGATACCCATGTTGATTCTTCAAGGAGCAGATGATTTTCAGGTATATGCTGATGTAGATTATCCACTCTGGCAGGAAACATTAGCTGATAAAAGCAATGTGACTTACAATCTATATGAAGGTTTGAATCATTTGTTCATGGAATCTGATTCGCAAAAAGATGTTGTCGACACAACAGTTTATGATAAACCAGCCAATGTTGATCAACAAGTGATTGATGATATTGCTAACTGGATAAACAATTTATAAAGGCTTTAAAAGCCTTTTATTTTTTTATAAATTTTAAAATTAAAGTGTGCAAGCAAGCCCCAAAATTAGAATATTCAATATATTTAAAGTAACTAGATTACTAAAATTTTTCACTCTTTGCATTAATTTCATCTAACTTGTCAGAAATCCACCCAGATAAATTTTCTTCTAATGGTTCAAACCCTCTAGAAACTTCTTTT
>CAJKXZ010000010.1 GCA_905203995.1 uncultured Methanomassiliicoccus sp. | reverse complement strand
ATGGATTCAGAATCATCAGCAACTGCGGCGAAAACGGCGCGCAGTCCGTTCCGCATCAGAAGATTGACGTTAAAGCGCTGGACGTCGACATGCTGGCCTTTTCCCTGCATAAAATGCTCGGACCTTCCGGAGTCGGCGTGCTCTACGCCAAAGACGAAGTACTGGAGAAAATGAGCCCGCTGATCAGCGGCGGGGGCTCGGTCGGCACGACTGACTACGAAAACGTCGCTTTCCTGCCGCCGCCGGAGAAATTTGAAGCGGGACTGCTGAACTACTCCGGCATCATCGGCGCCGGGGCGGCGGTGGATTATCTGCAGCAGGTCGGCATGGAGGAAATCGCCGCGCATGAACAAGAGCTTAACCGCTGTCTTACCGCCGGTCTGCAGGACAATGAAGCAGTCACCATTCTTCCTCCCGTCGACGCGGCCCAGCGCAGCGGGATCTTTTCTTTCAACATCCGCGGCATGGACTCCCACGACATCGCGATGATTTGCGATGAGATCGCCGGCATTGCCATCCGCTCCGGCATGCACTGTGCCCATCCCTTTTTTGTCGCCCGCGGCATTAACGGCTGCGCCCGCGCTTCCCTTTACCTCTACAACACCAAAGAGGAATGCCGCCGCTTTGTGGAGACGATTGACTACATCGTCAGAACTTTTTCTTCTTAAAGCGCTCCTTTCAATTTTTGCAGAGGTTATGCAAAAACTAGCGGAATGTTGTAAGTTTTTGCAGAAGTCCTGCAAAAAGTCATGAAATGTGTGAGGTTTTTGCAGAGGTCCTGCAAATTGCTGAAGCTACGAATGTCTGCCACGTGTCTTTAGGGGATTCATATGAAGAAATAGCAGTACCTGAACTGGGAGAAGTAACGTGTTGCAGATCCTTAGTACGCTACAAAGTGCCAGAGTTAATTTTATTGCCGTCGGCGAGGAAGGCAGCGAGTATTATCAAGTGGCGTATACGGTCCGCGATGCCGACGGACAGACGCTGGCCCGCGAGCTGGCGCCCTTGGAAGCCGTCGCAGACCACAATCCCAAATACCTGCTGACTATGGACCACGAGCCGCTGACTTCCCATAACGGCATCAAACAGCTTAACGTCCTCGACTGGCTGCTGAGTTAAACGGGAGAACTATTATGCCCGTGAACGCCGTTTGTCGATCACAGGTAATTTTATGCTCAACATCGGCTGCCATCTTTCAACGGCACAGGGCTTCTTCGCCATGGGTCAGGACGCATTAAAAATCAAAGCGAACACCTTTCAGTTTTTTACCAGAAATCCCCGCGGCAGCAAAGCGAAAGCGATTGATCCCTCCGATATCGCCGCCCTGCGGAAGCTGACCGCAGAACATCACTTCGCACCGCTGCTGGCCCATGCTCCTTACACACTCAACCCCTGTTCCGCGCAGGAGAAGACCCGTGAGTTCGCCCGCCTGACGATGGCTGACGACCTCGTCCGCATGGAATATCTGCCGGGCAGTATGTACAATTTCCATCCGGGCAGCCACACCGGGCAGGGCGTTGACGTTGGCATTGCGCAGATCATTGCGCTGCTTAACGAAATTCTCCAAAAGGAGCAGCAGACAACGGTGCTGTTAGAAACGATGGCTGGCAAAGGCAGCGAAGTCGGCGGCAAATTCACGGAGCTGCGGCAGATCATCGACGGTGTTGAACTGCAGGACAAGATGGGCGTCTGCCTGGATACCTGCCATGTCAATGATGCCGGTTATGACATTGTCCATGATTTAGACGGCGTCCTGGAGGAGTTTGACCAAGTCATCGGTCTGGAACGCCTGCGGGCTATCCACATCAATGACAGCATGAATCCGCTCGGCAGCCACAAAGACCGTCATCAGAAGATCGGCGAAGGGCAGATCGGCTTAGAGGCGATGACGCGCATTATCAACCATCCGCGGCTGCGCCAGCTGCCCTTTTACTTAGAGACGCCCAACGACCTGCCGGGATACGCGCAGGAAATTGCGCTCTTACGCAGCAAATATATCGAATAAGCAGATTTAAATTATCAGAGATACTGCTCCCGCAGGCATGCTGAGCCTGCGCAAGATCCTCAAAAACGAAAGTCTGCTGGTGATCGCCGCGCTGCTGGCTGCCGGTTCTTTTTTCCTGGCGGCGCCCGGCATTGATTATGCGCAGCAAATTAATTTTCCCGTCATTATTCTGCTCTTCTGCCTGATGGCCGTGGTCGCCGGCCTCAATGAAGCCGAAGTGTTTCCACGGCTCTTCGCTAAACTGACGCAGCGGCCGACCAGCATCCGCCGTCTCTCTTTGATGCTGGTGCTGAGCTGCTTCTTCGCCGCCATGGTTCTTACTAACGATGTCGCCTTGATTACATTGGTACCATTAACGATGCTGCTCCTGCGCGGCGTCGCCCAGCAACGGGTTATTTTTATCATTGTCATGGAGACGATCGCCGCTAACTTAGGCAGTATGTTAACGCCGGTCGGCAGTCCGCAGAATATCTTTCTCTATGCGTATTATGATTTCAGTCTTGTACAGTTCTTAACGACGGTGGCGCCGGTTGCCATTTTCAGCTTATTGCTGATCAGCGTGGTGGTGATGCTGCCGAAAGATTATCCGCTGCCGATAGCTCCGCCTGCTCAGCGGGGGTCGTTCAGCAAGTTCTCAACGGCTGTTTACCTCCTGCTCTTTATCATCGCCATTCTGGCCGTAGTCGGTCTTGTACATTATCTCGTCTGCCTGCTGTTGGTAGTGCTGGTCTTACTGCTCAACGGCCGCTCCCTCTTCCGCCAGATCGATTACTCCCTGCTCTTAACGTTCCTCTTCTTCTTCATTTTCTCGGCTAACATCGGCAGCATTGCCGCCGTTCATGACTATCTGGTCGAGACGCTCAGCGGTCAGGAGTTTGCCGTGTCGGTTTTACTTTCGCAAGTGATCAGTAACGTGCCGACCGCAGTGCTGCTGGCACCATTTACTGCCGATGGTCCGGCCCTGCTGCTCGGCACCAACATCGGCGGGCTAGGTACGCCGATCGCCTCCCTGGCCAGCCTTATCTCCTATCGCCTTTATACGACCATGGAGCGGACAGAAAAAATACCCTATCTGAAAACGTTCCTCATGCTCAACTTGTTCTTCCTCGTCGTGTTGGTAATTTTTGCATATATGCTTAATTAATTTTCAATCAGCTTGGAGCAGTAAGCTACGTCTTGAAACAAACGTTATGCATTTAGAGAAAGCAGCCGCGGGAATCCGCAGTGAGGAAGACGATTTTCCCCTTAAAATGAGGTGCTGGGTTAGACTATTAAATACTAATTTGGTTTTCTGTCAAGTGCATCACCTGATGCAGAGTGTCAGACATGGCTGCCAACCTGAAAACCCAGACGTTTATTACGCGGATGCCCGACAAACCCGGAGCTTTTATGCTGGCTACGAAGATTATTACCAAGCATCAAGGCAATATCATCCGCGTCAGCTTTAACAAAGCCGTCGATTTTCATATGCTCTTTGTCGAAGTACGGGCCGACGAGGAAGCACTGCACAACATCACCAAAGAACTGCTGCAGATCGGTTATTTAGAGAACGATATCAGCGACTCACGGGTGATTGTAGTCAACATCAAAATGAAAGACGAGCCCGGCAGCCTCTATCCCGTGCTGAAAATTCTCGACCGTTATGATATTAACATTTCTTACATCAATTCCAACGAGGAAGACGGCGAGTATCAAAACTTCAAGATGGGTCTGCTGATTGAAAATCCCGCCTTAATCAAGTGCGTGCTGGACGACATCAGCGAAATTTACCCGATTGATATTATTACTTACGCCGAAGAAGAACCGAACCTCGACAACACGATCTTCTACATCCGCATCGGTAACGAGATCCAGCGGCTGTTTGACTTGAGTACTGAAAAAACGATGGAATTTATCTGCGAATCAAACCGCGTCTTCCAGATGCTGCAGGACCGCGGAGAAACGCCCAATAAAGTTTTCGAGTACGTGCTCCACCTGGCGAAGTTCATGTCTAAATACCGCGGGGAACGCTTTCAGCCGGACATCAGCCGTTATCAGCTGACGGCAAAAGTCGCTCTGCATGTCATCGAGCCGCCCTGCGGCAGTAATACTTACATTTTGGAAGCCGCTGATGAATTGTTATTTATCGACACCGGTTTTGCCATTTATGCCGAAGAGATGCTGAACATCTTCCAGCAGCTCTTCCCCAATTTTGCTACACTTAAGAAAAAAATTCTGATCACTCATGCCGATGTTGACCACTGCGGCCTTTTGTCGGTGATTGACGCGGACATTTATCTTAACGAAAAAAGTGCGCAGAGTTTCCAGAAACAGCGCCAGAATCTGATGGATTTCCGCGAAGAGAATATCTTCTGTTTAGGCTACAGCCGTCTCAGCCGTATTTTCTCCAATTACGTCCCGCCGGACCCGGCCCGCTTTAAGCTGATCGGCGAAGGCGTAGCGAAAGAGCACCGTGAACTGCTGCAGATCGGCACCTTCACCTTTGCCGACCTGTCGCTGGAGATCTATGAAGGCAGCGGCGGCCACCTCTACGGGGAAATGGTCTTCCTCTGCCGGGAGCCCTGGCTGCTCTTTACGGGAGATATTTACATCAACGTCAAAGGACTGACGAAAGAGCGTTCGGAGTTTAATTCCCTGGCACCTTATTTGATGACCAGCGTCAACGTCAACTCCCAATATGCCAAAGAAATGCGCAAAGCCGTCTTCGAACTGCTGCCGGAAAGGCAGCGCTGCCTGATCTGCAGCGGGCACGGGGCAGTAGAGATTATTAATGATCAATAATTAATTGTAATACTGTTATCCACTCTTTCACTGTTGATCAAGAGGCTGAAATAGAAGCGGCTTTGCAAGAGGAAGATTAGCTGCATTACGCAATATTCACGGTAGAAAAATTAACCAACGGTTAATGTGGGCATAGCTCGAGAAGCTTTTGTCATCAACTCAGCAAGATAGAGAAAGAAAACAGCCACACCTTTTAATCTTAAAGTGACATTTAGCATAATAAGCTGTATAAAACAAAACATGATAAATTATTCACAATTGTGTGAATATGTTTTTAAGCAAAATAGCCAATTGTTCAAAATCAGTCCCAGTTTTTAACTTTTGTTAGCAGATTTTATATAGATCTAGTTCCAAAATCGAATTTTTGATAAAATGTCAGGAATGGATAAAGGCTTATTCTATCTCTTCGAAGAACGAGTACCGCTACGCATGCATCAAACGTTGAGAAAGGAGCTTGGCGAGGGCCGGCGCGTGCTTTACATCTCCAAGAACTCTCCCCGCCTCCTGCAGACCCAATTAGATTTTGAAGAGGGTTTACTGGATGCCCGGTGGCTGTCGCCACGGCCTTTTGCTGACTGCGTACCGCCGATGAATCTAGAAATGTTTGAAGATGTGGTTTATGAATTCCTTTCCGAGAACCCAGGCGGCATCATCGCCATTAACGGCCTAGATGTAATGGAAATGTGGAACAGCTTCCACCCAATCATCAATATGCTTGCCCGTCTGAAAGACAAAATCAATTTCGGCGAGAATAATATGGTCATGAGTCTGGACCCTAAGAACTTCTATCCGCCCAAACTGGCGTTGCTGGAAAGCATTACGGATGAGATCATCTCCAGTTATGCTTAAAGAAGTGTGAAAAATGGTGGACCCACAGAGATTTGAACTCTAGACCTTCCGGTTATCAGCCGGACGCACCAACCAGGCTATGCTATGGGTCCGTGTGTAGAGAAAAGGGAAGACTGCCACCTATATAAATCTTATCTATCCCCTACCCCACGTGTCTTCAATTATTGAAGACACGGCCGGGCAGATGATGAGGATCTTATATAGACAATGGAGTGTATGAATCATAGAAGTTTAACTTTTTTCATGCCGTGAATCATTTTCAAATGCACATTGTATTGATCAGATGAAGATCGAGTGCAGTGTGGGACATCATGAGTCCAAATTCTGTTTTATAACAGTATGTTAAAACTTCAAGTCACGGCTTTATGTGCTTAGAAGATATTCATTTCAGTTGTAAAAACCATCTCGCAACTACTGCCGGCCGGCAGGAAGGTTATTAGCAACGCAAGGGATTGAAATATGCATTATGTCAAAGCGAAAGGGATTTTATCAGCTAAAAATGGCATGAATATCTATCGCGGCTGCTCTCACGGCTGCATCTACTGTGATTCACGCAGCAAATGCTACCACATGAATCATGATTTTGAAGATATTGAAGTTAAAGAAAATGCTCTTGAACTGCTGGAAGCAGCGCTTAAACATAAACATCAAAAATGCATGATTGGCACTGGTTCAATGACTGATCCCTATATTCCTCTTGAAAAAGAATTGGGCTATGTCCGAAAAGCAATGGGCTTGGCGTACAAATACGGTTTTGGTTTTACCTGCATTACTAAGTCAGCAGACATTCTTCGCGATCTTGATCTTTTAATTAAGATTAATAAAAAAACAAAATGTGTTGTCCAGATGACCATGACTACTTATGATGAAGAATTGTGTAAAAAGATTGAACCAGGGGTAAGCACGACTAAAGAACGCTTTGAAGTTTTGAAACAACTGCGTGATGCGGGCATACCAACAGTTGTCTGGCTCTGCCCGATTTTACCATTTATCAACGATACTGAAGAAAACATCTCCGGCATTCTGGAGTACTGTAAGGAAACGGAAGTCTACGGTGTTATCTGTTTCGGTATGGGTTTGACCCTCCGCGAAGGAAATAGAGAATATTTTTATCAACAGTTAGAGCAGATTTTTCCCCAGCTAAAAGAAAAGTATGTGAAGACTTATGGCAATCAATATCAAATAAGCAGTCCCCGCAATTATGAACTGATGAACCTTTTTCACCAAAAATGCCGTCGATATGGTCTCGTACACAACAACCAGCAGATTTTTGAGTACCTCAACGCTTTTGAAGAAAAACAAGAATATCGACAATTAAGTCTTTTTGACTGAAAGATTGTTTTCTAAAGAGATTAAATACTATCTGTCATTTAAATTACATATTTTAGAAGAGATATCTCTTATTTTTTAGGATAAAAAAATAAAAAGACTAGATGTTTATTCAACAACTAGTTCACTGTAAAAGGTATATGTCTTAAGATCATTCTTAGAGAATGATTTTCCAAATTCTACAGTATAAGCCTCTGAAAAATGGTATCCTTCCCCTGCAGCAGTATCTACTCTGACAATATACCCTGGTTCAATTACTCGCGATCCAGGACCAGAGTCGGTAATATCAAAGATAAGATCCATGATGTTTTTGTCTGTTTGAGACCTATCAGAGATTGCAACGTTACTGATCTCATACTTCCACTCTACAGGAATTGAGATATTTGTCCCATTGATTTCTACAGTAGCACCCATGTGTACCAAAATTGCCGATGACGAAGTGATCGCTCCTGGTGTGTAATCATATAGTGCCTGATTAGGATAAAGACCGTCCGAGGTTACATTGCTGGTGATTCTCATCTGCGATAAGAAATAGCCAGTTGTTGAGCCGGCCATAAGGGTATAATGTGCATAGTAGTAATCGTAACCCTCATCACAATATGCTTCTTTCAGCTTGTAATAATCTGTTATGTATGATACATCTCCCCGATCATCACATGATTCTACATAGGTGACAGTTCCCATATATTTCCAATAAAAATCATCTGTATTATTAAGAGTGTTAGCTTCAGTTATTGTTTCATCTGCCCAGTCATAGGCAGCGATGAGCGCTCTCGAAAGATCATGATTATGACCTACAGTGAAATAATAAGTCTGGCCGGCATAAGTATTCATCAGACCATAGAGTTGGGAATCTTCATTAAATGCTAGATAATCAACAGCCGCACCTGATTCAAGAAGATAATAAGGAGAGTCGTCCAGCATAACCACGGCGTTATTGTGTTCGATGAGTGTCTTTATTTCATTTTTTACAGTTAAATCATCCTGTGTGGCAGCCCATATACCATCGATGATCACCATGTCATAGGCAGCTGCCTCCCCAAAACTATCGAAAGTCGCGATTTTAAAGGTGCTTTCACTTAAAGCCGAAGAGATTGTCTTTTTTAAATCATCGGAATCGGTTACCACTGCCACACTGCGGTTGGTGAGCTTAAAGTCAGACTGATTGTCATCCGCCAGAATCAAGACGGCGGAGATGGTCAACACTGCCACCACGATAATTACTGCCGCTGCCGCTAAGACTTGTTTCCTCTTCATCTTCTCTCCCTCCGCAATCAGCTGTGTTTAAGCAAGTGATGATCTTGCCTAAGGTGGAAATAATTCCTGATTCGGACAGTATTAAAAATGTTTTGAAGAGTATTGAAGCGTAATCGGCATCAGTCTATTTGAAAGTTATTTGAAGAGGATAAAAAATCGCGATTTGATGATAAATAGGAGGCAGGGGGAGCCCCTGCGTTAAATTGTTTACTTACGGAAAATGACGGAGTAATCTACTTCATTGCCGCCGAAATAGTCCATACAGAACTTGGCAGTCTTTTTAGGAGGATACTCTTTACAAGAGAATACATCGATGAACGCTTTATTCGTATCTTCTGCAAAATGACCTGAAATCATGGATGTTTCAATTAATTGGGCTAGAGAATATCCCTGCACTTTAGGATCGGCACCGAAGCGGACGACAATCGGTTCTCCGAAACGTTTCATATCAATATATTCACATAAATCAATCGCAAACTGGGTAATGACTTCTTTGCTTCTGATCTTTTCCGGATCGCAGCCGCTGATATCGAGAGAAGTAAGCAAACCCCATTCGCCACCCTCTCGGAACTTGTCCATGATTATGTCATCATCCATATTCTGAGTCAATTTGAAGGTCATTGTGTTCATGTGATGCCTCACATTAGTTAGTTAGGAAGAAAGGCAAGATGGATCCAGTATTTGAAACTATTTTTACCTCAGAACGGTCTTGCAGGCAAATCTTGTACATCGATTGGACTTTTCTTCACTGCCGACCACCATACAGTAGGATTGATAATGGTTCAGGTCTTTCGGGTGCCTGAGATGACAAGCGCGGGCCTTAAAAACAAAGGAAAAACAACAGCCGACATGAATGAGCGACGGACAGCCGCTGCCGAATACACCAAGACTTCTCTGGAGAACATCGGAGCGATCTCTTTTGATGCTCTGGCTGCCGAGAAAAATGTGGAAAACATGATCGGCGCCATCCAAGTCCCGTTAGGTTATGTCGGGCCGTACCACATCAAGGGTGACTACGCCGAAGGTGAATTTTTAGTGCCGCTGGCGACTACTGAAGGAGCGCTCATTGCCTCCGTTAACCGCGGCTGCTCGGTCATCAGCCGGGCGGGAGGAGCCTCTGTCAAAGTAGTCAAGGATGAAATGACTAGAGCGCCGGTTTTCCGCACCCGGGACATCCGCCATGCCACGGAAGTGTCAGAGTGGATTGAGGCTAACTTAGCAAGAATCAAAGAGGCTGCGGAAAGCACTACCTCTCACGGCAAGCTGCTCTCAGTCATGCCTTTCCCTGCCGGACGCTCACTGCATGTGCGCTTTGCTTACGAAACCGGCGATGCCATGGGCATGAATATGGCGACCATTGCCACGGAAGCCGCTGCCAAGTTGATTGCGCAAGAGACCGGTGCGGTACTCATTTCTGTTTCCGGCAATATGTGCACTGATAAGAAGCCGGCAGCCGTCAACGGCATTCTGGGCCGCGGCAAGACGATTGTGGCTGATGCCCTCATCCCCCGTGCACTTTTAGAAGAAAAAATGCACACCACCGCCGCAGCTACAGCAGAAACCTGCTTACGCAAATGTGCACAGGGCAGCGCGCTGGCCGGTTCACTGGGGCAGAACGCGCATGCCGCCAACATGATTGCTGCTTTGTACATCGCCACCGGACAGGATCCGGCGCAGGTGGTAGAAGGCAGCCTCTGCATGACGAGCTGCGAAGATCTCGACGGCGATCTCTACATCTCCGTCCGTCTGCCGGCCGTGGAAGTCGGAACGGTCGGCGGCGGCACCCGCCTGCCCTGTCAGCAGGAAGCGCTGCAGATGATTGACTGTCTCGGCCCCGGCAAAGCTAAAAAACTGGCGGAAATCGTCGGCGCCGTGGTCCTGGCCGGAGAACTTTCGACCCTCTGCGCACAGGCTGCCGGACACTTGGGAAATGCCCACCAGCAGCTGGGAAGATAAGTTAAACTACTTCACAATTTTTTATTCAGCTAAATGAGCTTGCAGATAAAAATGTAAAAAAAGGCAGGAGGAAAACCTCCTGTAATGAAAAATCAGCTTTCTCTTCCGACTTTGACCGCTCCGCGGTTAGCGTCGATGAGTTTCTCTTTTTTAGGCGGCACGCTTTTTAAAATGCCTTTGTCCAGCGACTCTTCGCTGCAGAAGTTCACTTCGGCAAAGAGCTTGCCGACCATGATCATGTTAGCCATACCCTTGAAGCCGTTGTCTTCAGCAATTTTTGTCGCCGGAATGTAAATCGTCTTGATGTCGCTGCGTTCCACTTTTTTGTCAATCAGCGAACTGTCGACAAGGATCATGCCGCCGGGGACCACCGCATCAACGAATTTGTCTAAAGAGGGGATGTTCATGGCGACCAGTACATCCGGGGTAACGACCTGCGGGGAGCCGATCGGCACCTCGCTGAGACAGACGCTGCAGTTAGCAGTCCCGCCTCTCATCTCCGGGCCATAGGAAGGCAGCCAGGAGACTTCCATGCCGTCCATCAGCCCGGCGTAGGCGATTACTTTGCCGGCAAAGAGAATGCCTTGACCGCCGAAACCGGCGAGGAGAATGTTAAGCGTTTTAGTCACGGCTCTCACCTTCTTTGACGTCTTTGTAGACACCCAGCGGATAGTAGGGCAGCATATTCTGCCGCAGCCATTCCAGGGCATCCTTCGGGGCCAGACCCCAGTTGGTCGGGCAGGTGGAGACCACTTCGACGATCGAGTAGCCTAAGCCTTCGATCTGGTACTCAAACGCCTTTTTAATGGCTTTTTTCGCCGCCCGCACGTGTTTGACGCAGTCGACGGTAACTCTTTCCGCCAGAGCAACGCCGTCCAGCGTCGAAAGCATCTCGCAGACGCGGATCGGGTAGCCGGCAGTTTGCACATCACGGCCGTAAGGCGTCGTCTGGGTGATCTGCCCCGGCAGACTGGTAGGCGCCATCTGACCGCCGGTCATCCCGTAAATGGCGTTGTTGATGAAAATGACGGTAATGTTTTCACCGCGGGTAGCAGCATGCACCGTTTCCGCGGTACCGATCGCCGCCAGGTCGCCGTCGCCCTGGTAAGTGAAAACGATATTGTTGGCATCGGCACGTTTGATGCCGGTAGCAACTGCCGGCGCCCGGCCGTGGGCAGCCTGCACCATGTCGCAGTTAAAATAATCATAAGCGAAGACCGAGCAGCCCACCGGCGCAATGCCGATCGTGCGGCCCTCGATGTCAAGATCATCAATCGCTTCCGCGATCAGCCGGTGAACGATACCGTGAGTGCAGCCTGGACAATAATGAAGCGGCACATCCGCCATTGCATGGGGTTTGGAGAATAAAGTAGCCATTTAAAGACCTCCGGCAATTTTTTTGACAGCGTCAAGCACTTCCGCAGGGGTGGGAATAATCCCGCCGGTACGGCCGAAGAACTCCACCGGCCGGCGGCCGTTGACCGCCAGCCGCACATCGTCGACCATCTGCCCCATGCTCATTTCCACGCATAAGAAGGATTTAGCCTGCGCCACATTCTTTTCGATATAAGCATTAGGATACGGCCAGAGAGTAATCGGCCGGATCAGCCCGACTTGGAGACCTTCCGCCCGCGCCAGATCAACGGCGCTGCGCGACACTCTTGCCGAAGCGCCGTAAGCGACGATGATGATTTCCGCATCATCCGTCAGATACTCCTCGGCCCGCTGCTCAGTATTCTTGATCTGCTCATACTTCGCATAGCGTTCGTGCAGAAGCGCCTCCAGCTCCGGCGGCGTGATGTACAGCGAGTTAATCACATTGTGCGGGCGCTGGTTTTTATGACCGTTAGTCGCCCACGGTTTGGCCGGTAAGTTTTCTAAATTCTTTTCCGGCAGTGAGACCGGCTCCATCATCTGGCCCAGCATACCGTCGGAAAGAATCATCACCGGCATGCGGTACTTGTCGCCGAGGTCAAAGGCATCGGCCACCAGATCCACCATTTCCTGAACGGTGGAAGGCGCTAAAACTAAGATATGAAAATCACCGTGGCCGGTGGAACGAGTGGCCTGCCAGTAATCAGCCTGCGAGGGCTGGATACCGCCGAGACCGGGACCGGCCCGCTGGACATTGATGATCAGTGCCGGCAGGTCGGAGCCGGCCAGATAAGAGATCCCTTCTGATTTGAGACTGATCCCTGGTGAACTGGAAGAAGTCATCACGCGGGCACCGGCGGCAGCGGCGCCCAGCACCATGTTGATCGCCGCCACTTCCGATTCAGCCTGTAAGTAAGTGCCGTTAACTTTCGGCATTCTTTTCGCCATGTATGCCGCGACTTCCGTCTGCGGGGTAATCGGATAACCGAAAAAGTGCCGGCAGCCGGCGGCAATCGCTGCTTCCGCTAACGCCTCATTACCTTTCATTAAGACGCGTTCGGCCATTCAATCACCCTCCACAGTAATCGCCACATCAGGACACATCATCGCACAGGAACGGCAGCCGGTGCACTGCTCTGGATCGGTGAGGTGGGCCGGGTGGTAGCCTTTGCTGTTGATCTTGTCCTTCGCTAAAATAATCAAGCCGCGGGGGCAGGCATCAATACATAATTCGCAACCTTTGCAGATATTCTCATTGACAATAATTGTCGGCATTTTACAATCCCTCGTTTTAATAATCTTCCCAAGACGTCTTGACATGAACGTCAATCGGGTATAAATATTCGATTTCTTGGAGATCTTTTGCGAGATACCGCGGAGCAGTCGTAAAAAGGAGCGGAATACACAGCAGCTTTGCGGTTTCCTCGGCATAAGCAAGCGAATCAAGAATCGTCGCCTTCGTCGTCTCACTCTTCAGATGAGAATTGTTGACGACGCCGGTGGCCTGCAGGCGGCAGGCGCTTTCGATCTCCCGCAGCAGCATGGCCGCCTCCGCCGCTGAAGAAGTCAGCGCACGGTACTTGTTCACGACATAGAGCATTTCGTAGCCGGCCGCCGCAATCTGCTTGGAAAAGCGGCCTAAGGCCGTTGCCCCGACCTCGTCACCGCCGACATCAATGATTACTTCCCCGGCAAACTCAAACACGGAATAAATCGCCGCCGGCAGGGAAGGCAGGTCGAGATTAGTATGGCTGAAGTTAGGGGCGATGACCTGCACCCCGGCCTTTTCCAGCAGCTCGCGATAATCAGAAGAACGGAAGTAAGGATTGACAATGTCTAAATCCACCAGCACCACCGGGGAACCGCGGGCGGCCGCCGCCAGCGCCATGTTGATGGCGAGGTTGGTCTTCCCGCAGCCGTAGTGGCCGCATATCAACTTAATGTCTGCCATTCAGACCCTCGTAAATTCCCATGGCAATGGTTATCCTTTGATATATAACATCGGACGTCGGCGCCGGCCTCGGCGGAATATCCTGATATCTATTTATTCGAAAACGACATCTCGGAGCGAGAGACTATGGAGCCGAAAATTGCTGAAATCGCTGAAAGAATTCGTGCTTTACGTGAAATGTTAGGTTTAAGCTGCGAAGAAATGGCAGAAGCCACCGAAGTTAGTATTGATGATTACCAGGCGAGCGAAAGCGGCGCCCGTGATTTTACTTTCACTTTCTTGTATAAATGCGCTGAGAAATTCGGCGTGGACATGATTGAGATTATGACCGGGGAGAACCCCCACCTCAGCCGCTACACAGTCGTCCGCGGCGGCAAAGGGCTGGCCATTAAAAGAAGAGCCGGCTTTGAGTATAACCATCTGGCTGCGCACTTCAAAAACAAGCTGGCGGAGCCCTTTTTAGTCAAAGCACCCTACCGCGCCGAAGAGCAGGATAAGGCCATCGCCATGTCCATGCACGCCGGGCAGGAATTTGATTACATCCTCGCCGGCAGCCTGCGCTTCGTCCATGAAGGACGAGTGGAAGAGCTCAACGCCGGCGATTCCGTCTTCTATGATTCCGGCCGGCAGCACGGCATGATTGCCACCAGTCCCGAAGGCTGTACTTTTCTGGCCGTCGTCATTAAAGAGCAGGAGGAGGAAAGCAAATGAGAAACATCAACCTCCGCTACGTCGAAGAAAAATACGATGATAAGGGCATTCTTACGGACCTCAAAGTTAACTGCCCGGCAGACTTCAATTTCGGCTACGATATCGTTGATGATATCGCCCTTAATGAGCCGGACCGCCGCGCCATGCTCTGGTGCCATGAAAACGGAGCCGAGCGGACCTTTACCTTCGGGGATATGAAGCGTTATTCGGACAAAACGGCCAACTTCCTGCGCAGCCTCGGCATCGGCAAAGGCGATGTGGTCACCGTCATTCTCAAGCACAGCTACCAGTACTGGTATACAGCCGTCGCCTTACACAAGCTGGGGGCGATCATGGTCCCGGCGACCTTCATGCTAACAAAACATGACGTGGAATACCGCATTAACGCGGCGACGATCAAGGCCGCCATCTGCGTGGAAGAAGTGGCAGACGCCTTCGATGCTGCTGAAGGCTGTCCTTCCTTAGAGACGAAAATCATGGTCGGCAGCAAGCGCGAAGGCTGGTACGACTTCGATGAAGGGGTGGAAGCCGCTTCCGCCGAGTTCAGCCGCGTACCGACAAAAGCGTCCGACATTATGCTGATTTATTTCTCATCAGGCACCACCGGCTACCCGAAAATGGTTGTCCACGATTTCTCCTACCCGCTCGGCCATATTATCACGGCTAAGCACTGGCAGAATGTCGATCCCGACGGCCTTCATTTCACGATTGCCGACACCGGCTGGGCAAAAACGGCCTGGGGCAAGATCTACGGCCAGTGGATCATGGAAGCCGGCATCTTCGTTTACGAGTATGAGAAGTTCATCCCCGGCGACATCCTCGCGCTGGTTGCTAAGCACAAGATCACTACGCTCTGCTGTCCGCCGACGATGTTCCGCATGTTTATCAATGACGGTCTGGAGAAGCATGATCTCTCCTCGCTCAAGCATACCTCGATTGCCGGCGAGGCTCTCAATCCCGATGTTTTCTATAACTGGTATGAAGCCACCGGCCTCAAGCTGATGGAAGGCTTCGGGCAGACAGAAACGACGCCGATCGTCTGCAACCTCAAAGGCACGGAACCCAAGCCGGGTTCGATGGGCAAGCCTTCACCGCAGTATACGGTCGACATCATCGACGATGAAGGCCGCAGCTGCGCGCCCGGGGAGACCGGCGAGATCGTCGTCAAGATCGACCCGCGCCCGCCGGGACTGATGGTCTGCTACTACCGCGATGAAGAGAAGACCGCTGACACCTGCCGCGGCGGCTGGCACCATACCGGTGACACGGCCTGGCGGGATGAAGACGGCTACATCTGGTATGTCGGCCGCAATGATGATGTCATCAAGTCCTCCGGTTACAGAATCGGACCTTTTGAAATTGAAAGCGTGCTGGTTAAGCACCCCTCCGTGCTGGAATGCGCGATTACCGGCGTTCCGGACCCCGTGCGCGGGCAGATTGTCAAAGCGACGGTCGTCCTGCGTCCTGGTTACGAACCCAGCGAGGCGCTGAAGAAGGAGCTGCAGACGTATGTCAAGAAGGAAACCGCCCCTTACAAATACCCGCGGGCGGTGGAATTCGTCAGCGAACTGCCGAAAACCATCAGCGGCAAGATCAGGCGCGTGGAAATCCGCGAGAGGAACTAAGCCTCTCGTGCAATTTATTTATACTGACTTTCCGATTGACAACCGTGCATGAAGTATCAGTGATGTCCAGCATCGTCGAGGCAGTCTTAACGGAGCTGCGGAAGTACGAGATCGAGTCGGTCGAGGAAGTCTACCTGACGGTCGGGGAAATGACCTACCTCGGCGCCGAGCAGCTGGAGTTTGCTTATGAGTTTCTGACGCAGGGCACACTCCTGGAAGGCTCTAAACTGGTTATTGAGCCGGAGAAGATTACGGTGAAATGCAGCACCTGCGGCTACGAAGGCGGGATTAAGTACCTCGGTGACGAGGAAGAAGACGGCGTCTACCATACGCAGCTGCCAGTCATCTCCTGCCCGGAATGCGCCGGCCAGGTGGAAGTGGTCAACGGCCGCAGCTGTGTGGTGAAATCAGTGAAGGCGGTGGAAAAAGATGTTTAAACTGCGCGATGAAGAGGCAGCCCGGAAGATTGTCGGGCTGATTAAGAAAGAGAATGTCAAACTGCGCTTCATGCATGTCTGCGGTACCCATCAGGATACCTTAGTCAGATTCGGCATCGAGCAGATGCTCAAAGACACCGGCGTGGAAATCCGCCAGGGTCCCGGCTGCCCGGTCTGTGTGACGACGGCCGATGAAGTGGCTGATGCGATTACGCTGGCGAAAGCCGGGGTGACGATTGCCGTCTTCGGCGATATGATGAAAGTGCCGACGCCGATCGGCTCACTGGCGGATGCCAAGGCCGGCGGGGCGGACGTACGCATTGTTTATTCCGTAGAAGACGCCGTGCGTCTGGCGGCGGAAGTAGATAAGATGGTCTTTATGGCCATCGGCTTTGAGACGACCAGCCCGACCACCGCGGCAGTCATGGTTGAAAAACTGCCGGAGAATTTTTCCATTTACTCCTGCCACCGCCTGCTGCTGCCGGCACTGCAGGCGATTATCAACATGGGTGAGTTTCAGATCGACGGCCTTATTGAGCCGGGCCATGTGGCAGTCATTACCGGTACACGGATTTTTGATGAATTTTCCAGCAAGTATCAGATCCCGCAGGTCGTAACCGGCTTCGAACCGCTCGACTTGCTGATGGCCACTTACATGCTGGTCAAGCAGATCAAAGAGGGACGGGCGGAAGTCGAGAATGAATATACCCGTTTAGTCAAGCCGGAGGGCAATACCAAAGCGTTCAACCTCGTCAATGAAGTCTTCAAACCAGTCGACCGGGCCTGGCGCGGTTTCCCGGTAATTCCGCTCAGCGCTTATGATTTACGCGAGGAATTCGACGCACATAACGCCCGCAAAGTCTACGAAGACCTTCTGGCACAGCGTCCGCCGGTGAAGGAAGAAATCGGCGGCTGCCGCTGCGGAGAGATGCTGCGGGGCATTATCGATCCCGAGCAGTGCCCGGCTTTCGGCAAAGCCTGCAACCCGCGTTATCCCATGGGCCCGTGCATGGTCTCCCGGGAAGGAGGCTGCAACATCGCCTTCCGCTACCGGGGCAAACTTTAAGCAGATTTTTACTCAGGAGCTGAGAAGCTCCCTGAGCATTTTATAAAACTCCGCCTTGGCAAATTTTTCTAAATGAGAATAATGGCCGCCGTCGGTGAGGCGGCAGAGGCTGCTTCTTTATCAGAGTTTTAGCGCAGCGTAGCGCCGTGCAGAAGAACGCTTTGGTAAAAAGGAAACGGCCGTAAAGACTCATCATACTTGATCTCCCGGGGATGAGTTGCTAAGCTTGTTAGCCGCTTTTAGAGGCAGATCTTTGCAAACAAATTAGCAAGCACCTGAGGGCGTAAACATCGTTTTTTGCAGCAGGAAACCGCCTATCATTTTGGAGATGAAAATATATTACATACTCTATCAAAGTATGAGATAAATCAGCCGTGTGTAAATAATTAATGGGCGATAATGCACAAAAATAACGGGCAATTTTGAGCATTAGTATTAAATATCAGATCTGGTGGAAGTTTATATACGCAATTTTGCACTTTTCTCTGCTTGTAGAATTTCCTTATACTCGCGCGCAGGACACCCGCGCGCGCGAGTCCCCGCCGAATTCTGCTGCGATTAGCAGGGGGTAAAGAGAGGCCGTTTTTAGCGGCGCAAAAAGCCGCGAAAAATCGCGAAATTCGCCACCGCTTCCACGTACGGGTTTTGCCAATTTTTGCCTGTTTTGTGAACGGAAATGTCGATTGCGCCGCGCATCGGTAAAGCAAAAAGGCGCGGGTTTTCGCGGGCCCGGGGGAGGGGGTAAAATCACGCGCGTCGGGGGCGAAGTAGGCGGGCGCTTATTTGATTCCGGGGCAGGCGGTAAGGTTTGCAAGAAGAGCGGAAATCTGTGTAAAGCGGACCGCGCTAAAAATTAGTAATTATCCACCGGCAGGGCGATCTTGAGGGCCCGGCAGTACTCCTTCTGCTTGGGCGTTAAGGCACTGAGGCGCCAGTCTTCGCCGATTTTGACGATCTTCAGTTTGCTCATTTCGTTGAGGACGTCAGCAGGCTGACAATCAGACAGAGAAGGCTGCTGCCGCAGGCGGTTGTCTAAGGCGGTGCGCAGAATGAGGGCGATGAAATCGAGGTAAGCCTGCCCCGCCCACGACTCCGGAGAGGCAAGGCAGGAAACGCCGCTTTCTAACCGGGACTTCCTCACCCGGAACTGGATTTCCAGCTTGCTGCGCTGCTGATAGGCGCTGAGAACCGCCGCCCAGGGCTCTTGGCTGGTCGTCAGGAGAATGGTGCGGCCTAACTTCGCTTCGACGTTGAGGAACTTAGCTTCTCGACGGCGGGTGACGATTTTGCCGTCCGCTTCGCGGAGGCTCAGCAGCTCCGTGAGGAATTGATGATGCTCGCGGAATTCGCTGATGAAGGCAGCATCGTATTCACGGCCGTTGAGGTATTCTTCGGCTTCGGCGATACGCGCATAAAGCGCGGAACGCTCTTTTGTTTCGCGCGCGTAATTAAGACAGACGATTACCCGCAGGCGGCTTTTACCGAAGTCGATCGTTGATTCATACACGGAGACTGCTTCCCCCTGCCAAACGTGCGTGTGTTGCGGGGAGCGGATCATTGCCTGCGCGCGGGAAAGAAGCTCGGCGGCGGCGTTACGCTCAAGCGGCAGTGACAAGGTGAAGGTCAGCGGCGATTGCGCAAGCAGACGAAGATTGCTTTCGCTGAAGAAACTGCCGTCCAGCAAGAAATGGTATTGAGAAATGCCTAAACTTGCAAGCTCCGCAGCTAAGTCGCTGAGGAGCATGGTATCGCGGAGGCGGCCGGAAAAGAACTTGTAAAAGATGGGCAGGGCCGTATCGGCAGCACAGACCAGGCTCATGTTCATCAGCTGCGATGAACAAGGGTGGTAATCTCTGCCGGAGGCAGGGGTCTCCCACGGATCGGTAGCGGGAGCTGTCAAATCAAAAATTAAAGCTCGTTCGTCGGCAGCCCGTGAACGACACAAGCGGTAATGGCGGTAGTCTTCTTTAGCGAGGCCGGTGAGAAATTCCGTGAGCTCCTGCGGAGAAAACTCCCTCTGGAGGTTCAGCAGCTCCGGCAGAAAGGATTCCTCAAAGAAATCTTGGAGATGAGCGGGCGCTGAGGGGTGCACAATCTGCAGAATCGCTAAAGAGAGGATGAAGTCCGCTTCATCTTCGTGAGCGGCCGTTAATCTATCGTAAAGTCCGCACTGGTTTGCTAGTTCCAGCAGCAGATAGTAGGGGCCGAAGGTCTTACACAGCGAAATTTCACGCTGCGCAGTTTTCGGAGTCAGGAGGTTACCTTCTTCATCGCAGCGGCCGAGATATTTACGCCGCTGGCGGGCCTGCTTTTTCTCAGGGTCCCAGTAGCCCTCGACTTCATAGAGGTAAAAATTCCCCTTGACCTTCTGGACAACCGTGTAAGCCATTGGGCGAAGATGGGCGGTAGCGCATAAATAAGTTTCAGACGTACAGTTCGCCACTTGTAGCACTGCTTCGTATTGATGAGTATTACGCGTTAGCGATGCGGCTGCTGTTTATTGCTCATTTTTGAGCACTTTGTTGAAGATTTTAAGCAA
Source organism: uncultured Methanomassiliicoccus sp. (assembly GCA_905203995.1). Lineage (GTDB taxonomy): Archaea > Thermoplasmatota > Thermoplasmata > Methanomassiliicoccales > Methanomassiliicoccaceae > Methanomassiliicoccus_A. The sequence goes on along the minus strand of CAJKXZ010000010.1, from coordinate 21,381 downwards.
AAATGGCTTGTTTTTGATAGTTTCGAAAAAGGTGCCCTTTTAAAGCTATGTTTTTGCCATGCCTAAATTGTGATTAAATGACAATGATGTAATTAATATCTGGTTTAGCGTTTATATTTTTTTCAATTTAATTATGCATATTTATGCGAATTGTCTCAAAAAAAGTGTTGATATACACTTGCGATGATAGGGGTAACGCGCGTGTGCGAGCAAAACGCGCGGGAGGAATAAAAAATGAAAAACGAATTGATGAATGAACTCGCTTTGATGATAGCGATGCTGGCTGAACCAATGAAAATGAACGAAGACGTAACTGCTGAGTGCGATGCTGACGATGAAAACGCGTCTGAATTTTCTTTTAAAAATAAACAAATGTGCTTTGCCAGCATGCGTCCAGAGAATATACGGTTCTTTGATGAAACGTGCACCACTGATGCAGACATAATTCACGAAATAAAAAACGGTGACGATGCTAAAAATCACATGTTTTTAGAAGCGCATAAAAGTTCAAGATCCAAAACTCCAGAACGCTTTACCATCATGGAAAATCGTTATTCAAAGTCGTTACTTAACAAAATGATAGAGGGTACAGAGCTCAAACTCAAATTCTTCACAATCAACATTTAAATCGCTTACTTTCATGACTCTTGTTTTCACAGAATCGGCTTTGGCAATGTTGTGTGGAAGCCATTGACGGATGTACCAGACCTCGCCTTGTTCATCGACTATGGCCTGCAGATAATTGATCAGATTTTTCACCGTGTTTCTCCTATTTTTCTGATCGCAATCATTGCCCCAGGGATAGAAAGAAGGGTTGAGTCCAGAGATGTACAGATGAGGAGGCAGAGTACTCGGCAAGTCGGATAATGCATCGAGATACAACATGAATGGTTCTTCGACTTGGTAGCCTCTTTCTCCAATAACCACTTCGTGTTGGTTATACTGCGGTGAAAACACATCCGGAAAGGCCATCTTATGCTCTTTAGCATAACCCGCAGGCAGTTTATGTGGACAGGCTAAAAGAGTCACACAACAAGAGGCAACGCCTGCGGGTGATGAGATTGTCGTCCGCTCATGAGCAATTTGCAGATGCTGATTGACGCAATGACATATGCGTCCTTGGAAAATATTAAACCACTCACCATCGAGATCCCAGTCATCAACACAGACGGTTATTTCTGCAATTTGGCTGCTTGAACAAATCAGACTTCCGGGCAGGCTTTGGGAGATGAGCACGACTTCGCCCATGATGTTGATGACCTGTCGAAGATACGCTCTGAATTTTTTAAGTTCTGATCGTGACTGTTCTCTGAAATTTTCTGGTTGGGAGTCATAAAAGCCGTCGATTCCTTCAAAAAAATAAATGTGTGATGGAAGAATCTTAGGCAGATCCGCGATCGCATCATAACCGAAATCACAATAATCTGGACGGTACCCCTCGTTAATGGGGATCGCTCGAAACCACTTTGATAAACCGTTTGCAGGCCCGTATGCAAATGGTTTTCCTTCATTGACTTCGGGGTCGATCAGAGTTAAACTAGAAGGCAATGGTTGCGGTGAAGCTATCAATTGGATAACTGACATACTCGTTCTTCCTCACAACGTGATATATTTCAAGAGTCACAATCTTGAGATCTTGAATAATTTCATTTGACAAGTAATTTTTGAAGATTTTCACAGTAGCCTTAAAGAAGCAGTAAACTCAGAACATATTGAACACCACACGATGACCAGCATGCATTGGCGATGGTGATTGAGTACCGGCAAGGTCAAATCGCTTTCAGAGAGTCCCTAAGATTTAACCAGCCATAACAAAAGCACCAGCTATCGCGATTAACACATAGATGCATGATACGAAGACAATAATTGCTATTGTGCGATAGTAAGAGTGTTTGGATAGTTCTTCGTAAGTTGTACGCTGATCATTATCCATATTGAAGTGAAGCGGCATATCCTCAGCAGATCGTTCAAACCAGATGTAAAAATCCAATTGCTCATCAATCACCCAAGTCTGTTTAGTCATGCGATCTTGATATTGGTATATACAAAACTCCTTCCTGCCAGGAGAAACCATTACCGTCACGGTTTTTCCCTTATAGGTCTTGATCGTAACTTCACCATCAATCTCAACGTACAAGGGTCTTCCCAACAGATATTTTGAGCAGCGAATTGTGAGGGGCATACTGCCACTAACAGCGCTACCTCGCCGGTAAGATATTTTTGGTTTCCTACCTGGCAATAAGACTACGCTAGACAGTATGATGTAAAGTAAGGCAGCACCGCCAGCACCAACGATCAATAGGTAAAGAAGGAAAGAAAGGTGCTCAATTGCAAAATAATCAAAGACGACTACCAATAAGCCGACGCCGAGAGCCAAGACAATGATTAAACAATCTTTTTGATTATCATTCATCTCAGTTCCCTTCTTAGTTTACAAAAACTGGAACGATATCTGAGCTCTTAAAAAGATCGCTGATTTGACAAAATGGAACCGTTGAGTTGCTAAGAGTTAATAAATTATAAATTGAATAAAAAGATGAAAGACTGCGCTTGGGCAGTCTTTGTTTAGTTAGTCTTTAACGTTTGTCTCACTGTTTCTTCTTCAGGAAGTAGTAGGCTAAAGCCACAATGAGGAGGATGACGACAATTGCTGCGATTGCGTAGTAAAGCGTGTTGTCATTGTCATCTTTTGCCGGTTGGTCTGGTTTATCCGGGTTGTCCGGCGTTACTGGTTCCTGAGCTTCGTAGACGATGACGAACTTTGATAAGTGGTTGGTCTCGAATAATACTTTACCATCTTTGTAAGTTCCTTTCATCTTCTCGACAGTGCCATCATCTTTGAGATAGTAAACAACGATGTTGTTGGGATCTTCACCGTCTTTGAGTTCATACGGTATTGAGACAGTGATTGTTTTACCGTTGAAGCTCTTGACATACTCGCTGCCGGCGCGGATGTTGATGTCGTAGACTGGATTGTCACCGACCGTCTTCTTCTGCTCTTCAGTCAGCATATCTTTAGCATTCTTCAGCTCAAAAGAGATTGAATCGCCCGTCATATTTTCAAGAATGCTTGAGAGGAGAGTTTTATCAATTGAGATTTCTCCTTCTGAAGTCATTATTAAAATAAAGGTGATGTGGTCATTGTCAGCAATCTTTTCCAATAGTTTGGTTAGATCAGCAATAAGGACGGTTACGGAAGAAACTGCACCTTGCACATCATCAAGATTTACAAGTGCTAGTGAATTAGACCCAGAAGAAATTGCCTTTTGAATTAACTCATTTACAGTTTTATCATCGAGGTTAAGCTTTACATCATCATTGCTATCAGGAGTTGTTGGTTTTTCTGGTACAACTGGTGGAGTCACCGCTGTTCCTCCGCCTCCTGAACCTCCAGAGAGTGGTATCAGCTTTATGTAAAGACAGACATTCTCTACAATTTTAACATCAGGATCATATTTTTGAGTGAGATTTTTATCAGTATACCACCCATCAAGATTGTAACCATAATTGCTAAAATCTTCATCCATTAGACCCAAGTCGTTAACAGACAGAAGATCCTTTCCCAAATAAATTGTTCCAATTGCGTCTTGGATATATCTGGTCATGTCCAAAGTTAAAGAGCATACACCATCGATTGTAAATGTCTGATCATCTGTAACTTCAATTGGATCTGGGTATCCCAAATACTGTACATTTTCAATATATAATGTATAATTTCCAGATTTTATCTTAGCGGTTGTTTCATATGTTCCTAACTCCACTTGTGATTCTTTTAGAGGTATTTGTTTTAGAATGGAATTGTCATGATAGCCTAGAGAGATGTCTAATTGAGACCATGGTTCATTCTGAGCATTGTATATTTTAATGACAACGTCACAAAATTTACTCCATTTTGCATATAATTGCATATTTTCAGTAATTATGTATTCAAAATTCCAAGGATATTTAGAATCATCACCAACATACCACCAACCTTCAAAGATGTAGCCATCTTTTTTGGGATCCGAGGGAGCTGTAGTCTTCTGATTTATTTCAACAACTTGAGTAGTAAAGGTAACATCATCACTAATATATTCTACGGAATAACCCCACTTCGCATAAAGTACAATGTTTGTCGTGACTGTGTCGTTTTCAAAATCCCAGGGAGTTGTAAAATCTGCATCGGAGTACCAGCCAATAAAAGCATTTCCTGTTTTGGTGGGGTTTTCAGGTTTTACAATTTTTTGACCAGCTTCGATTGATTGATGATTAACAAGCGAACCACCCGTGGAATCAAAACCCACTGTATAGGGTGAAGAGTTTTGGATAGTCACATCTGAAAAATCTATAGAATACCTCACATATTGTTCAGTGGTCCAATCAATAGAGATTGATGCTTTGTTTGAATGGTTGTTTGGATCGCCTAAATCAAAATAGAAGGTGTAGTAACCATTGTCTTCTCCATCAAATGAATTTTGTTCGATGGAGTAGTAATAATTGGCGTCAATCCAGTCGGCATACACCTTTGAACTTTCAAACTCTGCATCCAGAGGAGCTTTAAATCCTATGCCAATCCAATAACCCCAATCTCCATTAGCATTTCGATGATAGGGAACGTTTTTAGCAGTCACATAGATTGTTGATTCATAGCCGCCCGAAGTTGATAGAACGGTTAATCCATATTCCTGCAGGTCTGTATCGATTGGTTGTTCGCCAGGATTCGGATTATCAGCTATAGGAGCAGTTTTTACCTCATCGCTAGGTATGGAAAGCAGTACTTTTGAAAAATTTAAGTTGTATGTGTATGTTTCATACTTGTTACCATCCCAAGCAATTTCGATTAGTGTTTTTAGAGGTTCGGCATTCACGTCTACATAAAAACATATGTATTTTTGAGAAGTGTTGTCCAATACTACAAAATCGTCTTCTTTGGCATTGACAAATGATGCATTGACGGGCTGTTCAGTAAAGAGATACTTTACATTACTCCATGTTACTCCTTCGGGCACAGGTATTGCTACACCAACCCAATAGCCAAGATTTCCTTCAGCATTCATGTGTTCTGTAATACCAGTTGCAATAATGTGTAAATTATAATGGTTTGTAATACTTGAATGTGAAGACGCTATTAATGAATAGTCTTCAGGAGTTATGAGCTTAGTCGGATCTCTTTGATCAACCAATGGTGCAGCAATAGCGAGACATTTATCATCTTTTAAACCCAATTCTAGATCATAGATGCCGGGAACATACTCAGATCTAAGATATTTAGTTCCATTTCCATCCCAATCCACCGTGAAATTAATTAGATCGGTTTTACCATCCAGTCTTATCACATAAAAAATGTAATTGGAATTTTCATTATATTCATCATTAAAATCTTTAGCTATGTCTGAATAACTATACTCGGTTGTGTATTCAGTTCTATTTCCATTGTCATCATATCCCACATGCTTAGACAATATTGGACCATCAACATTAGCTAAATCTGAAAGTATTAGCTCATCTGGTAAATTCAATTTGAATACTAGGTAATTTCCTTCTTGCAGTTCAGTATCATTGGCACAATATCCCTCAAATCCTGAAACATAGGGTAGAAAACCACTAAAGTTGATGAAATTTGATTGGAAGATGTGCAATTCTTCTACTAAATTGCTCACTGGCATCCCATAAACTGTATCAAGTTCATCAGGATTTTGCCCTAGAACCCCAAACTCCGCAACAGAGGGCATGGAACCATTTGGTAAAATCAAATACTTGCGATCTGCAGATGAGAAGGAAAGCAGTTGATCGGGAGAATGTGATGTGTTTGCAAGCGTATTTTCGATAAAGGTTAAGGATGATAATGTTGATGAATTATTTGTAGAGATCTTCAGGACATTTCCATCATCATATGCATTCTGAGGCACTGAAGACACGTTGCCATCATATTGGTGTGAGTCAATAAAGTTAGGTGTGGCACCATAATCTTTAATAAAACGATTATCTAAAATAGAAATGCCCACTGTAGAAGATAAATCAATACGAATTGCTCGGCCTCCAGACGTATCTTTAAACGAGATGTTATCAGAAGTCATAGTTGAAAAGTGATCATTATCATGATCCCAATCAACTAATATATTACGACTGATTTCCAAATCTGATTTTAAATTAGTGATTTGAATTGCATTAAAATCTGTGTTCAAAATTGTGTTTCTATATAGCCGAATGTTGCCACCTGCGCAATCGATTAAAATTCCTCTTGTTGAAGCAGATGTGGACGTTGATTCCATCGGATAATTTTGATTATTAATGTAACAGTCAGATATGTGTATTTCACCTGCACAATTGATGAGACTAATCGCATTCAGATTGTCAGGAGAATCATCTGGAGAAGATAATTCTAAAAATGTACACCCACCAATGTAGATGGATCCAGAGTCAATGGCGGAGATTCCGCAGTTTTTGAAATTAATTCCGCTCACTGAAGCCGAAATATCTTTTCCTACTTGCAAACCAGCGTTTAAAGTAATGTTGTTTTTCTGGCCCATGGGTGAATAAGACATGCGATTTACAAAGGAGATTTCGCTGTTTAAGCCATTGGTACCTAAAAATACTTTTTCATTGAAAATAAAACTTCCCAGTAGTGATGTGGATAGCCAGGGTTTACCATTAATATTATTTATAACAGAGTTAAATGTAAACGAAATATTAAAGGTCATTGCTTCATCATTCTGATTTATTAAAATGAGATGTTCACTTGAGGTTATCTCTATTCCAGATTTTTCATTATCTGCAGCAGTATATACACTATTCAAAAAAACAATATTTTTGTAATCAGAAGTTAAGGCTTTTGTGATAGACTTATAAGGTTTAGAATTAGTTCCTTCACCTGTTTCATCATCACCAGTATCCGAATTCACGAATACAGAATTTGAGTCGTTGAATTCTGAATCATCGTTACTCAAAACAGTCTCATTGGAAATGTGATTTTCCTGTCCCCCCCCCCCAGGCAGATCAGCCTGAGTTAAGGGTACAAAAAGCATCAAAGCCGTAATCAACAGCGCTGATGCCAGTATCAATTTACTTTTTTTATTCATAGATTCACCTATTTATTTTAGGGGTTTTGTTTAGGTTAAAGTGTTTAGATAGCAATTGTTGCATTAGAAAGCAAGGGGCCATGGTTTGCACAGAGGTGTTTGTATTAACCCTGTCAAAACCACAACTAGCATTTGCTTTACAGATGCACGCTGTTGGGTGATAGATGGTAGTATATTTAGGAGTATTATATGGATTCTCGATAGAGATAAAATTCAATCCGTACGCATATTTCGTCTAAGATATGGATCTCATTTACCAAGTAATTCACAGATGTCTGATAAAAAGCTTTGACAGATCGACTGAAAAAGTTAAGATATGACAATGATGAAAAGACCCAGACCATATTTTAAAACAAGTTTACTAAAGTCGTATTCGACAAAACCTATCAAATAATCCTTCTTCCATAAATGGAGTGACAGCATTGCTGTGTTCTTGCATGCCATGAGATCTTTCACAAGATGTCGACGGTGAGCAAGTATCGAGCATCTCGTGATCGTTCTTCGAAAGAACTTTAAAGCAATGCTGTCCTTTTTTGAAAGAGTTTGAGACTGTCAGTCAGAGACTGACAGGTTTTGTTGAGTTTAGTGTTTAAGCGGTTACTAACTGCTTCTGCAAGTCAAAGTAAAGCGTAACTGTTGGCTGTGTGGTGTTGTTATAACCGTTAGCTTCTTTCGATTCGACTTGCGTAGTGATGGCGTTGGCACCGACGATTACCTGATCAAGACTGGTCTCACATTTGACGATACCCGCGAAGGTTCCCTGAATGTTCAAGGTGGAGCTGCCTTTAAGCAGTACGTAAGCGGCCGGTCTCTGTGGGTATTCAGTGGTTGATGTGTTATCTACATCGATGAATTCATCGTAGAAGACAACTTTCTTACCTGAAGGTACTGTCAGAGTTGCGTCGTCATAAACAGTCAAAGTTGCTCCAGTGAGGAATTTGAAATCATTGTTGAAAACATAGTCTCCATCATGCAGTTCAAAGGAGATGTCTCCATCAATAGGGTAGGTAACTTTGCTGGTTGTCAAAGCTTTACTTATACCACCAAAAGAGAAGGTAAGTGTGCTGTTGTCAGCAGTAGCTCCTCCGTAGATAGCGATGTTGACTCTGTCAGCCAAGGAATCATAGGTTTTGACAACGTAGGCGTTGGCGGCTAACCTGAGTAAACCATTGGTGTTATCAATTTGTGGATATTTTGTATAATTGAAGGTGCTGCCACCATACATTTTAACATTACCCATAAACGAAGCTCCCGAATTAATGATTAATTTTGATTCGATGTTGTGACAATTGTACTCATTAATAGGGAAAGGATCGCCATATCTGTTGAGGAGAAGGTTCAAACGACCGCCCATTAAGTTAAGGGCATGTGTACCGCCTCTCCAGCTTTCAATAACGAATAAGTCTCTGACTTCCGCACCAGATTCAGCTGTTACGGTACCGCTGCCGATGATGTAACCACAGTTATCGAGAAGGCCACCGCTCTTAACAAGAATGTCTCCTGCTAAATTGATCTGCGCATAGCCGCCTCTGATATCCTGATCATAATCACCACCAGCAGGGTAACCAGTAACTGCATTGACTAAAACGCTTCCTTCAATCGTGAGGGTAACGTTGGTAGGGACGGTTAATGACCGATAGAGTGCTTTAACACTCGTTGTCGAACCATCGGGGTTGTAACCAGTTGCAGTATAACCCACATCGTTATCCATACAGGGCAGGAGTAAGAACACTCCCGCTTTGACCGTGGCATTAGAGGTCATTGTATAATCGTCAAGTAAGACGACAGTCTGACCGCTCACTGCTGCAGCTAATGCTGACTCCAATGAATCGTAGGTAGTGTCTCCGATGCTTGCCACTGGCGTGTTTTCGGCAGCTAATGTTACTTCATTACTGGAGCTGTTGTCATCCAGCCCACCGGCAATAAAGCAGCATGCTGCCAAGAGGACTAAACAGCCTGCGGCGCATACCAATTTATGTTTGTTTTGCATTTATTTTTCCTCCTAACTTATTTTGAAGAGATTGTTACATCTCCATTAGGCATGATAAATGAATTATTACTAATCCATATAATTTCGCCTGTCGTTGATGTTACAGTCAAATCATTCATGGTGTATCCTGAGTTTTGATCGAAATCGATAACGACTAATTCCCCAGCAGCTAGACGAGTATGTTCATTCGTATAATCTGCATTCAGCGTGGGAATTGCTCCCAAAGCGGAGTTGTTTACTGCTACGTAAACATACCACCTAAGCAAGGGATCTTTAAAGGTATTGTTGAACCAATCTGGACTGAGTGAGTTGGGATCCTCGAAGATTAGATTGTCATCCAATGATTCGTTCGGTCCATAACCAAGATGTTTGGTTGTGACGCCACTTAGAGAGTTGTCGACAACTAATGAATGGTGCCCATATTTACTGACATCATAGTGATCGAAGGAAAGATGATAGACATCTGTATAACGGATACCCGTTTCACTTGAAGTGCAGTAGTACTGCCCATAGCCACCATACCCAGTTCCATCGTCCATAAATGCTTGAGAGATCTTACCATTCATGCCAGTTATGGGGACGTTCATATTTTTCAATAATTTCATAGCGTCGCTATACAGATTGTATTGATCATTTATGGCTCGATCGATTCCAATTCTTACCTTAGCCGTTGTGAATGATTGGTCCATAGTATAGCAGCCATAAACTGCATCAGGATGGCCAACTAGAGCAAAAGGCACGGAAAAATTCGCCATTAAACCATTGAAGAATGTTTCATTGTCATTTTTGGAGATGACTTTGAAATATTTTTCATCATTTTCCATACCAATGTAGGCTGAGAGGATTGCAGAGCTAAGATCATCACGAGCTAACCTACATAACTGCTCGATTTGGAGGAAGTAGGTTAACTTCGCTTCTTCAACTGCGTCAGAGTCTTGTTTGAAGATGATTCTATATCCCGATAGTTCAACTGCATATTCTGCTAGATTATCAGCCCATAAGGTATTATCATTCGGCAGATAAGCTAAGAATGTCGAAGCGGCATCAGTTCTTCCTGAATCGCTGTTGGCGGCGATTGTCTGTCCGCCAGTCGCTTCTGAAATCTTACTGATTAAGCCTGCTGCGTCAACCTTGGGATTGATGATCGAAACTGTTAGTGTGGTACCGCTGAGGCTGAGATGATAATCTACCGAGGTATCATTATTAACTAATTTTTCTAAAGCCGCGGTAGGATTATTGACCAGACTCACAGACAATTGAAGATTACCTGTAACAGCCGAGATGGTAAAGTTGTAGGTGTTTCCTGTGGATGATGAAGCATTGATATTGCTATCTCCAAATACAATTACCGGGTTGTTAGATCCTAAGCTGCCATTGAAGGTAATTGTAAATTTAAAATCACCTCCATATGCAATTGAGCTGGGATCGTAACCATCTGCCACTTCCACAGTGTATGTCACTCCTGCAAGCTCATTGTTCGGGAGTGTTACTTGGTAATGGTTGATGCTCCAGACCGCATAGAGTGTTACTTTTCCACCATTGGTAGAAGTAAGATTTACTACAGGCTGCTGATTATCATACTTTTTCGAGCCCTCTGCGGTTTCAGACCAGCCAACGAAAGTGTGTCCATCCTTTACAAAGGAATTTTCAGTAAGTGCTTGTTCTTCACCATAGACAAACTTCTGATCTCTTATTGAACCGCTTGTCGCCCCATTCCCTTCAAAATGAACAGTATAGGTATTAGCAGTCCAATTCGCAATATATTCTCTGTTGCCAATAGAACCTTTTGCAATCTCAACGGTCATTTGGGCTTTGGCAAGGTCTGTACCAGTCCAACCAGCAAAAGTATATCCAACTTGGGTAGGGTTGGTAAGCGTTATTGTATCTGATTCAATTGTATAATTAAGCGGATTATCAGAAGAAACGCTGCCACCATTCAGGTTGTAGCTGATGCTGTAACTTGTAGGCCCCCAGACAGCATAAAGTGTAATTGATCCACTGGGTACAAGATTTGTCACATTCTGTGTGTTCGCATAGTTCGTTTCTGTATCGGGATTAGACCAGCCTTGGAAGTCATAACCTTCTTTAGTGAAGGTGTTCGGAGCTAAATTCTGAGCTACATCATAAGTGAATTCTTGATTTTCCATAGTGCCGGTTCCGCCGTTAGCATTGAAGATAACTGCGTATTTGTTAGGCGTGAACTTAGCGTAGAAAGTCTTGTCTCCTACGGACTGTGCGGGAATTTCTGTTACTTGTGCTCCCATACAATCAATGGTCTCATACCAACCACCAAAGGTATAGCCTTCTTTAGTTGCATTAGTCGCTAATGTTTTAGCAGCTTCGTAGGTGTACGAATCAGGTTGCAGACCGGAGATTGTATTTTCTCCATCTTTGTAAATAATTGCATAGTTTGTTGCTTCCCAGTGTGCTGTGAGGTTATAATCTCCAATAGTTGTTCCTGCCACATAGGTGAACTCTTGATTTCCATTGTACCAGCCGATGAAGGTGTAACCAGTCTTCACAGGTGTTAATAGATCAACCATCTTGCCAATTGTATAGGTAATACTATCGATTGCACCGGCACCATCACTGTTGAAAGTTATGGTGTATTCCTCGGCAGTCCATTGGGCATAAAGTGTTGTTCCATTGACCGGAACAGTATCTGTTGCAAAGTCCCACGCTTGTGTAAATTCAGCATCTTTGTACCAGCCAGCAAAGTTGTAACCGTCTTTGGCAGGAGCTGTTGGTTCAGCGATCTTTGTGCCGTAATCAGCATTGATTGCTGCTACCTCTGTTCCACCATTGCTGTTGAAAGTTATGGTATATTGATTCGCAGTCCATTTAGCATAGAGTGTGATACTTTCAGCCGGCATTGTCGTGAAGGTGTATTCGTTCTTTAGAGCATCATCAGTGTACCAGCCAGCAAAGGTGTGACCTTCTTTTTCGGGAGCAGTAGGTGCAGTAATGGTTGTGCCGTAATTGGCCGTGATTTTATCTACTGCTGATCCACCATTGCTGTTGAAAGAGATCGTGTATTCATTGATCTGCCAGACAGCATAGAGATTGATTGCTCCATTGTCGTTGGCAGTGAGATTAGTTACTGAGACCTTGTCTGCGTATTTTACATCTCCACTTGAAGACTCAGACCAACCTTGGAAGTCATAACCATCTTTAGTGAAGGTGTTCGGAGCTAAATTCTGAGCTACGTCATAGGTGAATTCTTGATTTTCCATAGTGCCGGTTCCGCCGTTAGCATTGAAGATAACTGTGTATGTGTTGGGCGTGAACTTAGCGTAGAAGGTTAAGTTACCAGTTGTTCCTGTTGCAATCTGCGACACAAGTTCTGTTAGCTTTTTATCACTGTACCAACCATCGAAGGTATAGCCTTCTTTTGTTGCATTTTGAAGAGTTATTGTTGCGGTTTCAACGGTATAACTGGTTGGATTGGCTGAGTTGTTTTTTCCATCATCTAATTCATAAGTGATGCTGTAGCTGATTGCCTCCCATTTAGCATAGAGCGTGATGTCCCCAGCCGGCATCGTTGTTGCCGTGAATTCGATGTTGAATGTTCCGTTGTCTTCAAACCAGCCCATGAACTTATAGCCATCATAAGTTGGTGTAGGAAGTGGGTCAAGATTGGTGTTATAATCCTGAGTGATTGATCCCACGTTTGAACCACCGTTGCTGTTGAAGGTGATGGTGTAGTGGTTGATCTTTAAATTCGCATAGAGATCTTTGTCACCGACGGTTACTCCAGGCGAGTAGAAGAATGCTGAGGATGAATCTTTTTCAAACCAGCCGGTGAACGTGTAACCTTCCTGCGAGATTTCGGGGAGAGTCATAGATTTTGTCTCGATCGTATATTTTATTGAAGTTACTGACTCGGTACCGTTGTAGAAGTTGATGGTGTATGTATCAAGAGTCCAATTAGCATAGAGATCGATGTTCTCAGCCGGCATTGTGTTGGTTGTGAAATCCCATTTGTTAGTCAGATTAACATCAGTACACCAGCCTTCTAAAGTGTAACCCTTTTTTGCAGATACTGATGGTACTTCGATTAAACTGCCATAGTTAACAGGTACAGTCGAATCTTTATCAATATTGTTGGGATGGAATGTTACTTCGTAAGTGTTGATGGTAAACGAGCCTCTCACTGCTAGATTGCAGGCGGGCATGGTTGCTGGGGCTGTCTCCAACTCTGTTTCTGCTCCATTTTCAACTTTATACCAGACCCAGCCGGAGAAAGTATGACCTTCTTTAGTCGGTTGGTCCATTGGAGTTATTGTTTCTCCAAATTCAACGGACAGAGGAGTACCATATTGATTTTCGTCAACATAGTAGGTTATGGTGTAGGTGTTGGCGTTGAAAGATCCAGAGACTGTTATATCACGATCCGGCATGGTTTCTGGCAATTCGGGACTCCAACCTGAGAAAGTCTTACCCTCAGTACTGGCTGGTTGATACGCGGTGATAGTCGCGCCAAAGTTATAGGTTTGAGTTTCAACTTTTTCATTATCGATCCAATATGTGATGGTGTATTGGTTGATATCAAAGACCGCGTTGAAGGTAAGATTCTCAGCCGGCATTGTTGCTGGTATCTCTGCACCCCAGTCTTTGAAAGTATAGCCAGTCTTAGTCGGGTCAGCAGGTTTGGTTACAGCTTCACCATAATCTATTTCGTATGATTTATATTTCTCACCATTCACTTTGTAAGTTACAGTGTATTGATTCACAGTCCATTTAGCATAGAGTGTGATGCTCTCAGCCGGCATTGTCGTGAAGATATATTCGTTCTTTAGAGCTTCATCAGTGTACCAGCCAGCGAAGGTGTGACCTTCTTTTTCGGGAGCAGTGGGTGCAGCAATGGTTGTGTCGTAATTGGCCGTAATCGCTGCTACCTCTGTTCCACCATTGCTGTTGAAGGAGATTGTAGAGGAATTTACTGTCCACTGTGCATACAGTGTGAGATTTTCAGTTAATTTCCAAGGTTCAAATTTGTAATCTAAAGCATATTCTCTACCTGAACCGTCTGTCATAGTGTTCCAAGCAGTAAGGCTGTGTCCCACTCTGCTGAAGTTGGCTCCGTTATTGAGAACGACTGTTGAATCATAAGTGGCAGAAGTGTTTTCAATGCTTCCTTCGCCGCCATTATTGTTGTAGATTACTGAGAAAATCTGCGCAGTCCAGACGGCATAGAGGTCAATTGTTCCATTGTCGTCGGCAGTGAGATTAGTTACTGAGAGTTTGTCTGCGTATTTTACATCTCCACTTGAAGACTCAGACCAGCCTAGGAAGTTATAACCTTCTTTAGTGAAGGTATTTACCATTAAGTTCTGAGCTTCGCCATACTTGAAGTTCTGAGATGTTGTAGCGTCTGTTCCATTGTTAGCATGGAAGACGACGGTGTAGGAGTTGGCAATCCACTTGGCATGCAGTGTTGTGTCACCAGCGGGGACGGTATCTACTTCGAAATTCCAGGCAGTTAGACAATCAGCATCTTTGAACCAGCCGGCGAAAGTGTAACCAGTCTTGACTGGAGCAGTTGGTTCGTCGATGGTTATGCCGTAATAGGTGGTGATTGCTGTTACACCAGTTCCGCCGTTGCTGTTGAAGGAAATTGTGTATTGATTGATAATAAAGCTAGCATGAAGGTCGAAATCACCAACGGTTGTTCCTTTAACATATTCGAAGGGTTTGATCGCAGCCGCTAAATACCAGTTGTCGAAAGTGTAACCTTCCTTAGACACTGAGGGCATCTCAATTGAATCGGACTCAACTGAATATTTTACCGATTTAACTAATTCATTATCTTTGTAGAAATCAATGGTGTAGACTTCAAGTGTCCACTTGGCATAGAGTGTTGTTCCATTGACCGGAACGGTGTCTGCTGCAAAGTCCCACGTTTGTGTAAATTCAGCATCTTTGTACCAGCCAGCAAAGGTGTAACCAGTCTTGACTGGAGCGGCTGGTTCGTCGATGCTTGTACCATAATCGGCAGTGATGTTCCCTACTGCAGATCCACCATTGCTGTTGAAGGAAATTGTGTATTGGTTAGCAGTGAATTTAGCATAGAAGACCTTAGCGCCCGAACTGCCAATCGGTATGGAAGTAATCTTGTTTCCCGTGCAATCGGCATTGTTGTACCATCCGCCAAAGGTGTAACCATCTTTAGCTGCGGTGGGGAGAACAACGTTTTCAAGGATTGTATAGGTATTGGGCGATAAACTGAGAGTATTGCTACCATCGAAATAAATGATGGCAAACGGCTCAGCTGTCCAAGATGCATAGTAGGACCTGTTGCCACTTGTTCCTTTACTGATTGTGAAGACAGCTTCATCAGATAAGTCTGATTTTTCATGCCAACCGGCAAAGACGTATCCAGTTTTTTCCGGTGTTGGCAGAGTTACAGTTTCTTCAATCGAGTAGCTATTTGGTGCAAGATTCAACTGTATTCCATCATAATATTTTATAGTGTAAGCAGTTGGGCTCCATTTGGCATAAAGAGTCAGATTGCCGACTGTCTCATACTGTTTGAAAGTAAAGAGAGAAGTCAGATCCTCATCGAGATACCAACCCTGGAAGTCATATCCCGTTTTGCTAAGCTCCTTGAGTGATAAGGAATTGTCAGCGGTTGTGTATTTCACAGCCTCAAGAGTTTCCTCATTATTAGTAACAAAGGATATTGTGTACTCAATGGCCTCCCATTTAGCATAGAGTGTTGTCTTTCCAGTGATGGAAGTGGTGAAATCATACACTTCCGTTAATTCTTGATCAGCATACCAGGCAATGAATTTAAAGCCTGAGCGAGTAGGATCATTTGGCTTTTCAGCAGCCTCGTTGTGATTGATTATCTGATCCGCTACCGAACTTCCGCCGTTTGATACAAATGAGACAGTATACTTTGAAACATCCCATTTAGCATAGAGGGTGATGTTTCCAGAAGTGATGTCGTCGGGATTGCACAACTGCGTTAGAGCAACATCTAGGTACCAGCCGACGAAAAGACTTCCTGTTTTTTCGGGAGTAGGCAATTCAATCTCATCTCCAACAAAATATTTTATTGGCGATTGCTCAGAGCCTCCGTTGGAATTGAAGGAAATTGCGTATTGATATTTAGTTTCGAAATGAAGATTTACAAACCTAGGATAATCTTCTGGTGCATCTTTTAAATACCCATTGGCTTCGATTGTGTCGATCTCTAGCGACAGCGCGTCGTTAGCATTTACAATAGCATTTCCAAGCATTCCATCGAAACAGATTGTGCCTGCAAAATTCCCATAGATGTTGAAAGTTGAGTTGTCCATCAGCCTAAGAGTAGCAGCGGGCCTAATCGGATATTCAGTAGTACTAGTATTATCTACATCATTAAATTCATCATAAAGCACTAGCGTATTCCCAACATATTTATCGCCATCGTAATACGTGGCGTTCAACGTTAGTGAAGAATTTTCATAAAGTGTGACTTCAACGCCAGTTAATGCTTTGAAACTGTTTTCAATAACATAGTCACCATCATGCAGGCCAAATGAAAGATCTCCATCGATCGGGTAGATAAATGCCTTGGTAGATAGCTGCAGACCCACGATCATGAGGGTGCTGTGACTGAACTTAGCTCCACCATATATTTCAATTGTCGTTCTTCCCTTATCGAGCGGTGAGGACCCGTTTTGCACATCGGCATCATAGCTTTTCAGCAGGTGTGCACCATCATTCAACCTAATCATACCATTATCGTTATTAACTTGTGGGAAACGAGTGTAGTGGTATGAATTTTGAGCATACATTTTCACATTGCCCAATAGAGATGCTCCTGAATTAACTAATAAATCAGATTGAATATTGTGACAGTTGTATTCACTATAAGGGTAGATGTCAGGGAATATTTCAAATGCCTGTGAACCTCCTCTCCAATTTTGCACAATGTACATATCTCTGACTTCTGCACCGGCTTCGGCAGTTACTTGTCCATTGCCAGTGACATAACCACAGACTTCGAGAATACCTCCGTATTTAACAATGATGTTTCCTTCGAGAAGGATCTGTGCATAACCGCCGGTAATGTCCATATCAAAGTGGCCTGCCGCCGGTCTGCCGGTTACAGCATTGACTAGGACTTGTCCCTCAACATTTAATATTACATCTGAAGGAATAGTCAACGTGCGATAAAGAACGCTCAGATCTTCTCTAGAAATTGAAGTTCCGTCGGGATTGTGCACTTTCTCATAAATAGCCGTTAAATCATAACCTTGATCGTCAGCAGCACATGGTAAGACTAAGAAGACATCTTTTGGTACAGTAACGTTCTGCGCGAGTGTGTAATCCTGAATGAGGATTACTTTGTCGCCGGCGACTGCTGCCGCTAAAGCTTCTTCCAGCGTTTGGAAATTGTTGCTGCCGAGGTTGGCTACATAGTCTGCCGCATAAGTTACCATAACTGTAAGATTACTGGTCATGATGCCGGCGACAATTGTTTTATCAGGCAGCAGATTGGTGATTGCTGGTGAAGATATGGAATATTCTGTTCCGTGTTCTAATACGTCACTATAAGCTGCATGAAGCTGTGTACCATCTTTATCAACATAATTGATTGTTAATGTGTACTTATTGAGCTCCCATTTTGCATAGAGTGTAATGTCTTTTGCCGGCATCGTTGTTGCCGTGAACTCCTTGCTGAAAGTTCCATTGTCTTCAAACCAGCCTAGGAACTTATGTCCATCATAGGTTGGTGTAGGAAGTGGGCCAAGAGTAGAATCATAATCTTGAGTGACTGATCCCGCATTGGAACCACCGTTGCTATCAAAGGTGATGGTATATTGGTTGATCTTTAAATTCGCATAGACATCAATGTCGCCGACAGTTACTCCCGGCGAATAGAAGAATTCTGATGATGAACCTTTTTCAAACCAGCCGGTGAACGTGTAACCTTCCTGCGAGATCTCAGGGAGATCCATGGGTCCTGTCTCGATCGTATATTCTATTGACTTGAATAACTCATCTCCATTGTAGAGGTTGATGGTGTATGTATCAAGAGTCCAATTAGCGTAGAGATCAATGTTCTCAGCCGGCATTGTGTCGGTTGTGAAATCCCATTTGTTAGTCAGATCAGCATCAGTATACCAGCCTTCTAAAGTGTAGCCCTTTTTTGAGACATCTTGTGAAGGTACTAATTCTTCAAAAATCACATTTGCTGTATATTCCTTGCTATTGTTGTTGGGATGGAATGTGACCTGATAGGTATTGATGTCCCATTTAGTGTAGAGTGTGAGATTGCCGGTTGTTCCTGCGGCAATGGTGCTTACTTTGTTAATGAAGTCAGCATCAGTAAACCAGCCTTGGAAGTTATAGCCTTCTTTGACGGGATCTTTGAGGAGAATTGCTGCTGATTCATAATTGTAACTAGCAGGATTATCCGCAGAGTTAATTCCGCCGTCTAATTCGTAAGTGATGTCGTATTCAATCAAAGTCGGCGCATATACCGCTTGATAAGTTGCATCTTCGGTTACGGTAACAACTGCTGGTGTCCACGATACGAAAGCATATGTGTACTTTTCATCAGCATCCCTCTGTGGATTGTCGGGAATGTTTACAGTATCTCCGTAATGATATGTTTCAGAAGAGATTACTGAATTGTTCCAATCAACAAAGGTGATGGTGTAGTCGAGAGGAGTGAAAATTGCCGAAATAATAACATTGCTCTCGGGCATGGTGAATTTGTTATCAACAAGAGTAATTTCACTACCATTGACAGTTTTTACCGATAATGATTCTAATTCATAACCAGGATTGGCAGTTACGGTAATAACTATCTCCGTGCCGGCAGCTACGTGATTATTGCTGAAGGAGACTGATCCTCCCGTAATATTTTTATCTAATTCAATATCAAAGATGGTTTGAATCCAGACGGCTGTTAAAGTGACGTTGGTGTCAACTACTGTAAGCTTCTCACCTGGATGATATACAACTCCATCATATGCCCATCCACCGAAGGTGTAGCCTTCTCTAGTAAGTTGATATGAACCTTCTGTTGGGTAACCGGGACCAAAGACATAGATGGTTGTGTTTGCTGCATAACCAACAGTCAGTGGAAGTTCACCGCTACCGCCGTTCGCATCATAGGTTACTTTGTAAATTTTTATCCAGTTGGCGTATAAGGTAACATCCTTGGCAGGCATGATGGAGAACAGATAGGGCGTTTCGGGGTCACTTTCATACCAGCCCGATAAAATATATCCCTCTTGTGTGACGGAGATTGGTGGTAAAATGGTTTCGCCATATCTCTTCGAAGTTTTTGAGACGGTGGCGTCACCATTCATATAAGTCAGATCATAACTGTTACGATCATAATATATTTTTAAGATCGAAGAACCGTCGGCTTTGATCGTCTTATCTGAATCATTAATTGATTTTTCTGAATTATAGTTGAAACCTTCGAACTGATATAAATCGCTTGGTGTTAGCTCTGAATCAGTGGTTCCGGATTGTCGTGTTACCGAATGTAAGGTATAATCACCTTTATTCAAGGTTTCCTGATAAATGTGTACATAGTATGCAGAAGTCAACGCGTTCCATTTAGCCTTAAGCAGGAGATCGCTGGTTACCGGCGTGTTGAAATCATATTCTGTCTCGCCTGCAGTCCATTGCTCGAAGAGGTATCCAGTCTTAACTGGAGTTGACGGCTTGCTTACTTTATCGCCGTGCTTTATCTGCTGAGTTACTGCGTCCGAACCGTTGTCATAATCGAAGGTAACTGTGTAAGTGTTCTTTTGCAGGCCGTTGAGATAAATGATAAGGTCTGCGTTGACATTAGCAACCGTATAGATGCCATTCTGCGCAGTTAGCTTACCATAACCGATCGCCATTACTTCGATTGCAGAACTTTGGCTATAAGCGTCAGTGAGCTCGATGGTAAAGGAGAATGACTCACCGGCAGCGACAGTATCGCTGCTTGAGTTTGCAATGTATCCTTCATGAGGAACAAAGGTAACTTTGTAATTAGTGGAATTAACACCTTCAACAGTCACGATTTGATCTTCTGTGATGTTAGTAATGGTGTAGATGCCATTTGCAGGCGTGATTATTTGGCCATTGGCTTTAACTGCTAAGTTTAAGGAGCCTTCCGGCGTATCAGCAACGGTAAATGAAAAATTATCGCCGTGATTAACAGTTGAAGCGTTTTTAGCAAGCGGTTCTAAGGTGTAATTTTCACCGGAAGCCAAGGTGACAGTATACTGCTTGATTTCCCACATAGCAGTAAGTTGAAGATCGCCCGTTGAGCCTTTGACAATGGAAGTTACTTTGTGATCGTTTTTATCAAACCAGCCTAAGAAGGTATGCCCAGTCTTAGTTGGTGATTGCAAGGTAATGGTGTCACTTTCAATAGTATAGCTTGCAGGATTGTTAGAATTATTAACTCCACCATCGAGATTGTATGATATCTCGTAGGAGATTGGTGTCCATTTAGCATACAAGGTTATCTCATAGCTTTCACCGCGGACAGTGTCGCTATCGAAGTTCCATGCTTGTGTACAATCTTTATCTTTGAACCAGCCTTTAAAGGTGTAGCCATCTTTTGTGGGATTTGCTGGCTGGACTATTTTTGAATTAAACTCCAGTCCTGAATACTTGAGAAGATCCTCAATACTAAGAGTACCGCCATTGCTGTCAAAGATTACTGCATATTGCGCAGTGTTTTTAATTTCATAAGTTGAAAGGTGATTTGTTGTGATCTCTACACATTTTGTTTCTTCAGAGTAAGTACCATGAACCAAGATTCTTTCGTTACCCTTGATGTAATAAACAGCAATATCCTGAGGGTTCTCTCCTTCTTGTTTGGTGTAAGGTATAGAGATAGTAATTGGTTCAGAGAATTTAGTGACGGGTGTATCGTCATTAGTCTTGATAGTGATATGATAAAGGTTATCTTGTTCATTATCAGCAGTGATTGTTATAGAAATATCTGAGTTGTCTTGCTGGTTGCCTGTAGAAGACTGTGCCGTAGAGATGAGCTGATCGACAACATTTGAAGATAAGGCAATCGAACCTTGAGCAGTTGTCACTATCACATCTTTCTTTTGCTTAGGATCATCAGATTGAGCCTTTTGAACCTGGCCTAAAACTTCACTGGAAATGATGACTTCGTTTACTTTTTCATTAGCACTAGTGTTAACAAGTTCAATTTTACCATTAGAAACTAACTGCTCTATTTGTTCCTGAGCAGTATTGGAGTCTGTTGATAATTCGACGGTTGCTTGTGAATCTGATGCCTCATAGTATATTGACCATTTAGCAGATAATGTTAGATTTGAAATAATTGGTGTATTAAAGTCAAATTTA
>CAJKXZ010000009.1 GCA_905203995.1 uncultured Methanomassiliicoccus sp. | reverse complement strand
CGAAGCCCTCGCGGAACTGCCGCCATGCGACGGCGTGACGAGCGTGAGATTCTACGGCGCGGGGTGCGGCGAGACCTTCCCGGAGGCGAGCGAGAAGCTGCGCCGGGAGTTGGAAGCGCACTTCGGAACGACGGACATTACGGTCGAATCGGACCTGCTGGGCGCGGTGCGGGCGCTCTGGGGCCGCGGGGAGGGCATCGCCTGCATCCTCGGCACGGGATCGAACTCCTGCTACTACGACGGCGTGCGCATCGTGCGCAACACGCCGCCGCTGGGCTGGGTTCTGGGCGACGAAGGAAGCGGGACGTACATCGCCCGGCGGTGTTATTTCCATCTGCCGGGTGTCACCCTCGCAGATTGCACATTTTTTCTGTTCCAGCACGGGAACGTTACAATGATCACACCAACGCAGTGCCATTTTTCCTAAGCGGACAAGAGCCATTGCTAGCCACTTTTATTTTGAGTATATAACTTTTGTTCTTTAGCGAAAAGTTCCAGTAACTGGCAAAACTACTGCTCCGACAGCAGTTCTTTGTTAAATGAAATTTAAAACTCCTCAGATATTCAGAAGTTCTTCGTAAGCCGCAGGAAAACCTCTAAAATCTCAGTTACTACCCAATTCTCAGTGATAAGTTATATACGGTATGATTCATGCCGACTGCAGAAGGTTTGTAAATGAGGACTTTCCACGCAACAGAACGTTCCTTGAATGTGGAATACGCTATACGCGATGTCCTTATCCCCGCCAGAAAGTTGGAGGATAAAGGAATAGAGCTGATCAAGCTGCATATAGGAGACCCTAACAAATGGGATTTCGAGACCCCTAAGCATGTTCGTGATGCCTTAGGCCGTGCTGTGGAAATCAATGACAACGGTTATGCTGAATCTGAGGGTTACCCGGAACTTCGGGAAGCCATCCTTAAAAAAGAGAAGCAGAAAAACGGCATAAGTGTAGGCGTTGATAACTGCATGATCACCAACGGGGTCACCGAAGCTATTCAGAGCTTGGTAGCAGCTACTATCAGTCCTGGCGACGAAGCGTTAGTGCCGGGTCCTGGTTATCCTTCCTACACCGAATTTATAAAATTCTTTGGTGGCAAACCAGTAGCTTATCATGCTGATGAAGAGAACGGCTGGGAACCTGATATTGATGATATGCGGAAAAAAATTACCGATAAGACAAAATTCATTACTATCATCAACCCCAACAACCCGACTGGTGCTCTTTACTCTGATAAAATCCTCAAAGACATCATCGATCTCGCGGGCGAGCATGATCTCTTCATCGTTTCCGATGAGATCTATGACTTAATGTCTTTTGAAGGCAGTCATCATTCCCCGGCCGCTTTGACCAATGATGTGCCGGTCGTCTTGTTCAATGGTTTCTCCAAAGTTGATCTTCTGCCTGGGTGGAGAATGGGTTACATGGTCTTCTGCGATCCTCATAACTGCATGGATGAGATCAAAGAAGGTGTCTCACGGCAATTACGGCTGCGGATTTCCGCCAACAACCCCTGTCAGATGGCAGTTATTGATGCGATTGAAGGTCCGCAGGATCACCATGGTATCATTAACAGCAAATTGAAAGAACGGGCCCGTTACATGTCAGAACGGATCAATAACATTCCTGGTTTAAGCATCACCGCACCGAAAGGCGCCTTCTATGCTTTCCCGCGCATTGATTCCAAACACTGGAATAATGACATGGACTTCGTTTTAGATGTCTTGAACAACTGCCATGTACTGGTCGTCCCTGGTTCTGGATTTGATGCGACTTATGGAAAGATGCACTTCCGGGCTGTTTTCCTGCCGCCGATTGAAACACTGGGCAAAGCGCTGGATGCGCTTGAAGATTATATGAATAAGGTGGTATGATTTATCGGGATATACCGTCAGGGAAATCAAACGCAGTCCTGAGCATTCCTCACTTTGAGTAGGTCTTTTCCATAATGGAATTGAAACAGGGTTCCAAAGTTTTTGTGCCCTGTTATCATACTGTTGTTGGATCTGTACCTGCTCTACCGTGCCTTCGCAAACGTGTTGCTCTGTGTCGTGTGCTCGGAAATCCATTCCTGATTTTTCGCTTATTTAACAAAAATATAAAGAGCAAGAACGCAATAATGACGATGTAGGAGTTACCGCCCTCTTGCGAGGACGGGGTTCGTGACGTGAACCAATCGTTGGCTGAATTTACATCCAGTCAAGGATTGCGACCTCGATGTTATCTACGGTCACAATCGTCCAGAGCGAGACGCGAAAGCGACTCATCGAATCACCTCCTGCGACAAATCTCCGGACACGGTAGGACCGTTTACCAGACACTCCTACCGAGTCTGGCTCAGACTTACCGCAAAGGGACCAATACGTCCCTTTTTATTATATTTTGCTGTTTTGAAAAATGATTATAACTGTCATCTAGCTATGCTCATATCTCCGATGGGGCAGTCCTTTCAGAGGGCAATTATTGCAAGTAATAAAAAGATATTACAAGGGTTTCCAGAGTATCTAAGACAAGACATAGACAAGCAGGTGGCAGATCTTGCTTTTCACTCTTGCTTTGAATGAGAGTAGTATATAATCCGCAGCCTTCTTCCGTGCCTGCAAGAGGTTTGATGTAGCCTATTGAAATAAGGTAGCTTAAACAACTTTTACTCTTAGGGAGACACATTCTGGCTTACTACCAGTATCTCCATCTTTATCTTTTTATAATGACGTGTATAATGAATCGTGCAAAAATATTACTACGAGATTTTTTAACGCATGATTTCGTTATCGGTGACAGCTCTGGGGAATAGAGGAGGAACTGCCCGCACTCGTTTGAATATTGTCTGCAGGTTAAAAAGGTCCTCGTAATGATCAATGCGGCCTGCTGCCAGTGTACTTCGAATAAACAACTCACTGGTCAACACTGAGTGTGAATAAACTTAGATGGAGGAATCATCATGCAACATCGAATGAAAACACACCCACTGGAAGCTAGTCAAATAAACGATCTGCTGTGCAAGGTTCAAACTGGATGCATCGCCACCCTCAATGCTGACGGTACACCTTATGTCACACCTATTCACTTCATTTACGAAAATGGATCGCTTTATTTCCATGGTCTGCCCGAGGGACAAAAGATCAGCAATATCAAAGCGAATCCCCACATCAGTCTGACAGCATATGTAATGGACTCTTTCCTACTTGATCCTGAAGGAAAACCCTGTGATACCAACACTAAATACCAAAGTGTTATTGTAGCGGGTACGGCGGCTATTTTGGATGACCTGCAGCAAAAGCGGAATATTCTTACGGCCATTGTTAAAAAGTACACACCTCATCTTGCCGATACCGCTCTTCCGGACAACATGGTTAAAGGAACGGCCGTGGTGGAAATCACAGTGCAGAGCATCACTGGAAAATATTACGAATAAACCAGTTTAATTAATTTCATCGGTGAATGACGCCCTTGGACTCTGATAGTAGGGTCATTCACCAGCTTCTTTTTAAACAGCAAGGTTCCGCTGGTAATCAATTATATCTAGTGCTCTTGCATTAAACCCGCTGTGAGCGCCAAAGACCTCTTTAGTAACAGCTCGTTTATGATGCTGCTCGCTTTGATCTTAGCTCTGCTGATCGGCTTCCCCTATCGGGACTTGGCAAGCAAGATCCCGCTGGTCGTCTTGGCCGTCATGATGACCGTTTCCTTATCGAGAATCTCTTTTACTAATCTCAATCCCTTAAAACATCCTAAATCGGTGTTACGGGCGTTGATTCTGGGGACGGTTGTTGCTTCCTGTATTCCTATCGCTGCTTCCTTTTTCATTGACGATCCGCTCTACAAAGCCGGTTTAGTCTTTATCGGTGCGGCGCCTTTTGCTGCTTCTGTAGTACCGTTATCGTTCATCATGAAAGGTGATGTCGAACATGCAGCCAGAGGCACAATTGTTGTTTATCTGCTTTCAGTAATTTACATCCCAGTCATTGTAAAGATCTTTGCCGGGGAGACGGTAAATGTCTGGGATGTGTTTGAATATGTGGTAATCTTAGTTTTAATTCCCATTATTCTTTCACGGCCGGTTGCTAAAGTTAACATCTCGACGTCGACGATGCAGATCTTTGTCAATTGCTGCGTCTTCATCCTGATCTTTGTTTCTGTTGGCTCTAACAAGAACATCTTCCAGAATGAAACAACGCTGCTGCTGATCTTCATGGGTATCGCTGTTCTCCGTACTTTCGTGTTAGGTCTGGGTCTTGAGTACTTAGAGAAGAAAGGCGGCATTCCTTGGTCCCAGCGGGTGCCGGATGTGTTGATGGCTTCCTACAAAAACAAAGGGGTTGCGATTGCTTTGACGATGGGACTGCTGCCGCCGCCGGCCGCTTTCCCGATTGCCGCTTCCATCATTATTGAAGTATGCTGGGTAATCTGCATGGACCGCTTTTTGTTCACCGCTAAACGGCGTGCTAAAGAAACTAATGACCGTTCGCTTGCTAGCGTGTAAAAAAGTGCAATATCTTAATAAAATGTAATAAAATAAAAGAGGTACTGGGAAAAGTTCCCAG
Source organism: uncultured Methanomassiliicoccus sp. (assembly GCA_905203995.1). Lineage (GTDB taxonomy): Archaea > Thermoplasmatota > Thermoplasmata > Methanomassiliicoccales > Methanomassiliicoccaceae > Methanomassiliicoccus_A. Next base: position 48,378 of record CAJKXZ010000009.1, on the reverse strand, counting down.
TGTTTATTTTTATTGTAAATTCTTCAGCAGTTTAACGCAGGCTTCGACGGCATCGCGGCCTTTTTCAATACGTTCTTCGGCCTGCAGTCTGGTCATCCCTGGTCCAGTAATGCCTAAGGAGACTGGTTTATTATATTCTAAAGACAAATCAATAATTTTCCTGGCGGCATGCTGCACGACAATTTCATCATGTTCTGTCTCGCCTTCAATAACGGCTCCGAGGGTTACCACGCCGTCAATCTCTTTATCTTCACAGAGTTTTTTGATCGCCAGCGGCATGTCGTAAACGCCGGGTACGTACAGTATTTTTTTGATTTTTGCGCCTAAAAAGTCCGCGTGGGCTTTGGCTCTTTCCAGCATCATCGAGGTGATGTCAAAATTAAATTCCGAGACTACTATTCCAAGATTGCACTCCATTTTTATCACTCCTTGGCCGGCCCGGCGTCTTCATAGCCCTGGCGTAAACCTTTACCGGCATTTTTTATGAGAATTTCTTTGTTGAATAACAAATTGTAAGCGTTTTGGGCATGTTCCCGTGCCCGCTGTTTGGCCAGCCAGTCTAACGTTTTATTGTCGGGAGCTTCGTCTTCATGGACGAAGACTTCGATAATATGGCGGTTAGTCATCAACTGGGCCTGAATAATTCCTGTCGAAGCTTCGTGGGCGCAGTTCTTATCCTTGGCCATCGGCCCCGGCATGCCCAGCGCCATCACGAGATCGCAGTTTTCTTCTTCAATTAACTTTTTACTGGCGACCGGCAGATCTTTTATTCCCGGTACGGTGTACCTGATAATCTTAAAGCCAGTGCCCATCTTTTTTAATTCATCGATTGCTGCCCCGCCCATGTCGGCCCGGGCAAAAGTAGTATCTGCAATACCAATAATCTTCATTCCTTGTACCCCAGCATATTGGCGGTGTGCCAGTCAATAATCTTCTTAATTATTCTGCGCGTGCCGGTCAGGTCGTCTTCATATTTTCCGACTCTTACTACTTTAACCTGTAAGCCACGTTTGGCAATTTCTGATTCCAGACGTTTTTCATCAAATTTCTGATCAAAACCGATGGCAATGATGTCTGGTTTAATTTCTAAAACGACACTGTAAATGTCACCTTCTTTGCCTAATACCGCCAGATCGACCGGTTTGAGTGCCTGGATAATTTCCAGTCTCATTTTTTCCGGAGTGATCGGTTCGTGTTTATTTTTACGGACGGTATTGTCAGTGGCTACCACTACCACTAGCTCATCGCCCAGCGATTTAGCTTCGGTAAGGTAGTGAATATGTCCGGTATGGAGGATGTCGAAAACCCCGCTCGCCATTACTCTAATTATTCATCCCTCTTTTTCCAGGTCTGCCAAGCGTCAATGAGCTCGCTGCCTTCCAGAAACACCAGGCCGTTTTTCTCGGCGTATTTAATCGTCTCTTCTTTGGGCATCGAATGGCCGTTGTTGCCCATCATTTCACACATGGTGGCCGAGGGGAAGAGATCAGCCATCATTAAAATGGCAGTACACAATTCTGTGTGGCCGGAACGGTCATCAAGTACGCCGGGCTGGGAATTTAAGAGGTGAACATGGCCAGGTGCCCGGAAGTTTTTACCGAATTCGGTCCGGGCTTCTGTTTCCGACATGCTTTCGCAGGTTTTACCAAACTTCGCAAATTCCGAGATGGTCAGCGCCCGGTCGGCATCGGGAATGCCCGTGAATGTTTTACGATGATTAATCGTCAGGGAAAATGAGGATTTAGTGTCATACAGTAAATCATTGGGTGCTAAACCCTTGAGGACGGGATGCGCGTCATAGCATTCTGCTAACAATTCCGCCATGAAGGGGAGATCTAATTTTTTCCACATTTTGCTGGGTGCGGAGGTACAGATGAGACCGCCGGCATCCTGCCTCTGTCTTCGTACACCATCTGCGGTCATGAATTCTGAGGCAATTATCAGGTCTGTTTCGCGCTCGCGGCCATCCGAGTCATAGATCAGAATAAATTCTCCATCTTTCAAGTCAGAGAATGCTTTTTGTAGATCACTCATTTTCTTCGCCTTCCCTGCGAGATTGGTGGGAATATATATGTTTATTAGGTAACTACCATTATTTTAGTACCTTCACGCAGACTGCTGATGGCCGCTTGCAGTCGCTCAGGACTTAGCCTGCTGCCACTGCTCCCAGCGCTGATCAATAATCTGCGCCATCTTCTGATAATACTCCTCTCCATAGGGAATAAACAGGTAAGCTTCACCTTCAAACTCTTCTGAATGATACTGCTCTTCACCAAAGTACTGCCGTGCATAGTCGTCGATATCGGCGGGGAAGGATGGTGTAGAGTCACCGTAATAATAACGGGCAAAATCCTGGCTCTCTTCATCGAAATAGGGCAGCAAGAGCAGACCATAGAGCTCCTCGCGTAAAAATTCCCGCAAATCCATCCGCCAAGGATCAGTTTTGAAGAGGGTTAGCATATCTTCATACTGCTGGCTAAAATCTTCGCTCAGGTGGTCATGTTCAATATGCCAGCGCAGGTAGATCGCCAGGTGGTTGTAGGCATTGAGCTCTTCGATCGGCAGCTGTTTTTCCTGAAGGCTTTGTAAATGGAAATCCGCACAGTCAATCAGCTCCTCGGGATACTCGCCATCTTCTTCACTAAGTTCTTCATAACCGATTTTCAGGGTCATGCCCGGCAGGGAAACACCCTCGCTGCGGCTGATTGGCAGCCGTTGATCCGCCGAAAAGCCGATTGTTTCGCCGTCCTGGAGCGTGGCGTCGTTACTCAGCACATAAGTGGCAATGTCGACCAGGAAGTCACGCACATCCAGCGGCTCGGCCTCGACATCTAACACTTCCATCTCGTCTTTGCCGAAAACTCTCATGCCGTAAGTGTAGCAGCAGACGCCTTGTTCTCCCTGATACAAGCCAAACCAGATCCAGTTGAAGATGGGCAGTTCATTTTCTTTCATCAGCGCTGCCGAATCCAGATAAAACTGCGGCTGGAAGACAGTGCCGCTGGTGTAGACCCCCAGCACTGACGGCTGCCGGCAGCAGGCGGCGATTACTTTTACAAAGAGTTTGCCGCGTTCAATCAGCGAAGCCTTCTTGCCTAATACGGCTACCAGCAGATGGGCCTGGTGCATTTTGGTTGTTTCCACCGCCTGCGGCCACAGATAATTATTGGCAGCATTCTCTTCCGCTTCATGCTCAGGAATCGGCGCCGACATTAGGCTGACGGCGACAATCATTTTGTCTACGGAGAAGACGAGCGCTTCGGGATGAGCTTCCTCTTCACAAGCTTCGATTTCCCACTCTGATTTAAGATCCTGAATAAGCTGTTCTTTGTTCCATGCGTTCTCAGCCAGCAGAACAAAACCTACAAACGCGCCGCGATACTCATCAACTTCCGCTGATGTTTCTCCCAGCAGCTCTTGACAGTCGTCAATAAACTCCTGGGCATATTCATCGCCGGGATGGAGTTCTAGTACTTTTTTAAAATACGCCAGGGCCTCTTCTATTTGCTGTAAATAGTAATGGGCATAACCCATGCGGAAATGCCAGCGGTAATCATCTTTAAAATACTCTGCGTGAGGTTGCAACAAAGCGACCGCTTTTTCATACAACTCGCGATCATCTACTTCCGCAAGGTTGCAATATGCGCGGGCCAGTTCACTCATCAGCTCTGGTGTTTGTTCATCGGTAGGCAGTGCCTCAATGGCTTCAATGATCTTCTGATACTCATCGTTTTCATTCCACAATTGACATTGCTGTATTAAGTCCATATCATATAACCCCCAATATACAAATGATCTGACCAGCAGTGTTGAGGCCGGCTTCTGCGCATCGCTTCTGCGACTGCGTTATTAAAACTTTTTTTTGGGTAATCCTCTTTTATCTCTTAAATTTTTACAAATTTAGATGCGGAAGTTGATAATAAACACTCTTTCTAAAAATAATCATTCTCCCTGTATAGAAAAAATTGTTGTTTTTACTAAACTAATACCTTAGCTATTGCTCTTTTTTCTATAGCCTTCGATCTTCTGTCTAATGATACAATGTCGATCATTGGCAACCACTGGTACCGCTATCCCTAATATGCCCGCCTCTATGTGCTAATGAAATGTAATGAATTTAATATATTGTTGGTTGCTGATATGGAGCACTCCACATTAACAATATTGCTATCATTTGGTATTAATTAGGCGTGAAAAGTATAGTTTTAACGTTTAAACAATCCAATGTTTTATTAATAGCTTGATGCCATTGTTCCCATTATGTTTGTCCTTTTGGATGATGAAGAGACAGTTTCAAGAAATGATGCTTGGGGGATGTTGGGACAAATCTCAGCATTACCTGATCAACTTGAGTTCTCATTATCTAAATCCATTGATATTACTCCTGGCAATTTTTCAAACATCTGTATCTGTGGTTTAGGCGGCTCAGCCATGAGCGGCGACATAATTCGTAATTATTTAGATGAAAATTCTTCATATCCTACAATCGTTGTAAGAGACACCCACCTTCCAAAATGGGTCAATGAGAAGAGCTTCGCTTTAATTCTCTCTTACTCAGAAACACAACTGAAACTCTTAGAATGTATCATGAAGCAAAATCTCAAGGTGCTAAAATTGTTTGTGTAACCTCAGGCGGCAAACTCAAAGAATTATGCCTTGAGGATCATGAACAGTATATTGAGATCCCTGATGGTCTTCAACCGCGGGCGGCGCTGGGTTACATTCTCGGAGCTTCAGCAGTGGTGTTGAAGAGTGCTCATCTATGCAACATTGCTGACGATCTAAAAAGAATCATTCCGAACCTGAAATCTGAATGTGCACGCTATCTTCCCAACATCTCTTTAGAGGACAATCTCGCAAAAAAAATTGCTAGTGGTCTTGAAAATACCTTGCCTGCTGTCTATGGTGGGATAGGTATTGCACCAGCCGTTAAACGCTGGAGGACACAAATTAATGAAAATTCAAAAATGCTGACAATCTGTGGCATTTTGCCTGAATTAAACCACAATCAGATCGTCGGCTGGATTGAAAGTCCTTCTGCGCCAGCCACTCCTGTTTTTTTACGCTCAGTAAACGACCGGCCGGAGATAGTTAAGATTATAGATGCCACCGTTTCCTTGTTTATCGACTCTGGTATCGAGCCAATACTTGTCAATTTAGAGGGTGATTCTCAGCTAGAATGTATTATGCAAGGCATCATTCTGGGTGATTTTGTAAGCTATTATTTAGCAGCTTTAAGAAACGTTGACCCTACAGAAATAGCACCTATTTCTCGTTTGAAGGAACGCATGACAGATATCTGATCATGCATAACTTTCACTAATTTGGTGACTTTTTCAATCTTCAGTGACAATTGTCCGGTGCTACTGTTTTCTTAGGCTAATTAAGCCACATCTGCACAACCTATTTTTAGATGATCACTCATCATCGCTACTGACTATTATGAAAGAAGATGCTTCTTGGATCAAAGATAAAGTAAAAGCTCATACCAAGTGGTTTGAAGCCAGTTTACCAATGATTGCTTCAGAAAACCTCATGAGCCCCTTAGCAAAAGAGATGATGATCTCTGATTTTCACGACCGATATGCGGAGGGTCTTCCCGGTAAAAGATACTACCGCGGTAACATCTATGTTGATGAAGTTGAATTGAAATGTCTGGAATTGGCAAAGAAGATTTTCAAGTCACAGTTTGCCGATGTCCGTCCGATTTCCGGTACCGTCGCCAACATGGCAGTACTCTTTGCGCTTACCCAGCCAGGCGATAAAATTTCCACGCCTGAACTCGCTTCTGGTGCTCACATTTCTACCGCTCCCTTCGGGGCAGTAGGGATGAGGGGACTGGAAACCGTCCATTATCCTTGGGATTATAAAAACTGGAATCTCGATGTTGACGGCGCCATTAAATTCATTAAAAAAGAGAAACCCAAAGTTGCCCAGTTCGGTCTTTCCGTATTCTTATTCCCAACACCGATCAAAGAGATCCAAGATGCTCTGCAGGAAGCCGGATCTGTTGTCTGGTATGATGCCGCCCACGTTTTAGGTCTCATTGCCGGCGGTAAATTCCAAGATCCGCTGCGGGAAGGCGTACACATCATCAGTGCTTCTACGCACAAGACTTTCCCCGGTCCTAACCACGGTATCCTCATCGGCGACAACCTCACTGATGATTTACAGGCTAAGCTGCAGAAAGCGGCGTTCCCCGGTGTTACTTCTTCTCACCACCTCCACGCCATGGCTGCGCTGGCCGTTACCATGGCTGAGTTTGAGATCTATGGTAAACAATATGCCAGCCAGGTTATTAAGAACGCTAAAGCTCTCGGCAGCGCCCTTTATGAAATGGGCCTTGACGTCATGTGTCCCCACTTAGGCTTTACCGAATCCCACACGCTGGCAGTTAACGTTGCTGAGCAGGGCGGCGGTTCACAGGTCTCCATCGATCTGGAAAAAGCCAACATCATCTGCAACAAGAACATGCTGCCTGGTGATACCAGCTCCGTTAAGCCTTCTGGTATCCGTCTCGGTACGCAGGAACTCACGAGAGTGGGTATGGAAGAAAGCGAGATGGAAGAAGTAGCGAGACTCATTTACAGAGTGGTCATGAAGAAAGAAGATCCCGAGAAAGTCAAGAAAGATGTCTGGGAGCTTAAGAAAGACTTCACCAAAGTCCGCTACTGTCTGAATGAAGGCGAAGAAGCCTACACCTTCCACGATTTAGTTTAAACGAGGGTTTCCCCCTCTTTCAATCTTTTTTAAGATCGGCAAGCATTTTGCAGGCCATGCATTTTCCGCTGGGTGAAGGCTCTCCGCAGGCGCAGCGACCAAGATCTTTTTGAGGATATTTTTCAATCAACAGCGGTTTGATCGTATCATAGCTGGCGACAATGGAATGTCGAGTTCCCGGCGAACGACTTTCCAGTTCATCAATAATGTCGCGGTACTCATTGCGCAAGGCGGCTGACCAGTATGGACACTCAATGTCGGAAAACGGCAGTTCATTCACTAACGCATAGAGGTACGTCTCTTTTTCCGGAATCTGCCGCAGAGGATGGATACGCGGAATTAGTCCCGGTTGAATCCTTACATGAGGACTTAAACGGGCCAGACGTTCCACATCGCCGCGGGTAAAATTCATCAAGATTGCCTGTGCATTATCATCGAGATTGTGTCCAGTGGCAATGACATCTGCCTTAAGCTCGCGGGCCACTGCATTCATGCACTGGCGGCGGAAGACACCGCAGAACGCGCAAGGAGTTCGGTAACCAAGATTCTGCGAGATTTCATCCATGGTGTAGCCGATATGCTCTTTGAAAGAAATGATATGTAAGGGAACTTCTAAGCGGTTGCATAATTCTTCAACACACTTAATCGTCTCTGGGCGGTAGCCAGCAATACCCTCATCTACAGTGATGGCGCTGAGGGTCACGTCTCGTCTTTCCTTTAAAACGCTGTGCAGCAGAGACAGCGCTACTGAACTGTCTTTACCACCGGAGATCGCGACTGCCACATTTTTGACTTTGTTGAAATCAGTCTGGTTTCTGATTTCTTTTTTTACACGCCGTTCGACGAATTCTGAAAAATGTCCTTCACAAAGATGGCTGCCGTTGTATCTAATGTAAGTAACTGCATCTTTCTGACATTTATCGCACTTAACCATCGGCGGAGAACATCAAGACACACCTATTTGGATGTGTTGAAAAAAGAATGATAAAAAAAGTTTACCAGGGAGGGTTCCCGGTGCGTCTTAATGTGTTGTTGTATTCTTCCGCCAGCGTGTAGGCGTCGAATACATTATAAATCCAGACGACGGCACTGACGATCGCTGCTACCACCATGGGAATGAAAGCTCCACCCGAACCAGCCATAGCCAAGGGTAACATGATGGCAAACATAACGCTGGAAATCGCTATACCAATGATGATGAAGCAAATCCCTCGGGTAATCTTTCCTAAGTAGACCTGACCCAGGCCGGTAAAGAGGAAAGACAAGATGGCCGCCAGCCCTGCACTTTTCAAAGGTGTTGCATACGGTGCATATCCCCCATAGGGTATCCCTCCGGCATAACCGCCGGCCGGTGCAGCCCCATTTGTCGCGTAACCGCACTTACTGCAGAATGAAGCATCATCTGCAATTTCCGTACCGCATTTTGCACAATACATTTTTTTTACCCCCAGTAGGTCTAAGAGGTTTACCAAGGTTCTTGACCAGTTTGTTTTAGCGCATCATTGTATTTGTTGGTTAAGATATATGCATCATAGATCTGCCAGATGTAGAAGGCGAGATATGCGATGAGGATGCCTACAATTGCTGCTAGATATAGAGAATCGAAGCTTTGCACAACACCTTCACTATCTGTCACTAGTCCTGCAAATAACAAAGTCGTAGTGACCATGGCTACACCAACAGCTACCAAAATGAAAATGATACCGCGGGATATTTTTCCGGCATAAATCTGACCAAGACCCGTAAAGAGGAATGACAGAACTGCCGCCAAACCAGAATTTTTTAATGGAAGGGCATAAGGTACACTCGCTGGCGCTGGTGCAGGTTGAGCCCTTTCCTTGAGATTGCAACCACATTTGTTGCAAAACACAGCTTCTGGTACCGCTTCGGTACCACAATTAGGACAATACATAGTATCGAAAGGATATCGCTTATTACAGTTATATAACATAGTACGAAAATTTAGTTATGGATAATTGTAAAATTTAAAAAAATTTAAAAGGTTTACCAGGGCGGCTGACCTGTCGCGCGCAAGGCATTATTGTATTCTTCTGTGATGTTGTAGGCATCATAGATCTGCCAGACCCAGAAAATCAGGAACAGTATGCCTATGAAGATCAGGAAGAATGTTCCAATCGTCACCAGTAACCCGATAATGAAGTAAAGGAGACCCTTACCGATTTGACCGGCATAGATAACTCCTGCTCCCGGGATGATGAAGGACAAGACCGCTGCCAAACCCGCATTTTTAAGCGGTGTGATGTATTGCGGCGGTTGCTGCGCTCCAGTCTGATAGGTATTGGGCTGCGTCTCATAGAGCTGGGCGCCACAATTAGGACAATACTGTGCGTTGTGTTCAACGTCTGCTCCACATTTACTGCAAAACATGTTTTTCAGCCTCCTATAGGCAGTCTTGCGATATAAAACGATTCACAACAGTCCTTAATTGGGACAATCAAAAAGAAAAAAAAGAAGAGAAAGCGCTTACCAAGGCGCTTTTCCGTTTTTGTCAAAGTATTCTTTGTATTCGTTGTATTTAACCAGAGTCTGATATATCTGGAAGAGCCAAATTAGCAGAGCAATAAAGCCAATGATCCATCCTGGAGTTCCACCAATTAATGAACCAATCACTAAGAGGACAATTGCAACCACTAGGAACATCAGACCATATTTGAGCTGTCTGATATAGATCAGACCGATACCGGGTATGATTGAGAGGATCATGGCGATTAAGAAATTCTTCTCGCCAGTTCCGACTGCCTTATCGAGCTCATTGACAACTTTGTCAGTGGCATCGTTGACAGTACTCTGAACCTTACCGGCGGCATCATTGATTGTGCTTTGAGCGCCCTTCTTTTCTGAAGACTCCTCGCAGCAACATCCGCACGATTCATCATGTTTAGTTTCATCTGTCATAATAATACCCCCATGCTGGGTTGCTTTTACGATATACTACTTCTTTATAGTAGTTTTGCCATATTTCTATATAAATAAACTCGTAGTATCACTTTTCTTTAAACTCTCATATTAATTAATAAACAATATTGTGGAAATTGTGCATTTACACAATTCTCTTATCACTTCACTTTGACAATCGTAAAGATCTCTTTGCAGTTTTCTTATCCTCTTACTAACAACAAAACCTGCAAAAAGTGTAACTGCATTTACACATTTTACAAATTTTGTAAGTTTTGTAACTGTAGTTACACTTATTACTTATGAAAGTGATTAGTGAAAAGAAAAGAGTGAGAGAATGAGCGGCCGTCAGATTGAAAGAACCAACTATCTCCAAAGACTTGCAAGCGGAAAAGATCGTACTGAGGTAGTCAAGGTAATCACTGGCATCAGACGCTGCGGCAAATCAACTCTCATGTGTCAGTACATTGATCAGTTGAAAACGACGGTGGCGGAAGAGAATATTGTCTATCTGAACATGGAATCGAGAAACACTGAGGCCCTCGTGGATTATCATGATTTAAATGAGTATCTTCATTCTAAATTAAATGCGAATAAAAGAACATACGTGTTTTTAGATGAGATCCAGCGTATCGATGGTTGGGAACAAAGCATTAATTCACTGATGGTTGATTATGACGCTGACATCTACATCACGGGCTCCAATGCCTTCATTCTTTCTTCAGAACTTTCAACATACCTTTCTGGCAGATATGTGGAAATTAACATGCTGCCTCTTTCTTTCAAGGAATATCTGGAGTTATATCCACCTTATGAAGGGCACGATCGTTACGCAAGATTCCATGACTACCTCTGGTACGGCGCACTGCCGATGATCGATCCTGACGGCGATCACGAATTCACCAATGATCATTTGTTAGGCATCTACAACACAATTATGAACAAAGACGTCCAGCACAGGCTGGGCCTTCATGATCCCGTGATGCTTGACAACATGGCGAGATATGTCATGTCTAATATCGGCAATATTACCAGCAGTAAGGCGATTGCCGAAAATGCAGAGATTTCTCCACTAACTGTAAGGAATTATCTCCGGGCTCTGGAGGAAGCGTACATCATTTACAAAACGTACCGTTACGATGTCCGTGGAAAAAAGTTATTGAAAACTCGTGAAAAATATTATGTTTCAGACACCGGGCTGAGAAACTCGGTGTTAGGAAACGCTGCTGGTGATGATATCAGCCGACAAATCGAAAATGTAGTATATCTGGAATTAAGGCGGAGAGGTTACACGGTCAACGTCGGCAGTTACCGGGACTATGAAATCGATTTCACTGCCCGAAAAAGAGACACTATTGAATATTTTCAAGTAACCCAGACTCTGCTGCCGGATGAAGTGTACAAAAGAGAAGTAAGGTCATTAAAACTGATTGATGATAACTTTTCTAAAACCATCCTCTCTCTGGATCCCTTTACCCGCAATGTTGAAGGTGGTATCAAACACCTTAATTTACTGGATTGGTTACTTGAATACTGATCTTAATTTTGTACAGCGCTCATTTCACCTGGGAAATGCTGGGTGAAGAGATGGTAGTGCATTTTGTGCATTTACACCGTCCAAAAGATTTAATCCTACACCTCTATGTAGTCTATTGAGTTGCGATGAACGAGATTTGGATCGAAAAATACCGTCCTAAGACTTTGAGTGAAGTTGTAGGTCAAACCGACATTGTTGAGCGCTTACAGTCCTATGTCAATGCCCGCAATCTTCCTCATCTGATGTTTGCCGGGCCGGCGGGTACTGGGAAAACAACTTCCGCCATTGCGATGGCCAGAGAGTTGTACAGCGATTCCTGGAAGGGCAATTTCAACGAACTCAATGCTTCGGATGAACGCGGTATTGATGTTGTACGCGGTAAAATTAAAGAATTTGCCCGCACAGCGCCGATCGGCGGGGCCGAATTCAAAATAATTTTCCTCGATGAAGCTGATGCTTTAACTTCTGATGCCCAGGCCGCTCTGCGCAGGACTATGGAAAAATACAGTAAGATCTGCCGTTTCATTCTTTCTTGCAACTACTCTTCCAAGATTATCGAACCAATCCAATCTCGTTGTGCCGTTTTCCGTTTCCGTCCGCTGCGGGCAGAAGACATTCGCTCATATCTTGAACACATTGCCGTGGAAGAAAATCTCACGGTCTCCGAAGACGCGCTGGATGCTTTAGTTCACGTTTCTAACGGCGATATGCGCAAAGCAGTAAACTCCCTGCAGGTGGCGGCTTCTCTCGGCACCACCATTGACGTCGAGCTGGTTTACCACACTACCGGTATGGCTCGGCCTGAAGACGTAAAATCACTCTTGGAGACGGCAATTGCCGGTGACTTCATTGCAGCCCGCAACCGCCTGGACGAGATCATGATCACCTACGGCCTTTCCGGCGAAGACATTCTTAAACAGATTCACAAGACAATCTTTGACTTAGAAATCGCCGATTATGAAAAAGTGAGGCTGATCGACCGCACCGGGGAGATTGAATTCCGCATGGTCGAAGGTTCCAACGAACGGATTCAGTTGGAATCACTGCTTGCGTATCTCGTCTTACTCGGCGAACACCGCGGAGACAGCGCTGATTGAAGGCTTTTACTTTCACGGGAGCGAATTCCGTGAATAATTTTTCATTTTTTTCTTGCAACTCCAACCTAAGCTATTTATAGGACATCTATCTTCCCAGACCAGAGGATTTATATGGCACGTTTCAAGGAAGCTGACGAAAGGCTTCTTAATAAGAAGATTTGCATGAAGTGCGATGCACGTAACGCTCCTAAGGCAACCCGCTGCCGTCGCTGTGGATACAACAAACTTCGTATCAAAGCAAAAGAAAGCAGAAAAGCCTGATCGGGGTTTTTATTCAGGGGCTTTGCCCCTCTCTTTAAATTTTGCTGTACGCGATAGTTAGTTTATACTTTCTTTTTGTTATTTTAGTTGTTTTTCTTCTCCAGTATACATTAATTAATATCTTATGAGCATACCTCTTATACATTTGGAGTTGAATAAATGTCATCACCGATTACTCGTGTATGGGCTAGAGAAGTCTTAGATTCCCGGGGAAACCCGACCGTGGAAGCTGAAATTACTGCCGGTAAGCTTTGCCTGGCGGCAATCGCTCCTTCCGGGGCATCTACTGGTTCTCATGAAGCTTTGGAACTCCGCGATCAGGATGAACGTTACAACGGCAAAGGTGTCATGAAAGCCGTTAACAACGTGCGCGCGGGGATTTCACCAGTCATTACCGGCATGAATGTGCAGGATCTCAAAGCGGTCGATGCAGCAATGATCGCGGCGGACGGAACGCCCAACAAAAGTAAATTCGGTGCCAATGCGACGGTAGCCGTTTCTTTGGCGGTAGCCAAAGCCGGTGCGGCTGATAAGGGCGTAGAACTGCATGAACATCTTGCTTCCGGCAGCCACATTCTGCCGGTGCCGATGATGAATATTCTCAACGGCGGTAAACACGCGGGCAGCAACTTGAAAATTCAGGAATTTATGATTTCTCCGGCCGGTGCCGCTACATTTGCTGACGCCCTGCGGATGGGCGCAGAAGTTTATCACGCCCTTAAACAGCTGCTTAAGAAGTCTTACGGTGTCAGTGCCATCAATATCGGTGACGAAGGCGGTTTCGCACCGGCTCTGGATACTACCCCGCAGGCTCTGGACATTATCATGCAGGCAATTGAGAGTGCCAATTACACCCCGGGCAAAGATGTTTATCTGGCCATGGATGCCGCCGCTTCCGAATTTTATGCCGACGGCCAATACACACTGGATGGCAAAACCCTCAGCGCCGGAGAGTTAGTCGATTTCTATGCCAACCTCGCTGCTTCTTACCCCTTGATCAGTCTGGAAGATCCCGTCATGGAAGATGATTTTGCAACCATGACGGAAATGACCAAAAAGCTGGGCAGCAAACTGCAGCTGGTTGGGGATGATCTTTTCGTGACAAATACTGAAAGACTGCGCCGCGGCATTGAAGCCGGTGCCGGCAACGCGCTGCTGCTGAAAGTCAATCAGATCGGTACCGTTTCGGAAGCAATCGAAGCTGCGGAACTGGCGCTTAAGTCAAATTATGCCGTGATGGTCAGCCACCGCTCGGGAGAATCGGAAGATACTTCAATTGCCGACATCGCCGTTGCCCTGGGCTGCGGACAGATTAAGACTGGTGCTCCGGCCAGAGGCGAAAGAACTGCCAAATACAACCGCCTGCTGCGCATCGAAGAGCAGTTAGGTGACAAGGCCCGCTATGCCGGAACTGCTGCTTTCGCTGCTTTAAAGTAAAACCACTGCTGATGTTTCATCAGCTCCTTCTTTTTCTTTTATAATCCATCCATCTTGCTGAATACTGCCCAAAACCTATTTATTCAGAATTCTTTCCCTCTGTGGGAATAAAGAAATGAAACCGCGCTTTTTCACTGCTACCGATGACGAAATCCGTGCCTGCAAAACTACTGACATCTATTTTGTACGCACCATGGAAATACTCCAGGCCAAAGCTATGCTGGCAGAGAAAGCCTTTGCTGAAATGACCTTGGGTTCGTTACCACGAGATTGGAAATGGGGCGTCTTCTGTGGTCTGGAAGAAGCTTTGCGGTTTATGGAAGGCCGAGATGTTGACATCTGGGGTGTATCGGAAGGAACGATTTTCCCCGCCCGTACGCAAAGCGGATTGAAACTTCCTCTTTTAAGTCTGGAAGGAAAATATGCTGAATACTGTCTGCCGGAAAGTCCCTTCTTAGGTTTCATGTGCCATGCTACCGGCGTGGCAACAATGGCTGCCCGCTGCCGGATTGTAGCGGAAGACAAATCAATGATGGCCTTTGGTGTAAGACGTTCTCATCCGGCTATCAGTCCCATGCTGGATCGTTCTTCTTTTATCGGCGGCTGCGACGGCGTCTCTTCGCTGATGGGTGCTGAACTTATCGGTGAAGAACCTAACGGCACGATGCCGCATGCGTTGATTGTAATGATGGGCTCTTCTGCAGCAGCTTTTGCGGCTTTTGATGAAGTTATCAATCCCTCTGTTAAACGCATTGCTCTGGCTGATACTTATTCTGATGAAAAGGCCGAAGCAATTCTGGCAGCGGAAACGATCAAAGACCTCTATGGCATCCGTTTGGATACCCCCGCTTCCCGCCGCGGTTCTTTTGCGGAGATTGTTAAAGAGATCAGGTGGGAACTGGATATCCGCGGCTTTACCGAGGTGAAGATTCTTGTCTCCGGCGGTTTAGATGAGACCACCATACCGGAACTTGTTAAAGCCGGAGTTGACGGCTTTGGCGTAGGCACTTCGATTTCTAACGCTCCCACCGTCGACTTTGCTTTGGACATTGTTGAAAAAGACGGCCAGCCGGTCGCTAAACGCGGCAAGCTGGGCGGTAAAAAACATGTCTTCCGCTGCGCTGCCTGTAATTCCTGGGAGATCTCCCCTTCAGAAACTGACGTACCTGTCTGTTTAAGCTGCGGGGCCGATATGCAACCGGCTTTTGAAAAACTGATGGCCGGCGGGGTCCGACTTCAACCGGAGAAAAGCCCTCGTGAAATCCGTGATTATGTTTTGCAGCAGCTGGAGACGATGGAGCTATGAGTTCCTCTGCAAAAACTCCCGTAATTATTTCTCGGGAAGAAGGATATAAATTTCGAATTTCTTTCTCTTCCGATAAAATTGAAGACATCTTCATGGATGAGCCGGAACCGCTGGGCAGCGGAAACTTCCCCAATGCGGGCAAGCTGTTGGCAGCGGCAGTCGGCAACTGTCTCTGTGCTTCCTTAACTTTCTGCTTAGAAAAATCCCGTCTGCCTTGTTCTGATCTCTGTGCAGAAGTAACAACTTATGCTGAAAGGAATGAAAACGACCGGGTGAGAATAACTAAACTGGAAGTCAAAATCATTCACGGTTTGGACGACAGTCCTAAACTCCGCCACTGCTTAGATATCTTCGAAGATTACTGCACAGTAAGCCGCAGTGTTGCTGAAGGGATCAAGGTTACCGTTACGGCAGTTAAAGAATAATTGTACTTATGTAATTAATTCTTAAGATGATTCAACCCTTTAGCTAAAGCCATTTATAAAAAAATGAGAGGCCGTGAGGCCTTAGTTTCAGAAGCTTTTACGGTTGTAGGCCATGAAGGCAAAGAGTAACGTAAAAATTCCCCAGCAGATCATAACCATGGCCGACAGCGTGACATCCGGTACATAGGACCATATCGTTCCTGTGAGCGAGGTATGCACGACTGAAGTAGTGGCGCCTGTAAAGACGGTTGTGATCGAACTAGAGGCATACGAGAGGCTGAACCATGGTTCAATGCTATACATCGCAAAGATCTGCGATACCATCTGCCCAATTAAGATGAGTGCGAGAATCGTCACTACAATCGAGCTGCTGCTTCGTTTAAACACTGAGCCAAAGAAGAAGGCCAAACCCGTCGCACCAAAGATAAAGAGCACCATTAAACCGAGTGATAACCAGATTTTATCAAAAATTGCTCCAGTTATAACTTGCGACAAGATGGCAACAATCAGATAGTAAACAACTATCAGAACTGTTGACATGATAAAGCCTGCAAGAAACTTACCAGTAAAGATTGCGCCTTTTTTAATTGGCCTGGTAAACAAAAGCAAGCCGGTTCTTTCTTCATATTCTGAAACTAATAGATTTGAGGAAAATACCGCCACTGCAATAATTGCTAGGATCTGAACAATTAATATGTAGATATTCATAAAATCTTTTGATTCTGATGGAAAATCAGTCCCAGCCAGTGGCCTGGCTAAAGTAAAGATGGCGAGTATCGCAGCGATGAGGATGATGAAAGCAAATAATTTCTTTCCCCGTACATATTTGTGAAATTCATGCCTCATAATCACGCTGGTCTGTCGCAGATCATCAATAAAACCGCTTGTCATTATACCGACTCCTTAATCAGATCCAGATATGAGGCTTCAAGGCTGTTCTCCGACTCTGAAAGACTATAGACTTGTAGTTTCAAAGAGCTGACTTCATCAAGCAGCTGTGCTTGCTCAGCGATGCCGCCTTTTAATTTGATCTCTATTTCTTTCTTGCCTGTTGTCTCAATGCCCAGAACATTACTGAGTTTTTGTAAGCGTTCAAGATCTTCAGTAGTTGGGATATTTACCAGCTTAATCTCAATTTTTCTAACCCCTTTCGGGCCAATCACGTTTTCCATCTCATCGTTGACGAGCAGTTTGCCGTGATTAACCATGGCCACCCGGTCACACAAATCACTGACTTCGTGCAGAAGGTGGGAACTCATCAGCACCGTCAAATCTTCGTTTCTTTTCAGTTCTTTCAAGATTTCCCTGATTTCTGCCATGCCCCGGGGATCCAGTCCGGATGTTGGTTCATCTAGAATGATTATGCCGGGACTGTTGATCAGTGCCTGTCCAAGCGCAATCCTCTGTCGCATACCTTTGGAAAAAGTACCGATTTTCTTATCTGACCATTCTGTCATTTTAATTTTTTCAAGGATTTCACTTGTTTCAGAAGCAATTGTTTCTTTAGACATGCCGAGAACTTTTCCAATATATTGAAATGTCTCGTTTGGTGTGAGATATGTATAGAACTCTGGTGTTTCAACTACTGTACCTACGCCCGTCAGTGCTTTTTTGGGATTAGCAGAAATTTCCACACCATTTAGGTACACAGAACCATAGGTAGCTCTCGTCAGATTGGAAACGATCTTAAGCGTTGTACTTTTTCCGGCACCATTGGGACCAAGTAAACCGGTAAAACTGCCTTTCTTTACAGAAAACGACAGGTCATCCACGGCGGTGAATTTTCCATACGTTTTAGTTAAATTCTCAATTATTATCGGATCTTCACCATTCATCGTTCCACCCCTCTGATTTAAAATCAAACTGGATCTCTGTATATCTGGTGTGGTTTTCAGTATACAACTCATTATACCAGTCATATCCCTCGATCTGAATACCTTTTAGGTCAGTACTGTCGCCTTCATAGACAGTTTTTATAGTGTAGTTCACATGGTGAATGTTTTGATTTTCATCAATATATCCATAGGCGATCTGGAAAGTGGAATATTTGATCACCGTTTTGCCAATCTCTTTTTCTTGTTGATTATATGATCGTATACAATCAGCAGAGTTAGATGGTATATAAACATTAAAAGTTTCTTTCTCATTATTATTTATATTCTTAAGTTCTACTGTTAGATCGTAGTACGCTTTGTATGAACTACTCATATAGTAATTCATTTGAGATTGATTATCAGCGATTAAGGTTATCTTGGCATTTCCGCTATAACTTTCAACATGATCTCTGTATTCATATCCATATTGATCTCTTTCAGGTGTAATTACCTGACCATTTACCTTCAAAGTTACACTTTTTCCTAACTCTCCACTGATGTATTTTCCTTTCATTAAATTACAGGTATCGAGATCGGCATCAAGAGCTATGTCGATCCTTTCTATTTTGGAATCCAACGATCCATACATGACCGCCCGGCATTCCAATTTAGAGATTATATTGGAATTAATATCTATATAAAAGATGAATTTTTGTCCGTTTTCATCGTCGATATATTCATAGACATTGCAAGTTGATTTTTTATCATCAATTTCAATGATCTTTTCTCCTAGATACTGAGATCCGAGCGGTTGAAGACTTTTAGCATCCAGCCATATCCAAGTATTCCATGATGATATGGATAATGAAGAACCATTGGGAGTCATTGGATAGATGTCTATTTCTGAATATATGCGGTCATTCTCTACAAAAAGCAATGATAATTGTGCATTGCCGCCGAGGCTAGATGACTGATTATTGCTGGCAACCGTAGCTTTTCCAGAAAGGTCATACCATATGGCATCACTTTCACCACCAGGTATAATGTCCATTTCCGAAGTCAGATCTTCATGATAGGTATGAAGTCCGAAAACGGCTACGACTAGCAGAGCAACAACCACACACAAGGCGATCAGCGAATTCCTGTTTTTCTTGGATCCTTGCTTGATTGATACCCCTCCTTAATCTGCAAGGTTAATGATCATAATTATATAAATAGTTAATATTTTACTTTAATTATTTGTATATTTGTTGCAGTCAAGCATTGACAAAATAAGATAAGATGATCGACAATAGTTAAGATTCGGATTGGAATTAAGTAGCCAGCCAGACTGAGAGAAACACAATTGCATAATTTTATGCTGGGAGAGAATATCTGGCTCGAAAATCTCTAGCTAGAATATGTTGGGCAAATCTTTATATTATGACCTTCAATAGTTCGCCTCTCGTTCCGGTAGCTAACAATCGCTGTTGTCATTCATCAACATGTTTGTTTAACACTGGGAGGACGGTCAGGCAGATATGTTCGGCCCATACTTGGTAGGCAAGGCACTATGCGCGTGCGGAGCATTGGCGGATTTGGATGAAGAAGTGATCATCCGCAAGAAGCTGCTCGGCAAAGCTATTGAATGCACCGCCTGCCGCAATAAACGCATTGCCGAAGAACTTGAAAAAGAAGCTGAAGACTCAGCAGAAGTTTCTGAGAATTTTTATACTTCAATTGAAGCCTAGCTGTTAAATATGCCTAACTGAATAGAAGATTAGGCGACTTATATGGATATGATTGTTATTGCCGGATTCCTGGGATCTGGAAAAACCACTCTTGTTCTCTCAGCGGTCAAAGACATCTATGAACGCTATGGCAAAAAAGTAGCGGTCATCGTTAATGATTTTGGAACGATTGGGATCGACGGCAAAGTGATGGAGAAATACGGCCTGCAGGTTAAGGAACTGGCAGCCGGCTGCATCTGCTGCACCTTAGGTACCAACTTACTCGTTACGGTTAAAGAAATCTATGACAAGATGCAGCCCGACGTCATCATCATCGAACCGACCGGCATTGCCAATCCCGAATCGGTCGTAGCGCTGCTCGCGCAGTCGGAAGAAGACTGGGCCCCGGAAAAAGTGCATTCGGTGGTTATCATCGACGCTCACCGTTTCCCGGTACTGATGAAAGCCTTTGAACGGCCTTTAAAAGCACAACTCGCAAATTCTGAATTCATTGTCATTAACAAAATCGATACCGTTGATGAAAACACGCTCGCGGAGATCCAAAAGACTCTGGAGGCAATGGCCCCTGAAAAAGAGATCATCTGCGCTTCCGCTTCCCAAAATATCAATGTCGCCCAGATCGTTGACAGGCTGGTGGGCTGATGTTAACTGATGATTTTACCGCCTACGCTGCGCAGATCGAACTCGAACTGCCGGAGCCGGTCGCCGCCAGCGCCGTCCAGAAAAAACTGACGGCTTTTCTTTCGCTGATTGCTTCTGAATGTTCTGACAATGGTGCTTACTTAATCGGTCATATCAAGTGCATGGTCGAATCGGACCACGGCTTCTATGCTTCCAGCATTACCGCCCCGACCGATGCTCCTTCCGTACGCGGGGAGATGACCGACGGTTCTACTAAGTTGTCAATAGTGGTCAACGTCCTGCTTTACGGTCTTGACAAAGTAACCGTGAAACAGATCACTAAAGCCGCCGTGCCGGTTGCTCTGGCGCCGGTCACCGCAGCAATTAAAATCTGGGATTTAGAAAGTGAGGAAAACCAGCCGATTCACTTCGGCTGATCTTTTTTAGTTTTGGTAGTTTTCTTAGCCGCCGGCTTTTTGGCGGCTTTTTTAGTAGTAGTTTTAGCGGCGGTTGTCTTAGCTGCTGCTTTCTTCGGTGCCGCTTTCTTAGTCGTTGTTTTCTTAGTTGTTGATTTCTTGGCAGTTGTTTTCTTGGCGGCCGTTTTAGTAGTCTTTTTCTTAGCCGGTGCTTTACCGGCTTTCTTCGCCAGCTTTTCCTTCTTTTCCGGGCAATCCATGTTGGCACAGAACTTCCAGGCGCGGCCGCTGCTCTTCATCATAATCATCGGCGAACCGCAGGAGCTGCAGTTTTCATCCGTGCCTAAGAGCTGCCCCATCTGCGGCAGCGGATAGGTCTGCGTGCAGTCCGGATAGCCTGTGCAGCCGAGGAACCGTTTGCCGGCCCGTGAGTAGATAATGCGCATATCCCGGCCGCAGGAAGGGCATTTAGCGATGAAATTCTTCAGACGGTTGGTATCGCAGTCGGGATCGACACAACTGATCGAAACCGGCTGTCCGCGGCGGATAATCTTCACCCGCGGAGCACCGCATTCGCAGGCCTCGTTAGCCGGCTGCACTAAGGCGTTCGGCGGCATCGGATAAGTCTGATTACACTCCGGATAATTGGAACAGCCGATGAAGGTCTTGCCCAAGCGGGTGCGGATCGTTTTCAAGTCGCCTTCGCAGGAAGGACACTTGCCGATATAATGCTGGGCTTCCAGCGCCTTGCGGATCTCCGTACCGATTTGATCCTGATTGCGCTCTAAAGTCTCCAGCACATTAGTGAGCATTTCCTGTGATTCATTGACGACTCCGTCGAGATCCTTGCTGCCGTGGGCAATTTCATCCATGTCTTCTTCCAGCTTGGCGGTCATCTTGGCATCAGTCACGATATGTGCGTGTTTGTTAAGTGCTTCAATGACAGCAATGCCGCTGGCGGTGGGAATCAGATCGTTGCCTTCTGCATATTTGCGGTCGTACAGTTTCTGAATGATATCATGACGAGTAGATTTGGTTCCCAGGCCCAGGCGTTCCATCTCTTGGATTAAACTGCCCTGTGAATAGCGGCGCGGCGGCTGCGTCATTTTCTTTTCAGAACTAACCGCAAGAATCTCTACATCGGCGCCGACCATCAGCTCCGGCAGTTCAATCTCAGTTGTTTTCAAATAAGGATAATATTTTTTCCAGCCCGGGAAAATCAGCTTGTAACCTTTGGAGGCGAATTTCTCGTTATTGATGCTGATTACAGAGGAAGAGACTTCCGCTTTCGCCGGCGGTGCGACCGTCGCCAAGAATCTTCTGGTCACCAGCTCATATATCGTCCACTTGTCACCTTTGAGCTGCTTTTTCGTAGCTGCTTCCGTCGGATAAATTGGCGGGTGATCAGTAGTCTGCACCTTTCCTTTAGACGGACGAATCTTTTCCTGCTGCAGCAGTTCTTCCGCTTCCGCTTTGAATTCGGAATCTTTGAGTTTTTCTAAAATGCGCCGCAGACCGAGGGACTGCGGATAGACTGTATTATCAGTTCTTGGATAAGAGATGTAACCGGCGGTATAGAGATCCTCGGCGATCTTCATCGCCCGTGAGGCCGGGAAGCCCAGTTTGTTAGCTTCCATCAGCAGCATCGTCGTATTGAACGGCGGCAGCGCATACTCGTCTTTTTCATTCTTCTCATACTTGATGACTTTACCGAGCGTTGCTCCTTCGCAGGCATCTAACGCTTTCTGAGCATCGATGTCGCTGTGGAAGGGATTGTCAACATGCTCGCCATGGAACTCAATACCTTCCTGGAATCTGGCCAGCACATTCCAGTAAGGCTGTGGCACAAATTCTTCAATCTCCTTATGACGCGCGACAATCAAAGCCAAAGTTGGGCTCTGCACCCTGCCTACCGAAAGGAAACTGCTGCCGCCCTGTCCGGAAGAAATAGAAATGAATCTTGTCAGTACTGCTCCCCAGGCCAGATCAATCTTCTGCCGGCATTCGGCAGAGTCCGCCAGCTTGACATCCGGCTCGGTCAGATCATCAAAAGCAGTGTCGATTTCTAATTTAGTAAAGGCACTGAAGCGGGCTCGCTTGATCTCTTTACCCTCGGTATCCAGCAGCCGCACGGCTTCCATACCGATCAGCTCTCCTTCGCGGTCATAGTCAGTGGCGATGACAATTTCATCAGCCTCAATGGCTAGATCTCTGAGGGCCCCCACGATGCTGTGGGCGCTGATCTTCTTGATCGGCTCTGCGTAAATCAAATCAGAGAGATTTACTTCTGACCAGTTATTGAGCTCTTCTGGGTAGTCCAGCTCAATGATGTGACCTCTCAGTCCCACGATAAACGTTGTTCCTGCGTTTTCATCTTCAAATTGAAAAACAGAAACTTTGTTGACAGAAGTCCTTTTTGACGATCCCTGGGAGAGAATGACAGCGATTCTCGCTGCCGCGTCACTTTTTTCTGAGATAATGAGCCGGCTCATGCAGGCTCTTCAAAGAGAAAAGGGTATAAAAAAAGTGTTATGAGTTCCTACTGCGAATGAGGGTGACTGTGAGCATGTTCATGCTTATGGTCATCTTCTTCACTGTGGCTCATCGAACCAGAAGTCATCGTAAGTTTGCTGAAAACGACACCCTTAATCGCACCGATCTCATCGGCCAGGTGTGTCACATCTTTGACCTTTCCCCAGACAATCAAAACTTCCAGACACTGATCACGGTTAAGATGCACATGGATTGTTGAGGAGATACTGAGATGTTTAGCATGCTGTATTTCCATCAGTCTTTCCTGAGTATAGCTTACGTTATGGTCATAAACCATGGTAATTGTGCCCACCACTTCTGACTCACTATCCCGCCAGCGGTCTTCCACAAGAGCGTCTCTTATAAGATCGCGGATAGCTTCAGATCTTGCTGTATAACCCTTGTTATTCACAAGCGTGTCAAACTCTTCTAATAGGTCGGGTTCGAGTGACATGCTTATTCTTACGACCTTATCCATCACGACTACATCAAAATTCACAGATATAATGCTTAGGGATTGTTTTGCTGAATCGGCTCAAAATCTACATACTTTTTTGAATTTTTAGCTTAAACTCCACACACTTTCTCGGAATTAATATTACATGATTACTATAGTTAGAATTGATTTTTTGCCGCTTTAGGAAAACTACGTCCATTAGCATCCAATTCTGGGTAATACTTGAGAATACATTCGTATCTAAATTTAGCCTCTTTGTAGAAATCTCTATTTCCATTATTAAATAATTAATACTTATGAAAATTTGCCAACTTCCGGCTTCTTACGCTAAAAAATTTTTATCAAAACTTATCTGTCTTTATATATTAAAACTTTGCAAACTAAACGTTATATAGGGTCTTTTTGATAAATCGGCTGCTTATGAATTTTAAAACATTTATGGGTAAAAACGTGATGTTCGTTGCCATCATCATCTTCATTGTCCTCTTCATGTACGCTTTCGGCTCGGAAAACGTCCTCATCGGAGTAATGATGATCACCGCCGCGCTGATGATGCTTTCGAAGAACCTCACCGGCAAACCAGTCAAAAGCCTGGCGGGACTGGTAGGCATCAACGTTACGTTAGGCATCGGCTCACTGCTCGCTTCTTTTAATCCCTGGTTGGGACTGATTACTAACTTTACTGTTGTTTTTGGCGTCACCTTCGTGCTGATGCATGACATCAAATCGCCGGTTCATTTTCCGTTCTTATTGGGTTATGCCTTCATCTTAGCTGCGCCGGTCCCGCTGGCTGATTTCCCCCTGCGCCTGCTGGCCCTGATTGTCGGTTCCGTCTTCATTCTGGCGCTTAACCTACTAGTCAACCGTCAGCGGCTGGCTATGAGCTGTCATGCCGGTATCTGCGGCATTTTCACGGAAGTGCGGGCGCTGACGGAAAAAGTCATCAACGGCGAGGAAGTCAGCAGCGAGACGCTGATTGCCAAAGCTAAGCTGGTGAACTCCGCGGTCTACGATCGTCTCAATGACAAGTATTATTCGTCACCAGGTTCCCGTTCGGCAATCAACCTGGCGATTTCCGCGGAAGAGCTGGGCAAAGCGATTATTGCCGCGAAAGATCGCCGCCAGGATTTAGAGGATCTGCTGCCGGTGTTAGACACGCTGATTGCCTATCAGGAAAGCAAAGTTCCCTTAACCACCGTTCACCAGCAGATCAGTGACTTTACGAAAACCCATGAAAATATCAATTATCAGATTCTAGCCAGCTTACGGATTATCAATCATGAAATGGCCGTACTGCTCAGCACCGACAAGGAAACTTTAAGGAAATACTCTTCTTCGCAGCAGATTCCCCGCAGTTTCCGTTTCGTTACTTTACTGAAAGAAAACTTCCGCAAAGATTCGCTGAAGTACAGTTTTGCTTTCCGCATGGCGCTATTAATCGCTTTATGGGAATTTATCGGCGATTATTGGCATCTGGAAAATGCTAAGTGGCTGGCTTTTACGACGGTGGCGGTCGTCCAGCCTTATCTGGAGGCGACGGTCAGCAAATCCTTTTTACGTCTGAAAGGAACCCTGGTGGGCGTAGCCATCTTCGCCGCGGTGACTTACTTCTTACTGACCGATCATCCTGACTTAGCACCGGCGGTGCTGATGGTCATTTCTTACATTTACAGCGTCTTTGATCCGAAACGCTATGACATCATGATGATCTTCATCACCCTCATGGCTCTGCTGACGGCCTCGATGGTCTTCCCTGCGGAAAGTTCGATTATCGAACGTCTGTTGTATATCCTCGCGGGCATTGCCGCGGCTATGATCGGCAGCCGCGTGATTTACCCCTACCGGCTCAAGGACGAAAACATTGAACTCTCGCGGAGGTATCTCTCCATCAGCCGCAGCCAGCTCAATAATCTGCAGGAGGTGGCCGCCGGCACTATCGACGATGTCAAAAATGCCGCTCTGGTGCTGACGGCGCATACGATTGCGGAAAAGATCAAACTCAATAATGATCAGGATGCCGATGAAGTCGTCGATGAGCTGCTGGTCAGCCAGACGGAGTTTACCAACCAGTGCGCGCTGCTGCGGCAGACACTGCTTTCGACACCGCACGAAGCGGCCGGTCTGGAAGAAACCAAAAAACGAACGGTGGAAGCGATCAGCCGCCATGGTCCCAAAGGTAAAGAGCCAACTACCGCGGACATGGCTCAGCTGACTGCTGATCTCAGCCCCCACGGCCGTGAATATCTGCAGATGGTCTTCAACGTGCTGCGGCTGCAGCGGGAGAGTGAAGCCCTCTTTCTGGAGCTGAGCAGCCCTGCTGATCTGCCCACCGGCAAAATCATCACCGCCTGAGAGGGCGGTCTTAATTTATTTCTATTATTGAAAAACATTTATTAACGATCTTTTCATCGTCAGTCTGCATGCTGCTTGATGCTTTGAAATCTGTAATGGAAGCAATTCCGGCCGACACGGCGATCATGTTCTCCGGCGGTCTGGACAGCGGTGTTCTGGCCGCTGTCGCCAAGCAGTATTACACACCGACTTTGTATACGGTGGGCGTGGAAAATGCTCATGATCTGGTGGCCGGCCGGACCGGGGCCGAGGAAGTCGGCCTGCCTTGGGTGGGTATCGTGCTGACGGCTGAAGAAATCATTGAAGCCTGCTGTCAGCTGCTGCGCATTGCTGACTTATCACCGGTTGAAGTTTCTTTTGAACTGCCGCTGCAGATCATTGCCTCGCGGGTTAAGGAAGCCAATCTCCTCAGCGGCCAGGGTGCCGATGAACTCTTCGGCGGCTACAACCGCTATGCGGAAATGTCAGCGGCGGAGTTAGAACAAGCTTTCACGCGTGATTATCAGCATCTTGTGGACAACACGCTGCCGAAAGAAAATGCAATTGCTGCGGCTTACCACAAAACCTTACACCGGCCTTTTCTGGCGCCGGAGGTAGCGGCGATCGCTTTAGCAATGCCGCCGGCGCAGAAGATCGCTGCCGGTGTCAATAAAATGCCCTTACGGCAGCTGGCCGCTGAGCTTAACTTAACGACCATTGCGGTTAAAGAAAAGAAAGCTGCCCAGTATGGCTCCGGCATTATGAAGGTTCTGAAAGCTGCCGCCAAGAAAAACCAGCTGAGCGTCGGGGAATATCTTTCTGTCTTGAAAAAAGAGAATCTTTAATCGCAAGCTAATTATGTATTGGGGCTGATGAGCCTTGGTGGAGCGCAAAGAGATCCTTGCATGGCTGTTCGCCCAGGAAGCGTCCGGCATCAAGTTCGGCTTGGAGAATACGCGGGAGCTTCTGCAGCGGCTGGGCAACCCGCAGGATAAATTCCGTGCAGTGCATATTGCCGGTACTAATGGTAAAGGCTCCGTCAGTGCAATGACGGAAGCCGTATTGCGGGAGGCGGGTTATGTTACCGGTCTCTATACTTCTCCCCATCTGGTGGACTTCAGCGAGCGTATCAGAGTCAGCGGTGAGCAGATTCCCGATGCTGCCCTGCTGGAGCTAGCTGCGGAAGTGCAGGCGCAGGCGGCGGCAATGCTCACTGAGGGCAAGAAGCTGACTTTTTTTGAATTGACGACAGCCATCGCCTTTGCTTACTTCGCTCAGCAGGAGGTAGAGATCGCGGTGATTGAAGTCGGCATGGGCGGCCGCCTCGATGCGACTAACGTGCTGACGCCGGAAGTCTGTGCGATCACGCCGATCAGCATGGAACATGCGGAGTTTCTCGGCGATACTATTGCTAAAATTGCCGCTGAGAAAGCGGGCATTATCAAACCCGGTATTCCGGTGGTTTCTGCTCCGCAGCTGCCGGAAGCGCTGGCGGTAATCCGTAAACAGACGGATATGCTAACAATGGTCGGTGAAGACTTTAATTATGAACTGCTCCGCGCTGATGCCAACGGCACCGAGATTTTCGTGGAAGATCTCAACATGAAGCTTTCAGTGCCGCTGATCGGACGTTATCAGGGTGACAACTGTGCCGTGGCTGTTGCTGTGCTGCAAAAACTGATGGAACGCGGTCTTTACCTTCCTGATGAAGCAATTATTGCCGGTCTGCGCCATACCAAATGGCCCGGCCGTCTGGAAACAGTCGCTCTGCAGCCGCGGATGATTGTCGACTGCACGCATACTCCGGCTGGTGCCGAACAGGTAGCCGCGGAAGTTGAACGCCTCTTCGGCCGTGTGGTATTGGTCTTCGGCGTGCTCAAGGACAAAGATGTGCAGAAATTAGCGCAGGAGTTTGCCCCGCGGGCGCAAAAGGTTTTCCTTACTACTCCACAGTCACCGCGGGCCCTGCCGGCCGCTGTTGCTAAGGAGGCCTTCCAGCCCTATGTGGATGCGGAAGTGGTTTCGTCTCTGGCCGCAGCCATCACGGCTGCTCGGCAGGCGGCAGGTCGCGACGGCACCATTTTGATTACCGGGTCGTTATATATGGCCGGTGAAGCTATGGAGGTCCTCAATGTCACAGAAAATCTCTTGTGAAGTCCTTGACCGTTTGACTAAGTTTTTCGAGGGGACACCCTCACCGACGGCGCTGGCTAAGAATCCTACCTGGCATGCTACGCCCTTCACTGTTCTGATTTCCACGGTTTTATCGCAGCGCAACCGTGATGAGATTACCTATGCTGCTTCTGAGAAACTGTTTGCCCGCTATCCCGGCCCGGCTGAACTGATGAATGCCGATCTGGAAGAACTCAACGAGCTCATCAGCAATGTCAATTTTCATTTTAACAAAGCCAAAGCGATTAAGGAAATTGCCCGGATTCTCTGTGAAGACTATGGCGGAGAAGTTCCTAAAGACATCAACGAGCTGGTGAAGCTGCCGATGGTCGGCCGTAAAACCGCTAACTGTCTCTTAGGTTATGCGTACCACATCGCTTCAATCTGTGTCGACACCCATGTGCACCGTATCAGCAACCGCTTAGGTCTGGTCAATTCAAAAACACCAGAAGAAACAGAAATGCAGCTGCAGACAGCGGTACCGAAGACAAGGTGGCTGGAAATCAATGATCTTTTTGTCCGCTTTGGTCAGGAAGTCTGTACGCCGCAGCGGCCTAAACATGAACAGTGTCCTTTACAGGATTTATGTTTAGAATTTAAAAAAGAAGTAAAGTGAGGGTAATATGACAATTGACATCCGGGTCACTGATATCGGCGAATATGTTAACCAAGACAGCTGTGCGATGAAGTTCAAGCTGCGGGCCGATAAGACCCAGACCAATGCCAATTATCCCTATTACAATCTGGTGCGCAGTGCCATCAATCCGGCGCTAGTTGAAGCCGGGGAATTTGCGGAAACGGAAGTCGCTGAACTTTTAGAAAATAAATACAAATTAAAATTTTTACCATATACCAACCACTCCCGTGGTGTTGACTCTACCGATTGGCATTCTTTCCTTAACTATTTAAAAAATTTAAAGGAGGGCGAAAATGTCTTCCTGCGTGAAGTGGAAATCAGCGGTAGCGAGGGTGCTTTTACTTTATTCGGGCAAATGGATTTTGTAATCATTACCTGGGTAAACGGTGAGCCGCTGATGAGGATTCTGGAATGCAAAGCCAGCCGTAAAGACAAGACTTATCATAAAATTCAACTGGCTTCTTACCTCCTGCTGATTAAGGAGAAGTTCCGCGAGGGCGTAAACATCGCCAATCAACAACGGAACGCTGCTCTGGAAGCGGTGGTCGTGCGGGTGGAAGGACACACCGGTATCCAGGATCCGCTGACCCTTCCGCCTTTGCATCTAGAAACGGAAATGCTCGACCTGCAGGAGCTCTTAGCCGAAGACGGCCCTCTTTACGCAGCCTATAATGCGGATTTTGCGGACATTGATTATTCTTTAGGTGCTAAATGCAATACCTGCACCCACTCGGCCATCTGTACCGTTGAAAGTATCCGCGGGCGGAAAGTTGAACTATTAGGCCTGCCGATCTCCGAAAACCGGGCGCTGCGGGCAGCGGGCATCGAGACGCTTGATGACCTAACAGAACTGAATCTGGAGAAATTTGCCGAACTGCGGCGAAATTCAGCTTTCAAGGAGAGCATTTCCCGCTTGCGGATGAATGCCCAAATCAAAACGGCAGGACTGCTGGGCGGCAGCGGTTTTCTGGTGCAGATGCATGAGTCCAACAATATCTCGGCGCTGCCCGATCATCTGCAGGGTGAAGAACGGCTGATCCGTGTTTATTTGGATGTAGAATGGGATCCGATCGAAGACCGTTTATTGGGAGTGGCAGCGCACGTTACCGATTCCGATAATTTCCTTTATTTAGAAAATATTCGTAATGGCGACCGCCGTTATCTCAACCCGCAGCCGCTGGAGTGCAATGCCCGCCGCAACAAAACCTATCCGTTAAATGCCGAAGAGGCGGCTACGATTGTAGAAGAACCCTGGCACGGGGTGGAAATTGACGACGACCAGCAGGAAAAAATACTCTTGGAAGAATTTTTTTCTGATCTTTCAACAATGCTGCTGCGCATCGGCCGCGGAGGTACACGGGCCGTTCATTTTTACGTTTGGTCGGAATTTGATATGCGCCATCTGATTGATGGCTGCAAACGGGCCGGCGGTGAAGTTTTAGGAAACTTAGTCGAGCTGCTGGGCTGCCGGGCGGACTGCACGCATGATCTGGAACAGGTCATCTTTTCTTCCTTAGCTGAGGAAATCAAACGCCGGGTGGCCATCGGAAAAGTCTCACAGTCTTTGACTTCCGTAACCTCACTCAATTGGTTTGGCTGGACCTTTCACTGGAACCGTTCCGTAAAAGATGAGGAAGTAAACTTCCAGCAGCTCTTCCGGCAGGATATCTTTGATTTAATTGCTAAATTAGAAGATAAAGAAGGACGCTTATATTCTTCCAGTCAAGGTCAGTATTATGAAGTCCGCGTCAGAAATGATTCGGCTATCTCTATTCCTTATTGGCATATGATGTGGGATCCGGAGACGAAGTGGAAGATTTCCGACAGCCGCGCCCACGCGGCCATGAATCATTACCGTAAAGCCGGCCGGCCGGAATACATTCAGGAGTTCATGAAGGCCAAATGCCAGGCCCTGCGCTGGCTCGATGAACGACTGATGCCTCGTGAAACCGCCTCCGGTAAACGGCAGCCTTCTCTAGTTTCCTGCAAACCGCCGCTAGAACTCAGCAAATTAAGCTCCCTGCAGGAAGAATTCAAGAGCCGTTATACACTGAAGCAGGCCTGCCTTGATTTCTTAAAATTAGATCATCATCTGCGGGAAGCCGAATGGCTGTCCTACAACACCCGTTCTACTTTCTCCCGCGTCGTTGAAGGTTCCTGCCTGCCTCTGCGGGAGATCCGCTTTGAAGGCAGCGGCCGTGACACAGTCATGTATGCGCAGTTAGATTTAGATCGCTATGATCTGGATACAAACGTCTTTTCGGGAGTCTGTGAATTTGAAAAAACTAGTTTTGTTCGAATAATCCCTTATTCCGGCGAAACTGATTCTGTTGACTATTCTGTTAAGCGTGGTGTAACGGCGATCATCACTAAACTTGACTTCACGACTGGTGAAGTGGAAGCCGCGCCCTTTATCCGAGACTTCGCCGGCAGTTATGTCATGGCTTCACGAATTACTGATTTTGACGGTTATGATCTAGGTATTGCTGTTGCCAGCCTTTCTGATTTTACTAAGGAAAAAGTAGCAAAATGGCTGAAAGCAACCTCACCGCCGGTTTTCAGCTGGTTCGATCCTCTCGCTCCATACATCCCGCCGAAGTTTCCGCTGGATAATGAAGATAAAATGCATTTTAATAATTTATTAAAGGATGCCAGCAAACAGCGTCTTGATGATTCGCAGACCAAAGCCTGCTTAGATGGCCTGCAGTGCCGGGTGCAGCTGCTCTTCGGGCCGCCGGGGACGGGAAAAACCAACACCATGGCTTATGCCGTGCTCTTAAGGATGTTAACGAGTGAAGATAACGCAATTTTCTTAATCTCTGCTAACACCCATACGGCCGTTGATGAGCTGCTATCGCGGATCCGCCAGATTATGCCCGCTTTTAAAGAAAGTGCCACCCGCCTCGGTAATAATTTTGTCGAGCCGGCTTTAGTCCGCCTTAATGATCTTCCTGAAGCGGGCGAAATTAATCCGCAGGATACAATTTCTGCGCAAAATTACCTTGCTCACGGTAGAACTGCTTTCTGTGGTACGGTCGGCCAGCTTATGAAGTTAGCCGCGGCCATGAAAGATGAGGGTTTTCTCGTCAACACGCTAATCATCGACGAAGCCAGTATGATGGTCTTCCCTTATTTCTTAGCGTTATCTTCTCTGCTGGACATCAACGGCGACATCATGCTGGCCGGCGACATCATGCAACTTTCGCCGATTACTTCCTATGACTGGAATAATGAGCAGCGGGAGCAGATTGAGCGCTTAAAGCCTTATCAGAGTGCTTATGCTGCCGTAAAAGGCCTCTGCCAGCCGACACGAGACGTCTGCCCGACCGTTCATCAGTCGGCCTTGACGACTACCTACCGCATGAACCGTGAATGCACCGATTTGATCTCGGAAATCTACAGCCGCGAAGGCATTGATCTCCTGCCGGCATCAAATGTTAAATGTTATAAATCTGAGATTAATTCTTTAGCTGATATCTGGCAGGGTAAAGGAATTTATTTAATTATTCACGATGAACACGAATCTAAAAAATACAATCCCTATGAAGTGCAGTTAATTCAAAGAATTTTAGCAAGTAAAGACGAATCAGAAGAGGTGGCAATCATTACCCCCCACCGGGCTCAGAAGAGTGCATTGATGAAGATGACTGGCTCTGGGATAATTGTCGATACTGTCGAGCGCTTCCAGGGCGGACAGTGCAGCACGGTAATCGTCTCTGGAACACAGAGCGATTCGATGGAAATAAGCGGAAATGCGGAATTTATTTTAGATCTTAACCGCACCAATGTTATTTTTTCAAGAGCACAAAATAGATTAATCGTCGTTTGCTCAAAAAACCTACTAGATAGTATCCCTTCGGCCGCCGAAGAATATGAAAATTCTCTGCTTTGGAAAAGGTTGCGTGCTCTGTGTCGGGTCACAAAATACCAGGAAGAATATAAAGGGCACGGTGTAGAAGTGAGAATACCGCCGTTAGTTTAAAGTCAATGATTAACAATGCTCTCATTAATGCATATAGCATTCTATGTATTGATAATCTATCTCATACTCAACATCGCCGCCCTGTTAATGTACCGGGCCGATAAGAGGAAGGCGGAAAAAGGTCTCTACCGGACCTCGGAAAACGCCTTGCTTTTAGCAGCGCTGCTGGGACCTTTCGGGGCCTATGCTGGTATGAAGAAATATCATCACAAGACAAAGAAGCTCAAATTTAAGCTAGTTTATCTTTTCATGATATTACACATCATTCTTGTCGTGCTGATTGTTTTTGAAATTATCTGATGCATTTCTAACATTGATTATGAATTGAATATAATGTAGGATGAACAGTTATGGATGAAGAACTAGTGAAAAAATATTGGTCCATGGTGAAAACGGAATTAGAAAATTTCACCCCCGGATCTAATGAAGAATGCGAGTATTATCCTTGTCACTTCAAAGGACAGGACTGCGCTTACTGCTACTGTCCTTTCTATCCCTGTATGGACATGCGCTTAGGCAAAATGGTGCAGAAAGATAACGGTGAAGAAGTCTGGAGCTGCCAGGACTGTTACTGGATCCACCGCCCCGACGTGACTAAACAGGTTTATGAGCATTTTCCTTTTTCAGAAGAAGTTCCTGATGATGAATTACGTAAAGAAATTAAAGCGAAAATCGAACAAAAATGTTTTGTTTCTGCTAAACCATTAATGATTCTCGGTGCCACCTCAGGCGCAGGTAAATCAATTCTCACCAGTGCTTTCTGCCGTATTTTTTCAGACATGGGCTATAACGTTGCTCCTTTCAAATCACAAAATATGTCGCTCAATTCCATGGCCGTCGCCGACGGCGAAATGGCACGAGCACAGTACTTACAGGCGATCGCGGCCAGAACGGAACCGGAAGTTCGTATGAATCCCATTCTGCTCAAACCGCAGGTCGATGACGTTTCGCAGGTAGTGGTCAACGGCGCTGTTTACAAAAACATGACTGTTCCTGAATATTATGAAGATTTTACGGTCGGCGAAGGCGTCGATATTGTTGTTGAAGCCTGGGAATACCTGCGCCGGACCCGGGATATCGTGATGATTGAAGGCGCCGGCTCCCCTGCGGAGATCAACCTTTCTGAATGTGAGTTATCTAACATGAAAACAGCTGAAATCACCGGAGCGCCTTGTCTGCTGGTCATCAACATGATCCGCGGTGGCGCTTTTGCTTATGCCTTCGGTACTGTTTCACTGCTTTCACCCGAGCGCCGTAAGCATATCAAGGGGATCATTTTCAATAATATGCACGGTTCACCGGAATGTCTGGAGTCGGGCATTAAACAGATCGAATCGATGCTGGGCATTCCCGTCCTCGGCGTGCTGCCGCATATCGAGCACTCGCTGCCGGAAGAAGATTCCCAGGACCTCAAGTCTTCGAAAGAAGCGCATAAAATCGCTATTGTCCATCTGCCGCGGATTTCTAACTTTACTGATTTCGACGCGCTCTCCCTCAGCGGGGTGGCGGTCAAGTTTGTGCGGCAGCCGGATGAGCTGCGCTCCGCCCAGGCAATTATCATCCCCGGCACTAAGAATACCTTTGCCGACATGGCCTGGATGAAAGAAAACGGCTTCTTTGAAGTTTTAAGAGAGCTGCGCGGCAAGGTTCCCATTCTGGGTATCTGCGGCGGTTATCAGATCCTCGGTAAGGACATCTATGATACGGAAGGCATCGAAGGCAACGTCAAAGCCGCCGAAGGTCTCGGCTTCTTAGACGTCTCGACGGTCTTTGATTCTAATGATAAAAAAACTGTGCAGGTCAGCGGTAAGCTGGAGAACGGCGAAGCCGTCCGCGGTTATGAGATTCATATGGGTAAGACGGAAAGTCATGAAAAACCGCTGCTGGAATTAGATGACGGCAATACTGACGGAGCCGTCTCTGCCGACGGCATGGTCATCGGTACTTACATGCACGGCATTTTTGACCTGCCGCCTTTCCGTGACTATTTCCTTGCTAAAAGCAGCATTCACAGCGATGTCGAAATTGACTATGAAGCCGAAATCGACCGGGAGCTGAACCTCATGGCAGAGACGGTCCGGCAAAACATCGACATGAAAGTAATCATGAAAATTCTGGAGGATGGAGTATGACCAGTATAATGGTGCAGGCAACCTCATCGGGGGCCGGTAAGACAACCTTAGCCGCCATCTTATGCAAGCACTTTACCGAGCTGGGCTTCAACACGACGCCGTTTAAAGCTCAGAATATTTCCCTTAATTCTTTCGCTACTTCGGAGGCTGGTGAACTCGGCATGTCGCAGGCTTATCAGGCCTGGGCCTGCAATAAGGAACCGCAGACAGACATGAATCCCGTTTTGATCAAACCGCACGGACCCGGGCAGTGTCAGGTAGTCTTAGGCGGCAAACCGTTTGACGGCAGCCGCGCTGAAGTTGACAAGTATATCGCCGATGCCTATCTGCGTCTGGAACTGGATCACGACATCGTCGTCATTGAGGGTTCCGGCTCGCCGGCGGAGATCAACTTGGAGGACAAGGCTAACATGGCCGTCGCCGATATGGCTGATGCGCCGGTTATTCTGGTCGGCGACATTGAGTACGGCGGTGTTTTCGCCGGTCTTTACGGTACTTATTCGCTGCTCAGCGAAAAGCACCGGCAGCGCGTCAAAGCCTTCATCATCAACCGTTTCCGCGGCGATATGAGTCTGCTTATTCCGGGCATTGATAAATTAGAAAAAATGATCAATGTGCCTCGTGCCGGTGTTCTCCCGCATGCCGATCTGCTCTTCCCTTCCGAAGACTCCTTAGACTTCATCAGCGGCCGCGGCACGGTAGCCGAAGGCGAAGACATCCGGGAAGCCTGGATGCTCAACCTGGAGCGCATTTATGCGATCTCTAAAAAATATTTAAATTACAATCTGATTGAATCATTGATTGAGGATTAGGCTCAGCGGTACCTAACCCTTCCATCTTTTTCTACTTTTGATAATTCCAGTGAGACCCACAGCCCCAGCGCTTTGCCTAAGTCGTGCAGGTAGGTACCGGCGGCCAAAGCATTGCGTTCAATCACGGCGGCATACTTGTCCATGATATCGATCGTCGGCAGGTAGGTGTCTTTCCGCATGATTTTGTCAATCTGGAAATAGCGTGATCTGTTATCCAGCGAGGCATATTCTTCGCGCAGGAAGTCGGGTTCTTCAGTGACCACGGCGTTGGCAAAGCCGAGATTTACGGAAGCGGCTTCGATCGTGCGGATCTCTTCAAAAATCTGTCCGAGACCGCGGCGGCCGTTGAGTGCGTTGTTATGAAAATCTTCCACTCTGACGCTGGGATGGTCGGCTTTAGCGGTTTTTTCACACTCGCGTACCATCTGCAGCAGTTTGCCCATCTCGTCAAACATGGTGAGCATAATCGAGAATGCCATACGGTCACGGCCCGGGAATTTTTCAGCTTCCGCCAGAGTGTGGTAAGCATTGGCATTTTCTAAAATATGGTCTGCCAATGCGGCGGTGGTAAAAAACGCTTCATCCCTGAGAATATGAACTACATCCGGACTATCGCTCATAACGGTTTAAGCGGGGAGCAAATAATTAATGTTTTTCCCTAGGATGCTTGCTTTTCTGTGGTATTTTCGGTTGTTCTTATGCAGCATCTGAATAGTGGTTGATTACTCAATAGTTGTTCCGTTAAACTACTGTGTAAAGTACTTATGCTACCCCTAGTATGCCCCTTCATACCCCAGGGGGGGGGGAGACAAAAATATGTCAGCTATTGAAATAAAAGATCTTGTCAAAGATTTTGGCGGATTCCATGCCGTTGACGGCGTATCTTTCTCAGTTGAAGAGGGAGAGGTTTTTGGACTCATTGGGCCAAATGGTGCAGGAAAAAGTACGACTTTGCGGATGATCTCTACCTTGCTGCAGATCACTTCCGGAACGATCAACATCTTTGGCCATGATGTGGCCACTGAACCAAACGAAGTAAGGAGAATTCTCAGTTATCTGCCGGAAGAATCAGGTGCCTATAAGGATCTGACCGGAAAAGATTACCTGACTTTCTTCTCACGCTTCTTCGCTGATGGCAAAGAGGCGGAAGAAATTGCCGAACGCGGCAAAGTGATTTCTGGTTTGGGTGACCGCCTTAATGATAAAGTCAGCACTTACAGTAAAGGAATGACCCGCCGTCTGCTGGTCGGCCGCGCTTTAATGTTCAAGCCTAAGTTAGCGATCTTAGATGAACTGACTTCCGGTCTGGATGTCATCAGCGCTCAGAAAGTCCGGGCGACGGTAAAAGAGACCACGAAAGAAGGTACGACCGTCATCGTTTCTTCCCACAACATGCTGGAAGTGGAACTGATCTGCGATCGTATTGCTCTTATTGCCAAAGGCAAAATTTTGGAAGTTGGTACTCCTCAGGACCTTAAAGACAAATACGAGGCAGCTAACATTGAAGAAGTCTTTGTGAAGGTGGTCGGATGAAACCACTCTTGAATATTCTACGGAAAGAGTTGAAAGAGCTCGCTACGCCTGCAAACTTTATTCCAGTCATTGTCATCGCCATTCTTTTCGCTTCTTTAGGCGGCTTGATGGGTGATCTGACCGAAGATCTGACGGGGGCGCCGACGGTAGGCATCATCAATTATGACGTTAATGATGATGGAACTTACACTGAATTATCGACGATTGTAATGGATTCTCTTAGTGAGAATTCGCAGCTGGTCGATCTGACCGGAGCTACTGATATTAACAGCATGCTGGAAAAGGTTAAAGAAGCCGGGGGAACGGCGTTAATTGCAATTCCGCAAGGTTTCAGTAGTACGCTTTTAGCGGAAAATCCGCAACAGGCCTCCTTGGATGTCTATTTTATTATGAACAGCACCGGCCTGGTGGAATCGGTACCTTCGGCCATGGTCTCGGCGGTTATCAGCCAAGCTTCCAATGATCTTTCTGTTTTCTTGATTGATCACATGAGCAGCATTGCGCCCGCGACCGCCGCAGTCATCCAGAATCCGATTGCGCAGGGCACTAATGTCCACACTTACTTCAACGGCGACATCATGGAAGGCATAACACCTGATTTAGTCAACGCTTCCTTATCCGCTAACTCCTTCATCGTGCCTTTGATTGTCTTGATGATTATCGTGATGGCCGGCGGTATCGTCATCTCTTCGATGGGTATGGAAAAAGAGAATAAAACCCTCGAGACCCTTTTGACGATGCCTGTCAAGCGCAGCCATATCGTTATCGGTAAGTTAGGCGCTGCCGCGATTATCGGCTTAGCTATGGCACTGATCTACATGGTAGGCATGATGTTCTACACTGACGCCTTGATGTCTGGAGCACAAATCGATCTGGCACAATATGGTATATCAGTCGGTGTGATGGATTATCTCTTGCTGGGTATCTCGCTGTTCTTAGCCATCTTCTCTGCTTTAGCCCTCTGTATGATCCTTGGTATCTTCGCTAAAGACTATAAGACGGCGCAGGGACTGATAATGCCGATAACTTTCCTGGCAATGGTTCCCTTCTTCTTGACCATGTTTATGGACTACAACAGTCTGCCGCTCATCGGTCAGGTATTGATCTTCGCGATCCCCTTCAGCCACCCGATGATGGCCATGAACAACCTCATGCTGGACAACTATTCCATGATCCTGGCGGGAATCGGTTACGAACTGATCTTTGCGGCAGTTATGATCGTTATCGCAGTTACTCTCTTCAAAAAAGATATTCTGATCATCGGCCGCACCAAGAAGAAAGCAAAAACTCCAAATCACGAAGACGGGCAGTAAGCCCGCCCTTCAATTTTCTTTTTTGGCAATAAATTTCTCATAGAGGGTCCACAATCCCCAGATAATCAGGAAAATCCCGACGATCCAGTTCAACAGATCGCGGAAAACGATGACCAATATTCCGAAAATAATGCTGATAATTGCCATCCACGGGCTCAGGTTCATGGTCTGATTAACTTGTGGGCATGGTTGATAATTACATCCTCATCTTAGCGCGAAAAATAACCGCCGCCTCGTTCTGTCAGCGAAAAATGATCCGTTACTTGCTGGTTTAAGAAACAGTTCTGGTGCTTGTTAAATTGTTAATTGATCAGGAGATAGCTCTCTGATCTGAAGATTGTTTAAAAAGTCAGTCGGTTAGATGCAGAACAATCTGGATTCTTTAGATGTTCATGCATCCATCACATCTTGCAAGAATGTCTAAAATCATCTCTTCAGTTTCTTTTTTTCTTCGATGATTTTATACTCTAGCTGAAGAGCTCGTTGACGATCTTTTTCGTCAATGTAGTCTCTAATAAGTCTCATTACGAACTCGCTTCTGCCGCCATATTTATCTTCTTCAACGATCTCATCGATCCTTGGCAGATATTCATCAGGAACAGTCACTCTGAATGATGTTTTACTCGGTGGCTTTTGTGGCATTATTTATCTATTATTGATATTTTCTTTATATTGACATTGGGACAAGATTTGTACATACGCTA
Organism: uncultured Methanomassiliicoccus sp.; assembly: GCA_905203995.1. GTDB lineage: Archaea > Thermoplasmatota > Thermoplasmata > Methanomassiliicoccales > Methanomassiliicoccaceae > Methanomassiliicoccus_A. The sequence continues at coordinate 9,493 of CAJKXZ010000009.1, read as the reverse complement.
GTTCAACACGTAGGGATTATATTAACTATTAAGTTATTACGGGGTCATGCTCGAAAGTCAGGAAAAAGCAGAGCGCATAGAAATTGAAATGCCAATAGAATTAATGAATTTCATCAACGACCGGATTGAAGATGGCACGTATCTTGATCCAGGCGACTGTATCAGGCATATTCTCCGAATGCATATTTATGAGGAGTATGAATGAACTTTTAGTACGATCATTCTCTTATTAACCAGCAATCTGTAAAACAAGAAATGATCGGTAGCGCCATAAGACGCTTATTCCAAGGCGATCGATATGTGGTTGGTAAAAATGCGCAGATCATAGCCAGCATCAGGCGGAAGCGGGCCAGCTTTCGCACAATCTTTAAGTATTTAACAGCCACTCTTCTCCTCTGGAGACAAAATTTGGCATCAAATACCGCATACAATAAGTTCGGCAATGACCGGAAGCAGCAAAGTTCGCGTAAACGCCCTAAGAATCAGACGCCGCGAACCTCGATGCTCAACCTGCACCGGCTTGGACCGTTCAAATATGACTTGAGAGAAATTCTGAACGCCTCACCTATGGATAAGACGGTGATTCCGACAATCGTCGCTAACATCATTGCCAAAGCATCCAGAGTGTCCGTCAGAGAAACAAAAGAATATATCCGCAGTCTCGAAGCAGATGGTGTTATTGATAAAATCGCTGCTGATGATACCTGCATTTTATTAGACCGCTATTCTAAATGGCGCTGATTTAAGAAAAGATTTACAAGTTTCCTTGTAAATCTTAATTTCAGCTTTACTCTTTGTAAGGCCTGGCGCCGAGGCGCTTTCCTTTAAAGTTGAGCTGGTTGAGAGTACGCATGGTGCGCATCGCGACACTTTTATGAATCTCAGCCACGGTTGTTTTAGTTCCGACTTCAATCTTGCCGATCATCATCTCGCTGACTTTGGCTTTTCTAGTCAGCAGCTCGAGGATTTCTGCTGTATTGGTGCCGGCAGAACCGCCGGTGGAGATCTCAATTTTAACCATGCCGAAGATATCGGCCATTTCATCAAAGTCTAAGACTTCATGAACGTTGGCTTTGACTTTGCCGCTGGTAGGTACTTCAAATTCTGGTATCTTGCTTTCGGTGAAGGCTTCTACAGCTTCCAGCAGATGCATTTCATCAGCGGAAACGAAAGTGATCGCTCGTCCTTCTTTGCCGGCTCTGCCGGTACGGCCGATACGGTGGACGTAAGTTTCCGGACTGTCGGGAATGTCGTAGTTGACGACCATCGTCACGCCTTCAATATCTAGACCTCTGGCGGCGACATCGGTAGCAATGAGGATGTTGGTTTTGCCGGAACGGAAGTCTTTCAGCACGCGTTCACGTTTAGACTGTGACAAGTCGCCGTGAATGGCCGCAACCGGATATCCGTAGGACTTCAGTCTTTTTTCGATCATGTCGACGATAAACTTGGTTTGGGCGAAAACAATGGTTTTTGGCTTGTTAGCTTCCAGAATTCTGCACAGTGCCCAGATTTTATTTCTGCGGCCGATGGGAATGTAGAGCTGCTCGGTGTTCGGCAGCACTAAAATATCTTCCGAAACGGAAACGATCTCCGGCTCTTTCATGTATTTTTCACTGAGCGACTGGATCTCGGTCGGCATCGTTGCTGAGAACAGCAGCGTCTGCCGGGATTTCGGCAGTTTGGAAAGGACATACTTGATATCATCAATGAAGCCCATATCCAGCATACGGTCGGCTTCATCCAGCACCATATATTTGATCTCATTGAGGTCAAGGGTGCCGCGGTGAAGATGGTCGATTACTCTTCCCGGCGTTCCGACGATGATGTCAACGCCCTGCTTCATGGCGTTAATCTGCGGTTCGATACCGGCGCCGCCGTAAACTGAAAGAATCCGTAAAGAAACATACTCACCTAAGCGCTTCATTTCTTCGGAAACCTGCACCGCCAGTTCACGGGTGGGGCATAAAATCAAAGCCGAAGGCTTTTTCTTAGGCTCAATTTTCTGCAGTAACGGAATACCGAAAGCCGCTGTTTTGCCGGTACCAGTCTGTGCCTGGCCGATGATGTCTTTTCCTTCTAAAATGAGGGGTATAGTCGCAACCTGCACGGGCGAAGGCTCGTCCCAGTCCATGCCTCTGATGGCATCGAGAATGCGTTCATCAATACCCAATGATTCGAATGTTTTAATCATAATTCATCACACGATAATTGTTACTTCCTAGGGAAGAAATTACGAACTGGGATAGGCAGGAGCAATATAAAACATTGTCTTGTGTTTGTATCCTATTTTAGTGCATGCTGATCAATGACTCTTGGTCATCCGTTTCATTTTTTCAGCAGCTAAAGATCATACTGATGAATTGTCAAAGTTGTCAAAAACAATCACTGGCTAGAGATAAAAACTTAGATTTTTTCTAAACTTTAATCAATAATCAAGCGTGATGGTGATGTTCTAACAGATACGGCAGCTAACTCAACATTCCGGGGTTCTGGCTAGCATTATTCAGCAAGTTTGATCTTAACGCCAGTAAGTATTTTCTCACCTCATTATCGCGGGAACAAGAATATATTATACAAATTACATTTAGAACCGCTTCATAAAAAAATAAGGAGGCAAAAATCGTATGCAACAGACTAACAATGATCTACTAAAACAGTACCAACCTCACCAGTCTGGGGGGGGGGTACCAAAACGTACAGAAATCGCTTGAATTAGAATTATCACATTTGTGGAAAACATACTGCCTGGGGGAGGTATCGTGAAAACACGCTTCTTGGCAGCAGTTACTGCTTTCCTAATGATTTCCGTAATTTTTTCGACAGTCATTTTTGAAGAAGATAATTCGTACGAATCACCAATGGTGCTTGGTGACAATACTGGTGCATCAACACCAGCTTTTTCAGTTCTTGATGGTTTAGATTTGTCAAGTACTACAACTTATACTTCTGGGCCGGGATATGAATGGAAACCATCTGAAGATGGAAGCAGCTATACGCTGACACTTTCAGGAGTAGTCATTCAGTCCAGTAAAATATATGGTCTCAACCTTCCAGGTGATAATGTCACGATTATCCTTGAAGAAGGAACTCAGAATTACATTCGAGGTGGAGATTTTTCTGGGGAAGACACGTTAAGCTATGGTATCTGTAAACCAAAAAACTCTGCTAGCAACAACTTAACTATCCAGGGTTCAGGATCGCTGACAGCGATCGGCGGCACTGCCAGTGGAAACACATGTGGTATTTACGCAAACGGTGATGTAATAATCTCTGGTAGTGCACAAGTCACAGCCATTGGCGGTAATGCCAATTATTACAGCTATGGTATATTTGTGTATTCGGGGAACATAAGTATCGTAAATAACGCACAAGTCACGGCCATCGGTGGTACTGTTAATAGCGATAGTAGCGGTAGTTATGGCATTTCTGCAGATGGCGGTAGTTTAACAATCTCCGGTGCAAAAGTCACAGCCATTGGTGGTACCAGTGGTGATTATAGTTGCGGCATTTTAGCATCATTGGAAAGCACGATTTCAGATGCACAAGTCACAGCTATTGGTGGTACTGCTGCAGGTAGCAGTCATGGTATTTATGCATCCTCTAATATGGCAATCGCTGGTAGTGCACAAGTCACAGCCATTGGCGGTATTGCCACTGGTGAGAGTGGTGAAAGTTGCGGCATTTCTGCAGACGGTGTAACAACTTCAGACGAGTCAAAAAATGTGCAGCTCACAGCGATCGGTGGTACTGCTAGCGGTAGTAGTGGCAAAAGCAATGGGATCGAGGCAAACGAAATAAATCTCAGCGGAGGCTTAGTAATCGCTTCATCTGGAGATGCCAATACTACTAGAGCAATGTCTGTAGAAAACAGCGGTACCCTCAATGATCTGCTGTCAGCTACTAACGACTCATACCAGAGTAAGTTTGCCATTTATGGATCTAAAAGCATCTATGGGGAGGCATTAATAACAAAATTAGAATTAACAAAGGATGCGTCTTTTGGCAATCTCACTGACAATCATTATGCTTGGGATTCTAACGCTTTAACACTAACTCTGAAAAATCTTATTCTAGTTACTACTGATGCCACAGCCCTTTCCTTACCAGATGGAGCAACAATCGTACTTGAAGGAATAAACGTCATTCGTGGAGGGGATGGCACTGCTTCATATGGCATACATTCTCCAAGTGACTTAACGATCAAGACACCAGCTGAAAATTCAGACGTAGGTTCTCTGTATATATTTGGAGGTACTGCAGATGACACATATGGTATTTTTGCAGACAGCAGCAACATAGAGATCTCAGGCAACGCACAAGTCACAGCCATCGGTGGCACTTCCAATGGTAGTGAGGGCAGCGTAAATGAGAGTAATCGTGGCATTTTTACAAGTGGCAGCGTAATGCTCTCTGATAATGCACAGCTTGTGGCCATTGGTGGTACCGCTAACAGTGAATATGGTGACAGCGATGGCATTTTTGCAGAAAATGGTATGACAATCACAGGCAGCACGCAGCTCATGGCTATCGGTGGCACTGCTAATGGAATGACTGGGTATGGTGACAGCGACGGCATTTGCGCACACCGCGTGGAAATATCCGGCAGCTCACAAGTCATGGCTATTGGTGGCACCACCAATGATGGTTATGTGGGCAGGGGCATTTTTGCATATGTGAGTCTAACAATCAAAGGTGAAGCACAAGTCACTGCTATTGGAGGCACAGTTAGTGGCGATAGCTATGGTATCCATGTGGACAACGGCAGCATAATACTTTCTGAAAACGCACAAGTCACTGCTATTGGAGGCACTGCCAATATCAGTTGTGGTATTTCTGCAAATGATCATATAACAATTTCAGAAAATGTGCAACTCACAGCTATTGGTGGTACTGCTGATGTATCTAGCTATGGGGTGCATACATCTTCTTACAATATATCTATTCCAGATGGCTCAAAAAACGTACGAATCATGGCGGTCAGTGGTACTGCCTATGGTATTAGTCGTGGAATTTATTTGAATGGCGGTATAATCATCTCAGATAAATCTGAAAACACACAAATCATTGCCATTGGTGGTACTACCAATGGTGAGTATTGTGAAAGTTACGGTATTTTTGTAGATTGTGGTAGTATAACAATCTCTGGCAGTACACAAGTCACAGCTGTTGGTGGTATCGCTAGTGGAAATAATGGAAGTAGTTATGGAATTGGTGCAGAAGAATGTAGCATAACAATCTCTGGCAGTGCACAAGTCACAGCCGTTGGCGGTACTGCCAATTCCAGCTATGGCATTTATATATATAGTTCAGAAATCAACAATCTATTAATCTCTGGCAGTGCACAAGTCACAGCAACTGGTAGTAATATCACAGGTGATTATGGTGGGAGTTATGGCATTTATGCAAGAAATTGTGAAATGATACTCTCCGAAAACACACAAATCACTGCCATTGGTGGTACTGTCAACGCCAAAGATTATTGTGAAAGTTACGGCATTTATATTAATGAATGCAATATATTAATCTCTAATAATGCACAGATTACAGCTACTGGAAGTAATATCATAGGTGATTATGGTAACAGTTATGGCATTTATGCAAAAAGTGGCAGCATGACAATCAAAGGCGGCACACTTATTGCGAAATGTGGTACCGTCCCTCCATCAACTGACCCTGAAGATGATCCTCAAGCATATGGTCTGTATACTTCAGGCACAGTCACCGTTGCTCCCACTAATGAAAAAAGTATCGTTGTCTATATCTCTGAATCAAACGATCTATCGGATGCCAAGTCGATATCTGACTCTCCGTTTGCTCCTGTTGATGATCTTGCTAACGGAACGGACATTAGAGGTAACATCGAAAATAACAAAATATTCTACTCCAGTACTGAATTCTATTCTGTAACCTATGCAGCAGGAGAAGGGAACGGTGACGTTCCAATAGATCCTAATTGTTACCTAGCGGGAGTTAATGTCATTGTTCTGTCCGCAGACGACTTGTCAAAAGAAGGTCATGTCTTTAAAGACTGGAAAGATGAAGCATCAGGTAAGACTTACAAAGCCGATGACACATTCACCATGCCAGCTGGTAATGTAACTCTCACTGCTGAATTTGAGTTGGCTTATAACATCACATATTCCAACACCACCGGCGGAACAATCAGCGGTGTTTCACTCGCTGCTCCTGGTAGTATTGTAACTATTACTGTCACTACTGACACTGGCCATCAATTCAAAGCCGATTCCTTAAAAGGAACATATATTGACAGTAGTGGTGATGGCGACAAGACTATCACTTTCACTTCTGGAGAAAACGGCACTTATACCTTCATTATGCCTGATGCCAATGTAACTCTCACCGCCGAATGGACTTCCACTGGCGGAGGTAGTGGTAGCGGCGGCGGCATACCCATCAATCCCAGCAAACCCGATAATGAACAAGTCGTCGTCAATCCTGACGGCTCGACAACAACCACCAAACCTAACGACGACGGCACAACAACAGTGATTACGGAAAAAACCGAAGAAAAACAACATGACGACGGTACAAAAGAAGTAATCACAGAAAAGAAAGAAGAATCAAAGGATGAGAATGGCAACATTCAGTCATCGATCGAAGAAAAAATAACTGAAACTGTTACACCTGAAGGAACCACCACTACTGAAAAAGAAACAATCATCAAAGATGAAGACGGCAAGATTGTAGAAGAAAAGACCGAAGTAACCATCGAAGATGAAACAACCGGCGTAACTACTTCTGCGGAAGTAACCACTATGCCAGAAGGAACCGAAGTCACTTCCACCACTAAAGTCGAAACAAACAACAAAGAAGTCTCGGCGGAAATGATTGAAGAGTCGTTAAAACAAACAGAAGAGTTAAGGAAAACGCTCGCAGAAAAAAACGTAGAACTCGATCATCAAATTGAAGTTCAAGTCAACGGCAACGAAGCAGAACTTCCTGCTGATTCTTTATCAAAGCTGGCAGAGTCGAACACGACGATTAAAGTATCAACAAATGCTGGAACGTTAGAACTTTCACCTGAAGCATCTAAAAACTTAGCAGAACAAGGCAGCGAGAAAATCTCGTTAAGCATTAACGAAGTCGATAAAGATCAATTAAACGAACGGCAGCAAGAAGTCGTCGGTGACGCACCAGTCTTCGATCTCAACGCTAAAGCCGGCGAGCAAGACATTCACGACTTGGGCGGCACGGTAACGATTACGGTACCTTACGAACTCAAAGATGGCGAAGACCCTAACGATATAGCAGTCTTCTACGTCGACGACAACGGCAACATCGTCAAGAAGAAATCAGTTTACGATCCTGAAACTAAAACAATCTCTTTCGAAACTGATCACTTCTCCTACTACTTCATCGCCGCCGCTTCGACAGTACCAACCGACGAAGAGCAGAACAACACCTTATACTACCTGGCAGCCGCTGTTGTCATCATCCTCGTCATCGCCGCTATCGCCTTCTGGTTAGTGAAAAAGAAGCAATGATCAGCAAAATGAACTCTGTTAGCAGAGTTCTCTTTCCCTTTTTTATTAAACTATCTCAGCAGCTTGCTAAATTAATGATTTTTAAAACAATCCATATTGTAAGTTGAAGACACGCTCTTCGCTGCTGTTCTTAAACAGTACAAATTATGCAGCGATGACTTAAGACCCCTAACGCTGAAGAGCCGCCGCATCGACCCTTCAGCCTCTGAGTATGTTTTAACTTCCGGCAGCAACTTTTGTTTTGAGCTCCTGAATAGCCTTGCCGATTCCTTCGATACTGCCCTTGCGGCATTCATGTTGGAAGCCCAGCTCCTCCGCAAACTTTTCCGACAGCGCCTGATAATTTTCATTACCTTCAATGCCGGTATCAATGTACAGACAGCGGGAATATGATTCAAAGATCACATCTAAAAAGAAATCTGCTGGGTAGCCTTCGTCAGCCATCGCATCCAGATGCATTTCTTTAATCAGCCCTTCTTTGCCGGTTTCTGCCCAGCCAGGCGTGCTGAACCAGGTGCCGGTGCACTTCTTCTTTTCATTTTTATACTCTTCCGGGCCGAGGACGGCTTCGATGCAGTCTACCCCTTCAATCATCACGGCCGGGATATCCAGCTCGTCAGTGAAATTCTCTAAAGCCTGGCAGACTGCATAGCCGATCAAAATGCCATCTACCTCTTTTTTAACATCATCGATGACTTCCAGAATCTTGGCTTTCATCTCTTCCGGATAGACGTGCAGGCTGAATTCCAGATACTCTTTGCGGACGAAATCTGGATCATCACCCAAGAGGTGTTCGATTTCCTTTTTGAGGATATCACATGCGACAACGCCGAGTCTCATCAACGGAAGGCATGGTCTGCATGGCTGATATTTGTTTCTCAACGGTCATCCGCGGATAAAATCAAAGTTTTATTTGCTGAATCACGGCCTCGCCTTTGTTTTAACGCGCAGCCGCCCCTCATCGCCAATTACGCCTGCTAAAAGGAAGTTGGTGATTGCCCCTTACGGGCAACCACTTACCGTGCTCACTCCTCTAAGAAGGAGGTAAAGAAGTCGTGGTGGTCCTCTTCTTCTTCCAGAATCTTCTCAAAAAGATGTCTGGTAGTGATGTCATGTTCCTCAATAGCTAGTTCAATGATGTCGTTGTAAAGCTTAATTGTACGTTCTTCTGCTTCCTGATCCAACTTCAGCTGCTCGTTAATGTCTTCGCCGCCGATTTTAATCTCATGCGGCTTAGTGGTAGGGACACCGCCCAGATAGTTCAGTCTCTCGGCGATCATTTCTGCATGTTTCATTTCCACGATCGCAATTCTCTTAATCTCATCGTTGGCCGTATATCCTTCTGGTCTTTTCCACATGACATGCTGCCACATGTATTGAATACTGACCTGCAGCTCACCGGCAATGGCTTCATTAAGCATTGATTTCATTTTTTCTGAACCAGCGCCTTCTTTGATATCGTTCCTCTCTTGAGTCATCACTAACTCTTTGGGAGCATGAAGGTCTTGAAGTTTTTCCTTTTAGAGAAAGTTAGGCAAAGCCGTATTGACCATTGATTTGCGTAGCTGTAAATGAGGAATGAATCATGGGCGAGCTAGGCAATCTGAAAAATATCGGCAAAATGCTGGAAAAGCAGCTCAATGAGGTCGGAATCATGACTCCCGATGATCTTTATGCGCTGGGCAGCAAGAAGGCCTGGTTACGGCTCAAAGCAATTGATGATTCGGCCTGTTATAACCGCTTATGCGCTTTAGAAGGCGGCATCCGCGGGATAAGGTGGCATGACCTTCCTCTCGATGTTAAAAATGATTTAAAGCAGTTTTATGAGGATTTCCACGACTCTGAATAAGATTGTGTAAGGCCCAACATGCTTTGTATGACTGTGAATTACTCGATAAGGATTATTCTTATTTTAAGCGAAATATATGCGCTATCTGATTTTTATCTTCCAAGAGAATCCTCATAGCACTCCTAAATATACTACC
>CAJKXZ010000008.1 GCA_905203995.1 uncultured Methanomassiliicoccus sp. | reverse complement strand
CGGTGTCGGCGGTGTAATTGGTGTGCCACTGCCGCCGTTGTAAGTCCATTTGGCGGTGAGCGTGAGATTATCAGATCCAATAAGATCATTATCAAAATCCCATTTTATATCACCATTATACCAGCCATTAAGTGCGTATGATCCACTTCTTGAAGGAGGGGTGGGCTCTGGTATTTTTTCATTTTCAGCAACTAATGAGCATAATACTCCTGATGGAGATTCATAATAATAGCCATCGGTAGGATCGAAGATTACTACTTTGGGCATGGTCAGTGTAGAATTAGCATTCTTGTCATCAATTAAAAAGAATTGATATTCACCATAATATGTGTCTTCAATCCCCGTGAGTGCTAGTATATTGTTTAAAGCAGTTAATGATCCTAATGTTGCCCCATCCTTTACTGTAATTTTCAAAATATTTCCATTATCATAACCTACATCTGAACCAGCATCACCAAGATTAGAGACAAATGCATTGACAATATATTTTTTGATGAAAGTGTTGTTAGAGATAGTAATTGCAGGACATATACTACCCTCGTTAGGATCTAATGCAATTCTGACTGCGCGTCCTCCTGCGGCACCATCGCCAGTTTGTGGATCTTTTGCAGAATCATCGTTGGAATCCCAATTTTCAATGGTGTTGTGTTCAACAATTATGTCTGCAACAGAGGTGTATATCTGCATCGCGTTATACGCTGCATCAGAAATTGTGTTGTTTTTAATAGTAATTGTTGAACCGATACTTTGGCTACCACCTGCCAGGAAGATGGCTCTGTCATAATTTATACTAGACCCGTTTTCACCAAGGGTCATTTTAATGGTATTTCCATCAGCTTTATTTTCTCCACCAATGGTGATGTTTCCTTTGTAGTGTTCGAGGTAGATTGCATTTATTCCGTCAGTAATTGTTGAATCGGTAATCCCCTCAAACGTACATCCTGTGATTGTTATGTTGTTTGCCCTGTAGATTGTGAGCCCTTTTGTTTTGAAGATGGTATCTTTAATGAATACATCACCAGTACTTTTTGAGTCTAAATCAATCCTCAGGCCATTGTCTCCAACATTTGCAGCATTGAAAGATAATTTTCCATGATGTATAAGCCAAGTAGTCATGTTTTCATTTACATTAAATTCAAGAACTGCACCATTTTCGAATGTCCATTCTTTGTTATTATCGATTACAAAAATTTTAGAATCGTAACTATTGGTAGTGTTGCCAACATAAGCAATGACTTTCACATTGCCGCTGACAGTGACGTTTGCTGAAACAGGTGTTTCAAGCGCTTTTACATCCTTCGAAGACGGAGCAGCAAAAGAATATGCATAGTGCTGGTAGTATGAAGCGTCATCGCAGGTAAACTCAGAATTTCCATAATTGGAGTATAATCCTCTGCCTAAGAAGACTTGTGTTTCAGAAGTATTCGATGATTTTAATTCAGCACATTTTACATCTAGAGTAACTGAACCGATAACTGCTCCGTCGGTAGAACCTCCCTGAAATTGTGGTATGTTATTACCATCATTGTCCCAGTCAGATAATGCACCTAATGCGATTATACCAATTGTTCCAGTGAAATCCTCTTTGACGTTGAGTGTAGAATCTTCAATTACCCCTCTGTTTACGCTGAAAAGATAATTTATTGCTGCATTACCACTGATGTTAATTGTTGATGAATCAGTGACACCGTTAGAACCGCCTGCAACAAGGAGATTGATATCTCCACCACTGACATTTAATGTGGACTTTTCAACATGAGCGAATGACATTCCTCCGCCGTAAAGACCGCCAGAGTTGCCGTTAATTCCAATGGCTACTTCATCGGAAACGGTAATGGTCACATTCGTGACAGAATTTACAGATGTTGATATGCCATTCTCATCTTTTGCTGATTTTTCATTAGCTCCTCCAGCCATTACATCTTTGCAAACTGCAGCTCCAGAGAGATTTACAGTTGCATTAGTGACTGTTGAATAATTACTACCACCTGCATATACTGTATCAGTTATTGTTCCACCAGTTATTATAATGGAAGCTGTACTAACAGAAGAAGGAGTACCACTGATTCCAGATCCCCCACCATAAAGATATTTTACAGTTCCACCAGTCATGGTGATGTTAGAAGAATCAACAGCAGTATTCTTTGCTCCACCAAAGATAACTAAATTCTTAGAGATATCTGCAGAAAAAGTGACTTTTGAGTTGTCATTTTCAACAGTTACACCTGTTGTTGAAGGATCGATCAAATTATTAATAGTCGTTTCAGTAGGTGTAATTACTGTATTATTAGTTTCACTACCTGAAACTTCTATTGGATGCCCATTGGCAAAAACATAATATCTGTCGTTTATGTGCTCAATATCTACCATATCCAATGTAGAACTATTGCCACTGTCACTCAAAATGATTGAGTCATCGGCGTCATTGCTGTACCCCCCCCCAGGTCCGTCTGGGCAAGCGGTACTAGCAGCATCAACGCTGCAATAAATACAGCTGACGCTAAGATTAGCTTACTTTTTTTATTCATTTGCTCACCTTATAACTTAATTAAGTTTGCTTAAAGAAAGAAACATTTTCATGTTTCTTTTTTTGAGTATTACAGAAGATAATTTTCGTAGGCATATAAGCTAGTGAGGATATTGTTCTAAGCAGATAGAATATCAATGAACCGTTGTTTGTGCCAATTTTCTGACATATATCTTAAAAATAGCAAGCACACTTTTCTGGAGATAATTCAATTAGTTTGACCACCATAGACAGTTTGTATGAGCAGAGTAAGCATTGGCAGCAATAAAGTCCTGGTTTTGAGCCGCAGAACGCTCTGCGATAACTGCTCCGCTGATGTTTGCTTATACAAAAAAGAAGGGGAAAGGGTTATTGAATGTGCCCATTTTGTGCCCATCCTCGCCGCCTTCAAACGTTGTGCTGCCTGTGGCGAAATTTACGAAGTGTCAGCCAACAGCATGTCACTTCGTGAAGATTTGTGTCTGCGCTGTAGTCGCAGCTCAGAGACGCGGACCGATCACCATCCAGAGGATGAGGAAGAGGATCAGTAAAGCAAAGGCCCAAGCCACCGAATCTACGATGCGCAGCCGCTCTTTTTCAGGCATGGTCTTGCGTACCTTCTGGAGGAAGGAATCCAGCCAGTCGCGGAAGATGTAACCGCCGTCCAGCGGAATAGCGGGCAGCGCGTTGGTCAGACCCAGCATGAGATTGATCCAGAACAGCCAATAGAAACAATTGGTCATGATCCAGAAGGAATCAGAAGACATACCGGCAAAGATGCCCTGGGGTTCATAGACGGCGGCTAAAGCATCCGGAAATGGTTGATAGCCTTTCAACGGCAACGTCACGTAGGTCAGGAAAGACTGGAAGTAATCATTCAGGGAGTCATCGCCGGCAAAGGGATGAGCCATGGAATCAATGAGAGCCTGCGGGTCAGTCACTACCATGCCCAGATAAGCGGTGCTCACACCGAGGAAAGCCATCTCTTCAATGCCTTCCGTACTCATTCCCCTTGTTTCATAATATTCAAGTTTACTAGTCGGTGTGATCTCCGTTACACTTTCCACAACCTCATAAGTATGATTTTCTGAATTGTAAGCATAAACAACAATAGGAACGGCTGTTGGTGCTTCAGGGTTGAATGGTATTTCTTCCATTACTCGAGAGAAATCATTCCCATTACGGATTATTTCCCCGTTGAGAGAATAGAGCATCATACCAGGTTTAAGGCCGGCTTCACCCGACGGCATATTCTGTACGATCTGCGTCAAAATAACTCCGGAAATGACCTCTTTCGTGAAAAATTCCCCATTATAATAATACTCAACCTGAACAGGATTATTGGGATCTGGTGCATTTACCGAGAGATATCCATCCATCTCCAGCTCCACGCCATCGATAGCGATAATCTGCGCCCCGACCGGGATGCCGGCCATGTTTGCCGGACCGCCGCTGTAGACAGTTGAAGCCATCGGCGCGTCATAAGTTGGCGCTACGGCGCTCATCGCTACTGAAGAAAAGAGCACTGCGAAGATCACAGCGGCGATGATATTAGTCGCCGGACCGACGGCATAAACCGCGGTACGCTTCTTCTTCGTTGTTTTTTCCAGCGCTTCTTCATCCGGCTCGGTAAAAGCGCCCATGGGGATGACCATCCAGACAATACCCAGAGACTTGACACCCATGCCGTGGACTCTCGTCAGAATACCATGCGCAAATTCGTGGATGATGACCGCCACGATCATACCCAAAATACCGTACCACAAAGGAATGATCGGATTAATGCCGGGAATACCCAGAACCATATCGAAACCGGGAGCATTCTCCGCGGGGATGTTGACTACTAACGTCGATTCCCACAAGAGCAGGGCCGTCATGCCGAACATGATCGCCGCCACAATCCCTTTCGAGATCAGGGCATAACCATTCCAGAAGCGGTGAGGACGTGAAAGTTTGTCAATCAGATTTCGGCCTCGTTTGGTTCTCCACATAACAAACGGACCCCAGGCCGACATGTTGTGTTTGGCCAGGATCCCCTTTTTATCGAGAATATACACCGCCGCCCAAAAGGCGATGATCAGAATGATCGCGATCAGGTATCCATTCATGATATTCCAATCGCATCAAGGAGCAGGGGTTATTTATGCCTAATTGATGTCATTCTCGGAAAAATGGAGAGGAAAAAATGAGCTATTCGTCAGTTTTGGTTACTTTTCCGGATTTGCAAACCGCCAAGAAAATTGCCACAGCGGCTGTCGACCAGCGGCCTGTGCTAACCTCCTGCCGGTGGAGTCAATTTACCGCTGGCAGGGCGAGATTGTCGATGAGCAGGAAACCGCTGCCCTGTTCAAAATCCGTTCTGCTGATTTTCCGCTCTTCAGGCAGTTTATCATTGAACAGCATCCTTATGAAGTGCCCTGCATCGTGCGCTATGAAATTGCTGAAGGCAATGCCGAATACTTAAACTGGATCAAGGAAACGACACAGCGGGAATCTGTGTAATAATTTTCTGCGCCCACTGCAGTTTTTTCTTTTTAACCGCCAGATCTTTCCCGGCTTTGGGATACGGCTGGTTAAAATCAAAGCCCCGCAGATGAATCTTCTGCGCACCTAAGGTCTGCGCTAAGAGCACCGCGCGGTCGCCGTCAGTAAAACCACCGAAGTTAAAAGTGCCCGGCGGCGGCTGACACTGCACGGTCGGCACCACTGGGCCTCTGAACTGCGGGACGTACTTCTGCAGCAGCGGCAGATTATCGCCGTGCGCGTGAATGACCGCGACCGCGCCATCAGCATTGGCGGCCAGCTGTTCCGCCAGTGAGCCGTCCAGATCGGTGACGATAAAATCGACTTTCTGCTTAAGGCGTGCTACCGCCCCGTCGGCCGCCAAGACTGTGCCCGGCAGTCCGTAAGCAGCTACTTCCTCCTCCAGGTTAGGTCCGCAGCCGCAGACCGTAGCTTCGCTAACCCTCAATAGATTCAAATCAGGAATTTTCTTCGAGCGGCATAGTTTCGCCAGTAAGAGCGCTGCTTTTTCATCATCGGCCGCGGAATAAGCAAAGTCCGCCAGAATCTGTTGGTAAAGCGGCTGCCACTGCGGAAATTCCATGGACTCACTCTTCTTCGTCCGTCTCCTCTTTGGACATCGCCCGGAAGGAGAGGTTGAGAATACCGGCAAAAACGGCCAGCCCGAAACCGAGTACAAATTCCAGAACAATCAGCAGGTTGTCATAGTGCCCGTAATCGAACAAGCGGCTGGCGGAATCTAAGGCTCCCTGAATAATGAAACCGACGGCAAAGACGGTAATTGATTCGACAATCGCTCCGTAGGTGATTTTGCGCTCCATAGCATAGTTGTTGATGAAGCGCCCGATCAGTAAGACGACGTAGGCAAAGATCGCTAACCAAATGAAACCGCCGATGAAAGCTGAAATCTGCCGTACGAGACCAGCATTAGACATTGCCGCTGCTGAGTCTGCACCATAGAAGATAGCTACGATCAAGAGAATAATTGATGATGCTGCAAAAGGAATTATTTGGCTGCCGGAACGGGCAGCTTTCTTGACTTCTTTACAATACAACTTCAAACGTTCGTCTAGTTTGTACGAGAAAGAGACCACGTAAGTACCGACGACAATCCAGATCATCGAGATGCCGATTGTGCTGTAAGAGACGTCTGAGCCTCTCATCAGGCTGGCCAGCGGATCCATGATCGCAAAGAGACCGTAAATCAGCAGCGCCAAACCGATCGGGGCTACCAGCCGCTTACGCATCTTGTCGTCCTGGATCATCTTGACGATGATGTAGAAGATACCCTCCATCGTCGGGGCCTGTTTGACATAGACTTTCTTGACCGAATCGACTTTAATCCGCGACGAAATAATCGGATAAATGTATTCATCTTCGGCGCCGTCAGAGACTAAAATTACCCGCTCTGCGCCGGTGGTGTTGATTACCGTTTCCAGCTGCGTAGTTAACGCTAAATCGCTTTCGTAACCGACGTGAATGTCCCCGCATAAGGTGGCGATTTCGACATCGACACCGCGCTTCAGCATCTCATCGTACATGCTGATGGCGGCAAAGATGGTGTTGATGTCCGAATCTTCCGGATCTTTGAGCGCCAGACCATTGGCGGCGATCATATTCTCTTCTCTGCCGATAAAAGGGCTGTTGAGACCGGCCTTTCGACCAAAATCATCATCACGATCGACGCAGAGAACGAGTGTCTTCATTCAACCCCCCATATCCAACCCTAACATATTTAAGCTTCGACCTGGCAGATGCTAAAATAAGAATCTTCACTGCGGATTAATATAATATCCGGTCTGATCAGACTATTTAATTATTTTATTTTAGATATTATTACTGGCACCCAGATGGATAATAAAGCCATAGGCATCAAGATATATATTAGATGCAATATCCCCCTTAGGCAGTCGCTGAGCTACTTACTTTAATTGTCAGCAATGACCTGCAGAGGAAATTCAATGAAAATTGTTTGGCATGGACATTCTTGTTTCGAAATTCAAGACGGGTTGACAGTGGTTACTGATCCTCACGACGGTAAATCGATTGGCATTAAACCACCCACCGTGAAAGCAGATGTCTTGCTGGTTTCACATGATCATTTTGATCATAACTGCGTAAGAATTGTCAAAGGCGACCCGCAGATTGTCCGTGAAAGCGGTGAAACGGTCATCGGCGATCTGCAGATCCGCGGCATTCCTACCTTCCATGATGCGGAAGGCGGTCTTAAACGCGGTAAAAATATTGTTTTCTGTTTTGAAATGGACGGCATCCGTTTCTGTCACTGCGGGGATCTCGGTCATGTGCTAGATGCTGAGCAGGCCGCGGCTATCGGCGCCGTGGATGTGCTCTTTATTCCGGTCGGCGGAGTCTTTACTATCGACAGTAAAGATGCCCAGCGGGTGATTGCCACTTTGCAGCCGGCGGTTGTCATTCCCATGCATTACCGCATCGGTGGTCTCTCAATTTCGATTGAAAACCTTGATGCCTTTTTAGAAGAAATCCCGGAAGAAGATGTCCTCGGCGTCGGTAATGAAATCGACTTCGGCAAAGAAGATCTTCCGCAAAAAACTGAATACTGGGTCTTTTCGCCTTAAACGAAAAAGACCATTTAAAAAAAATTATTGTTTTATAAATAGAGCGCGTCTTCCACGCGTCCCATCTCAATCGGCGTGGAGTTGTAACCAACAGCCGCGCCTTTGGAATTAGCCAGAATACTGGAACCGACTATACGTGAACCATAATTCAGTGTGCCTACCGCGACCGGGACTTTGAATAAGGAATGGAGCATTTCCTGCTCTTCTTTCGTCGCTTCCGGGTGGCAGAGTAAACCTTTGTTGGTAACAACACAGGCTGAACCGACGGTGTTATAACCGGCGATTGTGCCTTTCACCACTTCCACGTTTAAAATGTCGGCGATAGTTCGGATATTGGCATTATCTAAATCTGGATTAACTAAAGCGGCGTGGTCGTTGACCAAAATATTGTTGCCGAAAGCATTGACCCGGTCTTTGACCCGGCGGAAATGCAGTTTGCCACGCAGCGGCCGTAACTCCGAAAGCGCGACCATATCAGAGGTTACCGCGCCATAGGAGTTCATTGCCATTAGTGTCCCAAGAATAGTGCTAGAGGCCAAGCTCGCCCTGATTACCTCTACACCTAAACATGTTCCAATGTCGTCAATGAGAGAGTCTTGACAATCAAAAGGAACCAATGAGAGCTCTTCGTTGGCTACGCAGTAGACGCCCACGAAGGGATTGCCATTGTAGCTCGAGAGTCTCATCATGCCGATCACCGCGGTTAGTTACTGTTAGCCGCGGAGTTATCTGGCAGAGATACTTCGACGAGATCGTCCTCGAATTTCACAGCTTTGACAGTTAAGTGAATCGGGGGGTTGGTAATGCCACGGGCCCAAATAGCCTCGTTGAGTCCTTTGTCGATCCAGACATCGTCTTCGCTGACTTTCATGTGTCTTGCGACATTGGAGCGCAGCTCGCTGATTGCTCTCCGCGCCCGCTGTGTACGCGGTACAGCTCTTGTCTTTCTGAGTGTGATGTTGATAATTCGCTCATCCATGTTATCCATGCTGCTCACTCCTTCAGATCGTTGTGTCTCCAGTTTCTCCTCTTGGGATGTCTGAGCACATTTCTGTTGGTCCTAATCATAACCCATGCAGGAACTCTGCGGTTAGTCTTATCCGCCCTCATGAGGCGGCCTTTCATAGCGGGGGGCTTGTTTTTAGCCATAAAAATTACACCCTCTCAATTTTAATTTCACGCCTCTGCGGCGAAATCTGTCGTAGAATCGCCTTCAGCGTAGCATCGTCTATCTGATTTTGAATGCGCCCCATCTGCATGAGGCGGATCAGCTGCTCTTCCACAGCGGCAGCGACATCGGGATACGCCATTCTCACCTTAGCCAATCTTTCTCTGGCTTCCGGTGTTAACAACTGGCGCATAATTGCCTGACGCTCAGCTTCCATCTGTTTCGCGCGCTCTTCCATCATGGCCTGCTGTTGCAACTGTGACTCTTGCGATTGTTGCAATTGGGCCATTTTGCGACGGCGAAGTTCTTCAAGCTCAGCATCCTGCATTTTTTTCACTCCTGAAATAAATTTTAGTTGTTCATTTCGTCATAGACTTCCTTGGCAACATTGTCGAGGAAGGACTGACCTTTGGGAGAAATGACTCTGCCGTTTTTCTTGTCTTTCGCCAAGAAACCAGCGTTTTCCAGCTGAATCAAGCATCTTCTGGCAATCGCCCGGGAGCCTTTAACAGCACGGTTTGGTTTAGAGCCACGGTCCGCAAAACCGCCGTATTCAGCGGCAAGTCTGGAAGTTCCAATCGGACCTTTTGTGTAAACTTTTCTCATAACGGAAGCTGCGCGGATATACCACCAGTTTTCCTGAACGGGAGCGTTTTCGGTATGCCTCCCGGTTTTTACGAATTCAGCCCATTCCGGTACGGCAATCGCTTCAACCTGCTTAAGTTTCTCCGCAGCTTTCAGGATCAGCTTCTCCGGTGGGACATCATAGACAGTAACCATTTGAATCTACCTCTAATGGCATTTGTTCTCTATTGAATATAGATAATGCTAACCCCCACCAATATTACACTTATATTTAAGAGTATAGGGTGACTAGGCCGCTTCTGTTTAAGCCTGGCAAGGGGACAGTGCTTACTTGCACACGTCCCTAAGATGTTTTTGCTGTTCGTTATATATTAAAGCTGCGGCGGCAGCTGCTTTCCGCGGCCAGGAGGTTTGAAATACCACCGTACTCATCTTTGCCCTATGCGTTATGTGGTCGCCATTACCGGCGCTTCCGGCAGCTGTTACGGCCTGCGATTGCTGGAAACACTGCCGGGGGAGAAGGAAATCATTGTTTCCGAAGTCGGTCAACAAGTAGTGGAATATGAAACCGGCGTAACTGCCGAAGAGATTTCCGCTTTTGGTACGCTTTACCGCGATGACGACCTTTTTGCCCCGCCGGCTTCGGGCACGCATCAGACGGCAGCGATGATTATCTGCCCCTGCTCACAATCGACGATCGCTAAAATTGCCAACGGTATCGCTGACAGTCTCATCACACGGGCGGCTTCGGTAGCGCTGAAGGAACAGCGGAAATTAATTCTCGTCACCCGTGAAACGCCGCTGAGTATCATCATGCTTGAGAATGAATTGAAATTAGCTAAAGCCGGCGCCGTGATTTTACCTGCTTCACCTGGTTTTTACAAAGAACAAAAAAGCGTCGGGCAGCTGGTCGATTTTGTTGTCGGCAAAATCCTTGACCAGCTGGGAGAGCCGCATCAGCTCTTTGCCCGCTGGGAATAAATTTAAGCCAGATCGATGTAGATCGCCGGCCGCTTGGGGGCCGAAGCCCTCGCTTTTTTCTGCGGGTCGGGTGCACGGTCATCGTCGGCGGAATAAACTTTTACTTCGTAACCAAGCTCAGCGCTGAGGAAGCTCTCAGCCTCTTTGAGATACTCATACTCATTGAGATCCAGCGTCGCTTTGGCAATTTCCACGTCGGATTTTTTATTGAAGTCTTCGGCTAATTTCTTAGCGAAATCAGCTGATTCCTTGCCGCGCTTTTTGAGCTCGTTGTTGGTCATTACCGCTTTGGTAAGGGCCGGAATCGCCAGCATATGCGAAGCGGCTTTACGGCCGGCATCAATTGCTGTTTCCAGCACCGTGTCGTCTTCCATTGCCGCGCGGTGCATTTCCAGCATGACTGACTTCGGCCGCAGCAGGGCTGGCAGGCGCAGATTGCCGAGCATCTCTTTCGCCATGTTCTGCACTTTCATTTTCCACATCGGCGTGGTATAAATGTAAATGGTCTGCGGTTTCTTCGCTACCGCATTGGCGTCTTCTTCCAGAGCTTTAGCATTCTGGTTGTCAATAACTTTGAGAATTTCTTTGACATCGGCGATGACCGAGTCCAGATATTCTTCGGCAATCTCGGCGGTGAAGTCCTCATCGTCTTCGTTGTAAACGGGATATTCAGCAACCGACACGAAATCCGTGTTGCCCAGTGATTCCCAGACTTCTTCGGCGATATGCGGCGTAATCGGCGCCATCATTTTCAGCCACAGCCGGAGTGCTTTGCGTGCCGTTTTCTCATTGTTACCGCCGCGGCGCATGTACCAGCGCATATCATTGAGCGCTTCGAAGTAGACCTCATTGGCCATGCCGCGGATGTCATACTCGCGCATTGCTTCGCGGATGGTATCAATTCTGGTGTTCATACGGGAGATCAGCCAGGCATCGATTTCCCGCAGCTCAGTACCCTTTAGTTCCTTCAGCGATTCAATCGTCCGCAGAATTCTCTCCACCCGCGCTTCGTAAGTGACAATGGCGTCTTCATCCCAGGCGACATCAGCGAAAGGCACGGCAATATGTGCATAATAGAGACGCAGCGCATCTACGCCGAACTTACCGGCAGCGTCGGGAATCGGCTCGGCTCCGCCTTTGGATTTAGAGATCTTACCCAGCTTGCCGGTGACATACCAGTTGACAAAGATACCGCGCGGCCACATACTGTCCGGCAGCACCGCCGTGTGGTTCATCAGGAACGCCGGGAAGTGCACGGTCATATGCTCCTTGCCGCCGAGATTGAGATCCAGCGGGTACCAGTACAGCACATCGTCGCGGATGTTCTGTAGGGTGTTGATATCTACCCCCGTATTCTTGGCGACGGTATCCCGTTCGCCTTTGCCGAGCATCACGAAGTCAAAGAATTCTTCCGTCATCTCCTCGGCGTGGAGTGTTCCTTCGGCAAAATATTTAGAAACAATATAATAAACAGGATAGAGGGTGGAATCAGAAATGGCTTCGATGATCCATTTGTCATCGTAAGGGAATCTCGTACCCAGCCAGTTACCTTGACGGACACAGGCCCGCTCGCGGAACCAGTCTAAGACACCCTGCACGTTGTTGTAGTAATCAGTCGGCAGAATGTGCATGCCGCGGCAGTGCTCTTTCGTCATTTCGGTAATTTCCGGATTGGCATAATCAATGAACCACTGGTCCGGCACTTTCTTAATGAAAACCGGCTGGCCGCAGCGGCAGATGACTTCTTCCGAAAGGTCGTAAAATAAATCAGCTTCACCGCTGGCGAGCATCATCTGCTTCATCTGCTCTTTTGCTTCCTCGACCTTCAGACCGGCAAACTTGCCGCAGTTGAGATTCATCACTCCCGTGTGGAAGCCGTCTTTGTAGATCATTTTCTTCGCTTCATCGAGACGGGGATCGCCGGCTTCAGTAATGCCCATTTTTTCAATCAACTCGGCCGCCGGGAAAGGACCGTAACCTTTGGTCTCGATGATCGGAATGACTTTAATCGCCTTGACCATCGCCGGGTCAAGACCGTATTCCTTAAGCATTTCCTCATTGTCTTTCAGCAGACGCAGGGAGATCCAGTCGTCAGGTGCGTCGGACGGTACGGAAGTAACGAGACCGGTACCGACATCCGGCTTACAGAATTTAGCCGGCAGCACGGGAATCTCACGGTGGATGACCGGCGCGGTGGCGGTTTTACCAATCAGCTCACGGCCGGCAACGGTGCCGACTAACTCTAAACCGTCTTTCTGCAGTTTCATTTTCTCAAAGGACTGCGGACTGATGACCCAGATTTCATCATTGACTTTGACTTTAACATATTCTACATCGGGATTGACCCAGAAGTTAGTCTGGCCGTAGACGGTTTCCGGTCTGACGGTGGCCGCGACTAAGAAAAAGTCACCGCATTTGAATTTTAATAAAGTGTATTCTGTCGTCTCGGCATTGCCGCCTTTGGAAAGGTCGGTTTCCGAGGCATCGACTGCTACCGGGCCGCATTCAATGCAGGCCGGGGCAAAATAGGGTTTTTGCATCAGCAGGCCGCGGTCATGCAGCTTGCGGAACTGCCATTGAATGAATTTGCTGTAACCGGGATTGACCGTCGAAGTAAAGCGGCGCCAGTCGGCCAGGAAGCCGAAACGCTGCCAATATTGTTTAATATATACATCATTAAAGAAAGAAACGACACTGAGCGGGTCTTTTAATTTTTCCAGATCCTCGTCGCTGCAGCCGTTGTTTTTGAGATACTCGATAGTCTTAGGATCGCCCTTCTCCACGCGGCGGGCGAGGGAAATAGCGCCGTTGCCGGTAGCATGCGTCCCAACCGGGAACATGACGTTGTAGCCGGTCATGCGCATATATCTAGCAATAGCATCCACATAGGTGTAACCCCGCATATGGCCCACATGCAAATAGCCAGTCAAGCCGGGGTAGGCAAAGATTATCATGAATTTTGGTCTTGCGTCACGCTCTGCTTCGTTAATTTTAGCGTCATACCATCGTTTTTGCCATTTAGCTTCGATCTCAGTCGTCCAGTCGGACATAGCGCCACCTATTTCTCTTTCGGGAATACACAACCACTATTAATATCATATTTGTATGGCAGCCGCCGAACGGGGGATAAATATCATATCTGATTAAGACTTACACGGCGTGCCGGTGATCTGCCCCCTTGTGAGGTTTAGGCCTCTTAGATTACCGGCACTTGCAGATTTTTTTAGCGACTGCAGGTATAACTAACCTATGGCTGATGATTATGGGAACGATTGAGGCGCTTAAAGCGGCAGCCGAAGCCAATGATTTTGCAGCGATGTACTATCTGGGAACAGCCTACGCGCTCGGCAAAGACGTGGAAAAAAATGAAGAGGAAGCGTTCCGCTGGTACCTGCGGGCGGCCCCGCATCATGCCGAAGCCGCTTACAATCTGGCCATGATGTATAAGGAAGGCCGCGGCACGGAAATGAATCCCGAGGCGGCTTTGCAGTGGTTCTGTCAGGCGGCGGATGGCGGTGTAACCGTGGCGGCTTTCCAGGCAGCGATGATTTATTTAAAAAAAGGCGAGACCACGCAGGCCGCTCCTTATTTTAAGAAAGCCGCAGCCGCCGGTCTGGCTGAAGCCCAGCATAACTATGGCATTGCCTGCCTGAAAGGCGACGGTGTTGCGCAGAGTGTGGAAGAGGCGATCCTGTGGTTGGCAAAAGCTGCCCGGCAGGGTAATCTCAATTCCGCCATGCGTTTGGGGCGCATGTATCTCACCGGCAATGGCCTCAGCGCCGACGTGGCTACCGCCCTCTCCTGGTATCAGCAGGCTAACAGTCCCTTAGCGGCGATTATCCAAGCAGCGGAAAGCGGTGATGCGCAGGAGCAGTTCACGTTAGCCAGCATTCTTGAGGAAACCGCTGAAAGCCCTGAGGATCTGCGCACTGCGCATATGTATTATCAGTTAGCAGCGGAGCAGGGTCTGGCCGCGGCGGCGGCAGCGCTGGGCCGGCTGTATGAATGGGGCCGCGGGGGAGAGAAAGATTATATGGCGGCGGTTAAGTGGTATACTATCGCAGCGGAAGCCGGCGATGTGGCCGCCATGCATGACCTGGCTTCCATGTATGCCTTAGGCAACGGCGTGGAGCAGGATTATGCGCTCGCCATTCACTGGAGTGAAGAAGCCGCCCGCGGTGGGCATGCCGCCGCCGCTTACACGTTAGGACTGGCTTATCGTGACGGCTGGGGCGTAACGGCCGATGCAGAGCAAGCTTTCATCTGGTTTCTGCAGGGTGCCGAATTAGGCAGCATGGAATCGCAGTACGAAGTGGCGGTGATCTTTTCTGCCCGCGGCAATGAGCAGGAAGCTAAAAAGTGGCTCTCCCAGGCCGCCCAGCAGGGGCATCTGGGAGCACTAATGGCTCTGCGTGAGAAGGGATAAGTATGCAGTATGCAAAAAGTACAATTGAGGAATTAGAGCAGTTAGTTAATGAAGATCCTTCCGCCGCTTATGAATTAGGGTTACGTTACTACGCCGGCATTTTTGTCAAACAGGACCTTAAAAAAGCCTTTGCCCTCTTCCGCTCCGCCGCCAATGCCGGCAATGTTGGGGCCATGTATCTGCGCGGCAAATGCCACCACGAAGGCCACGGCATCTGGCAAGATCCCGAAAGAGCGGTTAAATGGTACATGCGCGCCGCCATCCATGGACACCGCCAGGCGATGTTTGATTTGGCCGAAGCTTACGCCCACGGCGACGGGGTCGGCAAGAATGCCGAGGAAGCTCAGCGCTGGTATCAGAAGGCGGCAGAAGCGGGCTACGGCCCCGCCTGCTGCAAAATGGGTGAGCTCCGTTTCCGGGACAATAAGGATGAAGCACTGCAATGGTTTGTTAAAGGCGGCGAGATCGCTGATGAGCTTTCCGCCTACAACGCCGGTATGATTTATTATTCGCAAAATGAGCATGAAAACGCTGCCCGTTTTCTCAAGATTGCCGCGCAGCATGACAACAAAGATGCCTGTCTGCTGCTGGCGGAAATGTACTATCGGGGCATCGGCGTCGAAAAAGATGAAGCCAAAGCCCAAGAATTGTTAGAAAAGGCTAACGAAAGCGTTTATCAGTTACTCGAGTAACTTTAGATTTTCTAACTCATAAGCCGCATCTTCATTGCCCTGCTCAGCCGCGGCAGTAAGCCAGGTTTTGGCCGCCTGCAGATCCTTAGGCACGCCTTCACCTTCCAGATAAGCAAGTCCCAGCAGCAGCTGTGCTGAGTCGTAACCGGCTTCGGCAGCCGTGCGGAAATACGCCAGCGCCTGCGCCACGTCTTCTTCTACTCCTAAACCGTTAAGAAACATCCCGCCGAGGTAGAAAATTGCTTCTTCATTGCCCGCGGCGGCTGCCGGCTGCAGATACTTGAGAGCCTGCTGGTAATCCTGCGGAATTTCTTCACCGGCGAGGTACATGATGCCCAGAGTTACCTGGGCTTCCAGATCACCGCTCTCTGCGGCTGCGACAAGGTCAGTAAATTCCATGCGCTCACAACATTCAATCCCAGAGGAATTCACCAGTCATGACCAGACGGCCGCGGTGGCACTTGGGACAGGGAATGCGGTCAGTACCTTCAATGCTCATGTTGACCAGTGTCATGTTGCCCCCGCATTCTTTGCAGGTGTGGTGCATGACAAATTCATCATCATTATCGGCGATGATCACGTAGATCTCTTCCGAGATCAGGTCGCACTTTTCACAGCGGAAAAGTTCATGCAGGACCGTAATCGGTTTTCCTTCGTGATCCTCATAAAACTTCTTTGCTTCTTCTCCGAGTTCGCCGCGGCAGATCTTTTCTTCAATCTCTTCATCCGTATCGTGGGGGCCCAACCACTCGGAGATATTCACAGTGTGCCCACATTTGTTACAGCTTAGATCATAACCAGCCATAATGTCCCATCCAATAGACCTTCGGGTATTCTCAAAAAGAGCAATAACTCTCGCTATACATGAAGCTATTGCTTGCCGCGCTGATTTACGAAAGAACTAAGCATGATTTTCGTAAGCGGCTGCTACCTTCCGTAATTTTATGCAAGATCAATCATTAATTGTTTCTGCGTGTCTGATTTGATCATGTGTTCAAAGATCTGGATGTCGTTAGTCTCCAGAATATTACAGATTTTTTCCACCATCTCATCGAGGGCATAAATCGGATACTTGAAAACCGTACAGAAAACTTCCAGGCCAATGCGGAAGCTCGCCCGGTAATCAATTTCGTCATCAGTGTTGGCAAATTCACCGACCAGGTTGCCGATCGCACCCATGATTGCCAGCGTATTGGCGTAAAAGCCCCGTTTATTTTCAGTAGGGTTGAAAAGCGTGCTGTGCTGAGCTACCCAGTCGATGCTGACTTTGATAAAACCATCGAGCACCGTCCATGATTGGTGAGCTTGGTAAAGCAGTTCGGCCGCCCGCTTAAATTTGCTGGCAGCGTAGAGCTCTAACGCGATGGGGAAGGTGGCAACAGTAATGAGGTCCTGAATGGTTTCAGTTTTCGGGAATAATTTCTCAGACTCCTCAAGCGCATTGCGGAAGGCCGAGACGATAATGGTTTTGAAAATTTCTTCTTTGTTGGTGAATGAATGATAAAGACTGCCGTTAAGAATACCGGCTTTCTGAATGATCTGCCTTGTAGTGGTTTTGTCATAACCTTGGACATAAAAAAGCTCCATCGCTACTTCGAGAATTTTATGGCGGGCGTCATCCCGCTTTTGGTTTGCGGGTGAAGGCAGCGGTTTCGCAGTTTTTCGTGCAGTTTTCATGGAAATTCCCTGTCTAATATCATTACCAGACCAAATTACTGTTGTTTGATTGTGCTCAAATTATGGTTTTTGTTAAGACCTGTACGGTTGTTTAAGTTTAAGAACTTATGCCTTACTGGATAATCACGTTGCAAAAAAAGAGTTAATTTTAAGCAATGGTCATAAAAACTAAATTTAGCTAGATTTTTGAACATGCTCAAAAGATTCATATACTGCCTGTTACTTGAGCATGCTCAAGGTGAGAACCTAATGTTCGAAAAGTTAGCTAATGCCATTATCAAACATCCAAAACCAATACTGGCATTATGGATCGTACTACTGATTGTAGCTCTGCCCTTTGCTGCTGGTTACAATTCTGTGCTTAACTATGACATGACCACCATGGAAGGCGCAGAATCAGAATCAGTGACTGGTTCAGAGATCATAAGCGAAAACTTCTACACGAGTACTGCCCAAGGCACGATTATTGCCGTACCTTACGATACTCCCGAAGAATTAGCAACTGCTCAGAGACTACTGGATCCGACTTCCGGCCTCCAGACCCATCTCGATGAAAAATACGGTGCTGGTAAGGTCACAGCCGCCAGCATGGGTATGTATAGTAAAGATCAAACCAATGCTGAACAAAGCGGCGTTTACCTGATTGCCATTTCTTACAATGATGAGGAACTGACCGGCACTGATGAAATAGGTAACATCCGTGATGTAGTAGCCGCAACTAAAGCTGATCTAGGTATTGCTCCGGAGACGTATGTAACCGGCAATGACGCCATTACATATGACACGATGGTCGGCGCTGCCGAAGATGTTGCCAAGATTGACCCGATTTCGATTCTGCTGATTCTGCTGCTGATTGGTCTCTTTTTCCTGACCGTGGTAACCGCCGTGGTGCCACCGGCAACAGTCGGTATGGCTTACGGCATTGTTCTGGCACTGATCTTCTTCCTCGGCGGCATCTTAGATATTTTCTACATTACGAGCATTATTGTTCTCGTCTCGATGCTGGGTGCCGGTTGTGATTATTCAATTTTCATTATCTCACGTTACCGGGAAGAGCGTAAAAACGGTAAAGATAAAGACGCTGCCCTCAAAGAAGCCATTAAATGGGCCGGTGAATCAGTCGCCACTTCTGGCCTTGCGGTAATTATCGGCTTTGGCGTCATGTCCTTCTGCTCCTTCTCGATGGTTTCGACGATGGGCATCATTCTCGCGCTTGGTATCGTAGTAGCAATGATTGCTGCGCTGACGTTCATCCCCGCGCTGATTTCCGTAGTCGGTGACAAAATCTTCTGGCCCAGCAAGATTTCTACCTACCAGGCAGGCAGCAAAGCCCGCAATGGCTTCTACGGCCGCTGTGTTAATTTCAGCAAAAGGTACTTCCGCAAAGCCGGCCAGCGGGCGATCAAATACGCCGTGCCGATTGTCGTCGCTGCTCTGCTAGTATCTGTACCACTCTGTTACGTCGCTTTCACTTCTGACGAGTCTTACGACATGATCAGCATCATGCCCGACAGTGAAGGTAAACACGGAGTCGAAATCATTACTGAAAGGGCTGAAGGCGGCCTTATTATGCCGACATATGTCCTCTATGAGCTGAATAGCCCGATCGCAGTTGTGGACAATACTACGCATACGCTGACGTGGACACCAGAAGGTTATGCTTACCTCCAGACTCTCAATAAAATGGCTGCGGAGATTGCTGCGGCTGATGAAAATATTAGTTACGCTCTTGGACCGACGCCCTGGGCTTCCGTGTATGAACTTGTTTACCAAGGTATCATCGCTCAAGGTGTCCCGGCAGCCATGATTACGCCAGAAATGGTTAACCAGACTGCCGTCAACCAGCTACCGGCAGCTGTCCAGCCAGCTGTGACGCAGCTCTTTGAAACCATCGGCTGGAATGCTCCTGCTACTGCGGCTGCTCCTTACATTGACTACGCAGTCAACTACGGAGCCGGACTAGTCGCAACTAACGGCAACTATGCCGTGCTGATTGTGATGATGGCGGATGAACCGATGTCCGCGGTCTCAATGGACTCCATCAAAGCCCTCAAAGAACTAGCAGCTGGTTATGCAGCGGAGTACCCTAATGAAATCAAAGACACTTGGGTCACTGGTACAGCGGTTACCGTGCAGGACATTTCCGAAGTCGTCGACAAAGAATTCACCTGGATTGAAATCGGCGTAGTCGTGCTCATTTTCATCCTGCTCTTCTTTGTGCTCGGCTCTTACTTTACGCCAATCAGGTCGCTGTTCACCATCCTCCTGAGTATCTCCTGGACGATCGGTCTGACGCACCTTGTCTTCACTGAGCTGCTGGGTATCCCGGTAACTTGGATTGTGCCCATCGTGCTGCTGGTCGTTTGTCTCGGTCTCGGTATGGACTATGATATCCTGCTCACCACCCGCATTAAAGAAGGCAAGAGCAAGGGACTCTCTAACGATGAAGCGATCACCAATGCTCTGGAAAAATCCGGCGCCGTGATTACCCTCTGCGGTCTGATCATGGGCGGTACTTTCCTCACCCTGCTGTCATCCTCCTCCCCCATGCTGCAGGAATTTGGTTTCGCCCTGGGCTTCGCGATTCTCATCGATTCGCTGATTGTGGTAACTTACCTGGTACCAGCGCTTATGCACCTGATGGGTGACTGGAGCTGGAAAGGTCCTAAGTTCCTGCAGAAGCGGAGAGCAACCGCGAAGGAGTAAACGCCTTAAGTTCCGTGAGTCTTTCACGGAACATCTTTTTTTTTATTTTAAAAAAATAACAATTCATTAAGAGGTTGTTGAGTAGCCAATGATGACCTCAAGTTATATTGTGTAATGCTTACAATTAGCTCATTTTAAAACAAATCTTGATGATACTTTTTTAATATTCGTAATATTTATAGGCCATGGGGATACATGTTGGCAGAACTACTCGAAGATATTCGCGATTATTGGACACAAAGAGCAGAAGGCTATTCCAACAACATTATTGACGATCTTGAAAGCGGCCGTGCTGAGCATTGGCTGAAGATCATCAAGAAACATGTGCCAAGCACAGAACCATTGAAAATTCTCGATATCGGCACAGGGCCTGGATTTTTCCCCATTCTCATGGGACGCGAAGGCCATGAAGTTACAGCAGTTGATTATACAGAAGCTATGCTTGCAGAAGCTGAACGGAACTGTAAAAACTATCAAGTCAGTGCCCACTTCTCAAAGATGGACGCCCATAATCTGGAGTTTGCCGATAATTCTTTTGATTTGATTCTTTCTAGAAATTTAATCTGGGACTTAGAAAATCCACGCAAAGCTTACCGCGAATGGCTGAGAGTACTCAAACCCAACGGCAAAATGATGGTTTTTGACGGCAACCACTACCTGCATCTTTATGATGAGGGCTACGCACAGGCTGAAAAAATTGAACAAAAAGAAATTAAACACCGCTATATCGGCAACGTGGATACCAACATCATCAAGAACATTGCCAAAGAACTGCCGTTAAGCAAAGAGCGCCGCCCGCAGTGGGATGTGAACACTCTGATCGAAATGGGTGTTCAATCCATTCAGGTTGATACTGATGGCCGGGATTCGTATCAGATAGAACAGCAGGGGGAGCTTCTCTATCTGCCGTTTTCATTCCTGATCTGCGCTACTAAATGATAGAATAATCAGCACTTAAGAAGACAGTTAAATGGCAGTGATCTTGACTGGAGTTGATTTCACCAATATAATCTGCGCACTTCAAGGCAGACCCTTTAAACAGTCTGCCAAACTTTAAAATCTGAGTGCTAAGAGAAGTTATTATTCAAGAGTCAGGAGTGCATACTACATCATTTGGATAGGTATATTCTGCAAGTGATTTGTGGTATATTCTGCAAGTGATTTGTGGTATATTCTGCAAGTGATTTGTGATAAAAAATCAGGCCGTTGGTATTCTAGATCAGCAAAGACTTCAAGGTCAATAAGAAAAATTTCAGAACTAGCGACCAGATTCTCAGACTATTAGACACACAAAATAAAGAAAGTTGGACTCTGCTGATTAAGCAGTAGTCTGTTTGGGCAGCGGTTCCGTGCAGAGGGCTGGTGCTTCGCTTGTTTCACTAGGGCTGGTGCCAAAAGAGAGGGACTCATCAGCATGGAAGATGACATAGGGCCGTCCGTCAACAGTCATCACATCCGCACGGACATTATACACCTCCTGGATATTGGCAGCAGTGATTACTTCCTCTGCCGATCCATCCACATACACGTTGCCCTGCGAAAAAAGAATAATCCGATCGGAAAATCTCGCGGCAATGTTGAGATCGTGACAGATCACCAGCACCGTAATTCCTTTTTCCACCGCGATATCGCGCAGAAGTTTCATGACATAGATCTGATGATAAATATCCAGATTAGAAGTTGGTTCATCCAGCATGAGTAACTGCGGCTCCTGTGCCAGTCCCCGCGCAATCATTACTTTCTGGTGCTGTCCCGCCGAAAGCTCATCAAAGTTCCTCATTGCCAAATCCGAAATATTCATCATTTCCAGACATCTAGCGGCAATCTGCAGATCTTCTTCCGAAGTATTGTAGCCCGTGTGCGGATAGCGGCCCATGAGGACGGTATCCATGACCGGCATGGAAAAAGTCTCATTGGACATCTGCGGAACATAAGCGATAAGTTTAGCAATATCACAGAAATCCATCTTCTGTACATCCACATCATTCAGAAAAATACGCCCTTCGGTAGGTTCCAGAATTTTGTTGATGCAATACATGAAAGTAGATTTGCCGACGCCGTTAGGACCGATGATGCTAACTAAGCCAGGCTGATCAATGTTTAGATTAATTCCCTTCCAGACGCGCGTCTCGCCGTATTTGACGCCGAGCTCTTCCGTTCTAATGCTGATCGCCATTTTACCAGATCTCCTTTTTCTGCCGGAGGATGAGGATCATAAACAAAGGTCCGCCAATCAAAGCAGTAACTATGCCCACAGGAAGCTCGAAAGGTGAGATGAAGTACGTAGTAATATCGGCAAAAATCATCAGACAAGCGCCCATCAAAGCTGCAGCTGGCACTAAGATTCTATTATCTGAACCGACAAAAATCCGCGCGATGTGCGGTGCTACTAGCCCTACAAAACCAATGATGCCGGTAAAACTGACAATACCGGCGGCCAGCAGGGAAACGATGATCATCGTGACGATACGGACCCCGTCGACATCAATGCCCAGACTTTTAGCATAAGAATCACCGGAGTTCATGGCATTGAGGGTTTTAGTGAGCAGCTGAATAGCTACTGAACCAACGATAACAACGATAATAATAAACGGCAGCGAACTCCAGCCAGTAGTGGTTATGCTGCCGACCGTCCACGTGTAAACTGCGGAAGCAGCGTTGGGGTCCGCCCGCAACATCATGAACGACTGCACCGCATTGAAGATGTACATGATCGAGATGCCAGTAAGGATCATCATCGCCGGTGACGGACGGCGGTAACGAGAGAGTAAGAGAATAAGCAGGGCCGGCACCATGGCAAAGATGAAGGAATTGATGATCCGTCCAAAGTAGCCAGAGACTACGGAGATGCCCATCGTAATAGCTAAAGTAGCACCAAAGGCGGCTCCGGAGGAAATACCGGTGGTGTAAGGATCGGCTAAAGGATTTTTCATCATACTCTGCATGGCCGTGCCGGCTACCGCTAGCCCGATACCTACGAAGATGGCAGTGAGGGTCTGCGGCATACGCTGATCCCAGACGACTGATTCAGCGATCGTCTCCACTTCACCCCAGTTCCAGTTACGAATCCATTCCCAAAGGCTGTCGAAAATAATTTTATAGACTTCTGTGAAAGAAATGCTGTAAGCCCCGATACCCAAGGTCAGACCGATAAGAATGAAGAAGAGTGCCAGAAAGCCCAGCAGAAATAAATGTTTGGCGTGTTTGTAAGTACGATACTCATAAACAACACGCTCGGCACTACCGAGGTTTTCCGGCAGCGCCGGGGATTGGAGGCGGTTAAGCGTGGAGCCGCTGATGCGCATGCGTACTTTGGCATTGCGCAGAGCGTTTTTGAATTTTAAATTAAGCATATTATTACCGTCACCACTTTATTCAACTAGTTGTCCGCTCAAAGAGACAGTGGGAGAGTTTATTTCCAAACGCTCCACTGTGCAGTTTTCTCCGACGTAGAGGATATATTCATAGCCGTTTTCAGAATGCGACCAGATGCTGAGGGTAGTATCATTGACTTGTTCTTCGCCGCCATAGTGATATAAATCAGCCTGCGGCTGGTTATCTTCAGCATTAAAAATCGCACCAAAGGTAAACGTATGAACATTTTCTAGTTCATCAATTACTTTAAAATTGAAAGTATAAGTAAAATACAGCTCAGACTCCGGTGTGTAAGCGCTAGAGCCTTCACCCTGACAGGGCAAATCGTTAATGAAGCCCGATACCGTGTAAGTATGCGGCAGTTCCCGCGGGTCTTCTTCCTGACTGTGCAAAACTTCACCCATGGAGTAGACTACCAGCGTGCCGGCCACCAAGGCGACGGTGGCGAAGATAACCACCACGACGTTTGTTTTAGAGTAAGCCATACTTTCTTCCTCAATAAAGATAAAATGGGGGCTGACGCCCCTTAGTTTCAATTCCGGTTATTCATGATATCCTGATTGGGATCGTTGCAGTATAAGAGATTCATACTGTCATAAGTCCATTTATCATCGATACCGAGGAACTGGCAATACTCATTGACGTATTTCTCTACATCAACATCCGCAAAGTAGTCGGGATAGAGATATTTGCCCAGGATCAGCTGGTTGAGCACTTCCGACACACCGGAGCTGAAGGAGTAACCGCAGATGGCGAAGTCACACTGTGATAAAGCGGGTCCGAGTGCTTTTTTCCAATGGTTGTAAGTATCAACCATCGCCTGATATTCACCCTGCGCCTGGAAAGGAGCCCCGACCATGCCAATTAGATACTGCATGCCGTATTGATCGACCATCGCGGAAATGACTTCGTTGTTGATGGCGTTGCCGTGTCCGCCGGTCTGCTGGCCGTGGAGATATTTCTCAGCGACGTCTTTGACCCCCAGCTTCATGAGGTTGGCGTATTCACCAGTGTATTCACCCAGCAGCTGCAGGGAGTCGGTGTAAGCATACACAGCCGCAACCCAGGGACGGTCTTCCTCCGGAATTGTTTTAACAATGTCCTGCACCAGTTTCTCTACGCCGTCATACCAGGCCATGTAGCGGTAAGCGTTGTCTAATTCATCAAGCAAATAACCAAGAGTAAGGAAACCCTGCATAGTGGCGCCGTATTCCCAGGAAGGCAGACGGACTACTTGTACACCGGAACCAGCGAGGGCTTCTTCCATGTTCGGTCCGTAAGAGTCCTGCGTACCGCAGACGACGATCATCTCGCCGCCGTTGTCTTTCGACGCCTGGGAAATCTTTTCTTTGTCGGGATCGTTACAATTGCCGACATCCACCATCTTGCTGATGTCCAGCACAGTGTTGTATTCTTCCGCATACTTTCCGGTAGTTATGCGGTTGTCAACACCGACGACCAGGCTGCTGTTCAGGATTAAGACGTTATCTAACGGCGGAGCGATTAAGGTGATGCATTTCTTAGAAGTGGTCATGTCAAATTTACAAACTTTATGATCGACGTTGACATAGTAAACGTAAGTGATTTCCTCCCATGATTCAGCAATCATTTTTTTAAGATACTCCAGATCCTGCTGATCAATCACTTTATCAAAGTTAGCATCACACATGTAATAAGAATTGTAATCAATTTCCTCCTGAGTGAGCACTTCTTCCAGATACTTTACATCCTTCTCATCCAGATAGTCATCAAGATTGGCATTGCCTAAGACCATCAGACGTGAAGGGTAGTCACTAGCCGTGTAGCCCTGACTGCTGCCGCGACTGTCATCTAAGAGCAAATAAGCTCCTCCGGCGGCGGCCACAATCACCACTACGGCGACGACTGCCATAATTTTCATTTTCATAGCGAATCCCCTTGTATGTTTTGTAAAAAGTTTTACAGTGGTATTACTTTATCGTATATAGTATTATTAGTAGATTGCCGAGTATTATAAAAAGGGAGTATTGCTGCGCCTGCTGAACGGCGGTTAAAAATCTGCTGGTTTTTATGATTTGTAACTCTCCCTAGAGGCTGCTCTTGAAGAAAATTTATCAACACAGGAAATTATATTGATACCGTTGCTTGATGAGGTTTGCGGTAAATTCTGCTGATTTCTATTAAATCAAGCAGACTTTGGTTTGACAGCAGTCACCGCGAAATGATCATTGGTGCTGCCGTAAGCCAGATATCTAATGCCGTGCAGCACTTCTTCTTGAATATTATGTTTTACTTGAATGTCAGTAAAACCAGCCGCTTTCAGCATTTTTAGATCGTCAGCGGGTCTTGAGGCTTGTGCCGACCAGAGTTCCTGCGGGTTAGACTGGGCCTTTTTCTGCAGGCAGCGCCGCGGATTGTCTAAAAATACGCCGCAGCGAGAGAGGTAATTATTCCATTTTGTCATTTTCGGATCGGAAGTCCAGTTGCCGTCGACATAGACTAATTTACTGCCAGGCTGCAAAACACGGAACCACTCAGCAATTACTTTTTCAGGATGAGGTACCGTCCATAACATGTAATCACTGACTACTCCCTCAAAAGACTCATCAGCAAAAGGTAATGCTTCCGCATCGCCGTGGTGGAAATTGATTTGCAGATGATGATCGTCAGCATTTTTCTTAGCTGCTGCCAGCATCTTCTCTGAAAAATCAATAGCTGTCATCTGATAACCAAGTTCCGCTAACTGCAGTGAAACAATACCCGGCCCGCAGCCGACATCCAGCAGTTTGAGATTTCTTTTACCAAGAAGTTCAAGAAACATCTTCTGCCAGGCTTCCCGTTCTTTTCTGATGGAAAAACCCTTGACAACAAATTGATTGTAATTGGCAGAATCTTCATCCCAATGCTGCCTAATACCCATGTCCATAGAAGTATAAATAACACTTAACTTTAAAAAGGTATTACTAAGATTATCTTATCAGCAGAAAGCAAGCTGCAGGTGAAAAGAGGTGGTGTTTATTCAACTTCTTTGAGTTATGATGTTAGATCAAAGAGTGATATTAATGAAGAACAGCTAGTAGGTGGTTAGAGATATTCTGGGTGATTTTAATATTACTGTTTAAAGTATTATTGGTAAATAATTGTATTTATATGTCTTCAAAATTTAAAATTAATGTTGAAAAAGAGTTTAGGAACCGCTGGGCGGTTCCTGGTATATATTGATCACACGAAGAGTTGAAAAGGTTACTCTTTCCAACGCGCATAGACTTTCATGCTCTGCGTGATTTTTGTTTCTGCCGTGATTTGTTCTCCTTGTTCTGTGTACCAGCCGAGGAAGTTAGCATTGTCAGGAGACTGCGGGAACTTGTCTCCCAGCGTTCCTTTGCCGATGATGATTGCTGAAGCATACTTCTCTTCGTCATTTTCGTTTATGAAGAATGCTACTCTCTTCGATGAGGCGATCACTGCTGCCATTAGTACTGCGAATAAGAAGAAGACCATCAAAATCAGGAAGTCTGCATTATCTTTCCATTCCGCGTAGAGTGTTAAATGATCTTCCGACACTATTGTGTCAAAGCTGAATTTGTTCTGCAGTTCTTTGTCAGCATACCAAGCGTTCAGTTCCTTTCCTAACTTGTAAGGAACGTAAGGCTCCTGAATGTTATCTTTCCTGCAGACTTTCTCGAGGTAGACTTCATTGTCGATTACGAACGTTACGATTACGTAATCTTCGTTTAATTCGAATTCGGCATAGACAGTCATATTGTCTTTGACGATGGTATCTGCAGTGAAGATGTTTCCCTGCTCGTCATACCATCCTGTGAAGTCATATCCTTCTTTGACAGGGTCAGGCTGCATTGCTCTGCCTAACTCGGTATTGATGTGCGTTCTTGATTCTCCGTAGAACTTGTTGTCTACGATGAATGTCACTGAGACTTCCTTGCCGTAAAGAGGAGGTTTGCTTTCTTCCCATATTGCTGTTAAGCATACGTTTCTGCTAGACATCCGGAATTCTTCGTCAGGAAGATATGTTGTTTGAGTGAAAGAATCACACCATCCCATGAAGGTGTATCCCTGCTTAGACAACTCTGACGATTTGACTGTTACAAAAACGCCTGCGAAGTGAAGTTCCGTCTTCGGAACTTCTCCTTCTCCGCCGTTGGCATCATATTCTACTCTGTAATATGTCGGACCTGGTTCATTTTCTTTCGCTTCCCACTTAGCGTATAATGTTATGTCGCTTGTTACTGTATCTTCGTCGAAGTTCCATTCTGTTCCGTCTTCTTTATACCAGCCTTTGAATGTGTAGCCTTGTTTTGTCGGGTCTGTTGGTTTAGCTAGCCTTCCACCATCAACTACTGCAACTGGCTCTATTTCATTACCTCCATTAGTCTCAAAGTTTACTGTATGAATGTTTGTTGCTGCATTGATTGTGTATTCATGAGTAGTTGTGGTGACATCAAGAGTGTAATTGCTGTCTGTCTCAGCTATCGAAGCAGTTGCAGTGTATTCACCGGCATCTTTGAACTCTGCAGGTGATCCATTTTTTGTGAATTCCACTGTGAGATATACCGGCAGACTGCTGACATCAGTAAAGGTTGCAGCGATGCTGTTGCTCTGATTGTTGCCTGTATATTCGAAGTTGCTTTCAGAAGGATTCCAGATTACTTTT
This sequence comes from uncultured Methanomassiliicoccus sp., assembly GCA_905203995.1. Classification (GTDB taxonomy): domain Archaea; phylum Thermoplasmatota; class Thermoplasmata; order Methanomassiliicoccales; family Methanomassiliicoccaceae; genus Methanomassiliicoccus_A. The sequence continues at coordinate 26,345 of CAJKXZ010000008.1, read as the reverse complement.
ACTTCCTTAGGAGTTATCCTGATTGTGCTGTTATCATATAGATTTACTACATAACAATTCGATCTGTCATTCGCATTGCCTTCCCTAGCAGAAACAGATACTGTGACACTATTATTAGTGAGAGTATATGTTTTTGCATCTTTTTCGCTTGTATTTATTTTTATTTTAGTGATATAATCACCGCTGAGTAATCCCGACGCGGTGATATTACCTGTTGCTCCCTCTGCGATTTGAAGGTTGTCAAATTCAAATAAGTTGGTGCCATTGTATTCTGCGGATCCATTGAAAGTTATCGTAAGCGGTGCTTGTTTAAGATTATATTCTTTAGACAGATCTTCACTCTTGAATTCATAATTATTAAAATCTGTATCGTTTGTAACAGTTGCAGTGTAAGTTCCAGCAATTAAAAACTCAGCAGTTGGCGTTCCACCTGATTCAGTCATTCTAGATAGGGATATCTTTAATGCATTAGGGCCGATAATATCCTCCGACCCTTCAGAATATTTAAAAGTTGGTTTGATGGATTCCAGTTGGTTCGCTCCCGTGTATGTAAAATCATTTTCAGCCCATACAACAGTTACAGGTCTTTTAACGATCTTTGCAGTCGGTGGGGAAGAAGGAATTGATGTAACATCTGCTCCCAGAGCTCTGCTATTTGCAGTGTTAGGTTTATCATAGTAATTTATCACATAGTTTGGATTATTGAGATTACTAATAGTTCCAATAAGTATAGTATATCCGTTAGTAGTATCTACACCAGTGGCAGAGTTAAGCATTTCTGAGTATAATGAACCATTTAATTTCCTATATCCTGACTGATCCTCTGTGAATTTACCATCAGGTATCTGTATAGCGTTAGTTATGCCATTATTCCGGTAGTCATATATATGATATTGAAGCGAATCATATCGACTCGGTGGTTTGTCTAGATTATTTTTATCCCCGATGAAAATACACGCTCCTGTCCTCAGATCGACGTTTTCAGGATTTGTAAGGTCATAACCATAGTATTTCCATTGATTTTCTAACGGGACAATGAAAATCGGCAGCTTTTTCACTTCAAAGGGGATAGTTGTATCAAGAGTTATCTTATAGTTATGATTCAAATCCTCCGTAATTATTCCTAAATTAAAATCATAATTACCTACATCTGAGAATTGAGCTAAGTCGGTTACAGATAAATCCCCTTGGATCTGTGCATAGTTAGCATACTCACCACTGCCAAGTGTGATTTCTGTCTCGGATCCATCGGCATTTTTGATAAGCGTTGTATATTTAAGTTTAGTATCTGGCTTTGAAGTGCCAGATACATAATTTCCAGAATATATGACACCATTTTCATCACCATAGAACTTCCACTGATCAGCAGCGGGTTTGATGGTTATTGCAAATTGAGCGATTTCATAATTTGCACTTCCATCAGCGGCGTATGTAGTATCCATATAGAAATTAGTAGCAGTGTTTCTGGCAGTCAAAGTAACGACATATGAATCAGCATCTGTCGGAATGTCTAATAGTGTAACAAGAGAATCCTTCTTAGCATATGAGATCTCAAATAAACTCGTAAGATCGCCATAATTGCCGGTGTTGCTGTTCCAGATTTCGAAGCGGTTCGTATCACTGCTACCGTATACACTCTTAATGGGATTTTGATCTGCATCACTGCCGGCATAGACTAAATTATCTTTTACTTCAATATATATAGTATCAGTGTAGGGTTTGATGGTGAATTTTGCCGATCCTCCAGCCGCGTTATTGTTTGTAATATCAGCATTGTAGAAATTAGAGTTTGTATCGGATTTAGCAGTTAAACTTACTTGGTATTTTCCAGCATTGATGTGATTAGTTGCATTTTCCAAATTGCCATTAACATTCTGCTGTTGATATGATACATCAAATAGATTCATAATTTCATAATAACGATATCCGATTTCTCCAGTATTCTGCGTCCCATCTCCATTGGAATCAAGGAAGAGAGTGGTGTTGTCTGATAACACATTCGGCTGTTGACCATTGTATACATATTCGTTAGGATTCAAGGTCATGCCTATTATACCAGTATACGGCAGAATTTTTAAGTTAGTTTCTCCGTGATATTTGATGACATTACCCTCATTTCTTTCACAAGTCACAGTAAGCGTATATGTCCCTTTATTGATCATTCGATTTGGAGAAACGCCAATATTATTTTCTTTCCAAACAATGCTATCGGATCTATCTAAATTAAATTCTGTTCTGGTGCCATCTGAACTTTTTGTATACGCTTTGATGAGGATGTCTTTATCAAGGATACCTATCCGTTCTTGCCAATTGTATCCATCAAAGGTTACCTCGGTTATGGACGTCTCGAGTGCGGTATCGTTCTTATGATATAATTCAATTATAAGCTCTGGAACTTCCCACACCGCATACAGTTCTAAAACAACATTGGGAATTGTCGTTCCACTGACTTCTACAGGCTTGGCGTTTTCAACCATATCTTTGGTGAGGGTAATGCTATCTTGATCGGAATACTTTACACTAGTTCCACCTTGTTGATCAGTCCAGCCCTTGAAGATCTTACCTTCAACGGTGAATTGATTAGGATTAAGAGTTATACTCATACCTGATTGATAATCTGTGAAAGACTGGAATCTATAAGCTGTTGAGTTACCATTGTTTTCATAAAAGACAATATTGTATGATTTTGCTTTCCAGAGCGCATAAAGAGTATGCGGCTGGGGATTTGTTACCTCTGAACTATTAGTGATCTTATTACCGTTGGTTAATTTGTCGTACCAGCCAACAAATTCATAACCTAATCTAGTAGGATCTGCTAGATTATCATATGTTCCCCCAAACGTTACGGACATGGGTGAGGTGATAGCCTGTCCATCAACAGTTGTGAGAGAACCTCCATTGGGATCTAAGGTTACGGAGATTTGTTTTGCATTAAGTCGCAAAGTTACTGCGATGCTCGTGTTTACCCCATCTAATTTAAGCGCAGTGGAAGCGTCAGCGGTTGCACCGCCATAGCTCCAACCCGCGGCCTCCGCGGCCTCATAGCCGCTTGTATTTATTGTATATCTAATATGAACTGTTGAGCCTTCATTAACTGCGAATGCCCCCTCAGTAACACTCTCCCACTGAGTATCTGCTGAAGTAGTATCTCCGACAAAGTATTCGAAGTTCACATATTTTCCAGCGGAAAGAGGATCAGTATTAACGGTTATGACTGGGGATTTTACCCAGACCGCATAGAGCGTTACAGTGGCCTTGGTAGGATCCGTCTCATCAATCTTGACATTGTCAGTACCAAGTAACTTACTAAGATCTGTATCACCAGTATAACCGCTGAGTGCACTCTTGGAAGTAGCCCAGCCATTGAAACGATATACGCCGTCAGTTGAGTTGAGTTCTTTAGGATCGGGATCATTAAGAGTTACCACACCAGACTCATTTGCTGTTGTATCTTCGGGTACTTCAATTCCCTGATCATATGGTATGTCCTGCAGATTTCCCTCAAAGTGGATAGCATAATTCAGAACGTCCCATTTGGCGTAAACTGTAGTGTTTTCATTGATGGTATCGTTTCCATCGATAGGGGTGGTACCGTTTTTATCTATACACCAGCCGCCAAAAACATAACCAGACTGGGTGGGATCGGGCATCTTGTTCAAGACTTCACTAAATGAACCGCTGGTCTCACTCATTTTGATGACGGCGGGGCTTGCTGCGCCCTCATAGTTGTAATTAAAGGTTACCGCGGAAACCCATTTGCCGTAGAGTGTTGTGTCGCTTTCAATGTGACTGTTAACACTGCCGTCAAAGGGATAGATCTCGGAATAGGTCTTAGTCTCCTTGTTATACGAGCGATACCAGTTATCAAAGACATATTTGTTGTCTAACCGCGTTGGATCAGGAACTGGTTTAACTGCTGATTCACCAAAAGTAACCTGTTGTGTGGCAATTGCGCCGACACCGGCCGTGGGATCATTGGGCGCGGCTTCAAAGGACACATTATACCAAGGCTTCTGCTCTCCGACTTTGATGACGATAGTGATGGTGCCGTCGGGCGTGTCTGCTGCGCTCAGAACAGGAGTGATGGTTGAAGCAGCAGTTTTCGTTGATAATTTGTAATAATAAATTGTAAGAGTAACGGTTCCTTGCTGATAACCAGTATCGTTCTCCTTATTATAAATGACAAAATTGAACGAAGTATTGAAACGGCCGTCGGTTTGTCCTAGAACTGTTGATGGAGTCTCTTTCAGCAGCGTGATCGGCTCGAAAGAGAAACCGTCCCAGCCGTTGGAATTGTCATTGTTGAAAGTATGACTCATAATGATTTTGTAAGTAGAGAGATTGGTGGGTGATCCATCGATGAGTGTGATTCCCCCGGAGACGCTGACATCCGCCAGCTCAAATTGGTATTTTTCATTATTGATGTTTGATAATGATAAATTCCACTCGTCCTGCCCTTCGCGGGTAGCGTAGAGGTTCATTCCATTTTCGTAGTTTTTGTTGTCGGTCGTTTCACCAAAACCGTCAGCCTGCGTTTCAATGTTAATCGTCGCGGCAATCTCTTTCCCCGGCACGTAGATCTCTTGGTTATTTTCATCGAGTAAGGGCTTGCCATCCGCATCGAGTTTGAGTACTGATTCCTGAATGAATAAGACGACGTAGCCGGCGGTGGTTGTCTGCGTTACTCCGTTAGAATAAAGATCGAGATTGATTTCCGGGAGCTGGGAACCGCCGGCGGCGATGAATTCAGAACCAGAGATGTTTCCTTTTTCATCCGTAAGCCAGAGTTCTGTCTTATCGCCTGAATCAAGAGGTTTAAAGCCGTTGCCCATTGAGATTTTCAGTTTAAAGAAGCGATTGGGGTCGAGGCTGCTATCAAAGGAAACGTTGCCATCTATCAAACGAAGGCTGGCATTTTGATCGCCTAATTTTGCAGCCTGCGCCGGATAGATGTTGTAGCCGATGAGTTTGAATTTAGAGCCGCTTTCAGTCATCGGCAGGACCAGTTTGCCGATATTGTGATATCCTAATGATTCGTGATTTGTTTCGTTGCCATCTGGACCATACTGTTTCTCCGCCACAATTGTTGAAGAAGCACCTAAGTGATTACCGCCGGCCGGCTGCCAGGCCCGATACTGCGGATCATTGGTATAATTTTTATAGGGAACTTCTCCGCCGCTCAGTGTGGCAAAGCTGTCGCCGTAAACAAAGCCTCCTGATGAGTGTAAGTTTCCGTAGACGTAAGCGGAGTAGTATGATACGTCGCTCATGTCTAAGAAGAAGTATCCTGAGACTAAACCGAAGGCTTTGTCCGGCCAGCTCTCACCCTCAGCCTGTGTTGATAATTCATGATTTTTGTCTGTTTGAATGGTTAAGCTAATACCGTTGTTGAGCACGATGGTGTTAATCGGCAGCGACATGGTAGTTTGCGCTCTCGTGCCGTCAAGACTGTAAAGCTCCCGTACATCCTGCACGATCGTATCGAGAATGAGGTTGCTGCCGCTCTGCAGCGTAAGCTTGTTAACGTGATTTAGTGAGTATAAGGCGGTTTTGTTAACATTGGCTCCATTAGAACGACCGGGCAGTCTGATTACTGAGTTAATGAGATTGACTTCCGTCGCTCTTTGAATGGAATAAATGACGAATTTACTTGTATCATCAGCGCGGTAGTTGGTGATGTAAATGAACCTGGACATATCTTTGTCCGTGAAGAAAGTGCTGCAGCTGTTACCACTGCCGAAGATGCTGCCGCGAAGGTACATCACATGATTTACCTGGTTGCCAAGAACATCTCTTTGATCTGGTGCGGTGATATCGGTTCCTGTCGCGTAGCCGGTACCATTGATCAGAGTATGCGCGGTACCATAAACGCTGATGAAGTCATAATTGAGTTCAGTCGCGTTGGGGTCACCGCGGTCGGAACCGGCGTAGACGGAACCGTTGATGATTAAATCGCTGACTGGTTTGCTATCTTTGATGCGCTCATTGTTTTCAACGAAGGTGCTATCTTGATGATCGTTGTAATAGTGACAGTCGCCGTTGATGGTTGTGCCACTATCCGCGGTATAAGGCTTCACCGCGTTCCAGCCGATATGCACGTGGACGTTGCCATGTGAAGCACCGAAGTAACCGCCGCCGAAGACGTTGCCGTGAATAGTGCCGCCGACAACGTTGACGAAGGAAGCGGAGAAGGCCGGCATACTTGAATGTCCTGCGACATATTGTTCATAGAAGTTATCACGATCATCGACAGGGATATTGCTAGGATGCGCGAAGGGTAGATTCTTCTGCTGCCAATACCAATCAGTGAATTTTTGGAAGTACTGCAGCACGGTAAAACTGCCGGTATCGCCTTCCTCACTGCCGCCGAAAACGTGTTTATCGATGACCCCGTTGGTAATATTGACTTCCGTTCTGCCGAAGACTGAGAGCTTGTAATAAGCGTTTGCGGCGTCCCCGTAATCAGCACCTTCTATTCTCAATTCTTCACCTTTACCGGCACCGAAGACGCTGCCTTTGATGTGCCCACCGAAAATATTGACGATAGCATCAACATCATTCTGTTTATCGAGATTTGCTGAAGCAGGCGTGAAGTTCTGCAGATCACTAACGTGAGCAGCGTGAATAATTTTTACTTGCGAGAATAAAGCAGTACCGATAATCTGTGTGGTTACTGAACCAACAATACCTAGCTTACCGCCGCCGTAAACGCTGCCGGCGATCATAGTTTTGTGGTTTGGATCAACAGTGTCATTACAAGAAGTGTCCTCGATAGAAACGGTCGTGCCTCTGCCGACTGCTCCCGCGAGCACGCTGATTTCTACACCTCTGCCGCCGCCGTAGACGCTGCCGCCGATTTGTGAATCAGTGATCGTAACTTCAGTTGTGCCTTGGCCTGTGTAAGCTTTGGGGCCACAGCCATATCCGCCATCGATTTGCTGTGCATCATCGCCACAGAATTCTCGGATCGTGATGGTGGTAATCATCGTATGACTGCCAGTTTCATCAGTGTAGCTAAGCTCATACAAAGGTGCTCCATTCTCATCATATCTATCCGTTTCAGTTACTGTTCCAGTTACCACTTTATTATTTTGTAAAAATTTAATGGTACTACCCGTTGTAGGATAGCTGTCGGTGAAATGCCCAATGATACCAAATTCACCGCCGCCATAAACGCTGTCTTTGATAGTAGCATCAGAGATAGTTACAGAAGTAGCATCATAGACTTCACCATAGAGTACTGAGTAAACGTCACCTTGTACACCCTGGCCGCCGCCGTAGACTTTGTAAATGGTAACTTTTCCTGCATCATTGGCATCACCGGCGATCTGGACATTAGTGTTACCACGAACAACAGCGTAACCGGCAATGCCGCTCAACTCAGAATTCATGATACCTTGGCCACCGCCGAAGACGTTGCCTTCAATATTGATGTTAGAACCTTTGGAAGTAACGAAAACATTCGTTGAGACCCATTTTCCATTAACTTGTTTATTGGTATCTAATTGCCAGCCTGCTTCTTCACCAGCCAACAACACCGTTGTTCCGACTGCACCCATTTCACCGCCGCCATAAACACTACCGCTGATCTTAATGTGAGCTATGGAGATATCCTCACCAAGACCAGTAACAAAACCAAAATTAGCATTAATGTTAACAGAATGGCTCTTGAAATCACCAATATATACAGCAGTGGAACCGGCAATGGTGGCTTTTGGCGAGAAACCGCCGCCATAAACACTGTTGTAAATTTCACCGCCGATGACTACTACCATTGTTTGACCGCGATTGTCCTTTGTTGTATTAGAATTAGATATCAGATTGATCAGATCAAGACCGACGGCAAAGTCACCGGTGATAGCGATTCTGCCGCCGCCGTAAACGTTGCCACTGGTGATTGTTAAGCCACTGGGTCCAATGACTTGCAGCGGTTTGCCTGTATCATCGAGAGCACCAACTTTCGCGTTGGCGGCGATAACAATCATTGTGTCACCGGTGGCTCCGGCAATGGCGTTTAAAGCATCCCCCTCACCGCCGCCGAAGACGTTACCGGTGACTCTGCCGTCGATATAAATTCTAGTTTCTTTACCAATAAATTCAAACCCTACTAGAGTTTGTACTGAGTTACCGTTTGAATCGGTTATATAATCAATAACTCCACCTACGTCGCCGACAACACCTAACTTGCCACCGCCGAAAACACTCTTCCTGACTAATGCCTTATCAAGATGAATGTGGGTTGCATCTTTGTAGTTTATATTTTTATTTGGATCATCGTAATATACACCAGTGACTTTGCCATAATAAAAACTGTAGGGATCGAAGCTAGTATTATCCTTATCATCACGCAGGATACCCTCACCGCCGCCGAAGACGTTGCCGCCGATGATCACGTTGGAAGGCGGAGTGGTGTTTGTTTCAACTCCAGAGATGTTGATGAAAGTCTTGCCTCTAACCACCGCATAGCCGTGATCAAAATTGAATTTGAGATTTTCTGTTTTCGGGAGTTCACCACCCTGGCCGCCGCCGAAGATGTTGCCCCAGAGATCAGTGAATTGTTTTTGATGATCGTTATCGCTCAAAGAGGAGCCAATTTTAATGGTGCGTTCTTTTACATCTGATTTTATGGAGATGTTGGTAGAGATGCCATCTTTTTCACCAGTGGCGTCGAGATTACCTGATACGGCATAACCAACCGAGCCCATCTCGCCGCCGCCATAGACGTTGCCGAGAATGCCAATATCACTTTTGATTTGATCATTTGTACTGGTTCCAATGTTAATATATGTTGAGCCGAGAATGTAAGCGCTGGGACCATAACCGCCACCGAAGATGTTGCCAGTTGCTAGTGATCCGGCGTTATCGGCTCCGATGAGGCCACCGAAGATGTTGATAGTAACCTTACCATTATTTTCAGAGCTGTGCGGTTCATATCTGTCTTCAGTATCATTCATAAAATCTTTCAGAATTTGTGCGCTGCCGACAATACCATAGGCCCCGCCACCGTAGACGTTGCCGATGGCCGGACCCTGCAGTGTCGTAATCCGCACATCTCCACCGACGGTGAAGTCGGCAGTAGATAAGTTGCCTGAAGCAAGAATATCATATAAGGGTGCGGTTGTCCAGACTTTAATGAAACTGTCGACCGTGTCAGTAGGGTAATCCAGATAATTAAGAGTCAACTTTGTGCCATATTCTAAACAATACGCTTTAACTCTAAGGTTATCGCCAGGAACCAGAACAGGGATAGGTTCTTTACCATCCGGTCCAACCGTGTCGATTCTGCCAAAGGAAGGCTTTACAACATTGACATAATAATGGTTGTCTTCTTTGACCCAGATAGTTGTATTATCATTAGGAACTGTGAATTGTGCAGTAGTAATGGTGAAGTTATTATTATCAACGTTATACCAAGTACTGACGTGATGACCCGATTCAGCCTTTACTTCGTACGTAACTAGATATTTGCTACCAGGCGTGAAAGTATAGGTGTCATACTCGCCATCAACTAGCGGGATCTGCAGATCACCAGCTTCATTGGTGATGATGAGTGTTCCATGTTCGGGATTGCGAGCATTGACGAAAACATTGCCAGGAACAGGTTGTTCACTAGGAAATATAGAATTAGAATCTGTGCCACTTTGTACTTCCGAAGTTGTCGATAAACCGCGTGAATCAAGTGGTGCAAGATTACTTTTTCCGATGATTAGTTTACCTGAAGAAACATAATCATCTTCTCGATGATAGGTTGCTTCTCCCGCAATGTTTACGGTGGTGTTGCCGACAGCGCCGGAATATAAGTTATCAGTACCAATCCTACCTTTACCACCGCCGTAAACATTCTGCCAGATAGTGCCGCCAGTGATTGTCACATAAGTATTGCTGTCTTGGATTGTTTTCAATTCAGCTATTTGTTCTGGAGTTAGATAAAAGTCATTTGAGAGGTCACCATTGAAGATTACCTGAAGAATGTAATCATCATCATGATTGTCAGTACCATTATCATCCCAGACTAAATAATAGCTGCCGACAATACCTAACTCACCGCCGCCGTAAACACTGCCATGAATGTTTAAACTATCAAATTTATCTGAATCTATTGTAACGTGCGTTGCTGAACCAACGGCTCCCAGAATAATTTCTACAATTTTGTCAGAATATAAGCCCTTGCCGCCGCCGTAAACACTGCCATTGATGATTACCTTGCTTATCTCGCTGCCGGTGATTGTTACATGTGTCTCACCATTAGTGAGTTTGGGAATCGCGTCGGTGATGTCAAATTTGATGTTGCCGACAATACCTAACTCACCGCCGCCGTAGATGTTATCCATTTCGCCGCCGGTGACCTTGACGTTAGTGAAACCGATTACGGAAGCGTTGAGACCGTAACCGCCGCCGAAGATATTACCGATTCCGACAATAATGGGCTTACCGTCATCGTCTGTTGATGGAACTTGTCCGGCAAAGGTTCCACCACGGATGTTTACTTCGGTGTAGCCGATCTTGTTGGTTGAATCCCCTAAACTACCGATAACTCTTAAGTCGAAATAATAAGTATTTGTCAATGCACCATTAGTAGCTGGTACTTGGTGCATGTGCGTTTTGTCAATACTCAAAACGATGTCGCCGACTGAACCGTTTTCACCGCCGCCATAGACGCTGCCGCGAATTAATGTAGTCTTGCCGGGATCTTCACGGATATTGACTGTTGTCGAACCGCCTACGGAACCAGCGGTGATAGTAGCCGGCTCACCCATACCGCCACCGAAGACGTTGCCCGTACCGGCAACAGTGTAGAGTCCACTGGATTCAAGAATTCCAATCGTTCCCCCGCTGATAGTGACAGAAGTATTGCCACCAGAGATCTCATGATAGTCATATTTTGTTGGATCATAAGAAGGATCATTATATGGAGAATCTGGATTATTGGTAACTATCTTATTTTCCACATCAACAACTATACCAACCGCTCCGTAACTGCCACCGCCGAAGACATTGCCATAAATGTTGCCGCCGGAGATTGTTACATTAGCACTGCCGGCGACCTGGGCGATTGTTACGTATTCACTGATCTCATTTTCCCAAGCTTCTTTTGAAAGCGTTGTTGTATTAAACACTCCGTTGTTGAATGATAAAGTGTTGCTGGAGAATACTTCATTGTCAGAGGTTGTTACTTCAAGATAAGCTGTTCCCGTGAAGCCATCTGGCAATTTGTAGCTCTCTAGATTATCTGATCCAGTCACTGGTGTGCCATCTGAAGAGGTTACAATCCAGCGGCAACTGCTGACGGTGGAGACTCCAGAATAATAATCAACTACTTGATAACTGTTATCTAACATATTGTATAAATATGAATTTAAAGACAAATGATTTGATGGATCATGTGTAATATATACAGATTTGCTGAGACCTTTTCCCGCGCCGAAAACATTACCGGTGCCATTCTTTAATAAATTGTCTTCTAAAGTTCCAATGGTGACGGTATGTCCGTTCGGACGGATTGTTACATTTGCAGCGACATTGGCACCGGATCCATCATTATAAACTTTATTAGTCTCTTTATTGACGACACCAACGGCACCCATTTCCCCGCCGCCGAAGATGTTGCCAGCGATGGTAATATCTGAAGAAGCTATACCCGTATTGCTTATACCAACAATTACATTGGTGTTACCCGCAACGAAAGACTGCTTACCGTAACCGGCACCAAAGACACTTCCCGCAATTTTTCCGCCTAAAATATAAACTTCCGTAGAAGAATTATTGGGGGAATCAGAGACATAATGTTCACCAAGGAGATTTACTGTAGCGTTGCCGACAGAAGCATAAGAGCCGCCGCCGTAAACATTATTGATTTTAGTATCAGCACCGCTGATTATCACTTGGGTCTCGCCGACAATACCTGAAATAATATTATTAGGTGAACCTTCACCACCACCGTAAACATTTTTAGAAATAGTTCCTCCAGAAATGTTTACTGATGTGCTGCCGCCAGTAAATTGCATTGATGAGTATTCACTAGGATCGGCCGTAAGATCGCCATTAAGGGTGGTTGTATAAGTTCCGACAATCGCTAATTCACCGCCGCCAAAGACGTTACCTTCAATAAGCGGTGTACCTGAAACCACAACATTTGTACCAGCATAGATGGATCCAAGATTTAGAGCGTCAGGATTTGTAGAAAATATACCCTTACCGCCACCGAAGACGTTACCTTTAATAATGGTTCCTGCAGCTGCTTGGATAGTTACATTGGAACTGCCAGTGGGAGTTGGATTTGCATTCTCACCAACAATTCCATAGGCTCCGCCACCGTAAACATTTTTAGAAATGATTCCTCCTAAGATATTTACAGTAGATCCCCCAGTCACAGTTGCAATCTGAGAAAGTTCAGTATTCCAATCGTTCCAAACGTCTTTAATTAGAGGATTGGATTTTGTCCCATCTTCGTTAATCATAACTACATTACTGTAGATCGTTTCTCCTTCTGATGTGATTTTTAATCTAATGTATTGACCATTAAGTTCATTGGTTATTAACAGACTAGGACTTGTTTCACCAGAAATTTCCTTAAATTCTTTCGGATATTGCACAGCATAAGGTAAAAGATTGGTCGTTTCCCATTGATATTTGATATCACCTGAGGACATATTGTATAATGCAGAATTAATTGAAGATGTGGTTTGATCGAAGTCGATGAAGACCGATTTACTAATTCCTCGTCCTGCTCCAAAGATATTACCTGATATAGAAGCTCCGTTTTGAATCTGCACAGTCGTTGTTCCGAAAACTGTTGCTACATTAGCATTACCTACATCAACACCATTAGGTACAATTTCTAGAGCATATCCAAATCCACCAGCTGTTCTATTCACACGATAGTATGATGATTTCGATACACCTTTACCGCCACCGAAAACATCACCCTCGATCGTTGCCTTGCCAATGACAACTTTAACATTACCGACGATATATGATTGACCAGTCGTATCATTTTTAGCAGGACCCTTTTGATCGCTATTATCACCAGATTCATCTATCCCGCCTGAACCTCCACCATAGATATTTCCATTGATTATCGGCCCAGTTGTGACACTATTGCCAATAGAGATAGTGACATTGCCTAAAACAGAACCTCTAAAACCGCCGCCGTAAACTCCCGGCTCTTTAGAGTAGTAATAATTTGGCTGCTGAGCAGATAAGTTCCCCGGATTTCCTCCACCCTCTGGATTAAAGACAGTACTGGTTCCGATAGTTCCTCCAACAATGTTTATAAAAATATTGCCAATAACTCCATAGCCTATTGAATCATTCCAGAAATCATAACCGCCGCCAAAGACCGCATAGATGTCACCGCCGAGAATGTTAATTTCGACATTTCCGTAAACAGGAGCTGCGGTATCCACTTTAGTCGGATTTCCATCTTTAGCACCGCTGAAGATATAATCAACAGTACCACCTAAAATAGATATTTGCACCGCAGTATCATTTTTATCCAAACCTACTTGTGCACTTCCGCTTCTAGGTCCCCCGTTGACATAACTTACATATCCACCAGTAATCTCAATATTACTTGCAGTGCTTTTAAGCCCTGCAGCACGACATCCCCCGATGATCTCCATTACTGTTCCGCTGTTTACCAATATGTGAGAGTTGCCTGTTTTACCACCGTTTTCATTTATTCCATCTCCACCATAGACGCTAAAGATGTTTGGTTTAGCAGGTTCACTCAAAGATGAACCAACACAAATGTATGAATCATATCCAACAACACCTTTGGTCATTCCAGAAATGGATTCATAGGTTCCTCCTAAAATTACTAGATGAGATGTTGTCCCCATTTTAGGAATTATCTTAAAAGTAGAAGGGACCCCATTATTTGTTTTAAAATACCAATCACCAGTGTTGATGGTTGTCTTGACATTTTCACCAAATATTAAGCGGCTGCCAACATTTATCGTATTTTTATTAATCAAAGTTAGATGATCAAAATAAAAATTTCCAACGGATATGTTGGTAGTAATATTCAATCTAAAAGAAGAGTCATTTTCTTGATTATTGTTTATGCCTATGATTGTAGCAGTAGGAATGACTCCATCCTTGGCACCAGGGACAGTTCCCCAAGAAAAGTCGTTATCTGTCTTTATTATCTTGATAATATTAGTAAACAATGTTCCAGATGGATAATTGTCCCTAAAATCAACAAGTGCACCATTGATTCCAGGATACGGGTTATCGAATGAACCATCTTTACTGCCACCGCTGGCAGACTTTACATATTTGATGACTGGTTCATCCCACTGAGCTTCAAGCACGACAGTTGGTTGTGTAGCATCAGTAGGCCGGGGAACGTTTAAAACGCCATCTGTCTCGTCATAAGACATTGAGCCGGAATCAATTAATTTTATGCCGTCTCCCGGCATGATGCGGTAATGATTACCCGCAGCATCAGAAAGATATCCTGAGGCATCAGAAGCATCAACAACATACCAGCCGTTGAAGACAGTATCGCTTGGCGCAGTCCAACTACTAGGCGCCATCTGTACGACTGTCGAATCTAAGCTGAAATAAGCAGGAACGACGTTATTAACTGAATTATGGGGATCATATTGTATTTCGTACTGAGGAATATCCGGAATCACTGCGGGATCAGCACTCAAGACAGAATTACCATGAACTCCAAATTCCGAGACCCCCCCCCGCCAAAGTTGAGAGAGGTACAACTAGCATCATAAACACTACAGCTAAAGTCATAATAATTGTCGCGTTTTTACCAGTCTTCATTTACGCTACCTCCGGCTTATGACTAGCTAATTGGCCGTAGTCTCTGGCTAACTTCCGAATCTGCATCTGAAACTTTAGAGATGATACTCTGCCAGTAAATTGCGACCCCCCCCCAGACCTGTGAGGTGTAGTGTCGGTTGTAATCCTGCTGACCGTTGTCGAAATTCATGGTTATCATCTCTCGTTCATTGTTCATGGCATGCTACAGTCATCAACGACTGCCTCGTGATAGGAAATGGTTTTTCAGTGTATCCTTCTTCAGACCTGTTTTGCTCCCTAAAGGTCCGCTTTATGGACGACTCTGGCCGCCGCAAGAAAATGCTTTCTTTTCTGCGCCTTCGTCGACTTAATCATGTAATCTAGATTTGAAAGTATAAATAACCTATCACTAAATACAATTCTAAATATGAATCTATTATCGAAATAGAGAATTAATATATAAACTACTATTCACAGCATTGTTTAGACACTAAGCTATTAAAAATCATCAATAAATATTATGCATCAACAAGCTGGCTATTAACTTAAATTTAATTTCTGACATTCAATACATATCTTACTAGAAGATTAAAAAAATGAATAAACTCATAATATGCAATTAATAAACATTATTACCAAAATAACGTAAAAAGCAAGAATAAAGTATTAAAAATATATCAAATAAAAAAAGAAAGAGGCTGCTGCCTCAGTAAATACTGCCCGCTTTGCGGACTAAGTCTTCCAGCAGCCGCTGCATTTTAACCACCACCGTTTGGTCTGGTAAGTTATAAGCAGCCAGCCGTTTAAGTAACCAGGGAAAAGCCAGCCAGGTGCTGCCGGCAGCGTCTTCCCAGACGGCAATTTTTAACGGCAGTTCGAGAGCAGAAGATTGATCAGCAACCATCAGCGCCGTTCCGACCTGTGGCGCCCCGAAGACCAATACTGTCGTCGGCCGTAAGTCTAGGTTAACTTGCTGCGCATTAGCCGCATGATCGAACTTAGCGAAGAGCGGAATGCCCCGCTGCTGCAGTTCCCCTTCTAAACGTTGAACTGTCTCCGCCGCGCTAAACTGCCCTTCGTAGAGAAAGAGTTCGTTGTCATTGTAGTTAGTTGCCAACAAATCGCCGAAAGCGGCGGCAATGCGGCGTCCCAGGTGGGTAAAGTCCACTCCTTCTTTATTGCAAAGTAAGGTGACACAAACCAATTCAGCCGCGTCAGTAAAGCGGCTGAGGAACGCAGAGTAACCAGGCACGGAGCCTTTAATGTCCATCAAGCCGCGGTGCTGATAGAAATGCCAGCCGGCTACCGCCGGTACCGTGCGGCCGTCCGGCAGCGACCAGGGCGCGTAGACTAAGGCGCGGTTAGCTGCCTCATGAATCAAGACAGAACCAGCGAGCGCGATATCCCAGTAGGAAATATCCTGCGCCGAAGCCCAGAGATCGGCAAAGCCTTTCAAAGCCGAAGAGCGGATGTATTCCACTGCTGCGCCCTGCGCCGTAAAACTAGTCGCGGTTTCCGTGGGATCGATATACAACTTATCCTGCTTGAAACGCTGATGAACATTCGCCGACTGCGTCAGATCTTCCTGTTTAAAGCTGCTTAAGTCTTCCGTAAAACCGGTGTGCCGCAGCCCTAAGAAGGCAATTTGTTTTTCAGTAACAAAGTCGTGATAACTCTGCCCGCTGACCGCTTCGATGATTTCCGTTAACAGCAAAAAGTTAGTCGCGCTCAGCTCGACCTCGGTACCCGGCGCAAAATGTAATTGTTCTTCTTTGATTAAATCAACCAATTCAATAAAACACCACTCGCGGAAAGGCTGCCATTTAGCCTCTGTGCGGTAGTCGGGCAGACCGCTGGCGTGGCGCAGTAACTGCAAAATCGTAATCTCCTGCCAGGCCGACGGTACTTTAGTTACATATTTACCAAGCGAGTCATTAAGATCCAGTTCACCAGCTTCATAAAGCTGCATGACCGCCACCGCCGTAAACGCCTGCGAGATGTAGTCGTACGGAAGAGAAAGAGCGAGCGTCTTTTCAATACTCTGTGAAAACTCTGTCACCTTGTGCACATGCAGCATGTAGTTGGTAACAGAAGCCAACATCGTTAGGTGCTCCCAGCCGCCGCTGCTGCTCGTCAGCCAGGCCGTAGCCGACGACCCGCGGGATATAAGGCGCCTGCACAATCGCCAGCGTCAGCCCGGGGATCTGCTCGGCCTCCATAAACTCCCAAATCATTTGATCAATCGTCCGCTGCAGATAAGAAGTATCAGCGCTGCCGCGGATCTTAAACGTCTCTTGTGAACTCATTCCTTCACCGCCTTAACTATCGGTGAAAAACGAGCTCATCACATATACGCCTGCCCCCTGCGTAGCGTACTCTTCCACAAAAAAAGCAGTCAGCCAGTTAGAGAATTAAGAAAACAGTGGCGCCGAGGGAGAGATTTGAACTCCCGTGGCGAGACGCCAGCGGTTTACTCGGAGACATTTGTCCAATTCGAGACCGCCGCCTTACCGGACTAGACTACCTCGGCCTGCTCCTCTGCAAACAGACCATGTTATTTAAACCTAATTTTCAATGCCGGTGCCATGACTAAGCAGCAGGCACTACCAATGCGCAACAGGATTATCGCCAGCGGTTTCGGCATCGCCCTCGTGATCATGGGCGTATTAGTATTGGCAGACTACGCGCTGTGGGGCGTTTCCCTCGGGGCTTCAGCCGTAATCATTACCATCACCGCCGCCTTACTCTACAACAAGCAGCAGGAGTGAAGCGGAGATGGAAGTAACGGTCCTCTATGAAAATAAAAAAACGGCGGTCCAGATCGCCGAAGGCAGCACCGCCGCCGATTTACTCAGCGCCCTGGAGCTGCGGCCGGATGCGCACATCATTCTCCGCCAGCGGAAACCGATTCCCGTCGACTGCCCGCTGACCGCCGGCGAGGAACTAAAGCTGCTGAAAGTCGCCTCTGGCGGCTAAGATGGATCAATAATCCAACTTTCTCCAAGACAAGAATGCGTGCAAAGAGTTATAAACTACCTTGTTCACTATGGACGCTGGAAAGCAGCTTAGTTCTGACTATTCATACTCACTATCATCGTTTCCATCCGGCTAAGGGTGGGAATTTTACAATCCTTTAACATTCATCCGCATGATGGTTGGCACCGATCTATGCCATATTCTGTAATGGCAAAGCGCGTATGTTTTAGTTCTAACTCTGAGCTGGTTTTGATAAATACGAGGTGTACAAATGAATATTGATCCCAGCACCACCAAATATCTGATTAAAGCAAGACTCCAGGCCGACGGCATTGTGGAGAAGCCAGATGTGGTGGGTGCAATTTTCGGACAAACCGAAGGGTTACTAGGCGACGAGCTGGATCTGCACGACCTGCAGAAAAGCGGCAGAATGGGTCGCATCGAAGTAGAAGTTATTTCCAAACAAGGAAAATCAGACGGCGAAGTGCTCATCCCCTCCAGCCTTGATCAGGTGGAGACGGTTATTTTAGCCTCCGCTTTGGAAACGATCGACCGTGTCGGTCCCTGCAAAGCGAAGATTACCATTCTCGGCATTGAAGATGTCAGAGTAATCAAGAGAGCCAAGATCATCGAGCGTGCCAAAGAACTGCTGGCCGAGTTAATCAAACAGTCGAAAACGACCGGTATTGATTTAACCGAAAGTGTCCGGCAGAGCGTGCAGCTGGAAGAATTAGTGCACTATGGTAAGGAACACTTACCGGCCGGTCCTAACGTCACGGACAGTGATGCTGTGATTGTCGTTGAAGGCCGCAATGATGTGCTCAACCTGCTGCGCTCCGGCATTAAGAATACGATTGCCGTGGAAGGCACCAACGTGCCGAAAACAGTCATGGATCTCAGCCGTGAAAGAATCATCACCGCCTTTGTCGATGGTGACCGCGGCGGCGATTTGATTTTAAGAGAATTATTCCAGGTGGCGGAAGTTGACTTCGTGGCGCGGGCCCCCCGCGGCATGGAAGTCGAAGAGCTGACGCAGAAACAGATCATGAAATGCCTGCGCAACAAGATTCCCGGCGAGCAGTACATGGAAATGTACAACATGGTGCCTGACGCCGCTCCCGCTTTAATTAAAGAGGAAGAGGTCGTGGCTATCGTCGAGAAGCCCGAGCAGCATTTAGTGGTAGAGAAACCCGAAGCTGCTCCGGAGCGTCCGGAAAAGCGCCAGCGGGAACCGCGCGAGAGCCGCGCCCACCGCGAGCCGCGCGAGCGCAAGAAGAAAGAGAAAGAGCCGGTCGTAGAAGCAGTGGAAGAACCTGCTGTCGATCCCTTCGCCGAAATTGACGAAGAGAAAGAAGCCGCCAGCGGACTTTCTGAAGCGCAGCTGAAATACAAAGAAATGATTAACAGTCTGGCTACCACTTCCAAAGCCAACATTCTCGGTGCTGACGGTGAAGTAATCCGCGAAGTTTCCGTCCGTGAGCTGGTCAACACCCTCAAAGGCGGGGTCGACGGCGTCGGTTCCGTGGTTTTCGACGGCATCATTACCCAGCGGATTGTCGATATTGCCGCCGGTATGGGAATCGCAACGATTGTCGGTACCAAACTCGGCAACATCGCCAAGCAGCCGGAGAATGTCGAGATCTGGACGAAGGACGAATTAAATGCCTGAAAAAATTGACATCCGTAAGGAGATAGACTTACGGTCTATTTCCACCACCGCGGATATTGCCATCCCGCAGGATCCTTTAGA
Organism: uncultured Methanomassiliicoccus sp.; assembly: GCA_905203995.1. Lineage (GTDB taxonomy): Archaea > Thermoplasmatota > Thermoplasmata > Methanomassiliicoccales > Methanomassiliicoccaceae > Methanomassiliicoccus_A. The sequence goes on along the minus strand of CAJKXZ010000008.1, from coordinate 6,856 downwards.
CCGCGTCATCGGTCAGGACGAAGCGGTCGAACTGGCCCGGATCGCCGCCCGCCAAAAGCGGCATCTGCTGTTAGTTGGTCCGCCGGGTACCGGCAAATCAATGATCGCGCAGGCGTTAGCTTTACACCTGCCGCGGCCGACGGAGGAAGTGCGCATTGTCCACAATCCTGAAAATCCCGAACGGCCGATGGTCGAAGTGCTTACCGAAGCGGAGCTGAAAAAGGAGAAAGAATCCAAAGGTTACGCGGAAGGCGAGCTGATCGAACCGCAGATGGCCCCGCCGGCGGTGGCGGAGAAACTCGGTTTCCGCTGCAAAAGCTGCGGTTACTATTCTTCACCGCGCGAGAAGACTTGTCCTTCCTGCGACCAGCCGAAAGCCGGCCAGGAAGCGCAGCCGAACAATCCTTTCGGCGATCTCATCGGCAACATGATGGAATCGATCGGGGTGCCGGCAGCCGCTAACCAAGCCAAAGAAAAAGTAACGACTACCCGCAAACGCTTTGACAAAGAGGAAGTCGTGGTTTTCGAACGCAGCGGCGAGCAGATTCGGGTTTTAGACCAGGAAGCACTGGAACGCCGAAGAGAATTTGAAAAACAGCGTCCGCGAAAAGTACTAGTGCCGTTAGAGCGCAATCCATTTGTGCTCGCAACCGGTGCCAGCGAGACGGAAATCCTCGGTGATGTGCGTCATGACCCCTTCGGCGGCCATGTGCAGCTGGGGACGCCGCCTTATGACCGCGTGATTCCCGGAACGATTCATGAAGCTCATCAGGGTGTTTTATTCCTTGATGAATTATCTCATCTCGGTCCGACACAGCGTTTTATTCTGACGGCTATGCAGGAAAAGCGTTTTCCGATTTCCGGGCGTAACCCGCAGTCAGCCGGTGCTTCCGTTAAGGTAGATAACGTACCCTGCGACTTCATTCTCGTCGGCGCCTGCAACATTCAAGACTTAGAAAACGTGCTTTCGCCGTTAAGGTCGCGAATTGCCGGTGACGGTTACGAAGTCTTGGTCGATACCTTCATGGAAGACAACGACCTCAACCGCGCCCGTTTAGCGCAGTTTACGGCGCAGGAAATCGCTACCGACGGTAAGATTCCACCGGCCACCCGGGCGGCGATTGAAGCCGTGATTCTTGAAGCCCGCCGCCGCGCGAAAGTGATCGACGGTAAAGAGAATTCTTTGACGTTGCGTCTGCGTGAACTCGGCGGTCTCATCCGCTCTGCCGGCGATATTGCCGTCTTCATGGATTCCCCGGTCATCGATGAAAAACACGTCTTGGAAGCGAAAGCCCGCAGCCGTACCGCCGAAGAACAAATCAAAGAACGCTACGGCACTTACATGAAAGGCTTAAGCACCGACATTTCCTCGGCGCAGAAAGAGCGTTCCCAGTACTATTTCTGGAACGAACACGTCACCGACGATCAGGCGTATCAATAAACGTTAAATTGGGTCTTTGACCCTTTCCTTTTTTACTTCTTTTTAAAATGATTTAACTTTAGTTTTCGTTTTGTTTTCTTAATTGATCTTGCACATAGTTCCTTCTTAACCATAAACTTGATGAGGTAGTGCGAATACTGCTGCCAGCGTTTTTAAAAGGAGGAAGTGAAGACAATGATCCCTATCGGCGTGATAATTGACTGCGGCTGCGTTTTAGCCGGCGGCATTCTCGGCAGTCTGCTGAAAGAGCGGGTGCCGTGCCGCATCAAACAGCCGATGAATGTTGTCTTTGGCATGGCGGCGATTGCGATCGGAATCGTCTCAATCATCAAACTCCATTCACTGCCGGCTGTCATTCTGGCGTTGATCTTGGGTGCATTGATCGGCGAAATAGTTAATTTAGATGATAAAGTAAAATCATCATTTCAAAGAGTTTTGGAAAAACTGCATTTCAAAATTACTGGTGACAAAAACGAATACATGCAGTTTTACTTGATTGTCGCTGTTACTTTCTGTGCCAGTGGAACTAATATCTTCGGGGCGATTAGCGAAGGTATCTCCGGCGACTTTACCATTCTGCTTTCAAAGGCCGTCATGGATATTTTTGCCGCGACGATTTTTGCTGCAACGCTCGGCTGGGCGATGAATTTAATCGTCTTGCCGCAGTTTGTAATTCTCTGCCTTTGTTTCTACTGTGCGCAGTTTATTATTCCTCTGACAACCCCAGCAATGCTTAATGATTTCATTGCGGTCGGCGGATTGCTTACTTTTGTCTTGGGTTTGAATATCGCGCAGATTAAACAAATCAGTGCAGTTAATTTACTGCCAGCTTTGATTCTCATCTGGCCTTGCTCATGGATGTTTAGTTTAATTATGTAATAAACAAGCATATTGTAGATGATAAAGAAGATCAATTAAGAAAGAACAAAGATATTAAGCTAAAGATAGTAAAAATAATAAAAGACTGCGTTAGCAGTCTTGATTGATTCGCTTAGTGTTTAACGTTTGTCTCACTGTTTCTTCTTCACGAAGTAGTAGGCTAAAGCCACAATGATGAGAATAACGACGATTGCTGCTACGATGTAGTAGAGAGTGTTGTCATTGTCCTCTTTTGTTGGCTTGTCCGGGTTGTCGGGTGTTACTGGTTCCTGAGCTTCGTAGGCGATGACGAACTTTGATAAGTGGTTGGTCTCGAATGAGACTTTACCGTCTTTGTAAGTTCCTTTCATCTTCTCGACAGTGCCGTCATCTTTGAGATAGTAGACAACGAGGTTGTTGGGGTCTTCTCCGGGCTGAAGTTCATACGGTATCGAAATGGTGATAGAGTTGCCGTTGAAGTTGGTGATGTACTCGCTGCCGGCACGGATGTTGATGTCGTAGACAGGATTGTCACCGACGACTTTCTTCTGCTCTTCATTGAGTTGATCTTTCGCGTCAACTACTTCGACCACGATTGTTTCCGCATCAGTGTTTGCAAGAATGTCGCTTAACACATCTTTCTCAATGATGACTTCACCAGCGGAAGTTGCTATTGAGACGGAATTGATGTTCTGATTGTTTTCAATCTTGTCAGAAATAGTCTTTAAGTCTTCAACAGCTACCGTTACGGAAGTTACCGTTCCTTCAATGCTGTCTTTGTTGATCAGCTCAAGAGTCTTGGAACCGGAAGTGACTGTTTCCTGTACAAGCTTGTCTGCTTTCTCTTCATCGACTTTGATCTCGGCGTTGCCTTTGCTGTCAGGAATGATTGGTTCCTTGGGCTCTTCCGGAGTTACTGGGGGTGTTACAGGAACTCCGCCGCCGCTGCCTGAAGAAGATTTCTTCGAGACGTTGGTGAAGTCGATGAGGTAGATGTCAGGTCGATCATCGTCTGAAACAGTAGTTGATTCGAATCCATTCCAATAGATCATGATGTATGCCTGATCTTGATACTTGCTTGAACCTACGTTGTAGTAAGTGGTGAAGTAAGTGTCTTCTCCATCAGTAAATTTGCTGTCAAAGCCACCCTCAGTGTAGTTCCCTGAAACTATTGAAGCATATGGTCTTCCCCATCCAGTAACAATTTGGGCTTTATCAAAGTCAGCATTCTTGGGAGCTTTGAATCCTATGCCTACCCAGTATCCAGAAGTGTTTGCACCATTGACATGATTAGGAACGTCTTTAGCTGTCAGATAAAGAGTTGTGATGCCTGCAGTTCCTACTTTTACTGAGTATTCCTCAAGTTTTATCTCTTTGCCAGGTTTGGTAGCGTGATCAACGAGTGGTGCCGGCTTAAATTCATCAGAAGTGTAAATTGCATCAAAGTTGACAAAATAATACAGAGGTGGTGCACTACCGTCACTACCGTCCCAGTCAACAGCAATGAAACGGTTAACTTTATCCGCATCAACATTGGAGTAGAAACAAACGTAGTTTTTATCACCAATTGAGTACAGATCGGAATTACTGAGAGGTTTATTTATCTCTGATTTAATCGGTTTTTCAATAAACGAATACTTTGCCTTTGAGATATCGATTCCTGCAGGAACCGGAATAGCAACGCCGACCCAGTATCCTAATTTATTTTCTCCGTTGTGGTGCGGGACAAGATCATGTGCGGTAACATTTAGCACAAACACATTGGAATAAAATAGACTCATTTCAACTTTGTAGTCGTCAGGAGTGACTGGATTATTTACATTGCTGTTATCGACTAACGGTGCTGTTATCACAGATTGTTCCAAAACTAAACCGCCGAGATAGATTACATAAGTAACTCCTGGTGTGTTGTCAGTTTTATCTGTGTCGACAGTAATTTCAATCGAAGAAAGACTTCCGATGAAGAATACAACATCCATGTAGGCATTCTCTTCATTTCCCTTAGAGTCTAATGCACTAACTCCAACAGTTTTGTCTGTGTTTCCACTAAGAGTGACTGAAAGGTTGGTTAAATTATTATTTGATTTGTCGAAAGTAATTCTGAACGGCAGGTAGTATCCTGACTGCATCGCGGCATTACTTGAAAAACCAGTGTAACCTGTTACGTATTGCAGAGTTCCAGTGGGATGGAAAGTATAACCGCCATCAGTAGGATTGAGTTCATAATCTTTAATGAGATTTCCTACAGTTGCGTCGTCTTCACCTATCTTATAAAGATTTTTAGGGTCATTACTAAATGTCGCTTTAGCATCTACATCTAAGATTACCTGTTTATCATTATTGTATTCCAATACCTTTCCATTTAATTTATTACCATCAAGATCTAAAATGACATTATAACTATTGATTTCTGACTTAGCACTTAGCTTGAGAACGTTTCCATTATCATAGCCTTTGGCCTCCGTGCCGCTGCCAAGATCTGATGCAAATTTTATACCATCCTCATAATCTTTAGAGAAGGTATTGTTGATGATTGTCGCAGCGTATGATTTTTGAATATCAATACGCACTGCGCGACCGCCAGCATAACCATCAACGTGTCCAGTTTCAACACTGTCTTTATCTGCATCCCAGTTTTCGATTGTGTTGTAGGCTATGTAGAGATTAGGCTCGTTTTTAATACCCCAACTTACTATCTGGATGGCGTTGTATGCAATATTTGAAATTTCATTATGACTTATCATTATATGATTTGTATCGCAGTTGTAAATGAAGATTCCACGCCCATAATGAAGAGCATTACTAGATATTTCAGGAACGTTTTCAATTGTGTTTCCTGTTTCTTCACTGCCACCAATGATGATGGATCCGCGACAATCCCATAAGTAAATAGCATTTACATTATTTTTATCAGAATCAGCGGAGGTGTTGATGTTTTTAAAGTTACAGTTGGTGATCTCTACATCGTTCGCTCCATACAAATAGAGTCCTTTTCCTTCGAAATCAACATCGTTGACGACTATGTTAATGTCGTGCACTGTTTTTTCATTGTTCTGCACAAATGTGGTGCCTCCGCTAGATTTAGCATTAGCATCCAGAGGATGTTTGCCGACATAGATGTCAAAGTTTGGATTGTCTTTGAATGTCACATTGTTGATGAATACGTTGATGTCAAGGTATTCGTTTTGATCTTTTGAAGTGCCACCATTTGCGTATGACTGGTGATCAAATACGACAATGCCCATACCCCAGTTGGTAGGTTGATTAAACGCGGCAACGGTATTGTTAGACTTTCCAGTAGCAGTAATTGTGGCGTTGCTTATACTTGCATCGCCAGCTCTTATTTCAATACCAGATAATCCAGTGAAACTACCGCCGGAGATTGTTAAGTTTCCAACACAGGGGAAATAAATTGCAGCAAATTTGTTTGAAGTGTATTCCCCACCAGTGATGTTGATGTCCACGTTAGGGTTTGTGCCGTGACCGGAAATTGCTGAATAACCAGCAGTAATGGTAACTCCTTCACCAGATGTTATTTCCGAATATTTTGCAGCGAAGATACCATAACCGTCTACGCTTTCACTTGAACCTGAGACGGTAATCTCACACTTATCTAAAGTAAGCTTAGCAACATTACTCTCTTCGCCTGTTACGCTTATGGCAGAGCTTTCGTTCGCTGTTACAGTATGTTCAATTTTTCCTATTTTATCACTGCTGTCACTGGAATCAGTTATTGTCAGATCGCCGCCAGCAACTACTTCAATTCTAGCGTCACCCTTAATTGTTAAAGTTTTGCCGTTGAGATCGAGAGTTGCTTTTTTATCGAATTTAAGAGGTGCTGTTGCAGTGGAGAAATCAATATCATTTGTAAGTTTTATTGTTCCAGAACAAACTTCAATAGCGTTCTGAAGTTTAGCTGCAGAACCTACTTCAATTACTCCCTCAATTGAAGAAATGATTCGTCCTACTGAACTTCCAGACTCAGCAGCATATTTTAAAAGAGAATTGCCTTCATCATCTTTAATTTCTAAAGATATCTTATGATTCAGAGAAGTAATTTTTTCATCAAGATTTTCTGACTTGAATGCTCCATTCTCGGTATTTCTGTTCAAATCTCCGATATACACATCATATGTTGCACCAGTTACAGTTGTATTACTGATTGAAACAGAAATATCTGTTCCTGAAGCGTATGCACTTTTATCAATTACAGCAACACCCATACCCCAAGAAGAGGGTCCAGAAGTACCTGTTTCATCAATGGGTTCCTTTTTATTAAGTGAAATTACTGCATCAGAAATTGTTACAGTTCCTGCTCTGATATCAAAGCCAGTTTTTCCAATAAATGTTCCACCAGTTACTTCCAGAGTAGTTGTTGAAGGGAAGAAGATTGCTGCAGATGTTTCGGAAGTATATTTTCCACCAGTTATCGTTATGGAGGCTCCCTGATTGTTTCCGTTACCGGAAATTGCAGAGTAACCAGCAATAATCTCAACATCTTTACCAGCTGTTACCTGTGAGTAATTAGCGGCATATACACCATAACCAGCTGTTGAT
>CAJKXZ010000007.1 GCA_905203995.1 uncultured Methanomassiliicoccus sp. | reverse complement strand
TAATATAATATGTAGATTCTTTTTCTATATTTACTACAATTTTTTCAAAAAGCTTCTACAAGAAATTATCATTTTTTCTAATGTACACATTGTAATCAACATCATTACAAAATTACTAAAATTTGTAAAGGAACAGGTAACGCTATGGAGAAAAATTTTTGCAGTGGAAATGAAGGGGTGGGGGTCTACTGTTTAATTCGTGATCTATCTTCGTAAATCGTTTGTATGATAGATCCTGTCAGCGTATGAATCAAATACCTAAAGCTCTCTCCCTCTCCAAGTAAGACACCTTTACTTCTTATGCAGATATCTGACGAGGCATATCAATTGCTATTTCATATGGATAAAGTCGTCTTACGTGGTGAGCACTTTATTGGATATCATAGAAACGAGGATTTGTTATCTGATATTGTAATCTCTTTAGGGGTATACGTATGGACGGCACTGGCGGCAACATCTTTGACAAATACATGAGTTCAAAGCAGATCTTTAAAAGAGATAGGGAAATTTTAAGGCCATCATATATTCCTGATGAACTGCCTCATCGTAAAGAACAAATCAATCAATTGGCATCAATTTTAGTAACAGCCTTAAGGGGCGACAGACCATCTAATGTTCTTATTTTTGGAAAAACTGGTACGGGAAAAACAGCTTCTGTAAAATATCTGGGTAAAGAAATTTTGAAGGCTGATCGTGAATTTAATCGTGTGAGCTATCTTTACATGAATTGTGAAGTTGTCGACACCCAGTATGGTGTTCTTCAGAATATTGGAAATATGGTCATTGACAAATTCGAGGAACGCATTCCTTTTACTGGCTGGAGCACTGAACGTGTCTATAATATTCTCAGAGAAAAAATTGATGAGCTTAACCGCGTCGTTATTATTGTTCTGGATGAAATAGATAAACTTGTTTACAAATCAAGTGATGACGTATTGTACAATCTTTCGCGGATCAATGATGATCTTGAAAGATCAAAAGTTTCACTTATTGGTATTTCTAATGATTTGAAATTCACTGAATTTTTAGATCCTCGTGTCCGCAGCCGCTTAGGAGAAGAAAAAATGGTTTTCTCTCCTTACAATGCTGAACAATTAAGAGATATTCTTGACCAGCGTTCTAAATTGGCCTTTTATCCTGATGTAATCGATCCCGGCGTTCCGCCTTTATGTTCTGCCCTTGCCGCCCAAGAGCATGGTGACGCTCGTCGAGCCTTAGATCTTCTGCGCGTAGCTGCAGAAATCGCAGAGCGTAATGGTGATGATAAAGTCACTGAAGCCCACGTTTATAAGGCTAAAAACAAAATTGAATTGGATTGTGTGACAGAAGCTATCAAAACTCTTCCAACTCAGTCTAAACTTGTTTTGATGAGTATTATCATCAATGAAGAAAGAGGCAACGGTAAACTTACTACCGGCGAACTTTATGAAACCTATCGTGACATTACTCAGTTTATTGATATGCAGATTTTAACACAGCGGCGGGTTACAGATTTAGTTTCTGAGCTGGATATGATGGGTATTGTTCATGCCCGCGTTAAATCATTTGGCCGCGGTGGCCGCACTAAAGAAATAGATCTTTCAGTACCTATCAGTGAAACTAAAAAGATTCTGGAAGAAGATGAGTTGTTACAGTTGCTTAAGAACTACCGTCCCAAAAATCAAACAACTTTAATCTAATCATTTCTTCTTTTTACGCTCAATGATTTCACTGAGAATAAGGGGAATGCCGATAATTAAAATCAAAGCAATAACTAGATCTCTCTGGCTATTCTCTGGAATATCACTTAAATCATGACCATTGACAAGCAAGTTAATGATGCCAAACCAGGGTAATTCTCCTCTTGCTTTGCCGGTAATGTCTTCTTCTTGCACAAGATCAGCGATGCCAGAATTTTGATCAATTCTTGTATTGCCATCGCCCATGGTTACAATTCCTCCATGTGGCCGGCTGCCCATGTCAATGAGAAGATTTTGTAAATTAATTCTAATCTCTTTACTGTCAAGATACTCTACATTTTTTATGATTATTTCATTTTGGAGACCACTGTATGAATGACCACCATCAGCTTCCCAAAGATTTTCATCAAGATCTTTTAAAGAAGGCGCACTAAAAGTATTTGTTAAATCATCATATTCCAACTCAATTATAGCACGGTGGATAATAGATTTATTCAAATATTGTGAATTATAAATTATTACGTCTCCATACCCTTCATATGTTTGATGGCCAGTAGATAATCCTTCTACATAAGTGGTAATTTCCCCTAGAGAATTTACTTCTTTAACAATAACTATGTCTCCCGTATCAATAGTTCCAATTGAACTGTTTTCTCCATGTTGCATACTTTCAGAATCAACAACTACTAACGGTGGCCAAATTCCACTGTAAGCAAATAAAACAATGAAAACTAACAACACTGCGGCGGGGATACAGATAATCGTTTTCAGAGTAGAAGATTTTTCTTTGTCCACTCTACTTTATCAGCCGAGTCTTAGAAAAAACTATGTTGAGATTTTTACGGTTAAGATAAGATCAGGGTATGATAAGGTAAATATGGTATGGTTGGTATGACAGCTTATGCCTTCCCGCCCTGACAATGACACTTATTTCATGCGTATGGCCCAGCTTTCAGCTACAAGATCTACTTGTTTAAGACGCAGTGTGGGAGCAGTCATTGTCAAAGAAAAAAGAGTTCTTACGACTGGCTACAACGGCGCTCCGCGCGGTCTTAAGCACTGTATGGAAACAGGTTGTGTCAGACTTGAAAATCATATTGAATCGGGGACACGTCATGAACTTTGTCGGGGGGTGCATGCTGAACAGAATGCAGTTATTCAGGCAGCATATTTCGGGGTAAGTGTAAAAGATGCTTCAATTTACATTACCAATTTCCCTTGCGTTCTGTGTGCTAAAATTCTCATCAACGCCGGTATCAGGGAAGTAGTCTATCTTGATGATTATGTCGATCCGCTTTCAAGAAAAATTCTTGAGGAGAGCAACGTGATCGTCAGAAGGTATGTTGGAGAAGAATGAGTCTGCGTTTACCAACATAATCTCCATAATATCATTTGTTAAAGAAAGGCCACAAGCTTCTTAAGGGCATAGGTTGTTAGAATTTTTATGTTCTGTCCGAAATGCGGAAAAGAAATTACTAAAGATAATGCTAATTTCTGCTCTCATTGCGGGCATAATTTACATTCTTCTTCTGGCAGTACTTGCAGGACGGAACCGCCGCAGTTTGTTTATCAGCAGCCGCGAAAAAAATCTAATAATATCTATTTAATTGCAGCTTTGAGCATCATTATTTGTGCACTCTTAGTCTTTACCGTCTGTTTCAGCTTTTTATACGCCCAACAGGAAGAAGACCCTGACAATCAAAACACCTTCCCCACTGATGATTATATAATTATCGAAGGATCACCAAGTGAGACGGCACTGATCAAAGCCACTGGTGATTTTGCTAACGGAACTCTTTCAGCGGAGTTCAATAAAGAAGGATATCTGATAATTACCCTCTCTGACACGGCAGCAGCAAACTATAGCATTTTTAACTGGACGTTAACTGACCTTCATCATACCGCCTATACGACTTCTTACGGCTGGTATCATAAATACGTAGGTACTTCACTGAACAAAACTGAACCGGTTTATACTTGGATTACGCCCGCTGCTGGTGAATATGAATTCAGTGTAGTTTGTGCTGACCCTTATAAAACAGGCTCTGTTACTTATTCAGGAAAAATTCTTTATGATGATTATCTCAGTAAGAATTATTCTTGGTCTTATGATGGCCATCTATACAATATGGAGATAAATTACAAATTTACTGAGTATCTTGAATATAGTAATTCAGCAATCCCTGATAAATTACGAACCGGTGCTGATCCTTCTAAAATAATAGAATTCTGTGTGATTAATGATACTCTGCAAAAGATGGCTGATGGGTTAGCACAACTCTATCAAAAGACTTATGGCGCCACTGCTTCCCTCACGGATCAGAACTTTGCTGAATTCATCCTAGCTTTTGTTAATATTTGCTATGAGTATCCACCCAGTAATGATCCTGATACCTATGTTTATGGACAGGGGGAATACTGGGCATATCCTATGGAAACAATCTACCATGGTATGGGTGATTGTGAAGACACTGCTATTCTTTGTGCTTCTTTATTCAAAGCCAGCGGTTATCAATCAGCAGTGGTCCTTTTACCCAAACATGCGATTGCGGCAGTTGCTCTAGATGAGTTTACAGAAAGTTACATTAACCCTAGTTATCACGTCTCGCTCTTTTATCAGATCATCGATGGCAAGACCTATTACGGCTGTGAGACTACGCTTGATACGAACACATTTGGTATCGGTTATATCAATTCAGCTTATTCTTATAGCGGCGGCTATATCGTTTATAATGGTAAGCTTTACAAAGGGGACTATGGGTTCTACCCCTTGAGTTCTTAAAATTTAGGGATTTCGTTGATATTCCGCTGATATTTTTAGTATTGAGGCGGTAATGCAGAATGTAACGCTTATGTTACGATTAGAGGCAGTATAACGTATAAGTTCTCATAAATCCATATTTTTCATCACATATTCTAGACAGTATCAGGAAGTTTTTATATACGTTAATCCGATTCCCAAAGAAAATCACCGGAGAGAGACCCGTGGGTAAATCTGAAACACTTCTCCAGGTTAAAGATGCCGAGTCTAAGGCAAAGCAAACAATAGAGCAGGCGAGAGTAAAAGAGAAAGAAATTCTGTCAACCGCTCGTAAAGAGGCTGTAGAAAAAATACAGCAGGCTGATAGAGATCTCAAAGCCAAGTCCGCTTCAGAGTTAGCAAGCCAGAAAACTTCGTTGGCATCTCAAAAAGAAGGGCTTTTGCAGAAAGGGAATGAAGATGCAGCCGCACTCGAAGCAAAGGCTGTAAAAAATATTCCCCAAGCAAAAATGATGATCAAGCAACAATTCGAGAGGACATTCGATGCTGCTACCGGAATCAATGAGTAAGATATTGGTCGTTGGGACCAAGGATCAATTACCGGCAACTATCGATCTTCTTTATAGTCTCGAAAATGTTCATGTTATAGATTTTCCAGCAGATGGAGAGGAAGGATTTACACTAGGATCCCCCCTCTCGGCAGCTTCGGATGCTTCTTTGAAGCTTTTGAAGCTTAGGTCTATGGAAAAAGATCTAGAGATTGAGGGGCACACTTACAGTGATAAGATTTCTGTAAAGGAAATTGAAGAATCCCTTCAATCGACAATGGACGAGATTGAAAGGCAGATAGCTGGTATCGTCGAGTCCAAAAACTCGATGTTGGCCAGATTGTCTGAACTGAATACGCGAATAGCTTCTCTGGATCCCTTTAAAAAAGTGGATTTGGATTTGGAGTTGTATCGTGGCTATTCATCTTTAGGCGTAATTGCCGGATATTCTCAAATTGATCCTGAAACTGCGTTGAAAGACGCATTACAGAATGAATACGAATTGTTCAAGGGAAGCAACTCTTTTATTGTTTTGTTTGTGGCTCTATCCAAATTGGAAGAGGCTCAGCGTGTTCTTTCGCAACAGGGCTTCAGTGAAGTGCCTATACCTGAAGGAAAAGGTATGCCTTCGCAGATGGTTGCTGAATTGCAAAATGAACTAGCTGATGTAAACAAACAATTGGAAGACATCGAGGCTAAGCTAGCTGAAATCAGAGGCAAATATGCACCATTCATTACTGCTGCCGATGAGCATCTTAGCATTATCGTCGAAAAGGCGGAACTTCCTTTGAGAATGGGCGCCACAGAACACTCTTTTGTGCTCGAGGCCTGGGTGCCTGAGAAAGAATTTGGCTCAATTTCTGATGCTTTTAACAAGAAAGTTGGTGACAATGTATACCTTGAGGTTTTGTACACCAAAGAGCGCAAGGAAGAGCATGCAGAAGCGAGCGGATATAATGAAGAGGAGCCAGTAGAAGTAGAGGAAGAAGTTCCTGTTGAGCTCAAACACGGTAAGACCGTTGGACGCTTTACTTTCTTCACTAAACTTTTGTCAACTCCTCGGTATAATGAAATTGACCCTACAATCACGGTCGCGATCTTCTTCCCAATCTTCTTTGGTTTGATGGTCGGTGATGTAGGTTATGGTATTCCTTTTACAGTCCTTGGTCTCCTTGGTTTAAAGAGATGCAAGAGTGAAGAATGGCGCGGCATTGCTACAATGCTGTTCTATGGAGGTCTGACCTCAATCTTCTTCGGACTATTCTTGTATGGCGATATGTTTGGTATTGAGTTCCATGCTGCTGAAGTAGGGGCACTCAGCTGGGAGACACTCTTAGGTGTATCTCTGCCACACGTTTTATTCAACGTTGGTGACTTCGCTGTACAATTGGGATACGTTACAAAACTCGGCAGTGTAAAACTCCTGTTATACGCTTGTGTCTGGGTAGGTATTGCACATCTCTTACTAGGTCTAATTATCGGTTTCTACAACACAACCATCAGGCATGGAATCAAAGAGGCTGTGTTTGAGAAACTCTCTTGGATCTTAATGTTTGTAGGATTTGCTGTCTTGATCCCGTGGCTTGTTGATAACCTGCTTTCAGGATCAGGAGAAATGAACTTCACAGACATATCATTCATAGCAGGCATTGTACTGTTTGTAGTTGGTCTATTAATGGCCTTTAAGGCTGAAGGAGGAACAGCCATCATTGAAGCTCCTGAAGTCTTAAGCAACGTGCTGTCCTACACAAGGATAGCCGCCATCGGTATGTCTAAAGCAGGCATGGCGCTGGCTTTCAACATGATCGCTCTGGAAATGATGGCACCCGGCGGCGGTATAATGCTAGTAGCAGGACTGGGAATATTCATCCTTGGTCATTTAATGATCTTCATACTAGCAATAATTTCGGCAGGACTCCACAGTATCAGGTTGGAGTATGTTGAACTCTTTAACAGATTCTTTGAGGGCGGTGGAGTAGAATTCAACCCCCTGAAAATAGTAAGAAAACACACAATAACAACAATGGAGGACTAAATATGGTAGATGCAGCAGGACTTATAGCAGTTGGAGCAGGACTTGCAGTTGGATTAGCCGGTATCGGATCCGGTATTGCTGAGGCAAACATCGGTGCCGCAGCTGTTGGTGCCATGGCTGAGAATGAAAAATTGTTCGGTAAGGGTCTTATCCTTACTGTCATTCCTGAAACCATCGTAATTTTCGGTCTGGTTATCTCTATCCTGCTTTGGATCAACATGTAAGAGAGGCTCATCCATGTCATTGGACAAGATAGCCGACGAAATCCTTGGCAATGCCAGCAAAGAAGCTGAAGCCATTGTCAAGGAAGCGGAGAATGAAAGATCCAGGATACTCTTGGAAGCCGATCAGAAAATCGAAAACATGCGTAAGGCTGAAGAGAAAGAGCTGCAGGACGCTCTTGAGCGCATCAAGCGCCAAGAGATCTCCAGCGCTGAATTAGATGCCAAAAAGATCGTGCTCAACAAGAGGAAAGACATTCTCAACCGCACCTTCGAGGAAATGCTCGCTGAACTCTCAGACTTAAATGCTAATGAGAAAGGCGACATTTACAAGAAGATCGTCGACCAAGGCTCACAAGTCATCCCCTCTCCCAAGGTGTTTTGCCCTCAGGGAGAGAAAAAACTTTTAGCCAACGTTGACGGCATTGGAGAACTCATAGAAACTGACATGGAATCGGGCTTGATTTTGGAAAGTACAGACGGCACTGTCCGTCTTGACTTCCGCTTCAGGACGATCTTGGAAGGTATCTGGGATCAGGATCTGAAAGAAATATCGAACATCCTGTTCGAGTAAAGGAAACTGGTGAACAAATGATTGTACGAGGGCGTCGGGGGAAAGGCAATTACGCTTACGCAACAGCAAGGATCAAATCGAAAAAAAGCCTCCTGCTGACCAAAGACAACTACCCCAAGTTGCTAATGATGGATCTCAATGAGATCGGTAGATTCATGGGTGAAACGCAGTACAAAACTGAGATGGCTGAACTAGCCTCAAAGTATTCTGGAGTCGATCTCATCGAATTGGGAACCTCCAGAAACCTCGCTCACACCTACAGATCTATCATTGGATTCTGCTCTGGTGATTTGAAAGAAATCGTGGCAGGATATCTTCGCAGATGGGATATGTGGAACATCAAAACCATCCTCAGAGGAAAGTACTCTAATGCCACCGTAGAAGAAATCCAGGAAGACCTTGTACCTGCAGGAACTCTTAGTGAGGAAAATCTCAATGCCTTGCTTGCTTTAGACAGCATGACCGAGATTCTCGAGACTGCTGCCCGCAAGCTGGGACTGCAGATTCCTGCAGATATAACCCTATCACTTGAACGGGATGGCAATTTAGCTGCGGTAGAAGATTATCTTGACTTCACTTATTATGAAAAACTGTTGGAATCCATTGATGCCAACAAGAAGTCAGATAAGCAATTTCTTTCATTCGTAAAGCGTGAAATTGATATTGTGAATTTAAGAACGTTGCTCAAACTCAAGATGGATAAGATGCCGGCTGAAAAAGTAAAGGCCTATTTCATCCCCGGTGGCGGCAACGAACTCTCCATTACTGAATTAAACAGACTTGCAGGCTTGGAGTCCTTCGATAACTTAATCGATGAACTCTCTAAGTTCTCTTTCTATGACGAAATCAAAAACGCCTTAGAAAGAACAAAAGCCAGCGGTTCTCTGAACCCAGTAATGGTTAAATTAGACAAGTACTTGGCCAAGGAGGCAGAAAGATTTTCCCATCTTTATCCGTTATCGGTGTTGCCTATCTTGGATTATATCATTAGAAAGAAGATTGAAGTTGACAACATCCGCATCATCGCCAGGGGAAAGGCAAGCGGCATGGACAACGAACTAATTAAGAAACTGCTGGTGATCTGATGGACTTTGCAGTTATTGGAAGTGAAGAATTTGTAATGGGCTTCCGTCTGGCCGGAGTAAAATACATTTTTACTGTTGAACCAGAGGAATATGAGTCTAAACTTTTAGAGATCATTACAGACAATTCCATCGGTATCCTGGCAGTGGATTCGGAAGACATCTCGCGCATATCCTCTAGCGCTCGCAAGAAAGCATTGGATAGTATTTCTCCGGTCGTAGTACAAGTTGGCGGAGAAGAAGGCGATTTGAGAGAGAAAGTCAAGAGCGCAATTGGCGTTGATTTGTATAAGACTGAGAGGGATTAATATGGCTAAGGCTAAGCAAGGAGAGATTTACAGAGTCGCTGGACCTGTCGTAACCGCGACGGGCATCTCCCCCAAAATGTATGATGTCATGCAGGTCGGGGAAGAAGGCCTTATGGGTGAGGTTATCAAAATCTCCGGCGACAAGACTATCATTCAGGTTTACGAGGAAACTTCTGGGTTGAAACCTGGTGAGAAAGTTATCGATACTGCCCAGCCCCTGGTTGCTGAACTAGGACCAGGCTTGTTGAGCAGTGTGTATGATGGTATTCAGAGACCCCTGCCAGTCTTAATGGCTAGGATGGGCGATTTCATTAACAGAGGAGTATCTGCTCCCGGTTTGGATCATTCCAAGAAATGGACTTTTACCCCTGTTGCTAAAGTCGGCGATGTCGTCAAACCTGGCGATGTCCTCGGTACCGTTCAAGAATTCTATCTTTCCCACAAAATCATGGTACCCCATGGTGTAAGTGGAAAATTGGAAGATATCAAAAGTGGCGATTTCACCATCGATGAAACCGTAGCGGTTGTCGACGGTAAAGAAATCACCATGTTACAGAAATGGCCGGTTCGTATGGGACGTCCGATTGTCAAGAAACTCTTACCAGATATTCCTTTGATCACTGGTCAGAGAGTTCTCGACACGATGTTCCCCCTGCCTAAGGGCGGAGCAGGAGCCATTCCTGGTGCATTCGGTACTGGTAAGACCGTTACTCAGCAGCAGTTAGCCAAATGGTCTGACGCTGAAATCGTGGTTTACATCGGTTGCGGAGAAAGAGGAAACGAAATGACAGAAGTACTGTCAGAATTCCCTAAGCTGGAAGATCCTCAGACTGGCGAACCACTCATGCAGAGAACCGTTCTGATTGCTAACACCTCTAACATGCCTGTGGCTGCTCGTGAAGCTTCCGTTTACACGGGAATGACCATCGCGGAATACTTCCGTGATATGGGTTACAACGTGTCTTTAATGGCTGACTCCACTTCCAGATGGGCCGAAGCAATGAGAGAAATTTCCTCTCGTTTAGAAGAAATGCCTGGTGAAGAAGGTTATCCTGCTTACCTGTCGGCAAGACTCTCTGAATTCTATGAGAGAGCTGGCCGTGCCGAGAATCTTAACGGCAGCGTCGGTTCAGTTTCAGTAGTAGGTGCAGTTTCCCCAGCCGGTGGTGACTTATCAGAACCCGTTACACAGAACACCCTCCGTATTGTGAGAGTATTCTGGGCTCTGGACTCTAAATTAAGAGAAAGAAGACACTTCCCGACAATCAACTGGCTTACTTCCTACTCTTTATACACTGGTAACTTAGACAAGTGGTACAGAGAGAACGTTGCTCCTGACTTCCCTGAACTCAGACAATGGGCAATGGAAGTTCTGCAGCGTGAATCCGAACTGCAGGAAGTCGTTCAGTTAGTCGGTTCTGACGCTCTGCCAGAGGAACAAAAGATGACTCTGGAAATTGCCAGAATGATTCGTGAAATCTTCTTACAGCAGAACGCTTACCACCCTATCGATACCTACTGTCCAATGCCTCGTCAGTACAAGATGATGCAGATCATCAAACAGTTTGCTGACTTAGCTAACAAAGCGGTAAACAACGGCACCTCTGTTGATTCCATTGTTGCCTTACCGATCAGGGACAGATTTGCCAAATCAAAATACGAAGAGACCATCGATCAGGAACTTGAGGAAATTGCCAAAGAGCTTCCTGACGTATTCGCTGCACTGGAGGCAAAGGCATGAGCATCGTTTCCAAAGAATATCATACCATTTCACAGATAGCAGGACCTCTCGTCTTCGTCGAGAAGACAGAGCCTATCGGCTATCAGGAACTGGCCACTGTGACCCTGCCTGACGGCAGCCAGAAAAGAGGACAGGTTCTTGATACATCAGACACCACTGTCGTTCTTCAGATCTTTGAAGGCACTACTGGTATTGAGCGCTCTGCCGGTGTTAAATTCCTCGGCGAGACTATGAAAATGCCCGTGTCACACGACATGCTGGGAAGAATTCTGAACGGTGCTGGAGACCCCATTGACGGTGGTCCAGCAATCACTCCCGAAAAGCGTCTGGACATTACCGGAGCTGCTATTAACCCCTGGGCAAGAGCAGAACCAAAAGAATTCATCCAGACTGGTATTTCCAGTATCGATGGTATGAACACCCTGGTGCGTGGACAGAAGTTACCTATCTTCTCCGCCTCTGGTCTTCCTCACAACAACGTCGCTCTGCAGATTGCTCGTCAAGCTAAAGTGCGCGGTACTGATGAAGAATTCGCGGTCGTTTTCGCAGCAATGGGTATCACCGCTGAAGAAGCACAGGCTTTCATGGCTGACTTCGAAAGAACTGGTGCCTTGAAGCGGGCTGTCGTGTTCATGAACTTAGCCGACGATCCAGCTATTGAGCGGATGATTACACCAAAACTGGCGCTCACCACCGCTGAATATCTCGCTTTCGAGCTTGACATGCACGTGCTCGTTATTCTGACTGATATTACCAACTATTGCGAAGCACTCAGACAGATCGGCGCCGCTCGTGAAGAAGTGCCTGGAAGAAGAGGTTACCCTGGTTACATGTACACCGATCTGGCTACCATGTATGAGAGAGCCGGCCGTATCAAAGGCAAGAAAGGTTCAATCACCCAGATCCCGATTCTGACCATGCCTGGTGACGATATTACTCACCCGATTCCTGACCTTACTGGTTACATTACCGAAGGCCAGATTGTGGCTTCCAGAGATCTGTACCGTGCTGGTATCTACCCACCAATCAACGTGGGTGCTTCCCTGTCCAGATTAATGAACGCCGGTATCGGTGAGGGTCTCACCCGTGAAGACCACAAAGCTATCTCTGATCAGTGTTACGCTGCTTATGCAGAAGGCCGTGATCTCAGAGGTCTCGTGGCCATCGTTGGTAAGGATGCTTTATCCGAGAGAGACAAGAAATTCTTAGAGTTCGCTGATGCTTTCGAAGACAAATTCGTCAGACAAGGCGCTGATGAAGACAGAGACATCGAAACAACTCTGGAAATTGCTTGGCAACTCGTTGCTCTCTTACCTGAGAACCAGCTGTCCAGAATTGACAGGAAATACATTGAAAAGTACCACCCTGCACACAGAAAGAGTGAGTGAACATGGCAAACAAAGAGGTCAAGCCAACCCGATCCGAACTGCTCGATGTTAAGCGTAGGATTAAGCTAACGCAGTCAGGTTACAAAATCCTTAAAATGAAAAGGGACGGCCTGATCCTCGAATTCTTCAAAATCCTAGAAGAAGCTAAGAAGGCTCGTGAGGAAGCCAGCAAGCAGCATGAAATTGCCATGAGAAAGATCAATGTTGCAATGGCTGTTGACGGGGTTATTTCTGTCAAGTCTGCGGCCTATGCCCACAAAACCCATCCCGAAATCTCCGTGCGTTCCAAGAACGTCATGGGATTAGTGGTGCCAGAGATTGAGGCTAACTCCATCAAAAGCACCATTGACGAGCGTGGATACGGTATTGTGGGTACTTCCACCTATATCAACGAAGCTACCGAAGCGTTCGAGGAATTGGTTGAATCACTCACCCGAGCAGCTGAGATCGAGACAACAATGAAGAAACTGCTCAATGAAATTGAAGGTACAAAGCGCAGAGTTAATGCTTTGGAATTCAAGGTCATTCCTGAACTTCAGGAAGCAGAAGCTTTCATCGAACTCCGTCTAGAAGAGATGGAGAGGGATAACCTGTTCTCTCTGAAACATCTCAAAGGCAAAGGCGAGGCACAAGAGTGAAACTCTTTTCCAAACTTTTTGATTGGAACGATCCAGAGGTCAGAGGAAGATACCTCAAGACCTTCTGGGTCATTTCTCTTTTCATGTTAGTCTTAGGCTACATTCTCATTGTTTACTTCCTTTTCATGGGCGAATAAGCAGTCTTTTTTAAGAATCTAGATATCCTATATTACTAAGGATTTCTTTTTCAGGTCGTTTCTCAAGAGTTCCAATTTTCTTAACGTGTTATTTTTTGTTTGCTGAAACCAAGAGCATCATCGGCCTTCGCATTTCATCAGCCATGCCTGGGAGGTCCATCATTTCTTGTGGAGGCTGTGGTTCAATGATCCGCTGGATTTCAAAACCATTTTGCAGAAGAGTGTCCAGATAAGTTGTAAGTGTGCGGTGGTATTTTACTACTTTTTCACCTAGGAACAACGCATCCCGCTGCCCTTCGTAGAAGTAATTGTCTACCGGAAAGTGAAGAATATTGCCTTTTTCATCACGATACCATTCTTGAGTGCCATAGGAAGTAAAGAGAGGATGCTCCACTGAGAAAACGAATTTCCCATCTTTTTTCAGCCATTGGCTGATATTGTGCACTATTGGTGTAAAATTCTTCACATAATGAAAAGCCAGGGAGCTAAGAACGACATCAAACGTTTCACAAGGAAAAGCTAAATCTTCGATAGCTGCCCGACGATACGCAATCTTTTCATGAGCATTGATCTTTTCAGCTACTTCCAGCATTTTAGATGAAAGATCTACACCCATGACACATTCTGCACCATGCTCAACAGCATACCGGCAATGCCAACCGTATCCGCAGCCTAAATCAAGAACTCTTTTTGATTGAAAATCTGGTAGGATCTTTTGTAACTCTGACCATTCCCCGGCACCCTTCAAACCTTCTTTGGAGCGGTTCATTTCACTATATTTTTTAAAAAATTTTTCTTCGTCATATTTATTCTCTTTCATTTCCAGCACCAGGTCAGGTGATTCTATGAAGAACTGCACCGCATAAAACTATGCTCTGTTTATGATTTTTTAGTTAGTGAAAATGCTAGAACATTTTCAAAATCTCTTGAATATTGGGCTACCAGCGTCTCTAAAACTCTCTCTGCCTTTAAACACTCTAGACCGTAAACTTTAAGAATGATACCCTGATAGAGTCACTCACACTGTAGGAGAGCTTTAGCTCACTTGCACTACAGGAGGAATATACTTTGGTTGAAAAAACGACCCTAGAGGCCGTCAAAAAGGCACTTGAGAGTTCCCCGAAAAGGAACTTTACAGAGTCTGTTGATCTGGCCATAAACCTCAGGGATGTGGATCTCTCTAATCCTAAGAATAGGATACAAGAGGATATTATTCTGCCACATGGAAGAGGTAGGGACATTAAGGTCTGTGTTATCGGTGGTGCTGAATTAGCTGCCAAGGCTAAAGATGTCGCCGACATGGTGATCACACCTGATGAATTGGGTAAGATCGCTGATGACAGAAAACAGGCCAAAAAAGTAGCTTCAGAATGTGATTATTTCATAGCTGAAGCTCCCTTGATGCCCCAGATCGGTAAGAGGCTCGGTATCGTACTCGCCCCGCGCGGTAAGATGCCTAAGCCGATTGCCCCTGGTGCGGACCCTGCTCCCATGATTGAGAGTTTGCGGAAGAGCGTAACTGTCCGTACAAAGGACCGTAAAACGTTCCAGACTCCAGTCGGCACCGCCGATATGGATCCTGAGCAAATTGCAGAAAATATCGAAGCCATTTTCAAGAGGGTTACCGGCAAGCTTGAGAAAGGAAGAATGAACATCGACTCGGCCTATGTCAAGACGACAATGGGTCCGTCTGAAAAGGTTCTGTAGGTGAGCTAAGATGGCACATGTAGCATCTTGGAAAAAAGAGAAGGTCAAAGAACTGGCTGACATGATGGTAAACGGACAAGTTGTCGCCATCGTGGATGTCCACGGAATTCCCTCTCCTCAAATGCAGGCCATTAGAAGCAACATGAGAGCAAACAGCTCCATGGTCATGACCAGGAACAACCTCATGCTTCTAGCTTTAGACGAGGCCGCTAAACAAAAACCAGGCTTAGAGCAGTTAAAAGAAAAGGTCTACGGACAGTGTGCAATTGTTGCCACCCCGATGAACCCCTTCAAACTGTTCCGCTCTATGGAGAAGACCAAAACACCTGCTCCTGCGAAACCTGGCGACATAGCTCCTGAAGATATCGTGATCAAAGCTGGAGATACACCTTTCAAACCAGGCCCAATTGTGGGTGATTTACAGAAAGCAGGCATCCCAGCAGCAATCGAAGGCGGAAAAATCGTTATCCGTAAAGATAAAGTTCTGGTTAAGCAAGGGGAAGCAATTCCTGAAGACTTAGCTAAACTTCTACCTAAACTGGAAATTCTGCCGATGATCGTAGGTCTCGATCTGAGGGCTGCATACGAAGAAGGCGTCATCTATGACAAAACCGTTCTCGACGTGCCACCTGACTATTACGTTAACATGTTGGCAACCGGAGCGCACAATGCTTTTGCATTAGGTATCAGCATAGTCTATCCTACCACGGAGACCATCGAACCATTGATTGCAAAGGCTTACCGCGAAGCGTTATCGCTCAGCGTCGAAGCTGCGATCCCCACCAAAGAAAACGTAAAGCTTCTCCTGGCAAAAGCGAATGCAGGAATGCTCGCTATTGCTGCTCGTGCTCCCGAACTTGGAGACGAGCGTTTAACACAGCAACTTACAGCTACGGCTGCACCAGCTGCTGAGGAGAAACCGGCCGAAGAGAAGAAAGACGATGAAGAAGAATCCAAATCTGAAGAAGGAGGATCCTTTGCTGGATTTGGAGGATTATTTGATTAAGTAATTGGAGGAATATAAATGGAATATATCTACAGTGCGTTGGTCCTTCACGCTGCCGGAAAGGCCGTTGATGAGGATGCTATCGCAAACGTTCTTAAGAGCGCAGGCGTCGAACCCGACACTGCCAAGATTAAATCTTTGACTGCTTCCCTTGAGGGTGTAAACATCGATGAAGCTATTGCTTCCGCTGCTATCGCCCCTGTAGCTGCCGCTGCACCCGCTGCTGCTGGCGCTGCTCCTGCTGATGTTCCAAAATCAACAGAAGAAGACAAGAAAGAAGAAGTCAGCGAAGACGATGCTGCTGCCGGTTTAGCCGCTCTGTTCGGTTAAACAGGTTGAGAACGTTTCTTACTAACGGGCGCAAGCCCACTTTCCTTACTTTTTATTATTTTAAAGTCTGCTGTGTTTAATCAACGGCAATTCTGTTTTTAAAAAATCATGCTTTGAAGGATATTTGCGATTAAATTGTAAAAAATGGGGGAGGGAGAAACTCCCCAAAATGTTTCAATTGTGTTTATTCTGCTCATCCTCTACTTTGATCTGGCAGCCGCCGCATCCGGAGCAGGAAGGGCAGCTTCCACAGCCGCCGTTTTTTCTTGCTTTGATGATGCTGTAGACGGCATATGCCAGACAGGCAAGGACCACCAAGGTGATTACTGCCGTAGCCAGATTCATGTCCTTAAGGCCTCCACCTTGCGACTTTTTAGGCGTTTATCTGGTCTGACCAGGAAGTAAATAATGCCGACTAAGGCAATGACTGCCAGCATGGTGTAGGCGGTGAAACCGTGGCCGGTGAAGAACATGCCGAATTGGTAGACACATAAGGCCACGGCATAGGCGAAGACCATCTGATAGCCAACAGCAAAGAGGCAGCCTTTGTTGCCTAGTTCACGGCGCATCGCACCGATAGCGGCAAAGCAGGGTGCACAGAGCAGGTTGAAGATGAGGAAGGAGTAAGCTGACAGTTGCGTAAATGACGCAGCCACAAAGCCCCAGAGTTCTTCTCCACCATCAGAGACTTCGGATAAACCAAAGAGGGTACCGAAAGTGCCTAAGACATTTTCTTTCGCAATGAAACCTGTAATTGTTGCTACCGTTGCTTGCCAATCGCCCCAGCCTAATGGTGTAAAAATGCCACAGATGGCCGAACTAATTGATTCCAGGATCGAATCTTCAATGCCTACCGGCTGTAGCGACCAGCTGTAGGATGAGAGGAACCAGATAAGCGCACAGGCGACAAAGATCACGGTTCCGGCTTTCTTAATGAAAGCTTTAGCACGGTCGGAAGTGCTTAAGGCCACGGTTTTGAGACCAGGAAGGTGGTAGGGCGGCAGTTCAACCACAAACGGTGCTGGTGTGCCTGAAAAGCGCTCCATTTTTTTGAGAATGATCCCGGACATGATGATGGCAATTACGCCAATGAAGTAAGCTGAAACAGCAATCCAGACCGAGCCGCCGAATAACGCTCCAGCAATTAAAGCAATGATGGGAATCTTAGCTGAACAAGGAATGAAAGTAGTAGTCATCGCAGTAATCTTGCGGTCACTTTCCTGCTCAATCGTCCGTGAGGCCATAATGCCTGGCACTCCGCAGCCGGTACCAATCATGATGGGAATAAATGATTTTCCTGAAAGACCAAATTTTCTAAAAATGCGGTCCATGATGAAAGCGATACGGGCCATATAGCCACAGTCTTCCAAGATCGCCAGAAGAATGAATAAGACAATCATCTGCGGCAGGAAACCTAAGACAGCACCAACTCCACTGATTACCCCGTTTACAATGAAGGAGTTAAGCCAGTCCGCTGCACCGACCGAAGTCAGCCAGGATTCAGCACCAGGGATGAGCATTTCCCCGAAGAGGATGTCGTTTACCCAGTCAGTCATCCAGCCACCGATGGTCGAGATGGATATGTAATAAACAAGCACCATGACACCGGCAAAAATCGGCAAGGCCAGCCAGCGGTTGGTAACAACACGGTCAATTTTATCAGAGGTGCTGAGACCGCTTTTCTTATTTTTCTTAGAAGTATCTTTCACCACCGTGCTAATGTAATTATAGCGTTCATTGGTGATGATACTCTCGCCATCGTCATCAAATTCTGTCTCTAAATTAGTGACAATTTTCTCAATTTCTGCTTTTTGTTGAGCCGTCAGCAGCAAAGAGGCTGTTGCCTGCTCATCCTTCTCTAAAAGTTTAACCGCATACCAGCGTGTCTGGTGTTCTTCTGTCTGCTTAGCAATGATCGTTGAAACATCAGCAATAATTTTTTCCAGTTTATCAGAAAATATCTGCTTGATTAGGAATTTCTTTTTAGTTTTAGCCGTGTTAACAGCTGTTGTGATCAAATTATCCATGCCGATTTTCTTCAAGGCAGAAATCTTTACTACTTCACAGCCCAGCAGACTGGAAAGTTTTTCGACATTGATCTGGTCGCCATTTTTCTCAACCACGTCAATCATGTTGAGCGCTACCACTACAGGAATGCCTGTCTCAATCAACTGAGTTGTCAAATAGAGATTCCTGTCCAGATTGGTCGCATCTACAACATTAATAATTACTTCTGGTTTATCTTTTATTAAATAATCCCGTGCGACAACTTCTTCGGGACTGTAAGGTGATAAAGAATAAATTCCCGGCAGATCCGTGACAATTACTTCCTTATTACCTTTTAATTTCCCTTCTTTCTTTTCCACCGTTACGCCCGGCCAGTTGCCGGTGTGCTGGGTAGTGCCTGTCAAATTGTTGAAGAGCGTTGTTTTGCCGCAGTTTGGGTTGCCAGCTAGCGCTAACCTAATTACCATTAATCAACCTCCAATGTACCGGCAGAGACCGGTCAAATTTACACAGTCAGTTATTGAACTTCGATCATTTCCGCGTCTAATTTCCGCAGACTGAGTTCATAGCCACGCACGGTGACTTCAATGGGATCGCCCAAAGGCGCTAATTTGCGGACGAAAATTTCACAGCCTTTGGTTATGCCCATATCCATGAACCGTCTCTTCAATTGGCCTTCACCGTGTACTTTGATAACTGTTACTTTATCGCCGCACTGTACGTCTTTTAGCGTTTTCATCATCGTCACTCACACACAATTCTGTTAGCCATGCCGCGGTCGATAGCGATACGGGCACCTCTGATCTCTAAGATCAAGCCGCCGGCTAATTCGGAAATGACTGTTACTCGTTGTCCTTCAATAAAGCCCATGCCTGCTAAGTGGCGGCGGGTTTCATCTTTGCCAGAGATGCGTTTGATCTCTACATTTTCTCCTGATTCAGCCATTGATAGTAACATCGTATCACCCATAACCGTTAATCCTCGGCGATTGGTAAGGATTATTTCGGCTATCCTAAAACTGTATTTTAGTTATGCCTAATAAATGTTTGGTATGCCTAAACTATGCAATCTGCTCCATTTTTACGTTAATCAGCCGCTAAACTCTGCCGTTTTACCAAAGTTTTAAAGCACGGCCTTCAATTGTATCGCAATGAGCGACAGATGGCTTGCTGAAAGAAAGCGAGAACATTACTACCGTTTGGCGAAGAAGCTGAATTACCGGTCACGTGCTTCCTTTAAGCTGGCGCAGATCGATGATAAATTCCATATTTTTCGCCAAGGCGACGCCGTAGCGGATCTGGGGGCAGCGCCGGGCGGATGGCTGCAGATTGCCAAAGAACGGGTTGGTGAAAGCGGCAAAGTTGTCGGCGTCGATCTGCAGAAAATCGACCCGCTGGAAGGCGTGCAGACGATCCGCGGAGACATGCTTAAGCCGGAAACTGCTGAAAAACTCAAAGAGCTGCTGCAAGGCAAAGCCGATGTGGTTATTTCAGACATGTCGCCTAACATCAGCGGCAGTTATTCGATGGACCATGCCCGCTCGGTAGAACTCTGTACCTACGCGCTTAACTTTGCCCGGCAGGTTTTGAAACCCCACGGCAATCTGGTCATGAAGATTTTTGAAGGCGATCTGATGAAAGGCTTCCTTAATGATGTGCGCTCCAGCTTTCAAATGGTTAAGCTGCACTCACCGAAAGCCTCCCGCGACAGCAGTTCGGAGATCTACATCATCGCCAAAGGTTACCTTCCTAAAAAAGAAAAAGTTCCGGCAGAGGAAGAACAATGAAAATAATTGGTATCGGTCAGAATTACCGCGCTCATGCGGATGAAATGTCGCTCACTGTCCGACCTGAACCTGTTATCTTTCTCAAGGCCCAGAGTGCGCTTTTGCCCAACGGCGGCACGATTACCTTCCGCGGTGCCGGCCGTGTTGATTATGAAGGCGAATTAGCGGTAATCATCGGTCGGGAAGCTAAAAACGTGCAGGCTGCTGACGCTTTGTCTTATGTAGCTTCGGTAGCCGCTTTTAATGACGTTACCGCCCGAAGTATGCAGGATGATGCCCGAGCCGCTAGTCTGCCCTGGGCACTCAGCAAAAGCGTTGATACTTTCGCGCCGATGTCGGAACCGGTCGCGCTGGCGGCGGTCCCCGATCTTCAGCAGCTGACGATTGAAACCCGTGTCAACGGAGTCTTAAAACAAAGCGGGCAAGTCGCAGATATGATTTTTTCAGTACCGGAACTCATTGAATACATCACTAAATACATCACACTGGAAGCAGGCGACATCATCGCTACCGGCACGCCGGTCGGTGTCGGACCTCTTGCAGACGGGGATGAAGTGGAAGTTAAGATCGAGGGCGTCGGCACGCTGAAAAACAAATTCCAGCGACTTTAACCCCAGAACCTTTTAGTCCGTGCATAAGTAAGTTCCGCACTGAGGATGTCCCGCAGGAAATCTTCTTCATCTTCATAAAAGCCGGAAAGAATTCTGGAGGCGGCATCCGGTCCCACTCCTCGGCCGGCGAGAGCCACCACGGCTTTGGGACCGTAATCTCTTACCAAAGAAGCATTTTTGTAGATCCGTTTAACTTCTTTCTTTTCTTCTGCAGTATGTTTATCTTTTTTAAGTAATGAAATATTATCGCGGTTGTAGGGCAGCAGAGCAGCCACCATCATACCGCCGCATTTGGGACAAAGAATCCTGCTGGGGGCATCTTTAGCCTTCATCCGCCACTGGTTGAGGCAGCTTACACAGGACATGCTCATTGTCTCATCCTCCAGCCTCTTTTTCAAAGCCATGAGGATGCTGTGATCCGCTCTCTGCGGCATAATCAACTCTTTTGACTGGCGCAGACCGGCAATGCCCACGGGAGTCGTACCCGTTACTTTAAACGCAATTTCTTTATTTTCCAAGCGGCCGATAATCTCTTTGGTACCCGCAACATCAAAGTCATTCCAGAGTACATGCATTACCGCTTCCTCAAAGAGTGGTGTGCCTTCGAAGGCTTCAGCAAGTCTGGTGAAGTTGACGCTGCGGTAATCGGCATTTTTTTCAATGACGCCAAACTTTTTGGCTACGTAAACAAAGCGGTAACGGAGGAAAGAAGACGACTTGAGAAACATTCGCATCAAGGCTTCAATGCCGGCGGATTTGACGGACATCAAAGTGTCTTCAATGACCTTTGCACCTACTTCTTTCGGCAGTTCTAGTATGATGCGGTATGGGTCGGTAGTGACACCTACTGATTCACCCATTCTGGCCGTCAGCAGCATGGAAAGAATGCGGGCAATCGTTCCGTTTACTTTGGTGCCGAAACACATGTTGAGAATCGCGGTTCTTTTGCTTAGTTCCAAAGTAATTAATTTATCAGAAGGAACATTTTCACCGTTTTCTGCTAAATATTTATTAACTACCGCTACCGCCTGCTGATCGCCGTGGTAATTATCAAAATCTTTCAGTCTTCTTAATCGGCCGACCTCTTCCGCTACTTCCAGCGGTACTGGGATATCTTCCCCTGTCCAGGAAGGAATCGAGCCGAGATCATTGATCTGTTCGACCAGCACTTCATCTTCCCGCAGTTCAACAATTCTCCACGAGCGCCCCTGCGTAATGAAGACGGCATACGGTTCCGCGAAGGAAGCCACAAATGATTCGTCCAGAGTGCCGACAATCCGCCGTGAACTGATCTCCCTGATCAAAAAAGTCCGTTCATCGGGAATCATCGAAAGGTTGTCGTAAAAATACTGCATGCCCCGCTTAGAACGCTTGTAATCAGGTCCGTTATCAAAGATCAGACCGATACTGCGCAGCTGCTCGATGACATCGTTGAAAGTGTCACGTGATAAATTCCGGAAGGGGTAGGAGCGGGTAATAATCTGATAGGTCGCTTCTTTCTCAACTTTGCCGGCCATCGAAGCAGCGACCAGCTGGTTAGCCAACACGGTGAGGGGATTCTCTCTTACCTGCAGTTTTTCTAACTCGCCGGCTACTGCCTTGCGGGAGATAACCATCGCTTCGGCCAACTCATCTGCTTCGGTGGCAATAATCGCGCCTTCTGTTTTTTCACCTACGGCATGCCCCGCCCGCCCCATCCGCTGAATCAAACGGGAAACCTGGCGGGGAGAGTTATACTGCAGAGCGTAATCGACGGAACCGATATCGATACCTAGTTCCAGTGACGAAGTACAGATGAGACCATTCAGTTCTTCATGTTTGAAGCGGTCTTCTGTGTCGATACGGATATCTTTTGATAATGATCCGTGATGCACACCGATTTTAGTATGTTCATCCCAGACGGCATAACGGGCAGCCAGAGCTTCGGCGGTATCCCGGGTATTTACGAACAGCAGTGTTGAGCGGTGATCATCAATGATCTGCCGGGCCAGCACCATGGCTGCTGCTAAATCTGGGTCGCACTGCAGCTGTCCTGCCAAGTCTTTTACGTGATCGTCAACAACCGGGCATTTAACGCTGATGTCCAATTCTTTAGTGGATTTTACCTGGACAATCTCTACTTCCCGGTCTCCTCCCAAATAGCCAGCGACTTCTTCTACTGTTCCCACCGTCGCTGAAAGACCGATTCTTTGAAATTCACCGGCTACCGCTGCCAGTCTTTCTAGGCCTACTGCTAGCTGCGCACCTCTTTCATTGTTGGCTAGTTCGTGAACTTCATCGACTACTACCCAGCGTACATTCTTCAGATGTTCACGCAGCCTTTTGCCGGTAAAGAGGACCTGCAGAGTTTCTGGAGTAGTGATGAGCACATCCGGCGGATTCTGGGACTGTTTCTGCCGTTCTGCCTGTGCAGTATCTCCGTGTCTTACTGCTACCTTGATGTCTAGTGCCGATCCCAGTTCTGTCAACCGGCCCAGCATGTCACGGTTCAAGGCCCTTAGTGGTGTAATGTAGAGGCAGCGGATACCCTTTCCTGGCGTCTGTAAAATGTTATGAAAAATAGGAAGCATCGCCGATTCTGTCTTACCGATTCCGGTATGCGCCACCAGGAGAATATTTTTACCTGCCAGTATGCGGGGAATCGCTTTCTCCTGAGCCTTAGTGGCTTCGACAATGCCTTTTTCCTTGAGAACCGCCTGAACGCGGTTATCTAAGAGTTCAAACGCCATCTTGCATCTTTCGAGGGCATGAGTCTATTTGAACGTTTCTAGTTCTAAAAACGATATTTGCAGCTCGTAATTTACCATCTTCGACAAATATGCACAGGGCAAGATCACATCAGTCACTCAAGAGGACGTCTACCATCCTAGTTTCCTTGTAAACATTTTTTTGACACGTACTTATTCACCAGTTGTTTAAGCACCAGAACTGGTCCTAATTTGCATAGTTTTATCTATGATTTTGAGAATATCTGAAAACGTCCGGTGATGCAGCGCCGCAACCTTTGCCTTGGCGAAGAGAGTACGACACGCATCACCCCTTTAATGGTTTTAATTGTAAATTTCAGAGACATACACCTATCATCTGGATATGTCTGACTCAATTACTCTAGACTTTTAATCAATTCATTAATCATTGCCGACACGCTACTCTACAAAACAATTGCATCAGAATTGCAGCTTGTTTATTTTTAGATTTATTTTTTATATGTATTTATCACACAATAGCTCAGTGTACGACTTCAATCCTTATGCTGCTTCATCGGCTCCATGGGCGTGTCGCTCTTGCACTGTGGACACTTGACGACTTGTGCGGCCTTCTGCGAGAACAAGGTCTTAGCAACATTCGGTTTGCCTTCATAACCACATTGAGGACACTTGTAGATCATGGTTCGATAAAATTTAGTATACCAGTAAACTGCTGCGATAATGACGATGATGGCCATCGCTGTGGCCAGAATGAAGATAATCTGTGATCCATCCATAATTGCTCTTCCTCCCTAATGCTGATGCGCAATATCAACATTGGCCCCCTAGTCATGCAGATTTCCTTTGGTTGTTAGTCGAATAATATCCTTCATTTTCTGTCTGAGATGAAAATTGTGAAAACTGCTGACCGCCGGCAGCACTTTGCAGTCTGCAGCACTAATCACCTGCGCTTCTCCCGTGGCTTCACTCACTAATCCTCTAATATTTCCATGTCTATCACCGCTTTATTAGGGATTATTCATGAAATCTGATGTTGAAATTTCCAGCGCAGCCAAAATGGAGCCAATTCAGGTAGCGGCTGCTAAGCTTGGTTTTACTCCCGATGATTTACATCTTTACGGCAAATATGCTGCCAAAATTCCGCTGGACGTTCTTCAGCGCTTTGACGGCCGGCCTGATGGTAAGTTAGTGTTGGTTACCGCCATCACCGCCACCAAAGCCGGGGAAGGCAAGACGGTTACTTCCATCGGTCTCATCGAAGCTTTGGGACGCTTGGGTGTAAAAGTTGCCGGCGGTCTGCGTGAACCTTCAATGGGTCCGGTCTTCGGCATCAAAGGCGGGGCCACCGGCGGCGGTTATGCGCAGGTTTACCCGATGTGGGACATCAATCTGCATTTTACCGGTGACATCCATGCGGCTTCGGCAGCGCACAATCTGCTTTCCGCTATGGTCGAGAACCATCTGGCAAAAGGCAATGAGCTGCAGATCGATCCGACGCGGGTCACTTGGAAAAAGACCTTAGATACCAACTGCCGCGAGTTGCGGGACATCGTCGTAGGTCTGGGGGGCAAGAGTACTGGCGGCGTGCCCCGTGAGAGTGGATTCATGATTACTTCTGCTTCTGAAATCAGTGCTATTCTGGCACTTGCCAATTCCCTAGCAGACTTAAGAAAAAGACTGGGGGCAATCGTCGTTGCTTACAACATCCACGGCCAGCCGATCACGGCGGAACAAATCGGTTGCGTCGGGGCGATGATGCTTATTCTTAAAGATGCCATCAACCCCAATCTGGTACAGACTCTGGAAGGCGATCCTGTCTACATTCACGGCTTTCCCTTTGCCAACATCGCCCACGGCAACAGCAGTGTACTTTCCACAAAGTATGGTCTCAAGACTGCTGATGTCTTAGTCACCGAGGGCGGTTTTGCTGCTGATCTGGGTGCGGAGAAATTTTTCAACATCGTCTGCCGCCAGGCCGGCTTCCGTCCCGATTGCGCAGTTGTTGTTGCTTCGATCCGGGCCATTAAGTTGCATGACGCACTCGGTGAAGAATCCCTGACCCGCGGCTTTGCCAATCTCGATAAACACGTGGAAAACATCAAAAAGTTCGGGGTGCCGCCAGTCGTGGCGATTAACCGCTTCACTGGTGACACTGACGAAGAAATCGCTGCGGTTAGAAAACACTGCGCCGAGCTCGGCGTACCCTGTGCGATTTCCGAAGTATTTGCCAAAGGCGGCGAAGGCGGTAAAGAACTGGCCGCTGCCGTGCTGCAGGTTCTTGCCGAAGGCAAAGCCGATTTCCACACTTTGTATGATGATTCCTTATCAATCAAAGATAAAATCTTCAAGGTTGCTACCGAAATCTATGGTGCCGCCGGTGTCCGTTATGTCGGCACCGCGGAAAGAGATATCAAAGCGATTGAGCAGTCTGGCCAAGGCCGCCTGCCGATCTGTGTCGCTAAAACGCAGCTGTCGATTTCCGACAATCCCGCTCTCAAAGGCGCCCCGACCGGCTGGGAACTGGAAGTCCGGGAAGTAACGCTTTCCGCCGGTGCAGGCTTCATCGTGCCCATCTGCGGAACGATTATGCTCATTCCCGGTCTGCCGAGCGACCCGGCCGCAAAACACATCGACTATACTGATGACGGCCGCATCATCGGCCTCAGCTGAAATGGGCGGCGTATTCAGCAAGCGTAATAAACTCTCCCTGCCGGTCTAACGCGTAAGCGAGCAGACTGCGCAGCTCTTCTTTATTTTGTTTTATTTTCTCTTTTGTAAAGATTCCTGAATAATTTTCCTGCAGATGCCAGGAGTGATCACCCAGAACGAGGAGATCTACTTCTTTTTTCAATAAATACTGATAATCAGCGAGCGGCCGTTTTCCTTCATGCAGCGGCCACAGATAGGACTGCATCCACCGTCCCTGCGCATCTTTCGTTTTGAGCAGCGGGATTTCCAGAAGCGGAGCAGTCGTACAACGGCATTCTTCGTCTATCTTAACGGTTGAAGAACTGTACTTAAAGCCCAAGCTTGCCGCCACTGCCTGCACCCGCTGGTCATAATGCAAATACGGCGCCCGGAAGCCCTGCGGCCGGTAACCGCAGATTTTTTCAACCGCGTCAATTCCCTTCTGGAGGGCGGCGCTGATCTCTTCCTTGCTGAGGATAACCCCGCTGTCCTGGCCGG
Source organism: uncultured Methanomassiliicoccus sp. (assembly GCA_905203995.1). Lineage (GTDB taxonomy): Archaea > Thermoplasmatota > Thermoplasmata > Methanomassiliicoccales > Methanomassiliicoccaceae > Methanomassiliicoccus_A. Next base: position 29,826 of record CAJKXZ010000007.1, on the reverse strand, counting down.
TGAGATCCTCGTGATGATAGCCGTGGCAGCTGCATTCGTGCCCCTTCAGCAAAGCGGCCAAGTCTTCACTGGTGTTGATTACTTCTGCCGTTTTACCCTCCAGAAAAAAGGTTCCTTTGATGCCCAGTTCATTAAGGACTTCCAGAAAGAGCCGCAGACCGGCTGCGGAAGAGGTAAAGCGGGGCTCACCGCCGGCACAGACTGCCGCTGAGCTGCCTGGTAAAACTTGATTAACATCGCGGTCGACATCGACCGTAAAGGATATCAGGGCCACAAACCGCTATATGTTCGTCTGTTATTCAACTTTCCTTCCATAAATTTGTTAAATGAAAGTGCTATCGAGGACTGTTATGTATGAAGTGGGAATCATCGGCGGCGGCGCGGCCGGTCTGGCAGCTGCGCTGGAACTTTCGCAGCGGCAGATAACCTCCGTCGTAATCGATTCCAGTAATGATCTCGGCGGTTTAGCCCGTGATCTCTGTTGTAAAGCCAATCCCGTCTGCCAGCGCTGTGATGCCTGCTCACCGGTAGACATCCGCCGGGCGGTACGAAAATCGGCTTTTGTTACGCTGCAGCTTAATTCGGAAGTCGTTGATGTGCGCGGCGCTCCGGGCAACTATACGCTCATTGTTGAGAGCGGGGAAGAACAGCAGGAAATGGCAGTGAAAACAGTTATCGTGGCCATCGGCTCCCCTACCTTTGACCCGCAGCGCGATGCGCGTTACCGTTATGCTGAATGCCCGGACGTCCTTACCTCGCGGGAGCTGGAAGTGCTGCTGACTGCCGGTAAGATTACGGTGCCTTCCACCGGCGCGGTGCCGCAGAGCCTGGCGGTCATTCAGTGTGTTGGTTCCCGTGATGCCAAACACGGTGCGCCTTACTGCTCCAAAGTCTGTTGTAAGTACTCACTTAAACTAATGAAACGCGTACGCAAAGAACTGCCCGCGGCGGAAGTGACTTTCTTCTACCGGGACTGGCGGCCTTCTGACCGCGGTTATGATAAGCTGGCCGAGTACGGCAAAGAACCCGGCGTGCAGGTTATCCGCAGCCGCCCGGGGGAAGTGCTCGTCGACCGCCGCCCACTGGTGCGCTATGCGACCGTTGATGACGAAGTGCGTGAAGATCCCTTTGACATCGTTGTCCTGGCGGTTGGTCTACAGCCGCCGCGTAAGGCGGAAGAATTGGCTGCTAAGTTAGGTTTACAGTGTAATCAACATGGCTTTTTCCTCAAGCAGGGCAGCGGGGCTTATCCCGCCGGCTGCTGCACTGGTCCTAAAGATATTCGGGAAAGTGTGGAAGAGGGCATCGCCGCCGCCGGTAAAGCCGCTGCGTTTCTGGAGGCGCACCGATGATCCTGGTCGTCGGCGCCGGTAAATCGGCGGCTATTGCTGCTGAGGAAATTATCTACCAGGGTGAAGAAGTCCTGCGGCTGCTGCTGCCGGAAGAAAATGCTGCGGAGCTTCCTGCAGTGACTACCGTCCACGGCCGTCTGCAGAAGTTTAGCGGGGTGCAGGGTAACTTTACGGCGCAGATCGCTACCGCTGCCGGCCGGCAGGACTTTGCCGTCGGTGCGGCGATTCTGGCGATTGATGAAACGCCGATCACTGCCGCTAATGTGTTAACTTTATCTTCTATCTTAGAAATTAAATCTTTAAGCTGGGCTTCCACGATTGTCATTCTGCTCGATGCCCAGAAACCGGACCGTGCTTCCCACATTGTGGCGGTGGAAAAAGCCCGCGCCTTGAAAAAGTCCAATCCTGCTTGTAAAATTTATATCATTACCCCGGAAGTACGGACCTTTGGTCTCGATGAACTGGCCTACTGCAAAGCCCAGCAGGAAGGCATTATTTTCATCCGTGCGGAAAATATTGAACAGTCATCGCACAGCCTGAGCGTTACTGATTCGCCTTCCGGTAAAACTTTAGAGATTACTCCGGATTTAATTATCACCGATGAGGAACAGGAAGTGCGTAACGCCGCCTTCTGGGCGAAGGCCTTTGCCATTAATCTTTATGAAGACGGCCACTTCCGTCTAGGCAACGTCAGCCGCGGACCGCTGACGTCCATGCGCCCTGGGGTCTTCCTCTGCGGTACAGCTTCCCGGGCCCTGCTGCCGCGGGAAATGGATACTTCTGCCCGGGCGGCGGCAACGCGGGCGGTCACAGCGTCCCGGCTGCCGCTTACCATCAACGCTGCTTCCATCCAGGAAGAACAGTGCGCGGCCTGCCTGACCTGTGTCCGCAATTGTCTCTTCCACGCGCCGGCGATCAATGAACGCGGGAAATCGGAAATCGCCCAAGATCTCTGCCAGGCCTGTGGTCTTTGTGTAAACTTATGTCCGGCGGCAGCCATTACTCTGCCGGGCAGCGGACGTACTGATCTCAACGAAGTCTTGGCGCAAGTCCTGAGGTGTCGGCATGAATGACAATAGTATTTTGATAATTTGTTGCGAAAAAATGAAAGAAACCGTGGAACGGGCGGCTCTGCCGGCAGCGCTTCTGCCCCTGCCCTGTCTCGGCAGACTTGATGAAGCCGTTCTGCTGCGGGCTTTCCGCCAAGGCGCCGCTGCGGTGATTGTCGCCGGCTGTGTGGAAGGCAACTGCAAATACAATTCTGGCAACTATCAGGCACGGCGCTGTGTGAATGAAGTTAAAGACATTCTCGAAGAAGTTGGCGTCAGCAGTGAACGTCTGGCCATTCTTAATCTGGCGGCTAATCAGACTATTGATTTAGTTAATATTTATACACAAATGCAGGAAGTCGTCAGCCGGCTGGGACCTCCTGATATCCTGGGGGCTGAAAAATGATCATTGCGGAAAGAAAACCACTTGCAGAAATTATCGCCATGATCGGCGACAATCGTAAGATCTTACTGGTCGGCTGCCGTTCTTGTGCTGCTGTTTGTATGGCCGGCGGTGACCGGGAAGTAGCTGCCCTCGCGGAAGCCTTACGGCTCTATGCGCAAGTGCATAGCTTAGACTGGAAAATCTCTGAGACAGCGGTCGAACGGCAGTGTGAAAAGGAATGGGCAAAAGAAGTGGGGGAAACCGCTGACTGTGGGCTTATTTTGTCACTTGGCTGCGGTGTTGGCGTGCAGTTTCTGCAGGAAGCTAGTACTGTTCCGGTTTTTCCGGCGCTTAATACTTCCAACATGGGCGGACCGGAAGAACAGGGCATTTACCTGGAAAAGTGCGGCGGCTGCGGTGACTGCACGCTGCATTTAACCGGCGGCATCTGCCCCGTGGCCCGCTGTGCTAAGTCGCTGCTCAACGGTCCCTGCGGCGGGTCGCCGGACGGGAAATGTGAAGTCAATCCTGACACCCCCTGCGCCTGGCAGGCCATTTATGACAGCCTCCAGCGTCTGCAGCGCTTGTCATTATTGAAGGAAATTATCCCGCCTAAAGACTGGCGTTCTTCTCATGCCGGCGGTCCGCGTAAAATTGTGCGGCCGCAGATGGTGCTGAGCGAAGATGAGAAAAAAATCAAGGAGGGTCTCGAATGATCAGTAAGCTGCAGCAAGTGCTGGATGAGGGTAAATTTGCCGTGACGGCAGAAATCAGCCCCCCGAAGTCGGCTTCCTGCGCTACGATCCGTCAGAAAGCCCAGCTGCTGAAAGACTATGTTGACGCTGTTAACCTGACTGACAATCAGACCGCTATCGTCCGCGTTTCCAGTTTCGCCGCTTCCTTGGCCTGTCTGCAGGAAGGCGTGGAGCCGATTATGCAGATGACCTGCCGTGACCGCAACCGTTTGGCGATGCAGTCTGATGTGCTGGGGGCGGCGGCTTTCGGCATCCGCAACGTGATGTGCCTCTCCGGTGATCATCAGGTTTTCGGCAACCAGCCGCAGGCCAAAAACGTCTACGATCTCGATTCTATCCAGCAGCTGCTGGTTTTCAACAAGCTGCGCAACGAAGGTCAGGTCTGGGGCGGTGATGCCCTCAAAGAAAAACCCACGCTCTTTCTGGGGGCGGCAGCTAATCCTTTTGCCGATCCTTTCGCTTTCCGCGTTACCCGTCTGGCAAAGAAAATTGCTGCCGGTGCTGATTTTATCCAGACACAAGCGGTCTTTGATCTGGAGCGCTTTCAGGCGTTCATGGAAGAAGTCGTCACTCAAGGTCTAGATCAAAAAGTGCACATCCTCGCTGGAGTCATGCCTTTGAAGTCTTTAGCAATGGCCCGGCACATGCAGAATAATGTTTCCGGCATCACCCTGCCGCCGGAACTGCTGCAGCGTCTGGAAGCTGCCGAAGATGTGCCTGCTGAAGGTTTGGCGATCTGCCGTGAAACAATCGCCGAACTTAAAAAAATCAAAGGGGTGCACGGTGTGCACATTATGGCGATTGCCTGGGAATCGATGGTCCCGCAGATTATCGAAGATGCCGGTCTGCGCCGTTAAGCGCGCAGAAAATCATCGCAGTACAACGAGCGGTTGAGTAAAATCTCACCGGCTTTGAGTGCGGCCATGAGCTCCTGGTCTTCTGGATCCATGATTGCCGAAGACAGTCCGGCACCCATCAGCATGGCCAGATAGGTCGTGTTGAGGAGACTGCGGTTTTTAGCACCGTTAGAAACGTTGCTTAAGCCGACCACGGTTCGCGGTGCCGGTTCGTTCAGGCTCTGAAACATGCTGACGGCCTGAATGACTTTAGCCCCCTGATCCTGAGCGGCACCGACAGGCATGACTAGCGGATCAAGGAAGAGACGGTCCGGCATGATTTCATATTCCATCGCGGTGGCCATCATCAGCATCGCCATTTCAGCTCTGGCGTCAGCGGAATTGGGAATGCCTTTTTCATCCATGCAGAGGCAGATGATCTCGGCATTATATTCACGGCAGAGTGGGAAATATTTCTCCATGCGGGCTGGGTCAGCATTAGTGGAATTCATAATCACCGGGTTGTTGCAGGCTTTGACGCCGGCTTCCATTGTTTTCGGTCCGAACGCATCAATACACAGCGGGATCTCCGTCACTTCCTGTACGGTTTTCACCAGCCAGGCCATGTCTTCAGGGCCGTTGTCACGTCCCGGTCCGACATTAATATCCAACGCCTGCGCGCCGCTCTCTACCTGTTTTAAGGTAAGTTCCTGAATGAATGTACTATCGCGGTTGTCGATAGCTTTCCCGACGGAAATGAATTGTCCGTTAATCCGTTCGCTGATGATAAACATGCATCGCACCTTTTCATTAGTGTATTCAGCGCGGGATATTATCCTTTACGGCTGGCAGTCTCCGGTAAAAATTAGAGAGGGTGTACCTCTCGTTGATACTGCTCGTTGAGCACTTCCCCGAAAGCCCGGTACATTGCCATGCCGCCGCAGAGCAGCCCGATGACGCCGCTGAGAATGGGCAGCGCTGCACTTTCCACAAACTGGCTGGCAGCGATGACAAAAAACAAGGCGGTCAAAGTCCCGAAAATAATCTTCAAGGAAATTTCTGAACGTAAGGTCGCCACAAAGAAGAACAGTGTGAAAATGCCCCAGAGGTAGAAGAAGAGCCCGCTGGCCGTCTGATCGGCGGCAAGGCTGTCATCCAGGGTGATTAACACAAAAGCCAGCCAGAAGAAGCCGTAAGAGACAAAGGCGGTCGCACTGAAAGTATTGCCTTTTTTAAATTCCATGATTCCCGCCAGCAGCTGAGCTAAGCCACCGTAGAAAACACCCAGGGCGATAATCGTCACGTCCATGGGAAATAGTCCCAAATTATGACAGGCAAGCAAGACTGTCGTCATCCCAAACCCGAGCAGCCCTAACGGCGCCGGATTGGCGAAAACAGTGGTCGGCAGATTGTTTTTGTCGGCCATGCGCATTTGATTTTTTTCTGCTATATATCTGTTTCATTATTTGTTGTATTTATAATTCGTTAATTAACGATGTAAATCGTGGTTAATGGTCACTTCGCTGCGTATTCCGCAGTTTCTTGCAGACATCCGCAGCTGTTTATTTTTAAAGCCGCGTAAAATCAGCAGCCTGTTGACTTAATTCAGAGGTCTTTTGATAATAAGCTTCATATGGGAAGGTCAGATATATAGCTGGTAAACCTCACGGTTTGCTTTTCCTGGAGGCCTGATTTTGGTCAAAATAGAACGCGCACTTGTAAGTGTCTCGGATAAAAATGGCATAGTAGACTTCGCAGAGGCCCTGCGCTCACGCGGAGTGGAGTTGATTTCAACCGGCGGTACGGCAGCTCTGCTCAAAGACAAGGGCATCCCGACCGTGAACGTGGCAGACATCACCGGCTTTCCGGAGATGCTTGATGGACGCGTTAAAACTCTGCATCCCAACGTCCACGCCGGCATTCTGGCCCGCAGAGATCTTCCTGAGCACATGGCTCAGCTGGAGAAGATGAAGATTAAGAAAATCGACATGGTTGTCGTTAACCTTTATCCCTTCAAAGAGACGGTACTGAAACCCGGCTCAAGTTTGGAGGATATTATTGAAAACATTGACATCGGCGGCCCTTCAATGATTCGCGCCGCTGCTAAGAATTACAACTCTGTCGCGGTGGTTACCGACCCCTGCTTCTACGGTCCTATTTTGGAAGAGATGGACAGCAACAACGGTGAAATTGGTACCGAAACGCTCCAGCGTCTGATGCTGGCAGCTTACCGCTCCACTGCTGCTTACGACTGCATGATCTCGGAATATCTGGGCGGCATTTTCCCGACCGAGCAGTTCCCCAAGTACCTGACAATCGGTATGGAGAAAGTCCAGGATCTGCGTTACGGTGAGAATCCTTCCCAGGCCGCTGCTTTCTATGCTGATCCTTTCACCAAGGGTGTAGCAGCTTCCCGGCTGGAAAAACTGCACGGCAAAGAGATTTCCTTCAACAATATTCTTGATATCGAATCAGCACTGTCGCTTTTACGTGAGTTTGCAGAGCGTCCCTGTGCGGTAGTCATTAAGCACACCAACCCCTGCGGCATTGCCTGCGCAGACAGCATTTATGATGCTTTCATCACCGCCTACAACGTCGACTCTCTCGCGGCTTTCGGCTGCGTGATCGGCCTTAACCGGGAATGCGATGTGCCGACCGCTGAAGAAATCAGCAAACACTTTGTGGAAATTGTCATGGCTCCTTCTTTTGCCCCGGAAGCTTTGGAAATTCTGACCAAAAAGAAGAATGTGCGGATTATGCGCACCAATGAAGCAGTGACTCTCGCCGACGCGCCGACCTTGAAGATGAAATATGTCAAAGGCGGCATGCTGGTGCAGACGGCCGATAACTCACAAGTTACCCGTGACAATCTGCGCGTGGTCACCAACCGTGCTCCGACCGAGGAAGAAATCAAAACGCTGCTCTTTGCCAACCGTGTGGTCAAACACATTTGGTCCAACACCGTCATTCTCGCCAAAGGCGAAAGGGTCGTCGGTATTGGCGCTGGTCAGATGTCCCGTGTCGATTCGTCCTTCATCGCTGGTCACAAAGCCGGTGAAGACGCTCAGGGTTCAGTAATGGCTTCTGATGCTTTCTTCCCCTTCCGTGACGGTGTTGACGAAGCGGCGAAAGTCGGTGCTACTGCCATCATCCAGCCCGGTGGTTCGATCCGTGATGAAGAAGTCATTCAAGCGGCTAACGAACACAACATGGCGATGGTTTTCACCGGCACCCGTGTGTTTAGACACTAAATCATCTTACGCTGTGTCTGTTTGATGTTTTCACATCAGATAGTCACCAGCAAAATTTTCTTATTTTTAACTAAACATAGTATTTTAAATAATTAATAATATTAAGCTACAGAGAGTTATGTTCCATTCAGATAGACCAATTGACGCTGCCGAAAACGACCTTCTCCATAGGAGTGGCTTTGCAAAATTACTTGCAAGATCGCTTATAGATCCGAATAGTCCTGATACGTTTACTATTGGTCTCTTTGGGAAATGGGGCAGTGGAAAAACATCAATTGTCAACATGACTCTAAACTACATCGAAGAATCATCAAAAACAATGAGTCCAGAAGATGCTCCCATCGTTGTCCATTTCGAACCTTGGAATTTTTCAAATACGGATCAGTTGCTGACCCAATTCTTTATTCACTTATCAAACGAGTTTAGGAGCAAAGATGATGAAAAATCAATTAAAATTGGAGAAGCACTTGAAAAGTACGCTGACGCTTTCGAGCTTGCAAAAGCAATTCCTGTAGTAGGTGGGTTAGTAGCATATTTGGGAAAGAAACTTGCCATATCCTTAGGTAAAAAGCTTAAAAATGGTTATGATGAAAAAGACATCCTAAAACAAAAAGAATTGGTTATAGAGCTTTTGCAAAAGCAAACTAACAGATTATTGATAATCATCGATGATATCGATCGACTAACTAATGAACAAATTCGCCTAGTATTTCAGTTAATAACTTCTGTTGCAAATTTTCCAAACACTACTTATCTCGTTGTCTTTGATAAGGAAATTGTAGTAAACGCATTGAAAACCGTGCAGGGTTGCAATGGTGAAGATTATTTAAAAAAGATAATTCAAGTACCAATTCAAATTCCAGATATGCAAGGATATGAACTCAGAACAGTTTTTATCACTCAATTGAATAAACTAATTTCTGATAATGAAGATGTGATGGTTTCTCCAGAATACTGGCAAAATTTATTCGATCCATGTATTGATCCTTTCATTAAAAACCTGAGAGACGTAAATAGACTTTGTAATGCAGTCCAATTTAAACTTGCTGCAATAGCTGCTGAAGTTAATTTTACAGACATGGTTGCTATTTCAGCGATTGAACTTTTTAGGCCTCCAATATATGAGTGGATAAAATCTAATAAAGATCTTCTTACTGGACAGATCATATCAATTCACCCAGAGGAAAATAATAAAGATGAATTATATGAAAGGTATAAGCAAAGCATTCGTTTATCATTAAAACATTACAAATTTGATACTTCCGATGAAGACCTTGAGATCATATTGATATTCCTTTCATACCTATTTCCTTATTTTGGTAATAAAATTGGAAAAACATACAATTCATTGGATGCAGATGTGTTTAGGAAAAATAATCAGATAACTCATCCTGAAAAATTTGATAGATACTTTCACCTAAATCCTGACAACGTTAGTATTAAAAAATCAGAGATCTTGAATGTTATATATGAAGCAACTTGTGAGGATGTGAAGGCATCTTTATTAAAGCAAGGACAGGATGGAAATATCTACTCATTCCTTAAAGAAATTAATTTAATGATTCCTGAAATTTCTTCTGCAAGATCGAAGGTAATAGCAAAAGCATTGCTAGAAATTTCAAGTAGTTTTGATGGTATGTCTAACTCCGACTCCTTGCTATTGCCAGCTAGCAAGTACGCAGAAAATATGATACTTGACCTGATCGATAAACAAGAACCATCTGAAAGATTTACATTTTTGTCAGATGAAATATCCAATGGAGATTTAGATACTGTACAATCCAGTGCTGATATTCTTAGCATGATTGAGTTAGGCTATGGTAGGTTGATTGCAAAAGGGGTAGAACAAGGCTATAAAAAAGTAATCACTCTAGAAGAGCTTTCTAACTTGGAACAAGTCTTCTGTCAGAAAATAAAAGACCTATTTGCCATCCGTAACTTGTTTGATTTTAAAGAATGGAGAAATATCTATTACTTATTGAAACATCTTGCCCCAGAATACTTAAATTCATACATTTCTGCTGAGTTACAAAATGATGAGAAAATCTTAAGATTTCTAGAGTTATCTACTAGGATCTGGTCTGGTAGTTTTGAAAAATATTATGAAGTTAAAGACGACTATAAAGAGTATCTAACTGAAAAGCGAATTCTTCAGGTGATCTACAATCAAAAAGAATCTGGTGATCTGTATAGTCTACCAATTAAGGTGCAAAATATCTGCGTTACATTTTATTTAACGTCATGTGGGAAATTTACCCGACTTAATCAAGTCTCTCAAACGGACATTGACGAACTGCTTAGTGAATGGAGAAAAGAATACGAAAAAAGAGATTCTTGAGAATCCTCATCAAACGCAGTAGTTGTCGAAATAATGATCCATACGATAAACCCTACAAGGCTAACAACACTATGAGAATAAGCGCTTACTTTGATACATATCAAATAGGCTTGTTTAATTAGATTATCAAAAATCTTGAGCTTAATCATCAGAGCGCGTTTAATCTTAATGAAATCGTGTTTGCAATTTCTGAATTTATTATCTGCTCCACAGGGCATCTTTCAGAATCTATTCACAAAAATGCTCAACGCACTGAGCATTTCTTCATTTTTTGATAGTTTTGCTCAACGCACTGAGCAAAATTTAAACTAGTACAAAGCTATCATCCTGATAAGTGTGGAAAATGATCGCCCGTGACCAGTATTTACAAAAACTGCTTGATTTTCGTGAGACGAAACTGATCAAGGTTGTCACAGGTATCCGCCGCTGCGGTAAATCCACGCTTTTTCAGATTTATCAGCAGTATCTTTTGCAACACGGCGTAGCTGCTGAGCAAATCATTGCCCTTAATTTTGAAGATCTAGCCTATGAAGAACTGTTAGATTATCGGAAACTGTACCAGTATGTGACGGAACGTTTGCTGCCTGACAAAATGAATTATATCTTTTTAGACGAGATCCAGGCGGTAGCGCAGTTCCAGAAAGTAGCCGACAGTCTTTACATCCAACCCAATGTTGATTTATATCTAACTGGCTCCAACGCTTACCTGCTTTCTGGAGAAATCGCCACCTTACTTTCCGGCCGCTATGTGGAAATTGCCATGCTGCCGCTTTCCTTCCAGGAATATGTTTCAGCGCAGCCTGAACAGACCAATCTGCCCGCGCTCTATACCCAATATCTGCAGACCAGTTCTTTTCCTGGCGCTTTAGAGCTGAAAACCCGCAGTAAAATCCGTGAGTACCTGGCGGGCATTTACAACACCATTGTTCTCAAAGACATTATCGCCCGCTATAAGATTCAGGATGTAACGCTGCTGGAAAGCGTCATCCGCTTCATGTTTGACAATATCGGTAACTTCTGCTCGTCCCGGAAAATTGCCGGAGCGTTGTCGGCGCAGGGTCGTAAAATTTCTGCCAATACCGTTGAACGCTATCTGGCGGCAATGACTGACAGTTATATTCTGTATAAAGCGGGACGTTACGATCTCAAAGGCAAGCAGTATCTGACCACTGGTGAAAAATACTATCTGGCCGACCTCGGTCTGCGCCATTATCTGCTGGGAGAGAAAGCTGTCGATCTGGGCCATGTTTTAGAGAATGTCGTTTATCTGGAGCTGCGTCGCCGCGGTTATGAAGTTTTCATTGGCAAAGTCGGTGCAGCAGAAGTTGATTTCATCGCCGTTGGTGAAACTGAAACGGCTTACTTTCAGGTAGCGCTGACTGTCCGCGAACAGATGACGCTGCAGAGAGAGCTAGCTCCGTTAAAACAGATTAATGATCATCATCAGAAGTATCTGTTAACGCTCGATGAAGATCCGCCGCAGTCGTATGACGGCATCCGCCAGCTTAATGCGCTGCAGTGGCTAATGAAGACGGCAGAGTAAGAGCCCACTGCACTTTACTGCTTTGTACGTATTTCGTTAAATCAACACTGTTTTTCTTTCAGAATCTTTATAATTTATACGTAAAACATACTTTAATTGCTTTTTGTCGAATCAAAACGCCCTATCAAGGAATTATCTTTAAATAGTTAGGTAAAAGTGCACTTGCTAATGACTTCCTTCAAAATACCACGCTGTATGAGTACACAACACCCTGACAATGTCAATGCGCCTTTCTTTGCCGAATCTCCGGAAATGGGTGGCGAAGATGAAATTCAGGAAGCGTACTATGTATTCTCGCACTTAGCCTGCGATGAGCAGATGTGGGATTGTGAAGGTAAAGAAGTCGATAACTTCGTGGTCAAAAAACTGCTCTCGAAATATGAAGCTTATTTCCGCGAAAACCAGCTGGGCAAAGATGTCTTTTTGACTTTGAGAGTGCCGAATCCAATCGTTGAAAAAGACGAAGCCAAGATCCTCTTGGAAACTTTGGAGTCGATTCCCCGTTCTTTTGATACGGCACAGCTCTTCTATCAAAACGACACGCCGCCGATCTTTGAAGTCATTCTGCCGATGACTTCTTCCGCCATTTCTGTTGATCGGGTGTACAAATACTACCGCGATTTCGTGGTCGGCAAACAGCACATGCTCTTCGATGATGCTTCCCCTGTTTCCGACTGGATCGGTACCTTTGAACCGGAAAAAATCAATGTTATTCCGCTTTTTGAAGATCTCGACCATATGCTGGAAGCGCGGAACATTACGGAAGAGTACATCACCGGCAAAGATCTGGATTATCAGCGCGTCTTCTTGGCTCGTTCTGATCCCGCCATGAACTATGGCGATCTCAGTGCCATTCTCATGAACAAAATTGCCCTGCTCAATCTGCAGGAGCTGGAAGAAGAAAGCGGTGTTGAAATTTGCCCAATCATTGGTGTCGGTTCCGCACCGTTCCGCGGTAACCTGAAGCCGAACAATGTCGAAGCCATCATGGAAGAATATCCTTCTGTTCACACCTTCACGGTCCAGTCAGCTTTCAAATACGATTATTCGCATGATCAGGTGCGTAACGGGATCCAGAAAATCAACGAGGCTTCCCGCCAGCGGGCGCATGAGCTTGATCAGGAGCGCGCTAAAGACATCATCCAGCGCTGTTCCACCGAGTACCGCCGCCAGCTGACAAAACTGGCCCCGGTCATCTGGGAAGCTTCCAACTTCGTGCCCCGCCGCCGCAAGAGGAAACTACACATCGGTCTTTTCGGTTACTCCCGCAGCATGGAAGGCGTGAAATTACCGCGGGCCATCGGTTTCTGCTGTGCTCTGTACTCCCTCGGTCTGCCGCCGGAGCTGCTTGGCCTCAATGCGCTGACGGAAAAAGATCTCGACTTTGTGCGTGACGTTTCACCTTACTTCGACCACAGCATGCAGGATGCCCTGCGCTTCATGAACCCGCACTCTCTAGACTCACTGCCGCAGCTCAAAAAAGCCGTCGAGCTCTTAGATCTCGATTATGAAACTGACGCGGAGCATGAGAAAATAACGACTTACGTCACAGAAAACATTCACGGCTCCAAAGAAGTGCAGGAAGCGCTGCTGAGAGCGGCTAACCTGCGCGGTTTCTTAGGGTGAAGAATCTATTGCCAGCAGCGCCTTGAAGATATCGACATCGTCGCTGATGGTAATTTTTATATTTTTCTCTGAACCTTTTGAAAACACTACATTTCTTCCAAGTTCAATCATCAATGTGCAAGAGTCAACAGAGCCGGTAATTCCTTTTTGCAATGCTTCTTCGTGAGCCGAAACAAGTTCTGAAAGTCGGAAAGCCTGTGGTGCCTGAGTTCTTATCAACCTCTCTCTTGGCACTACTTTCAACGGCTGGTCGTATACCATAGCATCAATGCAGGGTATGGCCGTAACCGCCGAACCGAATTTTTTACAAGTGGATATGCAGTCTGAAATAATCTCTGCCGTCACCATCGGACGATTGGCAGAATGAATAATTACAATATCTTCTGGAGAAAATTTTTCCCTAAGGCTCATAACTCCGTTTCTTGTTGAAGCTTGTCCAGTTTCTCCGCCTTGATCGATTCCAGAAATTTTAGTTATTCCCCCTTCTTCGGCATGTTTTTTAACCCAATCTTGCCATCCATCTAAACACACGACTTCAATTTTATCAATTTCTGGGTGGTCTTGAAAAGTTCTCAATGTATACATGATTATAGGGATACCGTTGACTTCCATGAACTGTTTAGGAATCGGCTGGCACATCCTCATGCCTACTCCTCCGGCTATAATCAGTGCAATGTTCATTGCCACGGTATGCCCCATCAGAATCATAAATCTGTGGATTATATTTTAGTAAATCATTGAATGCATTGGACGCAGTTTATTCGTCATGAAATGTTATTGAATTTTGATTGTTTACTCCAAAGGATAGATTAGCTTAGGCTTCTTTCAACAATGAACTGATGATTGGTAATTCGTATTATGGACGTAATAAAAACTATTAGAGTATCGCATGAAAATTCACAAAAAATATTGCCATGATTTGTGATTGTGTCTTAACTTATTAGATTAAAACTCGTCAATCTTCTCTGAAATGAAAAAATAACTTACGAGAATATTCCAGAGCATGCGATCGTGACGTAAAACATGCAATTGTGCTTGAGTTTCAAAGACTCTTGCTAAAATGGTGTGTTTTGTGTCGTTAACTCTATATTTCTGAAACAAGTTTCATCTTTGATGGACGATACACTCAGGAAGCTTCAATTGATGGAACTGCAAATCCTCAAGGATATTGCTGATGTGTGTGAAAAGCATCACTTACGGTATTTCTTAGCCTACGGTACGCTTCTAGGAGCTGTTCGTCATCAAGGCTTCATTCCCTGGGATGACGACATTGATCTGCTCATGCCGAGGAAGGATTACATAAAGTTTCATGAAGCTATCCAGAAAGAAATGGGTGAAAAATATACGATTGAAAGTACAATCACCAAAGAAGACTATTATTCTTTTAGTGCCAGACTGAGACTCAATGGTACTACTTATCCTGAAGAACCTTTGGAATATGTTGACACCCATACAGGTATTTTCGTGGACATTATGCCGCTGGACGATCTTAAAACCGACAAGGGTCTTATGCTCCATCTGCGTGGCCATGTGGCTTTCTGGATGTCTGCGCTCCGCGCCATTGCCCATGGTACAAAGTTCTCACAGGAAAAATTCCGCACGCTAGGAAAAATGTTACATCCATTTTCTCTGCTTTTCTATGGTGAACTTTCCCGCCGGATTTTTGAAGATCTCTCCATGTCTAAATCGCAGGCTGGTGGTGGCTATATGGCAAATCTGGCCTCTTTTGGAAATTGGAAGAAATCTCTTGTTTCCAAAGATGTATATGGCGAAGGTGTGAAACTACAGTTTGAAGATGCTACGTTCTGGGCCCCTAAAGATTATGATACGGTATTGAGAAAAAGCTATGGTGATTATATGTGCTTGCCACCTCTTGAACAGCAAGTTTCCGCGCATCACACCGCTGATGTGAATTTTGGAAAATACACAACCTTTGTTGAAGAGTGTTTGCAGAAAGACGGTAAAAAAGTAATATCGATCTGATTGTACGATAATAATAAGTGTAAAATACCACGTTGATGACATACAATATCCAGATGTCAAACGCACCTCATGCTGTTGTTTTAGCAGGAGGGGAAGGAACCCGGCTAAGGCCGTTAACCAATTCCTTGCCCAAACCTATGCTGCCAGTGATTGGTATTCCCTGTATCAAATATTCGATAGAATCTCTGAAAAGTGCGGGAGTCCAAGATATACATCTTGCGTGTGGTTATCTACCAGATGATCTGGTTTCTTGTTTGGATGATTCAGAGTTAGGCGTTAATCTTGATTTTACTATCGAAGAAGAACCGGCAGGGACCGCCGGTGCTGTTAAATTGCTGGAAGACAAACTAAGTGACACTTTTATCGTCACCAGTGGTGATGTGCTTGCTGATGTTGATATGCGCGCTCTGCTGGATGATCATAAAAAAAGCAACGCGCTTGTCACCATTGCTTTGACCGAAGTCGATAAACCTACAGAGTTTGGCATAGTCGGTCTTGACTCTACGGGGCGGATAGAACGTTTTAAAGAGAAACCTAAACAAGAAGAAGTATTCTCTAATCTCATCAATGCAGGAATATACGTTCTGGAAAAAGAAGTCTTAAACTATATTCCTCAAGATGAAAAATATGACTTTTCTAAAAACCTCTTTCCGTTACTGCTTGAAACTGGAAAACACCTGCAAGGTTCAAAACTTCAGGGTTTATGGAAAGATATCGGCAGGCCTTCAGATCTACTGGAAGCAAACCTCAAGATGGCCGAAAGAAAAGGTACAACCGGCAATCGCTGCGGAGCCACCTGTAGCGGCAAAATCGTCTCTTCTGATTTCATGGGCAATGGCTGTGAAATCGTAGGGCCCTGTTATCTCGGTAGGGAAGCAGTTATCGGCAATAATTCACACCTTACGTCTTGTATTATTGGTGAAAATTGCATTGTGGGCAAAGACGCTAATCTTTCACGTGTTATGAGCCGACAAAACTGCACCATCGGTGATGATTGCAATCTTGAAAACGTGATTCTTGGAAAAGAATGTAAAATCTCGTCTGGACTATCGCTAAATAATGCCGTACTTGGTGATTTTAGTAAGCTTTAATCCTTAAAGAGAACAATGCTGACAATCTTGGCAATATTTTTGCCAAGTTTTCCACATTGTTTAAGAACTGAGACAATGATCGAGCTGTTGAGTTTAGACTCTCCTCCCGCTCGGTTACAGAACATGTATTCTACTTCACTCACTTTAGCATCTGGACTAGTGAATTTCAGTAAATCAAACAGAACCTTGAATCCCGGTCTTTCAAATTCAGTACCTTTCTCTTCTACAATTTTTTTGCACGCTTCTGTTCGGCTACCAAACAAACCACTCATAATATCATGGGACGAGGGTTGATTATGGAATTTAAGATAAAACGCGGCAAGATTCTGGGCGGCATTGGAATATAGGCGCCTGATGACGGTGAGTGCATTCTTCTGCAGTCTTTTTCCAATAACAATGTCTGCTCCGTTCAAAAGTGCTTCCATCAACTCTTTCACAATTTCCGGAGGATGTTGAAAATCAGCATCCATCACGATGAAGTAGGCAGTTTCTGCGTGAGTTATGCCTTCCGCAACACTGGCGGTCAGACCCCTATCGTTGGCATCTCTCACAAAAAGTTTCACGTTCTCGTTATTCTTTTCAAGCTCTCGGCAGATCTCAATGGTGCCATCTTTTGAATTATCATCCATTACTAACGTCTGGATGCCAGGATAAAGCTCATGGAGTGTTGAGATCATTTTGGCGATATTTTCAGCTTCATTGTATACTGGCAGAATTATTGAGAACTGTTTGAAGTCGGAGTCATTCATCAAGTGGCCCCCTTAAAGAGGCGGAGCATATCTCTTTAAAGTTCACCATAAAACCAATTTCAGGAATTTTAATCCTTCTATGATTATGGCAGATATTTAGTTGATATGTACAATAATTAGATAAGTATTTTATATGCACGTTTACCTCTTTCTTCTAATTGCTACCATCCATTTAAATACAAGTTGGTCGCAAGCTGGCAAATTAGGGGAGTGCTTAGATCAAAGCTTTGCAAAACTGCACTGTGAAGAATATCTTAGTACCAGCATTGTTCTTTGCTGCGATCACTCTAATCGTATTCAGGAATTATCTCACAGGTGCGTTTTTTGTTGGCTCGGACGGAATGGGTCCGCCCACTGATCTAAGCGTAATGTTTCAGGAAGGATCCTACTTCTCTGCGTGGCGTGATATGCCTTCCTTGGGTCACATTGATTTTCCTTCAGTGACGTTAGGGGCTGGCTATTATCTCCTGCAGAATGTCCTGGGCATGTCCTCAGCCGATGTCTTTAG
Source organism: uncultured Methanomassiliicoccus sp. (assembly GCA_905203995.1). Classification (GTDB taxonomy): domain Archaea; phylum Thermoplasmatota; class Thermoplasmata; order Methanomassiliicoccales; family Methanomassiliicoccaceae; genus Methanomassiliicoccus_A. The sequence goes on along the minus strand of CAJKXZ010000007.1, from coordinate 12,360 downwards.
ACTGTTTATTATCGGATTCTTCTGGCTGGCTGGTTTTTCAATGTATCTTTGTGCCTACGGTATAACCAAAAACCGTTTGGCCGCGATTACTGCCGGTATCGTCTATTTATTCTCACAGGTATATCTCTCACAGATAACTGAAAACCACCATCTTTTCGTTGCTGGCTATGCTATCTTTCCTATCCTCTTTTTCGTCCTTTATAAAGCGATCAACGACAAAAAAATGCTTTATGCCGCCTTGGTCCCCATCGTCGCCTTTATCTTGGGAACGGTAGGCGCCCCTCATACTATTCTGATTTCGGCGATCTTCCTCTTGCTCTTCATTTTTATTTATGCAATCCTGCCTCTGATTAAAAATAAAAAAGAGTATCCTCAGGCACTGACGACCATTTTCATGGGGCTGATTACCGTCGCAGTTCTTGTACTGCCGATGGCGTTTTCAAAGTTTGCCGATGGCGGTATCCACACGCTTGCTACCGTCTATGCAATTCAAGACGCGCAAGTATTCAGCAGTTATTCATTACTGCATTCTTTCATTCTCTTCTCTAGTGAAAATACTTTTATCGACACCACTGTAGGTTTAGGTTCCTGGTCGATAATTTACAGTATCTGGCCTCTGATCTACGTGACGGCAATTGTCACGCCGCTCTTGGCCTTTTATTCGTTAAAAGTGAAAAGAGAGCGTCATCTCCTCCTCTCCCTGGCGATTCCCGCGATTCTTTTCATCTTTATCGCCTGTGGTCCTAATCCCCCGCTGGGTGGCGTTTTCAATTTCTTATTTGAAAATGTGCCGCTGATGGATTCAATCCGGGTTTTCTCCCGCTTCCATCTCTTGACCGCCTTTGCCTACGCGCTGATGATTGCGATTCTCATCACTCATGCTAAAGAGGTAAGGGCTATGCCCACGATGTTGAGAGGCACTTGGAAGAAAGCTAGAAAAGAGCTGCTCAATCCTAAAATCCTCGCAGTGGTAATTTCCTTCTGCATGATTTTTTCATCTTCCGCAATACTATCGGGAGAAGTACGAGCCTTTGATCTGCCCACTGTGTATTCTGAACCCTATCAGGATCTAAAAGGGGTGGATGGCAACTTCCGTGTTCTGAACCTGCCTTACGGGCAAGTGTATTATGATCATAATGTACCGCGGTTTGACGGCTACCCTTCCTCTCAAACTCCCGACGTGGGTATGTATAGCCCGTACCTGTCAGGAAAGATGTATGCCTTTGGTCTGGAAACTGAAGATTACTGGTCGTTCGTGGGCTCTGCCATTTTTGGCCAGAATTTTGGTTACAAAGATCTCTCTGAACTGCTAGGCGGTACGGCCGATGTCCGTTTCATCGTTTCACAGGTGCACACTTCCCACAGCGAAGAAAATCTCTTTGCCTCTTTGGTAGGGATGATTGTCTGGAAAGAATATGAAGGCGGAGCAATCATCTTCGAAAACGAAAACTGGCAGCCGCGGGTACACGAAGCAGATTCCTCTTTGTTTGTGATTGGGAGCAGGCAATATCTGGTAGGCTTAGCCGGCATGGGTCTTGCTGAGCTCAATGGCGTAAACGTTCTACCCGAATACTCTGAAGAAAATCTAGACGAGATGCTGGAAATTTTGGGCGGAGTGGCTACTTCTTCGATCACCGATTATGCCATTGAAATTTCCAATCTCCGCGATGCAGTAATCATGCTTTCTTCACTGGGAAGCGTTCATACCAATGATGATTCAGCGGAATGGATGTATAACGACTACTATTATGGTGGCGGATATTCTCCTTATCCTGGCGTCTCTACTTCCGGCAGGTCTGATCTGTCCTTCACGGTTAACGCTGCTGAAGATGGCGAATATGCGCTCTGGTTAGATCTGATCTACTCTGGAGATTTTGGCATTGTTAAAGTCGCAGTTGATGGGGAAGAGATCGCGCGGATTGATTGCCGGAGTACATTTACGCACTCTGCCTGGACCGAGATTGCCAACTTAGATCTTACTAAAGGAAAACATACCGTGACCCTGACGCCGCTGGGTCCTGGCAAGGTCTGCGTCCAGAGAGCATTATTTACGACCACTGGTGAATTTAATGCGGCTGTCAGCAACAGCTCCGAGGCGTTGGCTAAACTCAGCACCTCCCTGGTGGTGCCGACTTTCCTCTCTTCGCTCTGGGAAGGAACATACCTACCATGGCTGGGTGAGTGGGGTTACGGCTTTGGAAACTCGGCCTTCTACAATGCAGTTGCCGCTGACGGTACGCAAGTGATTCTCAAACCCGGAGAAGCTTACACTCTTGGCAGGATCGCCGAGTCTACCGCGGGTACAGAATATCACATTTCTTTAGATTTATCTGGTTTAGATAATACCGCAGCTGTTCTGGTCGAAATCTGGACGGATGGCTATAAAGAACCGCATAAAGTAGTGGCGCTCGCAGGGGATGAACTTAAGAACGCATCTTTATCGTACCTGGCTACGGGCGATCCCTTTTCAGTAGTCGTAAGATCCGTAGGTCATGAGAAGGTCTTCGTGAATTCGATGACCGTTTCAATTAATGAGACCTCTGCCTCGACAGTTATCGACGTCCCGTCTACTGGTGATTATCTGCTGAGGATCACGGGAGAAAACGGAACAGTTTACGTAGATGGTGAACAAGTAACGCTCACTGAAAACGGCCGCTACTGGGAAGCAACAGTGCATCTGGAAAAAGGAAAACACCGGATTACTCTGGAGAATATGAACTTCTATGGGGTAGCAATCCTGCCGCTTGAACAACCTGATCAAGCCGCCAATCCGGAAATTACTTACGTCCATGAGAATAATACATCTTATACTATCAACACGTCTTCTGATAAACCCTTCTGGTTGATGGTCTGCGACAGTTATTCATCGAAATGGGTTGCCACGATCGACGGAGTCGCTCTTACTCACGTTCCGGCCAATTCCATGGTCAATGCATACTATGTTCCTGCTGGAGAATACACAATTAATCTAGAGTACCAGGGACAAGAGACCTATGATAAGATGCTGATCGTTTATGCCGTGGTGGTGCCGGCTGCAATGATTTTACTGCTGGCTTCAGCATGGTATCTGAAAAGAAGAGACTCTCAGAAAAAACTCTGATTCTTAATTGATAAGGCCCCGGGGCATCGGCCCCTTCCTGAATTTTTCCAGATTTGCTTGCAATTAGGGAGTTTTAATCTGAGTGCTTGCCGGGGAGAGGAATTCATTTTGTATTTCAGGAAAATTATTAGTCGCCTTAGCCAGAGATTGTGTTTAGTCCACTTTTCTTTCTTTAAAAATCAGACACTAATTGAAATAAAGTGATCACTCATCTTTTGAAGCCTTTTAGGCGTCATAAACAGATTACGATAGCACTTTTTTGTAAATTTTTTCTGTTTCTTCCGCCATTCGTTCGATTGTATACTGTGCAGCATGTGCCATTCCTTCAATCCTGGCGGTATTGTAGGCATCTTCATCAGTAAGAAGTCGGTGAATCTGTCTTGCCATGTCTTTTTCATCACTGCATTCGGTAGCAGCCGTCACAACTTCTTGCGGCATCATGGCACTTTTGAGGGTCAGAACCGGGATACCACAACTTTCAGCTTCAATCACTGGAAAACCAAAACCCTCTTGTAATGAAGGTAAGCAGAAAAGAGCAAAGGAGTTGTAAGTCTGTACAATTTCTTCGTCAGCGATTCTTCCTTTGAATTCTACTACATTATTCATTCCCAAGCTGTCGGTTAATTCGACCAATCGCTGCCTTTCTGGCCCTTCCCCACAGATTGAAAATTTTACCGGTTTGTCGGGATATGCTGCGGTGTATTCGGCGGCAGTTCTTATGAGAAATTCCAAGTTTTTCCTATTTTTGAGGGCCCCCACATATCCGACCACTGCTTCCTTGGGAATCTTGGGCATCACACAGAAATTTTTGCCGACAGCATGAGGGATCACCACTAGCCGGCTGTCCTCAACTCCATAGGCTTCCGCGACTTCCTTTTTTGTCTGCTCAGATATGCAGATGATGACATCTGCATACTTGACACTCATCTTGGTTCCGAAGGCATAAAAAGAACGAAAGATTTTTTCTTTTATGCCAATGGGTGGCGTCTTGTCTACATGATGCATCGTCACAATTTTCTTTCCCTTAACTAAGGGGAAAATAGCGGCTTGTGAATCCGTAAGCGCATGATAGACCTCGCCCTTGATCCTTCCTCTGATCAATGACCACATGGGGATCATGACATCGTAGTAAGGAGGGCTTATGAGCGATCCTGACGGCTTCACTTGAAAAAAGGTATGCTGACATGGCAGTATGAGATCCGTGTTAGTTTCTTGCAGACCTTCCACTAGGTTATGAGCATATCTTTCGAAACCAGTGAGAGGTTTTCCATCTAACTTTCTACAGAGAACTACAACATTCATGTGACAATACCTTTTACTTGCAGTTTACCAAGTAGCACATGAATGTTTCTATTGTATATTATATATTTTGATAATCCTCTCTTTAGCATTATTATATGATTGAGCTAGAGATATGTAGTTCACTTATAGATGTCAGGGCTGGGATGTATGAAGGTTTTGATTTTGAACTGGAGGGACATCACACACCCTCAAAGTGGTGGTGCAGAGTGTTTTATTCATGAGATCGGTAAAAGATTAGCAAAATCAAATGAAGTAACTTTATTCTGCGGTAAATATCCTGGCTGTACTCTGGAAGATGAAATTGACGGCATAAAAATCAGAAGAATGGGTAATCAGTTTACTTTGTATCTGCGTGCCGTTATGGCTTATAAAAAACATTATTTTGATTTGGTGATTGATGACATCAACGGGGTGCCTTTCTTCTCACCTATCTATGCTGATGCCCGAATCGTTCCGGTCATCCATCATGTTATGGGCTGGGAGATCTTCAAAAAAGAGCTGCCCATGCCGCTGTCCTATGTGGGTTATTTTGCTGAGAAAAGCATTCCCAAGATCTACAAAGGCCAGCATTTTGTAGTAGTTTCGGAAAGTACTAAAAAAGACTTATCTGAAATGTTGGGCGTTCCTCGGGATAATATTTCCATTGTTTATTCCGGTTTGAATATTGATACTTCTGCAGCAGTAGCAAAAAGCGCGACTCCCACCCTCTGTTATGTGGGCAGGGTAAAATCTTACAAACGGGTGGATGACATCATCCGGGCCTTTGCCAAAGTGTTGGAAAAGATCCCCGACGCGAAATTAATCATTGCTGGACGCGGTGATTATGACGATCTTAAGGCGGTAGCTAATGAACTAAACATTACGTCTAAAATCGATTTCCGAGGCGAAGTGGCAGAAGATGAAAAAGTGCGCATCCTTTCTAGTTCCTGGGTCTGTCTAATGGCTTCAATGAAAGAAGGTTGGGGCCTGGGTCCGATGGAGGCAAACATCTGCAGTACGCCGGTAGTAGCCTACAATGTTCCTGGTATCCGGGATTCCATGAAAGATGGTGAAACCGCTTATCTGGTGGAAGATGGCAACATTGATCTTCTAGCTGAGAAAACCATTGACATCTTAACAAACCAAGAAGACCGGGAAAGAATGAGCAAAGCCTCCTTGGCATGGGCTTCAAACTTTACCTGGGACCGTACTACGCAGCAGCTTTTGGAAGCCATGGATCTCGTGGAAGAGGCTAAATTTGTCTCGTCTGACTAACCAATGCCATATATACTAGTCCCTGCAAAAAAGTAGCGGGGATTCCTTGAACGATGGAAAAGTATGGTATGATGGACAGTTAGTAAATGCCGAAGAGGCCACGGTGCCCCTCTTGTCTTTTGGTTTACAATACGGCTGGGGAGTTTTTGAAGGCATTCGCGCTTATCCCTCTAGCGATGGTTATCTGATTTTTAGGTTAAAAGACCACGTTAATCGTCTCTTACGTTCTGCTAAACTACTGGGATTGGAAGTTCCTTATTCTGAAAAAGAACTTTATCTGGCTGTCTGCGAAACAGTACTGGCCAATGAGCATGCTGATTATATCCGGCCGATTGCTTTCGGCGGGCAGGGCAGTTCGGTAGCCTTAGGTACGACGGACATGCCGACGCATGTGGCGGTGGCGGCGACGAGAATGGGTGAATATGTACCGGGAGCGGAAGCCCGCGGCATCGACGTCATCACCTCCCCGTGGGAAAAATCCCGCTGGCGGGCGTTGCCAGTTACCGCTAAAATCTGCGGCGGCTATATCGCTTCGGTTATGGCCAAGCGGGACGCTAACCGCCATCAGGCCGATGAAGCATTAATGCTCAATGCCAATGGTACGGTGGCGGAAGGTTCGGCTGAGAATATTTTCATCGTCGAACACGACACGATCTGTACCCCGCCGCTTTCTGCAGGTATTCTGGAAGGAATTACTCGTGACACCGTCATGCAGATGGCTGCAGATTTGGGTTATGAAGTAAAAGAAAAAGAGATCGCCTGGGATGAAGTCGTCTCCGCTGAGGAAGTTTTCATGTGCGGTACCGCTTTAGAAATTCAGGGAGTACGCTCACTGGATGGCCGACTAATCGGTAAAGGGCTACCGGGAACGGTGACCAAGCAGGTGATCAGCACCTATCATGATTTAGTCCGCGGCAAGATCCCTAAGTATCTAGCTTGGTGCGATCGTGCGGAAACTGTGGTAAAATCAGTCCTTATCTAAATATACTATCAAAATATTCGTTAGTTTAAGGTTGAAATTATGACCACTATTGATAATTTAATGAGCGCCTTTGCCGGCGAATCTCAGGCTAACAGAAAGTATCTCGCCTTTGCCGCGCAGGCCGAAAAAGACGGCTTTCCCGAAATCGCCAAACTCTTCCGCGCTGCTGCTGATGCCGAGACTATCCACGCCCACTCTCATTTGAAAGTAGCTGGCGGTGTCAAATCAACCGCTGAAAACGTTGAGGCGGCCATTTCTGGTGAAAACTACGAGCACACTGAAATGTATCCTGGTTTCATCGCTGAAGCAGAAGCTGAAGGCAATGCCGCGGCGGTACGCACTTTCACCTTGGCTAATGAAGTCGAGAAAGTCCACGAAGCCTTATACAAACTGGCGGCACAGGCCATCAACTCTGGCAAAGATCTGGAACCCAAAAAACTCTACATCTGCCCGGTCTGCGGTGACTTAGAGTACGGTGAAGTTCCGGAAAAATGTCCAGTCTGCGGAGCCAAAGGCTCGGTTTTCAAAGAAGTTCTCTGAACTAAAATGTGCGTTCACCGCACATAACCTTTATATTTTTCATTAACTAGCTATATTATATACCTGTATTGCTGATATCCGCGACTAGCAAATACTTGTAAAGTATGCCTCAGAACTTGCTGGCAACTATCTAGCCCAATCAGAGACGGTGTTTGAGTTTATGAATCAGTCATTTGCCAGTTCAATAAATGGTAAACTTGCCTCTTTGAATAAAAGCATCAAAAAGTTGAGCTTTAGGCAAAAAATTCTGATTTTATTATTGCTGTCATTCCTACTTTATGGATCATTTATTGTTTCTGATGTCTTTTTGTTCAGAGGCTGGATCGATGCTACCTTTGGTCCCACTCCTGATTTAGGCTATTATCAAGAACGGGCACAGGCGATCTTAGATGGTCTGATTCTTTACAAGGATATTGATGTCGAATCACCGCCTTTGATTAATTATCTCTTCGTGCCGCCACAATTATTTGGCGGCGAAGCGTGGATGTTTGAGATTTGGTTCTCTTTATTTCCGTTATTCACCGGCTTACTGATGTACACTATTCTCCGTAAGTGGAACGAACACGAAGCTTTCCTGGCGGCCTGTCTGGCAATTATCTGCCCTTACGCACTTATTGATGCTACCTGGGGCATTCAGGATGAGCCGATCGTGGCCTTTTTTTATTTATTGCCCATTTTCGTCTTTTTAGCGGGCAGAATCAAAACTTCAGCTTTAGTGGGAACCATTGCTGCCTGGGTCAAGTTGCTGCAGGCGCTGATTTTCCCTAATCTGCTGATTTCTATGAAAAGCAACAAAGACCGCATCTTCTCTGTTTTGATCGGCATCATCTTTTCGCTATGTATCATCGGACCATTTGTCCTCGCGTCCGGAGAAAGCATCACCGACCTCTTTCAGTATTATTTCTTGGGCGGCGATGCCAGTGGAAATACCAGCGGCGGAATGTCATTGATCAATCTACTGGTTAAAGGCGGCTTTGAGATCAGTGGCACTATGGGCTTGACCATCACGATCATTGCGCTGTTTATTTCATATTGTCTGGCTTATTATTGGAAACTGGACATCTGGCGTTCAGCGATGTTGACCACGGTGATTTTCCTCTCTATCTATCCGATGATCCGCTTAGGCTATTTTATCATCCCCTTTACCTTCTTTACTATATGGGCCGTTAAGAACCGCTGGATAATTGTCCGGCTGATTGCCATGTACGCATTCCTCTTTGCTGGTCAGGGGATTGAGACGGATGAAGTCGGAGCGCTGTTCAATAATAGCTGGCTCATTGCCTTTGTGCTTGTGCTCATCGGCTTACTAATTATGCTCGACACGGCAAGAATCTGTCTTAAAAGCAAATGTCTTTTTGATGATGTTGAGCGCTAACTTTCTCTTTTAAAACTTGTATTTTGGGAATATAGTTCAAATAGTCCTTCAGTTTTGGTAACGCAAATACTGATCTGAGGCCTTCAATGCGTGCAGTTTATTACCTCTCAATCCTCCTGACGATTCTCACTTTAGGAATCTCGGTCTGGAGGGGGGACTGGACCTGGTTGCTATTATCAATAATTGCGTTAGTTATTGTCTTACTGCCGGCAGTTCTCACGAAAGATTTCTCGAAGACTTATCATCAGAAAGTGGCAGTCCTTTATCCGCTGCCATTTCTGGCGTATATTGTCTTGTCGCTCGTTAATCTCGTCGTTGCCGTCAATCATTTTGATGTCTATTCTTATGCGATCCAGACATTTGCAGCGATGGTCTGCGGCATGCTGCTGATGATCGCGATCAGCGCTTCAACTGATGTTAAGATCTCCAAACGTTGGATTCTTTTGTTTTCTATCGCCTTTGCCTGCACTTTTGCGATAATCTGCACCTTCATGATCTATTCTCAGATGGTTTCTGATGGCTGGTTAGTCTCCAATGATGATTTTAAAGGCGGGATTGACAATACGGAATCCAACCGTCATCTAATGCTGCCCTGCTTCCTTACCACTTTCTTATCTCTGATCTATGGCTATCTCTTCCGCTGCCTTTTCAAGCGGATTCCTAAGACGGAGATTTCCTTATTTTATGAGGTGAATTGAGATGGACAAAGGTAAGCTGTCTGATGGCATTTGTGTACTGGCTAGTATCATTCTCATCGCCATGTCGATCATCTCGATCACTCAGGCCCAGCGCATGAGTTATGAAGTGAACACCGGCTTCTTCTGCGCCTTTTTCTGTTTAGTACCGTTAATCTTACGGCGGCTGAAATGGGTGACTTTACCACTGCCTTTCGTACTGCTGATTGAAGTCTCTATCTTCCTCCATGCCTATGGTGTCTTGCTGCTGAGATATGATTTCATTCCCTATTGGGATACAGTAACGCATACGATCTCTTCCATTACCGTTGCCCTCTGTGTTTTCTACACATTGATGGTTGTCAACGAATTCGATCCTGATACACGCTTCAAAGCGAAGACCATCCCGTTGTTTATCTTTCTGGTAATGTTTACCTTTAGTGCTTACTGGGAAGTCTTTGAACTGATGGTTGATGAATTGACCGGCACTAATATGCAGTACAGCCCCTGGGACACGATCCGTGATTTAGTCTGTGATACTGCAGGTGCTCTGATTGCTTCGATCTATGCTGTAAATTACATGAGAAAGAACAGTGAGAATAGTTTCGTCGATTCGTTAAAACTTCATCCCTACGTAACTAAACTAATTCTCCCCTTCCATAAAGAGTAATCAGTTTTACTGATTCTCTCTTCTTTTTTTATTTAATTCTCGTTCATTGTAATATTTCTATAAGCTATATATATCGATATGAGTATTATCTATTGCACAATCATAATACTCTATTTTTCCTAAAGTGATTGTGCAGGAGCGTAATTCGATGAACAATTGGGCAAAAGTAGGAGCAATAGGCATAGCCATGCTGTTCGTTTTCATGGTAGTGCCAGGAGGCTCTACTGCGTTGGCTTCAGCGGAAAATACGCAAGAGCTTAATGCAGTGGCAGCTAATACTTCGCTAGTGGTTTTTTCTGATGAACTAAACGCTTCTGAGCAGTACAAGGGTCTAGCCGCTGAGGTTACACAGATGAATGTGGAAGACTCTTTTAGTACTGTGAGTGAGGGTGACATCGTGCTTTTAGAAAGCAGTTGGATTGCCACGCAGCAAACCGCATCATTAGCTACTGACATTTATCAAGTGGTTAGAGCAGGTGCTCCGGTCATTATTGCTAGTGATTCAACGGAACTTATTGAGAATGTTGGGCAGCATTTGGGCTCGATAAGCTATTTGGATGATGCCCAATTCTATGGTGTAGCCTATTCGCCGGAAACTGGAACCAAATTTAACTACAGTGTCGGCGGCTTTGATACCGATGCTGAGGCGTTAGCCGTTGCTTATGAATGGGCAACTACCGTTGCAACGTCTGCAGCAGCTTTAACACAGACCAACGGCTTCGATCTCACCCAGCTCGGTGATGAAACTTTACGGCAGTTCAGCTACAATTGTGGTGACTTTGGAATAATGAGCGGTAGCAATCTGTACTATTCGCTTAATGACACTAGTGCTGATTACAATTATTATCTCACCCACTACCGTTTCCAGGCTACCCCCTACAGTGGTAAAGCTATTGCCGATATGGTTATTTACAGCACCTGCGCAGCAAACGCCCCGAGTGGTCAGACTCAGCAGCTCTATGATTACGAACCTAAAGCTGTCGCCGGCGGACTCTCAATCCCTGTTAAGCTCACTGCCGGACTCAGCGATGCGGGATTCAGTCTGGGAGCTGAAATCTTATGGACTTTCACTCTGCCGGATGTGACTTTTCATGATAATTCGGCAATCGGTGCCAATCTTATGGATCACTGGTATGAATTCAACGAGTGTTCCGAAACAGCTTATCATGCTTACATGGTCGAGCCAGGTAATGTTGTTAAAGTGAGCACCGGTGCTGATGGAGCATATCATGCGACAGAAGAATATCGTGTAACTTTCTGTAATATTGTACTTGCCCATAACTGGCACAATAATTTTACGGAATTCCGCACGACAGTTCATGAGACTATCTATCCTTAAACGGTTTCTTGTGAGTGAGAGAAATCTCACTCTCTCTATTTTTGGCGCTTATCTTAAGCTCTTAACTTATCTTTTTTAGTGACAGAGACGCCTGCGCTGAGGTGAGGTCTTGTAAGGCGTTTACGCTCGGTGTTATTTTGCTAATTAATGCGGCTTTTTATGCTTCAATCGTTGTGTTTTATTTTGTTTTCTGAGGCTTTAAGATTTTAAATTCTTATTTTTATTTTTATCTATGCTGGCTCTTGGAGAAAATGTTCAAAATTGCTGTGTATTTTGATGATTTCTAATAAATTAAATATGCTGATAAATTTAATCTTAGTTCTAAAAACTATTCTTTGCTTTTTGCTTGTTTTTCTGCTTATTTACGCTTTGTGCTGCTAATATATTATATCAATAATAGGGAAAAGTCTCTGCTTTTTGCAGGTTTGTTTAGGGGGTTAGCCGGCAGAAATGCTGCTCTTTTCTTGTTTAGGGGTACAATTCTCCTTTATTTTTATCTCTTTAGAGAAAACTTCTGCTTGTTAACCGCTGCGCAGCTCGATTTTCTTAAAAGTATGTATTTAGACAAAATTTTTCTTAGATGTTTATGAGCCCGGTTATTTTCTTTTCTTATGTCTATAATATTACATTGTGTTTATTTTGTTACATTATTTTAGCTATTTGTATATTATAGAACATGGGCGTACTATTCTTTACCTAGAGAATAAAACTAGCAGTTATTATTCAGAAAGAGTTTATCTTGCCAATTCAATATATTTTTCCTCTATTTTTGGTCTTTATATGATAAGTATTATATCCCCCATTACTGATAAGACCGCATAAACCACTTCAGACGCTCAACTGAAAACATGCAAAGCTGATTAATGTCGATGGATGGGTCGCGTGATAGCTATATGATTAATTTTATATGGATGTCCGATCTTCCCCTCTTTTGATAACCAATCTGCTCTTCGCATGCGGAAAATCACTGCAAGCCAGCAGAAAAAGAGAGAAAAGAAAACAGCCAAGAAACAAAACAAGAAAAAAGATTTCACCGGCCCCCTGCTTCACCTAGTGATCGATTCTTCGATTACTTGTTTGAATTGCAAAATTCTGTTTTGCTGTTCTTTGTTGAAGTTTCTTTG
>CAJKXZ010000006.1 GCA_905203995.1 uncultured Methanomassiliicoccus sp. | reverse complement strand
CAAGCCAGCAAAAGAGGACAATGACAACACTCTCTACTACATCGTAGCAGCAATCGTCGTCATCGTCATTATTGTGGCTTTAGCCTATTACTTCCTGAAGAAGAAACAGTGAGACAAAATAAACTGACATCATTGATGTCAGTAAACCTTTTTATTTTTTTTACATAACTTAACAAATTCAAACACTGATAATTAAACTAATTACTAAAATTAAGAAAATTAAGATCTGCCGATTTTCAGCAGATCATATGGTGTTTGTTGATAGACATAATAGTTCAGCCAGTTGGAAAAGAGCATATTAGCATGACTTCTCCACATTTTTTTAGGCGGTGAGTTCACATCATTGCCAGGAAAATAATTCTCAGGAATCGTTGGTGATAAACCTCTCTGCAAATCCCGTTGATATTCTTCAGCAAGAGTCAGTGTATCATATTCCAGATGTCCAGTGACAAAAATCTGTTTATTTTTTTCAGACATGATGATCGCTGCTCCTGCTTCCGGTGAACTGGCTAAGACTTGCAAGTCTCCGCTAAGATCCGCTTCATCAATCTCCATGTAACGGGAGTGCGGCATGTAAAAAAGGTCGTCAAAGCCTCGGAGCAGTGGATGATAGTAATCCAGTGGCTCATGGGCATAGATGCCAGAGATCTTTTTCGCCAAAGGATGTTTGGGAACACCGAAATGATAGTAAAGGCCGGCTAATGCTCCCCAGCAGATATGCATAGTTGAGAAAGAATTAGTCAGTGACCAGTCAAAAATACGGCAGAGTTCCGGCCAATAATCAACATCCTCATAACTCATATTTTCCAGCGGAGCGCCGGTAATGATCATGCCATCGTATTTCTTATCTTTAATCTCGTCAAAGGTCTTGTAAAAATGAGTCAGATAATCTTCGGAAGTATGCTTAGAGGTATAGGACTCAGTACGCAATAAATCGATATCAATCTGAATCGGACTATTACTCAGCAAACGAAGTAATTGTGTTTCCGTCTCTACTTTCGTCGGCATTAAATTGAGAATAAGAATCTCCAGCGGGCGGATATCCTGATGCCGGGCACGATTTTCGTTCATTACGAAAATTTTCTCTGATTCCAGGATCGACGCAGCGGGCAGATCATCAGGGATATTAATCGGCATCAAGCATCCTCCTTTAATTTCCTAACGCCTGCTCGAGATCAGCAATGATATCATCGATGTGTTCGGTACCGATGGAGAGGCGGATAGTATTGGGTTTAATTCCTTGTGACAACCTTTCTTCTTCAGTCAGCTGGGCGTGGGTAGTCGTAGCGGGATGAATAACTAAAGATTTCACATCTGCGACATTAGCTAGCAGTGAGAATATTTCTAATTTATCAATAAACTTTTTAGCCTCAGCCACACCGCCTTTGATATCGAAGGTGAAGATGGAAGCACCGCCGTTAGGATAGTACTTTTTGTACAGCTCATGATTGGGATGCTCCGGCAGCGAGGGATGATTTACTTTCTCTACCTGCGGATGCTGGTTGAGATATTCCACCACTTTCAGGGCATTCTCTACGTGTCTTTCCACGCGTAATGAAAGAGTTTCTAAACCCTGTAGGAAAATGAAAGCATTCACTGGTGAAATAGTGGCACCCGTATCCCGCAGCAGAATTGCTCGGACTTTAGTCACAAAAGCAGCCGGCCCGGCGGCTTCTGTAAAGCTCACGCCGTGATAACTGGGATTAGGTTCTACTAAGGAAGGGAACTTACCGCTGGCTTTCCAGTCAAAGTTGCCGCTGTCGACAATCACGCCGCCGATGGCCGTACCGTGACCGCCGATGAATTTTGTTGCTGAATGGACAACAATGTCGGCCCCGTACTCAAACGGCCTGAACAGATAAGGTGTTGAAAAAGTACTGTCCACCACTAAGGGAATCTTATTTTCGTGAGCAAGCTGGGCAAGTTCTTCAATGTCAATGATGTTGGCATTAGGGTTGCCGATGGTTTCGATAAAGATCGCTTTTGTATTGGGCTGGATAGCCTTTTTAAAACTGTCTTTTTCATCAGGATCAACAAAGGTAGTTTTAATTCCGTATTGCGGCAAAGTCTGATCCAGCAGGTTATAAGTTCCGCCGTAGATCGTTTGTGAAGAAACAATATGATCGCCGGCCTGAGCCAGATTCATGATGGTGTAAGTAACCGCTGCCGCTCCGGAAGCCACGGCCAACGCTGCTACACCGCCTTCCAGCGCAGCAATTCTTTTTTCAAAAATCTCTTGCGTAGTGTTAGTCAATCTTCCGTAAATGTTTCCTTGGTCAGAAAGATCAAAACGGGCGACGGCATGATCAAAATTCTTGAACACGTAAGCTGTCGTCTGATAAATGGGCACAGCCCGGGAATCGGAAGCGGGATCAGGAGTTTCCTGACCAGCATGGACTTGAATAGTTTCAAATTTGTATTTATTTTTATTTTGCATGTTGTTACCTTCTTATAATTATTAATCGTAGATGCCTAAACTGGTGTAACGTTCACCGCCGTCCGGCAGGATGGCTAGGATCACTTTATTCCGCTCTTTTTCAGCCTGCTGCAGTGCGGCAAAAACCGCCGCCCCGGAAGAGATACCGGCAAAAATTCCTTCTTCCCTAGCTAGTCTGACTGCGGTAGCGATGGCATCATCACCTTTGACAGTTACAATGTGATCGACTGCTTCGGGATCGTAGTTATCCGGTACAAAGTTAGCGCCAATGCCCTGGATTTTATGCGGCCCGGCAATGCCTTCACTCAAGAGGGGGCTTTCCGCCGGTTCAACGCCGATCACTTTTCCGCGGGAGCCGGAATCACGCAGGCTGCGGCCGATGCCCGAAGCGGTACCGCCGGTACCAATGCCGGCAAAGATGTAATCCACATCCGGCAGATCTTTGAGAATTTCGTTAGCGGTCGTCATATAATGTGCGTCAATATTCGCCGAGTTGCTGAACTGCATGGGCATAAACGCATCCAGTTCCCGGCAGAGCTCATTGGCTTTTTCTACGGCACCGGCCATGCCGTCTTTGCCCGGCGTATAAACAATCTCCGCCCCGTAAGCTTTCATGAAGGCAGTACGTTCTTTACTCATGGTATCTGGAATAACAATAATCGCCCGGTATCCGCGGGCGGCAGCGATCAGGGCAATGGCAATGCCTGTATTGCCGGACGTCGGTTCGACAATCACCCCGCCGCTCTTCAGCAGTCCTTTTTCTTCCGCATCATCAATCATTCTTAGGACTGCCCGGTCTTTAATTGAACCGGCAGGATTGAAACTTTCAATCTTGACATACACCTGCGCATTTTTAGGTGCCATCTTCTGTAAACGGACCACCGGCGTCTGGCCGATAGTGTCCAAGATACTTTCGTAAACTGCCATCGTTATCCCCTATCTTTACAATAGTTAATAAATTAATCCCTGCTTAGAAAAATGCAGCCGCTGCTTGCAAGCTTCACTCGTCGGCGACGCGGACCACCTTCTCTTCTTTGCTCTGGGCATCAATCTGTAAATAACATTTGAACAACGCATCTAATTCTTTATCGCCGGTATCGACTTTGAGGAACTTGATTTCCTTTAATTTAGCTGGTGTGGCTAAGACAATCACATTCTCCACACCCACTTTACGAATCACGGCGGCTGAAAGCTGTTGATTGCCGCGGCCGAAAATAAAGCCCTGTGAACCGATCGGCGTGACCACAATCCGGGCTTGCTGGTATTCCTCCAAGAACTTCAGCAGCTCTTTTTCAGAGACATCTTTAGCCAACAGGCGGCCGTTGTAATAAACATCAATGCCGAGCATCGTTTTGTCAATTCCTAATTTATGGCCGACTGCCGCAATAGTGCTGCCGCTGCCGAGAAGATAAAGCACATCCTGCTCCATGTCAGCAACGAAGAGCTCGGCTAGCGCCTGCTTCATTTCTTCATCGGAAGCACCATAAGACATGGCTTTGGAGCTCTGCATGTAATCATTTTCCTCAATTGAAGGCAAATAACCGTACAAAGAAGCGCTCATGCGGTCTTCATTAAGTGCATCTTCATCGACATCCATAACTTCCGCGGAACGGATCTTAAAACCGCTGATCAAAATCATGCGCAGCAGGTTACCAGCTTCCTCTGGAGTGTTGGCAAAAACGGATGAATGCATTTTAACGCCGGCGGGAATTCCTAAGACGGGAACCTCTTGTCCAGCCTGCAGAATGTCACGGGCGGTACCGTCACCGCCGACAAAAATCAACAGATCAATATCTGTAAAAGACTTGCAGGCGGCCTGAGTATCTTCTTTACTAGTCTTGGCCTGCGGAACATAAGTTACCGTGAAATGATTGGTAAATTTGCTGAGGACATCGGCGCCCATCGCTCCGCCGGCCGTCTGGAATTGAGTATCCAGCAGATCACCAGCTGTTGCCAAAGCAGTGGTAGCACGGGCGGCAACCTGTGAAACAGCACCCATCCGCAGGGCTTTAGCGTACCTTTCACCATCAGTTCCTTTTAAACCGACAGCACCGCCGAGACCAGCGACAGGATTGATTACAAAACCGATTTTCACAAACGCCTATATGTTCAAGATCGTTTTAATTCTTTTTAAAAAGGGAATCAGTTGCAAAAAGAGAGATAAAATAAAGAAACAGGAACGGAAGTTCCTGTTATTCATTGAGGTAGAGGATTGGCTAAGATGGAGGGAATGACGCCACGCATCGGCATCTCGGCACCCTGAGGTTCCAAGAAAATCTGCATTTCGTCTCTAACCTCGGCTGTTACCTGACTTCTAATCTCGGTGGTTATTTTGTTGGAGATGACCGCGACAATTTTACCGACGAAATTGTTGATGACGTTGAAACTCTCTTCAAAGCTGGCATCGCCGGCTAAGTGTAGGAGACGGTCGTTGTCGACTACGACAACATTCGAGGCTACAGATTTGAGGGATGAAAGACCATCTGCAGCAACTTGCTGTCTGTTTCTTTCGAAGGAGAAAGGACTGATGACGATGCCGACCACAACAGATCCCATCTTCTGTGCGGTTTCGGCAATTACGGGAGCGGCACCAGTTCCGGTACCTCCTCCCATCCCAGCAATCACAAAGACGATATCGCTACCTTCTAAAACATTTTGAATACTGCTCTGTGCTTCGATGGCGCATTGCTTTCCGAGCTCAACATTACCTTCGGCTCCCTGGCAGTTGGTTATATTTTTGCCGATCAGGAGCTTTTTGTCTGCTTCAATTTTGTCAAGGTTTGTTGCATCAGTGTTGATTGCGACTGATGTCACATTCGATAATCCTGAGCTCATTTTGCTGATTACATTGCATCCAGCACCACCGCATCCGACAACAGTGATACTAGGATTTGTCAGTCCTTTGGCAATTTTAGTAGCCATCTGTTCAGTATTCATTGGTCATCCCTCAATTAGTAGCGTTTGTTACTTCCTATGCAAACAAAAATCGGTGCCCGCCAATTTTTGTTTATCTTTCAATTACTTCAAATGGAACATCCCGTTCTTGAGATGTCATCACCTTTTCTTTCATCGCTTTCTTGTTGAGATACTCGTCTCTGGCACAGTCCACCAAGATTTCTCCCATCGAACGGAAGTAACCTGCGTCAACCATGTTAGAAAGTATGTTGTAGAGCGCTTTCGGAAGTTCAACGGTGACTTCGTAATCACCCGCAGAGCGGGTGTTACGTTTGCTTAGACCTGAGTTTTCTACGAATTCGCGAATTGCTACCCTTGCGAGATTAGAACGGTTGGAATACTCGGGATGACTCTCAATGAATTCATCGAGAAGCTCCAAGTCTTCTGATTCCAGTCGCAACGATATTCTTTCCCCATCCATGCGAATTCCTCAGCTTTGCAGAAATATGTATGACTAACGAAGTATATAAAATATGTCATTGTCCTACTTTGTCATACGAGGCTTTGGGAGGTAGGATACAATTAATAGCCAGCGTATCACGCTGCTGGTATTTGAGTCTATCCGCTTCATTATATTTATAGCCAGATCTTATTAGATCAAGCATTTAATCAGGCAATAAGATATTAGTTACCTAATATGGTAACAAATATACTGACCATCTATAAAATGTCATACGTTTGTGACGGTGTGTTTTTTCAGGGAACTAAATTCCTAGGCAATGGTCTAGAATATGCTGCTGGCTGCAGATCATTAAATAAAAAGAGGGCTGGCTGGTTGCCAGACTTAGATTTTGACAAATTCCATGCCGCTGTAACCATCTACCAGGTGGTCTTCGGCTTTATGGGGGTGTTTATGGATATGTTCATACCTTTTCTTTGGTATGACAAAGGGCGTCCCCATGTGGTCGATGATGTCTACATCCATGCCGTAGACGTCATGAATCAGCTCTTCTGTAACAATATCAGGACCGCCGTAACCGGCGATTTTGCCGTCTTTGACAAACATCAGTAAGTCAGAATAATGCACAGCGAGATTGATGTCATGCATCGTCATAATTGTGCAGATCCCTTTGGAGTTGACGGCATCCAAAACCATATGCATGGTCATATGCTGGTTGGCGATGTCTAAATTGTTGGTTGGTTCATCAAGAATCAAGACATTGGGTTCTTGAACAATTGCTCTGGCAATCTGTACTTTCTGAAACTCACCACCGCTGATCTCGTCAGCATAACGTAAGGCGAGGTCCGTAAGTCCCAGAGAATCCAAGGCGTTCCAGGTGATCTCCAGATCTCGGTTGGTAACGCTCCATTCGATATACGGCCGGCGGCCGATCAGAACGGCATCAAAAACTGTTGTCCGCGGCACCGGGCATTTCTGGGGTACATAGCCGATGTGTTTTGCCAGTTCTCTGGCGGACATTTCTCGGACGTTTTTATCGTCGATCATTACCGATCCGCTCTGTGGTGTAATGAAACCACAGATGCATTTGAGCAGCGTCGTCTTACCGACACCATTGGGACCTAAAATCGAGATAATCTTATTGCCCTCGGCAGTGAAGGTAAAACCATCAAGAACCTTCTTTTCACGATAGCCGAAGACGACATCTTTTACTTCAAGCGTGATATTATACCCCCAGATCAACAGTTATTTATGGCAAGGGATATGATCATAACCAATATTTATAGTAATATCTGGTTATTTGCCAGTATTACATTATTGATCACTCTTTTCGAAGGTTGTTGAAGAACAAAGTATTTAATTACCTATTTGTTTACCTATTTGGTTACTTAATGTTCGATCCACAGCGTCCTTTAAAAGATCTGATCTTCGAGATTTTAACATCCGACGGTAAATCTATCAGCGCTTTGTCGCGTGAGCTGGAGAATAACGGCATCGTCATGCACAAACTGATTCTTACAGGATACCTGAGGGCGCTGGCCGATCTCAACCTGCTTAAAGAGAAAGACATCCCGCCTTCAAAACTGTATGTGCCGGTGAAGGTCCGTGACTGGGACATCTATGAACTAGTCGGCGAATGTTCACGGAATCTTTGCCATGGTTCTGAGGCTGATCTCTTAATCACTCATACCTTATGCAAATTATTTAAGCGGGCAGTTTTCATGGAAGAATTGAAAAAAGCCGGGGTCCGCGAGCAGCCCGGTTTTGAACAGGCCAGCCGGGAAGAGAAGCAGGAAGCGAAAAAAGTTCTGCAGCGTACTAATCTGAAAGTGGCGGATTCCAGCCCGGCTTACTTCTACAATAATGATGAAAAATTTACCGAGGTCTACGACGATCTCTTAACACAGATGCTTAACCAGCTGATTGAGATCAATCAATATGCTAAGCAGACTAAACAGACAACCCTTTTTGAAATTTAAAGTGCAGCAGAACTTCCGGGCGGTACTGAGCTGCCCGGCAAGTAAGATATATATCTCTCTCTGCGATGTATGGTCATGGATTTGGAAGCCCTGGCTGCGGAAATTAGAACATTTCCCGGGGTAACGCGCAAACGGACAATCTCCAACGTTGTTGATTTCTTTCCGTCAATTCCCCAGGAGAATATACTGGCAGCCTATGGAGAAGACTGTGCAGTGATTATGCACAATGGCAGCGAGCTGCTGCTGGCAGCGGACGGCATTATGGAAACCCTGATGAAAGTTCATCCTTATTATGCCGGTTATTTTGCTGTCTTAGTCAACATCCATGATGTGGCGGCGATGGGCGGCATACCTTTAGCCATGGTAGATATTGTTTCTTCGAAAGACGAGAAAGTCTGTGCCGAAGTAATGAGGGGCATGGAAGCCGCTGTCCGGAAATTCGGTGTGCCGATTGTCGGCGGGCACACACATCCCGATTGCGAGTACAACGCTATCGACGTAGCCATCTTAGGCACAGTGGAAGCCGGCAACTCTATTTATTCACACACTGCCGCTGCCGGTGACGAGATTATCATGGCGATGGATCTCGATGGTTTCTTCCCGCAAGAACTGCCGTACGCCTGGGACACCACTTCCCGCAAATCCGCCGAAGAATGCCGGGCTCAGCTTTTATTGATGAATAAAATCGGCAAGCGGCATTTAGCTAAGTCAGCTAAGGACATCAGCAACCCTGGCTGCTTAGGAACCTTGGGCATGCTGCTGGAAACCAGCGGTGCCGGTGGTGAAGTGGAAGTAAGTAAAATCCCGCGGCCGGCGGACGAAGATTTGTCACAGTGGTTAAAAGCCTACCAGGGCTGCGGTTATGTGCTGACCTGTGAGCCGCAGAATTCTGCGGAGATCATTGAAATTTTTAAAGAAGGCGGTTTAACGGCAGCAGTTGTCGGCAAAGTAACCGCCTCACAGAAAATTATCTTGCAGGACGGCGGACAAAGTGTCATCCTTTTTGATCTGGCAAAAGAGAAAATCACGGGCTGCAATCCTAGTAAACTACCGCCGAATGTAAAAGCAAAGTGCTAGGCCGCGGAGGTAGATGCCCCGATTGTTGCGAGTTATCCAGATATCTTCTCAGCCCTGCGACCCTCTGAACGTTAGTAATCCATGGTAAGGCTGCTCCCGTCAGGGCCTGGCCCGTTCCCCATGATCAGTGTAAGGGGGGCTGCTCTCCAGCTGCTCCCGCAGACAGCTTCCAACTCCATAGGACAAGACTTCATTGTCGATGGCTGGGCTCACTTCTTTCAGGTTACGCCGTCCCCCGTTGTCACCCCCGTTATCGACAGTTTACGGTGTATAAGGGCGTGCCGAACGTCCCGGTCAAGCCTAGCAGTCTGACTAATCTCCTGAACCTATTTATAATCTTCAGTATGAAAAGAACTCAATAGCGTTTAGGCGCGGTGCTCTCTCCGCCTTTGGTACAATAGTATTTTCTGCGGAAGCCATACTCTGTGTGGACCGGGCATTTAGGACACAAACAGGAAATTTCTCGGTTGATACAATCTAATGATTTGCCGTAGAAGCAAAAAGTAGTTTCTTTTCTCTCGGCAGCGCATTCGGTGTAGGTCGGGCAGGAGGGACATGCGCAGCGGGCGCGCATGTCAGCAATCGCTTCTTTCCTTTTTTCAGGCCCGAGGCGGTTCAAATCCTGGATATTTTTCATCGGCGTTCCTCATGGGATTAGTCTTTTCTAATCTCAGCCTCTGAACCATTTGTACAATAAAATATGTTTGTAAGCCCGGAAGATGTATAAACCGGACAGTCCGGACAGATGCATTTTTTCTTATCAGTAATGCAGGCGCTGCCACCTTTGAAACAGTAAAGATATTCTTTATCGGCTAAAGCACAGCCGTTGTAGGTCGGGCATTCCGGACAAAGACACTTCTTTTCCATTTCGGCCACTTCTTCTTTTCGTTGGTTGTCATCCATCTTCTCTAAATTCGTGCATTCTTCGGCGAATTTGTCCATATTCTACTCTTGGGAGCTAATGGCATATTAACCCACTTCTCATCGTCATGAATAAATAATAGGGGTTGGAAAAATGGTCACTAAAGGTTTAACCTCATGCAAGAAGAATTTGAATATGCCAACAGCAGCCGTTTAACTGTGTTTACCACCATTAGTGCGGCCATTGACGCCACTGCCTTATTCTGTATGAAAGAAAAAATCAAAAAGTATGCAGAAGAAGTAAAAGGCGTCCGCATTAATTATTTACCTTTCGTCATGAAGGCAGTGGTGGCTACCTTAAAAAAGCATCCCGCCTTTAATTCCTATTTGGAGGGAAAACGGCTTTTCTTGCAGGATTTCTATGATCTGGAAGTATTCGGTGCCGTGATTCGGGCAGCCGATAAAAAAGACATGTTCAGCATTGCTTCAGAGCTGGAACACGGTTCTGCCCATACCGCCCCGACTTTTGCTATTCTGCCCTATGGCATCAAAGGTGAAAGTTATCCCGCCTTACTGCCCGCCCCGACTGAGATCTGTGTTTTGGGCGTCAGCGCCATTTACAATGACTTCTCGTTGTCGGGGAGTGGCTTAGTTAACAACAAGGTGATTTATGTCTCATTAGTCTTTGATAGTAATTATCTATCAATGGAGGAGGCCTCTGGATTCATGGCAGACCTCAGCATGTTCATGGAGAATCCAGAGATATCGTTGCTGGATAGCTGATCACTTGCCGTTTGCCCACTCGATGATGTTTTCTTTCGAGAGACGGTCACCGCAGATGGCCTGGCCTGTTTTCTCATTATACAGAGTGGGGACACCCAGACCGCTGCCGCAGGAGCTCTCTACCTCTTTCGCATAGGACTCCAGCAACTGCGCATTTTCCGCAGAATGCCAGACTTCTAATTTCTCGATCGGTTGCGGAATCTCTTTGGCAGCATCTTCGACGACTGGCTGCAACTTGGCACAGTGCGGGCACTCTTTGCCCCAGAAATAAAGCAATCTATCCATTTTTTGACCTCAGACAGTCTTCGGTTCAAACAGTTGATGATACTTGCGCGCTTTCCTTTCAGCCAGTTTTTGTTTTACTAAGCTCTCAGCGGCTTCTGGGGTAAGAGACACTTCTCCGGCGGTCGGGTGGCAAAAAGCTATTAACTTCTGTTTGCTACAATACTTTTACAAATTGATGGATGGCGCATGAAACGAGCAGTTTTTACGGGTTTAGGCATGGCAGCAGTGGTTCTGGGAGCGATCGGAGTCGTCTTACCAGTCGTACCCACTACTCCTTTTATTTTAGTCGCTGCCGCCTGCTTCAGCGCAGGTAATCCCCGTATGCATGCCTGGCTGCTCAATACTAAACATTTCGGACCTTTCATTGAAAATTATCAAAGCGGCCGCGGTATTCCTAAATCCTTGAAATACAAGACTTTAGCTTTTCTCTGGCTCATGCTGGGCATTTCTATGTTTTTTACTCATGAAAAGCTATTCATTGTCGCTATTCTGCTCATCGTCGGCTTCCTGGTCAGCATTCACATCCTGACGATTAAAACGCAATATGAAGAAACCTCCGAGTCGGCTTGAAAGCAATTATCTTCACAAGTTAGTTGAGCGCAATGGCCTAAAAAATACAATTGTATCTAATCACCGCCGCTGGCAATTACAGAAAATCAAGTTCTAAATGGTTTAGCAGGCAAGAGCCTGCAGAAGCGATCATTCCATAGCAATGATCTTGATGACGTGATAGCCAAAATCCGTTTTAACGGGGCCGACGATTTCTCCGACATTGCCGTTGAAGGCCGCGTCTTCGAAAGGTTTGACCATCATTCCGCGCTCGAAGTAACCAAGGTCACCGCCGTTGTCGCGGGAAGGGCAGGTGGAGTATTCTTTAGCAAGAGCTTCAAAGCTTTCGCCGTTTCTGATACGTCCAATTAACTGTTGAGCTCTCAATTGACTGTTGACAAGGATATGGGCTGCATGAACTTTTGTTGCCATAAATGCGCGGAATATTTTTTATGATATATACCCATCGATCAGGCTTGCATGAAGCTTATATCCTTCTTAAGCGTAACTTGTCTCAATGTGGAGCAAAGTAGATATCGATGAATGGACGGCAAGGCGTAAAGGTACCCTTGCTGAAGTACAAAAGCCAGTTGAAGAAATAATCAACAATGTGCGAACCAATGGTGACTCTGCATTATTTGAACTTACAGAACGTTTTGATAAGGTAAAGTTAGCAGCGCTCCAAGTCAGCCGGGAGGAAATTGACCGTGCTTATGCAGCAGTGGATCCGGATTTAGTTGCCGCCCTTAAAACTTCTAAACAGAATATCGAAACGTTCCACCTCATGCAACGTCCTTCTGACATGTGGCTGAAGGAAGTGGGCCCCGGTCTTACACTGGGTGTAAAATATACACCTTTAGACAGAATCGGCGCCTACATCCCCGGCGGCCGCGCTTCTTATCCTTCTACCGTTTTAATGTGTGCGGTACCGGCCAAAGTAGCCGGGGTGCGCAAAGTAATCTGTTGTACGCCGCCACCGATCAATCCACTTACCTTAGTGGCTGCTGATCTGGCCGGTGTCGATGAAATCTACGCTGTCGGCGGAGCCCAGG
The DNA here is from genome assembly GCA_905203995.1 of uncultured Methanomassiliicoccus sp. Lineage (GTDB taxonomy): Archaea > Thermoplasmatota > Thermoplasmata > Methanomassiliicoccales > Methanomassiliicoccaceae > Methanomassiliicoccus_A. Next base: position 70,269 of record CAJKXZ010000006.1, on the reverse strand, counting down.
CGGTGGCCGCGATGGCTTTGGGTACGGAAAGCATCGCACCCGTTCAGAAAATTGTCGGACCGGGCAATGTGTTTGTGACTACCGCCAAAGTGATGCTGAAAGATACTGTAGAAATCGACTTTCCTGCGGGACCTTCCGAGATTGCTATCCTCGCCGATGAAACTGCCGAACCTCAATTTGCCGCCGCGGATATTATGGCTCAGGCCGAGCACGATCCCAATGCGGCGTGTATTTTAATCACCACCAGCCAAAAACTGGCTGAAGAAGTAGGTGCTGAAATTGAACGCATGCTCGCACAAGCTGATAGAAAAGAGATTATTGAAAAGTCACTTAACAATGCTGGTTATGTTGTTCTTGAGACTATGGATGAAGCGATTGCGGCAATCAACGCCGTAGCTGCTGAACACTTATCGATCCAAGTTGCTGATCCGCTGACCGCACTTCGAAAGATAAAACACGCTGGTTCCATCTTTGTTGGTAAATATGCACCAGTTGCCGGCGGCGATTATGCTTCGGGAACTAATCATGTACTGCCGACTGCCGGTTATGCCGCTACCTACTCTGGACTGGACGTCGCTCATTTCATGAAGCGCTCTTCCGTGCAGATCATTGAAAAAGAGGGTCTGGAACTGATCGGCGATACGATTGAAACCTTATCAACTGCGGAGGGTTTATTTGCACACTGCAACTCAGTCAGAATCAGAAGGCAAAACTGAAGTACATGAATTAGCACCAGGTGAATACCAATGGCTGCGTCCCAGCCGTTTCAGTGCGGCCTGGGATTTAATCCATAATGACAATAAATTAATTACTTTATCTTCACCGAAATCATTTGGCCGCATGGTAACCTTCAGTGCAGGCCGTGAGAATTATACAATTAAGAAGGGTGGTGTAAGACATCCCGGCGGCGATCTGCGGGCCATGTCGGCAGAAGCACCATTAATCATCTCTCATTTGGAAGACGCGCTCACCTCAACCTTCATCGAAGGCGAAGAAACATATATTCTCAAAAGAAAAGAAAAAACGACGGAATGGACACTTATTCAGGCAGAGCGGTCGGTCCTCCAAGTGATTCGTGATACTTCTGGTAAACTGCCATGGGGCAGCGCCACCGTTCTGGAGACCATTTCCCTGCCGCTGATGGCTTTTGTCTGGTTTACTGTTTTTTCGGATGAGGTACAGTGACCTTAGACGCCTGGGAACAAGAATATGCCAAACCTGATCCGGTGTGGAAGGGACCGCCGCTGGGGGCCAGTCCTTTTCCTGCCGGCTTAAACATTTTGGAGCTGGGCTGCGGTAACGGAAAGAATCTGCCGGCTCTGCTGGCAACAGCCGCTGCTGTCACCGCTGTCGATTTTTCACATAAGGCGCTTCAGCTCTGCCGTGAACATTTTACTGATGAGATACTCTCTTTGCTGCAGGCCGATGTCTGCGAGCTGCCTTTGGCTGATGGGCAATTTACTGCCGTTTCAGCCATCCACATTCTGGAGCATCTGCTGGCAGCAGAACGTCTTAAGGCCGCTAAGGAAATCAATAGGTTATTGTCACCAGACGGCTTACTGTTTGTCCGTGTTTTTGCTACGGCTGATATGCGTTACGGCAAAGGTTCCGAAATAGAAGAGAATACTTTTGTACGGGGCAACGGCATCAACTATCATTATTTTACTAAAGAAGAATTAGTGCAGCTCTTTAGTTCCTTAAAACTAATTAATTATGAAGAACTGAAAGTTGAAAAGAAATACGGCTGTCGCTGTGAACATTCAGCATTGTTTAGCAAAGCCTGATACAGCAGTTTCATTTGGTGATGATTTTACGCTCTTTGCCGGGAATGCGGCGGATTTTGCCGTTATCAATTGCCCACTGGTAATTTGCTTTTTCTGAAGGGGCAACGACGATGCGGTCACCTTTAGTGAATTTTTTACGAGAATTCCATTCAGTAAAGGAAGAAACTACTTTGTAGACTTCTGCTTCTTCCACGACATCTTTTCCTTTGCGGACACCCTTGAACTGGGAGTAGCTGCCGTTGAACATGGTGAAGGTTCCTGCTTTCAGTTCGGCTACTTTACTGCAGACGGAATCCAGCAGATAACGGTCATGGCTGACTACCAAAAAGGTGCCTTTATACTCGGCCAACGCGGTCTCAACCGCATGACGGGCCATGATATCCAAGTGGTTAGTGGGTTCATCGAGCACTAAGAAGTTGAGATTCATCGACAGCAGCATGGCCAGACTCAGCCGGGCTCGTTCACCGCCGGAGAGTGTTTTAATCGGCCGTTCAGCATCTTCTTTGGTCATCTGCAGACGGTAAAGATATGAACGAGCCCGCGAGCGCGCTTCCCCTTCTAGATAATCATCAATCTGCTGGTAAGAAGTCATCTCGGGATTAAGAAAATCATGACCTTGTTCAAAGTAACCGATCTTAGCACCCGGCGCGACCCAGACATCACCGCGGTAGGGGATTTCCCCCATCAGCGCTTTCACCAGCGAACTTTTACCGGAGCCGTTGGGACCGAAAAGACCAATTTTGTCACCGGCGTTAATGTCGAATTCAATATCTTCAAACAACACTTTCTTGCCGCGCATGACCCGCATCTTTCGGGCCATCACCACATTCTTGCTTGATTTTTCAGCGGTGTCGATGTCCAGCGTCAAATCTTTTTTCTTGTCGGGAGCATCCACCACTTCCATCCTCGCCAACATTTTCATGCGGGTTTTGTGGGTTGAGGAAAACCACTGCATGCGGTGCTGTTCATCCGCAATGCGAGCCTGCTTCTCGCGTTCTTTGTTGTTGCGCTGAAACTCCTTTTCCTTACGTTCGATCTCCAGCGCTTTTTTGTCGACAAACTGGGAGTAATTGCCGGTGTAATGAACCATTTTCGCGCCGTCGATTTCCAGCACCTGAGTAACCGTACGGTCCAGAAAGTAACGGTCGTGGGAGACGATGAGCACAGCGCCGCGGAAGTCGGCAATATAACCTTCCAGCCATTCTACGGCATCAATATCCAAATGGTTGGTTGGTTCATCAAGAATAATTAAATCGGCTTTTTCAGCCCGGGCCAGCACTTTGGCCAGCATGACCTTGGCCCGTTCACCGCCGCTGAGCTCATCAAGACGGCCGGACATGCGGTCTTCGATACCGAAGGTCTTAAGATGATCCAAAGCACGCTCGGCATCGCTTTTGTTCTGCTGTAAGGCTTCTTCCTGCAGCTTGGCATATTCCAAGGAAATATCATTCCAATCCATGCCGCGCGGCAGCTCGCCGGAAGTCATGATCGCTTCCAGCTCGAGCATCCGTTTGTCGGCTACTTCCCCGCCGTCGGCGGCTAACGCATCCTCGACGGTCGTATCATTCTCAAAAGAAGGAAACTGTGAAAGATAAACGATCTTATTGGTGCGGATAATCAGTTCTCCCGAATCCGGCACCACATCGCCGGTAATCATCTTTAAAAAAGTAGTTTTTCCACATCCGTTGGGGCCGACCAGACCGATACGGTCATTGTCATCGATCTGCATGGAGATATTTTTTAAGAGTTCCTTGGGACCGAAGGTTTTCGTAACCCCATCTGCACGGACGAGCATAGCTTCACCATTTCTGTCTCCTTCATAAGTTTTGCGTGTCAATAATCATTATTCTTGGGAAAAACGGTTTTGGCAGCTAATAAGGAAGCGAAAGAATAATGCCTTTTAAGTGTGTAACGGGGAGCTATGAAAATCACCAGAAACGATCTGTACGAACATGTCAAAAAATACGAATGTGCTACAGACTTTACCGGATTTTTAGGTTTTATCGACTCGCCTATCAGGGAAGTCAGCGTCATCAAGATGCCCAAAGGGCGAATAAGACTGAAATATATTGATGTACACAATAACATCCACCGTGTTGACGTGGGGCCAGGGGAAACTGAAGAAATTGAGTTCCCCTGCTGAATGGTGACTCTGCATGGCTAACGCAGAAAAGATGACGGCCAGCATTGAGGAACGTATAGACGCGATGAATCATGCGCAGTTTGCGCAACTGTGCCGGCTGGAAACCGTCTACGTCAAAGAAGGTGAAGCGGCAGTACGGATGCCAGCTGAAGGTGTCAGGAATGCCATGGGCAATGTCCACGGCGGGGCTATTTTCACGTTAGCCGATCAAGCCTTTGCCTTGGCCGCCAACTCCTACGGGGAACCGCAGGTGGGCATCAGCTCTAATATTAACTACCTTAAAGCGGCCCACGGCGATCTGGAAGCCAGAGCAACACGGGTCGGGGAAACACGCAACACTTCGCTTTATGAGGTACGTGTTTTTGACGGTGAAACGCTGGTGGCATTCTTTACTGGCACGGGCTATCGATTAAGAAGGTGAATAATTTGATGAAATGGGATCTTACACAGCTTGCGGCCCCGGAAACGATTGAAGAGGACCTTAAGCTCTTGACTACACAGGCTGAGGTTTTTCAAAAGAAGTATCAAGGCCAAATTGCTGCGCTGGACGCGGAAGGTCTGCGCAATTTTATTGCGGACCGTGACGCCTTTTATTTGAAATTTGAAGGGCCGTTGATGTTTGCGCGGCTGGCTTACTATGCTAACGCCCTTGACCCGCAAGCTCAGCGGCTCGGTGACCTGGCTGACCGTGCAAGTACAGAGGCTGCGCAGAAACTTGCCTTTGCCTCTATTGAGCTGGGTAAGCTGTTGGAGGCTAAACCGGAGCTCATTCAAGATCCCTTACTGGCGGAATACCACCATTATCTGGAGCTGGTACACCAGTCGACACCGCACCGCCTTTCTGAGGAAGAAGAAAAACTGGTGATGGCTAAAGATCTCAATGGCGTCGAAGCCTGGTCACGTCTGCAGAGCGACTGGTTGTCAACGCGGACTTTTGAAATGGAAGTCGATGGCCAGCGCAAAACCATGCCTTACGGAGAGATCATCAAATATTATCAAGATGCCAATCGTGAACTGAGAAAAACCGCTAACAGCGTCGTTTACTCTAAACTCGGTGCAGATGATATTGTCTGGTCTTCGGCATTACGTTCCATTTGTGACGACCACCTGCGCATGTGCGCGCTGCGCCAATATGCTGATGCGATGGACCCCAGTCTGGAAGACAATGATGTCGATCAGGAAACTATCACCGCCTTGATGCAGGCGATAGAGGAAGGCAAGTCCTTCTATCAAAGATATCTGGGCGTCAAAGCTAAACTGCTGGGGTTGGATAAACTCGGCAACTGGGATTTGATGGCCCCGCTGCCGGACGCTGAAAACCTCTCCTATTCTTGGGACGATTCCCGCCGTGAAGTAGTGGCTGCTTATTCTTCTTTTGACCAGCAGTTTGGTGACTGGATTGAAGATATGTTTGCCAAAAAACACATCGATGGCGAAGTCCGCCGGGGTAAAACAAGCGGGGCTTTCTGCTCCTTCTGGTACGGCGGTCAAAGTGCTTATGTGCTGCAGAGTTTCAACGGCCAGCTTACTGATGTTTATACGCAGGCGCATGAACTGGGACACGCCGTCCATGCTTACCTTGGCCAGCGGGCACAGAAACCGGTCAACTTCAATCCGGGTTCCTGCATTGCGGAATGCGGTTCAATTTTCGGGGAACTTCTGCTCACAAAAAAACTGTTGGCCGATGCCAAGACGCCGGCGGAAAAGCGGGCTGTACTCTGCGTCGTTCTGGATGAATTCGGCATGGCTGCTTTCCAGGTGACCGCTCGTTTCCGCTTTGAACAGAGCTTATACAAACAGATTACAATGGGTAAATTCCTTGACGGTGCGGCGATCTCTGAACTCTGGACGCAGGCCCGGGACAGTATCTACGGCGATGCTGTGGACTGGCTGCCGGAGATGCAGTGGGAATGGACGATGAAAATGCACTACTACATACCCAACTACCGTTACTACAACTATCCTTATGTCTTTGCCCAGTTGTTTGTCTTCGCGCTTTACCGTTTATATCTGGAAGAAGGCGAAGCTTTCGTGCCCAAGCTGAAGAAACTGCTCGCGGCCGGCTCTTCACAGTCCCCGGCAGAACTGGCGCAGGATCTGGGCTTTGATATCCACACTGTGGACTTCTGGAAAAAAGGCATTGCCCAGGCCGAATCATTTTTAGCGGAGTTGGAGAAAACCCTGTGATGCCGCGGCATCACTTTCTTTTTTTGAACTGCTGATTTGTTGGAGTTTGCTTTTATTTCAATATATAAATCTTATGCTGATTTGTAAGTTTGAATAACTATAGTTTATACTGCCTTTCGCTCATTTTTTCATGCTTATTGATGCTGGCAGAGCTTAGCGATCAAATTGATTATTCTTCTAAGCTAAATTGAAAGCTTTAAGTTATATATTGTTGAAGTTCTTTTGCTCTGAAACCTTTCAATTATTTTATCTCCGCAAGGAACGGCTTTTAACCATTCAAAAAGGTCTGTTTAACTCGCCTGGCTATGGGTAATTCTCTTCCAATCCTGAGGAAAAGAGCAGTATTTTTGGCGATGATTGCGAAACGTTGAGCCTTTAGCTCGAATTTTTACCGTACTTTTTTGTTATCTATATCGTGTTAAATGTCAATTTATTCTCATAATCTCGATAGAGATGCTACATCTAACCGTAGTCATTTAAATATATGACGCAGATAAATGGCACGAATACTTTTGGGTTCCATTAGTATTTAATATGAATCAGAATACGAAGTGCTTCTAACTTCCCCCTGCACTTCTGGTCTGGTGTATTAGGAGGAGAATAGATGTCAGAAGAAACAACTGTAAAGTTTAATTTGGCTTTCGCCGAGCCTTTGGGATGTTATACTGTCTCAGTAGTAGCATTTCTGGTTGCAATGATCGGATTGGGTGCAATGACCCTCGATCAGGGAGCTGGAATATTTACTGCCGTGGCAATTATCTTTTTGTTGGGTGCTTTCATTTCATATCTGAACAGCAACCTTCTTTGTACAATGGTCTTTGGAACACTGGCCGTATACTTCTTAGGTCTTAATTATGGCGTATCTGGCGAAGGAATTGCATATCTTACCATTTGGGCAGGTCTGCTGTTCTTAGTTGAGGGATTAATCGCTTACAAAGTACAGCCTATCCGCGTACTGCCGATCTTATTATTCTTCACCGCTGCCGGTTTCTTCGTCCTCGGTGCGACATTCTTACCGGATGTAGCCTCTGACGCCTTGAACACCGCATATGGAGTACTGTTCATGATCGTTACCCTGATCGCTCTGTATCTGGGCAGCGCAGTTTCCCTCTTCCTTTCAGAAGGGAAAGAAGTACTTCCACTGTTGATGAAAAAATAAGCCAAACCTGAGGCAGTCCGCTGCCTCTTTTCCTAATTTTTCTGAAAGCTTAAAATACCAACTCCCGCATTGCACATCGATGCCAGTAGTAACTTTTGGCTGTGATGACCTCCACACGTTGCTGGGACACAAAGTCGATTTGGAAACATTGTTAGACCGAGTTCCGCAGCTGGGAGCTGATATTCATTCTTATGACGAAAAGACTGACTCTTTATCAATTGAATTTTTCCCGGACCGCCCCGATCTTTATTGTGTCGAAGGGGCGGCTACGGCTTTACGTGCCTTTTTAGGCTTTGCCGAAGGTTTGCAACAGTACCCTGTCGGTGATTCAAAAATAGTTTTACGGCGGGAAGAGAGTGTCAATGAAGTCCGTCCTCATATCGTGGCGGGAGTTGTTCTCGGCGTTTCGCTTAATGATTCCGCGATCAAATCCCTGATGGAACTGCAGGAAAAGCTGCACATCACCATGGGCCGCAAGCGATCTAAAGTAGCGATCGGCATTCACGATCTGGATAAGATCACTCCGCCTTTTACCTACAAAGCCGTTGATCCCGATTCCGTTTCATTTGTTCCGCTGGCAAAAACCGAGTGCATGAGCATGCGGGAAATCCTGACCAAACATGAAAAAGGAAAGGCTTATGCGCATTTATTGGAGAACAAACCGCTCTTCCCCCTAATTGTGGATGCTGAAGAGCAGGTAATCTCGTTCCCGCCGATTATCAACGGGGCGCTCACTACCGTTACCGTGGAGACGAAAAACATCTTCATTGATGTAACGGGAACTGACTTCAACGCCGTAAACGGGGCTTTGAATATTGTGGCCGCGGCGCTTGCAGAACGGGGTGGAGCAATTCAGACCGTTACTGTTGAAGGAACTTCTACTTTCAAAACACCAGATCTGCAGCCCCGTTCACGGGAAATCGCTGTTGCTCAGGTCAACTCACTCTTAGGCTGTCAGCTGGATGCCGCGGGAGTTTGTGCCGCCTTGAAGAAAATGGGTTACGGTTGTGAAAGTCTGGGTGACAAAGTGTGTGTGCAGATCCCTGCTACACGCTTGGACATTCTTCATGATGTCGATGTGATTGAAGATGTGGCTAAAGGCTACGGCTATGAAAACTTCGGCAACGTTCTGCCGTCGTTCCAGACTTTCGGCTCAGAACTCAACGAGACAAAAGCAGCCAACATCCTGCGCCAATTGCTGATCGGTTACGGTTATCTGGAAACAACCACCCTTACTTTGACTTCCGAAGACGCTCAGTTTACGAAGATGAAACTGCCTGAAACTGAAGTCGTTGCGGTCTTGAATCCTATTAGTGAAGATCATACCTGCCTGCGGGTTTCCTTGATTCCCAGTCAGATGGCTTTACTGCGTAAAAACAAACACCGGGATCTGCCGCAGCGGTTGTTTGAAATTGGTGATGTAGTCATTGATGCGGTCCGCCACAAGCATCTGGCCGCTGTCAGCATTTCGGTAAAATCCTCATTTACGGAAATAAAATCACTGGTTGAGAGCGTTTTACGCGATCTTTCCGTCACTTATGAAATTCAACCCTCGTCTTTAGGCATGTTCATTCCTGGCCGCGGTGCAGAAATAATCTCGGCTGGAAAATCAATCGGTGTCTTTGGTGAGATCCATCCGGAAGTCATTACTAACTTCGAATTACGTTATCCAGTAGTGGCTTTTGAACTCGATGCAGAGGCCCTCACCGATGGTAAATTGGAACGGGTGGCTTAAGCCAAAGATTTAAATCTAGTGACACATTCAGACCTATATTCGAGCCGAGGTAGCTAAGTCCGGCCTACGGCGCCAGTCTTGAAAACTGGTGGTGTCTCACCACGGGAGTTCAAATCTCCCCCTCGGCGCCATATTTATTTTATTCCTAAAAATAATGAGGATTTAAAAATCCTCAGGTTTTGCAGCGGCCGATTAAAGTAACATTCAAACCAAAGCGTTCATCGTGTGAGACCTCCGAATCAATTTTAAAGATTTCACGAAAATTGTTGGAAGATGCTACTTCTGCTGTTTTGCCAATATGATTGATGCGGCCATTCTCGATCAAAATCATCTTATCACAATATCTGGACGCTAAAATGATGTCATGCGTAACAATCAAGATAAGCAGATTTTGTTCCTTGGCTAGTTTGTTGACAAGTTCCATCAAATCGAACTGGTGATTAATATCCAAATGCAGAGTCGGTTCATCAAGCAGGAGAATTTCTGGCTCCTGGGTAAGGGCCCGAGCGATAAGCACTCGCCGCCGTTCCCCACCGCTTAATTCATTGACGCTGCGATCGGCAAACTGCAGAGTGCCAGTGTCTTTCATAGCCTTATACACAATGTCAATATCACTTTCAGATTCTTTGTCAACGGCACCGATCCGAGGATACCGTCCCATCATTACAGTTTCATAGACGGAAAAAGGAAAAGTAATGCTCGTACTCTGGGTAACAAAAGCCATCTTTCTAGCAATTTCTTTTTTAGATAGATTTATTATATTTTCTCCATCTAATGTAACGATCCCTTCATTGGGCATCAGTGAGGCGTTGATACATTTAAGGAGTGTAGTTTTGCCGCATCCGTTTTGACCCAGAATGCCAATTACCTCACCTCTATTCGCTTCAAAAGAAATCCCTTTTAAAATTTCTTTTTTGGAATAGGAAAATCGAATATTTTTCACTTGTAGAGTCATATCTTACTCACTCCCAAATCTCTTTTTTTCTGGTTCTCATCACGTATATGAAAAACGGCGCTCCCAGCAGGGAAGTCAGAATACCTACGGGCAGGATTACATTAAATCCTGCTTTGGAGATGGTATCGACAATAATCATAAACGCCCCGCCACCAACTATACACAAAGGCATCAGCAGCTGATGATTGGGTCCAGCAATCATTCTGAAGATGTGCGGAACAATTAATCCCACAAAACCAATTACTCCCGAAATTGCTACTGCGCCCCCTACCGCGAGAGAGGTGGCGATGATCAGCATAATTCTTACTTGTCTAATATTTACACCCATGTTGGATGCTTGCTCTTCACCCGCAGAAATGAGATTAAGTTCTTTTACATAACAAATCATGATGAATATTCCGATAGATATGGGAATCAAACCCATCGCAAAGGCGTTCCATCCGCAGTTATTGAGGCTGCCCATGGTCCAGTAGACAATATTCTGCAAAGTATCCTCATCGGCAATATATTGCAGCAATGAGACTAATCCATTAAAGAATGCCCCAACTGCCACTCCGGCTAGAAGCAAAGTTGTTGTTGCGATACCATATTTTGTTCTGGCAAGCAGATATACAACAACCATTGTAATAAAACAAAAGAGAAATGCCATGCCGGGAATCATATAACGGCCAAGAAAGCCGCCGATGCCGAAGGAAATGGCCAATGAAGCCCCGAAGGCTGCCCCGGAGGAAATTCCTAGAACTGATGGTGACGCCATGGGGTTTTTGAAGAGGCTTTGCATGGTCAAGCCAGCAGTGGATAAGGCCGCGCCAATGAGGATACAGCATAATAGTCGAGGTATACGTGTTTCATAAAGTACATAACTCGTTTCTGTATCAGCAATGCCCAACAAACCATAGATTACTTCCGAGACTGACAATTCATAATTGCCAACGAATAATGCAAGGAAAAAAGTAGCAAATAAACAGACTGAGGTGGAGAGAATTATGAGAAATGATTTTCGGCTGACTTTTTGATGATGATTTTTCAAATCTTCTAAAGTTTGCATGTCATCCATGTGTTTTCACCGATAAAAATAAAAAAGGGATTGCTCCCTGTTTAGGCAGTTATTCTCATCTTTTCAGCATCTGTGCGAGCATCGTTGGTGTAGAAAATCAGGTATACTGGTTTATCCTGCAGCAGCGATTCAAGATCGTGTTCGGCACCATCTAAGAGTTTAGCATCAAAACCCAGATATTCTACAATGATTTCACCCATTGATGAACTGATGGCTTTACCGGTGCCACTCTCCCAGTAGGCATAGCCTGCCGATTGCCCGTTTGTTTTTTCTTGCACAGAGTAATAAATCTTGTAAAGTCTGAGCTGGATGTTTTCAATAAGCTCTTGGATAGTCTGATCATCGAAACCGGTGAGATAACCAATACATTCTATCGAAGAGAATACCTCGGAAATAGTAGTGGGGCCAAAGAATGCATAATAATTGTTAGTTTGTTTACAAGGTTCAACATTATTCTCATAATAGCCGCTGGCGATTCTTGTTCCCGATGCCAAATAAATTACTTTTTTGGAGACTTTTTCATTAGCATCTTTAAGACCCTGCATGAGTTTTTCTTTTTCGATAGCTTGAACGCTAGTAACCCCCAGGTCGATATATGATGACTTATCGATGTAATTCAGCATGTATTTGATGTCGTTCTTTTCATAATACTTGTAGTCCATTCCACCTGCAATGTGGGTTTGTAAGTAATTCTTCACATCAGGGTTGTTCAGACCTTCTTCACTATAGGGCTCAACACCATACTGCATACAGGCAAGAAAATACATTGTTTCAGTGTACATAGTACCTAAGGAGACGACGGCACCAATTTCACCTTTAGTGATCGTCACCATCTCTTCTCCCTTATCTTTCGTTACACTTTTTACTGTGTAAGTGTCACCATTGTCGGTAATTATCGACTCCCACTGGCCATATTGATCCCAAAAAGCAGTGTCCTTTTTAGCGTCTTCAATGGTCAACGCATCGTTTACTAATTCTCCATAATAGTCTGCATACATCTGTTCAAGCGTGATGATTACTCCGGGAGTGGCTGAACACTGTCCCATATTCACTTCACTAACTGTTGCATCTAGGCGATAGAGGCCTTTCTTCTCAGCCCCACCTCCTTCTGATTGGGTGTAGACTACCACCCCGGCAGCAGCAATCACTAGAACAAGAACTGCTACCACTGCCATGATTTTTTTCTGAACCAATTTAATCACCCTCTTTAGTTATTTTACTTCTATACTGTACGATATCTCAACTGAGTATTTTGGATATATTATTCCTCATATTTGTAGATTAGGATAATACGTATTACTATATCTATAATTGGATGATATATCTTTTACAAGCATGTTTTCCTGCTGCCAGTCTTTTAAAATTACCAACTGATGCAAGAATGTGGATTATATGATGGTCAAAAAGAAAGGAATTTTTTTGCAACGCAGTGATACTTATTGATAAATGATTATTTTAATTATCTCGTATATCTAATGGACTATTTCGTAAAGTTGTGACCAAATTATCTGTTTTCCCTTAGGTTATTTTTGAAATTAGAGATCTTGGTAGCAAAATACTAAATATTGAGCTGATTGCAAGTTTTGTGAGAATCAGAGATCTTCTCGGAAATAATCCGCTGGTACTGACTGTGGCTTTAATCATTGCCTTAGTCTGCGGCGGCTTTCCAGAAACAGAACATATTACTAACAAAGACATCGCCATGGTTTCTCTTTGCGTAATGATGTGTTTTTCACTATGCAATATGAAACTTGCAGGTCTGAATCCTAAGCACTATTCTAAAGACATCACCAAGGCTTTTTTCTGCTGTATGGTTCTGGGTCTGGGCGTTACTGTACTGATCTCCTTTTTCTTTGAAGGCGATATCCGTCACGGCTGGATCCTGGAAGCGGCGGTACCTTCGGCAGTGTCGGTAATTCCCTTTACTGCCCTTCTGTTAGGTAACATGAAATCGGCAATTGTGTCCTCTACAGTCATTTACTTCGCAGCTTTACTGGTCACACCTTTGGTCACGCTGATCTTTCTCGGGGAAGCCATTGATCCTATGACTTTGCTGGAGTACATCGCTCTGTTGATCATTATACCACTGATTGTCTCAAGATTCATGCGGCGCTTAAGTATCCCGCCGGCAGCAGGAACCATTGTCATTAATCTCTCCTTTGCAGTATTGGTCGTTGCCATCGCTGGCTCTAACAATTATGTTTTCTTTGGAGAACCGGTATTGCTCGTATCTCTGCTGATCGCGGCAGTCCTCAGAACCTTTGGTGTAGGCATCTGCCTCAATGCTTTGCTTAAAAAGAAGGGTGAAGCACGGGAAGACCGGGTGCCGGAAATTCTCTTTGCCACTCACAAAAATACCGGAATGGCCGGTGCGCTGGCAGTGGCGTTAATTGGTGATGCCGCGGCTATACCAGCGGCTGTCTGTATGACCGTAGATATTGTCTGGTTAATCTACATCAGCAAATTCATGTTTCCCGCACCTAAATTAAAAGAAGAACAGCCAGCATCGTCAGCGGCTTAAATTTCGGGAAACATTTCTCTTTTGATTCTTGGTACCAGAGCGGCAATCACTGCTTGTTCAGAGAGCTGCGTTCTGGTAACTACTCCTTTGGTGAGGCAGCCGATTGCCCCTTCACCTAGACCCTTTCTCTCCCATTCGTACATGGAATTGAAAGCATCACCGACGGTCCAGCCGGCTGCGACTTTTTCTTTGACAGCATCCGGATAACGGAAACCCGGTCCATGGCCAATGGTCATTTTGCCAGCTTTATCAATAATCGTACAATACTGGACGTCATACAAACCATCGATGGTTTCAAACACACCGGCTTCCAACCCTACGCCATAATCAGCAGTACCGAGGCAGCGCTGAGCACGGTTGATGGAGCCTTGGCGGGTTTCATCTTCTTTAGGCTGTTCCGGTACACCTGATGACACATCTACACCAAAGACCTCGATATTTTGATAAAATTTAGAAAAGGCCTGACGTGTTGCGTCAATTTTTATCTTATTTAGTGAACCTACCGCAATCCGCAAGGGACGTTGCATTTTGCCATTTTCATCAATTTCACCAGCTAAGATTCTGCTGGATGAAATGGGCAATCCGTCTTCCGCCAGAACATGGGGAACGGTAATAATCTGCAGCGGTTTGAGTTTATTTTGTGCTCTTAAAGAATTAATCCACTCCGCCGCCGGCTGCGTTTCTGGTGAGACCACGATCATCTCTAATGCGGGATCGTAAGGTGCACTGCCGGCAGCTTGGTCAATTACACTCAGAGAATAATGGCAGTTGCGGGCACGGAGGTAATCCTCAACTCGTTTAATTCTTTCATTTAATGGAACAAAATAGGCCTTATTCTGAGCACTGAATTCATCAGAAGTAACGGCTACGCAGACCTCACCACCACTGGCTATTGCTGTTTCCAGCAGTTTCTGGTGCCCGCGGTGAAGAACGTTAAATGTTCCGCCTAAGCCGACTTTCAAATAACCAGGCCAGCTACAACCGCAACAATCATGATCACCATCAGCACGGCAAACAGAGCATAGAGCTCTTTTTTCTTTTTCTTGACCTCTGTTTTGTTTTTCGAGGCACAAGCGTCTGAACAATACCGTTCAGTGCCGATGAATGCTTTTCCGCAACTGCGGCAGTGGTTATGCTGGGGGATTTGTATTTTCTCTGACATTACTGAATCTCCGTGCTTTTCTATTGAAGGGGCCGCAGGCTTAAACTCCACGGCGGTCTAGTTCATTATTGATGAGGATTATACAATGATCTGCATGATATGAGTAAGGACCTAACGAGCAGATCGAAGGATTAAGTGAGCATAAAGTATCATCTTCTTGGTTAGTCAGATCCTGATTGTCCGAAAGGACGAAAGTCACTTCTTCGGCAAATTCGGCAGTTCTGACATCAACCCCATCTTCGCGAAGATAAACGATGCGAGATTTAGCTGAAAGACGATTGATCACTTCATAAAATGAGTCACGTGAAACATAAATTCCTGGTGATGAACGCATTTCCCGGTCATCAACATCGACCATCAGTGCATTCCTGATAAGTGCTCCCGTAGATCTTTCATCAGGGTTGAGATATTTGACTTCTGAACCAACAATGCGGATAGTCTTAGGTGCATCTTCTCCTCCGAGGACAACCAGATAGATTTCTACGTCCTTGCGGATGGAATGAGATAAGAAAAATGCGGAGTTAATGCATCTTAAAAGAATGTCTAAGCGACCAGCTCCACCGGCCATATCTTCCAGTTTAAAATCTCCCGAGGAAGCTGCTTTATGTCCCACTACTACGAAGCGTCTCATTCTTGATCAACTCCACCTGATGAGAGCTGTTTCATAAGTTGTTTTCGGAGCTTACGGTTGCCCATGAAGCCTTTGACGGCTTTTTTAGAGGTATTATATTGGCGGATCAGTTCGCGCACATCTCGGGCGTCGACCCCGGCACCTTTAGCAATACGGGCTACTCGGGAAGCTTTAATGATCTTAGGATCTTCCATTTCGGCTTGCGTCATCGAATCCATGATGTAGCGGTAGCGCCGCAGTTTTTCTTGTGATTCTTCGACATTCACTTTGTCTTCCAGATTGCCCATGCCGGGGATCATGTTCATGATCTTCTGCAGAGGTCCCATGTTGTTCAGCATTTCCATCTGGTTGTACATTTCCACCAATGTGAATTTGCCGGACATCATTTTCCGCATGGTCTCTTCAGCCTGTTCTTCCGAAATGCTCTCTTTGGCAGTTTCTAACAAGCTCTGAATATCGCCCATGCCCAGCAGTCGTGAGACAAAGCGTGCTGATTCGAATGGTTCCAAGTCAACCAGATGTTCGCCGGTTCCGATAAAAGAAATCGGAGCATTAGTTTGGGCGACTGCAGAAAGTGCACCACCACCTTTCGCGGTACCATCCATTTTAGTGATAATTACGCTGGTGATGTTAACAGCATCATGGAAGGCTTTAGCCTGTGGACCAGCTTGTTGTCCTACCGCCGCATCAAGAACTAAAACGCGTTCATCCGGTTTTGCTACTTCTGCTACCTCTTTGATCTCTTGAATCAAATCATCTTCCAGCGCGTGACGTCCGGAAGTATCGATAATCACAACATCCATGTTAGCAAACTGTTCCAATCCTCTTTTGACGATCGCCGGCGCGTCTTTTACGCCATTTTCTCCATAAAAGGAGACGTTGACCTTTTCGGCCACTTGTTTTAATTGATCAAAAGCGGCTGGACGATGAACATCCGCAGCGATGACACCAGTTTTCAAACCTTTTTTAGTAAAATAGCGACCCAGCTTACCGGTGGTAGTAGTTTTACCTTGACCATAGAGACCAACCATCATGATTACTTGTTTTTTGATGGGTAGTGGCCGTGGCTCGCCGAGAATTTTAGTAAGCTCATCATTGATGATGCGGATAACATATTCTTTGGCGC
Organism: uncultured Methanomassiliicoccus sp.; assembly: GCA_905203995.1. Classification (GTDB taxonomy): domain Archaea; phylum Thermoplasmatota; class Thermoplasmata; order Methanomassiliicoccales; family Methanomassiliicoccaceae; genus Methanomassiliicoccus_A. The sequence goes on along the minus strand of CAJKXZ010000006.1, from coordinate 53,809 downwards.
TCATGCCTGGTGGCGGGCTTTCCCGCAGAGCTTTGTTCTCCAGCTCCTTGGTCAGCTCCAAAACAAGTTTCACGTTGACATCGGCGTGAAGCAGCGCTCGCTGAATATCTTTGGAAATCTCTTTAATGAGTTCTTCATCAATATGGTTCGCTTTAGTTATCTTAGAAATAGCGTTCCTTAGAGATTGTCCAAGTCCTTCAAGCACCATGTGTTATACCAGAGCAGTTGAGAGCGAAGGTTGGTTATTAACTTTGCTAAAAAAATCATGCATAGGAAGCGGACGGCTAGCTCTGTCAGAAGGGATGGGATGCACTCTGTAGACTAGCTCGTCCTTCCCAACCTAATATTCTCTAAACACTATTTATACTTTCCTTTTATCGTATGCTATTATCTGGGTTATTATATAATTGTCTAATGCTTGTTGCCTACTGAATACAAATGGATAAGCAAATCAAGTTTTATTCGATCTTAGTTAATCTTCTAAAAAAATCTAGAGTATGCGTAGACAAAAGTCTACGCATGTGGAAGGTGTTTAAAGGTAACCTGATTTCTGTAACGCCATCAAGTCATCAGTGCTGAGCTTCTCTCCGGCTTTAAAGCGGTCAAAGATTTTCTCCGCTTCTTCTTTGGCGGAAGCTTCGTCATCCTTTTTCTTGGCTTTACGAGCTTTCTGCCTCATTCCGGCTAAGATCTTATCGTAGTCGTGCACTTGGCGTATGTTTTCGATATACTTCTTGTGCTCCTCATCGGAGTTGACTTTGTTAGTGATAAATGCTTCTTGAGCGGCATCGGCTTCCTTTCTCAAGGCATCAGCCTGTTCGTACAAAGCGATCATGGCATCGTGTTCAGCCTGGGCGCTTTCAGCGTACTCTGAGACTTTGCGGTGATGGACTTCCGCCTGTTCTTTGGCGTCGCGCAGCTCTTTCAAAGCATCTTTAATGTCATCATTCTGATCGTAGGCTTTTTCACGCTCTTTAATCTCAGCCTGCAGTTTAGCCATCTGATCAATAAGTTCCTGCTCTTTTCCTTTTGAGAGAACAGAGGTCATTTGCTTAAATTCGAGTGATTTCAATTCTTTCTTAAGTTTTTGAACTGAAGGACCATTGTTCTTCGGTAAGTTGTCTTTTTTAATCTTAGTAACCTTTTCATTCAAGTCATTGACAACTTTGTTCCAAACATCACGCTGTTCTTTGGCTTCCCGAACTTTGACGTTTAGTTCGTCTCTTGACTCGCGATGTTTAGCCGCCTGGTCGACAAGTCCCCTAACTTGAGCATTAAGGGAATCTCTCTTCTCAACCCATTCTTTCGTCTTATCATTCAGTTCATCACGTATTCTGCGGTGCTTTTCCGCTTCAACGTTATGTAATTGACGCTTTTGTTCAAGTTCCTCCAAAAGTTCAGTCATACGTTCCACGCTCGATTTCAAGCAAATAAATAGCTTGGCAACGAAGGGGATACTGACACTTGTTTATATTACTTTCTCATAGTGCCTTTGCCCTTTCACTAGCTGCCAGATATGAATAGTGCTCCTGTTATTTAATCTGCCTGCCCGGCGGCAGTAATTTAACTTACATTGCTGTTTTGAGATTAATCTCATGCCAACCGCTTCCAAAACGGTCGGCACCACCGGTTTTGAGGCTGAATTTAACACGCATATGTCCGTTGTCATAAAGCATCTCAGCACTTCGCAGCATGGAGCTGTAGATCGAAACTCTTTTCCCACGCTGATTGAGGATTCTGCCGCTTTTAACAATGAGGCCAGCTTTTTCAAGATCTTTTATCCGGCGGTAGCAGGCAGCAATGGGTATTTTGTATTCTTCCGACACCTCTTGCGCGCCTTTCGATTTAAATGAAACCGCGGCTAAGATGCGCAATGCGTAACCATCGGTAAGTAATCTTCCGGCTTCAAGAACATCCATCTTGATACTTTCTAGACCTCTAACTCTATTAATCTTCGCGTATACGAGATTTATATAAGAGGTGTGTTACTATCGTGCCTTGGAACGTGATGCCATGTTAATCTGTCCTTTGGACTACAGGTATGGAAGAGAAGAAATGAAGTCTGTTTTCTCTGAAGAGAGCAGACTCAACAGTCAGCTTTTGGTAGAAGCAGCTCTGGCAAGAGCGCACGCAGCCGTGGGAAACATTCCCTCCGAAGCAGCCGAGATAATCACCGCTAAGGCTAACTTAGAATGTGTATCGATGGAGCGTGTAAAAGCGATCGAAGCTGAGACCAAACATGACATCATGGCTATGGTTAAAGCCCTTTCCGATCAATGCGGGGATGCTGGCCGCTATGTACACTTAGGTGCTACATCTAACGATATTGTTGACACCGCTGCGGCTTTGGAAATAAAAGCTGCTTTGGAAATAATTGAACGCGACCTCGACACTTTTATTTGTACGCTGGTAAAATTGTCCCGCAAACACCGCAATACGGTGGAAATCGGCCGTACTCATGGACAGTTTGCTATTCCCACAACTTTTGGTTTCAAAATTGCTGGCTATGTCTCAGAGATGATGAGACATTATGAGCGTCTGCAGGAAATCAAGAAGCGTGCTTGTGTAGGCAAGATGTCCGGTGCTATTGGTACTGGAGCAGGCTTTGCCGATCAGTTTTTTAAGATTCAGGAAAACGTAATGAAAGATCTCGGTTTAGGTATCGAGGAGGCAGCCACACAGATTGTCTGCCGTGACCGCTATGCCGAATTAGTTTTCTTAGTGAGTTTAATCACTACCTCCTGCGAGCGTTATGCCACAGAAGTACGTAATCTCCAGCGCTCGGAAATCGCTGAAGTTGCCGAAGCTTTTGATGCTAAAAAGCAGGTTGGTTCTTCCACCATGGCCCAGAAAAGAAATCCCATGCTTTCCGAGAATGTATGTGGTTTAGCAAGGATCGTAAGATCATATATCGCTCCCCAAATGGAATCAATGATTCTCTGGCATGAACGGGATCTCACTAACTCTTCAGCTGAGCGTTTCATTCTCACGCATTCTATGGCCTTGACGGACGATATTCTTGCCAAGATCAATAATGTGTTCTCCAACTTGGACGTCCACAGTGAAAATATGCAGCGCAACATCAACGCCTCGAACGGCTTTATTATGGCTGAATCTGTTCTGTTAACTCTTTCTGCCAAAGGCATTGGCCGTCAGAATGCTCATGAGTTGGTAAGGCAAATCAGCCTCAAGGCGGAAACTGAAGGTAAAGGTCTTCGTGAAGCCCTGCTTGAAAATGCAGAAGTTATGAAACTAGTTAATGAAGCAGAGCTAGATGCCGCTCTGGACCCCAACAGCTATGTGGGCTCCGCGCCGCAGATGGTTGATAAAGTGACCGCTGAAGCAGAAAAACTTCTGGGAAAAAGGATTGTGTGAACATGAAAGCACTAGTTGTAGTCGACAGCGTTTATGGCTGTACTAAGAGTGTAGGCGAGGCCATTGCTGATGAACTGCAGAAAGAAGGTCATGAAGTGGTGACCTTTGTTCTTAAGGAAGCCAAACCGTCTGCTTTGGACGGCGATTATCTCTTTTTGGGCTGCCCAACCAGATTTGGCAAGCCTACTAGAAAAATGAGAAAATTCATTGACGCTCAAGACTGGCGCAGTTTTACGGGCGTGGCGGTCGTCTTTGACACAATCATGCAGCTGCCTGCCGGCGATCCCAAACGTGCAAAATATGTCGATAACGGTTCGGCGCCGACCATTAAGAATGAATTGATGCAGAAAGGCGTCAGAGTTTACAATGAAGTCTTTCGTGCAGAAGTTGCTGGTTTAAAAGGCCCGCTTGTCGATACCGCTTTGGAAGATGCCCGGCAGTTTGTCCATGAATTGCTCTAATTTAGGCAGTCTTGGTTAAGCAGGCAAGGAAAGAGCTATAAACAAAACGATCTTACAGGGTTCCAAAGGGCAGATAGATCAGGGGTAGATCGCGACATTCGCAATGTCGAGGTCGCGGGTTCAAATCCCGCTCTGTCCACTTTATCAATATTTCTAGTAATTTAGTAAGGATTTATTTAATGAAGTTCGCTCAGCAACTTCTTTTTAATACTGTTTTTACTCATGAACGCCCCACTCTTCTTCTGCAGGGTGTTGCAGATGTATTTCTAATAGCTGTTTTACTCGTTTTATTCAATTATGGCTTGATCTCGTTTGTATGGTTTTTCCAGCAATATTGCAAAAGGCATGAGGCAATTTTTTTAAATGTTGAACTCATGCGTGTAATCGTGTCTAGGAAGCTTCCGGTCCTGATTATTTCATGTTTGCTCGCTTTGCTCATCCTACCTTCAGTAGCAGGAGAGCCGGCGATATACCCCCCTGATGGGAACCAGGAAGTAGACATAACCGCTGGACAATCTTTGAACAATCTTCAGTGGGTAATTTACAATCCTGACGATACAATGTATCTGATTGAAGTTGATGCTCGTCTGAGCGACCCTTCAGTTGGGACATTAGTCTATGAAAAAAATTACAAACTGCCGCCTAATTCTGATAATGCACCAGTTGAGATTCCTGTTAACGTTCACATTCGCGAAGGAGCGGAGACCAGCTCAGTAAAATTGATTGTAACTTTCTCATTCCAAGATCTTTCGAACATCGAAACAGAACCAACTATCCAGACTAAGGAAGTAACACTCAATATCACATCTCTGTTTTCTTCCGTAGGAAATACTATCTTTGGCTGGGAAAACACGCTGCCAGCACCCTTTAACAGTTTAATCTGGACCTTTATCATTACTATGGCGATTTGGCTTTTGATCGGAGCCATTGTTTATTTCATTATAGATCCTCTGGTTGAACGTTTCACCCTCAAAACCAAAAACAAGTATGATAATGCCATTTATGATATTACCAGAATACCTATTTTTCTGACCATTGTTCTCTATGGATTTATAAGCTCAGTGAACATTCTCAGCATCTCCAACGACGAGCATCTGTTCATGCGCAAGCTCGTCACCATCGTCTTTATTGTGCTCTACACAGTAGTGGCTTATCGTATCTTCGACAGGGTGTTGATTAGCCTGCTGAGAAACTGGTCTAATCGGGTAGGTTCCAGCTTAGGTTCAGCAATCGTACCAATTCTTCATTTTCTGGGAATGATCCTCATTCCTTTCGGTGGCATCACCGTCCTGCTCAATTCTTTAGGAATTGATATTGCGCTATTATTGGCTGGAGTAGGTGTCGGTGCCACGATTGTCACATTGGCTGCTAAAGATGTCTTCAGCAGTTTCTTTGCCGGCGTGCAGGTGATGCTTGATCGGCCGTTTAAGATGGGCGACAGAGTAATGCTAGACAGTGGAGAAATCTGCGAAGTGAAGAAGATTGGCGTCCGTTCTACCCAGCTGTATAACCTGATCGATCATGAGATCATTATCATTCCCAACACGATGATTGCTGCTAACAAGATTACCAATTATTCTGAACCTGATAATCATCGGTGTCTGTCCACTTCCATCGGTGTCGCCTATGGTACTGACGTTAAAAAGGTAGAAGCAATTCTTTTGGAAATTGCCAATAACCATCCGGATGTTGTGCACAATGACAGGTCTCAGGCACCCTTCATCCGCTTCAGTAATTTTGGCAACAGCTCGCTAGATTTTACTCTTTGGTATTATGTAAATGATATCAAAAAGATGTGGAGAGTAAATTCGGAGATTAAGGTGCAAATCAACAATCGCTTCAATGAAGAAGGTATTGAAATCCCCTTCCCGCAGAATGTCGTTACATTCAACAATCAAATACCTGGAGAACGGTCTGATTAAGCATCATCCATGCTGCCTGACCGATATCCTTCCAGATCTAGACAAATATAATTAAATCCTATTCTTTTGAATTCAGGAATAATGCTGTTTCTGCTTTCCAGTACACTATCAAGCAGAGCAGGCGGAACTTCAATCCGTGCTAGATTTTGATGAGCTCTCACACGGCAGTTTTTAATTCCCAAGGTAAACAATATTTCCTCAGCATCTTCGATTCTTTTTAGTTTCTCCTCACTTATTTCTTCGCCATAGGGGATTCTAGTAATCAGGCATGTTCCAGAAATCTGCTCAGCAGTGGTCAAGCCTGCCTTTTTTGAAAGTTCTCTGATTTCTTGTTTGGTGAGGCCAACATCACGCAGGGGTGACTTTACCGCAAGTTCTTCTAAGGCAACCATGCCCGGTCGGGATTGAGGATCATCATCGGCGATTGTGCCGTCAATCACCTGCTCAATTTGGAGCTCCGCTGCTTTTTTCTTAATCTCTGCCAACATTGCTTTTTTGCAAAGGTAGCAACGATCCCGAGGATTCAAACGCAGCTGCGGACTCATGACGGAGATCTCAATAACTGACAAGCCTGCGGCTTGGGCGGCGGCTCTTGCGGAGTTTACTGCACGAGAACTAACAGCTGGAAAAACATTCATGATGCCAATAGCGTCATGACCGAGGACTTTCTGCGCTTCATATAGCAGGAAGGTACTATCAACGCCACCAGAATAGGCAACAGCAACTTTGCCCATTTTTTTGAGATCTGCCTCCAGCTGTTCTAACTTTTTTTGCATTTATTAAGCAGATGTTCATCCACGATTTTAAAATATTGATTTGCTTTTTATCATCCGATGGATGCAAGGTCGGTTCTGAATGCATATCGGGATGGAAAAATCTCACTTGCCGAAGCGGAGCAGCAATTACAGCTTGATTATCTGCAGAAGATTGGTGACCATACTCTCTTTGATAATCATCGCCGCGACCGCAAAGGAGTTCCCGAAATCATTTTTGGTGAGGGCAAGACGCCGGCAAGAACTGCAGAGATTGCCAGCACCGTGGAAACCGATCTGTTGTTAATCTCCCGGGCCTCGACTGAGCACTATGCAGCGGTACACAGTAAACTTCCCCAGGCTACTTATGTGGAAAGTGCGGAAATGATTATTGTTGGAGAGCTGCCGCCTGCTGCTGGTCTGATCGGCATTCTTGCCGCGGGAACATCAGACATTCAGATCGCCGAGGAAGCACGAATCACCGCGGCAGCCATGGGTGTTGACGCCCTCACCGCCTATGATGTTGGCATCGCGGCCTTTCACCGCCTCCTCGATCCGCTTCAGCAGATGCTGGAAAAAGGTGTTGATGCGATTATTGTCGCTGCTGGTATGGAAGGTGCATTAGCTTCCGTCGTCTCTTCTTTATCACAGGTACCGGTTATTGGTTTACCTACGCCCGTCGGTTACGGCTTCGGCGGTGCCGGAGAAACGGCCTTAAGGTCTATGCTGCAATCCTGTTCACCAGGCATGGCAGTGGTGAACATCGGCAATGGCGTAGGAGCAGGTGCTTTTGCAGCAATGATCAGCCTGCGGTGCAGAAGGCGCGAAAATGAACTCTGAGAACTGTGCAATCTCCGACTGTTTTAAAGATCTAGCTATTGCCATGGAAATCCAGGGTGAGCAATGGCGTTCAAGTTCCTATCTGAAAGCTGCTGAAGAACTGCTTAATCTCAATGAGAATATTTCCCGCATTTATCACAGCGGGAGGATTCGCGACATTAAAGGCGTTGGACCCTCGATTGCTGCAAAAATTGAGGAATATTTTGTAACAGGCACTATCCAGAATTTAGAGGATGTCCAAGATATTCTCCCTGAGGATATGCATTTTTTCCGCCGGCTGCCACTTACGCTAAGGGAAACTGCCGATGTCTGCATCTTTGCGGATGTGCATTCCGCAGCAGATCTGCTGCTGGCGCTTGAAGAAGGTGTGATTGGCAGCATTCCTGGTTTAGGCGAAGATGTGGAACAGAAAATTAAGACATTTATTGCTTGGTTGGGTGAGCAGGCCACGGCAATTCCCTACTGCAAGGTCAAGCAGTCCGCGGAAAATGTTTTAAATTATATCTTAAAAGATCCTTGGACCCTCAAAGCCGAAGAGGCAGGGCCCTGCCGACGAAAAAACGAAACTGCGGCGGCTTTTACCATTCTTGTGGCCTCCTCTGCGGATCGTGCAGTCCCGCTCTTTGCTATGTGTCCCGAACTGCAGGAACTGACGCATGCCAATAGTACTGCGGCTACTGGCAAAACTGTCTCCGGTGCCGCTGCCATGCTCAAAGCGATGGACGCTTCCCTCATCCCCTTCGAACAATTGCGGATGACGGGACCACCGGAACATGTGGCATTTTTAGAACAGCAAGCAGCAGCCCGGGGATTGACACTCACTCCCGAAAGCATGCCGGGTGTTCAAAGCGAGCAGGATATTTATGAATATCTTGGAATTAATTACATACCGCCGGAATTTCGTGAAGGTGGAGAAGCCAGTTTATATCTGAACGGAGACTTGAGAGTCCGTTCCACCGCTGCCGATGGTTCTTTAGTGCTGAATGAGTTAATTGCAACGGCGGAAGCTCTTAATTATCAATATCTCTGCGTTGTCGACCGGCTGGCAGGACGTATGACTCCTGAATTAATGAGAGAACGGAATTTATTACTTGAAAAAGCAGACAGCCAGGTAGATCTCTTAAAAGGTATTGAGGTTGACATTTCCGTGACGGGCACTCTTTCTGCACCCGATGATCTTCTGCAGTCGGCTGATCTGGTAATCGCCGCCGTTAATTCGCAGCTGGCCTCCACTTCAATGACTGAACGACTGTCAAAAGCGCTGAATGATGCCCGTGTGGATGTCTGGGGTCATCCCCTGAACCGTTTAATCGGCATCCGTCAAACACCAGACCTTGACTTTGCCAAACTATTCTCCCTAGCTGCTGAAAAGGGAATCGCTTTGGAAATAAACTCGGCACCCTATCGTTCGGATCTGGATTATTCCACGCTTTGCAAAGTATATGAACCCGAGGCTGTCTATTCAATAGGTACAGATGCAGCCTGCCCTACTCACTTAAGCAGAATTGAACTGGGAAGAATTGCAGCTGAAAAAGCAAAATTATCGGAAAGGAGGGTGTTAAATACTCTTACCTCGTCTGAAATTCGGGACAAAGCGTGGAGGGACAGAAATGATTAGCATCAGAAAAATGAATGCTGATGATGTTAATCAAGTACAGGATGTCGGCCAGATCGCCTGGTCTGACATGGCAACCAAGGAGGCAGGCCGTAAAATAGTCTACCCGAAGCGGGCAGAACCGTTAATCGCCGCTTACCTCAAAAGTGATCCTGACGGCTGCCTAGTTGCTGATGATGGCGGGAAGATCGTTGGTTCTGCTTTTTGTCACCGATGGGGCACAACTGGCTGGGTAGGACCTCTGGAAGTGCTACCAGAATATCAGAATAAAAAAGTCGGCAGAGCTCTGCTGAGTGCCTGTTGGAGTTACTTATCTGCTTGTCAAGTCTGCGGGCTGGAGACTTCTCCCAAAAGTGAGAAGAATATGCATTTTTACAGCTCTTCAGGATATGCCGCCGGCGCTTCAATTTTAGTTGCCGATAAATTAGTAGCATCTGACAATCAATACCGTGCTGAAGAAATAAAATCGCCCACCGACTTTGATTCTTCAGAACTCTGCAATAAAGTCTATCCTGGCCTTGATCTGTCAAAGGAGATTGAAGCTGCCCTGGCAGGTCTGGGCTATGTATACGCTACAGAACACGGCTTTGCTATTCTCCATACCTTCAGCCGCGGGGACCATGCACATTATGCCTCCGTTAAGGCTTTAATCATCGATCCTGAGTGTAAGAAGCCGTCGCAGGAACTTTTCAATTTACTTTCTACTTGTGAAAGCAAATCACAGGCATTAGGCAAAGACAGTTTGATGCTGCGGTTCTCTCTAGAACATCGTGAATTAGCATCGATTCTGCCTTCTTTGGGTTATACCTACAAAGCAGTCAATATCCGCATGACCTGCAAGGGACAATTTTCTGAACACGGCGAATACCAGATTCTCTCCTGGGCCGGCTGAACATCCTTCCGGTAAGAATGCAGGGAGTAAGGTATATAAGTTCAGGAATTGGTAAAGCGCAAGATGCCTGTGAGTTTTGATGCCCATCGTTTCAGTACTTTTGCAGAAGATACTGATAAAATTCCGCCAGGTTCACCTTGCGCGATCTGCAAAGGCTCAAAAAATCTCTGCGGCAAGGACCGCTGTCCTCTGATGGTTAAATTTTATTCACGGGCTAAAACAAAAAGACTCATTAATTCGCTGGATATTGAGGGAATGTCCCCGCCCAGTGTTTTTGTCGGCCGTTATGGTTACCCCAAAGTCGACATTGGTCCCTTGGTGCCGCCGCTGATGGGCGATACTTCGATCATGGATACTCCGGAGTTGTGGGTCGGTAAGAGTATTGACGAGTTCGTCGATTTCCGTTTTTCGTTGGTACGGGGAAAACACCGCATCGACGCGGTCAATTTTCAGAAGGAGGGACGCATCATTGAACAGACCCGCGATCTTGCCCTGTCTGAAAATCCTCTGGAGGTCGAAGCAGCTTTCCAGAAAAGACCAACCGGCAGGCTGGTTTTAGATGATGAAGTGCAGCCTTTTGGACCCTCGGCCAGGCTTAAAACACTTGAGGTCGGCAATACCCGTTATGAGCAGCATGTGGAAAAGGCCTTTTACGATACCGACCTGAAAGCAACCGAGGCAGTCAAAGCACTATACACTGATGGAGTGCTCGTCTCTAAAATTCAGAAAGCTTTCTCAGTCGGGGCCTTCGGCATCGATAAAAATCGGAAATTTGTCCCTACTCGTTGGTCGATAACCGCTGTTGATGACATTCTGGGAAAATCGCTGCTGAGCAATACCAAATACAATCCGTTGATTGAAGACTGGCGGATCTACGACTGGTATCAGCTGGATAACCGCTGGAGCATTCTCCTGATGCCAGTTTCTTGGCGCTATGAGCTTATTGAAGCTTGGTTCCCTAATACGGTGTGGAATCCGCTGGGCAAGGATGTAGAGATCATCAGTTCCTATGAGTTTTATGACGGTCGTAAGAAATATGCCGAGATCGGCGGCTGCTATTATGCCGCCCGCTTAGCCGTCAATGAACTGCTGCAAAATGAAGGCCGGCAGGCAGGAGCGGTAATCTTCCGTGAAGCCCATCCTGGCTACATCATGCCAGTGGGAGTCTGGAATGTCCGGGAAAACGTACGTGCCGCTCTGAAAACAACGCCCTTCCGCTTTGAGACCTTGAATGACGCTTTGAATCATGTAGCTTCCAAGATGAGCATCCCCATCAAGCAGTGGATTGCAAATTCAGGTATCTTGAAAGACATGTTTACGCAGAGAAGACTTGATGACTATGTCTAATCTGGATGATTTTCTGCCTGGGCCGAAAATAAACTATCAGCGCTGCAATTGTGCGCTTTCGCCCTCACGCCTTCCTGATTTGGATTATGCGCTCAATCCTTACAGCGGCTGCTCGCATAACTGTACATATTGCTATGCTCCCGACATTATGAAAATAGACCGTGCAGTGTGGACGGAAGTGCGGGTAAAAACGGGCATTGCTAAAATCTTGGCAAAAGAGTTGAAAGTAAAAAGAGGAATAATCGGACTGGGAACCGTTACCGATCCTTATCAAATTCTAGAAGCTACTGTGCAGAACACCCGGCAGTGTTTACAGGAGATTGTCAAAGAAGATCTGCCGGTAAGTGTGCTGACCAAATCTGATTTAATTCTGCGTGATAGCGACCTCTACGAGCGACTTAGCCGTTTGGAGATTGGCTTCAGTGTAGCTACTGACGATCAGCACGCTAGATACTTTGAAAAGCAGGTACCACTGCCGTCTCAACGACTTAAAGCCGCTAAGGATTTTATCGAGCGGGGAATGAATGTTTACATCCTCATTGGTCCTACGATCAACGGTATAACTGATCAATCAAGCCGTTTGCTGGACGATATTGCTGAGGCCGGCGTGAAACGAGTCATGATCGATCGTCTTAATTTGCGACCCGGTTTGTCAGCAAGATTGGAATCTATTTTACCGCGTTCGTCGGTAGACTCTGAGCAGACTGCAAATCTGATAAAGTTCCGCTGTAAGGCCCTCGGCATCAAGGTTGAGGATGTATTCGCTTAATCATGCCAGAACGGTTAAGGAAACCACATCAAATAGAAATGTATATATAGAAGCTTTAAACTACTCCTTCTTAATAGGAGGCCCATTATGGGATATTCTTTAGGACAAGGTCAACCAATTATTGTGCTCAAGGAAGGTACAGAGCGCACAAGAAAGAAAGAAGCTCAAAGTAACAATATTGCCGCTGCTCGGGCAATCGCCGATGCAGTAAGAACTACACTCGGTCCCAAGGGAATGGACAAAATGCTGGTCGATTCCTTGGGAGACGTAGTAATCACCAACGATGGTGTTACTATTCTCAAAGAGATCGATGTACAGCACCCCGCTGCTAAAATGATTGTGGAAGTTGCAAAAACTCAGGATGCTGAGTGCGGTGACGGAACAACCACTTCAGTAGTTGTTGCTGGTGAATTACTCAAAAAAGCTGAATCTTTGATTGAGCAAAATGTACACCCCACCATTATCGCTAACGGTTACAGACTTGCTGCTGCTGAAGCGATAAAAATTCTGGAAAAAATCGCCGTTAGTGCCAACAGCGACGAGATCTTGAAGAAAGTCTCCAGGACAGCCATGATTGGAAAATCTGTGGGAGATTCTCGCGATTACCTTGCAAACCTCTGCGTCGACGCTGTCAAAGCAGTCGTTGAAAAGAGAGGAAACGAGTCTGTTGTAGATATCGACAACATCAAAGTCGAGACCAAAACCGGCGGTTCTATCAGAGACACTGAGCTCATAAACGGTCTTGTTATCGATAAAGAAAAAGTCCATCCACGCATGCCTAAATCTGTCTCCAACGCTAAGATCGCTATTGTATCTTCAGCATTTGAGATCAAGAAGACTGAAGTAGAAGCTAAGATCCAGATCCGCGATCCTGCTTCCATGCAGGCCTTCCTTGATGAGGAAGAGAACACCCTTAAAGAGATGGTCGAGAAAGTAAAGGCCATCGGTGCCAATGTTGTCTTCTGCCAGAAAGGAATGGATGATCTTGTACAGCACTACATGGCTAAAGCTGGTATCTACGCCTGCCGCAGACTCAAAGAGTCCGACATGGATAAGCTTGCTAAAGCCACTGGTGGTAATGTAGTCGGTAACCTCGACTCTATCTCCAAGAGCGATCTCGGTTCCGCTAGCTTAGTGGAAGAGAGAAAGATTGGTGAAGAAAACATGACTTTCATCACTGGCTGCAAGAACCCCAAGGCCATCAGCGTTGTTGTCCGTGGCGGTACCGAGCACGTCGTTGCTGAAGTTGAGCGTGCCTTACACGATGCACTGCGGGTAGTCGGAGTTGCTATTGAAGACGGTAAAGTTGTAGCTGGTGGAGGAGCTCCTGAAATCGAGATGTCCATGAAGCTTTCAGCATTTGCCTCAAGCGTTGGCGGCAGAGAACAGCTGGCTATCGAAGCCTTTGCTGAAGCTTTGGAAGTTATTCCATGGGCGCTCTCTGAAAACGCTGGTTTAGATCCGATCGATCTCGTCATCCAGCTCAAGACTGCTCACGAAAAGAAATCCAAGAATGCGGCATACATGGGTATTGACCTTGACAACGGTGTAGTCACCAACATGTATGAGATGGATATCCTCGAGCCTCTTAGGGTAAAGACTCAGATCATTGAGTCTGCTACTGAAGTGGCAGCCATGATCCTCAGAATCGATGATGTCATCGCTTCCAAACAGGGACCATCTCCCGCTGGACCTCCAGGCGGAATGCCTCCAGGAATGGGCGGCATGCCTGGAATGATGTAAGGTCGCTGAGACTTTAACCCCCCAAACCCCTTACTTTTTACCTTTTTTACAACCTGTGTTCTCAATGTGAATAAAAAATCCTTTTTTGTTAAAATTGAACTGTAAAACAAGTTTGGTAAATTAATAAATATGCGGGAGGACCGCATATTCAGAGTTTTTCGATGGTTCCGGTTCTGCCTTTGGAAACATCAGTACCGTAATCGGTTTGTTTGACGTAACAGCTGGTGAGTTTAAGCTCATCGCCGACTTCAATCGACATGGTTTCGACAAGATCAACGTCATCGTCCCACAGAGTAATGCGGCAGTTGCCAGAGTCATCTTCGACGGCAATATTGCGGACCTTTCCTTCTCCACCGGTTCTCTTGTTAAAAATTTTAGCGTCGTAGATTCTAGTTACTTTAACGGTAGCTGAAACTTCTTCTTTGTCTCCAAATTCTGAGATCTTTTTTTCTGACATGTTATCACCTCTTGATTCAAGTAGCCTACGTAGGGTATTATCGTCGATCAGGCCGCCGAATTCCTCCTTTAAACGTAACAAATCTGAATCAAGTATTTCTTGCATTTTCATCTAAGAAGAGCTTTAGCCTCTTGAAACTTACCACGATATTGTATTATAATAATCTTAATTAACCATCGCTGATATTTTGATCTATATAGTCTTATTCATCTATTATTGAGTGATAGAGACAGTTACTTGTTTTTTGTTAATTGTCAAGGGAGATCGAAAGCTTAAATGCCCACTCACTCGTTGAGGTAAATGATGCGCGCAGCTGTCTATGCGAGAGTTTCTACGGAAGACCAAGCCCGGGAAGGTTTCAGCATTGCAGCCCAGCTCAAACGCTTGCGAGCATATTGTAAGGCTAAAGGCTGGGAGATTGCCGGCGAATATGTCGATGAAGGCTTCTCTGGACGGGATACCTCTCGGCCGATGTACAAGAAAATGATGCAGGAGTACGATTTGTGGGATGTATTATTGGTTCTCAAAATGGATCGTATCCATAGAAATTCTCAGAATTTTACAAACATGATGAATGAGCTGGCTTCACACGAAAAGCAGTTCAGCTCCATGCAGGAAAAGTTCGATACAACTTCAGCAATGGGCAGATTTGTAATGGATATCATTCAGAGAATTGCTCAGCTGGAGTCCGAGCAAATCGGAGAAAGAGTAAAAATCGGCATGGTCCAGAAAGCGAAAAAAGGTGATGGTTATCTAGGTTCAGGAGAACCCTACGGTTACTCTTTTAAAAGTTCTGGACTGGAAATAAATCCTGCCGAAGCCGGCATTGTCGCGTACATTTACAACGCCTACACTTCAGGAAACAGTCTAAGTGCAATCGCGGACAATCTCAATGCTCGGGGAATCCCTTCTAAAAAAGGAACAGTGTGGAAAAAACAGACAATTAGTAAAATTTTGCGAAATCCCTTGTACTGTGGATTTGCTTTATGGGATGGCTATTTGATAAAAATTGAAAATGCGGAAATAATCTCCCGAGGCACCTACAATCTGGTCCAAAGAATGATGGAAGAACGACGCAGAAATTCATCTGGCTCTTCGCACTTATTGCTCGGGTGAAATGATGGTAAAAGCGGCGTTATACATCAGAGTTTCAACAGAGGAGCAAGCCGAGGAAGGTTATTCCTTAGAAGCACAGCAGGAACGGTTAACTGCTTATTGTGAAGCTCAGGGCTGGGATATTGTTGAAGTGTATGCTGACAAAGGTCACAGCGGTAGAAAGATCGGCCCCCGTTCAGAGTACAAAAGAATGATGAATGAGAAGGAAAAATGGGATACAATCTTAGTTCTCAAAATGGATCGTATCCATAGAAACTCACGGAATTTTATCGAGATGATGGACAATCTCGAGAAGTGGGGTAAAAAATTCACCTCCATGCAGGAAGAGCTCGATACTTCCAGCGCCATTGGTAGATTTGTTGTTGATATGATCCAGAGAATTGCTCAGCTGGAGTCAGAGCAAATCGGGGAAAGAACGTATGTCGGTATGGAACAAAAAGCATCGATGGGTGAAATGATGGGTTTTAACCCACCTTATGGCTATCACTTGGAAGCATCCAAACTGATAATGGATGAGAATGAAGCGCAGGTGGTACAGCGCATTTATTCAGCGTATCTCAACGGCAGCAGCATGGCGGCGATCGCTGATGAGCTTAACTCTGAACAGCTCTTTACTAGAAATAACAATCACTGGACAAAATGGTCAATCAGTAGAATTCTCCACAATCCAATCTATGTTGGCTATCGACGATGGGATAAATTACAGATCGCTTCTGACCATCCGCCGATTATCTCTATCGACATCTATGATCAGGTTCAAATTCTGGCCGCTGAACATACAAAAGATCCCGCTAAAAAGAAAATAAACGTTATCCGGCAAGATTCACAAGAAAATTAAGAGAATGTGGAGGGATACGCCGAAGCGTACCCCTTAATTTAGCTTCAGAAGAGTTTGTCTGTTGAAGCTTTGACTTTGGCGATGAATTCTGCATTATCTGCAGCACTAACGGCATTGCCGTTAACCAAAACCAGCTTATCTTTAACATCGAATTTGAAGTAGTTAGCTAAGGCAGTTCCTAACCATTCGGTTTCGCCTTTGAAGGCATTCTCATCTGGGCTTCCTTGTGTGCTTACGACGATTGCTTTTATGCCCGCCGGAATGACGCAGGAAAAGTCTGGTTTTACCCAGCAATACATACGGTCAATCAAGGCTCTGAATTGAGAGTTGTACCTGTGGAAATAAATGGGGGCGGACATGACTACGGCATCTGCTTCCGAGATCGCCTTCAGGACATTGGTAATATCATCATTTTTTACACATTTGCCCTTTGCTTTGCAGTACATACAACCGCTGCAACCTTCAAATTTCATACCTGACATTTCAAAAAATTCTACTTCTGCACCTTTTGCTGCAGCTTCATCCAAGGCAACCTTGACAATTGCGGCTGAGTTGCTGTTTGGTCTGGGACTTCCAGATACACCGACGACTTTCATACCACAACAGCAGTTTATAAATAGATATAGTTATGGTAAAAGGGTGAACTTAGTCACCCTTTATTTGTAGAGTTTTACTTTCTCGATCTTTTAGCGCTGCTGCTTTTTTTGGAAGCGGTTGCCTTTTTAGCGGCTGGTTTAGCAGCTGGTTTGGCGGCAGGCTTAGCCTTTGGTTTAGCAGCTTTGGCAGCGGGTTTGGCTTTGCTGGCAGCGGCTTTAGTAGATTTTGCTTCTCTGACACCCTTTCTGTAGACAGGGACCTGTCCCATGTACTCAACGATTTCATTGAGGTTATCAGCGATGTTCTTACCTTTGTCGGTGAGTTCTACGTTATGTCCAGGCCTTCCTGGGCGAGCATGGTCTCCCTGCATGGTCTGGTTGATCTCAATGATGCCCATGTCTTCCATCCAAATGAGGATCTTTTTTACAGAGTTGTAGTTGGCAGAAACTGTGTGTTTAACACCGCTAAGGGTGAGTGAAGATTCTCCGTTGAGTTCTCTGTCTCTAAGCATGAGTAAAATTCCTGCTGCGTAGGGTTCGTCTAAGATCGATGCTCTTTTTTCTTTTTGGTCTATAAATGGCATACATATTAATTAATCATCATTATATATAGATATATCGCCGATAATGCCTCTCTGTAAATAAATTGAATATGGTTTTTTACGAATTTCTTATTAATCTTGGACGAAAAATGCGCCAAAAATGGTGATTTAATTACCTATTTTCTTTCAAAATCTAATCCGTTCGCAAGATAATTGAATGATTTGTAGATAAATCAAGTTAATTGAGGACTACTATTTGGTACAGGTGTTATTTTTTTAAGAATATATGAATAATCGAGTTTAAGACTCATCAGAACTCATAAAAACAAAGTGAGATATTCTTTCATGTATGCTGTTTCAGATAGCGCCTGCCAGTAGTCATTTTTGCCAAACAACTTTTAGTTTGTTACATCGGAACCATCATATCTTCGAAGACTAATTCTTTGGTGATGAGAATTGGAATAATTGCTTGTGATTCCTTTAAAGAAGAAATTAACTATCTTACTGAAGGAGATCCAGATATAATCTTTAAAGAATATCTTCAGTTTGGACTTCATGAACATCCAGATGAATTAAAAAGTACAGTCATTGATCATGTAAACGCACTTCAGGGAAAAGTAGATGCGGTGTTCTTAGGCTATGGTTGGTGCCAATCATTAAAAGGTATCACTTCACAATTAGCTGTGCCAACAGTCATGATTGAAGCAGACGATTGTGTCTGCGCGCTCCTGACTCCTGAGGGCTATGCGGAGGAGCGTCATAAATGTGCAGGAACCTATTATGCCACACCTTATTTTTCAAAAGATTTTGGTTTAGATAGATTCTATAACAAATTTTGCGATCAGCTAGGCGAAGAACTGCTCAATGAGTTAGGATTTGATTGGTTCATGCAGAAAATGTTTGATGGCTATAGTCGGTGTCTTTACATAAATACTGGCATTGAAGACCGCAGTACTTGTGAAGAAAATGCTAAGAAATTTGCTTCATATTTTGGCTGGAACTATGAAACACGTCATGGCACTTTAAAAATGATTGAAGACGCTCTTGCTAAAACAAAAGAGCTCGCTAGCATTCAATGACTGTTAGATCCACACGTCATCAGAATCTTTTTTAGCAGGACTCTCATACATCCATACATGAAACTATTCCTTGATGAGCATTTTACTGGTTCCAAAGAATACTATGAAGCTTTAGGTTGGGAAGTAACCACTGTCCAGGATGAAGGTATGAAAGGTAAGAAAGACCGGGAGATTGCGGAATATGCCAAAGAAAAAGGATATATTCTCATCACGCGGGATGAACTGCCCTACAACATTTCGCAACTCATCGGTGGAAAATGTTTTCGGGTAACTGAAGCGATGATTGCTGGCATGATCAGTAATAATGTGAAAGCACTTTATGGCCAAGATTAATCAATCATAGCAATTTCAAATCTTTTTTATAATAATTATTCTAATCTAGTATCATGGAGTATAAGATCATCGGCGACAATCTGCAGATTGTCCAGATTGAGCTGGGTAATAATGAGTCGATCTACTCAGAATCAGGCACCATGAAATACATGAGTGAAAACATCAAGATGGAAACAAATACCAAAGGCGGAGTTTTTAAGGGTTTAAAACGAGCACTTTCGGGCGATACTTTATTCATGACTACCTTTAAAGCTGAGAATGGCAAAGGCTTTGTTGCCTTTGGAGGAACCTTTCCTGGCAAGATCATTCCTCTAAATGTCGCGGGACGCTCATTCATTTGTCAAGGATCATCTTTCCTCTGTGCTGAAGATGATGTCGATGTTGACCTTTCCGTTCAGAAGAAACTTACGGCGGGTTTCTTTGGTGGGGAAGGTTTCCTATTGCAGAGGGTCTGCGGAAGCGGTACGGCGTTTATTGCAGCGTGTGGCGATGTAGCCGAATTTGATCTGCAGCCCGGTGAAGTTTTGAAAGTTTCTACAGCTAATGCTGTATTATGGGAAGACTCAGTCCAATATAGCATCCAGCGGGTCAAAGGTGCAAAAAATATGCTCTTTGGCGGTGAAGGTCTTTTCCTCACGACTTTGCAGGGTCCTGGAAAAGTTATTGTACAGTCAATGACGCCCAATGATTTAGCCGCAGCAATCTATGAGTTGATACCACACAATACTGGCTGATTATTTTAAAAAACGAATGGGCAATGAGAATGCTAAGTCTTAGTCTTCTCATTGCTGCTTATTTTATTCAATCAACAACGGAAAAGCCAGCTTCAGATACTGCCGCTTTGAGTTTACTGACAACGTCTTCAGTCAGTTCGCCCTTTACTTTAATCTCACCCTTTGCGGCGTTGGCTTTTACTGCTTTTATGCCATCAATCGCGGAAACTGCTTTTTCGACAGAAGCTTCACAATGGCTGCAGGTCATACCTGTGACCTTGAATACTGTACCACCTAACATGCTCTTCTAGTATGACTTGCTGGTATTTTAAAGCCTGTTGAATCTCAGCAACTTTATTTTCTTCCTTGATGAAGGGCCGCTGAACCCATTAGATATCGGCGGTAGCCGACATCTTTCAAACCGCATTTTCGGAAAAGATCGGCCAGCTCATCTTTTTTAAGAAATAATTCAGTGGATTCATTCAGCCATTCGTAGTCTTTTTGTTTTCCGGTAAAAAGACCGGCTATGCGGGGCATAAGGTATCGGAAGTAAAGCCTAAAGAAGGGTTTGACAAATTTTGAATCAGGATAGGAAGCTTCCAGACAGTAAACATATCCGCCTTCTTTAACTACGCGGGTCATCTCGGCAACGGCTTGGTGATAATCGGCAACATTGCGTAATCCAAAAGAAACAACTGCGCAATCAAAAGCACCATCTGCAAAGGGCAGCGCCATCGCATTGCCTTGAATGAGTGTAACATTTTCGATATTATTGCTGCCCATCCGATCCTTGGCTACTGCCAGCATGTTTTCTGAAAAATCTAAACCAGTCACTTCATTAGCAGCATCATTCTGCGCAAGCATGGCTGTTAAATCGCCAGTTCCGCAGCAGACATCGAGAATCTTATGTCCTTTTGTAGAGATCTCTTTAGCTAAGGATTCTTTCCATCCGCGGTGTAATCCGACACTGATGATGTCATTCATCCTGTCGTAATCTTTACTGATATGCTGGAATACACCTTGCACCAGTTCTTCTTTATCATCCTTCATCAGAGAACCCCTATGATTAGATCAGCAGCAATCATTGCTATGTAATATAAGTTTAGACGAGTATGAATTGCTAAAATTGAGTTCATCGAAGTGATTCTTGCAGATGGTATAAATTCTCCGCGTGACAGACGCAGATAAGGCATAATGATCGAGCCAATCATCAGCGGCAGCAGAAAAGCACCATTTGTGAAGTAGTAGCCAGTTAGGATAACAAGCAAAATTGCTGAAACTGCAATTAGACTTTTAAGCAGATAGGAAGTTCTTTTTCTTCCCAGCACGCAGGGCAGAGTTTTCCGTCCCGATTTACTATCACGTTCAATGTCAGAGATGTTATTGGTCATCATAATCAGACCAATGGTGATCATCAACGGCAGACAGTAAATCAGGATCATTGGTTCAATCTGCAGAGTGAATACATAATAGGAAGCTAAGGGAATAATCCCACCCATCACAAATCCCGAAACAATCTCGCCAACTGGCAGATATGAAAGCGGAAGTTTGTTGAGTGAATAGGCAGAGAGAATTGCTACCCCGATCGCCCCGAAAGCAATAGGAATCCAGCCTGCAACATAAATCGCATATATTCCCGAGATGGCGGCTAAGGCAATAAATGCCAGGCCGATATTTTTTGCTGATTTAGGATTGAGATGATTGTAGATGATAGAAGCATCAGTGGGATCATCAGAATTTTCAAGTGTATCAGTGCCTTTTACAAAATCAGCATAGTCGTTGAGGGTGTTGACTGCACATTGGAGAAAGATCGCTGTTAATAACACTGAAAAGAACAGATATGGTGAAAACTGACCCATCAGGGAGACACCCAACATTGCTGCCAGACAGACAGGGATTGTGCTTGCAGGCCAGGTATGCGGAGCTGCAAGTTCAATTATGGCTTTAAGTGTAACTTTCTGATACAATCTGATCTCTCCCGTGTTAACTCGCACTTTGCAGCCGAGAATACTTTATCACTTATATATGCTGACGATCACCTCTCTTCCTATGTTAGTACACTACATCTGAAGAAAAGATTCAATAGTGCTGAGGTTTATAGCGGTTATATGACTACCTTCAACCGAGAGGACTATCTGATCTACATCCTGCGTATAACCGGTGGCTCTGGGGTAGCTAAAACTTCCGAGATTGCCACCCGTTTGGGAGTCTCGGCGGCAAGTGTCAGCGAAATGATGCGGATCCTTGCTGATGAAGGAATGGTCGAGTATGAAAAGTACCGCGGCGTTTCCCTGACTGAAAAAGGCTTGGAATGTGCAAAACACCTGCGGGAAAAACACAAAGTTATGGAAAAATTTCTAGTAGACGTTCTTGGTGCCAGTGCGGAAGTGGCGCATGAAGAAGCCTGCCGGACTGAGCATGTCATTTCGGACGAGTCTGCAGGCCGGCTCTGCAAGATTCTCGGCACTAATGAGCAATGTGGCTGCGGCTGCTCAATCAATTGTGACGCGCCCTGTAATGACCAAACTCTGGAGCTTGCGGCAATTGGTAGCAGTCATACCGTTTCTCATCTCAAAGGTGGCGATCCTGAACAAATTAAAAAATTAATTTCCATGGGTTTTGTTCCTGGGGTAAAGGTGACCTTGGTGGATAAACTGGTGGCTGAAGGGTCATTGGTGGTCTTAATCGGGGGAATCCATTTAGCTCTGGAAAATGAACTCGCCTCTTTTGTTTATACCAATTAAGCGCCTGCTGTGGCTCAAATAAAAGGAGAAAGGTCGATGACCTTCTCAGTGTTGGATTTTTAAAATCTCTTCTTTTTGACGCAGAGGGTTTCCTGAGAGAATTTCCTGTTCAGCGAAGTCGATACCTACCCGGTCAATCGTCTGCCTAAACCGTTCACCCAGAATGCCTTCTTTTTTGAAGAATAACATGGCATTTTCCACAATGTCCATGACTTCTTCGCGTTTAAAAAGTCTGCCCATTTCATGGCCAAGGTAGCGATGTTTGCCCCATTGACCGCCAAGATAGATCTTGTACAGTGTTTCTCCGCCGATTACTGCGCCAAAGGGGCATTTGTCAGCACATCTGCCGCAGCGGACGCAAACCTCTTCATTGATGATGATCGTTTCTACCTTAGTAGCTGCATTCATCGGGCAGACTGCTTCAATTTTACATTTTTTACAGACTTTACAAATTTCCTGATTTACGATTGGAACACGCTGTCCCATGATGCCGATATCGTTGATATCTGGCTTCACACAATTGTTGGGGCATCCACCCACAGAGATTTTTATTTTATGCGGAAATAATACATCTGCATAGCCTTTGAAGAATTTTTCATGAATCTCCGCGGCCATTGCCTGCGTGTCATGCAGGCCGTAAATGCAGGTAGTTCCTTTACAGCAAACAATGGGACGGACACGCCGGCCAGTTCCACCTACGCTCAGTCCCCTGGTAGTTACAAATTCAGTGAACTCGGGAATTTTCTCATAGGGTATTCCGGGAAGTTCGACGGTCTGGCGGGTGGTAAATGTAAGATTGCCATTGCCAAATTTCTCTGCTGCTTCGCAAGCAATTTTCAACTCAGCTGCTGTGAGCACACCATTGCCAGTTATGATTCGGCCTGAGAAAAGTTCCGTACCGCGGTTGATTAAAAAACCATGAGCTTTCACTTCTTTAATCTGATCAGCATTAAGGGACATAGCTACATTAATCTCGATATCGCTTAAGGTATTTGTCCCGTATCCGCTCTGAACGCCCGGCACACTTCTAAAAAGCGTTTGATGAGTTCAGGACAGGATCGGTAGAATAAATGGGGATAGCCGGCAAAGAGCCTTTCCGCGGCATGGCTGCATTCCCAACTTTTATTTCCTGCTGCTTTGGTGGCAAGCAAATCTTGTCCACAATTGGTGCTGTTCCAGTAATGGAATTCATGAGCTTTAACTGATTCTTGTGACTTTAATAACCAATTGGGTTTTGGAGCTGTCAGGTTAACATAGCCAAAGCGCACCAATTTTGTAGTTTTGTAGGTTTTTCCGGCAACAACTCCGCACATTGGATAAAAGTGGCCTTGGGCATCTTCCATTTCCTCGTGAAGATACATAAAGCCACCACATTCAGCAAGGCAGGGAAGGCCTTTAGCCATCAATTCTTTGATAGAAGTGATCATGGTCTGATTAGCGCTGAGTTTTTCTGCATAAAGTTCGGGATACCCCCCATAAAGAATAAGCCCGTCAGCATCTGGTACCGCTTTATCATGCAGCGGTGAAAAATAGACAAGCTCAGCACCCAGTTCTTTTAGGAGATCCAGATTATCTTTGTACATAAAACAAAAAGCTTCGTCTTTGGCAACAGCAATGCGCGGGGCGCCTTCCACCGGTGTCAGTAGCTGGGGCTGATGGCTAAACTCGGGGGCAGTTTGGGCAAGCGCGATGATCTGATCAATATCCAATGTTTTTTCAAAAACATCGGCAATGAAATTAAGCCGGCTCTTAAGATCAGCAATGTTATCGGGTGTTACTAGACCAAGATGTCTACTTTCGATAACCATCTCCGGCATGGGCGGTACATAACCCAATACGGCAATGCCTAATCTTTCGGTAATAAGTTCTTTAATTTCATTATAAACTCTTTCACTCATCCTGTTTAAAATGACACCTTTGATGTGATGATCTTCTTTGTAGTTTAGAAAGCCTAAGATGGTGGCTACAACTGATGCACTGGCACCTTTAGCATCAACTACTAAGATAGTAGGGATGTCAAGCGTGACCGCAACATCGTAAGCAGAAGCTTGAGAAGAAGTTATGCTGAGACCGTCATAGTAACCCATTACGCCTTCGATTACTGAGATATCACTATCACCTGCAGAGTTGGCAAAGAGATAACGAACAGTATCAGCATCTGAAAAAAATAAGTCTAAATTGGCTGAGGAAGCACCAATCACCCGAGAGTGGAACATGGGGTCTATGTAATCAGGGCCACATTTGAAGGAAGAAACCTTCAATCCCCTGTTGATTAACGCCTGGAGCAAACCACAGGTAATCGTTGTTTTTCCACTGCCGCTGGAAGCCGCGCCGATCAGGATGCGGGGGATTTTCTTGGATGCTGTTTGCTTAAGCTCGTTAGTCTGCACAATATCACTTGCATAATGGCATGCGGCTATATAATCTCACTCAATGTACAAACTGGATGTATGTACCGAATTTTATTTATCGGTAGTTTTTTTTTGGCGCCGGGCCAACATAAGCTTAATTGCCTTAAATGTATATCACCCTCCAGTCTTAGCCATTATTGGATGGAGGGGATGTGCAGCTAATGAATGAAATTGATGATAAAATAGAACTTTGGAAAAGGCAATTATTAGATTTAGGCAAAAGAAACCGCCTGATCAGCTACAAGGAGACTAAAAACTCCAACATTAGAATTGTACGTCCTGGTTGTAGTGATTTGTATAAGAAGCTGGCAGTGTCTAAAAAATCATTGCGGTTTCCCTACACTCCACCTAAGGCTTTAGAAGATGAAGAAGATATTGCAGAGTTTACAAAGGGTGATCTGGCTACCGACAAGTCAATCAATGAGCAGCAGAAGATCCTCAGCTCTCTGCGTACCAAAGCTAAAGAAGGATTTGAAGAACAGGGTATGAACACACTCTACCTTTCCTTTGGCTTCTTAGATTGGAATGATGGCACTGGCGATCTCACATCCCCCCTCGTCTTGGTGCCGGTTTCCCTTACCTCTGAGAGCATTGTCGATCCTTTTATTATTGAATTAGCGGAAGAACCGATCGTCCTCAATCCCTTATTGGCTTACAAACTACAATCTGAGTTTGAAATAACTCTGCCAGAATTTAATAGCAATGATGAAAATATCCAAGCATATCTCGATGCAATCACTGCCATGGTCAGCACAAAAGGCTGGCGGATCGATGAAAGAGTAGAATTAGCATTACTGTCGTTTTTAAGAATCAGCATGCATCAGGATCTGGAGCAGAATACTGAGCGGATAAGAAATAATCCCGTTATAAAAGCTATTTGCGGCGATGACTCCGAACTGCCTTCGCTGGAGGCGGTTTCTGCCCAAATGGATCATGATAAGCGAAAAGCTTCTGAAAGCTTCCAAATTCTGGATGCTGATGCCAGTCAGGAAGATGCTCTAGTGCTGGCTAGAAATGGCATTAGTTTCATCTTGGAAGGACCACCAGGAACGGGAAAGTCACAGACAATTGCCAACATGATCTCAGAAGCGATGGCCGACGGTAAGAAAGTTCTTTTCGTTTCAGAAAAAATGGCCGCTCTGGACATCGTCCATAAACGGCTGTCTGATGCTGGTTTAGCTGATTTCTGTATGGTCTTACACAGCCATAAAGTCAGTAAACGCGACGTCGTTGATGAGTTAAAATCAATCCTCTACATGGATCGGACACCTTCTGAATGCAACTTAGACGATCTATACGCTCTGGACATGGAGAAAAAAGATCTGGATGATTATGCAGAGGAACTGCATGCAGTCCGCAGTCCCCTCGGCATCTCAGTCTATCGGGTATGTGGTGAATTGTCCCGGCTCCAAGACGCAAAAAAGCTGGACTTTAAATTGGAGTCAGTGTCGAGCACTGATATGGATACCCTGATGAATCAGCTTTATTTGGTAAAATCCTGGTCAAGAACTGCGGGTGCAGCGAATAAAGTCTCCCCCTGGGCACACTGTAATTTTATGCAGCGGCCAACTCCGGGTGAAAAAGACTCAATCAAAAACCGCTTAAAACAGATGCACAGTGATTTATCTGACATTTCCCAGCAGATTAGTGGTAAATGCAAAGAGATTGGTTTGGCCGATCCCGGTATCTCCTTTGAAACGATGGATGGGTATGCAGAAGCTTTTGATCACTTCAGCAAATCTCCTTCACCACCAGAAATCTGGCTGGACAAAGACAATCTGGAAATGCTTAAGGAAAATGCTGCCAGCCTAGCTACTTTGATGGATGAATATGAATCAATCAAACAGCGGCTTCTGCAAGCTTACAATCCTAAAGTTCTAGAACTGCCATCAATGGCCGTATCTGAAAAAACTGCGGAAAGTGAAATGGCTTTCCTCCGTGAAAATCTGGCGATTGATGTTTTTGCTGATGAAGATGGAATTCTCCGCGGTGCAGATAAATTGATTCGTATCTCAGGAGAAGCACTTACTGCACTTGTAGAGTTAGAAAAGGTAAAAGATTTCGCTGCTTCTTTGATGCCGCAGGGCAAAGCACCAACCATTGCTGATTTGGTAGCGGCTACGGAGATCCTAAGTCTTCTGGACGGCCCCTTATATCCAACAGAAAACTGGTTTACCGATTACGGTCGCAGCGTGCGTAACGAAGCTTATATGGAAGCAGTCTCCAAGCATGCACAGATCAAAGCACTTGAACATGACATTGCACAGAATTATGACTTACAGATCCTTGACCTGCCCTGTTCGGAAATGTTAAGCCGCTTCAAGGGCGCTCAGAAATCTTTTGGTCTACGCTTTGGTCAGCACAGCACCGATCTTAAAACATTAAAGAGTCTTAAACTGGACAGCTCTAAAAAACTGGATGATGCAGAAGCAATTAATATTTTACAGAAAGCTACTAAATTAAAAGAAGAGAGAGTCTGGCTGAGAGCCAATGATGCCGATCTGCGGGATAAATTAGGTAGCGGTTACAAAGGTGTTTCTACTGACTTTGAGGCGTTAAAGCAGTCTTTTAACATCTTTGATTCAATTATTGAGAAGTTTGAAAACCCGTTGCCGGAAAGTGTACGCCGACTCCTGCTTACTGGTGTTGAAGACTTAGGGTCTTCGCCAGTGGAAATCAAGAGGATTGCGGCGAGATGTGAGTCTTTAGTTGAACTCGAATCGGTCTTGAAGAATCTTTCACTGAAAGAGATGGATGTCGATCAAGCATCTACTGAATGTAGCCGTATCCAGAATTCACTCATTGATCTCAAGCGGTCGATGATGCCTTTCATCGAACTGTCACTGACTCCTATGGGCTTTTCAGCGCACATTGTTAACATGAAAAGGCTGGTCAGATTACAGGCCCTTAACGATCTAGACTCTTCACAAAAAGCCACACTTGATGCTGAATTTGGCCACCTTTATGGCGGCTTCTCTACTGATTTCAGAAAAATTGTGGAGCACATTGAGTGGACCATCCGCTTTAAAGAATTTATCGCGCAAAATAACATTCCTGAAGACGTTGCACGAAAGATCCTCACCGATCATCGCATTGCTAAAACCTGCGGAGATTTGGCAGATCTTCTTTCTGGTTCAAAAGCCGCGGCAGAAGAAGACATGGCTTGGTTTGAGTCATTATTTTCGCCTTCAATCGAAGCTTCAAAAATGAAGTTTACTGATCTGGTTGCGAGAATCGCTTCTTGTCTAGACACGTTGCCGCAGATTGATGAACAGGCCGATTTCAACAGAACTTCTGATGACTGCCGGAAAGCAGGACTGTCAGCTTTTATGTCTGCAGCTCTGGCTGGTGGATTGAACGGCGATGTGGCAGTTGATGCCTTCTTGAAAAGATTCTACTCCATGTGGCTGGAAGATGTATTATTCTCCTCTTCAGCACTCCGGCGTCTTTGCGGCAAGGACCATATCGAAGCAGTCAAACGTTTTGAGCAGTTAGATAACTCTCATTTACTTAATGCAAAGATCAGAATTAAAAATAAAGTTCTTTCCCGGCTGCCTAATGTTGATGACGCCATTTCTTCTAACAGCGAATTGACAATTTTAAAGCAGGAATTGAATAAACAAAAAGGCGGCATGCCGGCAGCTAAACTGCTGCAGAAAATACCTCACTTAGTCATGGATCTCAAACCATGCATTATGATGTCTCCCCTTTCTGTGAGTCTCTTCCTGCAAAACGATGACTATGTCTTTGACATGGTAATCTTTGATGAAGCTTCCCAAGTAAGGACGGAAAGTGCCATCGGCGCCATTATGCGAGCTAAGCAGGCAATTATTGTCGGGGATGTCAAACAGCTTCCGCCTACTAACTTCTTCAGTGCTTCATCTGGCGATAGCGACAATGAAGAAGAACAATTCCTAGAATCGATTCTTGATGAGGAACACGCCCTGCCGGTCAGATCTTTGAGATGGCACTACCGCAGCAAGGATGAGAGTCTCATTGCCTTCTCCAACCACAATATTTACGGCGACCGTTTGATTACTTTCCCTTCCTACAGTCACCGGCGGCCAGGCGTTGGTGTAGAATATATCTACATTGAAGATGGCGTCTATGACCGCGGTAAAAAAAGATGCAACGTGAAAGAAGCAAGGCATGTCGCCGAATTGGTCTTTGAACACATCCGCAGTGGTAATCCGCAGTCGCTGGGCGTAATTGCGGCCAGTGAAGCGCAGATGCAGGCTATTGAAAGCGTCCTTAACTTCATGCGCTACCAGAATCGGGAATTTGAAGAATTCTTCCGCGAGGACAAGCAAGAGCCCTTCTTCATCAAAAATATTGAAAATGTCCAAGGTGATGAGCGGGACATCATCATCTTCAGTCTCGGCTATGGAAAAGATACGAATGGTAAGATGTATATGAACTTCGGACCGCTCAGCAAAAAAGGCGGTTCCCGGCGTTTGAACGTGGCGGTAACCAGGGCCAGATCTAACCTGAAATTTGTCGGCTCGGTCCTACCGGAAGATATCGATACGACCGATGGCGATCTGGGCATGATCAAAGCATACATTGAATATGCGCTTAACGGTTCAGAATCGATCAGTCAAAGCGACGATTCAGCAGAAGCTTCCAAATCTATTTTCGAAGAATCTGTCTGTAAGTTTATTGAAGCGCACGGATACCAAGTCCAACCAAGGGTCGGCTGCTCGGGATACCGTGTAGATATTGGGGTTGTCGATCCTGCTGACGCAGACCGTTACATCTTAGGAATTGAGTGCGACGGTTATGTCTACCAATCTGCCCGTACTGCCCGGGAAAGAGAACGTTTAAGATACTCAATGCTAAGATCGATGGGTTGGAAAATCTACCGTTTACATGCACTGGATTGGGTAAGAGATCCTGAAGCGGAAGGGGCTAACCTTCTCAAAGAGATTGAGGCTGCACTTTCATCAACTCAATGAAGGCGGCCTCTAAAACCTTTTTTCACACTCTTTGAATTTGTTTAGAACAAGGGATTAAAGCAGTGAGCTAGCGGAGGCTTAAGCCCACTGCTTAGAAATGGTTTTCATGGGTGTATTATGGTAAGGTGCATGTTTAATTTCAGACATATCAATCCATCGTACAGAATATCATGTTTGATTCAAAAATATGCTACTGGTCGGATCAGATTAACTAGTTCTTTAACGAGAACTCCCTCTTACTCTTTTAAACTATTACGTTCATCAATGTATACATATGTGTATTGTTGAATTAGATAGTTCAATAGAAACTAATTTTAAGTAGTTGCGACTCAAGGACTTTAAAGTGTGTAAAATGATCACTCCGACCTGTGATGAAATCGTAAAATTAGCGAGTCAATATCAATTGATCCCTATCTGTAAAGAGATCTATGCCGACTCGACTACCCCCATTCTTCTTTTAAAGAAGATTGCAGCAACTAAAAAACGATATTGCCTTCTTGAAAGTGTAGAGGGAGGTGAGAAATGGGGACGTTATTCGTTTTTATGTTTTGATCCTCTCATGAGAGTTTCTTGCAATAAAGGGAAAATTACCATTGATGATACTGCTGGTGGAGTACAAAAAACAATCTCGACAGCTAAGCCTTTAGATGTCTTGAGAAAAATCATCGCTGAACATAAGGCACCAAGGCTGGCAGATTTACCACCATTTACTGGTGGTTTTGTGGGCTATTTTGCCTATTCTATGATTGAGTATGCGGAACCAAGTCTTAGCATCAAACGAGGTTCTTTTGATGATTTCGATTTAATGTTATTTAATAAAGTAATTGCCTACGACCATTTGACACAAAAGATTCTGCTGATTGTGAATATCAACACCAACAATCTCATGGAGAATTATGGACGGGCTTGTGCCGATCTTGAAGAGATAACCGCCATGATTTTTCAAGGACCCAGCATCAATAATCAGGTTGTGGATGAAAAACCTCAGTTTATTTGTAATGTCACACAAGATTATTATTGCCGTATTGTTGAACGGACGAAAAAATACATTCGTGACGGAGATATTTTCCAGGCAGTACTTTCTCGGCAGTTCAGCTGTGATTATGCTGGCAGCCTACTCAACGCTTATCGTGTTTTGAGAACAACTAATCCTTCACCATATATGGTGTACATTAACATCGATGGCGAGGAGATCATCAGTACTTCTCCGGAAACGCTGGTTAGGTTGCAGAATGGCCGTTTATGCACTTTTCCGGTAGCTGGTTCCCGCCCGCGTGGAGCGACAGTTGATGAAGACCAAAAACTGGAGAAAGAACTTCTTGCCGATGAGAAAGAACTTTCAGAACATAACATGCTGGTTGACTTAAGCAGAAATGATCTCGGCAAGATTTCTAAATTCGGCTCTGTTGAAGTAGTTGATTACCAAATGATCCATCGTTATTCAAAGATCATGCATATTTGTTCACAAGTTGAAAGTAATATTCGGGAAGATTGTGATGCCTTATCAGCAATCGAAGCTATTTTACCAGCTGGCACACTCTCGGGAGCTCCCAAATTACGGGCTTGTGAAATCATAAATGAGCTGGAATCACAACCACGTGGGATCTACGGTGGTGCTTTAGGTTATATCGATTTCACTGGTAATCTGGATACCTGTATTGCCATCCGCATGGCCGTTAAGAAAAATGGAAAGGTGTATGTTCAAGCCGGTAGCGGAATCGTTGCAGACAGCATTCCTGAAAAAGAATATGAAGAATCGGCAAACAAAGCTAAGGCCGTCATTGAGGCCATAATCCACGCCAACGAGGTGAATGGACAATGATCCTTCTTATCGACAATTATGATAGTTTCTCATATAATCTCTATCAATTAGCAGGCTCAATAAATCCCGACATTCAAGTAATCCGTAATAACAAAACTGATATTGAAACAATTAAAGAAATGAATCCCAGTCATCTTATCATCTCTCCCGGTCCCGGGCATCCCCATCAGGCAGGGATTTGTGAAGAAGCAGTGATGGAATTAAAAGGGTCTATGCCCATATTGGGCATCTGCCTCGGTCACCAGTGCATCTGCGAAGCTTTTGGGACGAGAATCACTCATGCGCCGGTGTTAATGCATGGGAAACCCGATGAGATTTTAATCGATAATAATTGTAAATTGTTCAAGAGTCTCCCCAATCAAATTGTGGCAGCAAGATATCACTCACTCATTGCCGAAAAAGACACAATCCCTGCTGCCTTGAAAGTTATTGGCCAAACCCGTGACGGTGAGATCATGGCCGTCAAACATGCTGATTATGAACTCTATGGTTTACAGTTTCATCCAGAATCAATTCTTACGCCCTTGGGTAAACAGATCATTGCTAATTTTCTGGGGTGTCTTCAATGATCCAGCAGGCGATTTCAACCATCTTTGAGGGCAAAGATCTGGACCGGGTAATTGCGAAAAATGTGATGTCTGAGATTATGGATGGCACTGCTACTCATGCTCAGATCGGAGCGTTTCTGGCTGCTTTACGAATGAAAGGTGAGAGTATTGATGAAATCACTGCCTGCGCTGAAGCCATGCGTGATAAGGCCATAAAAGTTCATCACCAGACGGAAGTCATTGACATCGTGGGAACCGGTGGAGATTGTACCAACACCTTCAACATTTCCACCACATCCGCCTTTGTTGTCGCGGCCGCAAAAGTGGCCGTGGCTAAGCACGGTAATCGGAGCGTCTCCAGCAAAAGTGGGGCTGCTGATGTGCTAGAAAGTCTTGGCGCCAAAATCGATCTTACGCCCGCTCAGTCCGAATATCTGCTGAATACCACTGGCATCTGTTTCATGTTTGCTCAGGTTCACCATCCTTCAATGAAAAACGTTTCACCAGTCCGGAAAGAAATGGGTACCAGAACGATTTTCAATATTCTGGGACCGTTATCTAATCCTGCGGAAGCAGAATTGATGCTTCTGGGCGTCTACGATGAACGCTTGGTAGAGCCGCTAGCAAAGGTTCTTTCCAATCTGGGCGTTAAAAGAGGCATGGTAGTTCACGGCGGTGGCCTGGATGAATTGACGTTAAGTGGTTGTAACAAAATATGCGAGATTAACTGCGGATCTCTCGACACCTACACTATCTTCCCTGAGGATCTTGGCCTTAAGCGCTGCACCTTAGCCGACCTCCGCGGTGGAACACCTCGGGAAAATGCGGAACTAATGGTTAGAATCCTTTCGGGAGAGTTGCAGGGACCAAAGCGAGACGTTGTCATCTTTAATTCAGCAGTGGCGTTGCACATTGCTGGCAGAGGCAAATGCATCGAAGAGTGTATCGACCTTGCACGGGATTTGATTGACAGCGGTGCGGCGTTAAATAAACTGGAAGAATTCAAAACTGCTACCCGACGGATGGATTGCAATGCTTGAACAACTCATTGCTTCTACCAAAAAACGGGTGGCGATGGCCAAAGCAGAGTGCTCGTTAGACTGCCTGCAAGAGATGATAGAAAAGCTACCGCTCACCGCTACTTTCAACTTTGAAGATGCACTGCGAAAAAAACCGATTTCGTTTATCTGTGAGCTTAAACGTGCTTCTCCTTCCAAGGGCATCATTTGTGATGACTTCCCTTATCTCGAGATTGCTAAGGAATATGAAGCCGCTGGAGCAGCCGCCATCTCCATTCTAACAGAGCCTGAATATTTTCTTGGCAATGATCAATATCTTGTTGAAGTAAAGAAAGCAGTCAATCTTCCTCTTTTAAGAAAAGATTTCATCATTGATGAATATCAACTCTATCAATCGAAGATTATTGGCGCCGACGCTGTTCTTTTAATTTCTTCATTGTACCCTACTGAAATGTTACGAGAGATGCTCACTCTGTGCAGCCGGCTGGGGCTTTCGGCGCTGGTCGAAACTCATACGGCGGTAGAAATCCAGTCCGCGTTAGCCGCCGGGGCAAAAATCATTGGTGTGAATAATCGAGATCTTGCTACCTTTAAAGTTGATCTCCACCACTGTTTAGAACTGCGGTCCCTGGTACCCCAAGATATCATTTTTGTTGCGGAAAGTGGAATAAAAACATTTCAGGATGTACAAACCTTAGCGCAGCATCAGGTCGACGCAGTTTTAGTGGGGGAAGCATTAATGTCTTCTGCCGATCGCTTTCAAGCTCTGCGCTCTTTGGGAGGTGAGTTCCTTGACTAAGATAAAAATCTGTGGCTTATCTCGCCTAGAGGATATTCAGGCTGTAAATGAATACCTGCCGGATTATGTAGGTTTTGTCTTTGCCAGCAGTAAACGTCAGGTCTCAGTAGCTAAAGCCCAGGATTTGAAAAACCATTTAAGTGAAAAGATCGCGGCAGTAGGAGTTTTTGTAAATGAAGAGCTCTGCCGGATCAAAGAGATCTATGATCGCGGCATTATTGATTTAGTCCAGCTTCATGGTGACGAGTCTGCAGAGTATATGGATAATTTGAAAAAATTAATCGATGCTCCACTTATCAAAGCAATTAGAATTGAGGGACGGCAAAGTTTGGCGGCAGTTGAAGACTGTGCTGCCGATTTCATCCTTGTAGATTCTTCATACGGCTCAGCTTACGGTGGCAGTGGCCACACCTTTGACTGGTCATTACTTCCGTCACCGCTGGGCAAAAGATTTTTCTTGGCTGGCGGAATCAATCTTGACAACGTCAACCAGGCCGTTGCATTGAGTGCCTATTGCCTTGATGTGAGCAGTGGTGTAGAGACAAACGGGTTCAAAGACCCGGCTAAAATTTCAAACATAATTGAACAGGTGAGGGGATTAGCTTGATAAACTCAAAAGGAAGGTTCGGAAACTACGGTGGGCAGTTTATTCCTGAAACCTTGATGAATGCAGTTATTGAATTGGAAACGGCCTATAATCATTACCGGACTGATGAAACATTCCAGTCTGAACTAAAATCACTGTTGATGAATTATGCCGGCCGACCTTCGTTGCTCTATTTTGCACAGAACATGACTGCCGATCTCGGAGGCGCAAAAATCTACTTGAAACGGGAAGATCTCAATCATACTGGCTCACACAAGATCAATAATGTTCTTGGCCAAGCTTTGCTGGCTAAAAAAATGGGTAAAAAACGCATCATTGCCGAAACCGGAGCCGGACAGCATGGAGTCGCCACCGCCACAGCCGCAGCATTGTTGGGCTTGGACTGTGAGATTTTCATGGGTCAGGAAGATATGGCCCGCCAGGCCTTAAACGTCTACCGTATGAAGCTGCTGGGAGCAGAAGTTCATGCCGTTACCAGCGGTACTATGACGCTTAAGGATGCCGTCAATGAGACTTTAAAAGAGTGGACTTCACGGATCGATGATACGCATTACGTGATCGGTTCAGTAATGGGTCCACATCCCTTTCCGACTATCGTTAGGGATTTTCAGAGCATCATCGGCCGCGAGGTAAAAGCGCAGATTATGTCTGCTGAAGGAAAGCTGCCTGATCTGCTGGTGGCCTGTGTCGGCGGTGGAAGCAATGCAATGGGCCTCTTTTATGATTTTATTGATGAACCTGGTGTAGAACTAGTCGGTTGTGAAGCAGCTGGTTTAGGTATAAATACTGAAAAGAATGCCGCCACCTTCGCCAACGGCCGGGTAGGCATCTTTCACGGGATGAAATCTTATTTCTGTCAGGATAACTTTGGACAGATCGCCAAAGTATATTCCATTTCTGCAGGTCTAGATTATCCAGGAATTGGGCCGGAACACGCTTGCTTATATGATTGTCAACGGGCCAAATATGTGCCAGTGACGGATAGTGAAGCAGTCGCCACCTTCCGTTATCTCTCGGCTACTGAGGGAATAATTCCCGCTATTGAAAGCGCGCATGCCGTAGCTTATGCCAAGTCAGTGGCACCAACGATGCCTGAAGATGCAATTATTGTGGTAAATCTTTCGGGCCGCGGCGATAAGGATGTAGCAGCCATCGCGCGTTATCTGGGAGAGGATGTCTATGACTAAGACTAGGCAAGCCTTTGCTGACGGCAAAGCCTTTATCGCTTTCATCACTGCCGGCGATCCAAATCTGCAGACAACTGAGAAATTAATCATCGAAATGTCTCGTGCCGGAGCAGATCTGATTGAAATCGGCATTCCTTTTTCAGATCCCATTGCCGAAGGTTCCACGATCCAGAAAGCCGATGAGCGCTCCTTGAGTGCTGGCACTGATGCTGACAAGATTTTTGAAGTTGTGAAACGCGTGCGAGAAAAAACACAAGTTCCACTAGCTTTCATGACCTATGTCAATCCAATTTTTGCCTATGGTGTGGAAGCGTTCCTTAAAAAATGTCAGGAAGTTGCCCTTGATGCATTGATTGTACCGGATCTGCCTTTTGAAGAGAAAGAAGAGCTTAATCCCTATTGTCAGAAATATGCAGTCGATCTTATTTCACTGATTGCACCCACTTCAGAAAGGCGAATTACTACGATTGCTTCAGAAGCCAAGGGCTTTGTTTATTGCGTCTCGTCTCTAGGGGTGACGGGTGTACGGAATAAAATCACTACTGATATTGGCCACATGGTTGACCTTGTTAAAAGCGTCTCAGACATTCCTTGTGCTGTTGGCTTTGGCATCTCCACGCCCGAACAGGCTAAAGCGATCGGCAAGGTTGCGGATGGAGTCATCGTGGGAAGTGCGATTGTACAGATTGTAGAACAATATGGTGAAAACTGCATCGAACCAGTCTGCAATTATGTTCGTACGATGAAAACGGCGCTTAACGAGTTGTAATTCAATTATCGCTGTCTACCAGCATGCTTTCCAGCTCTTGCAACTCTTTTTCATCTATTTTTCTTATTTCCCCTAGGGGCAGATCGCCCAGATGAATATTCATGATCCGGATCCGCTTAAGCGACACGACGCGGTAATCAAATTCTGCGCACATTCTGCGGATCTGTCGGTTCAGACCCTGTGTAAGTATAATCTTGAATTCTTTGGCTCCAGTCTGGCAGATTTTACAGGGTTTGGTAACCGTACCGAGAATTCTGACACCTTTGCTCATCTTGTCTAAGAATTCAGGACTCAGCTGTCGGTCTACGCTGACGAGGTATTCTTTTTCATGCTGGTTCCGGCTCCGCATGATTTTATTTACAAATTCCCCATTGTTTGTCAGGAGAATCAACCCTTCAGAATACTTATCCAGCCGGCCGATGGGATAAATCCGCGTAGGATAATTGATGTAATCGACAATATTGTCTTTTTCTGATTTAGACGTTGTACAAACTATTCCGACTGGCTTATTGAAGGCAATGATGATCGGTGCCTCATCCGCTTTAGTAATTGTTTTCCCTTTTACCGTGATGACATCTTCGGGACCTACTTTGGTACCCATCACGGCCTTGACATCATTGACTGTGACATGACCGCATTCGATAAGTTCATCAGCTTTGCGTCTTGAACAAAATCCACACTCACTCAGATATTTGTTAAGACGAGTTTTTTCCATATATTAATGTTAAAACTTGATGTTTATATAACAATTCTGGAAAATGCATTACATTTGTTCATTCATGCAATAATCGCAGTTTAATTTGCTATTTCATCACTTTTAAATACCCCGATATGTATGCAAACGAAGGCTAGTTATGAGATTACATCATATTTTCTCAAGCGAATCTAAGCTCAGTCGCTTCTTAAGATATGAGAAGCCAGAGGTCAACTAAATGGACGAGTCCAGTTTAATAATGGTGATTGCACTCATCATCTTAGTCGGTTTGTCGGCATATTTTTCTGCATCTGAAACAGCATTTTCCAGTGTTAACAAAATCCGGCTTAAGAACTACGCTAAAGAGGGCAACAAAAAAGCAGAAAAGGCTCTGAAGTTAGCTGAGAATTTTGATAAATCAGTAACTACAATTCTTATCGGAAACAACCTGGTTAATATTGCAGCCACTTCTCTTTGTACACTGTTATTCACTCTAGAATTCGGTGCTGTGGGTGTCGGTTATTCGACAATCGTCATGACCATCTTCTTACTGGTTTTCGGTGAAATTACTCCTAAGTGCATTGCTAAAGAGAACTCTGAACGGTTTGCCATGCGGGTTACGCCGTCATTAAACATCCTGGTTAAAATCTTCACACCCGTGAGTTACCTCTTCATTAAACTTAAGAGTTTAATTGCTAAATCCATGAAAAACCGGGAAGCGCCAACCCTGACTGAAGAAGAATTAATGGTAATGATTGATGAAATTGAAGAGGAAGGCACTCTTGAGAAACGTGAAAGCGATTTAATTAAATCGGCCATTGAATTCGATAATATCACCGTCGAAGAGATTCTGGTACCAAGAGTTGATGTGGCAGCAGCTGACATCCGCTCTGACAGATACGAGATGAAGTATGTCTTTACTTCCACCGGCTACTCAAGAATACCCGTCTACGAGGACAATATCGATAACATCGTCGGTGTCGTCTATGAAAAAGACTTCTACACGAAGTATTTCGATTCAGAAGATGTCTTTATTGCTGATATTATTCGCCCGGTCCAGTTTGTTCCTGAAACAATGAAGATTTCCACCCTGCTCAACGATCTGCAAAAATCGAAGACGCACATGGCTGTTGTTCTTGATTCATATGGCGGCACTCTCGGAATTGTAACCTTAGAAGACATTCTGGAAGAGCTGGTTGGTGAGATCTGGGATGAGATCGATGAAGTGGAATATTCGGTGACGAAAGAAGCCGAAGATCGTTATTCCGTCCTGGGTGGTGCTAACATCTACGATGTGATGGAAGAGATTGGTCTAGATTTCAATCCCGGTGAATATGAGGATCATACGGTCGGTGGCTTTATCCAATATAAACTGGAGAAAATCCCCATCAAAGGTGATAGGGTTGAACTGCCTAACGCTACGCTGATTGTAAAATCCACTAAAAACCGGCGTATTCGGGAGGCGTTAATCATTAAGAAACCACTCCCACCGGCTGATGAAGAAGAATAATTTGGATGTGCAAGATCATCCAAATTTTCCTGCAAGGTATTCTGCAGTAAGCTCTTGCTGGGGGTTTTGAAAGAGTTGTTCGGTCTCCCCAAACTCAATCAATTTTCCTAAATGCATGAACGCAGTGTAATCGCTTATCCTCGCTGCCTGCTGCATGTTATGAGTGACAATAATTATTGTATACTTCTCTTTCAAAGCACTCATTAGACTTTCAATTTTGGCAGTTGCGATAGGATCTAAAGCTGACGTTGGTTCATCCATGAGGATTATTTCAGGAGCGATCGAAAGAGAGCGGGCGATGCACAATCTTTGTTGTTGGCCACCAGATAAAGATAAGGCAGACTTATTCAAATCCTCTGACACTTCTTCCCACAATGCCGCTTGTTTGAGAGAACTGCTAACAATCTCGTTTAGTTTTTGACCATCTTTAATCCCATGCATCTTAGGACCATATTCGATATTTGCCCGCACACTCATGGGAAAAGGACACGGCCTTTGGAAAACCATGCCTATTTTCTTACGAAGCATTACTATATCATTAGCTTCGTAGATGTTTTGCTCATGAAAATTAATCTCGCCCTGATGGCGGCTGCCAGCAAGCAGATCATTTATCCTGTTTAAGCTGCGAAGAAGTGTAGATTTACCACAGCCAGAAGGACCGATAATCGCTGTGATTTTATTTTTGTAGATGGGCAGATTAATTTTAAAAAGAGCTTGATTGTTGCCATACCAAAAACTAAACTCTTTGATCTCCAATATTTTAGATTCTATTTCAATCACCACTTTACTTTTTTGGCATAGAAATGCCTAATGACAGATGCTAGTAAGAACATCGAAAGCACAATAGCTAGCAAGACCAGCGCCGTGCCGTATTGCATATCCGTCGATCCCGGTACTTCCGCAGCGAGATAATAGAGATGATAAGGCAGAGCCATGATCGGATCGAGAAGGGAATTACCAAGTGCTCTCTGAAAAGCCACTGCCGCCGTAAACATAATCGGAGCTGTCTCACCAGCTGCGCGTCCTAGACTGAGAATTAATCCTGTTAATACGCCGCCAAAGGCTGCAGGCAGAACTACTTTGATGGTAGTTTCCCACTTACTCACGCCCATTGCCAGCGAGGCTTCACGAATTTCTGCGGGGACAGCCAACACGGCTTCTTCAGTAGTTTTGATAATCACTGGCAGCACTAAAAATGCCAAGGTAATGCAGCCACCGATTAAGGAGTAGCCGATACCCAGATACACAACTAGTGCTGACATTCCAAATAGACCAAAGACTACTGAAGGTGTACCATTAAGGATGTCAATGGCATTTTTGATAATCTTGGCATATCTTGTATGCTGGGCATACTCTGCAAGATAGATACCGGAAATTATTCCCAAGGGGAAGGCAATGACGCTTGTACCAATAATCAGTTTCAAAGTACCGATTATTGCTGGGTAAATGCCACCGTCCAAGCCAGCATTAGCGGGAAAAGCTGTCAGAAACTCCATAGAAATTGCCGGAAGGCCTTTGATAATGATGTTGCCCAACAGTACTACTAGGATGCTAATGATCAGAGCCATAGCCGCCGCGCAACTAAGATGTGC
This sequence comes from uncultured Methanomassiliicoccus sp., assembly GCA_905203995.1. Taxonomy (GTDB): domain Archaea; phylum Thermoplasmatota; class Thermoplasmata; order Methanomassiliicoccales; family Methanomassiliicoccaceae; genus Methanomassiliicoccus_A. The sequence continues at coordinate 13,762 of CAJKXZ010000006.1, read as the reverse complement.
GATTCTTTCTCTGCTGACAGATTTTAATTTTTTTGATAATTGTTTACCGCCTTCGATTACTATGACTATGCCGAAGGCAATGAAGATTGCATAGACTGGCGTCAGGAACAGAGAAGCAATCATGTAGGAGATTGTTAACAGCAGCAGCCATGAACAAGTTCTTTTTATAAAACTTGAGTATTTAGTAATAAGTAATTTAATATTATTGGGCACTAGTTTAGAAAACCAAGTCTTTTCTGGACTATTTTCCATAAATTTTTTTCTGGATCGTTCAACAATCATTTTGGCGGCCAGATTGATTAATAAGACCATCAGCATCAAGATCAATGCAAGGAAGAATAGTGCAGAATAATGTGTACTGCCGATCACCACATTAGGCATTTCCAAGGCAAGAGTGGCAGTAATTGTTCTGACCATATCAAATACATTCCACAGGGGATCAGGAACTAAGGCAGTATTTCCGGTAACCATCATCACGGCCATGGTTTCGCCAATGGCCCGTCCCATCCCCAGCATAACCGCTGCGGAAATTCCCGAAAGCGCGGAAGGAATTACAATTTTTCTTGTTGTTTCCCACCGAGTAGCACCCATGGCCATTGAGGCCTCTCGATATGATTTGGGCACCGTTCGCATCGCGTCATCGGCGACAGAGATAATGGTAGGAAGTGCCATAATTCCCAGTAAAATTGAACCAGTTAACCAGGAATAGCCATAATCAAGGTATTCCGGAAATAAATCACGGAGGAACGGCACTAAAATAATAATGCCAAAGAAACCATAAACTACGGAAGGAATGCCTGCAAAAATCTCACAGATCGGTTTCAGAATATTTCGTGCTCTTTCTGAAACAATCTCGGAAATGAAGATTGCTGCTGCAATTCCCAACGGTACTGCAAAAAGGATTGAACCGATGGTTACCAGCAACGTTCCAATAATGATTGGCAAGGCTCCATAGGTGTCAGTACTAGGCTTCCATACATCTCCCGTAAGAAATTCAATAATGCCGATATTTGAAATGGCATCAGCACTGTTCGCGACAATGAAGATAATTATAAAAAAAATGATGGCTGCAGCCGCCGAAGAGACGGCCGCAAGACAATACTTGGTCATATTGTCTTTATTGTAGGTGCCAGATGTTTTTTTAAAGAGATGCGTTTTCATTTATAACCGCCAGGGAAAGTATTATGCTGAAGCTTTCACGAATCCCATCTCTTCAACGATGTTCTGTCCTGCAGGACTGAGAATCCAGTTGAAGAAGAAAGCGGTCATTCCCGTAGCCTCACCATTGGTAGCAAGGATGAGTGTTCTATAGATGGGGTAATCATTGCTGCTGACCGTTTCCACCGAGGCTGTGACACCATCTACTGAGACTGCGATGGTTTCAGCAGTCAGTTCGCTGGCGGCGCTGAGACTTACATAACCGATTGCTCCCGACGTGCTCTCTACTCTTGTTTTCATTGATCCTGTGGATTCAACAGCAGGGAATGCACTGCTGGTTTCATACCCATCTAACGCAGACTTGAGGGCTTCTTCAAGACAATCACGTGTTCCTGAACCTTCTTCCCTTACGACGGGGTTAATTTTTTTATCGTTTCCACCTACTTGATTCCAATTAGTGTATTCTCCAGAATAGATCTTGGCGATCTGTTCTACCGTCAGATTAGAGACGCCCGCGTCTTTACTGACAATAATAACCACTGCATCCAATCCGATAACAGTAGCTTTCAAACCACCATCTAGTTCTGACTGTTTAGGATCTCGTGACATCATGCCGATGTCCGCAGTGTTCTGGATAACAGCCGATGCACCAGCACTAGATCCACCACCGCTAACATTCAGGGTGACGTTTACATACTTTTCAAACTCTTCTTGAAATTTACTCATGAGTGGCTGAACTGTTGTTGAGCCAGCAATTGTGAGTGTTTGATTTTTATTTCCTTCTTGAGCATCGCCGTTAAAAATCATTGCACTACCGGCGACACAGATTACCGCAGTCAAAACGACTGCAATAATGACTTTTAGATGATCATTCACTGATATTTCACCTCAGAAATAAACCAGCGATATCTAGTATATACTTTATCAAAATAGTATATATTCTAATATAAACAGATCATGTTATATGTATTTTTTATAACTCATTGAAGGTGCGTATTGTTGAGATAGATATTGCTGGCTTAGGAATGATATTTAAACAGCAGCATCGTAATTCGTTTAGCTTGATCGCCATAAATACATGTTTTTGAAGTAATGTCTAAAAAAATTAAGAGTTGGAGAGCATAAACTCTCCGAAAAATTCGATGCAATCTTTCATCTTATAAAATTCGTCATAATCTGCGGCTCTTTTTGCGGATGGGGGTGAACATCTTTAGCATACTCGATACACTTCATCAACCAAGCCATATTCTTTCCAAGTGTTCTCATCGTCTGCATGCCTTCCAGATCCTGTTTCACTTCTTCTGGCGTAAAACCATGAGTGGAATTCCAATACTGAGAGGATACGACAGGCATGTTGGAAATTGTAAAGTACTTATTAAGTCGATCAAAAGCAGCACTGGCTCCGCCGCGACGGCAGTTTACAACTGCAGCTCCTGGTTTATATGCAAAAAACTTTGATTTGCAATAAAACATACGATCCAAGAATGAGCATAAGGCACCATTGGGGGCAGCATAATAAACCGGCGATCCCACAACTAGACCATCGGCTTCTTTTCCAAGGTCGATGCATTCATTCACGGGGTCTTTATCAAACACGCAGTAGCCACTCTGTACACATTTTTTACAGTCGATGCAGCCGATTATTGGCTTAGTGCCAATATGGATAATTTGAGTCTCAACCCCCTCTTTATTCAATTCACCAGCAACTTCACTAAGTGATGTATAGGTACAGCCATATTCATGGGGACTGCCATTGATTAGTAAAACTTTCATGTCTACACCTGTTTATTATTTACTCTACCACTTAATTGATTTTAAGTGATATAAACAAAGCTGCAGATCATTAGAACTTAGTATTGGTAAAGGACTGAAGAAATAGAAGGGGGCCTTCCAGCCCTTTTAAAATTATTCAATGGTAATAGTAGCATCTCGTTTAATACCCATTTCACCGGCTACTTCTATTGCTTTCATCACTGCACAGGGGACAGGGCAGGCAGCGTGTTTCAGACATCTGCTAGCCAATTGGTAAATCTCTGTCTCATTCATGGGTGATTCCACACAGGACCAGGCATATAACGGTTTAATGCCCCAGGACATTTCCAAAACTTTAGAGCAATCACTCTGAATATCCAGCTCAACCTCGCCATCTTCATTGGTTTTTGCTATTATGACAGTTTTCATTTTGCATACGCCTGCGTCTACGGTAACCTTGCATTCTGCCATAGTCTCACCTAAACAATAGTTTCATATGTATAGTTCACCACGTAATGATCGTTTTTGAATTGAATTCGTATCAATCACGAGGCAATATACCGCTCATCTCCGCTTTTGCTATCTAATACTTATCGCTAATTGTATGAAAAATATTTTCACATCTCTTTAGCGGACTTAAATCACTGGATGCATTATACTTCTTTGACATTTATGCAATCTTTTTAAGGTTGAATACGCCTATGTGATGTGCGGGAGGATTTAAAAATGGAAACTGCAGAGATGCGCGAACTTATTGAAAGTAAAAAATTCTTATTCTTTGGTGGCAAAGGCGGAGTAGGCAAAACAACAATGGCCTCAACAACGGCTCTATGGCTATCAGATCATGGTTACAAAACTTTGATTGTTGCTACCGATCCGACGGTATCGCTATCCGCCATTTATGAACAGGATATTAGTGAGACTGAAGTTGTAAAAATTGGCAAAGAGAAAAATCTCTGCGGTTTGAACATTAACCCGCGTAAAGCAGTAGGTGTGTTTCAAACAAGGATGAATGAAATGATGAATGGCTTTTCATCGATGTTTGGTTCAGATCTGTTGTCTACACCCTGCACTGAAGAAATCGCTGCCTTTGATCAATTTGTAAGCTATATGGGCGATACCGAACACGATAAAGTAGTCTTTGATACTGCTCCAACCGGCCACACTCTGCGTGAACTGAGCATGCCTTTTGATTGGTCAGGATATATCGCCAACCAAATCCAGAATCGCCGGGAGCTTTCCGAAACACTCGGTTTCATTTACGATGAATCGATGCTTGACGACCTTAAAAAAGAGAAAGCGAGATATGATTCAGCTGTTAAGGCCTTGTCGGATACAACTACCTCTTCCTTCAATCTAGTGCTCTTACCCGAAAAACTACCGATTGAAGAGACGGAGAGGGCGGTTGAAGATCTCGGTGGCTTTGGTATAAAAGTCCGTTCGATCATCATTAATGAAGTTATACCCAAGGAAGTTCTGCAAGGCAATTGGTTCCTTGAGAAACGACGGGCAACGCAAGACAAATATCTCACAGAAATCAATAGCAAATTCCAAGAGATGATCCGTGCCGAAGTTCCGCTCTTTGATAGTGATATCTATGGCTTAGAAAATCTGCGGAAAGTTGGTGAAGCACTTTACGGAAAATGATCTTATGATGCGCCTAACAATTCTCTCAATGGCCTGCTGTAACCCTTCGCTGGCAAAATTCGATGAAAAATATCTTGAATTAATCAGTCAGGTTCTGAAGGAGACGGGTATCGAGGCTTCAGTCGATCTTGTGCATGCTACCGAGGCAAGAATGATTCCCCGTTATGCTTTCACCGGTGCAATTTTGCCATTGTTTAGCAAATATGGACAGGCGGTAACGCCTGCTCTCTTCATCAATGAATCTTTGACACTGTACGGCGGTGTACCGACTGCTGAAAAACTTACCGAGACCTTTAAAAAGGCAGAGATCGCCATCAGCCAGGGGAGACTTTAATGTCTTACAAAGTTACGTTACTCTCACAAGAAGAAATGTCTGAACTCCAGCCGTCAACAGATTCTCAAAAATTCATTATGGCTAAGGCCGACATCCATGGTATTTGTGTAGCGCTCTATGCTGCTGACCGCAAAATGGTAGACATGTGGGAAAGCAACTTCCACGCTATGTCAGATACGGTATGGCCGCACGCCACCATCATCTTACTCAATGACCCATCATATGAAACAGAAGTGTTTTATGACAATGTCGGCCACACGGCTATCCTTTACAATTTTGATTACTATGGCTGGGTAAAAAGTATTGCTTTAGCCGTAGCCTCCGATATACTGGAGGATGGTTATCAAGGCCTATCGCATGTTCACGGTGCTGCCATCGATACTCCTTTCGGCGGAGTAACCTTAATCGCCCCTTCTAAAACCGGTAAGACTACCCATTCCTGGGGATTATTGCGGATGAAGGGGGCCCGGCTAATCACTGATGATTGGTATTTTGCAAAAGTCGGCGGGGGTTATCCATTAGTCTATGGTTCTGAAAAGAACTGTTACATTGATGCAGATATTGGTAAGGTCTGGCATGAGTTTCAGCCGTTAGTCGACTCATCTGAATTTGATGCCAAAGGCCGTGCAGTAGCTGACATTCGCTGGGTCACCGGCAGTAAGTCAGTTATTCCGATGACTACTATCCGGCATATCATTCTGTTAAAAAGGGATGCAGAAGATCCAGACTTAACGGTTGAACTTTCAGCCGAGGAAGCTTTATCATACCTAAAGGACAACAATCTGTGTAATCCGCATCAACTGATCAAGACTGAACGGAAATTAAATCTGCGCTACAGCTTCTTCCAAGAATATCTGAGCAGTGCTAACATTCATATGGTTAACACTTCAGGGAATCCGCAAACAACGCAGGAGCTCATCCGTAAGCTTATACAATAACTTCTTCCGCAGTTTTGTATTTTTTATTCTTTTCACAAATATTGTAGAATTTACAGTAGATACAGTCTTCATTATGCGTGCCTTCAGGAACATAATCTAAAGCTAGGATCTCCTCGCTTTCTTTCTTTATTCTCGCTTCCATGCCTTTGATACGTTCGGGAGTTGGGTTCACAATATATCGTTTCAGATCAGAAAGATATACTAATTCCGCTGAGACTTCATTTTCCTTCAGGTCATATTTATCCATCGCATACATGCAGTAAACAATTGCCTGGAAATAATCGTCATTTTTCTTGGTTCCCGTTTTCCAGTCAAAAATTTTAACAAAATCATTGTCTTTGACCATATAATCTGGTTTGAGTGTGACGAGATAATCTCCGCATTCAAAACGATCATATTTTTCTACAGAAAGATGCTGATACTTCATTATTAAAGGCCAGAGTGAAGCTTCGAAAGCCTGTAGTGAAGTGCTGACTTCATTTTTAAGATTGGCCATATATTCTTCCGAGAGTTCAAGACCATTAATCTTTTCAACTGACGTACCGGAATTATTTAATTCATCAATTTTTCTAATTATACTCTTTGCAGCATTAGTCAGGTTGAAACGGGCTCCGCATAATTGATTGAGGATGTAATCTTCAATGGCCTGATGAATCAATGTGCCTTTGTAAGTAGCAACATTGAACAGATGATATAGTTCATCTACGGTTTTCCCTTCTTCATCGGGATCAAAGCGTTTCAGGTAGGAGTAATAATACATTCTCTGACATTTATTCCATGTCTGACTTTTACTAAACGACCACTGATAAGGACTCTTCATTAAGTAGAGGGTATAACAGTGTAATAATATTAGACTACCGATAGAGGCTTATGATTTTTCTATTCTTTGAGAATTTTAAGAATACTTTTTCTGTTCTCACGACCGATCCGCGCTCCCCTTCGTTCTAAGAAATACCAACCCCGCTGGAGGATTTCTTCTTTAAAGCAGGTATGAGTAACGCAGATGACTCGTTGTGCAGTTGCAGGATGTCTAAGAATAAGTCTCATCATCTCTTTAGGAACAAAAATAACGGTAAAATCAACTGCTGTCGACTCTTGCCATAGCTGCTGAACATAGTGATATTTTTCCTCTAGCGAATTATAACTTTGAGGAGAATCGGTGATTATCTCATATCTGCTGATCTCGGTTGGAGAAGTTATCAGGCCATATTCTCCAGTAATTACTGAAACCTTGACTTCATGTATTTGAGCAAGTTCCTGACAAAAGTTCCTGATTTCTACGTAGCGGCCGCCAAAGATCTCAGCAACGTCTCCGTGTTCCTGCAGTAACACCGTTGAATCATTACTTACCACATGGGTCTGCATCAGCATTCATCCAGATGGACTTCTGACTCAACTTTATAAGTTGGTCCCGAGGGTCTGAGGATGCTGCTCATGAGACAGAAAGAGGCTACTGCGTACTCACCAAAGTCATGCGTCTGAGCGATGAGTTGTTTTTCAATCTGCTTAATGCCATATTTGGGTCTTGCCACAGTTATGTGGCATTTGAAGGCTTTGGTTTCTTGCGGCATGCCCAGTTTTAAAAGCTGAGCATCTAATCTTTGAGCGATGAGTGCCGGCTGCGGATCATTGGCACCTAGCCAAACAATCCCTGACCCATCTCTGCGGGAAAATACCCCGGCTTCATTTAGATGCAGATTGAAGCCTCTAAACTCTGAAGCTACGTTCTTCATCACTGCGGTAATCTGGGGAACATCAGTCTCTTTAATCTCCCCTAGGAATTTGAGGGTGATGTGCAGCTGATCACGATCGACAGTTCGAACCCCTAGCTCTTTCAAATCGTCACAAAATTTGGCAATGGGAGCTTCACAGGGAATATTAATTGAAATAAAAGCGCGCATGGACGGAAAATCTAAAGATCATTCAGAAGTTTAAAAGAAAGTTATACCGGGAAAGATTCCCGGCAAATAATTTAGCTTGTTTATTCGGTGATGGCGCTGTTTGGACATTCGTCGATACAGGCACCGCAGTCGACACATGCATCAGCATCTACGACTACTGCATCAGTCACCTTAATGGCAGACTGAGGGCATGCATCTTCACAAGCTCCGCACAATACACAATCGTCAGCATTTATTTTCACTACCATGTGAATACCTCTGATACTGGGTTAAAAAGGATGGTTCTATAAAAAGACTGCGCAGGATAATCACATCTCTCAATACTTAGCCGGTCATTATATAATCAGGGATTACCCTTCATCGCCCATGAACTGTGTTTCCGGCATGATCTACACTGAAAGTGGCTTTATTGAAGGCCACATCTGTTTTGAAGAGGGGATTGTGACGGAAGTCTGCGAAGGCCCGGCAGAACGGAGCGATCTACAGGGACTGATCCTGCCTGCTTTTACTAATGCTCATACCCATATTGCAGATTACATAGTTCCTGTGAACCTCAATCTTTCTCTGGAGGAACTAGTAGCACCCCCTAATGGTTTCAAACACCGCATGCTAAATGAAGCACCAGAGGCTAAGCTGCGGCAGGGAATTGCCACAATGTCTGAGTATATGTTTAAGCACGGTACGACTTCCTTCATTGATTTCCGGGAGGGAAGCGTTCCGGGAGCGAAGCTTCTTTCGTCTGCTGAGTGGTCGCAGCCAACGATTATGGGCAAACCCTCATCATTCGCGGAGGAAGAGCTGTCTGCCTTACTGAAAGTTTCAGATGGCTTTGGACCGTCTGCCATTTCTGATTGGGATTATGATGATTTGACAGAATTGGCACGTCTTGCAAGAGCACACGGTAAACTTTTCGGCATTCACTGTTCAGAACGGGTCCGTGAAGATATCGGCAAAGTTCTGGATTTGAAGCCGTCCTTTGTTGTACATATGACTAAAGCAACCAGAGAAGATTTGGAAGCCTGCGTGGAAGAAAAAGTGCCGATCGTGTCCTGTCCCCGTTCAAATATGTTCTTTGGCTCAGAACCGCCATTGAAAGAAATGTTGGATGTCGGGGCCACTGTTGCTTTGGGAACAGACAACGCTATGATTTCCATGCCGGATCTGCTCTGTGAGGCTGAATTTGCTGCCCGGATCTTAAGAAAGCAGGGAGCGGTTAAGCTGGATGAAGTCGTCCAAATGATCGCCAGCAATGGGCGAAAAATTATAAATCATAAGCAGAAGATATGGATAAAACCGAGAGACCGATGCAATTTCACAGTGATTGAGAACAAAAATGGCGATCCTGTGACAGACTTGGTATTGAGAAATGCCGGCGCTGCACCACTTATGGTCTGTTCAGGAAAAACAATATGGAGAAGGGAGCGAAATGAGCCAGTTCAATAAGATACTCATACCAACCGATGGAAGCGAAAACACAATGCCAGCTATAATGAATGGGCTGACCTTAGCCAAGCAGATGAATGCGGAGGTGATCGCCTTGTATGTCGTTGACCAAACAGCATTCGTTAACTTCTCTATGGACTCTACGATCGTCAGCATTTTCTCGCTTCTGGAAAAAGAAGGCAAAGCAGCCGTTAAATTGATTGAGACTGAAGGTGAAAAGCTGGGAGTCAAAGTCACTTCCAAAATCCACGAAGGCTCGCCCTCCAAAAAGATTCTAGAAGAAGCCAAAGACTGTGATTTGATTGTTATGGGAACACTCGGTCGCAGCGGGATTTCCAAGCTCCTTCTCGGCAGCGTCGCAGAACGGGTAGTGAGGTATGCTCCCTGCCCTGTATTAATCGTCCGCTCTCCCCAAGACAAGGAGGATCTGAATGACGAAAATTAAAGAAGTAATGACCCACAACCCGATTACTTCGCAGATTCCCGGTTCCCGTGTGGATGTCATCAAGCTGATGGTGACGCACAATCTGACGGGAATACCAATTGTGAAGAAGGACGGGGGAGAGCTGGTGGGAATGATCACTCGTAATGATATTTTCACCAAACCCGATGAAGATCAATTAGCGATCATCATGAAAAAGAATCCGGAAACACTGTCACCTGAGGATTCCGTAGACTATGCTGCCGCTAAGATTCTGGAAACAAATACTACGCATATTCCGATTGTGGAAGATAAGCAGCTGGTAGGTATCCTTACACCGACTGATCTCCTGCACGAAGTAGAGAAGCGGGGCGGAAGTTACAACGTTGAAGACGTAGCCATCTCACCCTGCGTGCCGATCTTTCAGGACTCTCCGTTACGGGTCGCCTTAGCAACTTTCAGAGCCAGTAATGTCAATGCACTTCCGGCTCTGGATGAAAACGGCAGGCTGTCCGGCATTCTGACCGACCGTGATATCTTCAACAAAAGCCTCATCAATGGTTCCAGCACCATTACCGCCATGGGCATTGCCAGTGACGAAGATGAATGGAGCTGGGAAGGTCTTAAAGGCGTAATGAAGATGTGGTTTGAGATTTCCAAGGTAGAATTACCCTCGGTACCAGTGAGAGATATCATGATTTCCCGCCCGACAACCGTCTTCAGCAAGACTGCAGTTGTCGAAGCCGCAAGGATCATGCGGCGGAATGACTTTGGCCAGCTGCCGGTGGTAGATTCCAAAGATGTCCTCGTCGGCATGCTTTACGATACCGATATCATCTCAGTCCTTGTCGGCTGAGATGCGGAATGTTTTAGTATCTGCTCTAGGATGATCGGGGCTGGCACAAGAATATAAACGCCGTGCCCCGATATATGGAGTCAGATACAATGGATTCTTCAGATATTCTTTCCCTCTGCAAAAGAAGAGGCTTTCTTTTTCCTTCGTATGAGATCTACGGAGGAGTTGCTGGCATGTACGATTACGGGCCGCTCGGCTCTGCTCTGAAAAATAACATTGTGGAGATCTGGAGAAGACTCTACACACTGGGAGAGGGTTTTATTGAAATTGACTCCGAAACCGTGGGTCCAGAAATTGTCTTCAAAGCTTCCGGTCACGTTGATGAGTTTGCCGATAAAATGGTCAAATGCACTGCCTGTGAGGAAGCTTTTCGTGCTGACCACTTGGTAAAAGGGCTGCACCCCAATCCCGATACACTGGATGAAGCAGCCTTGGACAAATTAATTAGAGAAAATAATGTAAGATGCCCCTCCTGCAAAGGGGAACTTTCAGCAGTTGAAGAATTCAACCTGATGTTTAAAACAATGATCGGTCCCGGAAGTGGACGTATTGGCTATCTCCGGCCAGAGACTGCACAGGGCATTTTTGTGAATTTTCCTAACTTATATCGATATAATCGGGAAAAACTGCCATTAGGCGTCATCCAAACGGGAAGAGGCTATAGAAATGAGATTTCTCCTCGTCAGGGAATTATCCGACTGCGTGAGTTCAATATGATGGAATGTGAACTTTTCGTAGATCCCGCAGATAAGACCTGGCCACGTTTCGATGATATAAAAATGGAAATGCTGACCCTGCATGCCGCTGATGGCAGAGATTTGAACATTTCCGTAGAAGAGGCAGTTAACCAAAAAATAATTGGCAACGAAGTGCTGGCATATTTTGTCTGGCTGACGCAGGCCTTTTTGACCAGCGTGGGCATTGACGGCGAGCGCCTGCGCTTCCGGCAGCATGAACACGATGAGATGGCTCATTACGCTGCTGACTGCTGGGATGCAGAAGTGTTACTGTCCTACGGCTGGACGGAAATTGTCGGCATTGCTGACCGGGGTTGTTGGGATCTTTCTCGGCATACGGAATACTCCAGTTCAGATATGACTGCCTTTAAGCGCTTTGAGGAGCCGAAAGAAATCGATAAAGATGTAATCAAACCCAAATATGGTGCTCTAGGGCCGCAATTCAAAGGAAAGGCAAAAGCTATCGGAGCAGCCATGGAAGAAACCGATCCCAGCGCAATTAAAGATGGAATTGTTTCGGTAACAGTTGAGGGGGAGACCTATTCTTTAGGACCAGAATTCTACGATCTGGGACGCATGAAGGTAACTCTCGCTGGTGAGCGGTTCATCCCTCATGTTATTGAACCATCTCATGGTCTGGACAGAATCATCTACTCTGTTCTGGAACACTCGTATTATACAAGATCTAAAGAGGAAGAGACAACCGTGCTGAAGTTACCCGCAGCAGTGGCCCCGATTAAAGTCGGTGTTTTTCCGCTGATGCCTAAAGAAGACTTAGAAAAAGTAGCTAAACAGATCGACATGGATGTCCGTTTCAGCGGCATTGAATCATATTATGATGCCTCTGGCTCGATCGGTAAGCGTTATGCAAGGATGGATGAGATCGGAACGCCCTGGTGCGTTACAGTAGATTATCAAACCTTAGAAGACGGTACAGTCACCCTGCGTGAACGGGACAGCTCAGAACAAATCCGCATTGAATATATGGGTGTTCCCGAGATCATTAACGCAGTCCTCTGTGGAGCCGACTTTAAAAAATTCGAGGTTATTGAGAACAAATAAAATTGATGATTAGCTCTTAATCATAAACTAAGTAAGCCTGAAGGCTTACATTTTTTTTATTTATATCCGGCTTAATTCTCTCTTATCTGATAATCCTCAACAATGTTAGATAATATAGAAGCTCCATATTATGTTTGCAGTGTGAAGAGAAAATGCTGCAGAACTGTTCTAAACATTTTCTCCACTGGAGGTAAACTATGAATACACAGGAAGTAGCGGGACTTAAAAAAAGGGAAAGACTCAGGTCCCTTCTGGAGAAGATCAAGGTTGAAGACTATGTTCAGAAGGATTTTGAGTATGTAGGGTCCGACGAGCAGCTCTCTGAGATTATAACAAAAATGGGACAATACGATCTCCATGAAATCCCAGTGAGTAATGACGGGAAGGAGTTACTCGGCATAGTAAGCTACAGAACGCTCCTGAAGCGTAAAAATCTGCCCGTTGAAACCAAAGCTAATACCCTGATGGTAATGCCTCAGGAGATAACCTTAGACTCTACAGTCATGGATATTGCAGAAGCCTTCGTTGCTTCCGGATATAGACACCTTCCAGTCAGAAAAGGTCAGGATATCGTAGGGATTGTATCCCGTACAGACCTGATCAACATCGCAGCTGGAATAAAGGAGTTTGCCGACATCTTAGTCGAAGACATTATGACCGGTGATGTCCACACCGTCCTCGCAGACGACTCTGTGGAAGTTGCCCTAAGGTCAATGATGACTCATACCCTCCAAACTTTACCTGTCGTCGATAAAGAAGGCAGACTGACTGGAATTGTCGGAATAAAACAGGTTGCCAACTATAACTGGAGAAAGAAACAAAGAGAAAGCAGTGGTGAAGTCTCTGGTCAGAGTGAGCCAGTAGAGATGACAGTGTCTTCCGTGGCATTAGATTCGGTTCGTACTATCGGCCCCAGGGCCCACATCGGCGCTGCCGTCCAAGAGATGATTAAGTACAACATCTCCACCCTCCCGGTTGTGTCGGATAAAGGTGATTTAGAGGGCATACTTTCAAAGTATGATATCATCGAACTGATCGCTTCTCTAAAAGAGCGCGATATGGTGTACACTCAAATCGCCGGTATGGACCAAGATGATAAATTTGCGCTAGAGTCCATGGAGCGAGAGATCGCCGCATCTCTGCAGAAAATTGCCAAAATCTCTAAGCCGACAATGTTTACCATGCATGTGACAAAGTATCATGCTCAGGGCGTAAACTTCAAATATTCACTCAATGGACGCCTGATGGTCGGTGATAAAACACTGGTCGCTTCCGCGGTAGACTGGGACATTGTCAAAGCCACCCAAGACCTGATGGAAAGGTTTGAGCGGATGGTTATTGGCCAAAAAGAAGAAAAACTCGACCGCCGTAAGAAGATAAGGAGTATCGGACATTGGTAAATGTCTAAAACTCCTTTTTTATATTTTTTCCATTTTTGACAGAATATTTTATATATTAGCTATGTATCCCATACTTTGGTATGACGGCCATAGCGGCGGGGATACACCCGGTC
>CAJKXZ010000005.1 GCA_905203995.1 uncultured Methanomassiliicoccus sp. | reverse complement strand
CACAATTCACATGACTACACATAACTCTTCAAAGATCGTATGAAGATGTGTATAACCTAATATTATGAAAGTTGTTCAGAGTCAAATGAAGTCTGTCTAAACCTAATCTAAGTTATGATTGTCAAAGACCACATTAAGAATAAAATTAGAGAGGGTAAACATACTGTACTCTTTCATCCATGGTCACTTCATATAATTAATTCTAGTTAAACGATTTTTACGTTCACATCAGAATTTGATCACAGATTTACTATATTTGTTTTATTGCAAATCACACAGAGTCATTGTATGTATAATATCTGTTTTAAAATAATGTAGACATTGGAAGATCTTTTGAAAAAGAGTTTAATATCAGACATGTTATAATATGTACAATAACTACTAAGAATAAAAATCATGTTTGATGAATTAAAACAAAGAATAATGAAAAACAAAATATAATGCTGGAAGTGGCATGAACGCTAAGATAGAAAATCCAAAGGTATTTATATCATATGCATGGGGAACAGAAGATTACAATGCAAAGGTTTTGTCTTTTGCTAGAGATCTAATGAATGATGGAATAGATGTAATTCTTGATCGATGGTCCTTGAAAGAAGGGAATGATACCTATGCATTTATGGAACAAAGTGTTGTAGATCCAACTGTAACTAATGTTCTCATATTGCTGGACCCCAATTATGAAAAGAAAGCCAACAATAGATATGGTGGTGTAGGAACAGAGACACAGATTATATCGCCAGAGATTTACGCTAAAATGGATCGAGAAAAATACTTACCAATAGTTTTTGAACGTGGAGATGGCGATGAAATGCCTAAGCCACAATATTTGAGAAGTATGTTGCATTTTGATTTGTCTAAAGAAGAAAGATATAATGATGAATACCAGAGATTAATAAAAAGATTGTATGGGGTAGAAATAATACAAAAACCAAACTTAGGAAAAATGCCACAATGGGTAAAAGAGAATTCAACCATAGATGCTAAAACCAGGACAAAATATGAGATCTTAGAAAAACAACAATCAGACAATGTAAAAAAAGATAAATTTAAAGAATTTTTGGAGGACATAGAAGAAAAAATACTACATATAGATAAAAATGAATTAAAAGATAATATGTCTGCAGAAGACTATGTATCTATATATGATGGCACAAAGATACTGAGAGATGAATTTTTGCATTTGTTAAAATATATATCGTATGTGCCAGAATCCTACAAATTAATCGCGTCTATGATGGAAGAAACTTGTGCAAAATTAACTGATGGATCTGTTGTTGAATATAAAATTGAAAAAACATTATTGCACGAGTTATTCATATATACCATAGCAATATATTTAAGGAATAAAGATTATGATGCATTGGCATATACATTAACTAAAACATATTTTGTAAATAGTCGTAGTGGCTATGATGCTAACAGTTTTGATGTTTTTTATGAGTACAATGGTACTTTCAATAAAGCTATGTCTCGAAAAGATAATAAGAACTACGATTCTGGAACAGCCCAATATTGGATTGATAATATCAATATAGAAACATGCAGTGTGAATGAGTTTGTATTTGCAGACATCTTTTGTTATAATGCTTCAATTTTCATTGAGAGTTATGAAAACCATGGGTATTGGTTTCCAATAAGTTATACATATAGTCAAAATGGAATTGGTTTGTTGCAACAATTTTCCATCAGGTTAAAATCAAAAGAACATTTGCAAAAAACAGTAAAAGTTTTTGGATTCACAGACGTTGAAATGTTTAAAAAGAAGTATGCTGAGATCGAATCTCTGATTAAAAAGGGAACGTTTAACGACTACAGATATAGTGGTGCATTTGAAAGTGCACCAATCATGTGTGAATTTGTTAGTTCAAAAGAGCTTGGAACTAGGAATTGAAACGTGTTATTAATACACCATATGCAGCAAGAATTCAGATAAAGGTAAATCACTCATGAAATAAAATATAGAAAGTGTATATATTATTAAGTATCTGATCAAAATTTAATAAGAAATATGGAATTCAAGAAAATGTTTTCCAAAACTCATAATTATCTATATGGCACCATTACCATTTTTAAACCATTCGATCACCTATCTTATGAAATATTGTTGATTTGTCTAAAGATTTTACACAATCACTGTTAAATATCGAAAGACTGTTCGGATTTTTATGCGTGTCTACGTGGTGGACAATGGTGGTCAATGGACTCACCGTGAATGGCGAGTGCTCAAGTACCTGGGTGTAGAAACAAAGATTGTTGCTAATACTACCCCCTTAGAAGAACTGGACGTAGACGCTTTGGTTTTATCAGGCGGATCACCGCACGTTTCTCTTGAAGGCGGACGCATGGGCCTGAATGGTGATTACCTCGATCACTTGCCGGTTCCGATCTTAGGCATCTGTGCCGGTTTTCAGTTTATGTGCAATCACTTAGGCGCAGATTTAGTAGCTGCACAAATGCCCGAATTCGGACAGGCTACGCTGGTTATTGATGAAGACAATGAGCTCTTTGCCGGTTTGCCCCGCTCCTTTACAGTCTGGGAAAGTCACAATGATGAAGTTACCAATGTTCCCGCGAATATTCAGGTAATTGCCCATACCGAAAATTGTGCTGTGGAAGCGATTAAAGTCAAAGATAAGCCGTTTTATGGCGTGCAGTTTCATCCCGAAGTTGAGAACACGGAGCACGGGGCGGAGATCTTCCAAAATTTCCTCAAGATCGTTGCCGAATGGCAGAAGTAAGTACCAATGAATAATGTATAATCTGTAAATATTCATTAAACGTTTGATTTTATTCCATCCAGCTTACAAGTAGGATGTATAATCCATAGGACATTAATCACGGAAATGGTTTTATAGCAAGTCGGGCAGTAATTCATCGGATTATCCATCCAATAGGTGAAATTGTGAAAGCTGCGCTACTGAGTTCTCCGCAAGAACTGACCATCACGGAAGTTGCTAAACCAACATGTCCAGACGGAGGCTTGTTACTCAAAGTAGAAGCCTGCGCAATTTGTCCCACGGATCTCAAGATGTGGAGACGAGGACAGCGTGACTTAGTTTATCCACGGATTCTTGGTCATGAAGTAGCCGGCACTGTTGTAGAAGACCGCAGTGGCAAATATGCAGTTGGCGACCGAGTACAGGTCTGGCCGGGAGTTGCCTGTGGTACCTGTGCGGCTTGTGCAAAAGGTATGGATAATATGTGTGCCGAGCAGGGCATTATCGGTTTCAACTACGACGGCGGTTTCGCCGAATATATGGCCGTTCCCGCCGGCAACGTCCTGCGCAGCGGCGTCAATCTGATTCCCGAGCATGTGTCTTTCGAAGAAGCGGCGTTAACAGAACCTTTAGCCTGTTGTGTTCACGCCCTCGAAAGATGCGCCTTGACAGCGGGAGAAACTATTCTCATCTTCGGAGCAGGAACAATGGGCCAACTGGCTACCGCTGCGGCGATGGGTAAAGGCTGCCAGACGATTGTAGTGGAACCATCTGCTGAAAGAAAGAATCTGCCTGCCACTGCCGTGTTTAGTCCCGATCATCATCTTTATGAAAAGGTCATGGAAGTCACTGCTGGACGTGGGGCTGATGTCGTGCTCTTAACTACCCCGCAGGCGGCGATTGATAATAATCTCTTAAACATGACGGCGCAGGGCGGGAGAATCTGTATTTTTTCAGGATTAAATGTAAAATCGCCGGAGAGAATCATTGATATGAACACTATTCATTATCATGAGCTCTCGCTGGTCGGTGCTTATGGTTGTACCAGCTCGAGCAATACTCATGCTCTGGCAATGATTGCTGACGGTCTGATTGATGTACGGCGTTTTATCCAGAAAAGAGTAAGTTTAGAGCAGTTGCAAAGCGGATTAGAAGCCATTGAAAACGGTGAAGTATTGAAGTGTATGGTTACAAAATTTTAGGGGGCTTGGGCATGGAAGATAAATTAAGATTTTTTGGTAAAAATATCGATTCGTTGATTAAAGGAAACAACTTAAGCAGAGCCGATGCCCGAGAAATGTTTCGTCAGATCTTGATGAATGAACAGCCAGATCTCCAACAAGGTGCATTTTTAGCAGCGATTACCGCTAAAGGTGCTACCCCCCAGGAAATTGCAGGCGGCTGGGAAACTATTTTTGATTTAGATACTGTAAAAATATCACCACGCTTAAACGTCCCCATTGTGGAGAATTGTGGCACCGGCATGGATGCCTTTAAAACGTTCAATATTTCCACTGCCGCATCCATTATTGCCGCTGCCGACGGCGTACCGATGGCTCGTCACGGCGCCCGGGCCATTACTTCCAAATGTGGAACAATTGATCTGTTAGAATCTGTCGGCATTGATGTTGACTGTGAAGCCAACATTGTCAAGAAATCAATTGAAACCGCCAATATCGGTATCTTTAACGGCATGTCTTCTAAGATACATCCTTGCGCACTGGGCAGAATTCTCAGCCAGATTCGTTTCGGAACGATTCTTAATATTGCAGCTTCCTTAGCCAATCCGGCTTCGCCGACTATCGGCGTCCGCGGTGTTTATGATGAAAAAATGATCCTGCCGACGTTAGAAACCATGCAAGAAATCGGCTTCAAAAAAGCATTGGTCTTCCATGGTAAAAGCAGTAAAGACGGCATCGGCATGGATGAGATTTCAATTTCCGGAAAAACCTTGGTTGCAGAACTGAAAACAGATGGTTCCATCCACGAGTATACTATCGATCCCCGTGAGCTGGGTATTAGCTGCAAGGATGAAAAAGATCTGCAGGCGACCAACATTGCTAACGAATCAATAAGATTCCTCCGTTTGCTGGAAGGAGAAGAAAGTGCAGACCGTGAAAATATTGCCTGCCTCAATGCGGCAGCCGTGTTATACATCAGCGATCATGCCGCTGATCTGCAGGAAGGTTTGGAAAAAGCGAGATCACTGGTAGCTTCGGGTAAAAGCCTCGCCAAGCTCAAGGAATGGGTTACCGTTCAAAACTCTGAACCCCCGCTCGGCCTGGCGAAATTTGATGCCTTAATGTGTTTTTGCTGAAGTAAAGCCGCAAGTATCAAAAGGCATACTTGCGCACTTCATCTTCACCCAGTTCCCACCAGTTATTTCGTCCGACGTGGTCGTCGACTTCTTCATCAGACGAAATGATCGTGGTGTGGGTCTGTGCTTCATTTTCAAATTCAATGACTGGCACTTTAGCACTTTTTTCCAACTTAATGATGAAATCACGGAAGAATTCTAATTCCGGTAAGTCCACATTGCTGGGGAAACGGACATAAAAGACGTGAACTTCACGGATCGTATCAAAGTAATAGCGGATATTCGCTTGAGAAAGTAACTCTCGGAATTTAGGAGCATCTTTTTTCCGGGAAGACAGTTCGAACATTCTACTCTTCCAGATATCTCCGGCAGCAATGATGGCGGTTTCGACCCCCAAGACTTTCCACATAACCAGCACAAGTGCTTAAAGCTAGATAAAACCCGCGCGTCACTCAACTAAACCGGCACCGACGAGCTTAGCATAATCAAAGTCGTCACGCAGCAGAATGTCCTTTATTTTAGAAACATCCGTGCGCCGGAGAATAAGACCATTGAAGACACCAGCACATTCGACATCGCCGATACAGACAGCACCAACGATGATATTGTTCTGCAGGACGATCTTACGGTAAGTTCCCTTTTCGCCGTTTTTACAGACAAGAACTTCCATGCCTTTTTCATCCCGCGTGCGGCACAGTCCCATGCTGATCGCTGCTACACCGAAGAATTCCGCAGAATTCATGCCGATACCGCCACCGTAGGTAATATTGGCCCCGGCCATGTTCATCCCGGCCACGCGGCCTTGTTCAAGCGCATTGGGCCAGATAGCGTGTACGACCTTACCGCCGCGGATTAAGTCTAAGGCTTCAGCAACATCGCCAGCGGCGTAGATGTTATCATCAGAAGTCTTCATGAATTCGTCAACCAGAATGCCGTAATCAATAGCCAGCCCGCAGGTTTTGGCAAGAATCGTATTCGGCCGGACCCCTTTGGCAAGAATAACCAGATCGGCGGGAATGATTGTTCCATTCTCAAACTCAATGCCGGTTACATGTTCGTCCCCGAGAATCTCTTTAACGGGACTATCGGTCAAAACGTGAATGCCGTTAGATTCGACCGCGTTGCGGATTAATTCGGCCCCGTAACGGTCCATGGTCTGCGACAATAACTGCGAGGAGGCGATGGCAATAGTAACGTCCATCCCCTGTTCATTAAGCGCGTCGGCAGCTTTCATGCCGACCAGACCGCCCCCCAGAATAATGGCCTTACCACCTTTCTTGACATCTTGCAGGACAGCCCGTGAATCATCTGCCGTCCGCAGGAAGTAGACGCCTTCCAGCGTATTGCCGGCTACATCATAAGGCGCGGGGGAAGCACCGGTCGCCAGCAACAGCTTGTGATAGCCCAGTTCTTCACCGTTGTCTAAGCGCACGACTTTAGTGGATCTGTTGATCCTTTTGGCCCGGCGGCCCAGATAGGGAGTAACGTTCCACTCTTCGTAGAAATTTTCCTTGCGGAAATACATCTTCTTTTCATCAATGTGGCCAGAGATGTAATGCGTTACCATGCAGCGTGAGTAGGCGTGGATGTCTTCATAAGAAACGATGGCAATGGAACCGGTTTCATCTACTTTCCGAATTCCTTCTACACAGCCTATGCCAGCAGCACTGTTGCCGATGATGACATAATCATAAGAGTTCATTCGGATTCCTCAAATCTCATTGCATCAAATTTGCATACTGCTACGCAGGCCGGGATTTCATCTTCCAAACAGGTATCGCATTTGACCACGATTTTATGTTCAGTGTCGCGGAAAATTGCGCCGTAAGGACAGGTCATCACACACATCCAGCAACCGACACAGCGGTCTGCTTCGTGGATGACTAAGCCATCTTTAGTTTTAATGAGGGCACCGGCCATGCATGATTCAACACACTTGGGGATTTCACAGTGGTGACAGCGCATCGGATAGGGACTTCCTTTTTTACCGTCTTTGGACTGGGTGAATAAGATTTTCACACGCGGCAGGGGCTTTAAAACTCCCAATGTTTTTGCGCTATGCGTGTTGGAACAGGCCTTTTCGCACTGCCTGCATCCTTTGCATTTTTCTAGATCAACAATTATGCGTCTCATCCACGGTCCCCTCGTGTTAGGCTGTTCACAAAGTACCGCATATATAAATTTGATTTACATTTCTCCGCATCTTAGTAGCGAGAAGCGAACAAAGACAATTCATTTTACGAAATTCGTAGAAATGAAGCCTAGTAGATATCATATTATGCAAGGCTGAATGCGACATATGCCTTCAACAAGAAAATTTCTTTCACCTGTTGAAAAAGAGCGTTGATGATAATATTTTAAGTACATGCCATCACCTTAGCAGCAAATATGGCGACGGCACGCCTTGTACCACATTCCCATTGCAAACTCTGCGAAGAACCGATTACTGAAGGTGAAGAATTCTGTTCGGCGGAGTGTCAAAACAAATATGAAAGTCAAGCTAAAAAATCAAATCTCAGAGAGAATCTGTTCATTGTTGGCGCCGCGATTGTTGTCGTTGCGCTGGCCGTTGTGTTTTATTTCTAAAAACAAGAAGAAGCGCATTTCTGCGCTTCAATTAAAAGAAAGGGTTTAGTCCTCCGGCTTTCGCTGCCAGGCGGACAGATGCTCCTGCGAGGTCTGCGCGTTTTTCAATCTCCGCGCATTTCTCTTTTTGTACATCTTGGCAATCGGTCCTGGTGCCCACCAGTTCCATTTTCCCAGAAGCGACATGATCGCTGGTACCAGATAGATACGCACAAACATGGCATCAAGGAGAATGGCAAACATCAGGGCAAAGCCGAATTCTTTGAGGAGATAGCCACTCGAGAGCATCATACTGCCAAATGCAGCTGCCATGATGAATCCACAAGCGGTGATGATTCCTCCGGTTTTTTCGACAGAGTAGACGATTGCATCGTTGTTGGTCTTGCCTTTGGCAATTTCTTCGCGTATTCTGGTAGTCAGTAGAATATCATAATCCATACCGAGACCCAGACATACGACCAGCAGCACCATCGGGACAATCCAGAGAATGTCCTGTCCTAAGGCGTACTGGAAGACAAGTACCATCACGGCTAATGTCCAAGAGATACTCAGCAGAATGGTGATGATTGACCGCAGCGGGCTGATGACTGCACCCAGTACAAACAGCAGTACGAGGTAGATAGCAACGACGACGACGATCTCCACGGTGTTCATGTCGTTCTGCACCAGTTGGGAGATATCGTACATCAGAGCAGTGGCGCCACCGACATAGATGGCATTTATTGAATCCCATCTTTCGTCTTGAGGATCTATATCTCTCATATCATTGAGAGCAGCCATTGACTGCTGATCATAAGGATCGTCTTGGAAGACAACGGTTAACAACAGTGATTTTCCATCATTGCTGAGAATGCTGTTGATTGTACCATTCTCTAATTGACTGTCGATATTAGTAACCGAAGCTACACCATCTAGATCATTTAGATAAGCCGCTAAGGTACTAGCGTCTTTAAGTTCTTCATAATTAATGCCTGACTCTTCAGAGACTATTTCATTCTCAAAAGAGATAGCTATTTGTGTGGGCTGAATCACACCAGCGCCGAAGCCTTCGCCTAAGACGGCTAAACCTTCTGTGCTTTCGGTTTCCGCCATCGCACCGACAAAGTCATAGCTCTGATCCATTTCGGTGACTAAGTAGATAGCCGGTACAGAAATGAGGATCATTGCTACCACGAGTACTTTGGCATGTTTGATTGAGAATTTTGCACTGCGGGTGAAGTAGCCTTCTTTGTCTTTCTTCTTCAGAGATTTCTTTTTGAAGGTTTCTGGATCGGTGGCTTTACCAAACTTAGCTGGCCAGAATAACTTGTCGCCCAGAAGCATCAGTAAAGAAGGAATTAACGTCAGAGCTACCAGTAAGGCGATCAGTACACCAAGAGCCAGGGCGATACCCATGGACTGCAGCATGGCAAAGTTAGCAATGGCAAGAGCACCGAAACCAATGATGACGGTTGCTCCCGAAGTAGCGATGGATTCGCCAGCCCACATGACTGATTCTCTTACACTGCTTTCCTTGTCTCTCCCGGCTTTACGCTCTTCTCTGTAACGTGATAAGATGAAGATACAGTAATCACAACCGGCACCCATCATACCTGTCAGCATTAAGGTCTGAACAGAGTAGTGGATCTGCATTACGAAACTCAAGAGATAGACTAACGAGAAGGAAATTCCTAAAGCAATACCGACCGACAGTGGCGGCATTACCGCACCCAGCAGTGAGCGGAAGAATAAACCGATTAAGACTAAAACAAGGATGATCGTCACCGGTTCAATGATTCTTAAATCACTCATGGTGCTTTCTTCCAGTTCTGAACCTAAGGGGTCTGAACCAGTAATCCAGTGTTGAACAGTTGTCCCTTCTGCCGCATCATTGACAATTGTTCTGAGCTCAGAGATCTGCTCTTCAGAAGAAGATCCAGTTTCACCATAAGCGACGGTGACCATGGTGATTTTTCCGTTTTCAGAAATAAGCAGAGATAGTGCATTATCTAAGGCAGGGGACATTGTTTTTATATTATCAATGCCACCGATTTGTTTTGTAATTTCTTTGTTTAATGCAAGAACTGCGGATTGAGACGGATCTTTACCCAATGATCCAGCCTGCGCAATCATGCTTGATATTTGTGCTTTTTCAGCTGCAGTAAGATCGGCAGGTAACACTCCAAGATCAATGAGAGTTTGTAGTGCAATGGCTGTTTTTTGTTCAGGAGGTAAAGGTTCATTTGGTGAAGGGTCGGGTATTGATGTATAGACACCATTCATGACCAATAATAATTCCTGAAGAGGTGTGAAGACGGAAGCTACAGTTACCTCCGTACCATATTTATTGTAAAGCTGTTGCTGCACTTCATAAATCAAATTCAACGAGTCTGGATACTCCATATTGGTGATGCCTTTATCATATTCTAAAACAATAATCGTACCAGGTACGCTTTCAGCATTACCAAAGTGCTCATCAATAAACTCCTGGGCCGACATTGATTCGACATCAGGAGGCGCCATTTGAGTCTCGTCATAAACCAAGACCTGACTCAATTTAGGTACGAATGGAACTGCAATGATCAAAGCAACAATCCAAATCGCAATGATCCACTTGTACCGTTTAGTTATGAAACTAGCGAGTTTTTCTATCATCTAATTTCCTCCAACGCAGTCTTGAGTATCTTGGATCCGTATGCGGTGGACTGCGTGTGTGCACCAGCATCAGCTCAAATTCAATGATCTCCTTAAAATCTTCAAGTGAAGGTTTATCACGCATACTCATGGCGAGTGTGTTTAGACAGGAGAGCTAGATTAATTCCCAAAAGTATTGGGTAGTATAAATACATTAAATTTTTGAAAAGGCTGAAAGATAAAAACAAAACGTTTTCAAGTTCTCTCAGAGAGAGTAATAATATAGTGATAAATTAGATCAGGCCAGACAAGCAGCTGGTGCAGAAATGTATGAATTAATACAGGTCGGGGAACAGAGTTATTATCTCCAAAGTCCGGCTAAGATTGGCATCTATCTAAAAAATGATAAAGACGCTTACTTAATTGACAGCGGTAATGACAAAGATGCCGGGCGCAAAGTACGGAAGATTTTAGAGCAGCAGGGATGGGATCTGAAAGCCATCCTCAACACACATTCTAATGCGGATCATATCGGCGGCAATAGCTATCTGCAGCAGCAGTATGGATGTAAGATCTTTTCTCGGGGAATTGAAGCAGCATTTACACAATATCCGCTGTTGGAGCCTTCCTTCTTGTACGGCGGTTATCCTTTCAAAGATTTGCAGCACAAATTCCTCATGGCCGCAGCAAGTACCACCACCGACTTTTCTGATACTGATTTTCCGCAAGAGGTCGAAATAATCCCGCTGCCGGGTCATTTCTTTGAAATGGTGGGTTTCCGCATTCCTGACAGGACCGTGTTTCTCGCTGATTGCCTCAGCAGTACGGCAACTTTGGAAAAATACCAGCTTACTTTCATCTATGATGTGGCGGCATATCTTCAAACACTGGAGATGGTTGCTGCCCTGCCAGCTAAAATGTTTGTGCCCGCTCATGCCGAAGCCACTTCCGACATCCGACCGTTAGTTGCCGCTAACCAACAAAAAGTATGGGAAATTGCTGAGCACCTCAAAACAATCTGTAAAGAGCCTTTGAATTTTGAAAGGATTTTACAAAGGCTATTTGCTGATTACCAGCTGCAGATGAACTACGAACAATATGTGTTAGTAGGCAGCACTGTTCGTTCCTATCTGTCTTGGTTAAAAGACACAGCGCAGATTACAGCTTCCATTACAGATAATCAACTCTTATGGCAGACGATTGAATAAACAGAGCTGTTCGGTTCTGCCAGGAGAATGATTATTAATTATCAATTAAGAGTTTTCAATGGCCTTGATCACGCTGAGTAAATCGATTGTTTCGCGGACGTCATGAACACGGACAATGTCCGCATAAGTCTGAACATAGGCAGCTACCCCTAAACTTCCGCCCAGACGGTCAGCTGGTGCTTGATAAGTGATCTCGCCGATGAAGTTTTTACGAGAGGCTCCGATCAACAGCGGCAGTCCAGCAGCTTTCAATTCCGCACCCCGGCGGATAATCTCCAGATTATGCTGCGCAAGTTTGCCAAAGCCGATGCCGGGATCCAGAATTAACTGGCCTTTGTTAACGCCTAACTCTTCCGCATGAGTAATTCGCTGCTGAGTCCACTGCAGAATGTCCGCAATTACATCGTGATAAGTTGATTCCTGAACTTTCTCCTGCATGACCTGCGGATCCCACAAGGAGTGCATCAGAACAGCAGGTGCCCCGCTCTCAGCAAGGAGCATCAGCATTTCATCACTGAAGCCGCTGACATCGTTGACAATAGCTGCTCCTGCCGCCAAGGCGGCTCGTGCGACATCTGCCTTGCGTGTATCAACCGAGAGTGGAATCTCAAAGGAAGCAGAGAGCTCTTTAATCGGTGGGATAACTCTTGCCAGTTCTTCTTCCAGCGAGACCGCTAAAGCGCCGGGACGGGTTGATTCACCGCCGATATCGATGATGTCGACACCGTCTTCAATCATTCGTTCAGCGGCAGCTAAAGCCAAATCAAGCGTGGAATTTTTACCACCGTCAGAAAAGGAGTCGGGGGTTACATTGAGAATGCCCATGACTAACGGTTTGTTATTTGCAGACTTAGAAAAAAGATCGCTGAGTTGTTTCAGAATACCGCCTCGATGATTAATAAAAATTAATTGGCTGGTGCAAGTGCACCAGTAAATTGGTTTACAAAAGAGATTCGACCAGCTCGACGAGATCGACGATCTCTACGTCTGATTTACACTGATCTTTGCCTACCTTCAGATTGTTGACGCAGAAGGGACAAGAAGTAACTAAGATGTCAGCAAAGCTTGCTTCTTCCACACGGTCAGCGGCAATCTGTGCCGAGAGATCAGGATAGGCTGAACGTACTCCACCGCCGCCACCGCAGCAACGGGAAGTGGCTGAGTTGCGGGCCATTTCTTTAAACTCAATCTCAGGGATTTTAGCGAGCACATTTCGTGGTGCTTTGTAGACACCAGCATGACGTCCCAGGTGACAGGGGTCGTGGTAGGTAACTTTCTTTTTCAAAGCGGCAAGCGGCAGATCTTTGGTGTCTAAGTATTCAGAAATGTGCAGTACTTTGAATGGTACTTCCACATATTTGGGATACTCTTCTTTGAACATACGGTAACAGCCAGCACAGGAGAAAACAACAGTTTCTACACCCTGGGCAGTAATG
This sequence comes from uncultured Methanomassiliicoccus sp., assembly GCA_905203995.1. Classification (GTDB taxonomy): domain Archaea; phylum Thermoplasmatota; class Thermoplasmata; order Methanomassiliicoccales; family Methanomassiliicoccaceae; genus Methanomassiliicoccus_A. The sequence continues at coordinate 101,008 of CAJKXZ010000005.1, read as the reverse complement.
GCATCGATGTTCTTCTGCATCTGCGCTGCAACATCAGCGTCGCTCCAGCCGACCCGCTGCATAACACTGCCGCAGCAGACTTCATTGACTAACGTGAAATCTTCACCCAGTTTGGTCAAGATCGAGATAGTTGCCTTGGCAGTAGAAGTATTCCGGTAAGCAGAAGTACAGCCTACAAAGTAGCCGACTTTAGCTTTCTTAGGTACCTGGCCGAGAGTTTCCGGCACAGATTTTTCTTCACCGAAGGGGTTTCCAAACTGGAGAATGTTTTTAACGACTTTTTCATGTTGTGGGAGAATGTTACCAGCAGCCACCAAGTCTCTTCTGGCACTTTCAACAACATCAACTACCCGGACTTTAGAAGGACAGCGGCGTTCGCAGTCTTTACAGGTCGTACACTGGTAAAGTGCTTCGATTACCGACTTATCCGCCGGGATTTCCTTCTGCATCAAACCATATGATAGCACCATCCGGCCCCGAGCTACGCCCCGGTCCCAGCCAGTGTTCTCAAATGCCGGGCATACGCTCTTGCAGAAACCGCACATCGTGCAGGTCATCATCTCGGTTTTTAAATCTTTTAAATTTTTACATTCTATGTAATCTGCCATAATTATTCCACCCTTGGAACGGTTATGCTGCCATCCATACTTACGAGGATTTGGGCATCTTTTTTCAATGCTAATGCAGCGTCAATGGCTTCCTGAATTGTGTAAAAGGGCCGGATGTTTGCTTTCTGTAAAAGCTCATGGTCCAGTTCGGTAACGGCCCACATATTGGCCCATACCGCAATTTCTGCCATTTTGGCGGCTTTATGATATCCTAATTTATACTCTTTCGCCAAATTTTCCAAAACTTCATTGGGATCGCTCGAAAGGGAAAGCTGCTGTAAGAAAGTAGGATGACCGACGCCTTCGCGGCACTTGGAAACCATGATGATGATTCCGCCCTCTTTGAGAGCCCATTTTCCATTATCCAGCGCTTTCTGTGACTGATAAAGATCGACATCCATGGGATAAGGGGCAACGGAAACCACAATGTCGGCTTTTTCTTTTATTTTAACAGAGAAGACTTCGTTGGCATGCTCCACTGCCGCTGCGAAAGAAGCGTGGAGGTCACCAGCTTCCACTTTGTAGATCTGCTGATGTCTGTCCAAGACAATCTGGATAGCAAAGATCTGCTTACCCTTGACGACATTGAGCGCATCCATCATATCTTCGTGCACGGGGTTGCCGTCTAAAACCAAGGCCTGCGCTTCCCGCTTCATCGCCAATTTATGATTCTGCTCAATCGTCCGGTAGGAAGCTACGCCCGGCAGGAAACTCTTGCGGCCTCCGGTGTAACCAGCGAAATAATGCGGTTCAACCGAGGTAATGATGACCAAGCGGTCAGCGTTGACTGCCATCTCATTAACTTCCATGACGGTACCGTTTTTGGATTCACCCAGATTGATACACTTGTCATTTTTAGAATCGTGTGAGAAGATGCGGTCTTGCAAATCAATATAATGTTCACCAAAGATGAAATCATACTCTTCCGCAGTCGGTGCCCGGTGAGAGCCAGTAGCAATCAGATAACGGGCCGTGGTCAGATCCATACGCTGAGCCAGGGCATCGAGCACTTTTTTGGTAGGAGTCGGACGGGTACCGTCGTTGACGATGAAAACCACATCCTTGCCGCCTTGCAAAAACTCTTCCAAGGTGGGACCGCCGGCCGGGTTGTCCAGCGCTCGGCGGATCTCCTCCGTTTCATTACCAATTTTTACATCATTGGGGTAAATGGTGCCGGCAAAGTTCTCATCAGGAATGATTAATTGTTGCGCCTCATCTTTTCCATAAGGGATGGTTAATTTCATCAGGATCGATGGACAATTATGTTCACAATATATAACCGTTAGATGCTGCCTGCCCGAAATTACCGTTTTTCCGATTAGAAAGGCATCTTGTCCACGATTATCGTAATTGATACCCCCTAAAATTGTAAGATACAGCAGACAAAACCAAGAAGGTGATAAAAAGGAGACGTCTGTTGAGATAAGTATTAAAATTACTGATCAACGGTGTAGAAAATATGGAGACGCTGGGGACCATTGGCGAAAAAGCAATTGTAAGAGAGATTATTAAAAACAGTCAAAACAAAGTAGCCCTGGGACCAGGCGATGATGCAGCAGCAATCAAAATCGGCAAGCAGTGTTTAGTTGCTTCTACCGACATCATGTCAAAGAAAACCCACACTTCGGCCGAAATGAGTTATTATGACATCGGCTGGTTCGCCGCAGCGGTTAACTACAGTGATGTGGCGGCGATGGGGGCTGCGCCGCTCGGTATTCTCGTCTCCATGATGATGGACCGCAATCTACCTTTTGATCATTTTAAAGAGATGATGCGTGGCATCAAAGAATGTTCAGCCGCGGTCGGCGGCGAACTGCTGGGCGGCGACACTAAAGAAGGAGATGGCATTGTCATTTCCGGTACCGCCTTAGGTCTAGTGGAAGAAGAGAAAATGCTCCGTCGGGCAGGAGCGCAGCCGGGCGACCTGCTGGCGGTTACCGGACCCATCGGCACCGCCGCGGCGGGTTATCTTGCTACCCAGTTTGCGATCGACGCCCCTCAGGTTAAAAAATCACTATTTACACCGTTTCCCCGCACGCATGAAGGCTGTCTTCTTGCTGATTCAGGCTACGTTACGGCCTGCATGGACGTAACCGACGGTCTCGCTTATTCCATCTGTGAAATTGCCCAGCAGAGCAAGATTAACTGCCAAGTCAACTGGCAGCAGATCCCGCTTAATGAAGAAACACGGAGTGTAATTGCCCAGACTAATGCTGATGAGCTGGAAACGGTCTTGTATTTCGGGGGCGAGTACGAACTAGTCTTTACCTTCAACCCCCGCGGTGAAGATGATTTACGCCAGGCCCTGGGTGATCATTTCTTTGTCATTGGTGAAGTCAGTGGTCAGGAAAATGTGCTGGAGAAAGACGGAAAGCTAGTGAAGCTAGAGCACAGGGGATGGGAACATTTCAAAAGCTGAGCCGCATTTGGCAAAGTACTGGACCACCAAAGATGGAAAGGTTCAGTGTCAACTGTGTCCTCATCAGTGCCTGCTTCCCCCGACAAAGGCGGGAATCTGCGGAGTCCGCGAGAATATTGACGGTCAGCTGGAGACTCCTTACGGCAATTTATCATCCGCGCATGTGGATCCCATTGAGAAAAAGCCGCTCTTTCATTTTCACCCTTCCACCTATGTTTACTCCATCGGCGGCTGGGGTTGCAATCTGAAATGTAAAAATTGTCAGAACTACCAGATTTCTCAGCGGTCGGTAGTTAATTCAGCAGTCACAACGCCGCAGGAAATCTGCAAAAAAGCGTTGCTGCATCGATGCCGGGGCGTAGCTTTCACTTACAATGAACCGACAGTCTGGTATGAATTTATGGAAGATGTGGCCGTCGAAGCTCATAAACGTAATCTTTACACTGCCTGTATCAGCAACGGCTTCATCCAGCCGGAACCGCTGCAGGAGCTGCTGCAGTATATCGATGCCTTTAACATTGATGTAAAGGCCTTTTCCAACCGTTTCTATAAAGAGACCTGCGGCGGTTTGTTAGATCCCGTTCTCCAAGCAGTGGAACAGATCGTGGACAATAAGACCCACGTTGAAGTAACCTATCTGATTATTCCTGGGCTGAACGACAGTGAAGCAGAACTGCAGGAATTCATCAACTGGGTAGCCGAACTGGACAAAGAGATTCCCGTTCATTTTACAGCTTTTCATCCCGATTATCAGTTAAATTATATTCACAATACACCACTGGAGACGTTGTTGCGAGCTCGTGCCCTGGGTCAGCAAAAAGGTCTCAAATATGTTTATCTGGGCAACACTAATGTCCCCGGAGCCGAAGACACTGTCTGTCCGCAGTGTGGCCAGGTAGCAATTAAACGTTCTCGTTTTCATACAGAAAAAACAGAAGGGTTTTGTCCTTGCTGCAAGGCCGATTTGAAAATCATCAAATAAACTGCCAATACTGAAATAGCTGGCAGATGATAGACTACGTGAGGTAAGAGCATGGATGTAAGTGCCGCAATTGAAAACCGCCGAAGCATTAGAAAGTATCAAGCCAAACCGCTAAGCGAAGAGGACATGGCTAAACTGCTGGCTGCCGCCCGTTTGTCACCATCTGCCAGAAATGATCAGGCACGAAAACTGCTGGTCGTTACTGATGAGCAGATTAAAGCCGAACTGGTTGCCGCCTGTAAAAATCAAGGCTTTGTTAAAGAGTGCGCTGCTGTTTTCATCGCGGTGCATAATCCAGAGAAAAGGTGGAGTGCTGAAGACTGCGTAATTATGCTGGATCATGTTTCATTGCAAGCCGCAGAATTAGGAATCGGCAGCTGCTGGATCGGCGCCTTTGAAGAAGATAAAGTCAAAGCCGTGGTTGGCATTCCGGCAGAAATGCGGGTAGCGATTTGCATGACTATTGGCTATCCGGATGAAGCTCCGGCAGCTAGACCACGTAAGGACCTGCAGGAAATAGTCTGCTGGCAGAAATACCAGTGAGAAATTTCAATGTATGAAACACCCGATGTTGTTGCATTAATCTATGCGGCAACATCCCAAATCCCCCGGGGTATGGTTTCCACATACGGTGACATTGCCCAAGCACTAGGTGACAGTCGGGCAGCGAGAGCTGTAGGAGAAACTTTAGCCAAAAATCCCACGCCCATTGTTGTACCCTGCCACCGTGTAGTTTATGCGGATGGAGCAGTCGGCTGGTACGGCGGAAAGGGTAACAACCACGACAAGAAAACTGCCCTGCTGGAAGCGGAAGGTCTAACTATTAAAGACGGTAAAATTGAAGATTTTGCAGCCCTGCGCTTCCGTGATTTTGAAATTCCTCATGTTTTGGAAGATCTGCAAAAAGAGCAGGAAGAGATCAGACAGCGAGTAATCGCCGAAGATGTGTTTGAAAAATTAGAATACGTTGCCGGACTGGATGTTTCCTACTTAGGCGAACGGGCTTTTGGCGCCTGTGCCGTCTATGACTGGCAAAGCGGCGAGCTTGTAGAAGTTAAAAAGACTGAATGTACCATCAGATTTCCCTACATTCCTACATATCTATCATATAGGGAAACGCCAGTATTTGCCAAATTAACTGAACTGCCCAACACTGTCTACCTCATAGACGGTCAAGGTCTCTTACATCCCCGGGCCGGCATTGCCTCCCATCTGGGAGTAGTCTGTGATGTACCTACGGTCGGCGCTGCGAAAACCCCGCTTTACGGGCAGATCGGCGCCGCGCAGGGAAACCGGGCGGAGATCACCGTTGACGGTCAGTTAAGAGGAATTGAGTTAAGTGAGGGTTCGAAAAAAACGTATGTTTCTGTCGGACACAGAGTATCGCTGGCTACCGCAGAAGAAATCTGCCGCCGCTTCCTCTGCCGTGGAATCCCTCTCCCTCTCAGAACCGCCCATAACGAAGCAACACTTGCAAGGAAAAGAGCAACATGAAAATCTTGGTATACGGAGCCGGCGCCATCGGCAGTGCGATTGGCGAGAGATTAAGCAAAGCGCATGAAGTGACCTTAATGACCAGACGTCCTCATGCCGAGGCCATTGGAGCCAACGGGCTGCTGGTTTGTGATAATCAGGACCGGCGCCGCGTTCGTGTACCTTGCGTTACTTCTTTGGATGACTTGGAAACGCAAGATGTGGTCTTGATCACCACCAAAGCATACGATACCAAAGACGCCTGCGATCAAGTAGCAAAAATTGCCGACAACAAAACGATTGTGGCTTCCATCCAGAACGGCCTTGGCAATTATGAGCACCTTTCACGCCGTTTCGGCCGCCATGGTGTAGCCGGCATTACTTCCATGGGGGTTACCATGGTCAGACCCGGCGAGATCAGACTGGCGGGTGCCGGTCCCACGCTTTTCGGTCCTTTTGGCGATGATGCTGAAACCTTGACTAACATCTTTAAAGAAAGTGGCTTGGAGGCACAGACTTCCCAACGGATCTTTGCCGATATCTGGAAGAAAGCGGTGATCAATGCCGCAATTAACCCGCTTACGGTGATTGCCGGCCGCAGCAACGGCTGCATTCTGCATGAACCTTACATGTCCCTGGCTAAAGAAGCCTGTCAGGAAGCGGCGGCGGTTGCCGAAGCGGAAGGTGTCGTACTCAACGATCCTTGGCAACTAGTGCAGGAAGTAGTCGAAAGGACCTCTTACAACAAATCGAGCATGTTGCAGGATGTTGAACGGGGCAAGAAAACCGAGATCAGACAGATAACTGGCGAAATTGTCCGGCGGGCCGGGGGGTTAGGTATTGCCGTACCGATCAACAGCGCCTTGTTAGAACTGCTCTTGTCGATGGGCCGACAAGAGAAAAAACCCCAAAACTAATCTCTACTTTTCTTTACGAATTATCTCAATCGTTGGTCATCTTCAGTAATAGTTATATAATCCACTTCGGTTATCATCAAAAATCGCAATGGAAATCGTAGAAGGTTGTGCGAGGGATAAACATGATTGATTACCTTGATGAAAGGATTATAGAGATATTGAAAAAAGACTCCAGAAGACCATTTGTAGACATCGCCAACCAACTGAAGGTTTCTGAGGGTACCATTCGCAGCCGGGTAAGACGCCTTGTTGATGAAGACATTATTCAGTCGTTCACGATCAAAACCAGCAGCAAAAATGTGAAAGCGATTATTGAAATTAACATTAATGTCAATGTCAATACTTCTGACGTAGCAACGAGAATTGCTAAATTTGACGGTGTCTCGGAAGTTTATGAAGTCACTGGCGAAGAAGATATTGTTGCAATTATTGATGTGACCTCTTCACCCCAGCTTAATGAGATTATTGAACGCATCAGGCGTTTTGACAATGTCCAATCAACAAGAACCAGGTTGATTTTAAACGAGCATTTCGGAGGCATGTGAGATGTTCTCTGGGTGTTCAACTGCGATAATCACACCCATGAAAGCTGATGGGGCCATTGACGAAGAGGGTTTGCGGGAATTAGTAAAATTCCAAGAAGAAAACGGTGTAAAAACAATCGTACCCTGCGGATCAACTGGTGAATCAGCGACCTTGAGCTATGAGGAGCATTTGCAAGTAATCAAAATCGTTGTCGACGCGGCTCAGAAAGCGAAGGTGATGGCCGGCGCCGGATCCAACTCCACTTCTGAAGCGTTGGAGTTAAGCAAAGCTGCGGAGGACATCGGTGCGGATTCGTTGTTATCGATCACACCGTATTACAATAAACCGACTGCGAAAGGCGTCCGTCTTCATTTTGAAAAAATCGCGGCCGCAATCGAGATTCCCGTCATCGTCTATAACATTCCTTCGAGAACAGGCATGAATATTTCAGCAGACTTAATGCTGGAACTGGCCAAAATTCCCGGCATTGCCGGAGTTAAAGAGGCTTCTGGCAATCTAAATCAGATCGCGAAGATTGCCGCTTTGGCACCAAAAGATTTCTGTGTCCTTTCCGGCGATGATGCCCTTACCTTACCAGCAATGGCCGTAGGCGCGCAAGGAGCAATTTCCGTCTCTTCCAACATCACTCCCGCCAAAGTAGTGCGGATGATTGAAGAGATGCTCAAAGGAAATGTGCAGCAAGCCAGAGAGATCAATCAAGAGTTAATGCCGCTCTATGAAGCACTGTTTCTGGAGACTAATCCGATTCCCATTAAAACAGCCATGAGATTAGCCGGACACCCGGCGGGACCGCTCAGACTGCCTTTGTGTGACATGGATGAGAAAAATGAAGAACGCCTCAAATCCGTGTTGGCTCAACAAGGTTTGTTGTGAGGTTTTAGAATGATCTCAGTGGTAGTAGGCGGTGCTACAGGAAAGTTGGGAAGTTTAGTTTGCAAACTAATTACTCAACAAGCAGATATGCAGCTGACCGCGGCGATTGTTTCCGAAGGCAGCCCCAATATTGGAAAGGAGGTCGTGCCGGGTGTAAAATGCGTAGGTGCCGAGCGGCTAAGCGAAATGGTCGCTACCGCGCAGGTCTACGTCGATTTGACTTCACCGGCAGCCATCGCTAAAACACTTCCCGCAGCTAGACGTCCCGGTTTGAATTATGTAATCGGGACTACCGGCATTGCGCAGGAAGTTATGGCTGATTTTGAAAAGAATATTGCTGAAGACGGCAGTAGCGCCGTAGTGGCCCCTAACTTTTCAGTAGGAGTCAATGTCTTTTTCAAAGCCTGTGAAATGTTGGCACCAATTTTGAAAGATTACGATATCGAAATAATTGAAACGCATCATAACCAAAAGAAAGATGCCCCTTCCGGAACCGCTAAAAAAGCAGCAGAATTGATTGCAGCTCAGAGCGGCAAAAGCGAGTTTATTTACGGCCGCGAAGGCAACATCGGTGCGCGCGGCGAAGAAATCTGCATCCATTCAGTAAGAGCAGGCGACGTTGTCGGCGAGCATACCGTGATTTTTGCCGGCAATAAAGAGCGGATTGAACTTACGCATCGTGCACACTCCCGGGAAGCTTTTGCCGAAGGAGCGGTAGCCGCGATCAGGTGGATAGCTAACAAAAACAGTGGTAAAGTTCACACAATGTACGAGGTCTTGGGACTATGATTAAATCTATGAAATTCGGCGGTACCAGCGTGGGCAGTGTTGACGCGTTGGAGAGAATGATTTCAATTATTACTAAAGAAGAAGCGAATAAAGCCGTCGTTGTCTCTGCCATGTCAGGAGTAACTAATTCCTTAGTCGCCTGTCTTGATGGTAAAAGCGAGATTGCTGAGATTACTAATGGTTTGCTTGAACGCTATTCTGCCGCGGCTAAAGCGGCGATGGATGAAATTGTTTATAAAGAGTATTATAATAAATTGGAAGACCGCGTGGGCAAACTGGCAGAACATTTAGAAACGTACAAAGATGCTCCCTGTCTGGCCCTCCAGGATACAATTGTTTCCTGGGGCGAAAGATTGTCTTCTTTGACGGTAGCTTACATTCTACAAAGCCGCGGTAAAGGAGGTATTTCTGTTACTTCCGAAGAAGCGGGAATTGTGGCCGATGGTGCTTATGGCAACGGCTCCGCCAATCTGGAAGCTACTCATCACAATCTGCAAAAGAATGTGCTGCCCCTTCTGGAAGAGGGTATGGTCCCCGTGCTGACCGGTTACTATGGTATCGGTCCCGAAGGACGGCCGATGACCTTCGGCCGCGGCGGTTCGGATTATTCTAGTTCAGTAGTCGCCTGCGGTTTGGAAGCTAACTGCTGTGAAATCTGGACCGACGTAAATGGTTTCATGACTGCCGATCCGCGCGTAGTGCCGGATGCCTTCACCATTCACGAAATGGATTATAGTGAAGCCGCAGAATTAGCCTACTTTGGTGCGAAAGTTCTGCATCCCCGTACCGTAGAGCCAGTAAGGAAAAGAGGAATTGCTTTGGCAGTCAAAAACACCTTTAATCCCGAAGCCAAAGGTACGATCATTAGAAATCTCAAAAACAGCAGCCAGGGCATTCTGCGCTCGGTAGCTTCGAAAGTTGATCTGTCGATTGTAAAAATTTACTCTTCCGAATTAGTATATCAACCGGATCTCGTTTCTCGTCTGGTAGCTTCTGTTTCCGGAGCCGCCGGCAATACTTATGCTGTATCAACCTCCTTATCAACGATTGCCTTTTTAATCCCCTCCAACAAACTGGATGATGTGATTAACAGGATTTCCACGATGCATGAAGCACAGGTTGAAAAATACACCGTCAAAGGCAATGTCGCTTTAATTTGCTGCGTCGGTGACAATATGATCAATATGCCGGGAGTAGCAGCTAAGGTCTTTGCTAATATCTCTGAAACCGGCGCCAATATTGAGATGATTTCCGAAGGTGCTTCCGATGTGGCACTTAACTTTGTCATTCCTGATGATAAAGCGCTGGAGGCTGTCAGAAATATTCATAAAGAATTCATAGGTGGACCACATGAGAAAATTTGAGTGTGTTGATCATGAACTGGTAATCGGTGGGGTCAAAGCCACAGAGATTGTTCAAAAATATGGCTCACCTGTTTATGTCACTGATGAAAATGCCATCAGGGCTAATTACCGTAACATTTACCAGGCATTTTCAAAAAAAATGCCTACCAGAATAAATTACGCTTGTAAAGCAAATACTAATCTCGCGATCCTGCGCATTCTTGAACAGGAAGGAAGCTGCATTGATGCCGTTTCCATCGGAGAGATTGAAGCTTGTCTGCGCAGCGGTTTCAGTCCCGACCGCATCCTGTATACCGGCGTGAATGTTTCTGATGCAGAACTGCGGGCGGTTGTCGCCAGAGGCGTGCCGATCAACATCGATTCCTTTTCAGAATTGGAAAGACTGGCAAAGATTACTACTGATCATCAGATTTCTTTCCGAGTTAATCCAGAAGTAGGTTCCGGTCATCACGATAAAGTCATTACGGGCAAAAGATCGACCAAGTTTGGCATTCCCAAACATCAGATTCTTGAGGCCTATAAGCGTGCAGTTGAGTTAGGATTTAAACCAGCTGGACTTCATGCCCACATTGGCTCCGGCGGCCAAACAGTAGAACCATTTATCGAAATGGTAGAGACTTTAATTACGATCGTGCAAGAATTAGCAGCGATGGGCATTGAGCTTAATTTCTTGGATATCGGCGGCGGCATTGGTATTCCCTACCGGCCGGAAGAGTCGGCAATGGATCTCGACAAAATGGCGGCGGAGATTACTTCTAGAATTAAATCAAAAACAAAAATCAAAGAAATAATCATTGAGCCCGGCAGATACATCATTGCTGACAGTACCATCATCCTGACGAAAGTTGTCGACATTAAAGAAACGCCCGACAAGAAATACGCCGGTATTGATGCCGGTTTCAACACCCTGATTCGTCCAGCGATGTATGATTCCTACCATCATGTAGCAGTAGCGAATAAGTTTGACCTGCCTGCTGAAGAAGTCTACAGTTTAGGCGGCCCCATCTGTGAAACCGGCGATGTAATGGCTAAAGACCGCGAACTGCCTAAAGTAGAGGAAGGCGATATTATTGCCATCTATGATGCGGGTGCTTACGGCTTTACGATGTCTTCCAATTACAACATGCGGCCGCTGCCCCGGGAAGTCTTGGTTAAAGACGGTGAAATCACCCTGATCAGAGAGTCGGAAACCGTTGAAGAGTTGTTCAGACATCAACGGATACCTTCGAGGCTGATGCTTTGAAGTTCTGGAAATATCATGGCTTAGGTAATGATTTCATTCTCTTTGAGGACTTTAATGCCGAAGTCCCATCCGATGCCGCCTTCGTCAAATTCATCTGCGACCGCCGCTCCGGCATCGGCGGCGACGGCATCCTCTATGTGAGAAAAGATGCCCACGCTGATGCATATATGAAAATCATGAATTCTGATGGTAGCGAAGCAGAGATGTGCGGTAACGGCATCCGCTGCTTTGCTAAGCATCTGTATGATTGTGGTCTCGTAAAATCCAAAAGGATGAGCATTAACACGCTCAGCGGCATAAAAATTATTGATCTTAAAGTAGAAAACGGCGTGGCCGTAGAAATCTCCGTCGACATGGGCCGGCCTCATCTAGAAGCCGAAGAAGTGCCGATTAAAGGAACAGGCCGTTTTATTAACGGTCACCTGCAAGCAGCAGAGATTGAACTTACGGGAACTGCTGTAGGCATGGGCAATCCTCATTTAGTAATCTTTCAAGACTTAAGTGACGAACAGGTATTACGCCTGGGTCCGCTTTTAGAGAAACATGAGGCTTTTCCCCGCAAAACTAATGTTGAATTTGTAAAAGCTAAAGAAGACTGTTTAGAAGTAAAAGTCTACGAACGCGGCGCAGCCTGGACTAATGCTTGTGGAACTGGTGCCTGCGCAACTGCCGTTGCTGCCACCTTGGTCGGCATTTGTCCAACCGGCAAGGACATCGTTGTCCGCTTACCGGGAGGCGTTCTTAAAATCAATGTTAAAGATGATTATTCATCCGTCCAGATGACGGGACCAGCAGCAAGAGTGTTCGTAGGCGAAATCACTTGGTGATTAGTATGAACTATGAATTTGCAGAGCGTTTGAAAAACATTCCTCCCTATCTGTTTGCAGAGATCGAGGAAAAGGTAAGTAAAAAGAAAGCTGAGGGCGTGGACATACTTGATTTTGGGATTGGTGATCCCGATTTGCCAACGCCCAAACTCATTATTGATGAAATTAAAAAACAACTTGATGACCCGCAAAATTATCAGTACTCGAGCTCCGCCGGAGAAAGAGAAACGCGGGTTGCCGTTGCCGAATGGTACAAAACTCGTTTTAATGTGGATTTAGATCCCGATAAAGAAGTAGTTATTTTATTAGGCAGCAAAGAAGGGCTGGCCAATTTTGCACGAGCTTTTGCTAATGTCGGAGACAAAATACTCTGTCCTGATCCGGCGTATCCTGTTTACAGTTTAGGTGCAGCACTGCTCTGCGATGCTTATCCAGAATACATTAAAACATATGCCGAAGATGGTTTTCTCCCACGGCTTGATACGCTTCCGCAAGACGGAAAAATGCTTTATGTGAATTTTCCCAATAATCCTACCGGAGCTACTGCCCCTGTGTCTTATCTAAAAGATCTACTGCAATGGGGTGAAGAAAGCAAGACTATCATCTGTTATGATAATGCTTACTCCGAAATGACTTATGACGATTATCTGGCACCGTCCATTCTTGAATTCGGCCGTAATGCCATTGAATTTGGTTCACTTTCTAAAACATTTAACATGACCGGCTACCGCATCGGCTATGCTGTCGGGGATGAGAAATTAATTGCCGGACTGAAAAAAGTTAAATCACAGACTGATTCAGGAGCCCCCAAGTTTATCCAAAAAGCCGCAGTTACCGCCTTAAAAACATATACTGGACCTCAAAGACCAGCGATTGTTCAGGAATGTGTCGACATCTACTGTGAGCGTCGCGATATCTTTGTTGACGGTTTACGCGAATTAGGAATTAATGCCCAAAAGCCCAAAGGGACTTTTTACTTATTTGTTGACGTGGGCATGAATGCTCTGGAGTTTGCCGAAAAGATGTTGGATGTCGGCATTGTCGTGACCCCGGGGACAGGATATGGCGAAGCTGGTGAAGGCTTTGTCAGGATTGCCCTCACTCAACCAAAAGAAAGGATCTTTGAAGCTCTAGAAAGGATGCGCAAAGTCCTCTGAGTCGAAAAACAAGGCATTAAACGGCACCACTCGATGCCGTTTAGCCTAAAACTCAACTAAATGTTACCTGGACTTTACCGTCTCCCAGAGCCGCTGCGAGTCCGGCCGTATCTTCGACTGAGCCCAGTTTTGTATAACTATAGGATGTCGAAAAACTCTCATAGAAGAGCACCAGACAATCGGAACCGTAGAGCATAAAATCACCAGTAGAAATCTGCCCTACCCGTTGAGAATTGGTTGGTAAACTTTCTGGCAAATAATAATATTTTTCATTACCATTTAATTCACTCATCGTTACCGTCAAAGGCAACTGATTTTGCAGCGCTGTTGCTGAAGCGTTGTCCTCCAACACGATAGTAAATGTTTCATTGCCGACCTGTAATTGCAGCGTATTTCTTGTTTCATCAGGTTTATCCTGGGGATCGTCAGCAGACGGAGTGTCAGCGGATGGTTCAGAATTTGATGAGAAATAAGTACCTAATACAGCAACGAGAATGGCGCACACAAAAATTATCAAAATGATGGGGAGCGCCTTTTTGTAATGCATGCCCCCTCATCGATTTGATCCTACTTATAGTTCAGTAATTCAATAAATCAAAGGAAGTTTATTGAATTGTTTTGCCAAGATTGTAGGCTTCTTGCAAAAGCTCAGGCATCTTTAAGACAGCTCCGTATTCATCAGCACCAAGGCCGCATACAATCCCTTTCAAAGTTGTCTTCTCAAAACAATCTATCCAGCCCTGTAGACCTTTGATTGTTCCGTCCATGGCATTTTCACTATCATCGGCAGAAGTAGCAATTAGATAGATGTCACGAAATGCATATTCTGCCGGAAATAATGGATTAGTACGGTCGAGCATAGTTTTCATTTGGCCGCACATTCCATAAAAATAAACAGGAGTGGCAAAAACAATGACTTCGTTGGTAAGTATTTTTTGAGCAATTAATTCAGCATCATCATGGATGACGCAATGCCCCGTCTTTTGACACACCAGACATCCTTTGCAAAAGCTGATGGTTTTGTCAGCAAGGGAGATTTTCTCGACGTTGTTTCCCGCGGCTTCGGCACCTTTGATGAATTCGTCGGCTAAAGTTTCTGAATTACCGCCCTTACGGGGGCTGCTAGCGATTACTAAAATATCTTTGCTCATGCTAATTACTCCATTTCAGGTTTTAATTGCTTAATCACTTTGGCAGGAACACCGGCGACGACAGTATTGGCCGGAACGTCTTTGGTCACCGTAGCTCCCGCCGCCACAATGGCGTTTTCACCAATAGTAACACCGGGAAGCACAGTCACACTTGAACCAATCCAGACGCGGTCTTTGATAATAACGGGTGCGGGATGCAGATTGCCACGCTGATCAGGAGCAAAGTCATGATTGAGCGTTGCTAAAACTACGTTGTGGCCAATCAATACATCATCACCAATGATGATTCCTCCCTGATCTTGAAAATGACAGCCAGAGTTGATAAAGACATTTTTACCCAGAGTAATGTTTTTACCAAAATCGGTATGAAAAGGCGGAAAGAGTCGAAATGATGCGTCTACCTGCTTACCAGTTAGCTTAGAAAAAATCACGGGAATTTCTGCCGGTTCGTGATAGCTGTTATTCAACTCTGCAGTGATCTTGAGTGCTTCCTGACTGAAAGCAGATATTAAGAGAAAAGCTTCAGAGCCCCCGATCAGTGGTTCACGACGATTTAACTGCGCCAATAATTCACTAAGTTCCATGACTCTCCCTCTCCGGAGATGCATAGAAACAATAGCTTGACCTAAAGTTTTCTGTGAATAAAAAAACGATAAGATTTGCAAGACAACTACTCTAGCAGACACCAAGCTGCGAAGAGCGGCTGCCTTGTAAAAATCTTATTTTTTTCTTAATACTTCTACCGCCGGCAAAGGTTTGCCTAAGATGAATGTTTCCAAAGCACCGCCAGCCGTACTGACATAAGAGAATTTTTCCGACATTCCAAATCTCTCAGCAGCACCGACAGTGTGGCCACCGCCTAGAAGAGTGTAGGCATCGGAATGAGCCATGGCAGTCATCAGATCGCGAGTACCGCGGGTAAACTGCTCTTTTTCAATCAGACCGGCCGGGCCGGACATGAAGACGGTCTTGGCCGGATCAATGACTTTCGCAAATTTCTCGATTGATCTCTTACCAATGTCGTAGATGGGCGATTCCGTCGGCAAGTCGCCAACTAAGATGTTTTTGCGTGCGCCGTCTTCCTCAACTGCTACATCAAAGGGCAGTAAAATGTGTTCACCATGCTCCCGTAAAAGTTTCTTAGCGGCTTCCAGGGTTTCCGGTGTAAGTTCGGAATTCAAAACATTGCGGGAAGCTTCACCGATATCAACGCCTCTAGCGACGAGGAAAGCAGAAGCGGTCAGACCTACAAGGATAATCATGTCAGCGGCTTTGCTTGTTAAAGCACGGTCCATGACTTTGATGGCATCAGCAAATTTAGATCCGCCCAGAATAAAGATAGAAGGATGATTGGTGCCGCTGAAAACAGAAGAAAGGGCCGTGAGCTCTTTTTCCATCAAGCGTCCGACGGCCGATGGCAATACACAAGGCGGTCCGACTAAGGAGCACTGCGAACGGTGGGCGGTGGCAAAGGCATCGTTTACGTAGTAATCTGCCAAAGGAGCCAACGTTTTTACTAACTCACTGTCAGCATGCTCCTCCGCACTTTTTTTCTCCAACTCATAAGGTAATTCCCGGATGTTTTTAAGCATGATCACATTGCCCGGAGTCAAAGACTTGATTTCGTTAATCGCGGTACTGCCGAGAATGTCATCCACGTATTTTACCTGCTTATTGAGATATTTAGAAAGACAGCCTGCATGTTGTTCCAGACTTGTAAAATCCCATTCGCCAGGTCTTCCCTGATGAGCAATAATCACGATTTTTGCACCATCATCCAGCAGTTCTCTCACCGTCGGGACGATGTGCCGGATACGGTTATCATCAGTCAACTGCAGAGTCTCTTTATCCAACGGACAGTTGATATCTACCCTCAACAGCACAGTCTTGTTTTCAAACTGAAAATCATCTAGCGTGTTAAATTGCTTCATGGCAGTCATCCGCATAATCCTATCCCCCTATTGCAAATGGTGAATAATATAAGTTTGTCCAGCTCAGCGTAATATGGATTAATCTGATATACATTGTGGAAGCCGATGCTGCCTGATCTTTGTCGCCACCGCCTCGACCCCACACAAGAGAGTCATTGTGGACTGCTTAGGGCTGATGGTACCTATCAAGTGGCAAATGAACAGGGTCTCCCAGTCTTTTGTAATCATGAGGTTGTCAAAAAATGCCCCTACCGTGAGGGTGAAATTATCGCTCTCGAGCTCTGCCCCTACTGCAAAAAAAGACATTATCCCGGCTCCGGAGCACAGAAGTTGTGCCGTGAAAAGCACAATGTCAATGAAGCGTTCACTGAACTTAGAAGGGAGTTTAAGCAACCGCCTAAATATTATCCAGAAGGGACCCGTAAACCGATCTATTCCGACTGGACCGAAGAGTGGATCCGCAGTTATCTCTGGCCCAATATCCGCCAGCGCGTTCTGCGAAGAGATAAGTATACTTGTCAGGACTGCGGCGTGGAGTTTGGCAAGAGCAGCCGCAAGGTTTACGACCCTACTTTGAAACGCGGAAAAGGTGGCTACCGCAAAGAGTCCTTAGAAGTACATCACATCATCCCGCGATCGCTAGGTGGTTCCGATCACCCGGGAAATTTAAAGACTCTTTGTCCTGCGTGTCATAAAAAATATGGGGAGCTGCATCGGACCCGGCGCCGTCTAAGCTATGAAGAAGATGATGATTTTCTTGATCCTTGGCAGTGATTGCTGCCTATCCAGTTTTAAATCGATTTATAATCTAATCATACAAAGCTTAATAATGTGAAGGAGATATGCGAAAATAGAATTACGCCTTGGAGCGAAATCTGAATGTTTAGCGACATGATGTGGGTAGCCTTCGCGGTTATCGTAGTTATCCTGCTGGCATTAGACTTGGGTGTTTTCAACCGTAAGAGTCATGTTATCGGGGTAAAGGAAGCTCTCATAATGAGTGCTTTCTGGATTGGAATAGCACTCGCCTTTAATGCTGTGATTTTTTGGCAGATGGGGTCCCAGAGCGGTCTGGAATATACCGCCGCCTATGTGATGGAAAAAGCGCTCAGCGTCGATAATTTATTCGTATTTATCATCATATTTGCCTTCTTTGGCATTGCTGGTGAATATCAGCATAAAATTCTCTTTTACGGAATTATCGGAGCCTTAGTCTTTAGAGCGATCTTTATCTTTGCCGGTGTGACCCTGGTTGAAAAATTCGACTGGTTACTATATATTTTCGGTATTTTCCTCTTGATTACCGCCGTAAAATTAGCCGTCCAGAAAGATCACAAAATGGATCCGGAAAAGAACATTGTGGTGAGAGGGTTCAAGAAGATTATGCCGGTGAGTACCGATTCACACGGTGGCAAATTCTTTGTTAGAACTGCTCAAGGGGCGCTTGCTGCCACACCGCTGTTTCTAGCTTTGTTAGTTATCGAAACCACGGACATTGTCTTTGCCGTCGACTCCATTCCGGCAGTAATGGGCATCACTACCGACATGTTCATTGTTTACACTTCAAACGTCTTTGCCATCTTAGGTCTCAGATCGTTATACTTCGCACTAGCCGGTATAATGTCTTCGATGTACTACCTCAAATACGGTTTAGCCGTAATTCTGGCCTTTGTTGGTATCAAGATGCTACTGCCCATCTGGGGCTATCATGTTGATGTTGTGGTCTCACTGGCCTTTATTCTGATCGTGCTGCTGATATCAATCGTGGCCTCCGTGATCAGAAATAAACACTTGAAGAGAACAAAAGCCCCGGCCCAATAAGCAAAACTGGTTTCTGCTTAGCCAGAAACCTTCTATTTTATTATTTCAACAATTTGAAGAGTAGTGATTATAAAAGAAAAATAAAGAGTGCATTAAACAATGCACACTAAAAAGGGTTTAAGCTACAGCATAGATTCTGACTTCTGGATCTGCGTCCCACAGACCTTTGAGGCCGACAAAAACATCATTCTGGAACAGTTCACTGCTCAGATAATTCTGCGCATCATCTTTGCTGCTAAACCCATGAAGCACCTGTATATCTTCATCCCGGATTAACAGCTCTTTAGTAAGAGCTCCCTTGATTGTCTGTAGGAATGGTTCACGATATCGGGCATAGATTTCAGCGGCGGCTGGTCTGTTGCGTTCTGAGATTTTCATAGTTATTTCTAAGTACGCTTTTACACTCATTCATATCCCTCATAGGTGGACGTTGAATAAGCAATGGCCATTTCTTACACGTCTGAAAATTAGATAGACTACTTGCTACTTATAGCAAGCACGATACAGCTTGATAGCTGCTATTAATTTAGATAGTTACACTCCTTCTGTCTGGCACAAATGAATGCAAGTCCTACAAGGAGAGAGAGCGTTTTTGATATCAACGTTAGCATATGTTTTTGACCAAATGCAGATGTTCTGCAAAATCGGTAACGCACTCTGTGCTTTTTCAGTCAGGGCATATTCGACCCGCAAAGGCTGTTCGTCATAAACAGACCTGCTGACCATTTCTTCAGTAACCATCTCTTTTAACACTGCATTAAGAGTCGCATCGGTGATATTACCTAATTCACGACTCAGAGCACTGAAGCGCATCGGGCCATTCATCCCCAGAACACACAATACTCTGCACTTCCACTTGCCACCAAAAATATCTAAGCCGTATTCTAAGGGGCACAACAGAACATTTTTAGATTTTTGGTTAGGCATAATCCCTCATCAACCGAAAGGTTCTTTTTAGTTTCTATTGATAATAAATCAAGGGGCTAAAATGTTTGAAGAATGGGGGGTTGTTCCCCCTCTGAAAAAATTTAGTTTCTTTCGAAAAGAGCGCGGATTTCTTTGCCTACTTTTTCAATCTCTTTATCGGCATCGGCGGCTTCCATTTTCTTCATGCCAGCCAGATCAACTTTCCACTCTTCGGACCACTCTTCGGCAAATTTACCGGAGCAGATATCATCAAGGATTTTCTTCATGGCTTGCTTGGATTCTTCATTGATGACCGCATCACGCCGGCTCAGACCACCGTATTCAGCCGTGTTGGAAACAGATTCCCACATGTGCATGATACCGCCAGACTGAATGAGGTCAACGATCAGTTTCAATTCGTGGAGCACTTCGAAGTAAGCAATTTCTGGTTTGTAACCAGCATTGATGAGTGTCTCGAAACCAGCTTCGATCAGGGCCGTAACACCGCCGCAGAGCACGGACTGCTCGCCAAAGAGATCAGAAGTGGCTTCTTCGCGGAAGTCGGTTTCTAAAACACCAGCTTTGGTTGAACCTAGACCTTTGGCTAAGGCTAAAGCCAGACTCTTGGCTTGACCAGAAGCGTCCTGATGAACAGCGATTAAGGAAGGTACACCAAAGCCTTCCAAGAAGGTCTGACGAACCATCTTGCCCGGTGATTTAGGAGCAACCATGATCACATCACAGTTTTGAGGCGGGGCGATGAATTTGAAGGTGATGGCAAAGCCGTGAGCGAATTCCAGAGCGGCCCCGGCTTTCAGATTAGGGGCGATTTGTTCAGCATAAACGGCAGGCTGGACTTCATCAGGGATCAGAATCATCACGATATCTGCATCTTTAACAGCTGCCGGCACCTCTGCCACTTTCAGACCATCATCCTGGGCGATTTTCCAGGATTTGCCAGATTTTCTCAGACCGACGGTAACATCCAGTCCAGAATCGTGCAGACACATGGCCTGTGCCCGGCCCTGGTTACCGTAACCGATAACTGCAATCTTTTTGCCAGCCAAAACGCTGAGATCAGCGTCAGAATCATGGTATATTTTTGTCACCATTCATATCACCAATTAGTTTTCATATTGTTCATCTTTACAAACTGACTGTTCAGTACAGTTCTGAAATTTAACAGAGTCGTCGTTTCCACAGGAAATGAAGAACTCGGAAGGATTATTAGGCGAACATCTCCAGAAGCAGTTATAGTCTTCGTGGATGTATTCTGCCGATTCCACGTCCTGTAAGCCCAGAAGAGCATGCAGGAGGCGGCCGTTCATTTTGCCAACATTGGCCTCAACGATTATTTTAGTCTTATCACCTTCGTGAACCATAAACATCTTCTCGGATTCAATTCCCCGCCGGCCCAGTTCAATGATAATCCGTTGAACGAGCCCCGGTGAACGATCCCCAATAATCATGATTAATTCCATGTACACCGCCCCTTAATGATCGTGGCTGGACCGTCTCCCGGCGGAATCATCGGTAAAACATCTTCCTCAGGATCGAGGCGGATGTCGATTAAGTAAGGCAGGCCAGATTTATAGCCCGTCTGCAGGGCTTCTTTGATTTCCGAGGGTTTTTCCACACAAATTCCGTCTGCACCATAAGCTTGCGCTAATTTAACAAAATCGGGATTGCCGTGGAGCAGCGTACCGCTGTAGCGCTGGTCATGGAACAGCTTCTGCCACTGCTTGACCATTCCTAACCAGCCGTTATTAAAGACGCAGACCACGACGGGCAGATTTTCAGAAACGGCAGTTGCAAACTCCTGAAAGACCATTTGAATGCCTCCGTCACCAGTAATGCAGATTACTGGTTCGTCAGGATAAGCACACTTAGCTCCCATAGCCGCCGGCAGACCGAAACCCATGGTACCAAAGCCTCCAGAACTTATGAACTGGCGGGGATTTTTGGTTTTAAGAAAATGGGCCGCCCACATTTGATTTTGACCGACATCAGTCGAAACAATCGCGCCCTGAGCTAAAGTCTCATTGAGATCGTGAATAACTTTCTGCGGCAGAATAGGAGTTGAATGAAGATTAGTATTACAGTTGCAAGTCTTCTGAATTTCCTGAATTCTCCGCGTCCAGGCTGATTCTTTTTTCTGTACGGCGAGACCGCTTAAGATGGCCGTGACCCCTTTACGGGCATCGCCCACTAAGCGGATCTGCGTTCGAGCTAGTTTACTAGTCTCCGCCGGATCAATATCAATTTGAATTAATTTGGTCGAAGGAGATAAGCCCGACTGCGCCCCGGCCGTACGATCGGAAAAACGAGTACCGATGGCCAGAATCGCATCCGCTTCCAGATAGGCTTTTCTAGCACCCACTTTACCATGCATGCCGATGATGCCCAGCGCCAGAGGATGATTTTCCGGAATGACCCCTTTGGCCATGATCGTCGTCGCTACTGGTGCCATCAGCGTCTCGGCTAGTCGGAGGATTTCCGGACCGGCACCGGCCCACACTGCACCACCACCCACCAACAACAGCGGTCTTTCAGCTTCCGTCAGGACCTTTATCACTTCGGGAACTTTCGAGAAATCTTCAATAACCGTATAAGGACGGAAAGTGCGCTGGAAGGCTTCTTCGGGAACTTCTGTTTTTTGAATGTCAGAAGGTAAATCGATGTGCACTGGTCCTTTCCTGCCGGACGAAGCTATATGCATTCCCCGGCGGACTGCGACGGGAATTTCCGCAGGATCAAGAATGCGGAAGTTGTGCTTGGTGATCGGCATCATGATCGAGAAAGAGTCGGCTTCCTGAAAGGCCTGGTTGCCTAAGGCCGTTGTCGGAACCTGTCCCGTAAGAACCATCATTGGCGAGGAATCGACATAGGCAGTAGCGACACCGGTCACGAGGTTAGTTGCTCCCGGTCCCGAAGTAGAGGTGCAGACACCAACTTCACCCGTAGCTCGTGCATAACCATCGGCCATGTGAGCAGCGCATTGTTCATGACGTACCAAAACATGCCGTATACTGGAATCGAGCAGATCATCATAAAGTTGCAGACTTTGTCCACCTGGGTAGCCGAACATAACGTCCACCCCTTCTTTTTCCAACAACGAGAATACGGCTTTCGAACCTTTCAACTAAACCACCTTTCAAAAATGACTAAGGCTACCCAAAACAGGTGCCTTCAGCTAATCAAGACTACAGAACCCAATACACAAGAAATCAAGGTCTCCGTGTTAGAGATTAGCATCATAGCCCCATTATGGCGGTACTATTTAAATCATTGTGGTTGGCGTGGATGCTGAGCAAAAAATAACTTGTGGATCTTACAAAAAGCAATATAGAGTAAAAACACTACCTATTCTGGTAGAATACTGTCGCTTGCCCGTAGGCAGCGTTGGAAAGGTGGAAATAGATGACGGTCAGAGTTGGAATTAACGGTTACGGAACAATTGGCAAGAGAGTTGCATGTGCAGTAAAAGCTCAGGATGACATGGAAATTGTCGGCGTTACAAAAACCCGCCCGTCATATGAAGCACGACTGGCAGAGATGGAGAAGTTTCCCCTGTATACTGCAGAAGAAGAACAGATTTCGACTTTTGAAAAAGAAGGTATCGCAACCAAAGGTTCACTCAAAGATCTGCTGGAAGTAGCAGACATTATTGTTGACTGTACACCCGGCGGCGTCGGTGAACGTTACCGTAAGATGTACGAAGAAGCGGGCGTGAAAGCCATCTTCCAAGGGGGAGAAGAACACGGACTGACCGGCGTTTCTTTCAATGCTTTTGCTAACTATTCAGAAGCATGGGGTGCCAATTTTGCGCGGGTTGTTTCCTGCAACACCACCGGCTTAGTCAGAACCCTCTTTCCCATTGACCACGCATATGGCATTGAATCTGTAGCGGCAACCATCGTTCGCCGCGGTGCTGACCCTGCCGATAACAAAGGTTCGGCCCTCAACGCCATTGAGCCTTCGTTAAAGTTACCTACCCACCACGGACCAGATGTCCAGACCATCATGCCGTGGCTGAACATTACTACCATGGTTGTCAAAGTACCGACCACTTTGATGCACGTCCACTGCATAACTATTAATCTCAAAAAACCAGCAAAAGAACAGGACATCTTAGCCGTCTGGGACAGCGCCCCGCGGGTAAGATTTGTTAATGGCAAGTATGGCATCAAGAGTACTGCCCAGATCATGGAATTTGCCAAAGACCTCGGCAGAAGCCGCGGTGACTTCATGGAAATCGCCGTCTGGCAGGATGGCGTTAAAGTCAGAGACAATACACTTTACTACTATCAGGCTGTCCATCAGGAAAGCGATGTCGTACCGGAAAACATCGACTGTATCCGGGCGATGATGAAGCTGGAAGCTGATGGTATGAAATCGATTCAGAAAACCAATTCGACTCTGGGAATTTCTAAGTAAGAGGGATAAGTTGGATCGGCCCTGCTGATCCAACTACCTCTACAACCAACTTTATAAAGTTTAATAGTAAATTTAAATTAATCATTTTTTTAACTCATTTAAGTAATTGAGCAATCTCTTAATTGATGGGAGTGAGCAATAACTTAAATATTTGAGAACTGTTTGAAATATTCATGCCAGCAGGATGCCGTATCGAAATTTCATATATCAATCCGGAAACATACGCATCGATTGTCAATCATGAATTGCGCAAAGAGATTTTACGTACACTATATGCCATGGCGCTCGACAAACCGCCGACCAAACAAGAACTGGCAGATAAATTAGGCATGGGTTATCATCAAGTCTCTTACCAATTAGGACAGCAGCTGGCAGAATTCTGGAAAGTTGTTGATGAGAAGAAAGTAAGAGGAACGCGGATGGAATATATTGCCCCTTCCTCACCCAGTGCCGTTTATATTACTCTGGGTAAAGACGGTGAACTTTTTGTTGTTGACCCGCTGGCAAATATTTTTGGTCAATTATCAAAAGTAGGTACAAGATGTGATGGTTGCTCGGAAAAAGAGTATACCAAATGTCTAACACATGTTGCCGAAGGCTGTTTTTGTGGAAACGAACTTTCTGAAGAAGAAGTTTCGTTCCTCAATAAAAATGGTAGAAAGAAACCTTTCCGACCAATGGATTTAGCTTTAGTCTGTGCTTTGAAGGGCATCACGTCCGGACGTAAATGCGTCATTTCTATTCCCTGTGAAAGCTGCCCCTTTATGAGAAGAGCGATCGTCATTGATGGTCTCTGAGCTGGTGAAATTATGAGTGAAAAAACACGTACACGATTTGTGGTGATCGGTGGCTATTTAGGTGCCGGTAAAACTACGCTGACAGTTAATCTTGCAAGAGTCTTAAAAGAGAAGTATGGTAAAAGCACGGCGATTATCACCAATGATCAGGGACACGCCTTGGTTGATACAGAATATGTACAGGGTGCCGGTTTTGATGTGAAAGAAATCGTCGGCGGCTGTTTCTGTTCAACTTTTCCCGAGTTTGTTAAAAATGCCCGTTCCATCGTGCAGATTAAAAAACCAGATTTCATCATTGCTGAACCAATCGGCACTTCGACTAACATCCTTTCTTCAGTAATTGAACCGCTGAAGATGCAGTATCCTGAAGAGTTTGAAGTTGCCCCTTTCATGGTCGTGGTGGATGGTACGAAAGCTGCCAAAATGGAATCTTCCAAGAAACTGATCCCTGCGCATCAAGTCAAAGAAGCAGAAATTGTCCTTCTTTCTAAAAATGATTTAATTAATAAAGATGGTGAAACGGCCGCCGAGGCAGCCATAAAAAATCTCGCCCCGGAAGCAACGATTTACAAATATTCATCAAAGACGCTGGAAGGAGTAGATGAAATTGCTCAGATTATCATGTCTTCCGCCGTCAATACCAAAATGCAGAAAGGCGAAAACACGGCTAAATTTGCCAATGAAAAATCATCAATGTCTTGGTATTCTTCCATAAATGAAATTAAACCATTGGATAAAATTGACATGTATGATCTTTCGATGTCGATCATGAAAAGCATTGCTGCCGAATACACACCAGATGAAATTGCTCATGTAAAAATTGTGATCTCTTCGCCATCGGCAGGTGTTAAAATGTCACTAGTCTGTGATTCTGTACAGACTGACGGCATTCATGGCTCAAGATATGTCAGTGATGAAGCTAAACTGATCGTTAATGCCCGGGTGACTTCTGATCCTGAGCGGTTAGGGAAGATTATTCGTGCCGCCGTGGAGACCGTTAAACAAACTTACCCGATGGAGATTATCGATTCGAGCGAGTCATGCTATTCGCCCACTCCCGAAACTCCGGTGTTTATTACGCTCTGAGGAGCAGTAATCGTTAAAACCGGAAAATAATCAAGATCGCAAAGCGATCGCCCCCTTTTTCTTTACAAATGTAAATAATTATATTTTTGACTGGGGGAAGGTATTATCTGCTCCCACCTACGTCATTAATATCTGGAGAGAAACTGAATGGTCGCCGTTGATGACATGAACCGTCGAATTTTGAACCTTCTCAAAGCTGACGGTAAGTTGACATATAGAGAAATAGCTGCCAAACTCAGGCGCTCCCCATCCACGGTGAGGGATCGGATCCGCCGGATGGAAGACTACAATGTGATCCTCGGCTATGCCGCGATTGTCGACCGCGAGATTACAGGTCTCAAAGCTGATGCAGTCGTCTTGGCGGATGTAGAAGAGGGAGTGTCTGTCAGAGATTTGCGAAAATTAAATGGCATTGATGGAGTGGCAGAAATTTCCGCAGTCAGTGGGGATCGGCGGGTAATTATCCGCATTCGCGCCCGTGATTCGGAGATGTTAGAAAAAATAATTTCCACAACTCTTATTCCTGCCGGTTTAAAAGATGTGGAAGTGCGCATCATCATGGAGGAGATCATGCGCTTTCCGGGAACCAATTAAAGGGGCGTGGCATCAAAGTGGCCACGGAAGGGACGCGAAGAGCATGGTACAATTTTAACAAACTCCCCTGCCGAAGAACTTGGACCAAACCAGGTTTCATACTCTTGCAGAAGATTGTTGATTAACTGCCAATCCTCGCCATTTATTTTTTCTAATTTGGCACCAACGCCCAGCTGATGTTCAGCCACTTTACCGCGGACCAGAATCTTACCGCCGTGAATACCTGCTCCAGCACTGAGACCAATCGGCGAAAGATCGGCAGGGACATTTTCACCTAAGACTAGGATGACCCCGCCGGCCATATACTCACCAAGGTAATCACCGGCTTTGCCACCAATGACGATGCGCGGGGACATTTCACCAAATTCTTTCATGTGGATACCCACTCTGGTTCCCGAGTTGCCCTTGATGAAAATCTGACCGCCCCGCATAGAGAGCCCGGTTACATCCCAGGCATTGCCGTGGACGACGATTTTTCCAGAGGACATAGTGTTGCCCGTCATATCCTGAGCATTACCCAGAACTTCCACCAGCGGTCCGTCCATAAAGGCACCTAAGTTATTGCCCGGAGTTCCCTGGATAGTAATGCGCACTTTTTCACTGACCGCCGAAGCCAGGTATCTCTGCCCCATTACACCATGGAGGGAGATCTGCTGGGCGCCCTGAGCAAGTGCCTTGCGGAGTTCATCGTTGAGGATTTTGTAATTAACCGGGCGGCCGTATTGATCGCAACTGCTGGCATCGATGATTGTTGCTGCTTCTGAATTACTTGTGTTAGTCTGCATGTAGTTCACCCCCAGCCCTCACCGGCATGTTTGATACCCATCACCTCAGCAAGGCGCGGGTTGGGACCAATGTATCGCAATCTGTCTCTGTTACCGACTAAAGATTCTACCGAATCAATACCCATCGCCCCGAGAATTTCTTTCAGTTCTTCATTCCAGGCACTCAGCAACCTAACTACCCGGCGGGCACCTACTTCCGGATCCAGACGGGAAGTTAATTCCGGCCGCTGGGTGGCAATACCCCAAGCACATTTGCCCAAATGGCAGGACTGACAGACACGGCAGCCCATGGCGATCAGCGCAGCAGTGCAAACACCAACGACATCAGCTCCGAGAGCGATCATTTTAATCAGATCGGCAGAACTGCGGATGCTTCCACCGGCACAGAGCGTTACTCTGTTTCGCAAACCTTCCGCGGCAAGTCTTTGATCAACAACTGCGACAGCCGCTTCGATGGGAATACCAGCATGATCTCTGATGATTCTCGGTGTGGAACCAGTGCCGCCGCGGAAACCATCAATGGTGATGAAATCCGCCCCGGCACGAACTACTCCGGAAGCAATAGCCGCGACATTGTGAACCGCCGCGATTTTTACCCCGATGGGATGCTGATATTCAGTAGATTCTTTTAAAGTAGAAATTAATTGTTGCAGATCTTCGATGGAGTAGATATCATGATGCGGGTAAGGCGAAAGGGCGTCAGTACCCAGCGGAATCATCCGCGTTTCCGAGATTAACTCGCTTACTTTTTCACCAGGCAAATGTCCGCCGTGTCCTGGTTTTGCACCTTGACCGATTTTAATCTCTACTGCGGCAACATTTTTTAAAAATTCAGGATTAACTCCAAATCTGCCGGAAGCTACTTCACTATTAAGGTAGGGTGCAAATTCTGCAAAATCTTTATGTAAACCACCTTCGCCAGTCCCTGCCAGAATGTTAAGCTGACGGGCCGCGAGGAATAACGCTTTCTGCGTGTTGTAACTAACCGCCCCCAGTGAAACATGTCCCAGCATAATCGGCAGATCCATCAGTACTCCCGGCCCGCAGGCTTGGGTGATTTTTCCTTCTTGAGTAAGAGTGAGACGCCGGCGCGGCTCCCGACATAAGTTTTTGTTTCTACAGTTTCCCGCAGCGGATCAATTGCCGGATTGGTTACCTGGGCCGCATCCAATAACAGATCGTCGAAAATGCTGTTGTAAGGGAGGTCTGTCCCGCAGGAAGATAGTAACACTCCGCCGGAATTGGCTTGGGCCAGTATTGCCCGCCGATGCCGTTCGCTGTAGGTACCATGGGGCGCCATAGAATTGGGAACCTGGCGGATTTCAAGAGCTCCTACCGGACACATTTCTACACAACGCTGGCAGGCTACACAGCCGTGACCAATCTGGAGGCGGTCATTGACAAACTCAAGAATGCCGTAGGAGCATTCTTGCACACATCGTTTACAGCCGATGCAGGCCAAAGAGACGACCGGGCGGAAACGATCGGCTATTTTCCACATTTCATCAGTCATGGAAAACCCCCGCAAAAGGTTCTTCAGTGCCATAGCGCACAATGCCTTCCCCCACCCGGGCAATCATCGGGTTGCCGGGATTGGTGACCCAGGTGTACGCATCATTGTCAAGCGTTCTGATTGCACATTCTTCCGACGCTGCATAGACAAGATTACTGTCGGGATTGTGGCCTACGAGTAACGGTCTTAGTTTTTTACGATCAGCCATCGCCAGCATGGTTATCTCGGGACGGGAGCTGCCGACCAAGATCGAAAAAGGCCCGTTAAGAAAGGCTTCTTTGTAAACAATGCGCAGCTGCTGAGCGAGCTGCTGGCTGGCCGGATCCATGCGTGCAATATCCCGATAATAACCAGGAGCCATGGCAAAAGCCGCCACCGGCAGAGGCAGTCTATGTTTACGAACAAGGATATCCCAAGTATAAGCGATGACTTCCGAATCAGTCAGTAAAGTGCATTGATAGCCATTCATTTCGACAAATTTACGATTGACCCCGTAGGAAGTTATCTCACCATTGTGGCAGACCGACCAGTCTAAAAGGCTGATAGGGTGCGCTCCTGCCCACCAGCCAGGTGTGTTGGTAGGAAATCGCGAATGAGCACACCACATCTGCGCTTCATAACGAGATAGATCGTAGTACTCAGCAATCTGGTAAGAATAGCCATTGCCTTTGAAAACCGCCATATTTTTACCGCTGGAAATGCAGAAAGCGCCGTGAATTGAGGCGTTGATTTTCATTACCAGCTCAGCAACACACTGATCGGCATCCTGAGTTTGCGAGTTTTCAGTGTGAGGGACGAAGAAGTACCGCCAAACTAAGGGATGAGGCAAAGCTACCGCGGAATGACTAGCGGTATAAACACGTTCGTCGCGGGTAATCTCCCCTTTCTTTTTCAGACATTCTTCAGCAGCAAACATTGCTTCTTCATCATCGAAGAAGAACTGTAAGCAGTAGTCCTCTTGGTGATCGGGGAAAAGCCCATAGGCCACATAACCAGAGCCTAAGCCGTTTTCTCGTTCGTTCATGATGGAAAGCATCTTCGCGATGTTACTGCCGCGTATTTTTCCACCATCCAGATTTATGCAACCAGCAATCCCGCATCCCCCCATAATGGAAGAAATACCAGGCGGCCGGGCAGCTCCGTAAGCAGGCATCTGCGGAAAGGGCAGCGCCTCTGCGGAGTTTTTTCGGCAATTTTCTGAGATGTTGATGATTTGGTCAGCCATGGTGATTTTCCACCCGCATTTTGGTAACGCTAAAGCACACGAGTAACTTCGACTAAATAACTGTTACGGTCAAAAAAGCATAAAATAGGCAAAATAGTAGAGATTCGTATAGAATATACAAACATAATTCGTATAATGTCTAGAAATAACGTAATTTGTGTAGATTTGTCTAAAAGTCTGTTACAATGATTAAGAAGAGGGAGCGTTTTTAGATTAAAAGGTCGATATCGCTGCATGCCTCTGTCAGCACTGGCCTTAATTCCTCAGCTACCCAGTTTAGATAAAATCAAGTATATCCGCAAAAAATTGGGTATTTCTCAACGCGATCTGGCTAAGTGCGCGGGCGTTTCTCAGTCGCTGATTGCTAAAATCGAAAGTGGAAGTGTTGATCCGTCTTACGAAAATGTCTGCAAGATCTTCACCGCCTTCGAAAAAATTGTTAAAAACCGCTATCTGGACCGTGATGAACTGGAAATTAACTTCACCGTCGGCGATTTAGCCTCTAAGCAGATAATTTCTGTTTCTCCCGACGCCTCGGTGGTGGAAGCCGTGGAGCTCATGTTGGAGGAACGCTGTGGTCAGCTACCGGTAATGATTAATGAACGTCTAGTCGGCAGCATCACCGAAGACCGCCTCAAAGATTACATCGTCAGCAAGTGCAACAGCGATATGAGTTCAGAAAAGATTGTGCATACCAAAATAAAGGAGATCATGGGTCCGCCCTTTACGGTACTGGATGAACGGACCCCTATTGAAATAGCTGCGATTCATCTGCATCATGAAGAAGCCGTGCTGGTCAGGAAAAATGGAGTCATCGCGGGCATCTTAACGAGTACCAACTACCTGGGCTTGGGAACACAATGAAGAAAAATGAATTGGAACGGCTGTTGCAACAGATCCCGCCTCATTCAGCCCCGAAGGCTGAGCTAGAACAATACAGCACTCCGGCGAATATCGCAGCAGATTTGCTGTTCACGGCTTATGCCAACGGTGATATTTTTGAAAAGAAGGTGCTTGACTTGGGCTGCGGTACCGGCATTCTGGCGATTGGCGCCTACCTGCTAGGTGGTAATGTTACGGGCATTGAGCTTGATCCGGCAGCCTATGAAGAAGCGCAGATTAATGTTAAGAATACCAACTCTGTCGTAGAGCTGATTAATGCGGATATCAACGACGTCGAGCTGCATGCCGATACAGTAATCATGAATCCGCCCTTTGGTTCACAGCGGAAAAATGCTGACCGTCCTTTTCTAGAACTGGCCTGCCGCTCTGCCGAGCGGGTTTACAGTCTGCATAATGCTGCCACTCTGGAGTTTCTTAAAAAGATCGTGGAAGCGCTTGGCGGAGAGATATTCCTACAGAAAGAATATATCTTATCGATACCTCACATGTTTCAATTCCATAACAAAGCAAAGAAAAATACTAATGTTGTTCTGATTGGTATCGACATACATAAAGTATAGAATGATAAATTAACGGTGAGAATATGAGTAAATTTGTTTTACCTGGTGACGAGGTAGCAGTAGTTGAAGAGTATATCCCAGCAGAAGGTACATACGAGCACGAGGGCATTATCCGTGCTAGTGTGGCTGGAAAACTTTCCTTGAATGAAGATGACATGACCGCAACGGTGAAACCCCTTAACCCGCCGAACATTCTGAAACCCGGCGACAGTGTATTTTGCAGGATTACCGATGTCAGAGCCAGTATGGCCGTCTGTGAAATTATCGCTTCAGACGGCAATGAACGGGACATTACCGGCGACCGCTCAGGTACTATTCATGTTTCCAAACTTTCTTCTGATTATGTTCAAGATGTAGGCAAAGAATACCGCCCAGGCGATGTTATCCGCGCTAAGGTTTTACAAGTAAAGCCTTCCGTTCAGCTGTCTACGCAGGACGCTCATTACGGTGCAGTTAAAGCTCTCTGCCGCAAATGCCGGAAGCCCTTAGAGCAGGATGGTAAGAACTTAAAGTGCAATGCCTGTGAACGAACAGAGACTCGCACGATCGCCGACGACTACGGCTGTGTAGACTTCTAGGCTGGGCTAACTTTTGAAAACTGTTTGTCTGCTTTCCGGGGGCATTGATTCCCCGGTCGCTGCTTATATTTTAGGAAAAAACGGGTGCGAACTTGTACTCCTGCATATGGACAACCGTCCCTATGCCGATGATTCCAATTACGAAAAAGCACTTGCGCTCCGCCAACGCCTGGAAGAAGAATTGCAAGTTAAAATTCCTCTATATGTGGCTCCGCATGGACCTAATCAGGAAGCAATCAAAGACAAATGCCGCGGGAACCTGCAGTGCGTAGTGTGCAAACGCGTCATGCTGAAAGTAGCTAAGACCTTAGCCCAAAGGATCGGCGCTGATTTTATCGCAACCGGCGAGTCATTAGGACAAGTAGCTTCCCAGACGCTGCAGAACATTGTTGCCGAAGAGCATGATTTACAATTTCCCGTCGTAAGACCATTGATCGGTTTAGACAAATTAGAAATTGAAAACATCGGTAAAACAATCAGAACATATGAGATTTCCATCAGAAAAGGTGTATCCTGCACCATTGTTCCTTTCCGACCAGCAACAATGACTTCAGTAGAGTTGATGAGCGCACAGGAAGAACTGCTGAACATTGCGCAAGTAGTGAAAAATTCGGCCGACGCCATCAAACAGATAGAATAAAGAAGATTTTTGCATGGGCTGCAGAAAACAAACTTACTGGCAGCCTCTGCTTCTTTGATTTAAAAGAGATAGCAGGTACGGTATCTCATTTCATCCAGCATATCGGGAGTAATGCGTGAAATGTAGCGGGCCTGTACACTAGAAACATACAAAATGTGGTCGCCCACCTTAATCTGCAGATCAGTGGTCTTAGGGGGTTTAATAGCTACGGGAACGACCGCCGGTCCAGAACAGGAAGTTGAAACGCGATAATCTTGATCATTTTTGATGATGAAATTGATCACTTCTTGATCCACTTCGATTTGACTCATACTTTTAAAAAAACAAAATTCATATTTAGTCATTACTGGTAAATTCCTTTGAAAAAGTCGTAAGGATGCGAATAGTTTTTGAGATCAAGATACATTCAGCGTATTGTGAAATACGTATTGGATAGCTCTGCTTTATTCTCCATGCAGGATCTTCCTAATGGAGTACTTTACACTGTACCAGGAGTCATCCTCGAATTGAAAAAATACAAAGATCCGCGGCTTGAGTACTGGGATGAATTTATCGAAGTGATTGAGCCGACGAAAGAGTTCACGGAAACTGTTGAAAAAGCAGCCAAGAACTCAGGCGATGATCTGCGCTTATCACCGGTTGATAAAACGGTGTTAGCGCTGGCACTCGAAACTGAATCAAGTATTCTTACTGATGATTATTCAATTCAAAATGTAGCAAAAATTCTCAAGATTCCTTATCAGGGCATAGGAATGAAAGAAATTAAAGAGGTCATCACTTGGACCTACCGCTGCACAGGCTGTCGTAAAGAATGGCCAGAAAATTATCCTGACTGTCCGATTTGTGGCAGCCCGCTTAAGTCCATCCGTTCAAGGAAACGGTGAACGACAGCGCAGAATATTGCCCATCCGCCGCGCGCCGAGAACGTTCATGGCAAACGCGAGCCTCTTCGGACCTTTGAAGAAGAACTGCGCAAGATGATTAGTTTTAACAGCGGTGTGCAGTGGTTTGTAAACTTGTTTCCGCCATTCTTCTTCGTATTTGGCCAAAGGTGTACCGTTAGCCACGTTTTCCGCAGCAACTTTACCAGCTAAACGACCGCAGACCATGGCGATAGGAATACCGCCGCCATTGACTGCAATCACATGTCCGGCAGCATCGCCGACAATCATGGCAGTATCGGTGTAAGTCTTAGAGACTGGTCCTTGTGAAGGCACATATTTACCGATCGGCCGTCCTGTTACCTGCAGATTCTGCTGGGCAACAAACGTCTTGAAGTATTCTGTTACTTTCTGACCAGCATGACGTGGATCGGCACCGACACCTACGTTGGCTCCTTCTTTCTTAGGAAGAATCCAGGCGTAAGCTCCGGGCGCTAAACCGCCAAAGAACATATGCATTACTGGTTCAAATTCTCCAGTAGCTTGCGAAGTCACTGCCGGATACATGTATTTATTTTTAGGAAGTCCGTGAGCCGCGGCTACCCGCGAGACAGGACCATCAGCACCAATAATCACTTTCGCACGAAAAGTTCCATTGTTGGTAACGACTTCCGTACCATTGACGGACATGGCGTGTGTGGACGTCATGATTTCCGCCCCTGCCGTTTTTGCCCGTTCGGCTAAGTACTTATCAAAAAAGCGGCGGTCGGTGGTATAACCTTTGAAGGGTATATCCCAAAATTTACCAGTTTGTGAATGAATTCTAAATAAATCCATTTCCCGGAGAATATATTCAGAAGGAATATCAAAGATCGTGTCTAGTTCATCGGCGAGAGGCAGAATTGCTCTCATTTCTTCCACATCAGGCATAAATTCTCCGCAGGCAACCGGTTCGCCGATGCGTTCTTTACGCTCAATCAGTAGAACTTTGGCCCCGCCGGCTGCCGCATACTGAGCGGCTCCGCTACCTGCCGGGCCAGCACCAACGACAATTACGTCATAGTCAGTGTTCATGACTCATGATCTCCTGGTCATAATTGTATCAGCAAGAGCAATTAAGGAATCTTTGTAAATTGAAGGTTTGATGTCTTTGATCGCTGCCAAAGCCGCATCATAAAAAGTCTGAGCGTGATCCTTCGCGGTCTCCAAAGCTCCGGAGTCTTTGACCGCCTGTACCGCCTTTTTAACTTCTTCATCAGAAGGAGCGGTCTTTTTGAAAACTGCCGAAAGCAATTCGTTGCCCATATTCATGGCAATCATTACTGGCAAATTAGGGCGGCCGTCTTTGATGTCCATGCCTACTGGTTTACCCATATCGGCTTCATTACCGATGATGTCTAACAGATCATCAATGATCTGAAAAGCATAGCCAATGTTGCGACCGTAGTCGGCAAAGGCTTCGATTTCTTCCGGTGTTCCACCGCCGATGTAGGCACCTAGTCTAGCACTAGCTTCTATCGCTCCTGCAGTCTTACCACCAATGATATTGAGGTAAGTTTCCAACGGAGTCGAGATGTCATGTTCTTCATCAATCTGCAGAAATTCGCTTTCCGCCATGTTAGAACAAGCAGCGGCTACGAATTCAATTATTTCTTCGGACTCCATGTAGCCACCGAGTTTGAAGCCCTGCACGAAAAGAAAATCACCAGTGATGATTGCACGCTCAATTCCATACTTCTTATAAATGGCAGTCCTGCCCCGTCTCATTTCGGCGTTATCATTGATATCATCATGAACCAAAGTAGCAGAGTGGATTAATTCTAAAGCTACGGCCAGTTTGATGATTCGATCTTTGTCTGTTCCCCCCATACAGTGGAAGGCCAGTAAAGAGACTCCGGGCCGTATTCGTTTCCCTCCAACAGAGACTGCCTCCCGTGCAATTTCATCAAGAAGGGGATGCCTAGACTTGACGTTCCGCAGCATTTCAGATTCGACTGTGCGGATATCATCAATGATCGGCTTCTCCCATTCAGTAGACATTGTTCGGTCTAATAACAATTGAGTACATAACGCTATCTGATAGGGACGCTGGATTTAACTTATCATTAGCACAATTTACCGGTAATTTGCTGAGAGAAATGCAAGAAATCTATATCGCTAGGAAGTCAAAATAAGACTCCAACATGGATTACATCGAAGCCTTAAATCGTTTAACAGCTGCCGATGCCATGGAGATCTCACCCACCATCCTCAATTATGAAGGAGATTTGGAAGATGCCCTCCGCCTCATTGCCAATGAAGACCGTCCAGATGTGGCGGTAGGCAACAAAGAAGACATTGCTGGTTTCATCCATGCACAAGACATCACTGGCATTCTGGCCCGCGGTGAGAGTATTAATGTTCCCTTAAGAACTTTTCTTGATTCTTGCAGTTTATCAGGCAGTAAACCCTGTATTCAGGTAAGACCCAATGAATCACTGCTCAATGTCATGCGCGTAATGGACAGCTGGGGACGCGATAATGTTCTGGTAGTAGGAGAAAATGAAGAACCCCTGGGCGTTATTTCAGCCACAGGGGCAATAAAGTGTTTATGGAAAATGGTTTCCGAGCCGCTACTTACCAAGGCTGACCCAACGGCAGGTTACTGAAGTAACCTGCAGCCATCTCACAGTACTGCACAACGGTGTCAGGCCACAGACCGATGACAACAGTGGCGATAGTACAAATGGCAATGGCGACCGCCATTGTGGTAGGTACTCTGATCTTTTCGCGAGAGGCTGCTTTGTCCACATACATGAACTTGACAACCCTTGCGTAATAGTACAGAGACAGTGCGCTGTTGAGGATACCCACAATTGCCAGCCAGATTAACCAGCCCTGATCGGCGATAGCTGATGCTTCAACTGCTCCCGAGAACAAGTAGACTTTACTCCAGAAACCTGAGAGTGGTGGAATACCTGCTAAGGCAAACATGAAGATCATCATCGCAAAGGCGATCAGTGGTGCACGTGTTGCCAGACCCTTGTAGTCGGTAATCTTCTCGCCGATGCCGGCTTTGTAGATTAAGGCACCCACGACAATGAAAGCACCGGCTTTCATGAAGGCGTGCGTAATGATGTGGAAGATACCACTTTCGACAGCGAACTGGGTAGCTACGGCAATGGCAATGATGACGTAACCGGCCTGGGCAATGGAAGAGTATGCGAGCATTCTCTTCATGCTAGTCTGAGCCAGTGCAAGCAGGTTACCGACAGTCATGGTCAGGATGGCGAGGATACCAACGACTACTTCCCAATCAGCTTTGAGCGCGATTAAGGCGACCAAGAGCATTTTGAAGAGTAGTACGAAACCCATACTCTTGGAACCAGCCGCCAACAGAGTGGAGGTGGGAGTAGGAGCTCCTTCGTACACATCTGGTGCCCACATATGGAAAGGAACTAAAGCAATCTTGAAACCGAAACCGGCGATCATCAGACCGATACCGAGTAAGGCCAGAGTGCTGGAACCGTTGAGAGCAAAGAACTCATTCATCAGTTCGAAGTTGGTTGTTCCGGATACTCCATAGAGGAGGGAAATACCGTACAGTGAGAGGGCTGTCGAAAAGCCCCCGATGATTACGTATTTGACACCAGCTTCTGTGCTCAGTTTGTCCTTCTTGCGGAAGGCTACGAGCGCATAGGATGCGATGGAAGTTGTTTCCAGACCGACGAACATCATGATAATGTCGCTAGATGAAGCGACGATCATCATTCCGGCGGTTGCCAGCAGAGTCAAAGAGAAGAACTCTGCCAGGTGTTTGTCTTTCTCAATGTATCTCGCAGCCAGTAGACATACTAGAGCTGCCACCGAGAGGAAGATTAACGAGAAGACAGCAGCGAAGACATCGAAGGTCATCAAAGCTGTTCCGTTAAACACAATCGGATCTGGATAGACATCCAGCATGGTGTAAACCACAAGTGCGGCGCTGATCAAGAGACCAATCAGTGAAATTCCCGCCAAGCCCTTGCTAGATTTCACCAGACGGTGAATTGCTGGCAGGACCACGGCGAAGAGAATTATCACTAACATTGGGTAGAATGCAGCGTATGAATTCTCTAAGTCAAAGTTAAGATCCATTTCAAATCACCCCCGGTATACTCAGAAACGGAAGAGTTGGCGTGATTATATCCATCAGAGCGGAAGGCCATACTCCGAGCAGTACGATCATGAGGATGAGGACCACAATTGGGGCGATCTCAAACCAGTGAGCGTCACTGATGTTCTCAGTGCGGATCTTGGTTGTGAGTTCACCAAAGATGGTTCTCTGCATAGCCCACAGATAGTAAGCTGCTGTTAAAGCCACAGTCATGAGTGGGATGATAATCCAGTACCAGTAGTCGGGTCCTAACCAGTCGAAGGTTGCAGTAAAGACAGAGAATTCAGCTACGAATCCAGCCAGTCCCGGAAGTCCGAGTGAGGCCATGAAGCTGATCATCATGATTACTGAAACGATTGGCATCTTGGTAACGAGACCACCAAGTAAGGGTATCTCCCTGGTTCCGGCTTTGTGCTGGAACATACCGCACACCATGAAGAGCACGGCGGCGATGATACCATGAGCGAACATCTGGAATATTGCTGCGGCGATACCAAGCTCGGTGAGCGTGGCGATACCTAACATCACAATACCCATGTGGCTGATTGAAGAGTAAGCCACCATTTTCTTGAGATCTGTCTGAGCCAGACAAGCAAAGGCACCGTATACCATGGATACGACACCGATAACTGCCAAGATCATCTGCCAGTTGATGACGATACCAAAGACTTCGTAGGTAACATCAACGGGGAAGATGGGCAGACAGATACGGATAAGACCGTATGCACCCATTTTAAGCAGGATACCTGCAAGTAGGACAGATCCTGCAGTTGGTGCTTGCACGTGTGCATCGGGCAGCCAAGTATGGAAGGGCACCATTGGCATTTTGACAATGAAACCGAAGAAGAGCGCCGCAAAGATGAGGGTTCTTAAGCCGGTTTCAAGTGAGCCGGATACAGAGGCAATCTGCATCATGTCAAAGGTGTAGTAACCTAGTTCTCCGGAAGCTGTGAAGAACAGCGCGAAGATACCGAGCAACATTACCAGCGATGCTACGTGTGTGTAAATAAGGAATTTAATTGAAGCGTATGCTTTGTTTGGTCCTCCCCAAATAGAGATCAGGAAGAACATTGGAATCAGTACGATCTCCCAGAAGATGTAGAAGAGGAAGTAATCGAGAGACATGAAGACTCCTAATACACCTACTTCCAGCACTAACATGAGAGACATGTAGGTTCTTGTTTTCTCTGAAACATCCCAGGAGAAGAGAATCGCCAGGAATACTAACAGAGTTGACAGGAAGACCATGGGTAAACTTAAGCCATCAATGGCCAGGTTGTAGTTGATACCCAGCTGCTCTACCCAAACATAGTTTTCGGCAAACATGAAGCCGCCGTCTCCTGAGCCATAGTAGGCGATCATCACCAGGACTGAAATGATCAGGGTGATGAAAGAGAAAGCCAAAGCTATGCCTTTTGCAAGCTTGGCATTCTTGCCCAGGAAGAAGGCCGCTAATGCTCCGATTAAAGGAAGGATGATTAACAGGGACAACACAGGGATGCCCTGGAGAGTGTCGGCCAGACTAGTGGCGAGATTATCTAACATTAGAACATACCTCCGAAAGCAAGGAGGAGAATCACAATTAGCGACGCTCCCACCACAACGATGCTAGCATAGGTCTGGACAAGACCGTTTTGCACGAATCTCAGTAATTTTCCAACGAGTGTACAGATTAATGAGATCAGTTTGACGATACCATCGATGATGTTTCTGTCAAACCAGTCAACCGCCCTAGCTATACCGTAGATCACTTTTGTACCGAAAAGGTCGTAACCAGCGGTAAATCCGTATCTGGCTAGTAAGACATTTCCGAGTTTCTTGCCGATTTTGCTCTCTGAGATTCTGGCAGGGTCGATGGTCTTTGAGCAGTACATCAGATAGGCCACAACGATACCCAATACCGCCACTAAGATAGAGACGTAAGTGAGACCGTGTGTGAAGACATTGACGATCATGTCAGTGCCGGAAGAGATGTGCATGCCTTCCAACAGATACCTGGCAGGCTCAATTGTGCCTTCCATACCGAGTAAGATACCGGCAAGACCGGATCCAACCGCGAGGACGGCTAAGATTGCCAGTGGAACCCACATAACCTTGGGTGCCTCGTGGGCGTGATCATAGAGTTCCTGATCTCTTGGTTTGCCTTTGAAGGTAAGGAACCACAGTCTAAACATGTAGAAGGCGGTGATGAAGGCTGCGACGATACCCATGGCATAGAGCAGGTAGAAGCCGATGTTATACGAACCAGTCTCAAAGACTGTTGCCAAGATCTCATCTTTAGACCAGAATCCGCTGAACGGCGGAATACCGGCGATGGAGATACAACCCAACAGCATCACTGTCGAGGTGATCTTGAGTTTCTTCGACAAACCACCCATCCGCATCATGTCTTCTGTATGGACGGCGTGAATAACCGCACCAGCGCTTAAGAAGAGCAGAGCTTTGAAGAAAGCGTGGTTCATCAGATGAGCCATACCTGCCATGTAACCAGTGTTGGGATCGCCCGACATTACGAAGAGGTAACCGGAAGCGCCTAACGCCAAGAACATGTAACCAAGTTGGCTGATAGTTGAGTAAGCGAGAACTCTCTTGATATTGGTGTTATTAAGTGCCATGGTCGCAGCGAATAAGGCTGTGAATCCACCGACAGCAGCGATGATTAAGAGAGTGTCTGGGGTCTCCAGAAGTACTGGGTAGGACCTGGCGACTAAGTAGACACCAGCTTTGACCATGGTAGCTGCGTGAATTAAAGCAGAAACAGTGGTCGGACCTTCCATAGCATCTGGAAGCCAGTCATGCAGTGGGAACTGAGCCGACTTACCAATGGCACCACCAAAGATCATGAAGGTACCGATGGTCAGTAAGGTGTCGCCACCCATGAAGAGATCTACATTATTGAAGATATAATCGAAGTCCAAGTTGCCGCCAAATCCTACGAAGAAGATAATCAGGCCAAGCATGAACATAATGTCACCAATTCTGGTGACGAGGAAAGCTTTCTTGGCTGCGGAAGCAGCAGAAGGCTTGGTGTTCCAGAATCCAATTAAGAGATAGGAACACAGACCCACTAACTCCCAGAAGATGAACATCTGTAAGAAGTTAGAGGCTAAGACTAAACCGAGCATTACACCAATGAATAAGGAGATAATCGCGTAGTATCTACGGCGCTTGTCGCCTTCTGCATGCATGTATCCGACTGAATAGATTACAACTAAGGTTGCGATGAATGATACTACAATGAGCATCAAAGCAGTCAGATTATCGATGTAAATACCCATGTTGAAGGTGAAACCATCAACAATCATCCACTCTAGAGATGCTTTATACACCCCACCTGTGGTTAAAGTTTCATAGGCTACGAGAAGTGAAAGGACACAAGAAATCGCTGCCATGATGATAGCGATTGGTGCGCCTCCTTCTGCTTTTTTGAACAACTTGTTTCCCAAGAAACCAATGATTATGAATGCAATCAAAGGAAAGATGGGGATTAACCAGGCAAATTCTGCGTACAATTTACCACCTCAAGAGTTTGACTTCGTCAACGTTGACGGTGTCCCTGGCTTTGTACAAGGTCATGACGATAGCCAGACCTACGGCTACTTCAGCGGCAGCAATCGCAATCGCAAAGACTGCAAACACTTGACCGACTAACCCTCCGGTATAGGAAGAGAAAGCGACAAAGTTGATATTAGCTGCATTAAGCATCAGTTCAACACACATCAGAACGATGATTGCATTTCTTTTAGTGAGAACTCCCACAGCTCCGATCACAAAGAGGATAGCGGAAAGATAAAGGAACCACTCCAAGGGAATCATTCGTCATCATCCTCCTCTTTAGCAAGATAAACGCCTCCAAGCATAGAGACAAAGAGTACGATTCCTACTCCGATCAGAGCCAGTCCATAGTTATCAAACATGAGTTTTCCAAGCTCAACTGTGTTTGTATTCTGTTGTGCTAAGTCTGCGGAGAAATCGCCGGTCATGATTGGCCAAATCAGAACTGCTAAGAATAGCACACCGACGGCAATCATTACTGCTGAATATACAATCTGTTTATTCATTGACGATCACCACCCAACAATTTGCGCTTGGTCAGCATGATACCGAACAGCATCAAGACTGAAACTGCTCCGACGTAAATCAAGATCTGAATGAGCGCAAGGAATTCAGCACCGAGGAAGATGTAAGTAAACGCTACACCCATGAACGCCAAAGCGAGCCACATAACGCTACGTACGATTTCCTTCGAGTACAACACAAGTACTGCTGCGGCAACAGTTACTACCGCAAAGAATAGGAAGAAGAACTCGTCCCAGCCTATGGATGCTCCTAAAATATCCCAGGCC
Organism: uncultured Methanomassiliicoccus sp.; assembly: GCA_905203995.1. GTDB lineage: Archaea > Thermoplasmatota > Thermoplasmata > Methanomassiliicoccales > Methanomassiliicoccaceae > Methanomassiliicoccus_A. The sequence goes on along the minus strand of CAJKXZ010000005.1, from coordinate 59,521 downwards.
ATTACTGCACCTCCTTCATACAAAGTGCGCTCTTGGGGCAAACTTCTACACAGTTTTCACAAGCCACACACTTTTCGTTGTCGAAAACAGGTCTCTTAATTGGACGACCTTTTTCGTTGACGCCCATCTCTTTCATTTCAACAGCGTTGACTGGACAGGCTTTGGCACATTTGGTGCAGCCAATGCACTTGCTGTCTTCCAGAGCGGGCAGATCCTTGTTTTCTAAGGCAGGTCTAGGAGCGGCACCGGTGTGAAGTTCTGCTGGTAAGACTTCGAGGATATGAACTTCGTTGCCAGGTACTCCATCATACTGCAACTGGTAAGGATCATAGATTAATGCTCCACGAGTAAAGGATGCCAGTTCGTATTCAGGGGTGACGATCATGGCGTCAGTGGGACAATATTCCGCACAGTAACCACACATCATACAGCGGCCCACGTTTACTCTTGGCCTCTTTACTTTAGCAGGAGTTTCCACGCCTTCCTTGGGAAGGTCGTCGACCTCCAGAATATCAATGCATCTGTTCGGGCAAATGCGCATGCAGACGCCGCAACCGATACATTTATCGAAGATAAGTCCCGGACGACCACGATAGACATCTGGCAGAACAAGTTTCTCCCAGGGATACAAGACCGTAGTCGGCTTGTGGATCGTAGACTTAAGTGTCTGTTTGAGGGTAAGGGCAAAGGGCTTCAGGAGGAAACCAGTCAGGCCTAGCTCTTTCGACCTCTGTTTGTCAGATCTTCTTGCTTCAGCCATATTAGAACACTCCTAATGCTTTAAAGGCAATGGCAATGAACACGTTGATTGCCGCCAAGGGTAACAGTCTCTTCCAACCAATGCCCAGAATCTGATCGGTCCTGACACGAGGTAAAGCACCTCTGACCCAGATCATTACTGCGAACACGATGAAGGCTTTGATTAAGAACCAGATTTCTTCAGGAATGAAGCTAGGTCCGGCCCAGCCACCGAGGAATAAGAGTACAACGACTGCACAACCAGCGTATCCTCGGAAGTAATCAGTAAGCATCATCAGACCAAATCTGAAACCACCGTATTCTGTACCCCATCCTTCGACAAGTTCAGCTTCTGCTTCAGGCAAGTCGAACGGTACTCTTTCGGCTTCCGCGATAATACCAACGAAGAAGACGATGAAACCGATGATTAAGGGTATTCCCAACCAGATATTCTCTTGCTGCCAGGCGACGATTTCGCCGTAGTTCATGCTACCGGTTAAGATGATAACGGAAACGACAGCCAAGAACAAGGGAATTTCATACGAAATAATCTGTGCTGCTGCACGCATTCCACCGATGAGGGTATATTTGTTGTTAGAAGCCCAGCCACCGAGGAGAATAACGAACGGTGCAATACAGAAGATAGCAAAAGTAAGCAGAACACCCAGCTCAGAGTTGGACATGTACCACTGTGTACTCAGAGGTAAGGTACCTAACAAGAGTACGGAAGTTCCAATATAGAGGACAGGAACCAGGTTGAAGACGCCTTCATCGGCATTTTCGGGAATAATTGTCTCTTTCAAGAAAGTCTTCAAACCATCAGCGATGTTCTGGAAATAACCCAAAGGACCAACCATGGTACCTCTACGGTCCATCAGTCTTCCTAGCATCTTACGTTCTTGCCAGATCATCGTAATGTCCACTAAGAAACCTACAATGAAAACGAAGATACCAATGAGCAAGAGCATAATCACTGTTCCCAGTGTGTCACTCATCAGGAAATCTGCGAAACCATGCAGGCCCAACCAGTTGAAGAATGCACCTAAAACGTCATCCATCAACCAATTTGTAAGGGCATCCATTCCGCCCCATAAGTCAATAGACACCATTTGAATCACCTGTCCGTTTCACCCATACAGACATCAAGCATACCCATAATCGAGGGGACGTCTGCAACTTTGCATCCATTTACCATGACAGGTGCGGCAGAAAGTGTGACGAAGAACGGACTTCTGACTTTCAGTCTGAAGGGTTTGTCTGTACCGTCACCGATAACATACATCAGACTCTCTCCACGAGGGTCTTCCATTCTAGCTACACCAGTTCCTACCGGGGCAGTGCGCGGTGGTTTTACTCTAACCGGTCCCTGCGGCATCTTCTTCAGAGCGTCACGGATGATCTGTACAGACATTCTCATTTCATCCATTCTTACTCTGTACCTTGCGTAAACATCGCCGTCTGGCTGCATACAAGGAGCCCAGTCTAAGTTTTCGTAGACCTCATAGGGATCTACTTTACGGATATCATAATCTACACCGCTGCCACGCAAACTTGGTCCGGTCACACCAAGGTTAATTGCCTCTGCTGCTGAGAGCGGGGCAAGATCCTCCATTCTCATTCTGAAAACGACGTTACGATCTACGAGGTCTTCGTATTCGTCCATCCGCTTTTCAAAGAAGTCGAGGGTTCTGACAAGATCTCTCTCCCATTCAGGAGTGGTATCATTCCTTACACCGCCGATACGAGTATAATTATAGGTCATTCTCGCACCGCACAGAGACTGGAAAAGATCCATGAAGAGTTCTCTTTCTCTCATAGCGTAGAGGAAAATAGTCAGGTTACCAAGGTCAGGACCGATAGCTGCCAACCACATCAAGTGGGAAGCGATTCTCTGCAGTTCATCGGCGATGACCCGGATGTATTTAGCACGCTCAGGAACTTCTAGCTCCATGAGATCTTCTACTGCCAAACAGTAGACGTGGCTCCAGGTGTAGGATGAACCATAGCAAAGTCTGTCGGCCATGGGAATGATCTGAGGATAAGTTCTGTCCTCGGTCATCTTTTCCCATCCGCGGTGAAGATATCCGATAACTGGCTCTGAATTTGTAACGGTTTCTCCATCTACTTCAATACGTAGATTCCAGAGACCGTGAGTCATAGGGTGCTGAGGACCCATGTTAATCCACATTTTTGCCATCTCAGAGACCTCCACTCTTGAAATCCTTCCTCATCGGGAAGAATTGAACGCTCTCGTCTAACAGAATCCTCTCCAATTTAGGATGATTCTTGAAAATTATACCATACATGTCGTAGGCTTCTCTCTCATGCCAGTTCGCTCCACCCCATAACAGGGAAATGGTGTCGATTTCTGGATTGTCATGAGGCAGGTCAACCACGATTTCCACCATGATGCTGTTCGCATAAGAGGTAATGTGATAGACAACTTGGAAGCGATCGATGCGATCAACGCCCGACACACATGAGCAGTGTTCAAAATTAAGTTCGTCCTTCAGGAACGTGCAGAGTTTAAGAATCGCGTCCTTGTCCGCTTCCATATAGATTTGGCGGGGGCGCGTCTTATCAAGGATCTTTACTTCCTCAGATGAAAATGCTGAGGTGATTTTTTCCTTGACTTGTTCGATTGTATATGCATCAGCCAATATATTCACCTCAATCATCCAAGAATGTACCCTGTTGCTCTACCTTAATTTTCTCTTGCAGCTTCAGAAAACCATCGATCATTGCTTCGGGTCTTGACGGGCAGCCGGGAATGTAAATGTCGACTGGAATGAAAGTGTCGACGCCCTGCACAACATTGTATGAATCATACCAGGGTCCACCTGAAATTGCGCATTCTCCCATCGCTACGACCCACTTTGGATCAGGTATTTCCTCGTAGAGACGACGAAGAGCAGGACGGAGTTTTTTTGTTACCCATCCGTTCACCAGCAAAACATCAGTTTGTCTTGGTGAAGAACGATATACAACACCGAGCCTTTCCGCATCAAATCTCGGGGCAGAGGCTGCAGCCATTTCCAGAGCGCAGCAAGCAATACCAAAGTGCAGAGGGTGCAGAGAGTTTCTCTGTGCCCAACTCCAGATTGGCGCTGTTGCCTTATCGACGAGACGCTTGATTCCAGACGATCTGCTGAGTTCATCAACAACTTCGCTGGACCAAGCTTTGAACTCATCAATTGTCATCGAGATGGCATTTGGAAACAAACTCAAATCCATAGCTTCTCCTCCTTCTTGAGGGCGTAATAGACACCTACTAAGAGTAGGGCAAAGAACGCCAACATCATCAGTTTGGCATCAAACATGAGGTAATCAAGAGAAAGAGCCCAGATCATCAAAAAGATTGTAACTACATCGAAAACAACGAAAATAATTGCAAACATATAGAATTGAAAATGGAACTGGATCTGTGCTCCTCCAATTGGAACCTCACCGCATTCGTAAGTCTCACGCTTAAGGGGCGTCACTCGAGTAGGACGGAAAAACCTTGAGACGTAGAATGCCAATATCGGAAATCCCAACGCAACCACTGAGAAGATTGCGACCGGCAAATAGGTATCCCAGAGCATTGGATGGACAATATGATGCCTCTATAAATACATTGTCGATGTAATAATCGGACAGCCAGTGAGGCCGAATATATCTGCGTTAACCTATTACAAAACTAACCAACCTGCTACAGAGTATATAATACCAACGCCTTAAGAATCAAAGCGAAAATTCAAGAAGCATTGGTGCGGTTAGGCGCCTATCAAACAATTTTCAATGCATGTGGTGCAGATTATGAGTAAAAAATTTGGATTTATTGGCGCCGGCAACATGGCCGAAGCCCTGATGAAAGGATTGATTGAGGGACAGCTGACAACGAAAGACGAATTGATTGCCAGCGAAGTTTTTGCTCCCCGCCGTGAGTATATCAAAAGCAAGTTAGCCGTGGATGTAACAGAAGACAATAAAGAAGTGGCTAAAGAAGCCAAAGTCATCATTCTCGCTGTCAAACCTAACGTAGTGGCTACCGTCCTGGAAGAACTGAAACCACAGTTGACTGCCGAGCATCTGATTATTTCGATCGCTGCCGGTGTGAAGATCGCTTCCATCGAAGCTCATCTCAATGAAGGCGTAAGAGTCGTCCGAGTTATGCCTAACCAACCCTGCTTGGTCAGTGCGTCGGCTTCGGCTTTCGCCTTAGGAAAATATGCCAAAGAAGAAGACAAAGCGCTTGTGCAAAAAATACTAGAAGCCGTGGGCATCGCTTATGCCATGGACGAAAAACAGCTGGATGCCGTTACCGGTCTCAGTGGTTCCGGTCCCGCCTACATTTACTTAGTGATCGAAGCTTTGTCAGACGGCGGTGTGATGGCCGGTTTACCCCGTGATGTTGCTACTGCCCTGGCTTCTCAGACCGTATTGGGAGCAGCTAAAACCATCCTCGAAACCAAGATGCACCCCGGTCAGGCTAAAGATATGGTCACTTCCCCAGCCGGCACAACTATTGAAGGCATGCGCATTCTAGAGAATTCCGCCGTTCGCGGAGCCTTTATCGATGCGGTGCTTGCCGCCACGGAAAGATCCAAAGAGTTAGGTAAAAACTAACTCTCATTTTTTCTTCTTTTTAAAGATCAAACCTTTGACGACACGGGGGGCACTGCGGAAGACACTCTGGGTGTCCCACTCCAAATCTCTTTTTTGACAGATAGTGGATTCCATCAGTTCCAGGCTGCGTGTTTTTAAAGCAGCTAAAGCAGTCTGACGGTCGGTGGGATCGGCCAGATTAACAGCTACTTCTACTTCAGCCAGCAGCTCTCTTGCCTCTTGAGAGCGGTGGGTAATTTCCGCATATTCCTCTTGCGAAATGTGCCCGACTTCCAGTCTTACTTTGCTCAACAGATCAGCGGCGTCATAGGACGTCTGGGCAATCTGGTCACGGTTCATCCAGCGTGTTTCATAAGAAAGTACATCTTTCCAGCTGGGATTGGTCAAACGCACCCGGTGTTCTTCCAGAGTGTGTGCCAGCAGCTTGTAGCCATACTTTTCCGGGTTTTCAAAAGCAAAACTTCCTGGATCGAGAAACGGTGCCAGCGGAGAAGTGTAGACGTGCAGACGGCTGTCGTTGTTGTTATCGTTGTAGAGCTTCTTAGTATACTCGGCAGAACTGATTGCCGATTCCGGCGTTTGTTCAGGTAAGCCAATCATGAAAAACATGTCAAAGCGCTGACAGCCATTCTGTAAGGCAAAGCCGATGCTTCGGTTCATGGAATAATTGTCAAACTTACGTCCCAGCGCATAACGGACATTTTCTTCGTGAGAGTCAGGTGAGAACTGGATAGAATAGCGGCTGAAGGTGGCATTGGCGGCCTTGAAGAAAGACTCTGGCGGTGGTACAAAGTATTCAAGAATAACATGCGTGTCAATATCGAGCCGTTTGCATTCTTTGAAGAAGCGTTCAGCGTAGGACTCGCCCTGCTGCCGCAGATCACCCACGACAAAGACCGGTGCTTTCAGATAATTTTCCACATTACTGATGTCCTGGGCGACCTTTTCCGGGCTGCGGAAAGCAGGCTTGGAACGGCCGACTACCAGTTTGTTAGCGCCGCAGCTGCCGCCGCACACCGCACAGCGATGAGCACAGCCACGGACGGTGAAAGCAACAGTCAGCGGGTAACGGTCCCAGTCTTTGAAAGGCTTGGCACCTTCCATATCCATGGTTTTAATGACTGATTTAATAATCCAGGCATAATCAATATCCAGATAATCTAAATCTTCTGGAATGAAGGACATCTCATTAATGCGGACCTTGCCGTTTTCTTTCCAGGTTAAGTTAGGCACCTTAGAAAGATCGCCGCCTTTGCTGAGGGTGTCCATCATCGTCACGACTGCCGGCTCTACCGAGTCACCGCGCATGACTAAATCTACCTGCGGATACTGGATCAATTCTTCTTGGAAATATGAAGATGAAAAACCACCAAAGAGGATTTTGGCCTGCGGGTGCTGTTTTTTAAGAATTTCCGCGATAGCCAGTGAACCGTGGGCATGCGGCAGCCAGTGAAGATCGATACCGAAGACGGTAGCGTCTAACTTAGAAAGAAAAGCTTCCACATCCAGTTTGTTATCGTTCAGCATCATGCTGGCCAGATTAATAATTCGCACTTTGTAGCCAGCTTTGCTCAGATGAGCAGCCATTGTCGTGAAACCGAAAGGATACATCTCAAAGACGGGTGTCGAAGGCACCAAATCGCTGACTGGCCCGTAAAACAGAGATTCCTTTCTAAAATCATAAACACTGGGGGCGTGAATGAAGATTAAGTCGTATTTAGCCATGATCTGCTCGCACCCCTCAGCAGATCCACTCTAGAAAAATGTTTTCACGTACCGAAGCGCCGCTGGCGCATTTGGTAAGAACGAATGGCTCGCAAAAAGTCGATTTTTCTGAACCCGGGCCAGTAGACATCAGTGAAATACAATTCCGAATAGGCTAGCTGCCAGAGCAGAAAATTAGAAACTCTTTCTTCACCAGAAGTACGCAGGACTAAATCCGGATCAGGAAAATCAGCAGTGTAGAGACAAGTGGAAACGGTTTCTTCGCAGATATCGTCGATCTCCATTTCACCGTCTTTCACTTTTTGCGCGATCTGTTTGACCGCTTGAATTATTTCCTGACGAGAACCGTATGCCAAGGCAATGTTGTAGTAGTGATCAGAATAGTCTTTAGTCTTCTCTTCCGCGACCTCGATAGCTTCCATAACGTTGGGCGGGATCAGTTCTCGCTGTCCGAGTACTTTGACTTTAATCCCGTACTTGTGAACACGATCGTCATCAGCCAGTTTGATAAAATTCTCTTCAAAAAGATCCATCAAGGCAGCGACTTCTTCGGTGCTGCGTTTGCTGTTTTCCGTGGAGAAGGCATAGACGGTCAGAACTTTAATATCCAGCTCCATGCACCATTCCAGCAGCTCTTCCAATTTTTCTTTTCCTTTGAGATGACCTTCGGTGGAAGAAATGCCCCGTTCCTTGGCAAAGCGTCGGTTGCCGTCCATGATGACTGCTACATGATGGGGTACGTTTTCCTCAGAAACCTCTTTGAACAAACGCTTCTCGTAAGTCTGATAGGCTGTTGAAGAGATCGCTTTCGAGATTTCCTGCTTCATTATTTTTCACCAGAGGGCTATGAACTTAATCATCGAGGATGTCAGCTGCCATCAGGCCCATATCAAAGCAACCAATCGCAGCTACAGCACCGATAGTTCCGTTTTCACCGGTGATTTTTATAATTTTCGCTCCGCCCTCGGCAGCGGCTTGGCGGGCATCATCGATCGTAAGAATTTCCTTCTTGGCTCTTAAGCCGTAAGCACTCAAAGTTTCAGGGATTTTAAGACCCTGATAAACCACCAGCGTAGTTTCATCAGAATCGGTATGCTCACGCAAGTAATTGATTACATAATCAGTAAGTTTCTCAATTTCATCCTCGCGGACTGCAAAAGAAACAGCCACTGCCGCACAATTGGTGGTTTTTTCCGGCACTTTGGGGTTGAGCTGAGTGATCTTATGATCCAAGAACTTACCGTAAGGCGCGGACTGCGCCATTTTCAGCATTAAGACCCAGGAAGCACCTTTCTCTTTCGTGTCGGTGTCATCAGCGGCATAAACTACCCGCACCAGTTTGGGGGTGTAGATGTTGACTAAAATCCGATTGGCCCCGCCGACCTGAAAACCTTCTGGGTATTCCGCTTTGATTACTCCCGGCCCCTGTGCTAAACAGACACCGACCCCGACGCTAGCGCCGGCCAACCCAATCCAAGTGGTCTTTACCATGTCGCCTTCAACATTTACGGCCTTCAAGGCGGAAGCCCCGATGCCTTTGGCTGCCGGCCCAAAGTTTACTTCACCTTCACCCAGTTTTGCTTCCATGACCAGCATGTTGCCGTCCGTGCGAATACTCTGCAAAACACCGCCGCTGCGTTTTCTGTTGGCAATATCCCATTCCATGGCGCCTTTCACGTTGCAGCATTCGATTAAGGTGGCAATACCACGCTCTTCATCGACTAAGGTGTAATAACCTTGGCAGAAAAGCTTACCATGTGTCTTGATAAGCTCATCTGGAGTAATTATTAAAGACATGATGTACAGTCCCCGCGATTCTTCAACTCATAATTGTACCGCTAAATAGCTCTTACGGTCATCCAGACATTAATTTACTCTGCCGCCATATATTTTTTAGCAATTTCAATTGCTTCTTTAAGGCGGATAAGTGCTTCTTTGCTGTAGAAGGTGGCTGCTGGATGGTAAGCGATTAAAACACCGATTTCATGGCCGCCGATAGAAACTGGCACGATGGTATTGGCTTCAGCACCCATTTTCACTTCGCGACCTAGTAAGTCTTTGGCGGCGGAGCGGCCCAGAGCCACGATTAACTTACGATCCTTCAGTTCTTTTTCTAAACGAGGGTAACAGGCAGCCATCTCTTTGGTGGTGGGTGCCCGGTTTTGCGGAGGACGGCACTTTACCGTATTGGTAATGAAAACGCTCTGACGTTCAAGACCGACCTCTTCCATCAAGCGGCTGAGGACTTTACCCGACTTACCTACGAAGGGCTTGCCCAGGCGGTCTTCATCAGCACCAGGTGCTTCACCAACAAAAGCGACTGGTGAAGCGGGATCACCATCAGGTAAGACGATGTTGAGTCTGCCTTCACAGAGCGTGCAGTCCCGGCAATCAATCATTTCTTTAACACATCCTCGGCAGTAATCAGAGAAAGCAGGTTGACATTTTTCTGCTGCAGTGCCTCTAAGCCACCAGACTGCCGATCAACCACGCAGAAAACGTTTTCCACGATACCCCCGGCATTGCGAACGACGTCGATGGCTGTTGAAACTGAACCAGCAGAAGTGATGACGTCTTCCACCATCAGGATCTTCGAACCTTCCGGCATCGTCCCTTCAATCAGTTTCTGAGTACCGTGATCTTTCTTTTCCTTGCGGATCATCACATAAGGGATTTTAGTCCGTAAGGAAAGAGCAACCGCCAGCGGAACTGAACCAAGGGCAACACCGCCAATCAGCGCAAATTGCAGACCTTGGTTTTCAATCTCTTTGGCCATCTCATCGGCAATGATCTCCAGAATGTAAGGATCAGTACTGGCTTTTTTGATGTCGATGTAATATTCGCTTTTCTTGCCAGAAGCTAACGTAAAATCTCCATAAGCCAGTGCATTGCAGCGGATCAGTGCATCTTTAACGCGATTGTTCATCTTTACCAAGGCTCCTTTTTCTTGCCCATTTTAAAACCGATGATGTTAACAGAACGATGTAAAACCGGTACCAGAATCAAAACTGTCACTAAGGAAATTAAACCGGTACCAGTAATGTATGTGGAAATGAACCAGTCAGGGAAAAAGAGACAAGTAAGCAGCATTGCCCCGGCCACAAAATCGTATTGATCTAAACCAGGTGCTTTCTGTCCCCGTTCCATACCTAAACGGCGTTTGATGAAAGCTCCACACATGTCACCGAGCAGTGAACCTAAGGCTAGTGTGAAGACGATACCGACATTCTGCGGGAAAGCGCCGTAACCCCAGAAGTCAACAGGATCAAAGAAGTAAGAGATAGCGATCAGAATAATACCAAAGAATGTTCCCGTCGCGACACCGCCGATCAGCCCGCCCCAGGTTTTACCATCACCCAGAATACGTTTTCCTCTCCAGGTTTTACCAAAATCAATTGGCGTTTTACCCCCGAACAGCACTGCTGCAGAATTAGGCAATAAAGCTGGTAAAAACAGATAGATGCCCAAGACAATGGCCACGAGAACTTCGGTGATCTCCATCGCACGTTGATAGTTCACAGGCTGTTAAATGTTTCCTACGACTTTTTGTCAATGAAGAAGTTAAGAATATCATTGACTGGCGTTTCCGATAAGGTAGAGCGGAATTTATCAGAAAACTGTGTCGCCCGCTTATCAAGAATCAGGGCGATGCCGCGGTCTTCTTCGGTCCGAATTAAACGCCCGAGTGTCTGCAGCAGTCTGCGTGTCACCGGTGCTTTGACAGTGTATTCCCAGCCTTTGCCAAATTTAATTTCATAGTAGTGCAGGAGCGCCCGTTGTTTAGCCGTGGGTTTAGGGTAAGGAATACCTTCCAGAATTTCAATTTCTAATTCACTGCCCGGGAAGTCAATGCCTTCGCTGACTCTGCCCCCCATGACGGCAAAGATAATGGCTGGCTGCGAGTTCTTAAAGCCGTTTACTTCGGCCATCAATTCATGCTGCTGCATGCCTTTGCGTTCCATGAAAACTCTTTGCTTGAGGCGGTAGACAATGCGGTCCGCCAGGAAACGATCCATCAGTGTGTAGGAGGGGAAGAACACGGCCGTGTTTTTACGGCAGGCGTTGCAGACGGCCACAGTATAATCTTCCATTTTACGGATGATTTCCTCATCTTTCAGCAGGTCTTCGTAACGGGTAGTTACATCATCCGCATAGAGCACAACACGTCGTGCAGGATCGAAAGGTGAAGGCAAAATGATCGATTTGGCATCCTCCGGAACGCCAATTGAAGCCCGGTACTCATTGAGCGGTGAAAGCGTCCCCGACATGTGCAGCGATGCATAGCAGTCAAAAATCGGCAGACAGGCGATGGCCGGATCCATGCAGTAGGCTTCAAAAGCGGGATTGTCACCGCCGATGATCAGTTTAACATAAAATTCCTCATAAGTTTCCATCCACAACTGGAGGAAATTACCCAAAGAAAAGATGTAAGAGCGGGGAAGGCGGCCTTTTTTACGTTTGGCATCGCGAATTGTTTCCCCGAATTCAGCAATGCTTTCGGCTGCGGCCTTCAGCGCATAAGAAGTAATTGAAAAAGAAGACATGAGGCCTGCTTCTAAAAAATCAGGCGGAATCATGCCGTCATCTTCGATGAGATACTCTTCCTGCGCTTTCTTCAGCAAGAGTTTGATTTCTTCGGCCAGATCACGGATGCTGATTCCTTCTAAAACTTCGGGATCGCCGAAGTCATCCAGTTCTTTGCTGATCAACTCCAGCACTTTGGCTGATAAACGGAAAGACCGGGTTTCCCGGGCATATTCCGGCAGATTATGAGCTTCATCGATGATAACAATCAAATCTGCTTCAGAGATGTTCATCCAGTCCAGCAGACGCTGTCTGATAAAAGGTGAGAAAAAATAAACATAAGGGGCAGCAACAACGGTTGCCTGAGCCAGCAGATCTTTGGTCAGCTCATGCGGGCAGAGCCCTCGTTGATCACAGTAGTCAAAGAATTCTTCGACAGTTGGTAAGGTCTCAGCACAATAGTTTTGAATCTCTTCGAAGTTAGTAGCAATTGTTTCCTGATAAAAACGGCAGGCGCCGTTTTTTCCAGAGATTGTTTTAGATTTTTTTTCACCACAGAGTTTAGACAATTCTTCCGGCGTTCCTGATTTGAGTTCTGCATCATGCTGAATCAAAGGACAAGTGTTTTGCCGCCCTTGCAGAGCAACGCCAAAAACAGGTGTGGATTCATTGATCCGACGCAGCTCTAAAATTACTTGCTGCTGCTGTGAGTTTGTTCTTGTCAAATATAAAATTTTCTTATTTTCTTTGAGCGCCGTCTCTAAGGTCCCGGCGAGCGCGCAAACAGTTTTACCAGTGCCAGTGCCTGATTCCAGAACAAGGTGGGAAGAGGAAGCGGTCGCCGCAGTGATTGCCTTGACCAGATCTTCCTGAAATTTACGAAATTGATAAGGGAAGAGTCCCATTGACCTAATAAAGGAGCTGAGGCTCCTCAGCTTGCTCCGTTTTTAAGAGCATCCCAGACGCCATCTTCTAATTCTTCATAAATGGAGACGTCGGATTCTGCGTCCTCTGCCTTAATATCAAAGCCACATACCAATTCCAGAATGCGCTCTTTGCGGAAAAGCCAGTAGTGGATTCTCCATTCTCTGCCATCGTACAGTGTGGTTTCTTCACGTTCAGTAGTGAGAATTCCGGTGTCTTCTAGCATGTAAAAGGCATCACGGTCTTCCGGTTCGAGAACGTTATCGATCATCCGTTCGCTGTAGCCAAAGAAGTTTAGAATATGCTGAGCCATCTCCTTTGCTTGTTCTTCTGGCATACCTTCCCTGTCGATGCCATTTCTGATGGCGATTGTTAAGTTTTCGAGAGTCAAAACACTCTCCAGATCCATTCTTGATTTTGATGTCATACTCTACACCCCGGTGATAGACTTAACCTACACTCGTTCAACAACTTTCTTCCCTACCCTATATAGCAATTTAGGGTTGGTTATCACAATTTAGAATAGTAACTCAATATGTTATTTAGCACATATTACCAACATGGATAAAGGTGAGCCACCTTTATCTTAGATAAAAAGTGCCTTATTAGTTCTAAGATAGTGCTTATTTTCTGATCATGAATGGAATGGCCAGTGTTTTCAAAATAAGTATTGCCCAGAATGTTTTCCAAAAAGCTGATTATGAGATACGAGATAGTTTTACCATATAAGTTATTGAATCTTCAATCATTGTCACAACCTAGTGACTGCTGCAAACCAAGATTATTGATTAATTAAAAAATAAAAGGAAAGTGGTTTGTTTAGAACTGGAGATATTCTCTCGCGTCTAAACCACTGAGTTTTATGGCCCGGACTTCTTTGAAATCCTTGACCTGGTTCATCTCTTTGAGCATCTCTGCTTCGACAGGATTGTCCACAGAGATCAAGAGCAGCGCGTTGCCGCCTTTGTCTTTGCGACCCAAGCCCATCCGAGCAATGTTAACACCCTTGTCACCAAGGATTGCTCCGACACGGCCGATAATACCGGGTACATCAGCGTGGGCAGAGAGTAAGAAGTCGCCTTCCAGAGGAATATCCAGATCGAAGTCGTCGATACCTAACAAGCGTGGTTCGGATTCCGGGAAGGCTGTTCCACGAACTTCCCGCCGGCAGTTGTCAGATTCGATCGTTACAGAAATCATGTTAACGTAACGTTTGGAATCTTCTACTTTAGACTCCATAATCTGGATGCCTTTCTCTTTTGCAATGTACTCTGCGTTGATGATGTTGGGTGATTCGGTTGATAAACTGGAAAGAACGCCCATTAACGCCGAGACAGTGATCATTTTGGTGTCGACTGCCGCGAGTTCACCGTAAACGGTAACATTTACTTTGGAAACCGGAGCATCAACTAACTGTACCGCAAAGGCACCCAGTCTTTCAGCAACGGAGATAAAGGGCAGCACTTTGGGATCCATACCGCGGACAGGGGCATTGATCGCATTTTTAATCTTATGATCGACTAAAAAGGCCATAACGGCTTCTGCCATTTCCACTGATACCTTTTCCTGAGCTTCTTTGGTAGAGGCGCCTAAGTGCGGTGTCACAACGATGTTGTCCAAGGTGAGTAGTGGTGAACCGGTTGGTGGTTCCTGCTCAAAGACATCTAACGCAGCACCAGCGATCTTTTTGTTCTTGAGAGCGTCATACAAGGCTTCGCTGTCAATTAATTCGCCTCTGGCTACGTTCAAGATCATTGCATTCGGCTTCATGCGGGCAATGAGATCTTTGTTGACTAAGTGGAAGGTTCCCGGAGTCAAAGCAGCGTGAATGGTGATAATGTCAGCCTGCTCCACTACTTCTTCCAGAGACATCAGACGGACGCCCAGTTTAACAGCTACCTCGGGGGGAATGTAAGGATCGTAACCGATCAGTTTCATACCGAAGGATTTGGAACGCTTGGCAACTTCGCCGCCTACCCGGCCGATACCGATGATACCGAGCGTTTTACCGTTAAGTTCAATACCAGTAAATTTAGAACGTTTCCATTCGCCGGCTTTTAAGGAGACGTTGGCGGGAACAATGTTACGGGCAAGAGCCATCATCATCGCCATGGTGTGTTCAGCGGCAGAAATGATGTTGGCTGCGGGGGTGTTCATGACTAAAATACCTTTTTTGGTAGCAGCATTAACATCGACATTGTCGACACCTACTCCCGCACGGCCGACAACTTTCAGTTTTTTACCGGCTTCAATAACATCTTCAGTTACTTTAGTACCGGAACGAATTACCAGAGCGTCGTAGTCCCCAATAATTTTCACTAATTCATCATGTGGCAGGTTAGGCTTGGCGTCAACTTCAACGGCGCCCCCTTTCCTCAACATGTTCAGACCCTCTTGAGAGAGCTCGTCGCTAACTAGTAGTTTTATCATTGCAATTCCTCTAAGATTTCATCAATGTTTTTGAGAAGACCCTTAATTTCTGGAACAGTAAGGTCTCCCATGTGACCAATACGGAAGGTGGTGTCCTTCACGTCACCATAGCCGTTGGAGATTTCAAAGCCCCGCTCATTGAGCTTGCTTTGCAGTTTGCCGAAATCCAGACCTTTTTTGCAGATCACGGAGATCGTCTTGGAGCGGAATCCTTCTTCAGCAAAAAGACCAAGTTTCTTTTCAGCCCAGGCATGGACGGTGTCAGCCATTTCCTGATGACGGGCATACCTGTTCTGTACGCCTTCTTTTAAGATTCTATCTAGCTGATAGTCTAAGCCGTATAACAAGGATACGGGTGGAGTGGTTAAAGAAAAGTGCTTATCAGCCATTTTTTTCATTTGTAAGAGATCAAAATAGTAACCCCGGTTGGGTACTGTTTCTGCTTTCTTTAGCAAACGATCTGAACAGCAGATGACTGCCAGACCAGGGGGAAGTGCTAAAGCTTTCTGAGTACCAAAGACAACGGCGTCAGCATCCAACTTTTTCAAATGCATGTCGCTGCCATAGGCGGCGGTAACCGCATCGATAAAGATGAGAGGGTCGTGCTGGCTACGAATGGCATCGCTGAGCTCTTGCACAGGATTGAGTACGCCGGTCGAACTTTCATTGGCAATCATGGTGACGGCTTCCGTGCTGTCATCAATCTGGCCGGCTAAATGTTCAGCTCGTACCGCTTTGCCCCATTCGACATTAATTTTCTTGACGTTCCGACCATTTTCAGTACCAATGCTCTGCCAGCGGTTACCGAAGGAACCATTAGAAATTCCCACCATGTTGGAATTTACACCGCATCTTACACAAGCTTCCAAAAGCCCCGATGCGGAAGATGGGGACATCATGATATTCATGTCGGTGTCCAGGGTCTTGTGGAGTTTTTCAACTACTCCTGCCTGGAGCTGTTCATAGTCTTTGCCACGATGAGTCATCATCGGTTTTGTCATGGCTTCGAGGACCTCCTTGCGGACCTCGACTGGACCAACTGTAAAAAGCGTACGATTCAAATTATCCCCTCTCGATTCCACGGTTGTTAAGCGCCTGAGACCATAACGATTCATCCCATATAGTCTCTTTTGATACGATTGTGCCCGCATGCGCTTTTTGTTCCGCAGAGTTGCAGAATAATCTGCTTGTGTGGAACTGCATTGGCAGCAGTTTATCAGTATCATACATTAGGTGACATACCCTCGCTCAGCAAGGTTCTTGTTTCGAGGATCAAAGATGCCCGGCGGGCATGATTTGATCTTCACAAGCGTGACTTTCCGCCTGTCAGACGGTAGATGCGCGGAGTGAGTTGCAGTTCTAATACATGAACTTTATTTATCGGCGCCCGCCGAAGTAAACAAAGACGGCATTTTCATTCCGTTGTTCGCAGAAACTTATGGTGGTTAACTCAGGCATCGGAAGAATCTAACGTTTTCAGTACTTCTTCGTCTTTTGCTAAAGCATCAGCAATCGTCTGCAGCTCGATGACATCCGCATCAAAAGCACCGTTCAGATGAATGGTTTCCATCATCTGGTCAAGCTCTTCTAAAGAGGCTGCTTCCACAATTAAAACTGCTGAGCGCTGGCCGTGGAAAAGGCCTCCGCGTAATTTTCCTTCTTGTTCCCAAGAATTGAGAATTTTTAAGCCAGGAAGGATTTTCTCACGGAGAATTGTTTTGTTTTCCTCATCGGTGCTTCCCACTCCTTCCTCATTAATCTTCATCAGCGCAAGGAATTGCATAAGCTACCACATACCTACAAATCGAATAACTCTTTCTACAGTCCAGCGGCTTTTTTGACTTCTCCGACGATGTTGCGATCACGTTCTAAAGCAGAAGTGATCGTCTGCAACGGTGCCACATCCACATCATAAACATTCATGATCGGCAGCAGCGAGAGTGTTTTGTCGATTTCTGCATAATCCTCTACGGAAAAGATAAACGCCCCTGAACGCTGCCCCTCGATGAAACCACCCAGTACCTTGTGATCGTTTTCAATCTCGGCTAGCCGCTCTAAGGACGGAATGATTTGATCCGCAAGCATGAAGGCTGCTTCTTCCTCGGAACCGCCGTAGGAATCTTCGCGCAGTTTAAACATGACCAGATATTGTTCCATAGCCTCCAAGTCGGAGAAGAGCGGATTTTATTCTTTTCCGCTCAGTTCTCGGTTGGTGGCAGCAGGCACATCAGCTTGATTTCTGCAGATGAACCAGCCGATAATCATGACGGCTGTGGAAATCGGTAAAGCGATCAAGAGTGGATCGATGAGCTGCCAGGGCTGCCCCAGTAACGCATCAACGCCGAAGAGGGCTTTACAGATACCTAACTGCGAAGATTCGGCAATGTGCACAAAGACTGTCCAGAGGAACCAGGAAACTAAACCTGATACGATACTCCAGAGCGCCGGTTTGACCAGCGGCTGTTTGCAGAACAAGGCCATGCAGAAAGCCGGCAGTAGGGCACAGGCACACAGACCCATGTACATTGCAGTAGCGCGGGCAATGATGTTAGCAGGCATGCAAAACGCCAGGACCAAGCTCAGAATGATCATGACGATCATCGCATACTTAGTAAGCTTCATGGAGGTCTTGGGTTCCACATCCGGATGTCTGATCTTCTGTACTGATTTCCAAATATCAAATCCTGCCGAAGTACCCAGCGAGTGGAACACTGAGCTGAGGGTAGACATTGCCGCTGAAAGCAAAACGATCATGAAGATGGGTACGAACAGTCCAAACAGCGAGTTGGAGAAAGCGCCGTCAATAAAGGCAGGGATAATCTGATCGACATTATGCAAATATGACCAGGCGTCCATGCCGTACATGTCAGTGAACCACAGATTGCTGATCGGACCGACGGTGTAGATGATACCAGCGGTCAGGAGAATAAAAATACCGCCGACGGGAATGGAACGGCGTAACGTTTTCTCATCCTTGGCAGTCATAAAACGAACGACCAACTGCGGCTGCGCTAAAACCCCGATACCGACACCCAGAATCATGGTGGTAACCAAAGTATACCAAATCGGACTGCCAAAGTCCGGCATGGATGTCCAACCGTTCATACCCTGGCTCACGAGATCAGCTGGCGGTGTGAGATTGCTCAGGGCTTCATTGATGCCCGTTAAGCCGCCCAGATCTGGGAAGAGTGCATAAGTCAGAATGAAAAGGACGATCATGCCGCCGATCATAATGACGCCCTGCATCGCTTCCGTATACATGACCGCGATTAAACCGCCTAAAATGACGTAGACGGCAGTTACTACAGTAAAAATAACCAGCGCCGATTCATAACTTAAACCCAGAGTGATGGATAAAAACTCGGAACCGCCGATTAAAACAGCTGCCGCATAGAGTGGCATGGCCACCAAGATGGTGATGCCCGTGATCAGGTGGATGATGTTGGAATTGTAACATTTGCCTAAAAGATCGGGAAAAGTAACGGCATTTAATTTCTTGGCCAATTTGCGTGTACGGCCTCCGAAAACAATGAAAGCCAGCAACACCCCAACGGCGATGTTGAGCATCGCTAAAAAGACTAAACCCATACCGAGTTTAGCACTTTGTCCGCCAAAGCCGATAATCGCCGAAACGCTGATGAAAGTAGCACCATAGGATAAACCAATTACCCAAGGGCTTAGCTTTCTTCCCGCCAGCATGTAATCTTCCGAGCCGCGTGTTTTTTTCCAACCCAGATACCCCAGATAAATAACAGCGATGATATAGAGAACTGTCAGAATAGCAAAGGCGGTCGTGTTCATTCTTCATCCTCCTTGTCTTTTCTACGCAAGATGGGATAGATGACACAAAGCGCTGCTGACAGAAACAGCAAAGCATAGGCAGTCAATATCCAAGGATCTTCAATACCCAACATCGGCTCATCAACCTACACAGCATGAGAGCTGCGCGTTGGGATAATTGATTCTCTATATATGCGTATTGCTACGTGTTATTACGGCACAATGTGTTGATACCGTTTACTGCGCAGGATTCTCTTCCTTCACCACTTTGATGTTCATGCCAAAATTATCCATCAGATTGGCGAGTTTTTCACGAATGATGCCTTCAAGACATTCATCATAGCAGATGATGGCGTCTAAACCCAAAATCGTCTCTGTCAGACAATTTTCAATGGAATTAAAAACATAATCAGCGGAGATCATCCCCACCGAACCGGCAATACGGGCACCAGTACCGCTGATGCCTACCCGCGCTTTGCCGTTGTTGCACTTGCGGATAATGGCATCAATCGTTTCCTGTTCTAGCTTACCATTAACAGGCAGCAGATGAAGCGTGCCGGGCGCGGTGGCGCTTGGTGCTAGTTTGCTGATGAACTGCGTGATGTTGCGCGGATAAGGCTGCTGCTGTCCTTTACCCAGACTTTCTAAGTGGGCATTAATTTCAAACAATACTGGCTGGGAAAGTCCGGCTAGATGGACACGCACCGGGTCAGTAAAGAATTCTTCTGATTTACCAGAAAATACTAACCGGCCGTTCTGGAGGACATGCAACTCTTCAGCCCAGGTATAGGCCATCGCCACATCGTGGGTAGAAATGATGACTGTCGTTCCCAAATGGACTAACTCATCTGTCAGTTCCATCAGTTCATGAGTCATCTGTGGATCAAGACCCGCTGTGGGTTCATCCATAATCAAAACTTCCGGCTTCATAGCCAAAGCTCCGGCAAAGGCAACCCGCTTGCGCTGGCCAAAAGAAAGCTGCTGGGAAGGACGGCTGCGGTATTCAGTCATGTTAACCAAGAACAGTGCTTCCTCTACCCGTTTCTCAACTTCCTCACGCGGCAAACCCATGTTCAGGGGTCCGAAGGCCACATCTTCTTCCACGGTAGTGGAGAAAATCTGATCGTCGGGATTCTGCAGAACTACTGCCACTTTTGAACGCAGTTCGGAAAGGGCTTTCGCCGAATAGGTGATTTCTTGACCATTGTACAGAACCTTGCCTTTCTTAGGTTTCAAGACACCGTTGAAGTGTAAAAAGAGCGTAGACTTGCCGGTACCATTAGCACCAAGCAGGATAGTTTTTTTACCCTTGGGAATTTTTATGGACACATCTCTTAAGGCTAAATCATCCTTGTGGTAAAAATATTCAAGATTTTGCGTTTCCAAGATTATTTCAGAGTCCATGTCATGCACCTATTACAATCCACCCGCGGGTGTAGATATTTAAGAAATATAAAAGAATAAAGGAAATTATCGGTACGATAATCCATGCTGCAGAAATGTTTTTGGGGAGCCGGTAGGAAGGAAATTCACCGTTAAAATTCCGGCACTGCAGAGCAATCTGGGCACGGTCGGTGATGTCCAGCGATTTTATGAAAAGACCGACCGCGATTTTACTTGTTGTACGGACTTTATTCTTAAGGCCGTGGAAGCCTAAACGGCAGGAAGCAGCGGTCCACATCGTCTGCAGCTCTTCCAGTAACAGAAATGAATAGCGGTAGATCAGAACGACAAGTTCGGTGATCTCCTTCGGCAAATGAATCTGACGCATCGCATGAGCCAAGTACGGCACTGGCGTAGAAGTAGCGAAGGAAAGCATAACGGTCATACCGGCAATTGATCTGACCAGAATCAAAGTAGCTAAACGGAGACCGCCGTCGGTGATTGTGTAACCGAGCCCGAGGATTGTTCCCTCGTAGAGCATAGTATCACCAGCAGTAACAAAGAGAATAATGATGCAGCTGAAGAGGATGGTTACCAGTGAGGCGGCGAGAGCTAAACCGATTATTTTGGGGATCTTAAAATTAGTGGAATAAAAAAGAAGGGCGGCGCCAATGCAGAACACAACGATCGGCACTACGAGACTATCGGCTAATAAAGAGCCAATCAAGAGAAAAATCATTAAGATGAATTTTCCCAAGGGTGACCAATTAAGCATTCGGGAGCTGTAGGCAATTTCGTCGATGTTGTGATTGTGCATTGGCCGACCTGCCCTCAGTCGTCTGTTTTAACAGACGCCCTTTCTGATTTTTCAGTAGGTGATTTTTTGCTAATTCTGCCTAGTACAAAACCAATGATGAGGGCACCAATGGCGGCTTGTAAAGCAAACAGCATTGATTCAGTTTCAGAGGGCAAATCGCCAATGATGCTTTCGAACCATGGCTCATAGCCAGTATCTTCAACCAGTTCGCCGGCTGCATCATCTGCTCCACCAAACTCGGCATCAGGGTTAACGATGAAGGGAACCACACAGATGACGATGATCGCTACCAATCCGAGGAGATACCAATACTTTCGCTCCATGCTTATTCACTCTCCGCTGCTACAAACTTTGATTTAAGTTTGATTTTGATCGTTTCGAAAGACTCGGGTCTGACTCTCATGAGATAGTCGGCAAAGATTGCAAAGATGATACCTTCAACGATAGCTAGCGGTATCTGCACGACAGCAAAGATTCCTAGGAACTGTGTAAACGATGAGATGAATCCACCAAGATCACCGGGGAACGCAAGCGCTAATTGGAAAGCAGTGACAATGTAGGTTACCAAGTCTGCAAGAGCCGCCGTGGCAAACATCGAAGGACCGATCCCCACATTGGCTTTCCTCATCGTTTTGAATACCGCATAGCCTACTGCCGGCCCCACAATACCCATAGAGACTACATTGGCACCCAGAGTGGTGATGCCGCCATGTGCCAACAAAAGTGCCTGGAATAACAGAACAATTGTCGATAAGACTGCAGTAATCGCTGGTCCGTAGAGAGCACTAGACAGACCAGTACCAGTAGGGTGAGAAGATGAACCGGTTACAGAAGGAAGTTTCAGAGCAGATAAGACAAAGATAAACGCTCCTGAAAGAGCGACCGTTATTTTCAACTCTGGCTTTTCCCGTAAAAGTTTGATAAGTTTGAGAGCACCATAAACGATGATTGGCAGAGCTACTAAGTACCAAAATGCTGCCCAGATCGGGGGCAATTGTCCTTCTACGATATGCATTTATTTTTACCTCCTTGGCGAGCGTTGGGCACCATCAATTGTAACCAGCTCCTCACATAGCGTGTTGTGGCACGTTAGCAATCGGATAGGTTATCCCTACTGTGCTCGTTGATGCGATGTATCATTATATTTCATCACGTATTGGATAATATATCCAATAATATGGCAAATATCGGAAGTATTATTAAAAGCATCGGGAGATTTTCTAAGAGAAAATAGAAAAATAGAAGGTCATTATAACCTTCAGTTATATTTAGTCGGTTTACTAAAGGTGAAAATATAGATTGGGTTCTGCGCCGTCATCAGGTTGTACCTGCCTAATTCTCGTGCTTTGGCCACCGAAAGTTGGACGATGTCATGACTTTGGAAACCAAAATTGGTCAGACAATCCAGCGCTTCCGAGACGGTTTCAAGAGTGACGGCATTGAGGACAATTTTTACATCTTTGTTTTTGGACAGTAAGACTTCGATGATTTCCCGCAGATTGCCGGATGAACCGCCAATAAAGGCGTGGGTGGGTGCCGGCAGCTCATTTAAAGCTGCAGGGGCTGTACCTTCAATCACCTGCAGATTAGAAGTGGCGAATTTTTCCTTATTCTGCTTCATCAGAGCAAGGGCCTCCGCATTCTTTTCAATAGCGTAAACAACTCCTTCAGGAGCAGCCAGAGCCATTTCCACAGAAACCGAACCAGTGCCCGCACCAATGTCATAAATGACAGCGTCCGGAGTTAACTTTAGCTTGACAATCGAGAGACTTCTAATCTCGCTTTTAGTCATCGGTGCTGAACCACGGATAAATGATTCATCATCAATGCCCAGCGGGAGTGTAGCGTCTGCTGCCTCGTTGATGATCAAAACAACACATAAGCTGCCAAACTTTTTATCTTTCAATTCTGCAGGACGACCAGAAGTGATGATTTCCTCAGCATAAGAGAGGTTTTCACCGACGTGTAAGTATACGTCATCTAAACCGGCGGCAAGCAGTGTATGGCAGACTTTAACGACACTGTCCACTCCGCTCAAAAGGAAAAAGGTTTTGCGATGGCTCCTTACCGCAGCAGTAACGTTTACTTCACGGCCATGAGCACTCAGTAGCGTCACGTCTTCCCAAGAGGTTTTCAGTTTTGAACATAAGTAAACAACGGAAGAGATGCCGCAGACTATTGCCAATTCATAATCAGTGCGTTCAATGAGATCGATTAACTTCCGCGCAGCACTGTAAAAACCGACATCGCCGGACAAAGCCACCACGATGTTGTTATACTCCGGATGAGCGTTGATAAAATTCATCACATCATCGGCAAGATATGCGTTGAAGGTGTTGCCACAGTAAGTTTTGACTGTTGAAAGCATCCGTTCAGCACCAATGATGACGTCAGCATTTTCACAGGCTGTTACTGCTTCTAAAGTCAGCTGCTGGGCATCACCCATGCCGATCCCGACTAAGGTGATCTTTTTGTTAGCAGCCAGCGGAATTGTCTGTGCTTCATTGATTCCAAAACGTGAATTTATCTCAGTAATCACTTCTTCATACGACTTACCTTCATCACCGCGCGGCCGTCCAACAAGAATAATTTGTACACCAGCCCGCTTGGCCGCACGCACTTTTTCCTCGAAGCCGCCGACGGTGCCTGAGTCTTTAGTTACCATGTATTTCGCAGCAATCTGCTTAAGCATGCCATAATTCAATTCTTCACAGAATGGGCCCTGCATACAGATGAGATTTTTACCTTCAAAGCCTAACTCCGCACAAGCCTGAGCAACCGAAGCAGTAGAAAGAACACGGGCGAAAACCCGCTGCTGGTAATCTTGCAGAGCGGTGAATTTAGCCAGTTCTTTGCTGCCAGTAGCAACAAGAATGTTGCCTTCGGTATTCTGAAGATAGTTGACTGCTTCTTCTACGCTGGGAACGACGACCATGTCGCCTTGGTGAGCCCCTTCACGCCTTAAGAGCCGCAGATATTCGACACCGGTTCGCTTACAGGCTTCCCGCAGATTATCAGAAACAATCACTGCATAAGGATGAGTAGCATCAATAACCAAAGAAAAGCCTTCTTTGATCAAGTCCTGCATGCCTTGACAATCCAGTCTGCCAGCGGAGACGCTCACATATTCACTCTTGGTAACTAACTGTTCACCGTATTCAGTAGCGACGCAGACATGAGCTGCGAGTTGATGTGCACTGAGATAATCCGCAAGGAGACGTCCTTCCGTTGTTCCAGCAAAGATAAGAATTTTTTCAGTCATTATAATCACATTTAGAAGTAAATCTGGTACGGCTCGGAAGCCAGCGCGACCGTGACGCTATTAGCAGCCACTTTCTTTTGGATCAAAGTGCCTTCGTTAGCTACTTTCAAAGCGGCCCTTTCACAGACATTGCCGATACCAGTTATATTTTTAACAAAGGAAGATTCTGAAAAATCACCCTTTACTTCTTCCAACTCTTCTTTAGTGTAAAAAGACGGTGGAAGCTCATATTTCTTACAAAATTGTAAAATTCCTTCTTCATTCTTTTTCAGATCGATACTGGCTACCGCTTTAACGCTATGAAGTGAAAGCTCATTGCTGCGCAACACCTTGATAACTAATTCTTCAATTTGTTCACAAGGAGTGTCTTTGCGGCAGCCGATACCGACCGTAATTGTTTTAGGAATTAAATGTAAAGTTTTATGAAATGGTTTTTTAAGTTCCGTAGAAGAAATGTAAACACCAAGTTCGCCTTCGGCAGCGTAAGTGAGACCATCTGGCAGTTGGCCATTGATGGGAAAATCACTCTGAAAATTTACACTTCCTCGCGCAAGAATTGCTGCCGAGATCTCTTTGGCCCGAGTCATGTTGCTAATGTACAATCCCCGTTCTTCCGCAAAAGCATCCACCGCGAATTTACCATTGATATCAGTAGCCGTGGTGATGACTGCCTCGGCGCCGATTGCCGCCGCGATGGTCGTCGTTAGCTTGTTGGCTCCGCCGATGTGCCCGGAAAGTAAAGAAATAGCATAGTTTCCTTTCTCATCCACCACGACTACTGCTGGATCTTGGGTCTTATTAGCAACAAACGGCGCGATGGCCCGCACAGCGATACCGACGGCGCCGACAAAAACAAGTGCTTCAGCAGCCGCGAAGGCCTCTTCTGTCCAGCTGTGTAAAGAAGAAGTAACCGCAGTTGCCTGGCAATCGGCAACAAAATTACCTTTGCGATAAGTTTCACAATGATGATTGTGGGCAGACAGTTCTGTAGCAATCCGTTCAGCCAGAGAACAGCCGTTCTTCGAGAAAGCGATTAATTCAATCTTCATGCTCCACCCGCCTCTAACTGGTGGAGAAGGTCTTCTGCGTCTTTAGTTTCTCCCAATTTACCATAGACCGAAGAGAAAATAATCGCACCGATCTTGAGACGGTCCTGCGCCCGGTTACGAAGATAAAAGTCAACTTTCTCAGTGATTAAAGCCATCACTTCGGCAAGAAGGCCCTTTTCGTGTAGAATGGCCAAAGCATCCTCAGTGGTTACGGCCTGCATCACGCGGAGTAAGGTGTCGTGATCGGCTCCAGCCACTGCTGCGTTGGCAGCCAAGATCTCCAAGCGGGCATCAGCCTGCCGGGAATGAGTGTTCATAATCCCGCCGGCTACCTTCACAAACTTGCCGATGTTGGCGATGAACAGCAGTCCGCTGGCTCCGAATTCGGCAGCGCTGTCGATTGTTTCACCAACAAAGTTACTGCATTTCACCACCTCTTCCGCAGGCACGGTGCAGATCGTTTTAGAGAAATCTTCGCCGTAATTTCCCGGTACAGCGAGAATGACCCGTGAACCATTGGCCAGGCGCATTTTCATTTCCGTCCTGATCGTTTCCACCAAAGCTTCCTGGCTCATGGGTTCCACAATACCGGTGGTACCAATGATCGAAATACCGCCGACAATGCCCAAGCGGGGATTGAAGGTTTTTTCAGCTAAGCGGACGCCTTCCGGAACGGAGATGATAACCTGCAGCCCACGGTGATAATCGTATTCTGCACAAACTTCGTTCAGAGCGTTGGTAATCATCTGACGGGGCACACTGTTGATCGCTACCTGACCTACCGGCTGATCTAGCCCTTTTTTGGTAACACGGCCTACCCCCAGCCCGCCGTCGATGATGATTCCTTCATCAACTAACGAGACTTCGGCATAGACTAAGGCTCCATGTGTAACATCAATGTCATCGCCACCGTCTTTTTGGATGGCACAAGAAACATTATGCTCGGAAATTTTAACATCCAAAACTGGTAACGTCAGGCATGTACCCTTAGGTGTGAGAATGCTTACTTCAGTTAGTGGCACACCGGAAAAAAGCATAATCGCCGCCGCTTTAGCTGCCGCTGTCGCGCATGAGCCAGTGGTGTGACCGCAACGCAGACGCTGATTATTTCTGTAAACATACAGCTCGGCGGGGGAATCTTCTGCCATTTTCTACTCCAGAGTTCTTTCCTACTCAACTTGCTATTGGTTAATATGTTACCGCTAACTGATTATTGGATATATGTGCCAAATTTATAATACTTGGCATCTCATTACCGCGCTAAGTTAAGCTTAAAACGATCAAATTTCATAATTAGGAGACGATACTGATGACCGGGAAATTATACGGAATAGGTGTAGGGCCAGGAGATCCTGAGCTGCTTATCTTGAAAGCCAAGAGAGTCTTAGAGAATTCAGAAGTTATCGCCATACCAGTCAAAGTCTTGGGCGAACACAGTGTCGCCATGGATATTGTCACACAAGTGGTAGATGTTTCACAAAAGAAAGTGATTGAAGTCCTCTTCAGCATGAATCCCGATGATGATGTGCGGGTAAAATGCCGGGCGGATGCCGGAAAACAATTAACTGACGAGTTAGAAAAAGGCCGGGACATTGCCATGATTACCATCGGCGATGTTGCTGTTTATTCTACCTATATGTATATCAATCAATACATTGAAGAAGCAGGTTTTGCCACAGAAATCATTCCCGGCATTCCTTCCTTCTGCAGCGGCGCTGCACTCGCTAAACTGCCGTTGATGGAGGGACGTGAATCCTTGGTCATCATTCCTTCTACGCAAGACGGTACTCTGCTGGCTAACGCCCTCACCATGTTTGAAAACATTGTCGTGATGAAAGCCGGCGGGGAGAGCATGCGGAAGCTGGCGGCAACCATGACGGAAAAAGGCATTGCCCTGAGCAAAGCGACAGTCATCAGTCGTGCCGGTCTTGACGGACAGTACATTGGACCGATCGATCTCCAGCAAGATTACAATTATTTAACAACAGTAATTATTAAGAAAAAATGAGGATTAACTATGATATCATTTATTGGCGCAGGACCGGGAGATCCTGATTTAATTACCGTCAAAGGTAAAAAACTGATTGGTGAGGCAGACATCATCATTTATGCAGGTTCATTAGTCAATCCGGAAGTATTAGCCGGAGCTAAGCCTACAGCACAAATCCACAACAGTGCCAGCATGACCCTGGAAGATGTTATTGCTGTTATGAAAGAGGGCGAAGAAAAAGGTCTGAAAGTTGTCAGGGTTCATACTGGCGATCCCGCTATTTATGGCGCCCACCGCGAACAGATGGATGCCCTCGATGAATTAGGAATTAAATATGAAATAATTCCCGGCGTAAGTTCCTTTTTGGCAACTGCCGCCGTACTGAAAAAAGAATATACACTGCCGGGTGTCAGTCAGACAGTGATCATTACCCGTATGGAAGGCCGTACACCAATGCCACCCCAAGAAAGCATCAGCTCACTGGCAAAACATCACTCGACCATGATTATTTTCCTCAGCGTCGGCATGATGGATGAACTGGTTGCCGCTTTACAGGAAGGCTATGAAGCAACGACACCGGTCGCCGTGGTTTACAAAGCCACCTGGGAAGATCAGAAGATCGTTATGGGTACGTTAGCTGATATTGCAGGTAAAGTCAAAGAAGCAGGTATCAAAAAGACTGCGTTGACAGTCGTCGGTGACTTCCTCGGTGACGAGTACGAATTGTCAAAGTTGTATGACAAGACCTTCACGCACGAATTCCGTCAGGGTGTGGAGTGAAAAACATGGGCAAATTGTACGTAGTGGGTTTCGGCCCCGGCGGGAAAGAACACATGACCGTTAAAGCGGTCGAAGTCATTGAAAAAGCCGATGTTGTTACTGGTTACACCACCTATATTGAATTATTAAAAGAATTTTTTCCTAACAAAAATTATATCGCTACACCAATGATGAGAGAAGTCGAACGCTGCCGGATTGCCGTAGAAGAAGCGATGAAGGAGCAGACGGTAGCTATGGTCAGCAGTGGCGATTCAGGGATTTACGGTATGGCCGGCATTATCTATCAAGTAGCTGACGAACTCCAGGCCGACATTGAAATTGAGACGGTACCAGGAGTTACCGCGGCCAGTGCTGCTGCTTCCGTGCTCGGGGCACCCCTCATGCACGATCTGGCAATTATCAGTCTCAGTGATTTAATGACGCCTTTGGACTTAATTATGAAGCGCGTCGACTGCGCTGGTCTCGGCGATATGATTGTTTGTCTTTATAATCCTAAAAGCAAGAAACGTACTGATTATGTCGAGCAGGCAGCGGAAATTCTGCTCAAGTACCGCCGTCCCGAGACACCGGTGGGCATTGTCCGCAATGCTGGCCGCAAAGATGAGGCTAAATGCCTGACCACCCTGGGAGAACTGAAGAACGCCGAGATCGATATGTTCAGCATTGTCATTATTGGCAATTCACAGACTTACATCTCTAAGGACCGGATGATTACCCCGCGCGGTTACAACTTATAAGGTGAAGCGATGACTAAAATTGAAATTGTTCGTCCGGAAGAGATTGAAAAGAGAAGCATGGAGATCATTACCAGCGAATTAAACGGCCGTACCTGGCCCGAACCGCAGTTCTCCATCATCAAGCGCTGTATCCATACTTCAGCTGATTTTGATTATGCCGACAACCTCTGCTTTTCAGAAAAGGCAGCGGAGATCGGTATTCAGGCTTTACGCAATGGTGCTTCGATCGTTACCGATACCGAAATGGCTGCGGCCGGCATTAACAAGAAAAAGATGGCAGAATACGGCGGCCAGGTTCACTGCTTCATGCGCGATGCCGAAGTAGCAGAAGCCGCCAAGAAACGAGGCTGTACCCGCGCCACCATCTGCATGGAAAAAGGGGCGGAGATTTCTGGGGAAGTTATTTTTGCCATCGGCAATGCTCCGACCGCTTTGATCCGCTTAAAAGAACTGATTGCTGAAGGTCTGCGGCCGGCCCTGATTATTGGCGCACCAGTCGGTTTCGTTAACGTCGTCGAAGCTAAAGAGCTGATTATGGAAACTGACGTCCCTTATATTGTTGCCCGCGGCAGAAAGGGAGGAAGCAACATCGCCGCTACTATCTGCAACGCGATGTTGTATTTTAAAGACTGAAATCACTCAAAACAGGTGATGTCAAAGAGTTCGACACCGGCATCCAGCAGCTTCTTGGCAGCTAGTTCGGGATCCTCAACTCTGATGATTAAGACATCACCATTCTTACCCTCAAAGGCGTAAGAGTATTCGATGTTGATACCGGCTTTGCAGAAGGATTTGATTGCTTCATAAAGTCCTCCGGGCCGGTCTTCCATTTTAAGGGCCAGTACATCGGTGAAAGTAACCATGAAGCCTACTTTTTCCACAGCCGCTTTAGCTGCTTCGTGATCGTTGACCAACAGGCGGATGACCCCATAACCAGCACCTTCCGCGATAGTAAACGCATAGATGTTGATATTGGCGTCCTTCATAGCCTTAGCCGCGGTTGCCAGCTTCCCGGGTTGGTTTTCCGAGAAGATGGAAAGTTGTTTGAGATAATATTGTTCATACATCAGAAGTCACCTCTGTTGTCAACGACGAATTTAGTTTTGCCTTCGAAACGCGGCAGGGTTCCTGGCGCGACCAGTTCGACGGCCGAACTGATGTTTAAAGCATTTTTCAAACGGTAGGAGATGTTTTCTCGAATCTCCATTAATTTGACAATGTTATCGGTAAAGGAGTCCTGATTGAGTTCTACCCGTACCATCATCGTATCAAGAACCCCTTTGCGGTCAACTACAATCTGGAAGTGTTCACCCACTTCCGGAATGCCCATTAAGGTATGCTGCACCTGAGACGGGAAGACGTTGATACCTCTGATGACCAGCATATCATCGACCCTGCCTGAAAGCCGGCGGATACGCGGATGAGTACGGCCGCAGGGACACGGCTCCTCATACATCGAAGTGATGTCGCCAATGCGGTAACGGATGATCGGCAGTGCTTCTTTCTGCAGCATGGTGATGACCATTTCACCCTTTTCACCCGGGGCAACCGGTTCACCGGTTTCCGTGTCGAGGATTTCTACATAAGCGAGATCGCCCCAAATGTGGACCCCATCCATTTCCGAGCATTCGGAAAACATCGGTCCGGAGAGTTCGGAGGTACCATAGCAGTTGTGGCCTTTAACGCCCAGCCAGTCCTCGATTCTTTCTCTCATCTTATCTGACCAGGGTTCGCCGCCCAAGAGGCCGATGCGCAGATTAGTATCATTCTTGAGGGAGATGCCTTTCTTTTCCGCCACTTCGCCAATGTGCAGCAGATAAGAAGGAGTGCAGGCCATTGCCGTGACGCCTAAGTCCTGAATTAATTCAATCTGCCGTTCAGTATTGCCTGTCGATGCCGGTACTGCGGACGCTCCGATCATTTCTGCGGCATAGTGGAAACCCAGTCCGCCGGTGAAAAGACCGTAAGTATTGCTGACCTGAACAACATCATCTTCGCCAAGGCCCATGGATTTCATCGCCCTTGCCAGCGAAGTGGTCCACATCTCAATATCCTTTCGCGTATAGCCGACAACGGTTGGTTTACCAGTCGTTCCGGACGAAGCGTGATAACGGACAACTTCCTTCTTCGGCACCGCAAAAGTTTTATCTGGGTAACCATCCCGCAGATCCTGTTTTTTCATGAAGGGCAGCTTGCGAATGTCGGCTAAGCTCTGAAGATCTTCCGGCAGGACACCGGCAGCCTTCATCTTGTCATGATAAAACGGTGAAGAATCGTAAACTCTTCTGATCAAATTTTTCAAAAGTTGGTACTGAAGGGCCTCCAAATCTTTGGCTGGCATTGTCTCGATATCTTTGTTCCAATAGGCCATTTGCAATTTCTCCTCTCTGAGACCGCAGTTGCCCTGAAGCATCCCGGCGTGATACCTGATAGCATGAAGCAACTTGAAGGTTACCCCTCGGAATTGATAGGCGAGAATGCTAAGCAACGGTGAAAATGTAAGCCCTGTTGAGTGTCAAAATATGCTACAACAATCTTGCAGTCGGCCTTCCAGGTCGACGGTTGCTTGTTTTACACTGCCGACCGTCGTTATGATCTTTATTGATTATTAAATATCAACTATCTAAACCCATAGCCCAGTCTTGGAAAGTTGAGGGCATAGGCAAGAAAGACTGAAGCGCTGAAAACTTGCGGAATCTTAATGACGTATGCCACCTATCTTCCTTGTATGATGAATAAGATTGATCTGTTCTACATTCTGTTGGACGATCTCGAAGAAGACTTATCAGCCATGCAAGAAGATCTCGAAACGGTGATGAGTCTGTTGGATGAGGGCCGGGCCAGTGATGCTAAAAAGCTCATTGAAGAAATGAATGCCTTCTTAATCGATTACCTCAGCCCCGTTGAGTTTGACGATGAAGAATGCGAATGCGGCTGCTGCTCTGAAGATCACGAAGAGCATAAAAGCGAATAAAGCCGGCGTTAGCGTTAAGAACCTTTAAAGGCTTCACAGAGAGTGTGCACAAAATAGCAGATATCTCTGTCGAAGCTGACATTTTAGCTTATAATAGGAAGATTGCCGAAGATAATCTGAGCCTCTTGCATGCCCATGGCATCAAGTCGGTAGATTTTATGGGGGCCATCGGCTCCGGTAAAACCCTGTTGATTACCAAACTGGCAGTATTGATGAAAGCTAAAGGTCTGCGGCCGGCCGTCATTGCCGGGGATTTAGTAGGTCAAGATGATTATGACCGCTTTACAGCCGCTGGCATTCCTGCTTTGAATTTTAACACGGGCAAAGAGTGCCACCTTGATGCACACATGGTTGATCATGCCTTGGAGAAATTGAACTTAGACGAAATCGACTACCTCTTCATTGAAAATGTCGGCAACCTCGTCTGCCCCGCTGATTTTCCCTTAGGTACTGACAAACGGGTTGTGGTCATTTCCGTTACCGAAGGAGACGACATGGTTCGCAAACAGCCGATGATTTTCTCGTCTTCCGACATCACCGTTCTCAACAAAATGGATATCGCACCCTACATGGATATTGACATCAGTCTTTTAGAGAAAGACTATGCCACCGTGACCGGCGGCAAGCAGCTGATTAAAACCAGTGCCAAAAAAGAAGAAGGCTTCAACGAACTGTTGGCAGCCTTAGGAGTTAAAGATTGAGTTTATCTGTCTAATTTAGACAGAGCTTCCCCAATCCTTTTCATGCCTTCACGGAGATCTTCCCGTGAACAGGCATAAGAAATACGCACATGGCCATCACTGGCAGGACCGAAAGCCGAGCCGGGCGTGACTGCCACATGAGCGTTGGTCAGCAGATATTCAGTCAAGTCAATGGAACTGATATCGTGATCGTAAGTCGGGAAAATGTAAAAGGCCCCTTTCGGTTTGGGTGCGTTGAGTGTGGGAATTTTTGCCATTTCTTCCATGACGATGTCCCGCCGTACACGGAACTCTTCAACCATTTTTTTCACGGAATCCTGTGGTCCCCGCAAAGCCTCCACACCAGCCTGCTGGGCAAAGGATGTACAGCAGGTAAGAGAATGCGTCTGCAGCGTGTTGAGGAACTTGAAGATCTCGGGCGGGGCAATAACCCAGCCTAATCTCCAACCGGTCATAGCATACATTTTCGACATACCGTTGATGGTAATCGTCCGCTCAAACATGCCAGGCAGCGAGGCAATCGAAATATGTTTGCCTTCAAAAATGATTTTTTCGTAGACTTCATCGCTCATCACGAAAAGGTCATGATCGATAGCTAAGTCGGCAATGCCTTTCATGTCCGCTTCTGTCGCGACTGCTCCGGTAGGATTAGCAGGAGTATTGAGGAAAATCATTTTGGTAGCCGGTGTGATTAATTCCGCAATTTCCTCCGGCGTCATGCGGTATTCGTTTTCCGCGGAGACTTTGACATACTTAGGAATGCCTCCCGCCAGACGGATACAGGCATCATAAGTTACCCAGGATGGATCAGGCAGAATGACTTCATCGCCTTCATTGATCATGGCCAGAGCAGTCATGAAGATTGCCTGCTTCGACGGCGTGACGAGCACGTTAGCCGCTTCACAAGGAATGTTGTTTTCAGTTCTGCTTTTTTCAGCAACTGCCTCTCTGAGCTCGGGAATCCCGACGGAGGGAGTGTAATGCGTAAAATGCTTGTTCAAAGAAGTTACACAGGCCTGAGTGATATTATCAGGGGTTGCAAAATCTGGCTCTCCGGTGGAGAAAGAGATTATGTCGACACCTTCGCTTCTGAGCTTGCTCACAGCATTTGCGATTTTTACAGTCCCAGATTCTGGTACTCTGCTTAGGCGCCTCGCGGACATCTTGCAGAAGATGAAAGGAGATATACATAACGCTTTCCAAGAATTGTATTAATTTCGTGCTTAAAGAACCGTCAAAATACGTAATCTGAAAAAACTCTGTCGAAAAACACAAGCAATCCTGAAAGATTGAAATATCAGACAAGGATAAAGAGGGTAAGGTGAATAAATATGCCTTTTGAATTGGACATGGCCAAGCTTCGTTATGGAACCGACCTCATTAAGAGAGGATTTGCCAAGATGCAGCAGGGTGGAGTAATTATGGATGTTACTAACGCCGAACAAGCTGCCATTGCAGAAGAAGCTGGTGCCGTTGCCGTAATGGCTCTGGAAAGAGTTCCCGCTGACATCCGCGCCCAAGGTGGCGTAGCCAGAATGTCAGATCCTTTAATGATTGAAGAAATTATTGATGCTGTTTCCATTCCGGTCATGGCTAAATGCCGGATCGGACATTTTGTAGAAGCACAGGTGCTGCAGTCCCTCGGAGTAGATATGATCGACGAGTCAGAAGTACTGACACCTGCTGATCCTTTTTATCATGTAGAGAAGAAAAAGTTCACAGTACCTTTCGTCTGCGGAGCCCGTGATTTGGGTGAAGCGCTCCGCCGGATTGATGAAGGGGCCGCTATGATCAGGACCAAGGGTGAAGCCGGAACCGGCAACGTCATTGAAGCTGTCCGCCACCAGAAAGTTATCATGGGCAAAGTCCGTGAACTGCAGAATAAAGACGAGATGGAACTAAGGGCCGTAGCCCGCGAAATCCAGGCCTCCTTTGAGCTGGTAAAAGAAGTTGCCCAGCTGCAGAGAATGCCAGTCATTAATTTTGCGGCCGGCGGTATTGCTACTCCCGCTGACGCTGCCTTGATGATGCAGCTCGGTTCCGATGGTGTTTTTGTCGGTTCAGGAATCTTTAAGTCTGACAATCCCGCCAAAAGAGCCAAGGCCATTGTCGAAGCAGTAACCCACTTTGATGATCCACAGATCATTGCTGAAGTTTCCAAAGGTCTCGGCGATGCCATGAAAGGTATCGAAATCTCCACTATCGCACAGGACGAGAGATTACAGGAAAGAGGCTGGTAAACAAGAGGAGTTCGCTCCTCTTTTAATAAGCCAATAAACGGCCCTGGTCATGCCAGTTGCCGTACATCTTTTTCATTTTAGTAGCTTCTAAGAACTTATTTAAGCGGCTCTGGAACAGAGTGGGCTGAGCTTTTTTAATCTGGATGGTGTCAATACGCACACGACGGTAGAGCTCAGGAAATTCTAGAAAGTTAGCATAAAGCTGCGGATCGCTGCGCAGAGCGGTCATGATTTCTTCATCGATGACAAAAGCTGTTAGTGACATTTCCGGCAGACAACGGCGGCCTTGTTCGGTCATTAATCCCAACTTTTCCAGACGCCGCACCCGTTCTTTGTTCAATTCGGACCATTTGCTACACGGCACCCGCGGAGCCAAACGCTGGGCCAGTATGCCGTCGGGCAGTTTCTTACGAGTATTGTCAATCCAGCCGTAGCAGAGGCATTCTTCGACAGCGTCAAGATAATAAATGGTATCCTTAGCAGGTTTCATTGAAACAGCGATCCAGCAGTATTTTTTCTGAGCGCTGTTTTCCGCCAGCCAGGCTCGTAATTCCTGGCGTGTTGAAAAAGGCAGCAGGTAATCTACATCCATGAAAATTCACTTTAGCTTAGTTCTTTAAGCAGCCGCATCAACACTTCCGGAACGGTAAGAATGTCGCTTGACAAAGAAACTGCCAAATCTGCAAGTTCATAAACAGGACTGGTGTAATCGCCGTCTACAAAAGCACCGATCAGCAAAACGGTGTGCTGTTCAGCAAGATTTTCTTTGAGTGGGACGTCTTCACCGTCCGGAGAAAGAGCGATAATTTTGTCAGCCTGCAGAGAACGGATGAAAGCAGGAAAATCCATCTTTTGCAGGGTGTAACCCTCAGCACTGCCGGTTTGCAAAAGCTGGGCCAGGCGCTGCGTGAAATCCAGATAATTCTGGACAAAGGGCTCTTTGTCAGGAATAATTACTTCTCCGTTTTTTGTGTAAACGGCTACATCAACCTGCGGCCAGAGAGCAGAACTGCGCAGAATCGTCAAGGCGTTGTGAACGACGTCGGGACGGCCCTGGCGGCCTTTGACCTGCGGATAATAAAAAGCATCCAGCAGAGGGATTGGTCCCTCTGCCAGTTCAATTTCGGCGTCAACGAAGACGATGGTTAGTTTTTTCAAGACACCACTTCGCTGAGCTTGCCGGCAGCGATAGCATCTTTAATCTCCCTCGCAACCCGGCGGCCAGTGCTCATACCTGGCTCAATCATGTCTGAGTAGGAAGAACCGCTGGTGAAGGGATTGGTGCCGGCAACAATCCGGCAGGAGATTTCGAAGACTTTGAAGTCCAGATGGTCGGTGACGATTGATTCCAGACAGAAAGGTCCGATTAAGCCGCCGAAGAGTTCATAGCTTCTTTTAATGACGTTTTCACCCATTTCGAAAACTTTAGCCAGCAGACTTTCACGGATGACAACGGGAATGTTACCAGTTACCACCAGTGACGGGAACATGCCGTGTTTCTTCAGCTCCTCTGTCGAACCTAACTTGTAAAGTTCATCGATGTTGCTTTCGTCTCTGCGGTCCATGGACAGCAATTCTAAGGAACCGTCGCCGACCCGGTAACCGCTCTGTTTAATCGGCGAGTAGAAGTAATGGAGATAATACCTGGTACCCAGAACATACTCCTGGATGGTGTAAGATTCTTCACTGAGATCGATACCCATTTTGAATTCCATGTAGTCTTTAGCGATGAAGAAGCCGCGGCCGCCTTTGGCCCCGTTGTACTTCACTAAAACTGGTTCATCGATATCACGGGCATCGGCAATCCGGCGGGGCATGGCGATACCGGCACTTTCCAGCCAGTCACGCTGACTGTCACGGCTTTCTTCCCATTTCAGCACTTGACGGCTGCCGAAAGTCGGTACTTCCATCTCTTCAAAGCGTTTGGTGCCCATGTACTCCACAAAAGAACCGTGTGGAATGATGATAACATTGCGGTCCGTCAGTTCTTTGGCACGGGTAACAAATTCATCATAACTGTTGAAACGGAGAATCTCATCCGGCTGAGCCAGGGGAAAGGCTTCGTAGAATTTAGTATTCTGATTGACAGCCAGACCTAAAGTCTTGAATCCCTCCTTTTTAGCACCGTGGAAAATCTGTAAAGCAGTATGAGAGCATAAGGTAGCGATGGTGATCTCTTCGGGATCGTACTCGCTGAGAATTTCAAGAATCCTGTTCTTAGGAACCATAACGTCAGATTTCATATCTTTCTAATAAGCCTTCTGCTTGCCGGGCCGCGAAGTTAGTGTTGGGAGAGGAGCCTGCAAAAAAATTCTGCTCATCTCCCCAACCTTAATAGAGTTTGATGCCGAAGACGGCTAACGCCACATAGATGACGATTGACCTGGTGAGTCCAGCTAGGAAACAGGTGATGGCAAAGCCTCTCACGGTCATATGACTCTCATCTTTGAAGATAGAGAAGAGGTAAAGCGGTACGGTATCAGACATGAAGGGAATGCTAAGGATAACATAAAGTCCCACATAACCAAACTTCAATACCAGCCAGTAGCAGAAACGGTAGATGTAGTTAAACCATTTCCATTTGTTAAATCGCTTAATGGCATTGTCCAGAGCCCCACCGATTTTGAACGCGATGACCCCGCCGATCATCTTACCTAAGCTGATGATCAGCGCTTTGACAATAAACGGTGTCGCATCAGAGAAGAAAAGGGCGATTTCTACCGGTACTGGCAGAATGACTGCGGCCAGGATAACATAGATGAATAAGACGATACAATAGACTACAGGATCGCCGCCAAGTGCCCCGAGATAATTTGTCAGTTCTTCAAGGACCACTAATGTATCCTCCCAGCATCATCATTTAACCGATGAATCACCAAATAAAATACTTTTGCTTTGCTCTATCGAAAAGAGAGTTGCCAACGGAGGATACTAAATAGGTACTTTCACCTAACCCTCAACCAAGGTTATAAACCAACACGACGTTATTGAAAATTGAAAATCATCAACGGTGAATGAAATGATGACAAAAGAAGAACTTGCACCCCATGTTGCAGAGATAGTCAGGGTGCTTGAAGGAAAATTTACGGAAGAGAAGATAGAAAGCGATCTCAACACCTATTTGAATACCTACAGAATGTCTCTGGAAGCTTCCAAAAGACATATTGTCCGTAAGTATGGTGGAGACCCCAACAAGCTCACCAAGGGCATCCGACGCATGATTTCCAGCCTCGGTACCAGTGAGCAGAGTGTGGATATTTTGATTAAAGTGATTTCGGCCAATGAACGGGAGATCAAACAGAATGATGGCTCCCCCAAGATCATTGTCTATGGTATCGCAGCCGATGAAAGCGGCAGTATCCAGTACACTTTATGGGAAAAAGATAAGTGTGATATTACTCCAGGGGAAGTCTACCTTGTCCGCCATGCCTATACCAAAGAATGGGGCGGTCAGCCGAAACTTAACATCGGGGTCCGCGCAGTGATGGAGAAACAAGACAAAAATGCCGTTGATCTGCCTGATGGGACCGTACCTGAACCGAAACAGGTTATTTCTCAACCGGTGCATGCCCAGATCGGTGATTTGAAAGAAAATATGATCGGCATCAAAATCACTGGTCGTATTCTCTCTGTTAAAAG
This sequence comes from uncultured Methanomassiliicoccus sp., assembly GCA_905203995.1. GTDB lineage: Archaea > Thermoplasmatota > Thermoplasmata > Methanomassiliicoccales > Methanomassiliicoccaceae > Methanomassiliicoccus_A. The sequence goes on along the minus strand of CAJKXZ010000005.1, from coordinate 21,220 downwards.
CCGAGAGGTCGAAGCCAACGGCGAGCGTAAAATTGTCTACTCCGGCATTCTTGCTGACGAAACCGGTAAAATTGATTTTTCAGCCTGGCACGATTTTAAGCTGAAGGAAAATGAAGTAGTGACCATCGCCGGTGCGTACACCCGCGGCTGGAAAGGTATCCCGCAGCTTACCTTCGGCGAAAAGGCTTCCGTCACCCGCCCGGAAATTGAGTTTCCGGATGCCGAGACACTCAATAAGGGACTGCGCTGTACGATTGAAGATATTGAGAGAAAGGGCGGTGCCGCTGACGCCATAATTGTCGGCAGCATCATTGATGTCAAACAGGGTTCAGGATTACTTTTCCGCTGCCCTCAATGTCATCGTCCCGTGCTCAAAGCCACCTGCCAAACTCACGGCCAGGTTTCACCAATTGCCGATCTGCGGATTAAAGCCACTTTAGATGACGGCACTGGTTCGATGATGATCATTCTCGGCAAAGAACTGACGGAAGAGCTGACCGGCGTGACTCTGGAAGGATCACTGGAAGAAGGAAAATCCCTGATGGACTTTGATTTCTTGTTACCGCGTTTTGAGAAAAAACTGCTTGCGCAACCGATTGAAATCCGCGGCCGGGTTACTTCTGATGATTACGGTCTAACCTTGACTGCCCATGAAGTTCACACCATCGCTTTAGACATTCTCAAAGAAGCGGAAGAACTAATTTCCAAAGTGGAGGAATTCTGATGATATCAAGAGAAGTCGCCTGGAGAGTTTTTGCAACTGAATACAATGCTTCGACCCTTGATATCAAAGGCGATGGGGAAAGAGCACCAGGCTATGTGATTACACCACTAGGTGCTAAAATCAACCGTTTGCTGGTCGTTGGCGTACTGACTGACAAACAGAATGTCGGTACTGATACTGAACCAATGTGGAGAGCCATGCTGTCCGATGGTACCGACCGCTACTACGTCTATGCCGGTAAATTCTCACCGGAAGCCATGCAGGTTTTGGCTAACTTACAGACCCCCAGTGTAGTGGCGATTGTCGGTAAATGCCGGACTTATACCCCGCAGGGCGGCAACATGTATGTTTCACTGAGACCGGAAAAGATTGTCGAAACGACAGAAGAACTCAGGGACTATTGGATCATTGAAACAGCCAAATCCACACTGAAGCGGATCGAACAGACTGAAGAAGCCCTGGAAATGGTTTCACCGTCCAAAGAAGATCTACTTTCCCATGGTTTCTCGCCGGTAATGGCCGAAGGCATTTCGATGGCCATCGAACACTATGGCAAAGTTGATACCAACCGCTACCGGGGAATGTTATTGGAAGTCTTAGGTCAGATCACTTCCGAAGGCGGCATTGCGATGCCTACTGATTCTACCTTCTTCACCTCGCCGGAAGAATTTGATGTCGACGAGGAAGACTTGTCGATCCCGCCGGAAGAGCTGCAGGCCATGGGCGAGTCGTCATCGCAGGAAGAAGTACCAACCGCGCAGCTGGACGATGATGAGAAAGAAGAATTGGTGCTCAAACTGATCGACGCTTTAGACGTTAACAAAAAGGGAGCACCGCTGACCGAGTTGGCCAGAGAAGCTGCCAAATCCAAGATTAGTGAAGCGGAACTGGAAGAGATTACCAACTCGCTGCTGGATAAAGGTCTGGTTTACGAACCAACCATCGGCAAAATGAAACGCATTTGAGCCGGGAATCATTCCCGGCTTTATTTCATAATTAACGAAGCATAGCCGACTACATCTTTCATTTCACAGACGTCACCCGAAGTAGCATAACGCAACAGTTCTGCACTCTGGGCACCGGAAGCGAGCATGGCCGTCATCACCGGACCATAGCCGCACATCGTGATTTTATTGCTGGTGACGGTATCAATAACGCCCGGAACATCGAAATTAAGGATGCGGTCAATAATTTTCATATCCTGCTCTTTAGCAGTTTCAGCCGGAACATAATGCGAAAAGTCAGTGGTCGCCAGATAGGCTACATCTCGCCCCTTGCAGGCTTCCGTGAGAATGGCTGCGAGGTTAAAGGCCGTGTCATATGTCTGATCGATCATGACAATCGGTACAATTTTAGTTTCCGGAGCGAGGTATTGGATGAAGGGCAACTGCACTTCAATGCAATGCTCAAGACTGTGGGCATCGTGATTGACCGGCACCCGCCGTTCGATCTTTTCCACAATCTCAAGATCCACTTTGACTTTGCCCATCGGCATCAAAAATTCTTGGTTAGTGGTGGCAACCAGCGGACCTAAGGCATGATTGTTAGGGCCGATAATTACTAAAGTTTCAGGAAAGCCATCTTTGGCCATTGCCGCAAAGGTGTGAGCGCTGACCGGTCCCGAATAAGTAACTCCTGCATGAGGATTGATATAACCCTTGAGGGTCCGGGGACCTTCAGGATCCAGCGTAGGAATGTAGCCCGGCCCCAATTTTGATTCAAATGCGTCTTCGATGGCCGCCTTTAAATCATCTTCATGCTTGGGGTAAAACGAACCAGCTACGGCAGGATATCTCATAAATCATAATCACTAAGAGATGTATTTTTACTTTGCCTATCTTCTCTCTTCATTCTAAAAAATTAGATATATCGCTGAAAATGATAGTATTAAATAAATATAGTATATTAAAAAAATTATATGTGTTAAATTTTTAATGGCCATTAGTAGTTAACATAGGCTGGTAAGGTAAATTTGTATCCTCAAATGTGCTAGTTAAGACAGCGATGATTTTTACATAATTAAGGACTGATTGGACCATATAGTAACTTAAAGATAATTTAATCCAACTTTTTGATCCAAGGATTTGTTCGCCATTCGCTGCCATAACCCGGAAGTTCTTGTGTAAGCAGGGTATAAGCCGCTTCTTTCGCAGTAAGATAGTACTCAATAGCTAGTTCTTCAGCGTTGAGGCAGTAACTCCAGAACAAACCACCAAAGAGACAAGAGTGGGCAAATTCTCGCCAAGAGTTGAAATTAACTAACATGACACGGGCAATTTCTTGTAAAGCTGTCCGGGCTTCTTCAGCTGAGAGAAAATCGACAAAATAACCCTCACGAATCAGCATGGCCGCCCGTCCATAATCCCAAGCCAGCATGGCAGCTGCGGGCAGTTTTTCTTTAAAGAACTGGACAAACCTGAAACCATTGTAGACGGTCGTGACCTCTCCTTCTGACATTTCCGCAGAGATTAGATCCTTAACCCTCTCAGTCTGGCAATATCGTTCATATTTAGCTGTATCTCCCTCTTCACAAAGATGAGCAATGGTCTCTAACAGCTGTTCACGATTCCGGATTTCCCAATTGTTGGCAAGAAGTGTTAAAATTTCCTCACGAACACAATTATTTTCAGCTACCGCCAGAGAATCCAAGTTATAACTACGAAGATAGGAAGTAATACCAGTAAGGTAGATGCTAAAAGCATCCACATAAGAATTGTTCTCATCTACAACGATTGCTGGCTGTTCCGGCAAGTCAAGAATGGTCTGCAGATCTTCATAGAGCTGATCAAGGCCGATTTCTGGTTCGTAATTAGCTTCCTCATCATTTAACTGCGGCCAATCACCCATTAACGGCAGATTGTCTTTGAAGAGTTTTTCAAGAAGTGCCAGTTGTTCCTGAAGTTCCTTAAACTGTGCAGCGAGGTTTTCATCAATCATTTCTTGCAACCCGGGATGCTGCTCATAAAGATCGTTGAGATTGCTCAGCTGCTGACTCATGACTTCTTCGACAATTTTAGCCAGTTTGCTGAGGTCAGTATCATCTACTTCTTCAATACGTTCAATCAGTGCGGTAGGATCGAGACGCTCCATAGCCTGTTCAAAGCCGGCCAGCAATTGTTGATCTTCTTCGGGTGAAGCGCTGCCCGGCACAAATTCCCGCTGCAGATCATTTTCACTTAACGGCCAGAATGCTAAACCCTCTTCATCCCTGATGTACACTGAATACGGACAGTTGAGAGCCTGCGGATCTTCTGCCATGAGCACCTGCACATAGATACCCACGTTCTGAAAAGGCTGTAGCGGGTAGCGGTAATCTTCCGGACCAGTTTCGTCTTCCGCGATGATCGTAAATCCTGCCACGTCAGTGGCATCATCGGTTAACACATCAATCGGACATTCTGCAATGATCTTTTGCAGCTGTGAGAGTATATCTTCCGGGATTTTACCAGATAGTGAAAAAGCCAATACGCGGTAGTAGGTGTTTTCATCTTCCAGATCGCGAAGGACGATGTTGGCGACTATTCCCTTTTCAGCTGCATCGTGATAGCAGCGATAGGTGTCATAGGCGAGACCAAGGGCGGCAGTTCCGGGAAAAATACTCTTGTAAAAAGCATAGTCCTCTAACTTTTCCGGCAGTTTTTCAATTGCTGACATGTTACTCCTGATTGTTGAAAATACACTAGCAGGCAGAAATCCGCCACAGATGCATCTCCATTCAGGAACATTCAGCAGGTATAAAACAAGAGGGTTGAAACGGCAGGGCGTTTCTTTATCCTAATAATATCAGTTGCAAGCAAGCTTACCAAAAGGGATGATGAAAAAATCAAAAAATAATTTATTACAATATTTTCATTATCCTCAAGCCAGGCTTCAGATAGACTGATCATTATCAAATGCAACGAAGTAATCCATAAAAGTATAATTAATAAAATTCACTAAGCTGTTTAATAAAAAATCAGTTGAGGTCAAGGCTGAACCTTGACCTGATTGAACGTTTAAAGACTTGCTTCGAAGTCATCCATGGTCAATTTGAACTCATCATCGCTGCTGATGATTCCCTTTTCCTTGAGAATCTCACGGGTGAGGAGCCAATAGACGCAAGCTAAAGCACGGCGTCCTTTGTTGTTGGTCGGGATGACTAAATCGACATTTCTCGTTTCGTTGTTAGCATCGCAGAGAGCGACGATCGGAATACCGACGTTGAGTGCTTCGGCGATTGCCTGCTGATCAGCGGCAGGGTCGGTAACGAGCAGTGCGGCGGGCTCTAAGAATTCCGGTAAGATAGGGTTAGTGAGTGTTCCAGGAACAAACCTACCAGCAAAAACTTTGCATCCGAGGGTCTTACCAAAGATCTTAGCGGGTTTTTGACCATACTGCCTCGCAGAGGAGACCAGAATACGGTCGGCCGGGAACCTGGCTAAGAATTTAGCGGCAGCCCTGATACGAGCATCGGTCTGCTTTACATCCATTACATACAAGCCATCAGATCTGACTTTGAAGATGAATTTCTTCATGTCAGCACTTTTTTGCTGGGTACCGATGTGGACACCAGAAGTAAGGTATGTGTCTTCAGGGACCAGTAAATCGGCATTAATTTCATCACTCATTTAAAAACCTCATATATCTCTTTTAACGGTGATAGGGATCATATCCGTATCATATTCAAGCATGGCAATCTCTACTGGATCGATCATGCCTTCTGGAATGTCGATAAGAACTGGCGCACCAAGAGAAACCTGTAATGATCTGGCACCAATGATACGCGCCTTTTCAAATCTAGTGTACTTCATGTACTCACCACGTGGGGTAGCGTGTACTATCAGTTAGCTTATAAACATTTCGAAAGGCCACGAAAGTGCCGTTAGTAGATATTGACATACTTTTTCCAACTCTTTTCTGTTTCAACTCACCTTTGTCCTGCAATTTTATAGGTATGACTAGGGTTTGTAAGGACCGGAAATCACGAGGGGGAAATAAGCCTTACGCTTAGCAGGATCATCACGCGGGAGAATTTTCGCTACGAATTAATGAGTTCGGTGATGTATATCGCAGAGATAGCTGCATAATGCGAATGATTCTACGATTGTCGAACACGGATTTCGATAATGCTTTATATGGTGTGTCTTTTCATTGAAATCATATAATGGAGAGAATAGGCATGGAAGGGACCATACCGCCCAGAAACATTGGTAATCTCGAAGATTATGAGACTGCCTGCAAAGAGTTTACATGGGCCTCCGTCGACAAAGAATTCAGCTGGTCGGAAGGAGGAGTCTATAATGTTGCCCATGAAGCCATTGACAGGCATGCATCTAACTGGAGAAAGAACAAGATTGCACTATACTCGATTACTGCCAATAATGAAGTACGCAAGTACACTTTTGGTGAAATAGCAGAGATAAGTAGCAAGCTGGCTTCAGGTCTCGTTAAGCTTGGTGCCGAAAAAGGCGATCGGATTTTCATCTATTTAGACCGCACTTCAGAGCTGTATATCTCTCTGATCGGGGTCACAAAAATGGGTGGCATCGCTAGCCCCTTATTCTCAGCACTCGGTCCAGAAGCAGTCAAAGATCGTGCTTTAGACTGCGGAGCCAAGTACATTATTACTTCTCCTTATCTGGTTAAGAGAATCGAGCCAATCTTGGATGATCTTGTTGATATTGAGAAGATTATTGTCGTCGGGGACAACTCCGACCTCGGTGAGCTGACTGTTAACTTTGATGACGTAGTAGCTTCCGGTGATTCCTGCTTTGAAACGGTTTCAATGCAGCCCTCCGATCCCTATGTTATTCACTACACGTCCGGTTCCACCGGCAAACCGAAAGGTATTCTTCACGGCCACAAGGCCATGATCCAGCAGGCTTACACGGCCAAAATGATCTTGGATCTGCACGAAGACGATACCTATTGGTGTACTGCTGACCCCGGATGGGTTACCGGTACTTCTTACGGTGTTTTGGCACCCTGGTATCTCGGCATTACCATCGTTTCTTACGAAGGCCGTTTTGACGCTGATGTCTGGTACGGTCTGCTGGAGAAATATGGCATTACTGTCTGGTATACCGCGCCGACCGCGTTAAGGATGTTGATGAATGCCGGCGATGAAGTTGTGGCTAATCATGACCTTAGCCGCCTGCGCCACATCTGCTCGGTGGGTGAACCACTGAATGCCGAAGTGGTCAAGTGGGGAGATGCTGTCCTTAAACACCGCATTCATGATACCTGGTGGCAAACCGAAACCGGCGCGCACATGGTCTGTAACTATCCCTGTATGCCGATCAAGCCCGGTTCCATGGGTAAACCAATTCCCGGTGTTATCGCTTCTGTGGTTGATGAAAACGGTAATGAAGTACCGCCCAAAACCGAAGGCTATCTGGCCGTTAGACCCGGCTGGCCATCAATGATGCTCGGCATCTGGCGTAACACCCCGAAATTCAAAGAATACTTCCGGGTGCCCGGCTGGTATATCTCCGGCGACTTAGCCTACAAAGACGAAGATGGTTACTTCTGGTTCTTAGGCCGTTCCGATGATGTGATTAAAACCTCCGGTGAAAGGGTCGGTCCCTTTGAAGTGGAGTCGGCTTTAATCGAACACCAGGCCGTCGCTGAAGCGGGAGTTATCGGTAAACCCGATGCACTGAGAGGCGAAATCGTCAAAGCGTTCGTCATGCTGCGTCCGGGCTATGAAGCCAGTGAGGAGTTGATGAAAGACATTACTACTTTCGTTAAAACTCGTCTCGCTTACTACGCTTACCCCCGTGAGATGGAGTTCGTTACCAGCCTGCCTAAAACCCGCAGCGGCAAAATCATGCGCCGGGTACTGAAAGCGCAGGAACTGGGACAGCCTGTCGGCGATCTTTCAACCTTAGAGGATTAATCCTCTAATTTTTTCTCCATTTTTTAGCTTCTACAGCGGAAACGCTCAGCTCATTTCACTGCCGTCTGGTAAAACAATATCACCGTCACCGCTGACATCAAAGAAACCAACGCCGTGTTTTTGGGCTAGCGCAGTCGTAGCAGCATAGGCTTCTTCAGCTTTTGACCAGGAAAAAGCAACATAGATCAAGTGCCGCCCGATGCAGTAATCACTCAGATAAGCTTCCGCTTCTTCATCAGGTGTTTCCAAGTAAGAATCACTTTCATTCCGCGGTGGAAATGTTTTCTTCATCTCTTCATACCAGTTTTGCAGAGCAGCGGAAGTGACTTTTAAAGCTGAATAGCTGTGATCTTCTGACCAGCCAGTCTGCTCTTCATACCATCTCATGAATTCTTTTTTAGTTTGAGGAGCCTCGGTAATTTCAAAAACCATCAGATCGTAACTCATTTTCTTTTCCCCCGCTGCTGGCGTTACACCATTAAAGATACTCTTTATTTGTAGCGATTAATATAGATATCGCTTGCCCTGGCGGCCTGCAACACAAAAGCAGAGCGTTGATATCATTTGGGGTAAAAATCCAGTTATCTATAAATATTGGATAGTACATCCAATTATTACTCATTAAGTCAACTCCGACGCCCCATTTCCCCGGCAGAAATGGGGTTCTTCCTCCTCTTTGTTTTTAGATTATTGTATAAAGTGGTTTTAGAAAGTGAATTAAACAATACTCAGAGACTAAGAAGAATGATGACTGCGTGGGAATTGCTGGATCTCGCAAGAATTGCTGAGCTCAGGCTAAACAACAACGCAGTCGATAGTCATCGATAATTGACAAAAATGCTCATTTGAGCATTCTGATTAGCGTCTTTCAGTCGTTAAGGTCCTGCAGAACTTCTGCACCGCTGCTGCGCATTTTATTTAGCTCCACAGCCCGCGTAGACATGCGGTCCATCAGATTGTCAAGAAGAGCAATGGATTCTTCATCAACATCTGCGAATAGTTCACCCCACCAGTTGACCAGTTCCTCTTTTAAAATCTCCGCTAACTCTCGCCCCTGTTTGGTTAAAGTCAACAGATAAGAACGCTGATCGTTAGGATCTCGTTCACGATGCACATAACCTTCGGCTTCCAGTTTGCGCATCGTCCGCGTCGCTAAAGCTTCATCGAGCGATAAGATCTGACACAGCCTCCGCTGGTTAACACCTTCATTGAGATAGAGATAAATCAACAGCGGATAGCTGAAAGGACTTACATCATACTCCTGCATGACATGGCTAAGATGTCGCTGTTCCTGTCGATGAAGGATCGAGACATACTTACCAAAAATTCCCTTATTAGTAATCACGGGATCACCAGTAGCACTGATTGCTTGATCCATCAAATGAATAGGGGGATATATAACTTCCCCAAAAAATGGAAAAATAAAAACTAAAGAAGATTAGGGAGAGGTTTGCGCAGCATATTGCTGTTGGAATTTAGCAAAAAGCTCTTTCCAAGAAAGGAAACCGATCATCCTGCCCTCAGAGTCGACAACTGGAAGACGGCGGATTTTCTTGGATGTCATCATCTTCAGAGCCTCATCGATAGGCGTGTCATCGGAAACTGTGGCGACGGGTGAGCTCATAACTTCGGAGACCTTGAAGTACAGGAACTTGGACTGGTTCATGAGGTAGTGGCGAAGAACATCACGCTCGGTGAAGATACCCAGTACATGGTTCTCTTCATCAACGACGATGACGCTTCCCTGGTCATGATCCACCATCAGCTCGATTGCACTTTGAACTGAGTCATCGGGAGATACGAGTTCCTTTTTGACCGACATATAATTGTTGACAGTAGGCATAGACATGCTATCAAGTTCCTAATATCTCATGTGATTGATAAAGTGATTGGTGGAATAGCACCGGATTTACGAATTCCCATACCAAGAGGCTCTCTTTTTGATGGCGCGATAATCATGATTGCTGAGTAACAGCAGCAAAGCGAGGCCGGCAGAGCCAGCGGTAAGTGGGTAAACGCTAAGAACGAAACTGCCAGCAGCAACAAGCAGCAGTAACAGACTAAAGATTAAGCGCCGGCGGCGGCGCTGATATTGACGAAGACATTTTTTCCGCTTTTCATCACCATTTTCCACCGGGGAAAAAACAGCAGCAAAAATGGCAGCGGAGTAGTAAGTAGCCAGACGCAGGGCTTTCTGCGGATTCTTTTTGTTGTGGACCTGATTGATACATTCACGCACAAATTCCGGCGAGGACTCCGTTTCAGCAAAACCTCGTTCTACTTCTTCTACCGGTGGTTCCAGTTTGCTGATGGCATTCTCCCGCCAGTCATGTGTCCAGCCGCGAAAGCCTTTAGACACGGCCTTGTCCTGCACATAATGAAGAGCCCGGCCGATGCTACGCAGGGCGGTACATTCGTCCTCTGCGAGATAAGCCAGCCGCGCTTCCCAAACGTAAGACATAACCATCGAGGTGGAGGGATGATGGTGAGCCGCTCTGCTGAAACTGTTTTTGCCATTTTTAGACACTTTCCGCTGATAATCCGGCGATCGATCTGGATCAATTACCCCGAGATACAGAGCCTGGCGGGCCTCACCGTGAATGTCGGCGGCGACCGCGATAGCTCTGGCAATTGCCGTGTGGCTTTTCCATTTCATCCCATCTCAGCTGTTTATCAGCCGGCTTTTATATATGCTAAACTGCCAGGGGTGAGTGAAAGTACCTCATTTTGTGAAAGTACCTCAAAGTACGACAGTTATCAGTAAAAGTAGTCGGTAAAAGCCACCATTTGTTAGATATTGTCAGCCCCATATTGCCTATTTGTCTGTCAAGTGTCAGACATATTTATTAAGCAGTAGTTGCATGTCTACAATTATGTCACCGGATGGGAAAAGAGACCAAATTCTCCAAGCACTGGGATTTTCAATAATCGCCATCGGCTTGGCGGTTCTTTTAGTGACGTACTTTGACGCAAGTATGCTGCTGATTGTACCGATTGCGCTCCTCGTGATTGGCGCATATGTAATGATCGCCCTGGGCGTTCTGGGCAGAAACAAAAACAGCTGGAACACCGGCGAAAAGAAAACAGGCAGAATCCTCTTCTTCGGAAGTATGCTGGCCGTTATCGGCATTCTCTGCATTGCCAACTATGTCTGGCCGGGTAACATCGTCGTTCTGCTGGCCTTGGCCCTCATTTGGCTGGGTGCCTCAGTAATGTTGATGAGCAAAAAAGCCAACGCTTTCGCTGCTAGCCGCAAGGCGGTCAACTAAACAAACAAGGCGTCGGCCGAGTCCGGCGCTGAGATCTCTCAGAATCGTGGCGGTTGCTACGGTTCTGCGACTAAACACCTCAAGTCTGAGTGGTAACTCTCATTTTATTGTTAACTTGATTTTCTCTTTGTTGTGGTGCTGTTCCGGCCGTTCTGCGCATAAAGATTATTAGCTCCGTGAACATGCAGCCTGTTAATGTCCTATTCGACAAAAAGACCCCAGCGCAATCAGATCATGTACAACAAGTGGCGGATGGGCTCGGTGTTCCTCAACGTCATCGGTCTGATGCTCTTCATGTTTGGTATTGGTTTTGAAGAAAATCGTCTGCTCTACATGGTAGGTTCCGTAATCATTCTCTGGCTGGCGTTTGCTGTTACCTACATCTACTTCAACCGCAACAAAGGAACTCCCCTGGAAGCTCTGGCCCGTATTTCCTACGTGATCAGCTTATTCCTGGCAGTTATCATCACCGTCTTAGTGCTGATCAGCGCCCACAATGGCATGATCTGAGGCACCTTAATTTAGAACTTCCACCCAAGTAGAACTGTGACTTGGTATGATGAGATAGTTTACGGCGACATCACGGTCCGCGAACTGCTCATCTTTATTTTTTCTCTGATTATCGTTTACGCCGTTGCTAAACTAGCCTTCTATATCGTTCGTAAAGAACTATCCAAGCGAACTTCACGCAACGCAGCTATCCAGAATGCCCGTATTTTTGAATATGTTATCATCGGCAGCGGGTTGTACATTGCTACCTGGGAAGTGCTGAAAATGGACTTCTCGGCCATGCTGCTTTCTTTAAGTTTTCTGGGGGTGACGATTGCCTTTGCCATTCGCGAATTCTTTGCTAATGCGGTTGCCGGGGTGATTATCGCCTTGACCAAACAGGTGGAAGTAGATGACTGGGTAGAAATTTCCGGCATTCCTGAGACGGGGATGTGCATTGTACGCGAGATTACCGTCGTCAATACCGTTCTGGAAGATCTCAATAAACGAACTGTTTACATCCCCAATGGCTATCTGTTCCGCAATAAGACGATCAATTACTCAAAACGGAAAGCGGTGGCGGTTGAACTGCGGTTAAAAGTTGCCGTGCTGGAAGACCTTGATCGTTTTGCTGATATTGTTTACGAAGAGGCAGAGAAGTATCCCTACACTATGCCTGACGCCAAAGGCAAGAAATTTCAGAAGAACCGGCGTCTGCTGGGTTTCAATTTTTTTCAAAGTCTAACCGACGAAGAAGTAGACAAGGACAATTACGACCCGCAGGTGGAGATAACGGCAGTTGATGAAGACGGCGTTGAACTACTGATTCGCGTCTGGATCAGACGAGCCGCTAGGAGTGAGACAACCGCCACCGACATGTACATTGCCTTGATTAAACGACTTAAAGCAGAAGGCATCAGCCTGGCTTAGGCGATGGATGATGATACTCTGATTAATGAAAGAAGTTAGAGATCCGCCGGGCCGCAGAGTGGTCTTTGGTAAAAACGACCGGCAAGTCTCCTGAGAGTATCTTCAGCTTACTTAGTAGGCCGGTCGAAGAAAATGTTCTTACCAGTAGCTGAAAGTGGAATGCCGTGGGAGATGTTTGCCGAGCCGATACCTAAACGCTTAGCAGCTACACCTACCCGATAAATGATACGGTTATCAACGTTCAAATCAGCAGCTACTTTGGCTGCAGAACCTAAAGCAATGCCTAGATCCAGCATTCTGATGGAACAGTTGGGACCGTCGAATTCAATTTTAGTATGATGTTCATTAAACTCTGCACAGGAATCGCAACCGCAGGCCCCGCAGTTTAAACCAATACCTTTGTGCGGCAGGAGACCGATTAGCACTAACGCATCAGCATCTAAAACATTCTGGCCATCGCGGGCAAAGCCAGGTCCTTTCTCATTAGACATGGCGATGAGTTCGTTGCCGATGGCATTTTTTTCTTCATCAGTGAGTACTTTTACTTCAATAAAATCCTGACCAACTGCTTTCGGTGCAGTCCGGGCAGCGATCTCCATCAAGCCGGCAACCAGCTTGACACTTTCTTTCAGCGACATAAAGAGCATAACGATTCAATCAGTATTAAGTATGTGGGTAAGTTAAAAAAGGTTTATTGAATTAATTATTATATAAAAAATAAAGAAAAGGTTTACTGACTTTTTTTAAAGTCAGTGTTGCTTGATTTACTTCTTCATGACCCAGTAAGCGACTGCAATGATCACTAAGATAATGACAATCGCTGCGAGGATATAGTAGAGCAGATTGTCATCATTGCTGGGGCCATCTTCTGCCACTGGTTCAGCTTCATAGACGATGGAGAAGTGTGAAAGGTGGTTGGTTTCAAAGTAAACGTTACCATCTTTGTAAACACAGTCCATTTTCTCTACGGAACCGTCATCTTTGACATAGTAGACAACGATCTTGCTGGGATCTTCACCATCTTTCAGCTCATAAGGCAAGCAAACGGTGATGGTCTTGCCGCTAAAGCTGGTGACTTTCTTTTCTCCAGCGATGATGCTGATGTCAAAGACGGAACTATTGCCGATGATTTTCTTCTGTTCTTCAGTTAAAGGAATTTCATCAGAGACATCGGAGACTTTGATGGTCAGAGTTTCTGCTTCAGTTGTTTGCAGGATTTCAGCCAGGATCTCTTTCTCGATCGTAACTGAACCTTCCGGCAGCTCGATTTGAACATTAGTCAGCGAGTCGTCAGTTTCGATCTTGTCCAGAATGTTCTGCAGATCGCTGGTGCTTACGGTAGCTGAAGCCGCTCCCTCAACAGTACTTAAGTCCGCAACAGTTACTGAATCAGAGCCGTTGTTTTTTGCTTCCTCGACGATTTCATCGACTTTCTCGACCGGAACCTGAATTTCAACGTTTCCTTCTTCATCCGGAGTAGGTACAACCGGTGTCTCGGGTTCTGGCTTTGGATCAACTGGAGGTACGTAAGGAGGGTTGACTGTGCCAGATCCGCCAACAGTAGCTAACCCACTTAATTTACCAGTGGTTGGATTATACCCAGTATACCAGGAATTTACTAGCCAATTATTTGCATCAACACTAATTGGGAAACCGTCATCGGTGGGATTTAGACCGTTCCAATAATTCTTAGAGGCATCGATGAATGTTGAAGAATTACTAATTTTCAGATAGGTATCATTTAGATCGTCACCTTTGAGATCAGCTGATCGAAGAAGAGCATTGCCAGAAATCGTCACTGAATCCACATCAAGGTTAGTAAATCGGAAAGCGCGACCACCATCAACATTATCACGGTCCCAATTTTCAAGATGATTATTGGTGATCGTTAAGCTGCCAATTTGCTGATTAAAGACTTGAATCGAACTGTGGTTAGTCTCGGCGATATAGTTATTGTCGATCACAATAGCTCCTTTAGCAGAAGAGATATTGATTCCAGATGGGTTATTACCACTGGTTCCTACATTTTTAATATAATTACGACTGATTGTTAAATTATCAACTGCCATAGGTAACGAGGTGTTGAAGTGGATGGCAGAGTTGCTGTTATCATCGATATCAGTAAACCGATTGTTTTCAATGCAGATGTTTGAGAAACTACCGTTTTCCCACCAACCTTCAACGACAAAACCTTTTCCCTGGAAGTCAAATCCTTTCACAGTAAATGCATCAAGATTATTGGGAATTGTGGTTACATGAGTACCGGAAGTCATTATAAAAATTCCACCAGTCAAGATGGTAGTATTTTCTGAATCCCAGTTGCCCCAGGGGCGGGGGTCGTTTTCAGCATTCGCACCAAGCAGAGTTATGTGTGATAAGCCTTCGGTGATGGTTATTGGTTCATCATATTCACCAGGAGCAACGACTATCGTTTGTCCGTATTTTACATTCTCCAGAGCTTTGGAGATTGTTTTGTAAGGTCGTTCTTCGGTACCATCTCCAGTTTCATCTGAACCAGTTCCATTGACATGGATGTTTTCAGCGTATCCATCAATAATTAAACCACTTAAAATGCCAGTTTTTTCATCATACTCGGTATACCATGTGTCAACTTTGAAATCATCACTCAAACTGGGTTTGCTACCTCCCCAATAATTCGCAGACAAATCTAATGTTCCAGAGGCATGTTTTTTAGAGACTGTCGTATTGATAAATGTGTTCTCAAGAACGACAGTATCTGGATCATAGATTCCTAAAATTACACCATCAAAATTGTTATGAGTAAATGCATGACCACTGCCACTTACTGAGACCTTCCCACCAGTGAAGTTATTATTCTTTATCACACAATTATTTGTAATACTAATATTGAGACAATATGTTTCCATGCCAGTTGTACTCACAGCAATAACTGTATTACCATCAATTGCTAGATTGGCATTGTGACCCTCTAATTCTACATATATGGCTTTATACCATCCACTAAAATAATTATTCTGAATCAAACCATTTGTATAGCCAAAAATCGCTATGGATTTGTCGTCATCTAAGCGGTCAGATTTTACAAATTTACAATTTTTAATGATCGCATTGGTTGAATCGTGCAGATCGACAATTGCGCAGAGGCCTTTCGAATTATCACCATTGAAGGAGACTGTATTGTCCCCACCATCTATCCATAATGAATCTAGTGTAGCTGACGCCTTAACACGGATATTTATCGAAGGAACATCAGTTTTAGATCCTTGGAAGCCACATATGACTGAAGAGTCGTTGATACTCTCACCAATTGTACCTTTAAGAGTTATTTTTTTATCAATAATTAATGAACTTTCAAGTTTGTAAACTCCAACGGGGACAATAATGGTGTCGCCATCATTTGCAGCAGAAACAGCGACTTCGAGGGATGAGTAGTACTTCGTTGTTTCACCAGAAGTGAGTGAGATCATGCTTGATCCACCAAGGATCTTTGGCAATGAACCATAATTGCTGAGAAGCTCATTGGAGTCAGAATCTGTAAGGAAGAATGAATTTTGTGTTCCAATGATGTTTGATTTTATAATATTATCAAAGGTATTGCGTGAGATATCAAAAAAATCATCAGGAATGTTAACCCATTCTACATTATAATAATCCCGATAAACTGCTAGGGATAATGCAATACTTTTATCATCTGAACTAGAAAATGTGTTGTTGACTATTTGGAAAGTGGTTATAGCGCGATCAAATGTCAGAGTAGCATCGCTAGGAGTGTTATTGGGTGCGTCGCATCCAGACTTATTCCAATCAAGAGGCAATATTGCAATAGCACGTGTAGCATAGTCATTGTTCAAATTGAACTTATTGTTTGAGATTATAAAGTTAGTTTGGATATCCTTCATGACATTAATATCAATGACTCTGGCTTGCTTTCCAGAGTTGTATTCACTAAGTGATTTTCCCTCAAGATTGAATGTGTTATTTGTAAGCTCATAATTTCCAACAAGTTCTACGAGAATACCCCAACCAACATTTTTACAATCAAAAGTGTTGTTACTGATTACAACTTTGTTACTTGTGTTGTTTTCATACCCTCCTTGTGTAAAGAAGTAAGAGTAATCTAGACCAACACCATTAAAATCAATATAATTCTCACGAATCTCCAGATGAGAATTTGTGCCTGCCACAAGTTGTCCGCTTAAATTGCTTCTAAAGGTGAAGTTCTGAATGATTGTCGGAGCGTCGTTCGTATTCGTAACGGTCACTTTTCCAGTCAGTATACTCGCATATTTTTCACTCACATTATCAGAATCGATTGATTCTCCGATTAAAGTAATGCCCTTGTTGATTTCTATATCCCCAGTGTATATTCCTGCAGGAATCTTGATAATATCTCCATCAGTCGCAGCATCAATCAGCCCTTGGATTATTGATGCATTGATTTCTTCACTCAGGACGTATTGTGGGTCCTCTGACTCTATTTCAGAGGGCTCCAATTGACTGAATGGCACCAACAATGCTAGTGCTGCGATTAACAGCGCAGCCGCTATCATTAGTCGCGAAATATTCTTCATTTGCTCACCTTGAAAGTATATAAACTAAATTTGAAAGGCCAAGATGTCGGATACATCCAATATTACTTGGCTTAGGTTAAGTGATACAAACGAATACAATGCACTATATATTGTCTACGCCAAAAATATGTAAGTGGATAATAAACTAACATATGTTAATTAATATTTTATATGGTAGGCCATATCGAATATTTATCAAATACCAGTTTGGAATAAAATAAGAAAAGATTAGTTTTTGAAGCTGTGGATCGGTGCGGGAATCCGGCCGCCGCGGTTTACAAAATCAGCGCAGTCGAAAGAGTTCACTTTCATCACTGGTGCTGAGCCCAAAAGCCCGCCGAATTCAGCTACCTCGCCGACATCTTTGCCGATGACCGGAATAATTCTCACCGCCGTCGTCTTCTGATTGACCATGCCGATTGCCATTTCATCAGCGATGATGCCGGAAATCGTTGAAACTTTAGTGCTGCCGGGAATAGCAATCATATCCAGACCAACAGAACAAACACAGGTCATCGCTTCAAGTTTCTCAATCGTCAGAGATCCGCAGTTGACTGCTTCAATCATGCGGCCGTCTTCGCTGACCGGGATAAACGCGCCGGAAAGACCGCCGACATAAGAAGAAGCCATTACCCCGCCTTTCTTGACTTGATCGTTGAGAATGGCCAAGGCCGCGGTGGTACCCGGTGCTCCGGTACGCTCAAGACCCATCTCTTCGAGAATTTCCGCAATACTGTCGCCTACCGCCGGTGTCGGTGCCAACGAGAGATCAATGATACCAAAAGGCACATGGAGGCGCTGAGAAGCTTCTTTAGCCACTAACTGCCCCACTCTCGTAATCTTAAACGCTGTTTTTTTGACCGTCTCGCAGAGGGTTTCAAAATCAGCCCCTTTGACCTGCGACACGGCATTGCGTACTACCCCGGGACCGCTGACGCCAATGTTCACGACGGCATCAGTTTCCGTTACCCCGTGAAACGCGCCCGCCATGAAGGGATTGTCATCCGGAGCATTGCAGAAAACCACCAGCTTTGCACAGCCCAGTGAATCCCGCTCTTTGGTGAGTTCCGCTGTTTCATGAATAATCGAACCCATGAGGCTGACTGCATCCATGTTAATCCCGGTTTTCGTTGAAGCCAGATTAACCGAGCTGCAGACTCTTTCAGTGGAAGCTAAAGCCTGGGGAATTGAACGAATGAGCAGTTCATCCGCTTTCGTCATGCCTTTCGGCACCAAAGCCGAATAACCGCCGAGGAAGTTGACACCTACCTGCTTAGCCGCCTTATCCAGCGTCTGCGCCAGAGTGACGAAATCAGCAGGAGTTTTACAGGCAGAAGCACCGACTAAAGCAATCGGTGTTACAGAAATCCGCTTGTTAACGACTGGTACGCCAAACTCCAATTCAATGTCGTTGCCGACGGCGACTAAATCCCGCGCGGTGGTGGTGATCTTTTGATAAATGTTCTCGCGAAGTTTATCTAAATCACTATCGATACAGTCCAGCAGGCTGATGCCGAGGGTGATTGTCCGCACATCGAGATTTTCCCGGAGGATCATTTCGTTAGTCTCTAAGACCTCATGAATGTTGATCATTGCTAACCCCTCAGATCCTGTGCATCATGTCAAAGATATCTTCATGCTGCATCCTGATGATCACACCGATGCTCTTGCCGATGGTATCCAGATCTTCAGTGATTGTGGGAAAATTCTTTGCACAGCCGTCGATGTCAGCAATCATCATCATGTTGAAATAACCGCGGACGATAGTCTGAGAGATATCGAGAACGTTGATGCCATTATCGGAAAGATAAGTGCATACTTTGGCAATGATCCCGACGCAGTCTTTTCCAACGACCGTGATGACGACTTTTTTCATGAGCTGCCTCCAAGTTAATAGTGTTAGAACCAATGAAGTATTTAGAGATACTTCTCAGCACGGAGGACCAGCAATCCGCCTTTACCAGTGTTGGGCATGGAGGTCATCCGCTGAAGTCATAACCGCCAAGACTTGTTTAAGTAATAAATTAAAAAAATAAAAGTAATTCTTATTGAACTACTTTGGCACCGGCGGCGGCTTTGTGATATTTACCAGTCATCGACTTGATTTCGATTTCGTAGATTCCCGTCGGGGAGACTTTCTTTTCGTCCATATCCGTACGGCCGGGTACGATTTTGTCAATGGTAGCCAGCAGGACTTTCTTTTTGACTTGCAAATCATCTATAGTGTGTGCACAGCCGCGGATGATGACGCTTTCGTAGACGGTAGTGGTGTCACAGGCGTGTTCCCCCGTGTATTCATAACCATATTCCTGCGCCACAGTAAAGCAGCATTTGCAGTTGCTGGTAAGATTGCTGACCTTTTCACCGATCTTACGGCCATGAATATAGATCTTACCATCCAGATAAACAAAGTTAACCGGCACGCCATATGGAAAACCATCTTCGCCGATGGTTGATAAAACACCATACTTGCTCTTGTTAAGTACGCTGATCATTTCTTCTTCTGTTAACTGATACTTCTGCATATTAGGCTGCATGACTAATGATTACTAAGGGGTGATATATACAATTGCGCTGGATGTAGGATCTTCATCTTTGAATATCTTGTTTAAAAAATAAGTTGATATGAAATGATCATTGTGGCTGAACATTCAAAGATAATATATCCAAGTATAGCAATAATGTAAACAACATATTGCTGACTGAATGGTATACTCGGCATGGAATTTATCAGAATTGACTTAATGATTTGTACAGGTGGTTATGATGGAGAACTTAGGGATATTGGTACGAGAATTATTAAAAAATCCAACAGAAACTACCTGGTTAGAGTTCAAGCACAATAATTATGATTTTGACACCATTGGTATGGATATCAGTGCCTTGGCGAATAGTGCTGTGTTGTCTGAAAGAGAGAAGTCCTACATGATCTGGGGAATTGAAGACAAAACGCATGAGATCGTTGGCACTGATTATGACCAATACACACTTAAGAAAGGCAATGAAGAGATCGATAACTGGCTAAGACAGCATTTATCCAAAAATGCTAACTTTGAATTTCACTCGTTGATGATTGACGACAAAAAAGTTGTTGTGCTTATTATACACCGAGCAGTAAATCAACCAGTGATGTTTAAAAAAACAGACTATGTTCGCGTTGGAAGTTATACAAAGAAGCTGAATGAACAACCAGCCATTCAAACTCAATTGTGGGATAAGCTGAGAACCACAAGGTATGAAGAACTAGATGCCAAAAAAGATCTATCGGCTGAGGAAGTCGTCAAGCTGTTAGATTGCACTGCATATTTTGATCTTAAGCATGAGCCGCAACCTACAGATCTAGAGGGTGTTCTCCATTACTTAACGGAAGAAAGAATCATCAAAAAACAAGATAGTGGTCTATACTGCATCAGCAATCTGGGTGCGATTCTTTTTGCTAACCGTCTTGATGATTTTCCCAATATTGCAAGAAAAGCCATCCGCATTGTCCAATACAAAGGAGACAGTCGTTTGGAGATTAAAAGGGAAGAGACAGGTAAGAAAGGTTATGCTGTTGAATTCAATGAGGTGATGAACAGTATCGGCGCATTGCTACCAACAAGAGAAATTTTTGAAGGTGCGGTCCGGAGGGTGACGCCTGTATACCCCTCACTAGCGATTAGAGAAATTATCGCTAATGCGCTAATTCATCAAGATTTTTCAATTACAGGAACTGGGCCAGTAGTCGAGATCTTTGATAGTCGCGTCGAAGTTACAAATCCCGGCACGCCACTAGTTGAAATTATGAGAATCGTTGATAATCCACCAAGATCTAGAAATGAGATGTTAGCAAGATTAATGAGACGCCTTGGCATGTGTGAAGAATTAGGAACTGGATGGGACAAGATCGTGAACTCTTGTGAACTTTATCAATTACCAGCTCCACGAATAAGCACATATGAAGACAGTACACGGATGACTTTGCTTGCTACAATACCCTTTTCAAACATGACTAAGGAAGATAAATTATGGGCATGCTATCTCCATGCCTGCGTAAAACAGGTATCGGGTGAAGTTCTAACTAACAGCTCATTGCGTAAACGTTTTGGTTTAAATGATTCTTCAGCCATATCTAAATTAATTAGAGATGCGGTGAAGAAGAATCTTATAAAGCCATTGGATCCCCAAACTGCGCCAAGATACATGAAATACATTCCATGTTGGGCATGATTAACTTGGCGCTAACTTGTCGGTAACTTGCCAATTGATCTATTTTTGGATAATTCTTGAGGTGAGTTTGAGACATTTTGGATAGTCTGGCTGACTTTTGAGGATTTCTAAAATTTAACTTGGCGCTAACTTGTCGGTAACTTGCCAATTGATCTATTTTTGGATAATT
>CAJKXZ010000004.1 GCA_905203995.1 uncultured Methanomassiliicoccus sp. | reverse complement strand
CCCGCCGATCACGTGGTCCTGCTTAATAAAGCGCCGGCCCTCGACCGCATGGATGAAGTCATCATGGATGGGCAGGTAATCGGTACCATGCGTTATGACCTCGGCAAAGGCTGGACATTTTTAGCACGAATGCCTGCTGCCCGCCGGATTGTTTCACAGGCGTCAAAAGGTCTGGTTACTACCGATGAAGGTGCCATCAAACCAATCCTCGGCGGCTCCAATCTGCTGGCGCCGGGCGTGGTTTCTACCAGCGCTTCTCTGCAGGCCGGTGAAGAAGTAATTGTCATCTGTAAAGATGGTAAAGCCTTGGCAACCGGCACGGCCCGCATGGGTGCGGAAGAATTAATTCCAGGCGCCCGCGGCATGGCTGGTAAGATCCGCTGGTTTGAAGAACCACAGGAAGTACAAACAGTGCCGGCCACTACCTGGGAAAGGGTGATTGCTGCCAACGCCCAAGAAATGGCGCACAAGATTGCAGCTTCCGAGAAGTTCATGAAAACCGTGATTGAAGAAAAGCAGCGGCCGGCGATGATTTCTTTCTCCGGCGGCAAGGACTCTCTCGCCGTGTTACTGCTGTCAAAAAAAGCCGGTCTGGATCTTCCCCTGTTCTTTATCGACACCGGCTTGGAATTTCCGGAGACGGTTGAATATGTAAAAAGAACAGCAGCTAAGCATAATTCGCAGTTAATTCTGGAATATGCCCCGGCAGAAGCTTTCCAGGAAGGTCTGAAAGTCTTTGGCCCGCCAGGAAGAGATTACCGGTGGTGCTGTAAAACAAACAAACTTGGTCCAACGGTCAGAGCCATTATGAAGCATTTTCCAGACGGCGTTCTTTCTTTTATCGGACAGCGCCGCTATGAATCAGAGTCGAGAGCCTCTAAACCAAAAGTCTGGGAAAACCCCTGGACACCGGGACAGATCGGCGCCTCACCAATCCAGAACTGGACTTCGCTGCATGTATGGCTTTTAATCTTAAGTGAGAATGAAGAATATAATCCCTGGTACGAGAAGGGTCTTGACCGTATCGGCTGTTATCTCTGCCCGGCTTCCGATCTGGCTGAACTGGAAATTGTCCAGCAATCACCTAAATATCAGGAGTGGGCGGCATATCTGGCAGACTATGCTGAAAAAAGAGGACTGCCAGCAGACTGGATTAAATATGGTGCCTGGAGATGGCGCAAAATGCCGCCGTCCATCCATCAGGAACTGGATAAAATTGGTGTCACCATCAAAGCTGATAAAACACTCAAGACCGAGGTGCCGCAGAATCTAAAACTGGTGCTGCAAGAAGGCGTCTCCCCTTGTACTCTAGGTTTCAGCATCGAAGGTGCGTTTAACAAACCGCTTGATCTCGTAAGAACAGCCAGCCTGCTCAACATCCTCGGTGAGACTACCATTAATGAAGAAGAAGGCTGGTGCTCAGCAGCTAACATCACGCTCTTTGAAGAAGGAGCCTTGATTGCCAAAGACAAAGAAGAAAAACTCCTGCGGGCTAAAGTTGAAACAGTACGCAAAATCGCCGTAAAAGCAGCTGAATGTGTCGGCTGTGGAGTCTGCATTGGCAAATGCACACAGAACGCTCTGAGACTTGAAGAAGGTAAGATCTTCATCGGTGAAGGCTGCATTCACTGTGGAAAATGTTTAGAGCCCTGCCCTGCACTAACCTTTGGTGAAACTACTTTTGAATTCTAAAACGTTGATCTGGCTGTTAAACTAACAGCCTCTTCAAACAATTAATTTTTAACAAATTGTCTAAAAAATAATGAAAGGGGTCTGAGGCGAGCCTCAGAGGATTATGTCGATACCGTCGTCATCATACATTGATGGCTGGTTAGGACGGGGCTGACGGTTGTTACCATCACTGCCAAGTCTTCTGTTCTGACGGTACTCATCACCGAAAGCGCCACCGACTTTGGTCTTTTCGTCAGTACGGCCGTAGACATATTTGGAAGATGCTCCGGTGACGATCAGCAGAACTTTGATGGTTCCTTCAAAGTCAGGATCAACGGAACAACCCCAGATGATTCTTGCCCGGTCGCTGACACTTTCAGTGACAATTTCAGCAGCCCGCTGTGCTTCGTTGATGGTCATATCGGGACCGCCGACAACTCTGATCAAAGCGCCTTTGGCTTCTTTGAGGTTGATTTCCCCGAGCAGAGGTGACATCAAGGCTTCCTGAACGGCGACCAGTACGCGGTCTTCTTCTTCCGTATCAGCTTCGCCAATACCGACAAAGGCTACACCGCCTTCTCTCATCACAGTCTGGATATCAGCATAGTCTAAGTTGACTAATCCCGGTTTAGTGATGATTTCCGTGAGACCTTTGATGGTCTGCATCAGCACTTCATCAGCAACTTTGAAAGCAGCATCCACGGGAAGCTTAGGAACAAGTTCCAAGAGCTTGTCATTAGGGATCACAATGGTAGTGTCACAGATACGAGAAAGTTTATCTAAGCCTCTCAGAGCATTTTCAGCACGTACTGTTCCTTCCGCTTTGAAGGGGAAAGTAACAACACCAATAGTCAGCGCACGAAGCTGCTCTTTGGCGATAGTTGCTACATAGTGTGCGGAACCAGTTCCCGTTCCACCGCCCATACCGGCAGTTACAAAAGCAATCTGTGCGCCAGTCAGGAAGTTACGGATATCACTGTCATTTTCTCTTGCTGCTGCTTCACCATTTTCGGGTAAAGCTCCCGCACCCATTCCTCTGGTTACATTTCGGCCGATGAGGATTTTCTTAGGTGCTCTGACCGTGAGAAGATGCTTCGCGTCAGTGTTGATTGCGCATAATTGAGCGCCATCAATTCCAGCATCTACGCAACGATTAATAGTATTACAACCGCCACCACCGCAGCCGATAATCTTAATGCAGACTTCTAGCTGTTTAATCATCTCATGAATTGCGCGGTCATCATCAGACATGTTCTCATAATCCATCGCCATTGGTGCGGAATTATCAGATTCTGATAGGTTTTTCATAAAATCGCTGCCTAAGGCATTTTTCACTAACGAATTTGGCATTGTGCATCCCTCAGGCGGTAATTGTGATAACGTGCATATAAATGTTGCTAAATCGTCTGCCAATTTTAATCATTGAAATCAGATTAAAAATCTTATAAAATTCATTAAACATTATAGAATTAAGAAATTAAATAAAAATACTGGATGTTAAAATTTATCAGAAAAAATCAATCTGTATCAACAATCTTTGCCGATTTTACGATTTGCAATAAATTTACAGGGCAAAATCAGCTTGTCCGCACTTTGTCTGACAATTTTCCAAGACCCCTTCGTTTCCACTGCAAAAATGAGAAAACTTGAGCGACAGTGAGCGAATTGGTGTCCGACGCTGCCTCGTCCACAAAAAATGAGAAAAAGTTGTCAAGAAGAAATTCCGCATTTTGAGCGGGATCATGGTATTTATACGATGGAGTAAGCTAATTTACAGGATATCACATGATGGAGACTACTCAGCTAACCAGTGTGGATGATGTTGTCGGGGTAAACGGGATAATCAGTGCTTCATTAGTCACGCGCAGTGGAGAATATGTAGAAGGCACCATACCTTCGACAACCAGAAGAGATACATTTTCCGCAATGTCGGCCATTATTCTGGGGGCGGCTGAGCGTTCAGCAATTGAACTCAATGAAAGCTTACAAGCGATTTCTGTGGAGTTGGATAAGACCGTCCTCACTATTTTCGGTTTAGATTCGCAGCATTTGATGGCGATCGTCTCTACCCCGGAAGCTGATAAAAATGAAATGATAGAGACGGCCAGAGCCTGGAAGGAAAAGGTGTTTAGGCATTAGGGAACTCATCTAAGACTTCCATAAGATTGTACATCTTACTGCCTTCTGCATAGTTAGGTGGTATATAGCCAACTCCATTAGATACAGGGACGTTCGAAGAAACGGCGTCACAGAAGTAGTATTTTTCACCGCTGGATGAAGTGTAATAGGGCTTGAGGCCATGGCCATTATCCAAATGCACGCCTGCGGCCATATGGCCGTTAACTGGAGCCGGAAACATGAAAAATACTGCATCGAGGCCTGCGGCTAAGGAGACGGAGACGAACAGAGCTGCAAGATCTTCACAATCACCATTTTCCACCAGCGTTTCGACAGGAGTTCGCGGATATTCTGTTTCCCTTCCTTCTTTGTTAGAGGGATCGCGCTCATACGTTGTCTGGTGCGCAAATGATAGAATTAGTGAAGCCAGCGTATAATCTGAAGAATCTCCTATTTCATCATTAGCGATACGTTTCAACTCGTTTGCAATCTTTTGCACAACTTCATCATTGACTACATAAGCCGCATAATCCATCTTGCCAGTACTCTTATCAACAATCCGCGGTTGGTCGGCATAAGAATAATACAGTCTACCGGGGATGGTGATGTCCAGATCGTACTTTTTACCTTCATAAGTTACAGTATATGACTTATCAATATCCTTTACATCAAAACGATATTCAAAATGATTGCCGTTGACGATGTAGGTAAATGGAGCGAGAAAGGCGCTAATTAGTACTATTCCCGTAAGAACAACCGCTAGCGCTCGGATTGTGTTTGATTTGTTATCGGCACCGCCTTCAAGCATCACTT
This sequence comes from uncultured Methanomassiliicoccus sp., assembly GCA_905203995.1. Lineage (GTDB taxonomy): Archaea > Thermoplasmatota > Thermoplasmata > Methanomassiliicoccales > Methanomassiliicoccaceae > Methanomassiliicoccus_A. The sequence goes on along the minus strand of CAJKXZ010000004.1, from coordinate 123,651 downwards.
CGTCATTAAGGGCTGTCTATATTAATTATTCTCCGATATGAAGATCATTGTAAAAATTAAGAAAGAAGAAGACGGACATCGGGGCGTCAACGACTTGAAAAGTATTAAACCTCAAGTGCATTCAGCCTTGTAAAGGGGCAGGTAGTGAACGCATGGCATTGCTGAAGGAAGAAGATATCGCAATTTTAGAATCATTTCAGGACAGTGTTTCCGGCTATTTCGGCAAGATGTTACTCTATCTGGAAGATTTTGTAAAAAGAGGCGTTGAAGAAGGACGTTTTACCGAAACAGAAGCCTATGAAGATTTGGATATCGCCCTCTGGTGTGCATATGCCTGCATTAACCTTGAGAAATATGAGTATTATTATCGCGTAACAAAGTGGATGCCTGCTTCTGAAAAGAATGCCCGCGGTTGTGCTACCTGGTATTATCGTTATTCCTGCGCTTTGATGTACTGCGGTAAATTAGCACAGGCGCAAACATATGCGGAAAAAGGCGTTCTTGAAGAACCTGACTATCCCTGGTGCTGGCTGCAGGTAGCAAAACTGCGCAGTCACTTCGGCGATCGCGCTGGAGCTCTGGCCGCCGTGCAAAAAGGATTATCCCTAGTGCCTGGCGATTTTGAATTTCTGACGCTGCAGAGAGAGATTAATGAAGGCCGCACTTTAGCGGAAATGGAATATCACTACATTGATCCAGATAATGATCAGCAGCTGCAGGAAGGTCAGCTAACAGAAGATGACCGTGAGAAACGAGATTCGATTATGGGCATTCTCTGTGATGAAGAGGCCCTCGCTAAAATCAAAGAGATATTGCAGCCCGCCGATTGGGTGGCTGACTGCCCTTACTGCAGTTTTCATTTCACCACGCAAGGCCGGGAGCTGGAAATTGTCTTCTGCATGAATGAAGCGGCACTTTCTAAAATGGATGCAGAATGGCTGCAGATGCAGATGGAGCGGCTGCAGGATGAAGCATATCTGATCCGCAGAGGAAACCGCGGTGTTACGTATGAACTGCAAACTGTATTTTTCAATCGCGACCGCAGCGTTGAATTAGCCTACATCAATGCTAAAACCAAACATTCTTTCTGCATTAATATCAAGCGCGGCGAGCAAAAATACTCCGCGCTCATGGCTGATCCACGGACAATTGATACCGCCCTGGCACAAGCCGAAAGAGAAGCGCAGCAGGAAAGAACACGCTGCAAGTGAAATAAAAGATTCAAAGCTACTTAAATAAAAATCACCAAAGCAAGGAGCGTTTCCAGTATGTTAGATATGGATGAAGTCTTAGCAAGAACAAAAAAGATTAATGAAAAATTATCAAAGGAAATGGATGAGAATATTCAAAAAGGTCGCGACAGCGTTCAGGAGATAGAAGAAGCTGAAGAGGCCCGCCAAGCGGCACAGGCGGCAGCGATGCAGGCCGCTAATGATCAGCGGCAGGTGGAAATTCTCGGACAAATGCTGGGTGAAGACGCTCTGCAGCAGATGATGGCCAATCAGGCAGCGATGCAGGCCGCACTGGAACAGCAGATGGCCGCCTATGCTGAAATGAGCCCTGAGGAGTTAATGAGCAAGCTGATGGGCGAAGAAATGATGGAAACGCTGAAAAGCGATGAAATGGGGCTGTTCGCCGCAGCTCTGGAAACACTGGCCGGCGAAGATGACGAAGAAGAAGACCTCGATTTTGAAGAAATCAACATTGACGAACTCTACGAATTTCTGGAAGAAATCATGGCCGCGGTTACCGCCCTGCCAGAAAAACCGGCAGTCGTCTACGATCATAAAGCCGAACAGTGGGATAATTTTGGCATCTTGCTCTCAGGCATCATTTCTCACCTCAACATGCATGAGTTAGACATGCTGGATGTCGAAGAGCATATTCCCCTCTTTGAACAAAAGATAGCTTCGGTGGTGCGCAATTACTGGGGCATCCAGGGCCGCGAAGGACTGCTGGAAACGCTGCAGTATCTTTTCAATGAAGGCTACGATCAGCGCTACCAAGTCTATCTGGAGGCCGCTGCCCCGGAAGAACTGTTTGATGAAGAACTTGATGAGGAAGACCGGGAAAGTATCCGCCGCGGTTGGCAGTTTGTCCAACATTTCAAAGACCAGTATCCCCCGGAGTTTCTGCGGGGCTGGGATCTCGGCCGGGCAGCCATGCTCACCCGCTGGGGCTACTATTTAGGCTGGATTACGCAAAAAGAAGCACTGACGATTCTCTCGGATATCGCACAGGATGCGGTCAAACATTTCGCCAGCTGGCGGGATTTTGGACGTTCCTATCAGTTTGGCGGAGCCCTGTGGAAAGTTCTCTGCGGCGCCGGTGACGTTTTCTCCTATCTGAATTCTTTGACCACGGCCATCAGCGCCCTGCTGGACGAAACGAAAGAGGAGGAAGAAGGCGGACAATGGGCAAAACAGCCCTGGCCGACGGTCGAAACTAAAAAGTGCCATTAAGTCGGCAAAGATCATTAACAACACGGCAGGCCAGCACAGCCTGCAATGACCTTTATTTTTAAAAGCTGTTCTTTTCTGGAAAGCATGTTTTTCTTCCTGTGGGTTATGACACGCGGATATCTTTTATATCCAACGAAGACATGGCCTCTTGATTAAAATGGGCAAGGTACTCATCTGTGCAGCATGGCCATACGCCAATTCACCAATTCACTTGGGACACATAGCAGGATCACTGCTATCTCCCGATATATTCTCCCGCTATCATCGCTTGCAAGGCGATGAGGTGCTGATGGTTTCCGGTTCGGACCAGCACGGGACACCAATTACCGTCAAAGCAGAAAAGGAAGGAGTAACGCCGAAAGAGATTGCTGAGCGTTATCATGAAATCAATAAAAAAGCCATTGAAGACATGGGTATTGAGTTCTCCTTGTTCACTAAAACACATACGGAAAATCATGCAAAAATCGTCAGTGAAATCTTCCTGACATTATTAGATAAAGGTTACTTATTCAAAAAAAGTACTCCGCAGTACTATTGCCCCCATTGTATGAAGTTCCTGCCTGACCGCTATGTGGAAGGAAAATGTCCCACCTGCGGCAATGAGCGTGCCCGCGGCGATCAATGCGAAAACTGCGGCAGTTCCTTTGAAGGCGGCGGACTGGAAGATGCTAAATGCGTGCATTGTTCCACAGCACCGGAGATGAGAGAAACTGAACATTTCTTCCTCAAACTCTCCGCTTTTCAAAAACCGTTGACTGAGTGGCTGGCCGGCAAAGAAGAGTGGAAAAATTCCGTGCAGCTCTTTACCAAAAACTGGCTGGCGGAAGGACTGCATGACCGGGCGATCACCAGAGACATGTCCTGGGGAATTCCCGTTCCGTTAGAAAACTGGGAAGGAAAAAGCATCTACGTCTGGTTTGAAGCAGTCATCGGCTATCTTTCCGCCTCGATCGAGTGGGCTCAGAAAACAGGAAATCCTGAAGCCTGGAAAGCCTTTTGGACGGATCCAGAAGTAAAAAGTTATTACTTCCTAGGAAAAGACAATATTCCCTTCCACACCATTATCTGGCCGGCAATTCTGATGGCTTACGGCGGTCTCAATCTGCCTTACGATGTACCCGCCAATGAGTTCCTCACCTTCAAGGGTGACAAAATGTCTAAGAGCCGCGGCCTTTCCATCGACATCGCTTCCATGCTGGAAAAATACGATGCCGATGCTATCCGCTATTACGCCGCCATCAACATGCCGGAAAACAAGGATGCGGATTTCTCATGGAGTGAGTTCGTTACTAAAAACAACAACGAGCTGGTTGCTACCTTGGGTAACTTCTACCACCGTTCCTTAAGCTTCACACACAAGCATTTCGGCGAGATTCCGGAATACAAAGGCAGTGCGGAAGAAGAGCAGAAAGTGATGGAAGCAATCGCGGCCGCTGCTGATGAAGTAGCAGAGAATTTAGAAAAGTGCGAGTTTAAACGGGCACTGAAAGCAGTCATGGACTTTGCCCAGTTCGGCAACCGTTACTTTGACGGCTGTGCCCCCTGGTCATTAATCAAGAAAGACAAAGACGAATGCGGTTCCGCTTTGAATCTCAACCTGCGCATCGCTAAAGCCCTAGCTATTCTCAGCAACCCCTTCCTGCCGCGGTCTTCGAAAGGAGCCTGGGAACTGCTCGGCTATGACAACAGCATCTATGATGAAGGCTGGGCCTCGCTAAACGTGCCGCTTCCTGAGCACCAAAAGTTAAGAAGTCCGGCGCCCTTATTTACCAAGATGGAAGCGATTGTCGAAGAAACCAATCAATTCAGCGGCTTCAGTTCCCTGAATCTCAAAGTGGGTAAGATAACTAAAGTGGAAGACCACCCTAACGCCGATTCACTGTTCCTCTTGCAGGTAGACATTGGTCAGCCGATTCAGGTAGTTGCCGGCTTGAAGAAGTATTATTCTCACGAGGAAATGCTCAACCGCAAAGTGGTTGTTGTTTCTAATCTTAAACCAGCCAAACTGCGCGGCTGTGAATCACAAGGTATGCTGCTGGCGGCCGACGCCGGTGAGGAATTAGTCATGCTGCTGTCCGCGCCGGAAGACGCTGAGCCGGGTGAAGCAGTTAACAGCGGCCTGCCACAGGGTGAAAAGAGAATTGAATTCAAAGATTTTCAAAAACTTACGCTGCGCATCGGCACGATTGAAGGCAACAAAGTCAACATCGGCCGTGAGCTCAACTGTGACGTTAAAGAAGGCGAGGCGGGCAAAGTAGCTGTATTCCTGCCAGCCGATGACGCTCAGGAAGGCTTGATTTTGCGGACCGCAAGCGGTAAAGCCGTTTCAGTCGGCAGTGGCATGCCGGACGGAGCGAACATTAGATGAAAGCCGATTTACATGTTCACTCAGTCCACTCAACCGGTGACGGCAAACAAACCGTCGCCGAAATTCTTAACGAATGCCGCCTGAAAAACATCGGCGCAGTAGCACTCACCGACCACAATGAAATTGGTGCCTGGGCTGACGCAGAAGACGTCACCGACATCATCATCGTGCGCGGCATCGAAGTCACCACGACTGAAGGTCACATTCTGGCTTACGGCGTAAACCAAAATATTCCTCGCAATCTGCCGATTAAAGAGACTGTTGAGCTCATTCATGCAGCCGGCGGCATTGCGGTGGCGGCTCATCCCTACCGCTGGTGGTCGGGGATCGGCGGAAAAAACGTCAAAGACATGGGTTTTGATGCCGTCGAGACGATCAATGGCCGCTCTTCACCAGGCAGCAACACCCGGGCGCACTGGCTCGCTAAAAAACTTGATCTGCCGATGACCGGCGGTTCCGATGCACATACTTCACCGTCCGTAGGAAGAACATATACTATTATTCCAGACAGCTGTCAGAGTGAGAAAGATATTATTAATGCCATTCTCAACCGTCAGACAGAACCCAGCGGCGAGCATCGCAATCCGCGGGCGGCGTTCAAGTACGTCAGTATCAATATTCTCCGTTGGATGCGGCGCGGCTTCAAAAAAATGTGATGAATGAACGTCATCTTTTTAGTAGTGATTCATCATTGCGAGTTTTATGCGCATAGCCGTACTTCTGCGAGATCACTGCCAACCGAGAAAATGCAATACCGAATGCATTAAGTATTGTCCAAAAGTAAGAACCGGAGTGGAAGCAGTCGTCATGGGCGAAGGCGGCAAGCCGATTATTTCGGAAGAATTATGCGCTGGATGCGGGATTTGTATCAACAAATGTCCCTTTGAAGCGATTAAGATTATTGGTTTACCAGAAGAGCTCAACACCGAACTGATGCATCAATACGGCCTCAATGGTTTCCGTATTTACCGCCTGCCAGTACCTAAGAAAGGCGCCGTCACCGGTATTCTGGGACCGAACGGTATTGGTAAAACCACTTCGATTAAATTACTCTCCGGTGAAGAAACACCTAATTTTGGTAATTTTGACAATCCGCCCAGCCGGGAAGAAGTATTGGACCGCCTGTCCGGTACCGAACTGGGTGATTATCTCACTAAAGTCTATGCCGGTAAAATTAAAACAGCACTCAAGCCCCAGTATGTTGATAAACTGCCGCTGGTCACCAAAGGCGTTGTCAGAGACTTATTGAGCAAAGTAGCCGAACGAATGACTCTGGAGGAAGTAGTCGAGCTGCTGGAACTGCAGGAAGTAATCGACCGTCCGCTGGACAAGCTTTCCGGCGGTGAACTGCAGCGGGTGGCAATTGCTGCTTCGATCATGAAGGAAGCTGACACCTACTTCTTCGATGAGCCTTCTTCTTATCTTGATATTTATCAAAGAATCAAAGTGGCAAGAATCATTCAGAGTCTGGCTGAGACCAAACAGGTAGTCGTAATCGAACACGATCTGGCGATTCTTGATTTCCTGGCGGACAGCGCTTACCTCGTTTATGGTTCAGAAGGAGCTTACGGTGTTTTCGCCCAGCCGCGGCAGGTGAGGACGGCCATCAATACCTACCTCGATGGTTACATGCGCGAAGAGAATATCCGTTTCCGTGATACGCAGATCCGCTTTGAATCACACCCGCCCCGGGACAGTCAAATGACCGCTACGCTGTTGGAGTACGGCGAATTGGAATGTGATTACCACGCGTTTAAACTGCATGTTGATCCCGGTTCGATCATGATCGGTGAATCGATCGGCGTCGTCGGACCTAACGCTATTGGTAAAACTACCTTCGTGAAAATGCTGGCGGGCGTACAGGAACCTACTTTCGGTGAACTGGATGCCAAAGTCAAAGTTTCTTACAAACCGCAGTATATTGCTCCTGATTTTGACGGCACTGTCCGCGAGCTTTTCATGACCGCCAATTCTGAATTCTTCGGCTCCGGCTTCTTTGAGAGTGAAATTGCTCATCCCCTCAGCCTCAAAAGACTGTATGAGAAGAATGTTAAAACTCTATCAGGCGGAGAATTACAGCGGGTAGCGATTGCCATCTGCCTGTCAATGGAAGCCGAAATCTATCTGATCGATGAGCCTTCCGCTTATTTAGATTCCAATCAAAGAATGGAAGCGGCTAAAACGATCAGAAGAGTAATGGAAAAAAGAGGCCGCAGCGCTTTGATTGTCGACCACGATATTTACTTCCTCGACATGGTCTCTGACACAATGATGGTCTTTGAAGGTAAACCAGGCAGTGAAGGTAATGCTACCGGACCCTATGATATGCGTGACGGCATGAATAAGTTCCTGGCTGGCGTCGACGTCACCTTCCGCCGCGACAATGATACCGACCGTCCGCGGATTAACAAACCCGGATCTAGACTAGACAGAGAACAAAAGGAAAAGGGCGAGTACTACTATTCCAGCGCCTCAGCCCCTTCATCCTGAAAACAGGATGAATCTTTTTTATAAATAAATTAAAAAAAAGGGAGATTAGACAGACATTACTGTGCTGTCTTTGGCATTTTTAGCCTTGCCCTTGGCTTTTCCTGACACACCGCAGGCTTTCTTGAGCTCTTTGGCTTTGTCGGTTTTCTCCCAGGTGAAAGCCGGGTCGTCTCTGCCGAAGTGGCCGTAGGCGGCGGTTTTCTGGTAAATCGGGCGTTTAAGCTTCAGAGCGCTGATAATGCCATCAGGCGTGAGATCGAAAGTCTTCTTGACTGCTTCAGCAATTTCATCATCACTGATGATGCCGGTACCAGCTGTATCGACCATGATCGAAACTGGTTCAGCGACACCGATGGCATAAGCAACCTGGACTTCGACTTTATCGGCGAGACCAGCGGCCACGATGTTTTTGGCGATGTAACGGCACATGTAAGCTGCTGAGCGGTCCACTTTGGTCGGGTCCTTACCAGAGAAGGCTCCGCCGCCGTGACGGCCCATACCGCCGTAAGTATCAACAATAATCTTTCTACCAGTCAGACCGGAATCACCGCAGGGTCCGCCGATGACGAATCTGCCGGTCGGGTTAATGTGATAAATGGTCTTCTTATCGACCCAGTCTCCGCAGATCGGTTTGATGACTTTGTCCATGATCTCCTTGCGGATGATTTTCTGGACATCAGCATCTTTCTTTTTGCCGTTGATTTCCGGCGCGTGCTGGGTTGAAACAACAACTGTATCAATTCTCTTGGGTACACCGTCTTCGTACTCAACAGTCACCTGGGTTTTACCATCCGGGCGCAACCAGGGCAAAGTGCCGTCTTTTCTGACCTTAGCCAGCTGCATCGCCAGTTTTTGAGCCATGGCAATCGGCAGCGGCATGCATTCCGGTGTTTCATTGGTGGCGTAACCGAACATCAGACCCTGATCGCCGGCACCGGTAGCAAGTTTCTTACCAGTTGCTCCACCGCTTACTCCCAGATCAATATCTACTGACTGATCATGCAGGGAAACGAGCACCGCACAGCCTTCATGGTCAAAGCCAATTTCCGCTGAAGAATAGCCGATGTCTTTCACAGTTTCTCTTACCAGCCGGTCGACATTGATTGCTGACACTTTTTTTGGATCGGCCTTGATTTCACCGACAACGATGATCATGCCGGTAGTGGTCATTGTTTCAATGGCCATGTGAGCGTCAGGATCTTGCGCCAGATATGCATCCACGATAGCATCAGAAATTCGATCGCATAGTTTGTCAGGATGTCCTTCTGTCACAGATTCTGAAGTAAACAAGTGGCGTCCCATTTAATCACTTACTTCCATAGAGGGATGATAGAGTATATATATTTTAATACATGATTACCTATTGTTTCCATAACTGAGGGTTATCCATGGATCTCACTGACATTAAAAAGCTGAGGACCAAAGCGGGACTAAGCCAAAGTGAGCTGGCTCGAAAAGCTGGCGTTTCTCAGGCACACATTGCCAAAATCGAAACAGGCAAGGTAGATCCGCGGTTCTCGACCGTAAAGAGAATTCTCGAATGCCTTCAGGAAGAGGAGAAGGAGTATTGTACCAAATACATGACGTCAACGATTTACCACGTTGACCTCGATGATTCTGCGGCCAACGCCGGACGCATGATGAGTGAAAAAGCAGTTTCACAGTTGGTAGTCATGCATGACGAGCAGGTGGTCGGCCTCATCACCGAACGAGATCTTTTGAAATACTCCGGCAAGCTGTCAGAGATGCTGGCGAAAGATGTAATGGGTGATTCCCCGCCGAGTGTATCAAAAACCGCCAGTCCCGATGTTGTTCGTGAACTGCTTTTAGAGTTTCCCGCCGTGATCGTGATGGAAGGTGAAACGGCCATTGGCATCATCACCAAATCCGATATGATCGAAACGCTGAACAGCTAAAGTATGCAAAATAATTATCTACCCCCATCTGTTCATGTCCAGCTGTGCAAGGAAAAGCGGACCTCCACGTCCATACGAAATATTCGGGCGTCCACAAAATGGGACCCCTGCGATTTCCCGAATCAGTCTCTGATCCTGTCGAGGTAGTGAAGAAAGCCAGAGCTGCCGGTATGGATGTGGTGTGCATTACCGACCACAATTCTGTCGCTGGTGCTCATCGGGCCCAAAAGCTTTGTAAGGATTTTAAGGACATCAGCGTAGTCATCGGGGAAGAAATTTCCACCGCTGATGGCGAAGTACTTGCTTATTTTATTGAAGATGAAATTCCTGCCGGCCTCTCGGCCGTTGAGACGATTGAGCGGATTAGAGAGCAGGGCGGGTTGACGGTGGCTCCGCACCCCTTCAGTTTGCACTGCCCCTGTCTTAAAGATCAGATTTACGAACTGGATCTGGACGGCATTGAAATCTTGAACGGCGGCCACATCGATGATTACGCCAACGCCACCGCTCAAAAAATCAGTCAGTGCGGCCGCTGGGCAGTTACCGGCGGTTCTGATTCACACTGCTTAAAAAATATCGGTGCTACATACACCCTTTTTGAAGGCAATACGCCGGAAGATCTGCGTAAAAGCATTCTCAATAAGACAACCAGCGCTGACGGTCAGATTATTCTCATGAATCAGGCCATTGCCTGGAGCATTGAAGTGATTGTTCACTCCGATAAACTGATCCTCCGTTCCTTTTTTGGTTTGGACAAAGACAAAGTGGATGATGATCCCATCATTTACAAAGTCTACAACATGCGGCTGGGTCAAAAACTGGGCGCGCTCTTTGGCTCGTTAGTCTATTTCACCCCGCCGATACCATTCATTGCCGGCGGACTGAGCAAAGTCATCTTCAAAAGGTTAGAGAAACACGGCATCGATGACTCGGAGATGTTTAACATTTTCAAGCCGTTTCCCTGAAGAGCTTCCTGACACGATCAATGTTTCAATTCATACTTGCTACCTTTGAGCAGTAGGATGTATAATCCAAATAGATATATACCAGAGGTTATATGGTAGCAGTATGAGCCTTGAACAGAGCTATGCTGAGTATCTCGCAGTTTTCAATAAATGCCCCCATGGTGATTATGATGAGGAACTCAATAAAAAGATATTTTCATCTTATGCACAATTAATTGCCCGTGAGAACATTTCTCCCGCAAAAATTCAAAATTTTATTCAAGAGAGAGATTACTTACTTCAGGTTTCTTCAAAAGAAGATGCTAGTAATTTACAAAAACAACCCATGTCATATTTAATATATTATTTATGCAATAAACAATTAACTAAAATGATCTATTCCTGGCCATACTCTTTTACCGAACTTCTACCGTTTTTTAAAGAGCTGGATCCCAATTGTTAAAAAAACTATTTGCTTCTTAATCGGGGATGATGAAAAACAAAAGAGTCTCAGAATTGTTTAACCACTAAAATCCTGAGACTCGCCCCGCTGGCTGGCATAAATTTTCTGAAGAAAAGATCTTAGCCAACAAAGAGCAGCGGGAGTGAGCGGAACTTTTGTTCCACTCGTTTACTTTTTTGATATAGATATAGAGTTGTGCGGAAGAAGCCGCGTTGATCGAAAAGGCCGTTTTTTCAAGAGGGATCTCACACATCTCCGACTGCAGAGTTTTTGATCCGCGCTTGATGAAGCCATGACGCTCATAGAAGCGGTAGTTGCAGCTGGTATCCGTGAATAAGTAGATATTCTGAATCTCTTGGTCAGCAAAGTACGCAAAAAGATCCTCCAACAAGAGCGTCCCAATACCTTTACCCCGTGCTGACTTATCCACAATGAAGAGCACCAGCTCACCATCAAACTTCTGTCCAGTTTCGTGCAGCAGGGCTTTATTCAAATCAGTTATCTGCTGATTGAACTGCATGGCCTCTTTGCTTTCTTTTCTAAGTGACAGCACCAGATTCTTCCATTTTAAGAGCAGTTGATAACGGCGGTTGGTCAGAGTAGTAGGGTTTGTTTCGATTTTACCCATAATACAACCGACAACCTGTCCGTTTTCAACAGCCACTCTTACATGATCCTGGATTGCCAGACAGCCATAAAGAAAGCTTTTCGCTAAATTCTGGACTACGTTCGTATTGCTACACAATTTATCATATTGCCATGTTTCTGCAATTATCTTTGAAACAACAGCAACATCTCTTTTTTTAAAATCTCTTATTTCTATTTTGGCGTTAATGATATCTCGTCCTGTTTCTAATATAAAATATTAGATTTTTGCATGCGCTGCGGCATACATTTTCCATCTACGAGTTAGCCAGTAGATATAGATTTCTCAGCCTTTTCGATAATTGATAAGATTAGTCAATAATATAAATAATTAAAAATTAGATGAAGTTGAAGATGTTTTCTGAATAAACTATACAAACAACTAGAAAAATAACTTAAAAAAGTAAAATCCCCTAGCGTATTCAATTTATGACATTTTTAGATAGGTGGAGAAATATTAAACGGTTTATGGCATTTTCCCTTAGAAATATTACCATTTAATGCAGCTAATGTTACTGACTGAAGTTATTAACACCATAGCTAATGCGATCAGGATGGCTTTTGCAATTTAGACTTACTGCACTATAAGACTCCAATCCTTAATATCACAGATCAAACTTCTTAAAAATCATAATATCACATATAAAAATAAAAAAACGGTAGAATGTCTACCGCATAATTGGAGCCGTGGACCTCAATTTATTTCAACATCTTGCAGGGCAGAACAACCTTCCTCACCAGTGCGGATTTTTATGACGTTTTCAACATCATAGACAAATATTTTTCCATCCCCTATGCAACCAGAATAGATTGCTTCTTTGGCGGCAGTTATTACCTCAGACACTGGGATTTTACACACGACAATTTCTACTTTCATCTTAGGAAGTAAAGTACTATCCAATTCAGAACCACGGTACATGGTGGTGTGTCCACGCTGCATGCCGAAGCCAAGCACATAAGATACAGTCATACCGGTGATACCAATTGCAGTCATCTTTGCTTTCAGAATTCCAAGTTTATCACGGCTAGTCATAATGACTACTTTAGTCATTTTAACCTCGCCGTCAACTACTGGTGTTGTATAATCTTTTACAATAACTCCAGGTATTTGTGGTGTAGCCAGCTGATTTTCTGGCAGATTGGTCACACTTACATCATCCGGCAGATGAAGGCTTGGCATAAAGTCTGCATAACTGCTAGTTAAACCATGTTCTGCAATATCCAATCCGGCAATTTCCACATCTTGAGAAACACGTAGCCCCACAGTTTTTTTGATTGTGTAGAAAGCTATACCCATTGTCACTAATACCCACGCTGCCACTGCTGCGACTCCAATGATCTGTATAGTGAGCATATCAACACCACCGCCATAGAGGAGACCGCCATCGACGGCTAGAACACCCACCATAATTGTACCTACTGCGCCACATAGGCCATGGACGGCTATTGCGCCAACTGGATCGTCTATTTTAAGTTTTTTATCAATAAATGTTATACCAAATACTACCACTACTGCAGAAATGAGACCAATTAGTGCTGCACCATAGGCATTTACAATATCACAACCTGCAGTAATTCCCACTAAACCAGCTAAAGCACCATTTAGAGTTATGGAAACATCTGGTTTTTTAAACAATATCCATGTAATTATCATGCTACCCATTGTGGATACCGATGCTGCGATCATGGTGTTGTATATGATGGATGAAGCCGCAATGATATTTTCATCGCCACTTATTGATACCGTGGATCCACCGTTGAAACCAAACCAACCAAACCATAGTATAAAAACACCCAATGCACCCAAAGTAAGACTGTGGCCAGGTATAGCATGTGATTTTCCATCCTTGTCGTATTTGCCGATACGGGGCCCTACAATCCACGCGCCCATTAATGCAGCTAACCCACCGACCATGTGTACCGCGGTAGATCCTGCGAAATCATGGAACCCTAAATCAGATAACCATCCTCCACCCCAAATCCAATGTCCGGAAATTGGATAGATGAGGGCGCAGATGATTATGCTGTAAATTACATATGCTGAAAATTTAGTACGTTCAGCCATAGCACCAGATACGATTGTTGCTGCACTTGCACAGAACACCGTTTGGAATAACACATAGGCCATTGAAGGATATGATCCTTCAGCTCCATAATCACTCTGGATAAAGAGATCAGGGGCTCCAATTAAGCCCATAATGTCTGTTCCAAACATTAAGCCAAAACCGACTATCCAGAACACCAAAGTTCCAACGGATATGTCGATGATGTTTTTCATGATGATGTTACCTGCATTTTTGGCCCTGGTAAATCCAGTTTCGACCATTGCAAAACCAGCCTGCATCAGGAATACCAGAGCGGCACCAAGTAGCACCCAGATTGTATCAATCGATGAGTACATAGTAGTTCTCCAAAAAACTGGAGATTATTCATATTATATAAATCTATTAGACATACGCACATAATGTAGAGAATTATTTATTCATTTGATGATTCATAATGTTAGAAATGTAGACAAATGTATCAAATTTCTTTTAAAATTCGACATACGCTATCAAGAAAAAACAAGATATGACCTTGTAAAAAAGTTAAAGAAAATTAAATCCCACTGCCAGCTACAAAACAGGAAAGTTAGTGTGTAAACGTACACCCTTTCATCGCAGCAGTGTGTACGTAGCCATAGAGTAAGGCATAATGATGAAAAGAAGTAGAGTGCCGCATCATAGGGATCTGGATACTAATGAGAAGTTTGTTAAATTCCAATTACCAACAAATCAAACAAGGATCTGTTCCCATGAAGTGATAATTCCTCTGTTTTCAAACAGTTTGGAAAACTTTATTAAAATTTTATGATGCATGATGTATATGGTTATGAGATCTAGAGGCATGTTCGAAATTTAAGGGGGAAAACTATGCAGAACAAAGCACTCGTCATTATTGACATTCAAAACGACATTACCAAGAATTACAAGGAAATTATCGACAACCTCAACACGGCGATTGATTGGGCTGTCGCTCATGACCTCCATGTGGTTTACATAAAACACAATAATTTATCTGCGGGAACCAGAACATTTAAGCCAGATACTAAAGGTGCAGAATTGGTTCCCGAGTTAAAGGTCGTGTCCGAAAACATTTTTACAAAAAGCAAAGGCAATGCCCTCACCAGTGAAGATTTTGTTACATTTATAAACGAGAATAAAATCGAAGAATTCTACATTACTGGAGCAGATGCGATCGCCTGTGTCAAATCCACTTGTTACAACATGGCTAAAACTGGTTACACAGTCAACGTTCTGTCAGATTGTGTTACCAGCTACGATAAAAGAAAGATAGACGAAATGCTTCAGTACTATGCAAGCAAGGGTTGCAGTATCAAAAAACTGCAAGATATTTTGTAAGATCTTCAAACTAAACAAATTGGCATTGGAGGTATGACTCTTTCAACATTGCCAATTCATAATAAAAAACACTAGCCGACATGCTGCCCTACTTAAAATTTATCAATAATTCACGGTGCATCATATCGATGTAGGAATTAAAAGACGAATAATCAATGCTGGTAGCAAGGTGATAACCATGCCAAAGGCAAAGGTAAACTTGTATGATGAAGAAGGAAAATACATGGGTCTTGTTGACCATAACACCAAGCTGGACATGTATGATGAGACGTCTGAAAGTACCTGCAAGGCACCATGAAGAGATATTCTTATAAAACTAAAGGAGAAGGAGCAGCATGAACGAGTGTAAAGAATGTTACACTAGCAAGAAAAGAATTACACCATTATTAAAACCGCGTGAATGTTTAGAAAATCATTTACAGTATATTTGTAGCACCTGTGGTAGATGTATCTGTATAAATAGAACAGATACGAGTGGTCTACAAAGGTGGAACTTTCCGTTTAAAACATTGGATATAGCAAAATTATATTTGCGAACTGCTGAGGTAACCACTAAAACTAATTGTGGCATTTATGAAATAAAATGTGCTAATGGGAGAAAATTGTATAAAATCTTCTCTAACAAAACAGAACTACAAGAATATTTAAAGAAAAATAAAAATAAGACATGCGATACAATGACTCCCATTTATCAGCGTCCAGTTTACCTAGAGTTTGATAATTCAGAGATTAGGAGATTAAATAACGAAGAAGTAGAGAAATATATTCAAGAACAAAAAGAAGAATAGAATGAAAAATATAAACGCGATATGGAAGCTCTGCAACTAAGGGTTGCAAGCACCTAAACACATTTACAATTTACAAGAGGCTTAGGCGATCAAAAGCCCTACGAATTTCGCAAATCACCAGATATTCGATAGCCAGTATCAAAAAATCCTTGATTGATCTTGAAAAAATGCAGGTCTGGATAAGAGTAGTGGCGCACACGGGGGGATTCGAACCCTCGATATGTGGCTTAGGAGGCCACCGCCATATCCAAGCTAGACCACGTGTGCATTATGAAAAAATTATAAAAAGAGTGAAAAGAGAAGAGCTTACTGCTCTTCTGGGGGTATTTCTTCAGGAGCGATCTCTTCAGGAACGCGCTCTTCTTCAGCAGGTTCATCAGCTTGCGGAGCAGCTTTTACATACTCTTCGATAAACCTGATGGTTTTGTCACCGAGTGCTTCTCTCAGGTCAGCAATTACACGGTATTTTGCCATGCTCCAGTTGGAGTCGTATTTGCAGACATCAGGAAGGACGATTTCAATTGCACTGTCACTTACTGAAACAGCGAAGCCCTCAGAAGTGCCGTAATCCATTTTCAGAATTCCTTCGATTCTCTCGTCGTCGTTCTGTGCTTTGGAAACTACAGTGAAGACGTATTTGAGGTTCTTACCAGCCAGCGGGCTGTTGTAATCAACACGTACACGTCCAGCGGTTACTGCAGTCACAATACCATTGCGGTTACGGGACTGGAATTCCATACCAACGTAAGGCTGTACATCCTGTTTGGCAAAGTCTCTGATCGAGATGGTCTCAACAAGTCTTGAGTCTCTGGGACCAGCTGCCTTTTCAAAAGGAACTGTGATTTCGTATTCCTTGTTTAATTCAGCTCCCTCAATGGCCTCTTCCAATCCGGGGAAGATCCTGCCGCTTCCTACCAGATAGGGGATAGGAGCGTATGTTGCTTTCTCGTTGTAGATGTCGTTGTCCTGTGCGATCTGCTCGCTGGTGGTGTCAAAAAGAGTGTTAGACTCTTCGATGTAACCACTGAACTCAAGACTAATAACATCTCCCTTAGCGACTTTGTTATCCTCAGACATGAAATATCACCATTAAATATCCAAATAAATGGAAATCTGATAGTGCGAGATTAATCCTTTGTTTTTAAACTTTACGGCTTTGTATTATCAAGATCGAGATTATCAGGATACTGGACATCAAAACTAGAAAAACCTTATAGGTCCGGAAGTGCGGAAGTGAGAGGATAAATAATAAATGGGAGATGTGTTTTCCCCATCACTACACGCCACCTTGGCTTAGCCCGGTATAGCGGCTGACTTGTAATCAGCAGGTCCTGAGTTCGAATCTCAGAGGTGGCTCCATTCATATTTATTCCGCCATACCTCGATTTTTTAGGATTTTTCAAGACCAAAGTTAGAATCGATAGGACATGTTGGTGTATCGATCTAAAACATACATACTGATTTATCTCCCAAGCAGAATGTGTGAGATCATAAGAATATTGAGATTGAGCTATGGTACTAAGTGAGTGGTATTGTTTTACCATTCTCGAGAAATGAGTGTGTACAGCTTTGTATTTAGGAATCCATGACTCCGCAAAAAAGAGTGTCTAGGGCATACTAAGATTTTAATCTGGATGCGTTGTTTTGAGTTTTAATTATATTTAAGAGATTTCATATAAAATTTTGTAGAATTGTCGTATATGCCACATAATAAAAATGGCAGTACGCATTCAACATAGCTGTGTAGATATAGTTAGAATGGTATAATATGATACAACCACAACGACACTCATTGGGAGTTGCTGACACATGGATAATAGTACATGGATCAAGATAGTCCTAGTCGCAGTAGTAGTTGTTATAGCGTCAGTTGTGTTCATTACATATTTAGACACTGATGAATCCAATACCGATCCAAATGTCAATACCGGTCTAAGATCTACGGGTTCATTTGATTTAATCGATGAAAATACAGGCACATTTACGAATGGCTCATTTTTTGTCATTGATGAAGATGGACAATCGATCATAAAGGTAGTAGCGAATGTCCATGTCGGAAGTGAAGACATCGGTGGTGTAGCGTTTGATATGCCACCAGAGTTAAATGTCACCGATGTTCTTTGCAACTATCAGGGGGATATTTCCACAGACTGTATAGCTGTGTGGACTACGGCCAGTGATCTATCATATACAACATCTGTAGAAATAGCACGTGTATCATCGGGACATCCGGCGGGTGGCGGAGATGGACAGGTCATTATTACGACTCAAATCTCTGACAAGATCGATTCTGACACGACCAGCATAAGAATAGGGTTGGGGTCGATCCAACACGATGGCGGTACTACGATAATACATCCAACATATGAAATAATAACAATACCTCTCAAAACACCGACCCCATAAATAAGATGAAAGAGGAGGATGAAAATGAGAGGCGGATATGCTAATTGTCAATATTTATGTTGCAAGTTCACTTACTTTCATGGTGCAAACTGGTCTCTCAGTCCTTTAGTTTCAACTACTCTTTTTAAAATCTGAATCTCCAAAAGCTAGATGCGATCCCTCATCCGCTGCAGTTATATAATACAAAACAATCGTTGCTGCCAATGTCTTTCAAGTATGACAAATTGGAGCAGTCGATTGTCACCATTATTAAAGATCATGTCGAAGGCCAAGATGTTGGTGTCGCCTTTTCCGGTGGACTTGATTCAGGATTAGTCTCAGCCATCGCTAAGTGCTATGCTAAGTCTGTCACCCTCTACACCTGCGGTGCGGATAACTCCTACGACGTCATTATGGCCAAAGACCTTTCGGAGAAGCTGGAACTGCCTTGGGTCCAGGTACAGATTAACAAAGAGAATATTGAAGACCGTATCCGGGAGCTGATTGCCGCTACGGAAACAACAGACCCGTTTACCATCTCCTATGAACTGCAGCTCTTCTGTGTATGCATGGCCGCCAAGGAAGACTGTATTCTCACCGGCCAGGGTGCCGATGAATATTTTATGGGCTGCGCTAAATTCATCGATCAGTCCGATGAGGATTATGAAATTCTCAAAAATGCAGCAGTAGAAAGACTTCTGGATATCTCCGTCCCCTGTGAGAAGAAAATCGCCAGTCATTTCCAGAAAGATCTCGTTTATCCATACATCAATCAAACAGTAATCTCAGAGATCTGGAAACTTGATCCTGAAGAATTAAAACCAAAAGATATGAATTCAAGAAAAGCGGTGCTCAAAGAGATCGCCATTGATCTTGGATATCCCGTGTTGGCAGAAAGGAAGAAAAAATCATCACAGTATGGCTCAGGCACTACTGATCTGGTCCGTGCTCTTGCCCGAAAAAAGGGAATGAAGTACAACGAATACATCGAATCACTTTGTGAGGAAGTTCTCTGCGGTGCGCCTGGGAGAAGAAAAACCGCGGCTGTCTATGCGCGGGTAGATCCGATCGTCAAAGCCGAAGCGGAAAGAATTCTTCAGCAGCAGGGCTCGTCGCCGTCGGAAGCCGTAGAAAATCTCTATCTGAAGATCATTGCCGAGCATAACGCACAGCTGTCTGAAAAATCAGCAGTGCCGAAGCAATCTGAGCCTGCTTCTGAATAAACACTGAGACTTTTTTGAGAGCTTTGTCCCGCTCTCTTATTTTTTCATATATTTTTGATCCACTCTGACGCTTTCTGCTTGAACATACTAAAAGTTTTCAAAATGTAATTTGAAAAAGTCATTTTTTTGAGAGTTTTCAAAATGCATTTTGATTAAATAGCAGAAGAGCATATCTCTTAAACGTGAGTGGTAAGCGGAAAACGGTTGTAAGAAAAGAGTATCTTGCGCGACTTCACGCCGGGAAAGATGATGTAGATGTAATCAAAGTGATTACGGGCATACGCCGTTGTGGAAAATCGACACTGATGGAACAGTATGCAGATCTGCTTATTTCCGAAGGCGTGGCCAAAGAGCAGATCATTCACATAAATTTAGAATCAATGGATTATGACTGGATTGAGAGTAAATCTCAGCTCTATGACGTTATTCGTGCCAAAACTGTACCGGGAATCATGTACATCCTGCTGGATGAAGTCCAACGTATTTCGGACTGGGAGAAAGCGATTAATGGTCTTGCCGCCAATGAAGATATTGATCTGTACATCACTGGCTCGAATGCTTATTTATTATCCTCAGAACTTGCCACTTACCTTTCTGGACGGTATATTGAAATTAAGATGCTGCCGCTCTCGTTTAAAGAGTTTCTTTGTCTGAATCCCGTCGATGCGGAAAACAACCGTGAACAGCGCTTTATGCAGTACATCTGGTTGGGCTCTATGCCCTTGATCGATTTAAACCGGGATCGTGAATATACGGCTAATCTGCTGCAGGGCGTTTACAACACAATCATCTACAAAGACATCGAACAATGGGTAAAGATCAGTGATCCCGTGCAGCTGCGGAATATCATGAATTTTCTCATGCACAATATCGGGAATATCACCAGCAGCAATAATATTGCTAAATATACAGGTCTGTCGCAACCCACTATCCGCTCCTATCTGCAAGCACTGGAACGATCATATATCATCTATAAAGCCAATCGTTATGACATACGCGGAAAGAAGCTGCTTAAGACTTTAGAAAAATACTATGTTGCCGATACCGGCATGCGCAATGCCCTGCTCGGCAGTTCCGCTGGTGATGACATCAGCAGACAAATTGAGAATATTGTCTATTTGGAACTTATCCGACGAGGATATGAAGTGAATGTTGGCTGCTACCGCGACCTGGAAGTAGATTTCACAGCCGTGAAAAATAATCATGTAGAATATTACCAAATCACACAAACCATGCTCCCGGAGAATGTGTATCAACGGGAAACTGCGTCATTGCTGTCGGTAGACGATAACTTCCCCAAAACAATTCTTTCATTGGATACAATGGTCAGGCACTTAGCAGGCGGTATCCAGCATAAGAATCTAATCGACTGGCTGTTGGAATGATGCTGTTCACAAAGTAGACAAAACTCTCAGTTTTAAATATGTTTAAATTTAAAACTCAAAGCCAGATGGTATCGTTCTCGTCATAATTGACTTTTAAAACTAAAAAACCAAAGTCTTTGGTTATTTCAGAAATGCCGTGAACATCGCCTGGTTCACAGACTAAAATGTCACCCTGGGCGAGCATAATTTTATCGCCGTTGATGAAGATGTGTCCATCAGCCAGAGCATAAAAGATCTCCGTCTGCTGCTGATGGTAATGATCAGGCATTGACGATCCTTGGGAAAATCGCACTTCCTGAAGGAGATCGACCTGCGCCGGAAGAGGCGTATCAGTCAGTAATTTTTTCTTGCGGTAACCGCGGCCGGTAATCCAGTCCACTTCATTACTGGCAAAATGCTTCATGCGGCACCAGCAGAGATTTTTTCTGCAGATTCGATGCATTTAGAAAGGATGGAATAAGCGTTGATCATATCAGCTTCGTCGATGATGAAAATAGTGTCGGTGAAGACACTGACTGATTCAATCACGTTGATGCCCCCGTCCGCCAGATTGTTAGCCAAGTAAGCAAACACTCCGCTTACATCGCTGATGCGTTCCGGCGAGCGTACGGAAATTTCTACGAGGCTGGTCCGTGTTTTTACCACATTTTCCTCGCGGATCGCCGCAATCACTTCATTCATCAGATTTTCATCACAGATGATCGTGATCGCCTGCTGGCCCTGAATGATCTGCATGGCGGATTTTTCATTCAAAAGTTTAGAAAAGATGGTCTCCAGTGACTGTAGTACATTCCAGTCATTTTTGGCCGTGATTATGGAAATTTTTGTTTTAAGAACTAGGCGGGAATTGCTGAGAACTTTGAGAATACTGCCTTCATAGTCATGATTGTTCAGCTTCATGGCATAACGCCGGCAGGCAATCATCACTGCTTCTTCATTATTTACAGAAAGATCCTTCATGATCTGCCGTGCTAAAGAAGAATAATTGATCAAGTCCTTAGACATGCAGTCCTTGATACTCGGATGAGCGTCGATGTACTCGCGTGTTCGTTCCGCGATGCTTTCCTTACTAGTTTCTTTTTTCAAGTGTAAGTCTAATCTCAGACACATTTTTAATACTTTTGTAGAAGCACGCGGTTAACAACGACGTTAAAAGCCTATTATTCGTTCAACAGGATGCGCTTAATTTCATAAAATTAGCTTTATCCTTCGATCATTTTTACATAAAACTTTCGAGAGCGTGGTCCGTCAAATTCACAGAAATAAATGCCCTGCCAGGTTCCTAAAAGTAACTTACCTTCCGTAATCACAAGCGTCTGCGTACAGCCGAGGCAGCTTGATTTCAGATGCGCAGCTGAATTCCCTTCCGCATGACGAAATTCTCCGCGGTCAGGAAAGGCACGGTCTAAACCTAAGAGAAGATCATGTTGGACATCAGGATCAGCGTTTTCATTTACGGTCACCGCTGCCGTCGTGTGCGGCACATGAATTAAACAAAATCCTTCTTGAATACCCTCGTCTTTTAACATCTGAGCGATTTGCGCAGTGATGTCGATCAGCTCTTCCTTAGCTGTCGTGCGGAGCTTAAATTCCTGCAGACTCATGCTTGTTAATTAACGCCCGTCGTCTTAAGCGTTCCCCAGCGGAGACAGCTAGCTCTGATAGAAAATGATGAGTGCTGTTTTCCTTGCTTCACCGCATTAGACAAGTTTATTCCAGATCTTAATAAAAAATAAACTAAAATTTAACTGCCTTACCAGCCATACTCATAAGCTACAGTGGCGAGGATCGTTCCCATTATCGCAAAGATGATAGCTGTCCGCCAGATACTGCGGTTTAATTTGTGGGCATATGCTGCGCCCAGTACAGCAAAGATAATGACGGAGATCATGTGAGAAACATATACTGCCGTGTGGTAATCAGGAATCAGATAGAGCGGAATGATTAACGGAAAGACCATCACAAAATCCAGAAAAACAATGCCTAAGGCATAAGCTAGATCTGATTTGAGGGGGCGGCCGTTATAGGCCGTTGTTTGTTTACTTTTTGCAACTAAATCAATAACCTGCTCCAGATCATTTGCCGATAACGATGACAGAATCGTGTCATCCAGCGATCGTTTAGCTTCTTCACGGGCCGCTAAATCACCGCTTTGTAAACGTTGGACCAGCGTGCTTCTCTGCACACGGCCGATGATCATACCGTACATAACCGTCAGACCGTCGATGAGTCCCCAGATCGTATTGACAGCAAAGGCAATGATGGTGACGAGAACAATCGAATCGATGGAAGCCTCCATGGCGCCCAGCAGACCAATGGAAACAACTACCATCCAGTTGGCATAGAATAGTTCACTCAGCCGTTCCCCGACAGGGATGTACTGCATAAGATCGCGTATTCTCGCCATGACTGCTGATGGTCAAAGGATTAAAAAGAAGTTTGGAAGAGGTTTAACAGAAATCCTCGACAACCTTGGTGAAGGCAGACAGGGAATCCTGTGAAACGATCAAAGGCGGAATTAAACGAACCACGCCGCCGCCGCAGACGTTGACTAAGATGCCATTTTCCAAGGCAGCGCTCTGCAGTTCACGGCCGTTGTCGACAACTAATCCTAACATTAACCCGAAACCGCGGACGGTGGAAGAAGAAACTTTCGCAAGCTGGCTCATCCAGGCTGCGCCTAATTCTGCCGAACGTTTAACCAGCTGGTCACGTTTCATCACGTCAATCACGGTTTTGACGATTGCGCAGCCCATGGGATTGCCGCCGAAGGTTGTGCCGTGCATACCTGGTTTCAGAGTTTCGGCAATTTCCGGGGAAGTAACGCAGGCACCAATGGGGAAGCCGCCGCCCAAGGCTTTAGCCAGGGTGAAAATATCCGGTACAACGCCGTAATTTTCAAAGCCGAACCATTTGCCAGTGCGGCCCATACCGGTCTGGACTTCATCCACAATGAACAAAGCACCGTAATCATCGCAGATTTCCCGGGCCGCCTGGAAGTATTCTTTGCCGGCGGGAATCACGCCGCCTTCACCCTGCACAGGTTCCATCAATACGGCGGCAGTCTCCGAATTTACCGCCGCTTTGAGCTCTTCGATGTTGCCATATTCCACATAGTCAAAGGCATGAGAGAGCAGCGGGGTAAAACCATTCTGATACTTAGGCTGGCCAGTAGCCGACAGGGAAGCGGCAGTGCGGCCGTGGAAAGAATTTTTAGCAGTGATGACGCGGGAGCGGCCGGTATGCTTGACGGCCAGCTTAAGGGCGGCTTCATTAGCTTCCGCCCCGCTGTTGACAAACAGCGTCTTGCAGAGCGGGTCTGGACAGACGGAAGCCAGTGCTTCTGCTGCCTCGGCCTGCTCTTTGATCAAATACAAGTTGGAAACATGCATCAGCTTGCGTGACTGCTCGCAGATGGTGTTGACCAGGTCAGGATGAGCATAGCCCAGCGCATTGACGGCAATGCCGGCGACTAAGTCAATGTATTTTTTACCATCGAGATCGTAAAGAAACTCAGCTTCGCCCTTGGCAAAGCAGAGGTTCTGGCGGCCATAATTCTGAAAAAGATATTGAGAGTCCAATGATTTTACTTCATTCGCATTCATAATTATTCGACCATTATTGAGGTACCACAATCCGCTCCGTCCAGCAGACGTTTGGCAAGAGCATGTGGTTCTTTGCCATTTAACATATAAACAGTGTGAACACCGCTTAATAAAGCGTTACGACAGGCTTCAACCTTGGGCAGCATACCGCCGGTAATTACCTGCGCAGCGATTAACGAATCAACTTGGGAAAGAGTTAAAGAAGGAAGCCGGCGGCCCTCCTGCAGGATGCCGGGAACGTCAGTCACCAAGACCATTTCTGCCGCCCGGGCCGCTTCCGCGACACCGGCAGCTACCGTGTCGGCATTAACATTTAATTTTACACCAGCAGCATCAGCGCAGAGAGGATAGATTACCGGAATAATACCGGAAGCGAGGAATTCCTCCAAAGGCTGAGCGTTGAAGGTCTGGACGTCACCGACATAGCCTAAATCAACTAGGTTGCCATCAGCAGCAACCGGCGGCTTTTTGGCGGCAATAATTATACCTTCTGCCGAGGTGCCCTGCACCCGACAGCCAGCCTGCTGAAAGACTTCCACGATATGCTGATTGAGGCTCTGCAAAACTTCTTCCGCCACCTGCAGAGCTGCGGAATCCGTGACCCGCAGACCCGCTACCTTCACGGCGGGAAGACCTCTTTTTTCCATTTCCGCACTAATTTCCGGGCCGCCGCCGTGGACGATAATCGGCGCGAAGCCCGACTGCGAAAGTGTGTAGACATCCTCTGCAAACCGCTGAAGGTCAGCTGCTTCCGCCAGAGCGTTACCACCGAATTTGAGTAAGATGCGCCGTTCCATGCCCTGCACCTTAGGTTGTGTATTCTGCGTTGATCTTTACGTAATCGTAAGTGAGATCACAGCCCCAGGCTTCGGCACTGCCGTTGCCGACACCCAGTTCCAGATAGACATCGATCCGTGAATGGGTGAGAATCTGCCGGGCTTTGGCTTCCGACTCACCGCCGGGCACCAGCTGCGGCATGCCGTTCTCAAAGAGCACCGCCATTTCCTGGCCGTCACCGATACACAGCTTCACTTTGGAAAGATCAAACTCACTGCCGGAATTGCCCAACGCAGCCAGAATACGGCCGAAGTTGGGATCCGCGCCGAAGACTGCTGTTTTAACCAGCGCCGAGGAGATGATCCAGCGGCCGGCATTACGGGCTTCTTTATCGCTTTTGGCACCGCTTACTTTGAGTTCGATTAATTTGGTGGCGCCTTCACCGTCAGTCACGACCTGCTTGGCCAGTGACTTGAGGACATAGAGCACGCCGTCCCAGAATTCATGATTGTCATCGACAGGTTTGCCGCCGGCAGCGCCGTTAGCCATCATGATCGAAGTATCATTGGTACTTTGATCGCCGTCGACATTAATCATGTTGAAACTTTTGTTAATGCATTCCTGCCATTTGTAATGAGGAACTTTGGTCAGTACGGCATCCGTCGTAATGAAGCTCAGCGTGGTCGCATGCAGAGCTTTCATCGACGGCGAGATCATACCGGAACCTTTAGCCATGCCGGCAATGGTGACGACCGTACCGTCTTTCAGCGTAATGCGGCAGGCAGCTTCTTTGATAGTTTTATCTGTAGTCAGGATAGCTTGGGCCGCCAGATGATCTTCTTCCCGGCCGCTGCCCAGTTTCTGGGAAATTTCTTTAATTCCCGGAATAATTACATCCATCGGCATGTAATGCGAAATAACGCCGGTAGAAGCGACCCCGACCAGCGACTGATCGATGCCCAGTGATTCAGCGGCAGTATCGATCATGGCCTGCGCATCACGGAAGCCCTGCTCACCGGTAATCGCATTGGCATTGCCGCTGTTCATGACCATCGCCTGCAGTTGGGGCGAAGCCCGTTTAACCATCAGTTCGACAGGCGGCGCGCGCATTTTGTTCTGAGTGTAAGCGCCGACAGCCCAGGCCGGACGGTCTGAATAGATCATCGCCAGATCTAAGCGTTTTTTCTTAATACCACAGTGAATACCATAAGTGCTGAAGCCTTTGGGAGTAGATACTCCTCCATCAATTATTTCCATTTTTATACCCCCAATCCCGGGAAATCAATGCCGGCGGATTCATCTAGACCAAACATGAGATTTGCATTCTGCACTGCTTGTCCGGCAGCGCCTTTCACTAAATTATCGAGCGCGCCGATGGCCACGACCGTGTTTTCCGGAGCTACCACGAAACCAACTTCACAGACGTTGGAACTGACAGTAGACGGAATGGATGGCAGCGCGGAAATGCGGACAAATTTGCTCGCTTTGTAAGTCTGCTCATAAGCTTTCCGGATTTCTTCTTCCGTCACACCCTCTTTCAGCTGTGCGTAGGAAGTGGTTAACATGCCCCGTACAATCGGCAGCAGATGCGGCGTGAAGACCGTTTTTACTTCATCATGGTAAAGCCGGCTGAGCACCATTTTTATTTCTGGAATGTGCCGGTGGTTGCCGATTTTATATGGAGTAATCGAAGAACCGCAGGCAGGATGGTGCGTTAATTTAGATAAT
Source organism: uncultured Methanomassiliicoccus sp. (assembly GCA_905203995.1). Classification (GTDB taxonomy): domain Archaea; phylum Thermoplasmatota; class Thermoplasmata; order Methanomassiliicoccales; family Methanomassiliicoccaceae; genus Methanomassiliicoccus_A. The sequence goes on along the minus strand of CAJKXZ010000004.1, from coordinate 97,071 downwards.
TCCTGACCGGCACCGGAAGTACCGCTTTTAGCATCAATAATTACATAACCGTCGACTAAACCCGCTGATAACAGCGGTGCCAGGGACAGCGAGGAACAAGTCGGATAGCAGCCGGGGTTGGCGATTAAGGAAGCCTTTTTTATTTCCTCAGCAAACATTTCCGGCAGACCGTAAACGGCATCGTTGAGACCGCGCAGATCCACATGGGCGCGGCCGTACCATTTTTCATAGATTTCGGGATCACCGAGACGATAATCGCCGCTGAGATCAACCACTTTGATGCCGCGTTCGATTAAAGATGGGACGATTTCCATAGAAGCTCCGTGCGGAGTCGCACAGAAGACAACGTCGTAATCGCCGTTTTCATCGAGATAGGAATCAAAGCAGAGGTCCACAAAGCCATTGAGCGAGGGCAGTACTTGGCAGACTTTCATGCCGCCATTCTGCCGAGAGGTTATCGCTTCCAGAGTCATTGCGGGGTGACGGCACAAAATCCGTGCTAATTCACTGCCGGTATATCCGGAGCCTCCAATAATTGCAGCTTTTATCATTTTTCAGTAGCCTCTTAAGTTATGAAGACGGCAGATACATAGATCTGTAGCTTAAGCATAATGACTCAAATGAGACAAAGAGCCTCAATGCTGTAATCATGAGGACGAAAAATTAGCAAATCTTTCATAATTTCGAATATTTTGCGTATCATTAATCGATAAGGTATAATATTGATTGTGAGTATCACGAAGGCATGCAGGCCAGTTCTACCAAGAATAAGAACGCAAAAAATTCTCGAAAAAAAGTTGTTTTAGCATATTCCGGTGGTTTAGATACTTCCGTCGCCATTAAGTGGCTGGAAGAAAAATACAATCTCGACACCGTAGCTGTTTGTATTGATGTCGGACAGCCCGGAGATATGAAAGCTAACATTGACAGGGCTAAATCAATCGGCGCCGTCGGTGCTTATGCCATTGATGCTAAAGCCGAATTTGTTACTGATTACATTTGGCCATCATTAAAAGCCAACGCCATGTATCAAGACATTTATCCCTTGTCGACGGCGATTGCGAGACCTTTGATTGCTAAACTTCTGGTAGACATTGCCAAGAAAGAAGGTGCCAGTTATATTGCTCACGGCTGCACTGCCAAAGGTAATGACCAAGTGCGGTTCGATGTTTCCATTGCGGCGCTGGCCCCGGAAATAGGCATCATCGCGCCGATGAGAGAATGGGTCATGACCCGTGAAGAGGAAATCGACTATGCCAAAGAGCATAATGTACCGATCCCCGTCAAAAAAGCATGTCCTTATTCCACTGATGAAAATCTCTGGGGCCGCAGCTGTGAATGCGGTATTCTGGAAGACGCTTCCGTCGAGCCACCAGAAGACTCCCACGAGTGGACTGTATCACCAATGAAAGCGCCCGCCAAGCCGACCTATGTCGAAATCAGCTTTGAGAAGGGTATTCCTGTAGCCATTGACGGTAAGAAAACTGCTCCCGTCGAGTTAATTCAGATCTTAAATGAAATCGCCGGACAAAACGGTGTCGGACGCATTGATCACATTGAAGACCGTATGGTCGGTATCAAATCCCGTGAGACTTATGAATGCCCCGCCGCGATTGTCTTGATTAAAGCCCACCGCGCTCTGGAAAACATGGTTCTTACCCGCGATCTTCTCTCCTTCAAGAGGGGCGTTGAACAGCGCTATGCGGAATTATGCTACGACGGCATGTGGTTCTCACCGCTTAAAGAAGCCATTGATGCCTTTGTAGACAAGAGCCAGGAGAATGTTACCGGCAGTGTCCGCGTGAAATTATACCGCGGCAGTGCTGAGGTTGTCGGACGTTCTTCACCCTGCTCTCTGTACGATGAAGGTTTAGCTACCTACGCCCAGGGCGACAAATTCGATCACAAATCCGCTGAAGGTTTCATTTACGTCTGGGGCCTGCCGCTGCGCACAGTTGCTTCGATCAAGAAGACCAAGAAACCCGCTGCCAGCAAGCAGACTAAAAAACCAGCAAGCAAACCGGCAGCTACTAAAGCAGCCAGTGCTAAGAAAAAAGCGGTACGCAAAAAGAAATGATTTTCTAATCATTTCTCCTCAAAACCTTTTTTCTAATTTATTTTCAACAAAGGTGGATTGTGATGAGCAGTAAGAAAGTCTTATGGTCGGGAAGATTCAAGGAAGGAGCAGCCGATGCCACGCTGACCTTTACTTCTTCACTTAATACAGATGTGAAATTGGCAAGATACGATGTTTTGGGCTCGATTGCTCATGTAAAAATGCTCAGTGCCCAGGGCATAATCTCTGCCGCCGACGGCAAGAATATCGAACAAGGTTTGAAAGAGATTCTTACCCAAATTGAAGACGGAACTCTGCCGATTCAGGAACGTTTGGAAGATATTCATTCCAATATCGAATTTATCCTCACGGACCGCATCAAAGACGCGGGGGCGCGCCTGCATACCGCCCGCAGCCGTAATGATCAGGTAGTGACGGATGTCCGAATGTTCATGCGTGACGCGATTCTCGAAGTAGTCGAGGAGCTCATCGGTCTGGAAAAAACCTTCTTAGAAGTAGCGAAGGATAATATTGACACTATTGTGCCCGGCTTTACACATGTGCAGCATGCCCAGCCTGTAACAATCGGCCATCATCTGCTGGCGCATTTTGCCCGCATCAGCCGCGATGTCGAGCGCTTTGTGGAAGCTTACCGCCGGGTGAACATCTGCCCGCTGGGTTCAGCCGCACTGGCCGGTACGACATACAATATCGACCGTGAATATACCAGTTCTCTGCTGGGATTCCAGCATCCCTGCGGCAACTCGATGGATGGCGTGTCCGATCGAGATTTCATTGCGGAATTTCTCTTTGATGCCTCGCTCTGTGCAGTTCATTTGTCTTCCATTTGTGAAGAATTAGTCTACTGGTCATCACAGGAATTTGCCTTTATCGAGATGGATGACGCTTATGCCACCGGCAGCAGCATCATGCCGCAGAAAAAAAACTCTGATGTCGCAGAACTGACCCGTGGCCGCACCGGCGCGGCGATCGGCGATTTAGTCAATATTCTTACTACCATGAAAGGTCTGCCTTTGACTTACAATCGTGATCTGCAGGAAGACAAAGATGCAGTCTTTGCCTCTTATGAGCGCTTAACCGCCTGCATTAAGATGTGCAGCGCCATGATTGCCACGCTTACCTTCAACAAAGAGAGAATGCTGAATGCTGCCGAAGAAGGCTTCATGAATGCTACCGATCTGGCTGATTATTTAGTCGTAAAAGGCATGCCATTTAGGAAAGCTCATGAAGTAGTAGGCGGAGCGGTTCGTTACTGTATTGACCATCAGAAGAAACTTGACGATCTGACACTGAGCGAATTAAAAACATTCAGTGAGCTGATTGACAAAGATGTCTTTGAGATTCTGCCGCTGGACAAATGTGTATACCGCCGTAAATCACTGGGCGGCACTTCACCGGAAATTATCCCCGTCCAGTTAGATAATGGTTATTCTATTGTCGACCGCCAGAATGCCTTTGTCAGCGGCGAACGCAATATGATTGAACAGGCTTTTGAAGCGCTGGAAAAATAATTGGGGAGTTTTCACTTCCCAACATTCCTTTTTTTATTACTATTAATTAACTCAGAATTAGAAATAATCCTTGATTTTTTCACCAAAATGAGAGCACATAACGTAAAATTTCAAATATGTAATCCACCAAAAAGACTTATGGAAAAAGAGAATAATAGCATTATAGATTAAGAAAATCGTAAAAAAATACGGTTTCTAGTAATTTTTGAATAATTAATAGGTCTAAATTACTAAACGATTGATTCAAAATTAGAACATCATTATATATTTTGAACTGCATTGTATAACTCACCCAATAAGGGAGAAATACCATGAATGGAACACTAAAAGCCTTAGTTGGTATGATCGTGGGAACAGTCGTAATGATCATCTTGAGCGTGATTTATTTCATTATCACCTTGTTCATTGTCGACTTTTCCGCCGGTTTACTATTGAGCGGTGAGAATTATGAAGGGTATGTTATTGTTGCAGCTGCCCTGATTACCCTGGGATCCATGTTAGGTGGATCGTATGGACTCCGTGAATAAACCTTAAAAACAATCGAAAACTGAGCGTTTAACGCTCAGCATTTTCATTTTTTAGATTTGGTAATTAATTGATCCCATTCAACAGTGTGCTGAATGCCTTCGCGGAGTAGAATTTTGCTTAATTTTTCAGTTAAGCGTACTGTCTCGACGTTGGAAGTATAGGATTTTATGTAAAATTCTTTCTTGCCGATCGGGAAGATTAAGCGCATCCGTCCTTTACGGTTGTAACCCTCTGGCTTCTCATTCCGGCCGATTTGCTGCATGTTGGCATAGAGGAACATTTGCAGAATGTCATTGTCGTCGGGAACTTGGTTAGTTTCATCTAAAAAGGTGTTGAAGATTTCAGGGAACACACCTTCAAGGTCTTTGTAGTCCACACCTTCTCCAAAAATAAGATGACCGCTGGTAGCCTTCATTAATGATTCAAACTGTTTTCTGTATTTAAGAATATAGGATGAAAGTCGCGTGATCTTACGAAATTTCAGAATAAAGTGACATTTTAGAGAGTTGAGACAAGGCTTAGTATCCTCAAGGTAACTATGTTTCCCAATAGTTTCTATTTGATACTTATAGTAATTTAGATATTATTGGAATAGGCCGTGAGCCCAAGAGGAAAAAAGATGGTAAGTTGCAAGAAAGTTGAGATGAAGCGCGGTGAGATGAACGTTTATGATTTTGGAGATGTCAGGCTGCACGCCTACCAAACCAATGATCCTATTGCTGATGAAGTTTTCATCCTTGAAAAAGCAAAAAAGGCAGTTGTCATCGAACTGCCCTGTTTTAAAGACAATATCCAAGAGCTCAGTGCATATGTTGCAACACTGGATGTAGAAGTGGAAGGGAAGCTGGTTGCCTATCACGCTGCCGGTGCTTCGTTCCTGCCGCAAGTTAAAGCATATGGTACAGAAAACTCAATTAAATACAACACGGAAGGCGGAGGAAAAGCACTGGTGGATAATTTTGCCAATATCTTTGGTGAGATCTTTGATCAGGAGATGATTGGTACCTATGAGGTGTTGACCGAGGGACCAGTAACTATTGCCGGCCTGGAACTGCAGATCGTGGGCACCCCCGATGCTTATAATGTCGAGATTCCCGCAATAAAAACAGTATACCTGCACATGATGGGTCATGATTGTCATTCCATTGTAGCTGGAGCAGGTCATGCCGATGCGCTGATGCAAGAGCTCAGCGGCTATCTTAACAGAGGTTTTGAACTGTTTCTTACTTCACATTACACACCGGAAAATCAGCAAGACGCTCAGGCAAAGATCGCGTATCTCGAAAATCTCAAGAAGATTGCAGCGAGATGTCATTCATCGGCAGAGTTCAAAGCTGAAGTTGAAAAGCAGTATCCCGCCTATACAGGTGAAAACTATCTGGAGATGACGGCTGGATTCTTCTTCCCCCAATAAGAGGCAACGCCTCTTATTTCATTATTTTATACGAATAACCTTAATAGATTTTCGAATTTCATTGTGGATTAAAAAAGACCGTGGTCATACCGCAGTTAAAATGATCAACTTCAAGAAGGTGAAAGTTATCCCACATCGATGGTTTCTAAAAAGGTTCAATCAATCAAACCTTCCGGTGTTCGTGCCATTTTTGACATGGCCAAGGAAGACAGCATTAATCTGGGACTAGGAGAGTTGGATTTCAGGCCACCGCAGAAAGTTATTGAAGCCTGTAAGAAAGCCTTAGATGCTGATTCCTACCGCTACGGCCCGACTATGGGTATTCCGGAATTACGGAGTAAAATAGCCAAAAAGATTTCTAAGTATAATCAAGAAATTTCAGCAGCTAACGTCATGATTACTGCCAGCGGGACCCAGGGTGCACTGGCGACCTTTCAGACACTCTTTGAAGAAGGGGATGAAGTTCTCATCCCTGACCCGGGTTTTGTGATTTATTCACCAGAATGTACACTAAGTGGTGCCAAACCGGTACCCTATATCATGGATGAAGCACTCAATATAGATGTAGAAGTTCTCAAAGAACGGATTTCACCGCAAACCAAAGGTATTGTGGTTAACTCACCAGCCAATCCCTGCGGATCAGTCCTTTCAGAAGAAGCGTTTAGAACAATCGGCGATCTGGCAGAAGATTATGACTTATGGATCATCTCTGATGAAGTCTATGAAAATTTCATTTACGAAGGTCAGCACCATTCATTCAATGAATATCTTGACCATGCCGTTGTACTAAATTCATTTTCCAAATGTTTTGCCGTTGCTGGTTGGAGAATGGGTTATCTTTCAGCCCCGGAAAGCATTATGAATGAAATTTCAAAAATGCAGTATCACATCTTAGCCTGTCCACCGGGACCTTTCCAGTATGCATTGTGTGAAGCTTTCGAAAGCCAGGAAGCATTTATTGAAGAAATCTTTCCCATCCTTAAAAAACGTCGAGATCTCACTACTGACCTCCTGAATGAAATACCGGGCTTTTCCTGCCCCCGACCTAAAGGGGCCTTTTATGCTTTCCCTGAGTATGAGCTTGCTCTGCCCTCGGCGGAGTTTGCCGTACAGCTGGCTAATCAGGGTGTACTGTGTTCACCAGGAACTGCTTTCGGGGACGCTGGGGAAGGTCATCTGAGAATTTCTTACGCAGCGTCGGAAGAAAATATTGAAAAAGGAATAGCAATCATTGCAGACTTTGTCAAAAGTCAGCGGTAAGAAGGGAATAGACAGTGAGAAAAGAATCTGGCTTGTCATACAAATGGATGGTATTATTAATCGCCTCCATCGGCTCCCTCATGGGACCGTTAGATTCGACGATCGTCAGCGTTTCGATGCCGGCCATCTCTGATGCCTTGCAGATGGATTACGCCCAGACTTTATGGGTCCCTACCGCCTATTTAGTGGCGATCGCCAGCATTCTGCTCATTGTCGGACGTGTTTCAGATATAATTGGAAAGAAAAAAATATACATCGGCGGTTTTGCCATCTTTGCCGTCGGTTCTCTGCTCTGCAGTTTAGCACAGACAGGAGAGCAATTGATTGTTTTCCGGGTGCTGCAGGGCATCGGTGCCGCCTTTATCATGACTTCCGGTACCGCACTGGTTTCAGCAGCTTTCCCGCCCCGTGAACAGGGAAGAGCGCTGGGTCTGAATGTCATGGCCATCTACCTCGGCCTCGCCATCGGCCCACCTCTGGGAGGCGTATTGACTCAAAGTTTCGGCTGGCATTCGATTTTCCTCGTAAGTGTACCGATTGCCGTGGTTACCATCGCTCTCGCCTTATGGAAGCTAGATGAGTGCGAATTAGTCGATAGGTGTGGCTCATTTGATATTGGTGGCGCTGCGACTTTTGCCGTCGGTCTGGTGACGATCTTACTGGCTTTAACCCTCGGCGATATTGATGGTTGGCTGTCCCTCAAAGTCATTGGTCTGTTAATCATTTCAGCCGTATCCTTTGCCCTCTTTATTTTGATCGAACGGAAAAAAGGCGAAGACGGACTTTTCGATTTGCGCTTGTTCACCAAAAACCGTCTTTTTGCGGCAGCTAATTTCTCAGCGTTTCTCAACTATACTGCTTACTACGGCTCAACCTTTGTAATTTCCTTTTACCTCCAAAGAGTGCTGGGAATCGATATTGGAACGACCGGATTGATTTTACTGGCGATGCCGTTGATCATGTGTGTGATTTCACCACTTTCCGGAATTCTTTCAGATAAAGTAGGTTCGAGAACTCTTTCTTCCCTCGGCATGCTCATCATGGCAGCTGGTTTATTCCTGATTAGTACACTCAATACTGAGACTTCCGTTTCCATGGTAGTCGTTTATCTGTTAATTCTCGGCGCTGGCATGGGCATCTTTTCATCGCCCAACACCAGTGCCGTAATGAGAAGTGTAAGTAAAGACAAGACCGGCGTGGCTTCCGGTATGCTCTCAACGATGCGTACCGTCGGTCAATCCCTGAGTCTAGTGCTGATGGGTGCAGTAATGGCTATTGTGACTTCTTCGGCCTTAGTCTCCTCAGTCTTTATGGGCGGCAGTTCAGCAGTAGACAATGCAGAATTTATTGTCGGTATGAGTGCAGCTCTGAAAGTATCAGGTCTCATCGCCCTGCTTGGTGCTCTGACCTCCACACTGCGAGGAAAAACGGAATTGGAAGAGGAGTGCGAAGTGGCGTTCAGCAAATGAGGGATTTTATATATTAAGCGCTCAGCACATACTCTGCTCATGAAAGGTCAAGAAGAGTATCACCAATTCCTCAAGGAACATCCCCATATTCAGGTTGAAGATCCCGAAAAATATGCGCAGCAGCTTTCTGAACTGCCGAGAAAAACAAGGAAAGAAATTCTTTACTTACTAGACCTGGGTGGATTTGGCGAGTTGGATCACTTGGTAGAGCTGGTTGAGAGTTGTCGAAATGATAAATTCAGCATTAAAAAGATTGATGAAACACAGATTAAATTGTACTGCGCTAGAGAGATCTCGGCTGAAGAGTTGCGGCAGACTATTTATCAAAAAGACCGGGAACGTTTAACACCGAATTATCGAGAACCGCCCTGCAAAATCAATCAAAAGGCCGCTGATCGTTTAAAAGGCAACAAATAATCAGATAATCTCAGAAAAGTAAAATACTTCAAAAAGGAAAATAATAAAAAAGAGGTTTGTAGAAGAGATTTATGCTTCAAGAGCGGAAACATTCTCACGGAATTCTTCAAACTTCCTCGCAAGGACTTTTAAAGCTTCTTTGAGAGTGTCAATGGCGGAAAGTGAACCGTCTGTCTCAAATTCAAAGACGAATTTGGAGTCAGAACCAGTGACTTTAATTGCCTCTAATTCACAAACTTCCACACAGGCTTTGCAGAGAATACAGGCTTCAAGGTCAACAACCTTGACAATCCCATCTTCTTTGGCTAAGACGTGTCGGGGACAAGCCTCGATACAACTACCGCCAGAATCACAACGATCGGGATCAATCTCGATGGTTGGATAGTACCTATATCCCGCTCCAGACACCACTTGCCATTTAGCGTGACGCTTTGCGGTGCCAAGCTCTGCCGAGGCATAAGCCAACAAAGCTTGACCAGGACCGAGTTTGACAATCGGCACCAGCTCGTCTTTAATCCTCAATTCTGGAGGTCCAAGAGGTTCCATGTCACCAGAGTAAACTTCGCAAGGTCCTTTTTTGTTTATAGAGTACATGATTGTACAATTGGGGCAGCCTTCCCCACCACAAACACATTCATCTTTGGGCACGTAAAGGCTAAGATCAGTCGGAACTGGTACAAGACCGAGCCGGTGGGCAACAATCTCATCAAAGAGAGGACTGACGCTTTCATATTCGTTTCCTTCTTCATCCATGATCGGACCCAGGTGGAATTCTACCAGTTCGATAGCCATCTTGGGAACCTCGGTCATCAAACATCTCCGGAGAGAGTTTACGAGATCTGGTGAAGCATTGGAAACAACAAAGCGAATGCGTGTCTCGGTCTGACTGATTACTTTAATATCCATAAGTTTGCCCCTTGATTATACTCTGCGTCCTCTTCTTCCACCTTTCTTTTTAGTTCCATCGTGAGGGATAGGTGTAACATCTTCAATGCGTCCGATCTTCAGACCAGCACGAGCTAAAGCACGAATGGCAGCCTGTGCTCCGGGACCTGGTGAGGAAGCTTTGTTTCCACCAGGGGCACGGACTTTTACATGGATACCTTCGATACCCTTTTCTTTAGCGATATCGGCTACTCTTTCAGCTGCACGCATTGCAGCGTAAGGAGATGATTCATCTTTCGCAGCTTTGACAACCATACCACCAGATGCTTTAGTGATGGTTTCAGCACCAGTGACATCAGTCAAGGTGATGATGATGTTGTTGTAGCTGGCAAATACGTGTGCAATTCCCCATTTTCCCATAATCATTCCTCCACAGGTTCATTGACCGGTTCATCCACAACGGGTTCCGGTTCAGCAGCAGCTTCTTCTGCTGGCTTTTCTTCTACACTCGCCTTTGGTTCAGGAGCGGCCGCCTCTTCTTGAGGGGGGTTCCTAATGGGGTGCATCTCATCAGCAATGGGAGATTGAGGATTATATGTAATCGCATCCTCTTCATTGCGCCTAACCATATATCCAGGCACGGTTACTTTGCGTCCGTTAATGGATATGTGTCCATGGACAATAAACTGTCTGGCTTGCTTGGCAGTAGTAGCTAAGCCTTTCATGTACACGATCGTCTGTAGACGACGTCCAAGAATTGATTCCTGACTCAGACCGAGAACGTCATCGAGGGTGCTGCCGTCTGCCGGCAGAATGCCAAGGCGTGCGCACTTGGCTAACAGAAGGTCAGCTTCCAATTGAGCCTGGGCGTCATCAAGACGTACACGGGCTTGGAGGTTTTTAGACTGGGTTCTCAGATTTCTGAGATAAGCCTGCGCCTTCCAGAGTTCGGTCTTACTTTTCAATCCATATTGCTTGCATATTTCAGTTTCGGCCTTGATCCTTTCGCCCCTCCAGGGATGTGAGGGGGTGTCATAGGCCCTGCGCGGAAATTTTGGGTCTCCCATTTAATTCACCTTTACTTTTTACCAGGCTGGTTTTTGGTTCTGCTAACACCCATCGTCAGGCCAGTCCTTCCGTTGGACCGGGTTCTTTGACCGCGAACTTTCTGTCCCTGCTCGTGCCTGCGACCACGGTAGCATTTAATCATTTTCAGCCTATTAATGTCATCTTTATACACCATGTCGAGGTTAACACCATAGAGGTGCATGTCCTCGCCAGTCTCAATGTCACACTGCCTGTTAATAGCCCAAGCAGGTGCGAATTCCACATAAGAATTCAGAATATTCTCAATCTCAGTTGTTTGCTCTTCGGACAGATTTCCAAAGACTTCATCGGTAGGGATGCCAGTTCTTTTAGCTACAATTCTTGCAACTCTGGGTCCTACCCCTTTGACGGACTGCAAACCCAAGATAATATTCTTGTTACCGTCCACATCAGTATTGAGGATACGGACGATATAGCGGAAGTTCTCGTCTTTGGCCTCTTCGGCCTTGGACTTCTTGTCCGCTTTTTTTGCTTTAGTTTCTTCTGCCATTTTACTGCCTCATTTATTTTTCAAATCTGTGACATGTAGAACATGTAGATTATGAAGGGTTGCCGTTAGAATCGGTTTGCTATATAAGCATTACTATCTGCCAAAGAGGCTTTCAAGCAATGCTGGCAAACCGCAAATTTAGGCGTATTGTTCACCGACAACGGCTTTAATTCTTCGCACTCCAGCACTGCTTGCTTCCTCTTTCTTGATTTTAAAGCCGCCGATCTGTGCGGTATTGGTCACATGTGGTCCCCCGCAGATTTCACAGGAAACATCACCTATGGTGTAGACTTTGACCATGTCACCATATTTGTCACCAAAGACCCCTTCCGCCTGACGATCCCGTGCTTCACCAAGGGTCATCTCTTCACAGTTTACTTCGATGCCGGCTTTGATGGCTTCGTTAACTAACCGTTCGACTTCCGTGAGCTCTTCCTTGGTCAGTTTTCTTTCGAAAGAGAAGTCGAATCTTAACCGTTCAGCGGTAATGTTGCTGCCCTTCTGGTGGACATCGGGTCCCAGTACTTTACGGAGAGCCGCACCTAACAAATGGGTAGCGGTGTGGAGCTTGGTTGTCTCTTCGCTGGCATCCGCCAGACCGCCCTTGAATTTCTGCAGAGAGCCGGCACGGGAGATTTCCTGATGCTCTTTGAATAAAGCCTCGAATTTAACACTGTCAACTTTAATGCCTTTTTCAGCGGCCAGCTCAATCGTGAGATCTAAGGGGAAGCCGAAGGAGGTGTAGAGCTTGAAAGCCTCTTCGCCGTCCATGGTGCCGTTTTCTTCGATGCCATCTAAAATACGCTCAGTTAAGCGCAGACCCTGGTCAAGCGTCTTGGCAAACTTGACGGCTTCATTCTGCAGCTGTTCGATAATGAAAGCCTTGTTTCTTTCCAGCTCGGGATACTCGCCGGCATATTCACGCACTACCGTTTCAGCAATATCCATCATTGGCTGCCAGTCCATGCCCAGTTTCTGCAGGTAACGGATAGTCCGGCGGATGAGTTTTCTAAGAACATAGCCCTGATCAAGATTGGAAGGCGCTACCCCTTTATCATCCCCAAGGATGAAAACGGCAGCCCGCATATGATCAGCAATAATCCGGAACTCCTTTACTGCCTGCCCATATTGCAGACCTGAAGCCTTTTCAATGACCTCAATGATCGGCAGGAAGAATTCGGTCTCGTAGACGCTGGGAATGTGCTCTAAAACGCAGAGAGTACGTTCCAAACCCAGACCGGTATCGACATTCTGCTGCTGGAGCTTTTCGTACTTGCCCTCGGCATTTTTGTTGTATTCCATGAAAACATTGTTCCAGATTTCCAGATATCTGCCGCAGTGGCAGGCCGGTCCGCAGTCCGCGGAACATTTAGGCTTGCTTTGGTCGACAAAGAAGATTTCCGTATCAGGTCCGCAGGGACCGGTAACGCCGGCGGGACCCCACCAGTTTTCTTTTTTGCCATAGAAAAAGATCTGTTCATCTTTCATGCCCATCGATTTCCAGATAGCCACGGTTTCCTCATCGCGCGGTGCGTTTTCATCACCAGCAAAAGCGGTGACAGCGAGATTGGCTGGATCAATGCCGAGCACATTAACAAGAAAATCATAACTCATTTCGATTGATTCGTTTTTAAAATAATCACCAAGCGACCAGTTGCCCATCATCTGGAACATGGTCAAATGAGAGGCATCGCCGACTTCGTCGATATCACCGGTACGGATACACTTCTGACAGTCAACCAGTCTTCGGCCGGCAGGATGCTTTTCTCCCAGGAGATAGGGAGCTAAAGGATGCATGCCCGCGGTAGTGAACAATACACTGGGGTCGTTCTCAGGAATAAGTGAAGCAGACGGTATTTCGGTATGACCTTTCTTGACGAAATAATCGATATATTTCCTTTTGAGCTCATTCGCTTTCATGGTTTTCGCATAGCGGGCAGTGTTAAAGGTGTCTTAATTGTTTTGCAGGTTACAGTTCACCGGCATCGTTTTGCTTGCCGCCCGTGGACGGCCGTGGAGAATTGACGAAAGTAACGACCGTCTGCGGCAGCGGAATCTCGATGCCTGCTTCACTAAACCTTTGATCAATCTGTTCCCGCAGTTCTGAGCGGACCCGCCATTCTTTGGTGTAATTGTCAACATAGACCCATAAGGCAAATTTAATCGCACTGTCGTCAAAGAGCGAGAGCCGGGTGTATGGTGCCTGAGCCGGGTTGTTTTTGACCACATCGGGATGGTCGGCGGCAATCTGCAAGAGAATCTTTTCCGCCTTTTCAATATCGGTACCATAGGCTACCCCAACTTCCACAGAAATAGCCCGGTGCCCGTCCGGCCGTGAAATATTGGTAACTTTATTGTTACAAAGCAGAACGTTGGGAATGACAATCATCTCATGATTAGTCACGCCGTAAGCGCGGGTAGAACGAATGCCGATTTTCTTTACATCGCAAACCTGGCCGGTGCTGAGAATGATCCGGTCGCCCACTTTAAAGGGCCGGTCCACCATGATCTGGATCCCGGCAAAGATGCTGCTGAAAGTGTCTTGGGCCGCAAGTCCGATCACTAAAGATCCTACACCCAGACCAGCTAAAATCGCCGTAAAGCTGATGTTGAAATAATTGAGAATGGCGATAAAAGCCACCAGCGGGATAGCAATAACGCCCAGTGTATGCAAAAAGGGCACGAGGGCATCATCCAGTTCAGTTTCAGTTTTACTTGCCAGCCGCCGGGCATAATCAATGATGACATCATTATACACTTTGTAAGCTACCCAGGCATAGAGAGCAATGAAAAACACGACTAGGCCATCCTTGATGACTAAGATTGTATCGGCAGAAACGGAGAGAATCGTCAGAGAATTGACCAGCCCGTAAATCAAGACTGTTAAAAACACCGGTTTTTTCACCAGTTTATAAATTTTAGAAATAAAGCTCAATTTTGATTTGCCGAAGAAGTATTTGAGAATCGGATCGATCACGATCACCACTGCCGCCGTGATCAAAGCCCATATGCCAATTGTCAGGATAAAGGTCCAGATTGCCGTGTTAAAGGGTGCTGGCAGGGTGTTTTCCCAGAAGAAGATATTATTGCCGGTTGAGGCGATCAAAGAAGTTACATTCAGGGTGACTGTTTTTGTCTGGACGGTTTCGATATAAGGATCAGCATCCAGATTGGTTAGAATAAAATTCACATCTAAAACGATCGTCTGCGTCGGCGCTGCCCGCTCAGCATCTAACGTTACCGAGACGTCAGCATAATCACCCGGAGAAATGATTTTCGGATACGAGTTAACGGTAGCCGAAACATGCGTGTGGCTGCCGGTGAAGACCGGGTCGATTTTCAAAGCATAGGTGTTGCTGTCCGAATTATAAATCGTCCAGGTGTAGGTAGTGCTGTGATCTGCTTCGAGTTCTGTCTCCTGTGCCCAGTCGCCGATACCCGGACCAGCTGCGGTAGCAGCAGGTAAAAGAATCAAAACGATAACGAATGACAGTAACACGATAGCCGGTGTCCGCGCCTTCATCGCATCCATACTGACATATTGGTTAAAAGATTTACTCCTCGGGAGCTTCTGTCCCGAGAAGAATTATTTGTTTTAATCTGCTTCTTCAGATTTAGAGCGTTTTCTCCGTTCCTCATCGAGTTTATGGTATTTTATAAGAATTTTACCGATCCAGACAGTAGCAATAACTGCCAGAACAGTAACGAGAATCGCATAAACCATCATTCCTACGAGATCGTTGGAGGTTTCGAACAGTTCTGCAATAAGTGCTTTAATCGCTTCATTCCAAGCTAAGGCAGCAACCAAGGCAAAAGCGGCAGTAATCAAACTAGCAATCGTTTCCACCATGATTGTTCCAGTACTCTTAGATTCGTCAACTTCAATTGCCATCTTGACACATCCTTAAGGGTGTTATAATATCGGCAATATCTCTATAATATAAATTACTATAATCTACCTGTTAAACTGTTTGTTAATTGCCGGTTTATACGACATTCGTTCATTGATTTTTGATTTCGTAGTATATTCATTCACATTTTTACCGATGAATGGTATTTTCATCTAGTGGCAATTCATAAACAAATAGCTATTATGTCATAAGATATGTGTATACATAAGTCTTAATTGAGAAATATATTAGACATATGACTTGTTAATCTTAGAAATATGAGTTATGTATCTAAAATTGGTTACCATCAAAATATGGCAAATTCTTAATTACTCTAGCACAATACCTGTGCATCCGATTTACGGAATTATAGAGGTGTCGTAGTGATTTCGATTGAGAATGCAAGATCAACAACAGGTACAAAATGCAGAGAAAAGGACATCAGTCCCCTATCCGGTATGTGTCCGCTCTGCATCGAAGAATGCAATGTGGTCTGTGAAGTTAGCAAATCAGCTTTCCGGGGCCGAGAAGTTCTCTACCCCAGCAATGAATACTTTGGACAGAGCACTGCTGCTTCGAACAAGAACTATATGATTGACTGGTCCCATTTCCAGATTCTCGCGGAATTGTTGGGCGCACAAGGTATTGAACCTAATTCAGATGTGGCCTTTTTTGAGAACGCTGATGTCACCACCCAGGTGGCTACTCATTCCAAAAAGCCCATTAAACTCAAAGTTCCTCTCGTTATTGCGGGTCTGGGATCCACCGACGTAGCCAAAAGAAACTGGAGAGGCATGGCCATGGGTTCTGCGATGTCCGGTATCATCGAAACCATCGGCGAGAATGTCTGCGGCATGGATAAGGAATCCATCTACACCAACGGCAAAGTTTCTAAATCTCCTGATATGATGAAAAGAATCGCTGACTTCCGCGAGCTGTGGGACGGCGAATATGGTGACATTGTCGTACAGACCAATGTTGAAGACCAGCGCGGCGGTGTTGACGATTACGTAATTTCCAGTTTAGATGTTAATATTGTCGAGCGCAAATGGGGTCAGGGCGCCAAAGCAATCGGCGGCGAAGTTCGTCTTACTACTTTGGAACGTGCTTTAGAACTCAAAAAACGCGGTTACATTGTTATGCCTGATCCAGAAGATCCCATGGTCCAGGAAGCTTTCAAAGCCGGCGCCATTAAGACTTTTGAGAGACACAGCAGAGTCGGTTTCCCCGTCCACGAATCCTTTGTCGAAGATGTGGAAAAACTCCGTGAGAAAGGTGCCAAATATGTCTTCCTGAAGACTGGTGCCTACCGTCCCGAAGTAGTTGCTTTCACCATGAAAGCCGCTTCCGAAGCTAAGATCGATATGCTTACCTTTGACGGAGCTGGCGGCGGTACTGGTATGAGTCCCGTACCGATGATGAATGAAATGTCAACCCCGACTGTTCATCTGGAAGCTCAGGTGCTGATGTGTGCCGAGATCATGCGCAAGAAAGGCAAATTCGTGCCCGACATCTGTTTCGCCGGCGGCTTTACCAATGAGACGCAGATGTTCAAATCAATGGCGATGAGTAACCTGGGTGACGGTCCGATCGTTAAAGCCATTGCTATGGCCAGATCTCCACTGACTGCCGTTATGAAATCACAGTACTTTGCTCGCTTAGCCGAGAATGGCAAACTGCCGGCTCCCTTCGCTAACGGCTACGGTGACGATCCCCACAAATTCTTCATGCTGGCGTCACAAGTACAGAGCAGATACCCTGACAAGAAAGTCGGCGTGGACATCCCCTGGGGCGCAGTTGGTCTGCACACTTACTTCAGCGATCGTATCGGTGAAGGCTTAAAGCAGCTGATGGCCGGCTCAAGGAAATTCAAACTGGAATGCCTGGCCCGTGACGATATCGCTTCCTTAAGCGAGGTTGCTGCCAGAATCACCGGAATCGAAACATTTGACCAAATGGCCAAAAGAGTCATTCCGGGAATGTTAGAGTGCTGGTAAGCCAGACTCCAAACCCCTTTTTTTATCTTTTTAAAATCCTAATCAATAATTATTAAAATTATCCGTCTCAATCAACAACTGTTGACGAGCGGAAAATGGAAAAAACTTATAAGAGATCTAAAGCTGCCGCAACGGCGCCTTCTTCTGCACATTCCAGTTGGGCAGAAGTTCCGATAATAACAATATCTTCATCTTCCAGATCAAACAGCTTATTGAGTGTCGAAGCGGTGTCAGGATAGATGCTTTCCAGATCAATATCACCGGGGATCTGTAATTTTCCTTTTTTAACCAGAACGGTAGTGGCACCATCAGCACCGGCGATCATCGCCCGGTCACGCTGTTCCATCCCTGAACCGATTTTACTGGCGACTCCTTTGACCTGTACGGCGACGCCGCTTTTGCCGTGGACCAGATCAGATTCACCAAGTGTATAAATCTGCAGAGGAATGGTATTGAAAAATTCACTGCCTTTTTTGGTAATTTTAATCCCCGTCTGTTTGACGTCGATATAACCCTTATCGCGAATACATTCGACGATAGTACGCATGCTGCCTTCGCCTACGCCTACCTTATCAGCTAATTGCTTCCTACCTTTGCGAGTACCGTCAGAAAGCACGGAAAGTGTCTTGTACACGTGATAGTCTGTGAAACGGTGCAACGGTCCATATTTAGGACGTTCTATTAGTTTCATCGAATAGTAATAGGGCCATAAGCCATATAGAACTACCGGTGAAAAATATAGGAAATATAATCTTTTTAGAGCAGATTTATCTCATTCTGAGTAGTTTATCTCCAAGCTGTAAAAATCAGCAGCCGCCATTGTTTCCGGGAAAATTTCCTGTGCTTCTGCTTCAATTTCTGCGAGATCCTCATAACGGTTAGAAAAATGAGTTAAAATTAATTTCTTGGCTCCTGCCGCTTTAGCAATCTTGGCGGCGGCAGCGGCTGAAGAATGTCCGAATTCTAGACCCTGTTCTTCTAAATCAGCCATGACTGTTGATTCATGAATCATTACCTCACAGTCAGCGGCGGCAGCGGCAAAGGCGGCCGTAGGGCGGGTATCGCCGGAATAGGCAATTTTCCGCCCTTTCCGCGGCGGACCCATGACCATCGAAGGCTCGATGACTTTTCCATTTACATTGACGCTCAGTCCGTTCTGCAGCTTCCCGTAAAGAGGACCTTCGGGAATGCCCAGTTCTTTAGCTGCCTTCTTAGAGAATTTTCCTTTGCGCGGCGGTTCCTGGATGATGAAAGAAATTGCCGGAACAGTGTGGTCAGCAGCTACGGCTTTTACCATCAATCCTGCAACTTCCACCGCTTCACCAGGTGCTAATTCACAGGTCTTAATCTCATAATCAGGATTAAAGTAGCCCAGCGCTAAAGCGGCCTGCATAAAGTCCCGCGTACCGGCTGGACCAAAAACCGCCAGCGGTTCAGTGCGTCCCGAAAGATTCATTGACTGCATTAAGCCAGGAATGCCCAGGATATGGTCGCCGTGCAGATGAGTGATGAAAATTGAGCTGATTTTCATGAAGGATAGTGAAGCATTCATGAACTGCCGCTGTGTACCCTCACCACAATCAAAGAGCAGGATCTCCCGCCCGTACTGAAGAGCGACTGCGCTCACCCCCCGCTGAGGAGAGGGGAGACCGCCACCAGTGCCTAAAAAAGTCAGATTCATGAACGAATCATCATCTGCTCAGGGCGTCCAGTTTACGATCGGTCTTAGTCGCTTTCTTCATTTGCTTGTTGTGTTCTTTGCAAAGGTGTACGCGCTTGGCTTTATCATTAGCCGGTTTGAGACCTGCTTCCGTACAGGCTTTGGCAGCATAGGACTTTACAGCAGGTGCAGAACAGCCTTCAATTCCACATACGTCTTCGGACATAACTAACGCATTCTCCTTACAAGGTATATAATTTTCTTGGGAAATCAGCCTTCAGAGATTGGTGGCTTTTAGTTTTAGAGTTTAAGAAAATGTTGTCTAGATTATGACAACAAAGTCTGCAGAGCTAAGGCGACTACCGTCAAAAGGGCGATGCAGGTCGTCATAAACATGAACTTGGTGAGCGGCCGCCAGTACTTCACATCATCCTCAATTTTGAGATCATTCATGGCCTTTAACGGCAGAGGCAGAGTGAGGAAGAGCAGAAGGAACCAAGGATTAGTAACGGCAGCGAAAGCCACCATCAGGTAAACAAGGCCGATCAGCGTCCATTCGAGCAGCGGCAGTTTGTCTTTACCCAATCTCACTACGAGATTTTTCTCACCCATGGCGATGTGTGCGTCATAACCGGGAACTTCATCGGCAATACGCATCAGCATTGCCCCGCAGCCGATTGCCAGAGAAACGAAGAAGACGGTGTAATTAAACTCCATCGTGATCACGAAGAAGGAGAAAAAGGGAATGCAAAAGAAAGAGCAGAAAACATCAAGTTCGCCAAATCCGCGGGCACCGAGATTAACCGGGGGCATGGTATAAAAGAGCACTAAAAGCAGAGCCAGGCCGCCTAGCACCAGCGAAATCACGCCGGTTAAATAAATAATCGGTAACGAAACAATAATTGTACAGGCAAGAATCACCATCAACAGCAGTTTTCCCTGCTGGCTGGTAATTATTCCCCGATCTAAAGAATTGCCTTCCCAATAGACTTTGCCGTCCGTCAAGCCTTTCAACTGCTGCAGGAAATTTTCATCATCTAGGCATTCAAAACGAAGTTTATCAACTCCGCTTTTATGGTCAAAATAATCATTGGAAAAATTAACCAGCATGGCCAGGAAGAAAACATCCAAAGGAATGAGTAACGCCAACAGCCATTCAGCAGAAACGGTCATCGCAAAAGCTACTCCGGCAACTGCGGCCATGACAAAAGGCAGAGTATAAGCGATTCTCAGCACTTCTTTAGCTTTCCAAGCCAGACCCTGGCTGCAGCTGTTCACCGTTTCCATAGTTCCCGGTAACTGAAATGCCGCATATAACAATAACGGCTGAGTAAACCTTCACTGACGAGACAGCTCATGCCATTGCTGAATTTCACGCTGCATATTTGGAGCTTTGAAGATGGCACTGCCGGCAGCTAAGACGGAAGCCCCGGCCGTCACCGCTTGCTGACCCGTCTCGTAGTTAATGCCGCCGTCCACGGAAATCTCCAGCTGGTAGCCGTTTTCTTCCACAAGATTCTTTGCGGCTTGTACTTTCGGCAAACACTCAGCCATGAAAGCCTGGCCGCCAAAGCCAGGGTGGACAGTCATCACCAACAGCAGATCGATTTTATCCAGATAAGGAATTACGGCATTAAAAGAGGTTTCCGGATTAAGAGAAAGACCGGCTTTTTTACCGCAGGCATGAATTTCTTCCAAGGTAGCAGTTATCTCATCTGATGCTTCCTGATGGATGGTGATATAATCAGCACCAGCTGCGGCAAATTCCTTAACATAGCGTTCGGGTTTGGTAATCATCAAATGAACGTCAAACGGCAGAGCAGTACAAGGCCGCAGATTTTTAACCACGGCCTGGCCGATGGTAATATTCGGCACGAAAACTCCATCCATAACATCGATGTGGATCCAATCGGCACCGGCGTGCTCGAGGCGCTTGATCTCCTCACCTAATTTACTAAAATCAGCGGAAAGAATGGATGGGGCTACTTTTACCATGAATGATGCTTATCCGCTTTTACCTAATAATCCTTAGGTAGCGTGAGGCGGCATCGACTGCTGCTAAATCCCACAGCAATAAGTCTTAGCGAGCTAAAAACTCGCCAAGATCTGCCGGTCAGGAGCAGCTTCCAGATTGTCCAGTTGCCTCACTGTTTAACGCTGGGCATTTTTATTAGTCAAGGCGAACTGCTTAGACATTTTCAAAACGGTTTCGAGATTGAAATCCAGGATCAAACGGTACTCACGCACGGCATCGAAACCGCAGTTTTTGCAGGAGTCGGTACCAGCTGCCGGACAGCCGTTGAATTTTGCCCCGTCAGGAGTAGTAAAGACTGAAACCCAGCGGGGACATTTTTCAGAGTAATCTGCGATCAGCAGTTCTTTCAGCGCATTTTCAGTATTCAGTACTGGCAAGCCTTCTTTTTTAAACTGCAGGAGTTCTTCCACGATCTGCACTTTGTCTTCATGGGAGACGGCGATTTCATAAGGCGGTGGGGTGAGGAAATTAACCATCAGGCCGCTGATCTGCGGATGATTCTGCACGATTTCCAAGGTCTCCCGGATTGCATGTTTGTTGTGTTCCATCACCACCAGATTAGCGAAAATGTTAGTATGCTGCAGCTGCGCGATGTTGGCCATCAGCTTGTCATATACACCTTCCCCGCGGATGGCATCGTGGATCGCCGGCGGACCGTCAAGACTGACGGAAATCACGTCGCAGTTTTCATAAATCTGGCCGGTACCGTTGGTCGTATAGCCGATTACATAATAGCCAATACGTCTGGCCTCGGCCACCAGATCAGGAAAAGATTTCTCACCGCTTTTCCAGATGGTCGGTTCTCCTCCTTCAAAGAAAATGATACGGGCGCCATTGGCAAATTCCCGCTCCATTTCCGCTACCGCCGTTTCATAAGGTAACGTGTGGCTGCCGGAAATTTCATCATTGTGTGCGATTACCGAACAGTGCTTACAATGCAGATTACAGCTGTAACCGATGATCATCGTGTTGACCAAGGGCTTCTTCTTACCCAACTTAGATTTGAAAAACCAGCCGGCATAGTAACAGTACTGACGGAAGGTGGAAACCATGGGGCCTTCAACAGCGGCAGACTATATGGTGATTTCTCTATACCCAATCCGAATCGCCTAAAACCAGATGACAAACAGGATTTTCGGGAATCGGCCCCCGATCAAACCTTCTCATTAAAAAGCGCATAATCCGCTCACCGGCTAACGGTTTGATCGCTTTGAAACCATAACGAAGGACATCATAGCTGAGCCAGTCAGTACTGGAAAGCCAGATGTGCAGCGTATCTGATTCATTTTTTTGACAGAAATCTTCAGCATAATTCAGCAGCATTTTGACCACAGCATGGGCATCAGCACAGAGGTCAACGATGTCTACGTAGTTGACGTCATTAACGGTGTAACACTTCATCACCAGATAGCCGCAGGATTGGCCATTGCGCTTAGCCACGACTACCGTAAATTCACCGCCTTCCGGTGTTAAATAACGATGATTGAGGTAAGCCCGGCTGTGTCTGAGCGTGATGTCATAATACTTTTCAAAGTCGATGGTTAGTTCTTCAATGTCGGCGGGGAATTCGCTAACTTCCTCCAGCCGGATGCCCTTGATACGGCTGGTATCGTTGGCTTTGAGATACAGGCTGGTATTATAAGCGATTTTTTTCATTTTTCCCGTTTTGCTGTTGCCAAAAAAATCTTCGGGATCGATGATTAACTCGTATTGTTTGAACTTAGCAGGAATTTCCAATAAACCGGCGTTGAGGGCGATGTTATAGCCCCGCGGGGAAGGAAAGGCAAAATCCACCTCAATGCCCGTAGCGATCTCGGCCTCTTCCAGATTTTTTACGGCTTTTTCAATCAACCCCTGATTGCGAAATTCCGGTGCCGTGCAAAAATCAGACCACTGCACCCCTTTGAGCACCTTACCGTTGATGCAGATAGCCATCGGCAAAGCGGCCGCATGCGAGATCGGTTTGCCATCAGCATAGATCACACTGATGAGTTTTTCAGCTTGGCTTTGATCATAACGCCAATGCCAGAAGTCTTCCTGAGAACCACGGTGTTTAAAACCAGGCCAAGCTGGAACACTCTGCAAAAGCTGCACCATCTCGCTAGCATCAACGCGGCCGGCAAAGGACAGCAACGGAGTTGTTGACTCGGTTTTCACCTCTAATTCTATGTCATCTTTGCCTATTTGAAGCGTCCGCCGCCACACTTTGCAATATTCACACGAATTCTGAAATATTTCCTGAAAAATAATACGAATCTCGAAAAAACACTGAATATTACCCGTTATGCATAGGACCCTTTATAATTGTAAACCGCAATTACCATGGTATGATAGACGAGTTTACGGTTGCAATTATCATGCTGATTATCGGCATTATTCTGC
The DNA here is from genome assembly GCA_905203995.1 of uncultured Methanomassiliicoccus sp. Classification (GTDB taxonomy): domain Archaea; phylum Thermoplasmatota; class Thermoplasmata; order Methanomassiliicoccales; family Methanomassiliicoccaceae; genus Methanomassiliicoccus_A. Next base: position 73,949 of record CAJKXZ010000004.1, on the reverse strand, counting down.
TGGTCGCTGAAGCAGCAGCGCCCGGTAATTTCATAATTATTCCTGCAACCATCCTCACCGTATTGGGTGCTGTGTTCGTAATTTTCCCAGATCAACTCTTCACGTACTATTCACCCCTTTTAGCCGTGGTTGTACTGATTGTTGCCTCGATCGGAAGTATCCAGTTATACAAGAGACTGTCACCCGTAGCTCCACCGGAGACTTTGGTGGGAACTTCACTCGTAGGACGTACCGGTGTCGTAACAACCATGATTACACCCACTACCATGCTCGGCAAAGTCAGAATCGATGGTGAAGTCTGGAGTGCTGAGGCTAGCGGCAATATCGCAGCCGGCACCCCCGTCAAAGTTGTAGCTTCCGAAGGAGTCCACGTCACTGTCGAAGAAATCTCACTCGAAGAATATGAACAAAGCAAGGCTAACCAGCCACCAGCCAAAACAATCAGCAACGAGCCAAGCAAGCCTAAAGCCGCCGCCGTTGCCGATGGCGAGAAAGCACTAGTAGTGACTTTAATCTCACCTGGCCTGGGAACTGGTAAAGTCAAAATCGGTGATGAAGTCTTTAATGCCACTGCCGACTGCAATATCTACGCCGGCACGGAAGTTAAAGTTGTTTCCAAAAACGAGAACGGCGTACACGTCGCTGAATTCTAAAATTGAAGGTTCGCCTTCAATTTTTCTTAATTTTTAACCATTTTAAAAATAAAATTGTTTTAAGTATCTATACATGAGTAAGTAAGTGAGGTCATTCAAATGGATCAAAACCTAATATTGGGTCTTACGGTCTTCGCTATCATCGTAGTGCTAGCAATAGTGTACGGGAGTGTAAAGATTATTAGCCCCTATGAACAAGGGATATACATTAGACTGGGTACCTTCATGAGAGTACTGAATCCCGGTATTAATGTCGTCACACCTATCGTCAGCCAAGTAATCAAAATGGATCTCCGTACACAAGTTTTGGATGTCCCCAGTCAGGAAGTTATTACCAAAGATAACTCACCGACCAATGTTGATGCGATTATTTACATCAAAGTCATTGACCCGGCTAAAGCTTATTTCCAGGTCACTAACTACCGCTCCGCAACTGTGTACTTAGCACAAACCACCCTCCGTTCCGTAATCGGTGACATGGAATTAGATGAAATTCTCTCCAGCAGGGAGAAGATTAACCTGCGCCTCAGAGACATCCTCGATGAATCTACCGACAAGTGGGGAGTAAAAGTTGACGCAGTGGAAATCAGAGAAGTTGACCCTGCACCAAAAGTCAAGCAGGCCATGGAAGAGCAGACCTCTGCCGAAAGAATGAGGAGAGCAACAATTCTCAGGGCCGACGGAGAAAAAACCGGGGCTATTCTGCAAGCAGAAGGTGAGAAGAAATCCCGTATCCTGCAGGCTGAAGGTCTGAGACAGTCAAAAGTCTTAGAAGCAGAAGGAGAAAGACTGGCAATTATCTTACAGAGCCAGGGTGAGGCCCAAAAGCTGCGTATCATGTCCGTCGGAGCCAGTACCTTAGACTCTAAAGCGCTCACAGTACTTTCCTTACAGACCATGCAGTCACTGGGACAAGGCGAATCAACCAAGTGGATCATACCCTTTGAGATTACCAGCATTATGGAAGGCATCTCCGATTATCTAGGCAGCGGTAAACAGACCCCCGCCAGAGAAATTGCCGATGTCGACAGTATCGAAAAGGCAGTTGGTAAACCCGATGATATTCTCGGTCCGATCCCCTCTATCGAAGAGCTGCGCATTGATCTCAAAAATCTCGAAGCTTCCATCGAACAAGAGAAAAATAAGGCGGAAGCCGTAGCGAAGACCAGAACTGAATAAACGAAAACCCGAAGCAGACTGTCTCAACCACAGTCCTGCTTCCTATTTTTATACTAAATTAAAAACGTTGATATAGCTCATTTCGTTCAAGATAATGAGTCACTATGCCGATGAATTCTCAATTTACTGACACCATCACGACCAAAGATGGCGAAATAACGTTCTACAGTCTGAAAAAGCTCGAAGAACAGGGCTATTTTACCTTGAAAAATACTCCTTATTCAATCAGAGTTCTTATTGAATCCATTCTGCGGCAGGAAGATGATTTTCTGATCACTGCTGAGGATGTTAAAAACGTGACTTCCTGGAATCCTGAAGGCAATGCCGATGTAGATGTTCCCTTCATTCCCGCCCGTGTTATTCTGCAGGACTTTACCGGTGTCCCGGCAGTCGTTGATCTAGCAGCGATGCGCAGCGCCGTAGCGGCTTTGGGCAAAGATCCCGCGCAGATCAATCCGCTGATTCCAGTTGATTTAGTTATTGACCACTCCATTCAGGTTGATCATGCCGGCACGCCTGACGCGCAGGAACTCAATGAAAAAATTGAGTTTAACCGTAATGCCGAGCGTTACACTCTGCTTAAATGGGCCCAGACGGCTTTTGACAACTTCCGGGCAGTACCGCCGGGCAACGGTATTATTCACCAAATTAATTTAGAATATCTTTCACCGTTGATTCACGTTAAAGAAGTAAACGGCCGTAAAATCGCTTATCCTGACTCTTGCTTCGGTACTGACTCCCACACCACGCAGATTAACGGATTAGGTGTTGTCGGCTGGGGTGTCGGCGGCATTGAAGCAGAAGCAGTCATGCTGGGACAGCCCTGTTACATGAAACTTCCAGAAGTAGTCGGCTTCCGGCTTACCGGCTCCTTATCCGCCGGCGTGACCGCCACTGATTTAGTACTCACCGTTGTGGAAATGCTGCGGAAGAAAGGTGTCGTCGGTAAATTTGTAGAGTTCTATGGTCCCGGCTATCAAATGCTGGACCTAGCCGACCGGGCGACAATTGCCAACATGGGACCGGAATACGGTGCGACTCTGGGTTATTTCCCTATTGACGAGAAAACCATCGAATATCTGAAATTAACCGGCCGTGATCCCCAGCATATTGAATTTATTGAAAAATATGCTAAAACTCAAGGTCTCTGGTATACTGATGAACCTTGCTACTCAACAACTCTGGAATTAGATCTCAGCACGGTAGTTCCTTCACTGGCGGGTCACAAAAGACCCCAGGACCGCATTCCGCTCAACAAAATGAAGGAGAGCTTTGAAGAGCTGCTGAAGGGTATGAATATTCAGAAGCGGACCGTTAACGGTTTGTCTGATGGCTCTGTAGCGATTGCATCCATTACTTCCTGCACCAACACGGCTAATCCTTCCGTGATGATCGCGGCTGGCTTACTCGCTAAAAAAGCCGTGGAGGCCGGACTGCAGGTCCAAGATTTTGTTAAAACTTCTTTGTCACCAGGTTCAAAAGTCGTTACTGATTATCTGAAAAATGCCGGTTTACTAGAGTATCTGGAAAAACTCAGATTCCACGTTACCGGCTACGGCTGCATGACCTGCATCGGCAACAGCGGACCACTCCGCGAAGATCTACGGGCCACTATTCAGGACAATGACTTAGTAGCGGCGGCGGTTGTTTCCGCTAACCGTAACTTCGAAGGCCGTGTTTCACCGTACGTTAAAGCCAATTATCTGGCTTCCCCGCCGCTGGTTATTGCCTTTGCCATTGCCGGCCGGGTTGACATTGATCTGGATAAAGAGCCGTTAGGCGTGGTAGAGGGTAAAGAAATTTATCTGAAAGATATCTGGCCGACCGAAGCAGAGATCAAGGCCTTGACGGAAAAATATGTAACCTCTGAAACATTTAAATTACAATATAATAACATATTCAAAGGATCGTTCAGATGGGAAGAAATTAAAGTTCCGCAAGGCGCTTTGTATGAATGGGATCAAAAATCAACATACATTCAAAACCCGCCCTTCTTCAACAATCTCACTGCTGAGCCTTCCTTGAAGAATATCATCAACGCGCGGGCTTTGGCGATTCTCGGCGACTCAATTACCACTGATCATATTTCCCCCGCCGGAGAGTTTTCCGAAAAATCAGATGCCGGCAAATATTTAATCTCGCTAGGTACCCAACCTGCGGATTTCAATTCCTATGGTTCCCGCCGGGGCAATCATGAAGTAATGATGAGGGGCACTTTTGCCAACATCCGCTTAAGGAATAAAATCGCACCAGGTACAGAAGGTGGATACTCCAAGCACATGCCTGAAGGCCAGGATGGAACCATCTTTGAAGTCTCACGGACTTATGATGCGGAAGCAGTACCTTTGATTGTGATCGCCGGCAAAGAATACGGAACCGGCAGTTCTCGAGACTGGGCGGCTAAAGGTCCCTTCATGTTAGGCATCAAGGCCGTCATCGCCGAATCCTTTGAAAGGATTCACCGTTCGAATCTGATCGGCATGGGCATTATTCCCCTGCAGTTCACCAATGGTGAAAATGCTGAAAGTCTTGGTCTCGATGGGACAGAAACTTTTGACATTGTGTTGGAAGATATGCTTCCTAAATCAATGGTAACTGTTACTGCCTCTAAAAACGGCCAGCAGAAACAGTTTACCGTAATGTCCAGAGTAGATGTACCTGCCGAACTGGAATATATCAAAAACGGCGGCATTCTCCAGACTGTCCTGAGAAAAATGATTTCCGAATAAATATATCAGGCTGTTGATGAAACAGCCTTTTTCTTGTTTTTATTATCTGAACACTTGCCTATGGAAATATTGAAGTCTAATTTGAGGTCATTGATTACTTTTTGCTTTTATCCTTACATATTTAGAAAGGATGGTTAAATTACATTCAGCTCTTATTTATCAAATAGCACTCTCATCAAGAAGAAAATCAATCAGCCCGATATTCAGCACTCCCGTGTCATCATACCATCTCTTTCCAACGTCGTTTCGTATAATAATCTTAGGAAACGAGTCCCCAGTCAGTAAAAACGGCTTAAGCTCCGCTTCCTTCTTTTCTTCAGTAAGAAGGGCAAATGCAGACTGGATATACACTCTCTTTCCGCCTTTATTTGCTACAAAGTCGATCTCTCTGGGAACTCTGACAGAATTGCCGTTCGCATTTATTTCGCGGGAATACACTACACCAACATCAACCGAAAATCCGCGCAGGATCAGCTCATTGTAAATTATATTCTCCATGATATGCGTCATTTCCTGCTGCCTAAATCCTATCCTGGCATTTCTCAAACCAATGTCTTCACAGTAATATTTGTGAGGATACTCAAAATAATGTCTGCCTTTGACATCGTAACGTTTACTTTCTGAGAACAAAAATGCATCTTTAAAATGTTCAACATATGACGCAACTACATTTTGCGATACTTTGATGTGTGCTTTTGAGCGCAATGTATCAGCAATTTTATTAGGATTTGTAAGCGAACCTATTGAAGAACAGAGTAAATCAAGAATCATCGACAATACGTCTTCCCTTTCTACCTTTTTTCTATCCACAATATCCTTGAGATACACTTCAGATACCAGTGAAGAAAGATACTTCATTTTTGCAGTATCGTCCAGACCTGAGGTGATAAACGGCATCCCGCCGAAAAAAGCATAGGTGTTGAAAGCCTCCTGCTTATCTCCGCCGACTGCCTTGTAGTACTCTAAAAAACTCAGAGGATGCATTCTGATTTCACTGCTTCTGCCTCTGAATTCTGTAAGTATGTCTGATGAAAGCATCCGGGAATTGCTTCCCGTAACATAAATATCGAGATTACTGAGGCTGTTTAGATCGTTTAAAGCATCATAGAACGTAATCTTTTTACCGTGGGGATTGTAGGGATTCAGAACAGCATCAGACATCTGGATTTCATCAATAAAAAGATAATAATTTTCATCCTTGCCTTCAACTAAATTTCTCACGTATGATGCAAGCTCCAGAGGATTTCTGAAACGTAAGTCTTTGGTAAGGTCCAGTTCAATGGAGATGATATTCTCTTTCTTAACTCCGTTTGATAATAAGTGATTGTAGTAAAGGACATGGAGCAGATAGGATTTTCCACATCTGCGGATACCTGTAATGACTTTTACCAAGCCGTCCCACTGGTACTGAATTAATTGATTCAGATATAGATCCCGTTTAATTTCCATGTCATTCCTCATTTAAAACTTTAGCCCATATGGGCATAACCTTTACGTAAGATATCACCAAAGTTTCATTTAAAACTTTAGCCCATATGGGCATAACCTTTACGTAAAATTAGTAGCAGGCACTAAACAGCCCAATGAGTTTAGAAAGAAATATCAAAGTGTCAAAGTGAATTGGAGCTGAGGAATTCCGCTTTTTTATAATGTTGATATTCATTACAGAGCAGTAAGATTCATTTCAGAAGGGATTGTAGCAAAAAAGATAATGTAGATGACTTTGTAAGAAACAAATGTTGGAATGATTCATATGCTGGCCGAAATAATCATTCTTGTTGTAGCGTTGTTGTTCTTGATTATCGGTATTTTCTTGTTTAACGGAAAGGGACAATGGTTGATAGCTGGCTATAATTCATTAGCCCCTGATGAACGAAGAAACTATGATGAGAAGAAATTATGCAAAGCCGTAGGAGTTTTATGCGTGATCTGCTGCCTTATGCTCTGTATTCTAGCATATCTGGGACATGCAGTAGACACAGGATCAATAAATGAAAATTATATGGCTATCTTTGGACTGTTCTTTGTAGTTGTTATTATCACAACTCTCGTTACAATCAGTAGATATGTATATAAAAATTAAAAAAAAAGGTTAGGCTCTTAACCAGAGCCGTCCCCTTTGTGTTTTTTAGCTTTTTGAAGTTTTTGTTCTTGCTTTTTAGCCATTTCGGCTTCATGAGCCAGTTCAGCTTCGAGATTAATCTGCTCGTATTCCTCATCTGTTTTAAGCGGTATACGTTTTACCAGCAGACTTGCAACTATCGTAGCTAATACGATTATAGAACATATCACGAATGCATAAGATAAGCTCTGTCCATACGCCATTGTGATGTCAATATCCAAGTTATTAAACTGAGGGAACAGGGTCGTAATCTGATTTATCATGTCCATAACACCAGTATTGTGTGGCACAAATGGGCTATCATACACCTCTGTGGGCAGACGTTCTTGCAGTTCGATGGCAATACGATTGTTGATTAGAGAACCAATTAGAGCTGCACCTACTGTTCCACCAATGCTTCTAAACAAGCTCATGGTGGATGTCATTACACCCATGTCTCTTCTTGGAGTGATATTTTGCGCTGCTACGATGAAGTTAGACATTACGCAACCCATACCTAATCCTGCAAGAATGAGGTATAGTGATGCTTCTGATTGGGGACTTCCCATTTCAAGAGTTGATATTAAGTATAAACCAACCGCTGCAACGGGGGGACCTACAATCAGCCAGGGCATATATCCAGTCTTCTTAAGTAAAAATCCACTCCCAACTGAAGTAATTGTCATACCTATGGTTAAGGGGATTAAAGTCGCACCGCTATTAGTAGCGCTTAGTCCAACATATTTTTGCAGGAACATGGCGACATAGGTTAAGATACCAAACAGACCTAATGACATTACCAATAGACCAGAACACCCGGCAACGAACGTACGAGAACGGAAAAGACGGAGTGGCACTAATGGTTCCTCTACTTTGCTCTCTAGATAGATAAACAGACCAAGGAAGACTATTGCACCTAATGACATGGCGATTATCTCAGGACTGTTCCAAGCATATGTACTTCCGCCAAATGTCACAACTATCACAAGTAATGCTAAAAATGCGGATAATGTTGCGATTCCTGGATAATCGATTTTTATGTTTGGTTCTGCTTGAACCTTTGGGAATTTAATAGCCGTAAAGGCAATGGCAATAATTCCAATAGGTACATTTACAAAGAAGGCCCAGTGCCATGTTGTGTTATCAACAATTACACCACCAATGAATGGTCCAATGGCGCTAGCAATAGCAAAGATGGCTCCTAAGATACCTTGAATTTTTCCTCTTTCTCGTGGTTCATATAAATCTGCAACGGTCGCCATTGCAACTGGAATAAGCATACCGCCGCCGAAACCTTGTATTACACGACCTACAATTAACAGCTCCATGCTGGTTGAAAGACCTGCAAAAATGGAACCTCCCAGAAATAGAATCATACCGCCAAGGAAGATAGGTTTTCTTCCATAGAGGTCAGACATCTTTCCAGCGATGGGGGTTACAATAGTTTCAGCAAGAAGATAACCAGTAATTAGCCAGGTGTATAAGGCCATTCCATTTTCAAAATCAGAAGTGATACTCGGCATGCAGGTACCGATGATCGTTCCATCAATACATGCCAACAACATACCGAGAATCAAACCGATCATGATCGGTGTACGTACTTTCCGCACATCGACCTCAGCCTTACCTGGCTTTTTATCGAAATTTGCATTCTCCATCTCAGCACCTCATACCCACGGTGCAGAACGTACCGATTGGGTTTAATTTGTAAGATTAACCCGGCAATCAAAACTGACTGTCGGTCAGTCAATAAACACCCATCAAAGAAAAAGGGCTATATATAGATGACTAGACGAATCAAGAATAGAGCGATTCAAAGTCCTAGTAATCTATATACAATATCTAAACCAGGAACACAGGTATAGCCAGTAGTTTCTTCCACTTTGACCCATTTGTATTCAGTGTGCTCCCAGTCAATTTGTACAGTGCAGTTGGGTTCCTCAAATAAGAAAGGATGAATTACCCAGATTGTGTTTTTTTCCCGCACTCTGAAAGGTTCGGCGGAGCGCACCGGTTCAGAAACAATGCAGGTTTCTTCCCGCACTTCTTTGATTGCCGTTTCCAAAGGTGTTTCACCCACTTCAATGAAGCCGCTTACTGCCGACCAATATCCTTGGAAAGTACCGACTTTTGCCGACCGCTTCAAAAACAGGATTTGATCGCCGTCTTTGATAACACAGCTGACAACATGAATCTCTTTGACTCCCGGCAGCTCAATCGTACCGGTTGAACCGTCAACGATACAATCGTCACCCTCTCGCAATAAAGAGAGATCGATAGCGTCGACCATCGGCACGGAGGCCATCACCGCGCCGGTTGCTACGATCGGCTCAGCACTTTCGTTAATAACCGCTGCGGGCAGCGTTCCGTGCTCTTTCATATCATAAACGACGTAGGAGCCGACAGTGCTACCTTTACCGCGCGGAAAGGCAAAGACACGCCCTTTAGCAGACTGTCCGTTAACAGCCGGATCGGCGACTTTGCCATCCTGCGGATTGACACCGCCTAAGAAGCTTACGGGATTAGGACAAAGGAGAATTTTACCCTGTGCTTTACCTTGAGAAATCTTTCTGCCCGTTAAAATCATAAGATCATCTCCAGAAGATCATCAGTATCACGGAAAACCACTTTCTGCGAACAGAGTGTGGGCAGATAATTACAGGCTTTGCCAGAGTCCACCGCCGTACATTTAAAGCGCTCTTCAATCGGCGTGACAATCATGCAGGTGTCGCAGATCACATTGCCGAATTTAGCAAGCACATCGAGATCCTTTTTACATTTAGCCGCCGTGCAGCGCGAAGTACAGAACCATACTTCCGTGTCGCCTTTCTTGGTTTTACCTTTCAGTTTAGCAGCCAGATTATGAATCTCCTCACAAGATAAATGCGGGCAGCCTAAGGCAATAAGTTCCGGATCTTGGCCCGTACTCATTTTATCTCGTACGGAAGACAACTCTTGATCATCAATTGTAATCTTTTCCGTATTTGTCAGGTCAGCAGGAGCAGGAGTAATGCCCTCCACGTAAAACAGAGCGACCGAACCGGCTGCGGCCATGGCGGCGGCCAGGGTTTTCAGCTGATCCTGCGTCGGCTTAATTCCTTTGAAATAAGGGATTTTACCACCGCCTAACTGTCCTACCGCTTGCCCCAAAACAGAATAGTTAATCTTGTCGGCTTTGACTTCGATCGTAAGCGCCGGCTGGCGGTTCTCGTCCAGGTGCAGTCCGTATTCCGGAGTTTTGCCGAGAATAGCTGCCGCCAGCGCCCCCGGTCCGCCTTCACGGTTGGTTTTGGCGCCGATAACAGAATTAACATAAGAAAGGGCACTGGATTCTGCCCAGGAAACATGTTCACCGATTTGAGGGACGTTGATGTCTAAATAAGGTGTGCAGGAACAGTTAGAGGTTACACCCAGTTTTTCATAGCAGGAAATAATCTTATGCTGGCGCTCAGCAAAATGTTCAGAAATACCCATCGCCTGCCACTTCTCACGGTCCATGCCCGGCGGGTTGAGAGTCGTGGGCACACATACTTTTGAATCAGCGGACATCTCTTCCAAAAAGGAAATGCCACCCTCGCCAATAGTTTTGTATGAGACACCGGAAAGATGAGCAGAAGTGATAGGAATCAAACGTTTTGCTCCATAAATATCTCCCAGAGCTACTAGCAACTCCATTGCTTTCTTTTTTCCTTGACCGAATTCGCCGGCAAGAATCTGCTCTTCTTCCTTGGTTAGAAACATCTAGGGTTGTTATGACGTCCAGAGTGAAATATCTTGTGCATGTTAGATCGAAGAAAACCATCAAATTTAAATAGATATTATTTCATTACTGACTGACAGTCAGTCAATATAGCAGTTGAAGGATTGTCTAAAACAGGTGAAAAAAAATGTATGGGCCAGTTACTTATGAGGAGCTACGTACGGCGATCGAGAGGAAATCGAAGATCGACACGGAGACCTCTGGGCAGCTAGCAGAAAGAGTCCTAAACTACTTTGGATACAATAGTGAAATGATTGACAACGCCCTTACACCGGAGGACCGGGGAATGTTCTATTTCCTGGAAGAATTTCAGATAATTTCCTCACGGTATGAAGAAGAAACACTGTTTACAGGGAGGCCCTGGAGAGTGTTTTACTGGACGCTTGATAAAGAAAAAATCCTTAAGATCATCGAAGCTCCAGTAGCAAAGGCAGATTCGGAATATGGAGTGTATGAAGGACTCCCGGACAATGTCTGGGTACGACAATCAGCCTAACACATTAATCACAAAGAATAACCACCCAATTTACACAGACCTTGGTGATTGCATGGCTAAGAAAGAATGTATCTCTGCTGAAAGAAAAGCCGAGTTAATTAATGCGGCAGAAGAGCTCTTTCGTGAGAAAGGGTTCGAAAACACTTCGGTGGACGATATCATCAAAAAAGTCGGCGTTGCCAAGGGACTATTTTATTATTATTTTGGTTCAAAAGAAGATTTGATTGAGATTTTAATTCAACGAATGCTCAAGGAGATTGAATCTTCAATCGTTGCAGTTTTGGAAATGAAAAATATCACCGCTGAAGAGCGCTTTATTGAACTGCTGAAATCACAAAGAGACGTCAGTATGCGTTCAGAAACCGTAATTAAATATTTTTCCATGTCGCGCAACAAAAACCTTCATCTGGAAGTAGAAAGACTAGCGTATGAAATGGTGGTGCCAGCTTTCGGCAAAATTATCCAGCAGGGCATTGAAGAGGGAGTTTTTGATACCCGCTATCCGGAAGACAGTTCCTACACCGTCAGCATGATGATCCGGGCGGCAATGATGAAAATAAAAGAGCATCCCGATATTGAAACCATTGAACAGTCTTTAGATGTGCTGCAGTATATGACAGAAAGAATATTAGGCATGGAAACCGGCAGTTTCGAAGTTTATCATATTTTTATGAGGACGTCTTGTCCTGAATTAGATCATGTTTTAAATAAAAAAAATTAAAAAAGTGAGAAAAACTCACTTGTAAAATTCTGCTACAGCCAGATAGGTCATGTAGACATCTAATTTAGAAACGACCTCAAAGGGCGCGTGCATCGATAAAACGGGCACTCCCAGATCGACCGTATCGACATTGTGGGTTGAGACATACTTTGCTACAGTCCCGCCGCCGCCGATGTCAATTTTACCTAATTCACCCGTCTGCCAGGCGATGTTGGCATTATCCAGCAGAGCTCTGATGAAGCCCATCATTTCTGCAGAAGCATCGTTGGTGTTATATTTACCACCGCCACCGCCGTATTTTTCCAGCACGGCGCCGTGATTGATGTACGAAGCATTGCGGCGTTCAAAGACTTCCGCAAAAGCAGGATCAACGGCCGCGCTGACATCACACGAAAGACATTTTGATTTTTCTAAGACATGACGTACTTCCAAGCCGTAAGCAGAGACCAGATCCTCTAAGAAATCTTTGAGGAAGAAGGAATTCATACCCGTATTTCCATCAGAGCCAGTTTCTTCTTTGTCAGCAAAGACGGTTACGGTCGTGTGCTGCGGATTCTTGGTGTTGATTTCAGCCATTAATGCAGTATAGGAGCAGACACGGTCATCGTGACCGTAAGCACCGATCATTGCCCGGTCAAAGCCCAGATCTTTTGGTTCAAAGGCCGGCACTGCACAAAGTTCTGCCGAGTTGAAATCACTCTCGGTGATGCCGTACTTTTCAAAGAGAATGTTAGCGATATTCAGTTTAACTTTTTCCGACACTTCTTCATCACGGAAGGGCTGGCAGCCGATGAGCAGGTTGAGCGCTTCACCAGAGAAGGCTTCCGCGACCGGTTTTTTAACCTGCAGTTTGTCGAGGTGCGGTAAAAGATCAGTAACGCAGAAAATCGGGTCATCTGGTTCATCACCGATGCGGACTTTAACGCTGGAGCCGTCCTTCAAGATAATTGTTCCGCGGATCGAAAGGGGAATGGCAAACCACTGGTACTTCTTAATCCCGCCGTAATAGTGGGTTTTAAAGTAAGCCATTTCCGTATCTTCAAAAAGGGGATTAGGCTTGAAATCTAAGCGGGGACTGTCGATGTGGCTGACGCCTAAGCGGAGACCTTCAGCAAGATCTGCTTTACCGATAGTCACCATAATCAAGGATTTGCCCCGGTTGCTCTTGTAGACCTTGTCACCAGGAGCATATTTTACACCACGTTTGAATTCAGTATAACCATTTTCTTGGAGAAGTTCGATGGTATAATCAACAACCTCTCTTTCAGTTTTATTGCGGAGGAATTTTTTATAGCCTTCGCAGAACTCATTGGCCTTATCAATCTCTTCTGCTGATCTCTGTCCGATGTTTTCCGGTTTCATCAGCAGTTTTTCGGTTAAAAGCTGCCCAGGCGTTTTTTCTGACATAGATATCAGTATACGCATTTCAGAAACAATACATTAATGCTTTCCCTCTTCTTAAGATTCTTGCGCATTAGATAAATATAGCAGTTGATAATTATCATTTTATGGCTCTTTATAAGAAGATTTTGATTGCCACCGACGGCAGTGATTACACCAAAAAGGCAGTTCATCACGGTCTCGAACTGGCTAAAACTTTTGGTGCTGAAGTCACCGCTATCAATGTGATGGATATGGGCAGTGTGACCAGCAGTTCCCAGGGTTATGGACTTCCGGATATCAATGCCTATATGCAAAAAAGCAGTGACGAAGCCATTAATTACGTAATGGAAAAAGGTAAAGAAATGGGTTTAGAAGTAAAAGCCATTTCCAAAATGGGTTCCCCCGCCAATGATATTGTCGAAGCTTCTAAGAATTATGACTTGATTGTTATGGGTACTATCGGCCGCACTGGCATTTCCAAGCTACTCTTGGGCAGCGTTGCCGAGAAGGTGGTGCGATTCGCTGAATGCCCAGTATTAGTTATCAGAAATCATCCCGATAAACAGTAAGCTTAAACTATGCGCTCCTGATCAGGAGCAGCATCAGTTATTATTTTTCTTTAAATAATATCAAAATCACATCTGCGCATATTTACAAAAACAGAGATTGTGATAAAAAAAATCGAAGACGGAGAAAGGTTGTTCATTCTCCGCGATCTTTTACATTTAAGACTTTGGCAATTTCCTGCTTATTTACTTCCGGCGTTTTAGTGGCATCCAGCGAACCGTCAAGACTGCGCTTGGTAATGCCCAGTACCGGTTCAAAGCGGAAGACTTTGGAGATCTGTTTGGATACTAGCGTGACCAGTGTACCCGTAAGAATGGCACTGATGACCGTCCCGATGCCGATATCTCTGATTGCTCCCGTAAAGATCAGCGAGATGGCAATCGAAAAGACCAGACAGGATATGTCAAAAATAGTCTTGGTCCTGCCCAGCGGCAGATGGCGTTCCACTACGATGTTCCTGACGAAGATATCGCAGGGCATCAGTGGGAGCTGACACTTCATAAAGAAGGTAATGCCCACGGAAATGATCAGCAAGGAAGAGACCAAATATACGGGGACCAGCCAGGTAGCGTCAGGTAAGGAAAAGATCAGCGGCTTAAAGAGGTCTAAAAGCACTCCGAAAACAATGCCTACTCCTAAAGAAACGGCATAATATGTCTTAACCTCTTTCAGGATGGCAATTAACAACAGCAGCACTGCTACCTGAAAGATAATATTCCACGTACCAAATGATAATGCTGGTGCTGAATAGTAAAGTGACAATGATACCGAAGAAATCACTGACACGCCCAGCCCGCTTTTCAAAAGAAGACAGACGGCAATCGCCGCACAAACTAATCCAGAGATTAATGCTAATTCACAAGGAAACAATATTTTTTTCGTTAATACTCGCCTCTACTTCATCTAATTAACTTAACACAGTTACCTGATGAGTTAAAATGTCAAATTATTAAAGTTTATCTTTCTCAGTTTCCCATTTTTCCACGTCAGCGACAGTTTTGCAGGAATTGTCTTTGTTTTCAGCAAGATAAATCTGATAATCGACAATCGATTTAACAAAATCATCGGTGATCTCCATGTCTTTAATGGACTGAGCGATCATCAGACAAAGTTCATACTGCTCAGCCCGGCGGAGGACATCGAGAAGAATAGTTGCCAAATTCTCATCATACCGTTCGCCTAACTCAGTACGCAGCGAAATCACTACGCCTAAACGGGCACCCATGGCGCTGATGGGATCGTTGAGATCGTCAAAGACCCAGGCCGCGTGCAAAGATTCCATGGCTGAGCGGTGAAGATTGCCGGTCTTATGCAGCAGATGAGCTGAAGCAAGGAAGCGTCTGACAGGTTCAGGAAGCGTCTCATCATTAATAATGTCCAGATACTCTTTAGACTGCAGCAGATTCTGGTCGCTGATAACTGCTTCTTCCAGATCACTGTTGCAATACCCGCAAAAAGAGCACTGCTGGATTTGATAAGGCAAAGCAGAGCGCAAAGTTTCAGGGGGACGGGTATCAAGATCCATGGGACCTAAAGGCAGAGCGTCGATTACTTCCTGAACATCTTCATTCTCGTTACCGCAGACTGCGCATTTTTTAGTAATGAAGGCTACCATGGTCATGATAATACCAGCTAAAGACTACGAGTTAATGACTTTTTCTAAACGTGTAGCTGACAAAACTGCTGCTTCAGCAGATATTGATCGGAGCGTTGGCCTGCAGACCGCGGAGACAAGCCGGCAGGTTCTTTTTCACATCACGGTGAAAGGTTACACATTCGCAGCATTTGCCATGCCGCGGACATTCACTAGAACAAACGCAAGTTGACGGGTCGTTGTCACAACTCATAGTTGTTCATGACTGAAGTGCAATATATCGCTTTCCACTAGTAATCTCAAAAAGATACGCTTGGCTAAAGGCGCTGGTGCTCATCCGCTGACGATCACCTCCTGCGCTTCTGCATAAGATTATGAATTTTAGTAGTATCAACAGGGATTAAGCATTATATACTGTCGGTAACATTCATTTAGATACTATTGAAGGTGGAAAAATGAACCGCGATTCTTCCAAAGAACTGCCGCCCTGTCCGGTAGAAGTAACTCTTTCCTTAATCAGCAACCGTTGGAAAGTTCTTATTTTACGAGATTTGATGAACGGTCCCCAAAGATTTGGCGAGTTGCGAAAATCAGTAGGCGGCATCACTCAAAAAGTTTTAACTTCTAATTTAAGAGAAATGGAAGAAGATCATTTGTTGATTCGTACCGTCTACGCCGAAGTACCGCCGCGGGTAGAGTATCAGCTGACCGACTTAGGTTACAGCTTAAAAAACGTCTTGACTTCTATGGAACTCTGGGGTAGCCGCTACAAAGAATCGCTAAACAACACACATCTCGAAGGTTATGCCTAAAAAATAAAGATGCAGGAACTAAGTCCTGCATCCCTCAAACGAGTTTGGAGGAGATTGAGTTTAGCTTTTCTGTTTTTCCGATGATAAGAACGCACAGATAGTGGCAATAACCATACAGATGAACATAATCATCCACAAGGTTTGGAACTGTTCTGGCGTTTTATCAGCGACAATGTAACCAGAGATGCTCTGGAGAATTGCTCCGCCCAGGAAGGGGAAGAGATTTAAGGCAGCCGTGGAAACGCCGACGATCGAAACCGGGTAAAGTTCTTTGACCTGTGCGTAAGAGACGACGAAGAAACCACCAAAGAACCCAAAGCAGAAGTTGATGATACCCTGCGCTACCAGCGAATCCAGCTTACCGGACATTAACCAGATTACGGCCCAGATGATGGTGTAGATGAGCGTACCCAGAACCAATACTTTTTTCCGTGAGTGGAGGACTTTATCAGAGATTACACCGGCAAGCGGGCAGCCGATAATCATACCCACACCCACTAAGGTCAGCAGAATGCCCCAGGTGTCTTTGTTCCAGTCATAAACATTGGTGTAGTAGGCACCGGCCTGCAGACCCTGGTAAACCATGATTGAACCGTACATGAAGAAGAACCAGATGGCCAGGGTCCAGAACTTTCTGCCACTGCCGAAGGTAATCTTCAGTGATTCCACCATAGACATCTTTTCCGAAGTGGACTCCTCAATGGGCTTGCCTGTTTCTTCAGACTCGATTTCTTCAATGCTGGGGTAGCCCTTGTCCTTGGGGTGGTCCTTGACAATAATCCAGCACATCAGACCGATGATGAAGGTAATAACTGCCAAGAGAATGAAGACGTTCTGCCAGCCGAGCGCTTCCGTCATCAAGACTAACGGCGTCGCTGCGGCAATCGCTCCGACATTACCAACCATCAGCAGAATTCCGCTCAAGGAAGCAAACTCGTCTTTCCTGAACCAGACGGCTAGTACTCTCATGATGGGGATGTAAATAACGGCTACACCAACACCAATGATAACCCTACCAGCAATCAGCATGGCATAACTGGTAGCTAAGCCGCAGATGAGCGAACCGATGGCCGTGATAATAATGAAAACGGTCGCTGATCTTTTCGGACCCCATTTGTCAGTGAAGATTCCACTCGGCAGCTGCATTGCTGTATAGGCGTAGAAATATGCCGAGGCCAAGAGACCGACAGCTGCTGCTCCGATACCAAAGGCCTCCTCAATATCAGGAGACATTGCTGTCGTCGATACACGATGGAAATAGACAAAAAAGTAGGCTATCGCTAGGATGATAAAGATGGCCCACCGATATTTCAGCATCTTTGCTTTTAACTCGGGATTTACGGACATTGAATTCCTCCATCGGGCAAAGACTTAGGAATCAAAACTGCAGGAATGATATCGTCATCAAATGGATAACTAAAATTACGAACATCTTCGTAAAACAATAATAGTACTAATTCTATACTTAATTGGTGAAACCATCCAATATACACGGCTACTGATTGACAGAAAAATCAACGGATGCGTCGCAGATGGTCATCCCTGCCATCGACTCCTGCCAGTCAATGTGATTAATGAAGAGAATATCCGGATTGAAATTACCCAGTGTTCAGTTTTAGCGAAAGGTGCCGGTTATTCAATGATCCGCATCACCGACATTGACGGTAAGCATAGCGATAAACTGCAGGAAGGCATGATTACCAGCATCTACGGCGAATGCGAGATTATGAAAATCTCACCCAAGCAATATCTGGCAATGGTCTCCAACAACAACTGCATGCTGGCCAGCATTCTCGCCGAATCCGGTTGTTTTCTTACGTCGGCAATACCCTTTACTGATGACATCATTGAATGGGGTATTTTCAGTTTAAATAGCACTTATGTCGATATGTTGATGGAGCGGATGCGTCACGAAGGTTACAAAGTGAAGATGATTTCTACCAATAGAGTGAGCAAAGAATCGATCTTAACCGAAAAACAGGAAGACGCCCTAATGGCTGCTCACAAGTTAGGCTATTATGACATTCCCCGCCGCATCACCATTGAGGAACTGGCAGCTAAACTGGGTTATGCCAAATCAACCCTCAGCGTGATGATTAGAGAAGCTGAACGAAAGATCGTCTTTAATTATCTCAATCTCGGCATGAGTGCCGTTAAGAAAAAATAGAAAGGCGCGGCCAGGGCACATAAACTATGTGCGCGGAGCGCCGTCTCTTCAGGCTTTGTAGTTTTTAGTGGCGTTGACCATCGCCCAGATGTTTTCCTTTTTGATCAAAGCTGACATTCCGCAGCCGGCGGAAATGATATTGAAACCAGCATCGATACTCGTCTGCGCTGACTTGATAACCGTCTCCGGTGTACCCTGGAGAAGATCTCTTACTACGCCGACATTTCCGACCAAAGCTACTTTATCACCCACCGCCTGCACGGCTTTGTAAGGATCAGCCTTTTCTTCAATACTTAGAGCATCGGCACCGGTGGCCGCCATATGCGGTAAGATGGGGACGGTATCACCGCAGATATGCAGCACTTTCATCGTCTGCTTCAGCGGCTTGTAGACTTTTTGCAGATTAGGCAGGACGAATTCATCAAACATGTCTTCCGAGATCATATCGTAGGAAGCAGTAGGTTCACTCATCTGGATGCTGTCGATACCCAGTGTCTCTACAAACTCCAACCACATTTTCACATAGTCACTGGTGAAGTCAGTATACTTCCGCACGATATCAGGATCGGTTAA
Source organism: uncultured Methanomassiliicoccus sp. (assembly GCA_905203995.1). Taxonomy (GTDB): domain Archaea; phylum Thermoplasmatota; class Thermoplasmata; order Methanomassiliicoccales; family Methanomassiliicoccaceae; genus Methanomassiliicoccus_A. The sequence goes on along the minus strand of CAJKXZ010000004.1, from coordinate 55,214 downwards.
AGTCCAGAGGATGAGTCCTTCTGTTCCAGCTAGATGACCAGCGATTGTGAACGGTCCGGTCACCCCCAGTAAAGTCGGTAAGTCGACAGTTCTTTCTTTGATGATAATTTCCGCAGAATCAGCCACGGCTTTATTCCTGGCTAGCTTCATCATCTCTTCCGGACCCATCAATTCAAAGTTAGGATCGACATCGCCTTTGAAAGGACTGTTCTTAACCATGGGCGTGCTGTTCTTTTTACCCAGATCGATTGTGCAGCCCAAGGCTTCCGCTTCATATGTCAAACAATAAGGAACTCTTACTGATTCCAAGCCCAGGTAATCATATGCGCCTAAGGCAATTTTTGCCATTTTGCGGGCATCGGTATGAGCATCAGGCCATGCCGCACCGACATGATCCATTAGTTCTACGGTAGCCGTAGTTGTCATGCCACAAACCGGTGGCCGGTCAACCTCTTCCCGGTGCATGGCTTTAAAGAATCTCTCCCTTGGTGTCAGATCACTCATGATATCACTCCCTTGCAGTCTTTATCCATCTTTGCCCAGTCTGATAACGTATTTTCAATAATCAAGCTGAGCACGAACATGTTCGTAAATCCTTTAGCAGCAGAATACACAGAAAATACGTCAGGAGATTGCTAATAGTTAGAAGTTAATTGTTTTAAGTTTAAGCACAATTTGTTACTGAATTACATTTAATCAAGAGGTTAATGAAAGATAACCTGCTTAATCACATCTCCCCCGAGAATTATGTCTTGATGGTTAAATAGGTCCTGAAAATTAAGTGGTAGCGGTTAGTGATTACACAAAGAAGGAGCGTGAAAATTAGATGATTTCTAAGATTACCAAAGTAACAGTTTTTCAGCAGGGAGCCGAGATCACTCGTACCTTAAAGGTCAATGTCCATTCAGGAAAAAATAAGATTATCTTTACTAACCTCCCCGCAGAAATTGTTCTCAGCAGCCTCACCACTCAGATCAATGGTGATGCGCAGCTAATGTCGGTTACGAGTCGCAATTCTGACTCCCCAGAAGCAGAAATGAGTGCAGCTATCACAAAATTACAAGAAGAGCTGGCCGACTGCGAAGAAAATCTAGCCCAGCTGCTGGCGACAAAAGATATTTTAGAAGACGAGTGTGAATTTTTAAAGGCGAATCGACAAGTAGGCAGCGATCAGGGTCTTAAGTTAGATGATTTACAGCAGATGGAAGCGTACTACCGTCAAAGACTGCAAGAAATTTCTTCAGAAAGACTCAGCCTGCAGAAAAAACAAAAGGAGTTAGAGACGCAGAGAGAGTACCTTTTGTCTCAGCTGGGACGTTATACACAGACTGCACAAGCCTCAGCAATCGAAGTTACTGTTGAGGTATCAGCAGAGAAAGAGACAGAAATCGACGTTCTGCTTTCGTACTTCCTGCACGCGGCTGGTTGGACTCCCCTGTATGAATTACGCGTAAAGGATAATGAGCATCCGGCACTGTTGATCTCTAAAGCAGAAGTTTATCAAAACACGGGTGAAGATTGGCAAGAGGTCTCAATGATTCTCTCTTCAAGCCGGCCTTCGTTGCAAGGAGCACCGCCGGAACTGCAGCCGTGGTATCTTGATATTGAACAGCCGACAGCAAGGATTAGTGCATGTCAGCTTGACTGTTGTGAAGAAATACTGGATGAAGAATATTCTTTCCGGAATTATGAAGCTCGACAGAACGGTAATTCCTTGGAATTCGTACTGCCCACGGCCGTCTCCCTCCCAGCTCTGGGCGATGGTGAACGGCTGGAGTTAGCCCGCTATGAGCTTAATGCCACCTATCAGCATTTCTGCATACCTAAGATAGATACTGACGTTTTCTTACTGGCTAAAATAGCCGGCTGGGAAGCTCTTGATCTATTAGAAGGACCAGCGACGATCTATGTCGGCAATACTTACGTAGGCGAGATGATGATTGATCCCCGCCGGGCCGATGAGGTACTGAACGTATCTTTAGGCAAAGACCGCGGCGTAATTGTCAGCCGGATAAAAGGAAAAGACTTCACCAGTTCCACACTGATGGGCGCTAATCACAAAGTCAAGAGAGCGTGGCAGATTAAAATTAAAAATACGCGTCAGACAAGCATCAAGATCACAATATTAGATCAGCTCCCCGTCGCCGTTTCCAAGGCGATTACCGTAGAAGCCGTCGAACTTTCCGGGGCCGAATATAATCAAGAAACGGGTGAGCTCTGCTGGGAATGCCAGATCGAACCGCGGGAAGCTGTTGAGTTAGCCGTTAAGTACACCGTTACATATCCTAAAAAAGAGCTCATCAATCTTGAATGAGGAGTTATTTAATTTATTAAGAAATCAAAAAGCGATGACCAAGTCTAAGCATTCACCGACCTGGTAATGCTGACTCGTTATCGCTAAAAATCAATTAACAGAGTGTAACTGATCTATCCCTGTCATAAAAAAAATCCATTATGTTTAAAAAGTTGGTAGTGCTCACAAGCAGTGTAATCAATTATGGAAATCATCCCCTATCAAAGTCAATACAAGCAAGAGTTCATTGATTTGAATCTTGCCTGGCTTGAAAAATATTTTGTCGTAGAAGCGCAGGATGTCGCCATGCTCAACGGCGTGGAAGAGTTAATTGAAGAAGGAGCGGGTGTTTTCTTTGCCTTAGAAGGTGAGATAGTAATTGCCACCTGCATGACTCTCCCGCGGGAAAATGATGTGTGGGAAATCTGCAAACTGGCCACTGATGAACATTATCAAGGAAAAGGCGCAGGTTCTGCCGTATTAAACGCGTGTATTGACTTTGCCATTTGCCATGGAGCAAAGAAAATGATGATCGTTTCCAACCGCATTTTAACCGCGGCAATGCATCTTTACGAAAAAAGGGGTTTTAAAGAAGTTCCCATCGACAATATGGAGTATGAGCGAGTAAACATTCAACTCGAACTTATACTTTAAATGTAAATTAATATTTATATGACATTGCTTAAGTTCTTAAAGACTAGGTAATCAACTAAGTATTTTATTTTGAAAGATAGGTATTGTGCGTACCTGGCAGCAACCTTTTAGCAGAGGTATTTACCAGTAATGCTCTTCTCGGCATGGGCAAGATCGTCAGGTGTACCTACGGCAACAATCCGTCCTCCTTCCAATCCACCGCCTGGTCCCATGTCGATAATATAATCCGCATTGGCAATTAAGTCAAGATCGTGTTCAATGACGAGAACTGTCGCCCCGCTGGCAATCAACTTGTGGAAAAGCGTGAGCAGCAGACGTACATCATCGGGATGTAAACCGATAGTAGGTTCATCAAAAACAAATACGGTGCTTTCTTGTTTGCGGCCCATTTCTGTAGCGAGTTTCAGTCTTTGCGCTTCCCCGCCTGAAAGTGCTGGTGTACCCTCACCAAGCGTCAAGTAACCAAGCCCAAGTTCATCAAGAGTCTGTAATTTTTCTTTAATTTTCGGTTTTGAAGATAATTTGTCAACTGCTTCGTGCACACTCATGGCCATGAACTCAGCGATTGTTGCCCCGCCGATTTTCACAGCTTCTACCTCTTTCGAGTAACGCAGACCACCGCAGTCAGGACAGATGATATCGACATCGGGCAAAAACTGCACATCTAAGGATATTTGGCCCGTACCGTCACAGTTAGGACAACGGAGCTTACCGGTGTTATATGAAAAATCATTAGCCTTTAATCCTAAGGCTTTAGCTTCCTTGGTGGCCGCGAAGGCTTTGCGCAGATCGTTTAAGACGCCAGAATAAGTCGCAACCGTAGACCGCACATTGGTGCCGATAGGTGTCGCGTCGATCAGACTTACACGATCAATGCCTTCCGCTTCGATGCTCTTAACGTGTTGCGGAAGTTCAGTATCTGTAATTTTTGCCTGCAGGGCGGGAATCAGGCTTTCCAAAATCAAAGTGGTTTTACCTGAACCAGAAACACCAGTAACGGCTGTCAGCCGGCCTTTGGGAAACTCGACATCAAGAGCGTGCACAGTATGAAGAGGGCGTGTAGAGAGCTTTATGCGGCCCTCGGCGAAAATTTCACTTTTATCAATCTTTTTACCGACAGTTATGCTGGCTGTTTTTGCTAAGTATTTACCAATGATACTTTCTGGGTCATTCTCAACTTCAGCCACTGAACCGCAGGAAACGACCCGCCCGCCGTTTTTCCCCGCGCCCTTACCCATTTCGATTACGTAGTCGGCTGTTTCAATAACACGCACATCATGATCGACAACAATCACTGAATTGCCACGAGCTAGTAAATCACGCATTACTTCTAGCAGTCCATCCACATTAGCCGGATGTAAGCCGATCGACGGTTCATCTAGCACATAAAGTACACCGGTTGTTTTGTTTCTTACGGCACGGGCTAACTGAACACGCTGCAATTCACCAGTGGAAAGACTTGCACCAGTTCTATCTAACGTTAGGTAGCCAAGCCCTAAATCGATAAGCCGGGCAGAAACACCTAAGAATTCATTCACAATGCTTTCTGCCATGGCGCGTAAGTCCTTCGGCATCTGCGCGGGAATTTCTTTTACCCAGGCAATGAGTTCTGTTAAAGTCAGCGCACAAACTTCCGGCAGCGTTTTGCCAACAAGTAGAGAGGAACGGGCTTTCTCACTAAGCCTCGTGCCTCCGCAAGCGGGGCAGTCGTGCACGACCAGATACTTATTGATCCGTTCCAAACCTTTTTCGGTTTCTGCACCGTTTAAAGCTTCGACTACCGCTTGATGAGCATTGCGGTACTTACAATTCAGATCGAACATTTTGCCGTTTTTTGACGGAATAAGAACGTACTTGCTGACCTCTTCACCCTCGTAAATGATCTTCTTTTCTTCGTCGGAAAGCTCTTGAAAAGGAACATCAAGCCTTACGCCGAGTTCTCCGGCCACCCGGTACATCCAGGAGATGCCAAACATATTCCATGCTTCGACCGCTCCCTCTGCCAATGTTTTCGTTTGGTCGGGAACGAGCTTGCTGTCATCGATTTCCCGTACCGCTCCCGTGCCTGAACAAGTCGGACAAGCACCGTCGGAATTGAATGAAAAGCTTTCAGCGCTGGGCGGCGCAAATTCCGTTTTACACACCGGGCAAACAAGATTTTTGTCTAAGGCCACCTTAACAGTAGGCGGCAGATAATGGCCCTGCGGACAGCGATGACTGCCAAGACGGGAAAACATCAGCCGTATGCTGTTGAGCAACTCAGTCATCGTACCGAAAGTGCTTCTGACATTAGGCACTGTTGGCCTTTGATGCAGCGCAAGTGCCGCCGGTACATTTTCAATGCTGTCCAGATCAGCATTTGCTGCCTGGGTCAGCCTTCGGCGCGTATAAGCAGAAAGTGCTTCGAGATAACGCCGTGAACCCTCGGCATAGACTACACCAAGAGCAAGTGATGATTTTCCACTGCCAGAGACACCCGCGACTGCCACTAGTTGATTGAGGGGAATATCGATATCAATATTCTGCAAATTGTGCACACGCGCGCCACGGATCTCGATCTTATCTGGCATCATCTCTTCCTTTGACAATTATTGTTCTATACGGGAGCAATTTGAAGTAAGTCTTCCCGGCAGAACATTCTGACCATAGCTGGATTAAAAGATAAGTAAATTACGAACGATGGTGACTTGGCATTCTTCATTCCGTCTGCATTTCAAAAAATAACACCAACGACGAAATGATGTAGCTCCCCTAACAATCATTCTTTATTGAGTATCTTCACCAGCTAAAAAATTCAATGCTGGCGACTAAAGTGTTGAATATATAGTTAATTCAAAAATAATATCAAAAACAATCCCGCGCTCACCGCCTGCGATTAGTTATCGCCGAGGCATTGAGCGGGCTCGCCGGGATTCGAACCCGGGTCTGAGGCTGTCTCCAGGAAGTTCCTGCCGGAGGCCTCGGTGATATCCAAGCTACACCACGAGCCCTTAGTTATCCAGATGAACATATTATCTTAGATAAACCTTCTTAAGCTTTGGAGCTTAATGCATCGCTTCAAACATCTTTTTGACGATTGTCGGAAGTTCGCTATCCATCACGGCCAGTCCTTTTTCGGTGATGCCGCCGACAGTCGCGACTTCTTTAATCAATTCAGCCAGCGACATTTTTCGTTCTTTTAACAGCTCGGAGGTTGCGATCAAAGTTTCCGTGATCATTTCTTCCGCATCTTCAAGCGGCAAAGCTGAACCTTCAGCCAGCAACTGTGCAAAACAGGCAAAAAATGCCGGTGAACAGCCAGTGAGATTTTCAGCAGCGGCAAACTGTGCTTCGGGCAGCAGCTTAACGGTACTTACGGAAGACAATAACTGTTCCACTTCCAGATTGCTTGCGCTTTCGGCCTGATGACATAACAGCATCATCCCCCGGCCGACTTCTGCCGTCAAAGAGGGCATTGCTTTAGTGATTGGCCCCGGATAAACAGCCGCTAATTCCGCCAGGGAGATGCCGCCGTTGATGGAGATTAAATGGCCATGGAAAGTTGACAAGTTGCGAAGAACGGGCAGCGCATCTTCACTGCGCACACAGAGAAATAGAAAATCAGCGGTCGCGATCTGTTCCATATCTGCCAGCTGCAGGTCAGGATATTCAACAAGCAGCGGCTGCAGCTTTGCCGGACTGCGGGTAGCAATCATAACTTCCGCTGCCGGCAGGCCATGAGATAACAGACCTCGCACGAGCGCTCCGCCCATGTGACCATAGCCGATGAAACCAATCATTTAATCACAAAATAGAGAAAAGATAGTGTGGAAGATCCACAATATCAGTTTTTGTTTTTGAATTCAGTGTAGCCGCACTTTCCACAAGATGAACGATCTTTGTGTTCAGCGAGGAATACACCAGGACCGCATTTAGGGCAGCTGCGTTTAACGCGTTCCAGTTTGTCTCCGCTAACGGAGTAGTAGTTCTTTTTTGCAGAAGCTTCTTTCGGAGCTGCACCCTTACCTTTTTTGTCAGCCATTTATGTCACCTCACTTTTTCTTCTTCTTAGCGGTTCTTACTTTTTTCTCAGCAAGGCCGTTTCTTACCAGGAGATAGTTTCTCTCGTGGGTTTTTGCAATTTCTGCGGAATCGTAGATTTTAGCGTAACCATCGGTAGAACATTTACCGTATTCAGAGTTCATGCGGATGATGACGATGTTCTCTTTAGGGGCAGAAAAGTTGTTAGCCAAGGCGTCTCTGATGGCGTCGCGGCTTGGTGTAGAATCCCCAATGTGGACCGCTTTGAATTTTACTTCTACACGGTGCATGAGTTTGTTTTCAGTTTTATCAATTATCTCTAACTTCAATTTAATTCCTCCATGGAGTCTAGGAAAGATTTTGCACGGCCTGCTGCAGCCTCATCGATCTTGAGCAAAGCCATACCCACACCGGGCAGGCCATAGAGCAGGCAGGAGCCGAAGGGGGCCATTGCTGCACAAGCCAGTGCTGCAAGGTCTTCTTCACCTTCAACTCTGATTTTGGTAGGAACATCCCGTTCAAGCGCGGCCCTGATTTCAGTGACCAGCTCAGGCGTGATCGATCCTGCCGGGTTTTCCACAACTACTTCCTCGCCGCACAAAAGACCGAGCTTAGAGGAGAGAGGAGAGAAGGGTCTCCGCTCAGTCTTGAGGTCGTAGATGAGTAAATCGGGCCGGAAACCATTGTCTAAAAGAGTATATGACACCACATCACCAACAGACAACAATTTCACACAACCCGCCAGTTGAATTTTTAAATCTTCTAATTTGACTAATTCGCCAAAACCTGTACCAAGTTCATTTCTCATCTTTTCTGGAAGAGCCCATCCCTTAGCCGGGCACTGTAGTTCAGCGCACCTTGAGGGCGAACTTTCCATTGACATTGATTCCCATCCGTTCTGCGATTTGTGAATTGGTATGGTCTAAAATTACTACATAACCCTGCCATTCTTTAGAAGTAGCATTTCCGCAGAGCGGGCAGGTTTCTTCTTCAGTCATGTAGCTGCAGTGTTTACATGCGCGTTGTACTTTCATTCTTCATCACCAGTTTCTTTGCCGCTGTGGTCCTCTTCAAGCCATTCCAGCTTGCCGAGTCCGGGCTGCCTCATAGTGAGTCCGATTTTAGATTCGCGCGGGTTTCTTTCGTTAATGCTGAGAGCTACGATTCTAGCGCGTACTCTATCACCGACTTTCAGGTCACGTTTGGTATCCTTACCAATAAGTCTACCGTTATCCTGATCAATGTCGATACGATCGTCCATTATCTGACTGACATGTAATAAGCCGTCGAGAGGTCCAAATCTGACAAATGCACCAAATTTCAAAATTTCTACAACTGTACCTTCGATAACCTCTTGAAGGAGTGGTCGGAACATCAGCGCGTCGTATTTTACGTTTTGATAAACTGCTCCGTCACCATGGACTATGCGTCCAGGACCCACTTGCTCCACGTTGGTAATCAGTATAGTGTACGAATTACCACTTTCCATGCTTCCCTCGAATGAAGAGCGTGTGCTCTGGTTAACGACCTCGTCGAGGTCCTCACCCAGCATTTCTGGGGGAATACGTACTACTTTTTCCTTCGTAGTCAGCAAATACATAGCATATCCTCTGAACGATAAGGTCGTCATGAACCAACTGTTATTTAAATCTAAGCGTAACCCAGAACCTCTAAAAACTCTGGCTCAGAGCGCAGAAAACAAAGAAGAAAAAATTAAAGAAAAGGGGTTTGGGGGTTTGCTTATAGTGGGAATGTACCAGTGACAAACACTACAGCAAAGACCAGGGAGATAGTGGACAGCAGCTTGACTAACACGTGCAGTGATGGTCCAGCGGTGTCTTTGAATGGATCTCCCACAGTATCTCCGACGACAGCGGCGGCGTGGGCTGGTGAGCCTTTACCACCGTGGTGGCCGTCTTCGATGTATTTCTTGGCGTTATCCCAGGCTCCTCCACCGTTGTTTAAGAGGATAGCCATCAGGATACCGGCAATGGTTGCTACCATCAGGAAAGCACCAACAGCCTGAACCGCAATGACCCCACCGTTGTCGGTACCATAGTCATAGGCGTAGAACATCAATAATCCGAGGATGATTGGTGTTAAGACCGGCAGGATACCGGGTAAGACCATGGTCTTGAGGGCAGCTTTGGTGGAGATATCCACGCAGCTTGCGTAGTCAGGTTTGGAAGTTCCTTCCATAATGCCGGGATCTTCTTTGAACTGCCTGCGTACTTCAGTGATCATGCCGGAAGCAGCTTTACCTACTGCACGAATAGCCAGTGAGGCAAAGATGAAGACTAACATGGCACCGAGAAGAGCGGCGACAAAGATCTGTGGCTGAGCGATATCAACATGGAATACTTCAGAGAGTGAAGTGTTGATGCCCATGTTTTGTCTGGCAATAACTACCTGCTCGAAGAAGGCTGAGAACAATAAGAACGCAGCAAGTGCCGCAGAACCCATGGCGTATCCTTTGGTAAGGGCCTTGGTGGTGTTTCCTACTGAATCCAGCTTGTCAGTTCTGTTACGAATTTCTTTGGGCTGGTTGGACATTTCGACAATACCACCGGCGTTGTCGGTGATTGGTCCAAAGGTATCCATCGCCAACACGAAAGTGGCAGTTACCAGCATACCGATGGTTGCCGCAGCGGTTCCGTAGAGACCAAAGATGAAGGACTCTTCGGGGTGACCGAGCGTAGTTGCCGCATCTTGACCTAGCGCATAGGAAGCAAGAAGTGAAATGGCAATCGCAATGATCGGCAGTACAGTGGTCTCCAGACCAATGGAGAAACCAGTGATGATGTTGGTAGCCGGTCCGGTTTCGGAAGCATCAGCGATCTCACGGACTGGACGGTAATTTCCTGCGGTGTAGTACTGAGTAATGTACACGATGGCAATGGAAAGGATGATACCGATAATGGCGCACACGAAATACTGCCAGGCACCTAACATATAGTCGGTAATGAAATACAAACCGACTGCCGAGATGATAGCAGTAATGAAGTAACCGCGGTTCAAAGCTTTCATTGGTTCTTCGTTCTCATTTCTCAATCTGACGGTACCGATACCAATCAAGGAAGCGAGCATACCGAAGGCGCAGACGACTAAGGGGAAGAATACCCACAGGGGATCATTGGTGTACAAGTAGATTGCAGAACCCATGATCATAGCACCGATGTTTTCCGCAGCAGTGCTTTCGAATAAGTCAGCACCACGGCCGGCACAGTCACCGACGTTGTCTCCCACCAGATCAGCGATTACCGCTGGGTTACGGGGGTCGTCTTCAGGAATACCAGCTTCGACTTTTCCTACTAAGTCTGCACCGACATCGGCAGCTTTGGTGTAAATTCCACCACCAAGCTGAGCGAATAAAGCAGCAAAGGAAGCACCGAAGGCATAACCAGCGACTAAGTTGAGCGTGTTAGAGAACCACAGGGAGTTGGATTCAAAGTCAGTGTCGTTGTTGAGGACAAAGAGATACAGGAAGAAAATACCTGTAACACCCAGTAAGCTCAGAACAACTACCGCGAGACCAGATACGGCTCCACCGCGGAATGAGGTCAAAAGGGACTCATTCAATGATCTTCTAGCAGCGCTAGCAGTCCTGATGTTGGAGCTGACAGATACTCTCATACCGATGTAACCAGACAAGGATGAGAAAAATGCTCCAATCAGGAAGGCGACGCTGATTCTCCAATCTAAGGCGAGTAACAGCACCGCTACGATAACGCTGATTATGGCGATTGTCTTGTACTGACGAGCTAGGTAGGCCATCGCTCCTTCACGGATAGCATCTCCGATTACTTTCATTTCAGGAGTGCCTGTATCCTTACCCATAACCCATTTGGTAAGGACACCCGCGACGATGAGGCCGATTATGCCCGCAATTGGTACAAGATATACCAACATGTCAATATCAACATTCATAATCAGAACCTTCTTCGAGGTTTTGAGGTCGTATTATAGTTTTTATATATATTGGTTGCTGACATGATTTTTAGGGCATTCAGCAGTATTTCTTTCTCAGAGTTGCTGATCATTAATGGAACCGCGAAAATCGTAGTTGGAGACGTATGAATGCGTTCAAGCGTGAACCCATATAATAATAACAATATATAAAATGAAGATAATAATTATTGAAGAACAAGCATAAATACTATAAAAGTGTAAGTGAAAACCAGACTTGAGCCAGAGAAGAGGAATAGGATAACTGTGGAAGAAGCCGTACTACTTGTCAATATCACTTACTTGTTACTAATTGCCGGCTTTTGTTCAATCATCTTTACCAAATTGAAGATGCCGGCAATTATCGGTTATCTAGCAGCCGGTATCATCTTAGCAAATTTCTGGGACGGCGCCTCTACTTCGACGGAAACGATCGTTTCAATTCTCTCTGATATGGGCTTAGTGCTGCTGATGTTCTTCATCGGTTTAGAGCTTAATCTGGCAAAGCTGAAGAAAAGCGGCATGTTTGTCGTGATGGTAGCGGTTATCCAGCTACCGCTGATGCTACTGGCCGGTTACCTGGCCGGGATCGTCATGGGCTGGGGCATGGTCGAATCGATTTTCCTTGGCGCGGTGATCTCGGGATCGAGTACAGCAGTGATTGCTGCGGTACTCAAAGAACAGGAGAAAATTGACAAAGATACCGCAGAAACGATCATTCTCATTACGGTCATGGAAGACATCGGCCAGGTTCTGATTCTCACGATGGCCGCGCCGCTCTTAGTCGGCGATACTCCTGCGTTAGGTTCCATCATCGGCATGATCGGCGCCATTATCGTCTTCATCGGTGCCAGCATCGGCATTGGTCTGATTTTTATCCCCCGTCTTCTTGACTGGATCGGTAAAAAGATTTCATCAGAAGTGCTACTGATTGTCGCCATCGGCCTCTGTTTTGCGATGGCACTCCTCGCGACTAAGATCGGACTTTCGATGGCTATCGGCGCCTTCATCATGGGCGTCATTGTTTCGCAGTGCCAGTTTTCGCAGGAGATTATGACTAAAACCGAACCCATGAAAGAACTGTTCATGGCCATTTTCTTCATCTCCATCGGCTTAGAAATTGTCCCCGATGAACTACTGCACAATATCCCGTTGATTCTGATCATCTTCGGCGTCTTTGCTTTAGCAAAGGTCTCAACAGTATTGCTAGCTTACCTGCTAGGCAATAGAAAACTGAAAATCAGTTTCATGTCCGCGGTCAGCCTGGTAGCTATGGGTGAATTTGCATTTATCATTGCTAAAACGGCCTTGGATGCCGGCGTGGTCAGCCAAAGCTTCTACTCGGCGGTTATCGGTGCCGCCTTAGTCTCGATGGTCATACTGCCCTTCCTCTCCAAAAACTCAGACAAAATTTACGATAAAGTAGCGAGCAGCGTGCCGCAGGCAGTTCATAAAAAGGTTGACCATCTCTCCTGTGTCCGCAGCGACGCTTATGAACGAATGCGTTCGTCCAAAAAGTCCGCTTCCCTCGTTAGATCAAAATTCATTATGATCTACATTGACCTGCTGGTTATCGCCGCGATCGAGATTATCTTCTATTTCCTTTCGCCGTATATCTACGAGAATCTGGATCCACTACTGCCCAGCAATATCCATATTGCCAACTCCCTGTCGATGATCATTAACTTCCTGGTTCTCCTGCCGCCGATTATCAATCTGGTACACAACCTGAAGCTGATTGATGAAGTGATGCTCGAAGGCGGTAAAAGAAGCAGACAGCGCAACAATGATTGTGCAGAGAGCAGCGGTTATGAGAAGTTTATGAAGGTCAGCAGTGTACTGCTCATTCTAACCATTGACTTTATTGTGCTGCTGATTGTCCCCAATCCCTTGGTGCTCTGGGAAGAAGTGGCGGTAATCCTCATTTGTCTGGTAGTTTTCGTAGCGCTCATTATCCGCGGACTGCCGCGTGCTAAGTACGCCGCAGCCAACGAGAAGATTACGCAGAAGATCAAGAAAAAGTGATTACTTAATCCCTAATTCTTTCTCAGTAATTTCCAAGACAGACTTATGGGCCTGCAGCCGGGCGCTGTGTTTGTCATTGGAATCAATAATAATCCACGGAGCATAAGGCGGTGAAGTACGGGCAATCATCTCATTGATCGCTTCTGTATAGCGGTCCCATTTTTCCCGGGCTTTCCAGTCATCATCTGAGATTTTCCAATTTTTGAGAGGGTTGTCGACCCGCTCAATAAAACGCTGCAGCTGCTCAGCTTTGCTGATTTCCAGCCACATCTTGATGAGAATGGTGCCGTCGTCAACCAGAGATTTTTCAAATTCATTGATTTCACGGTAAGCGCGGCGCCAGTCTGTTTCGCTGGTTAAATTATCAACTCTTTCAACTAAAACACGGCCGTACCAGGAACGGTCGAAGATCGAAATATGGCCTTTGGCCGGCAGTCCCAGATAAAAGCGCCAGAGGTAGTGGTGGGCAATCTCGACATCATTGGGTGCGCCGGTCGGCACTACCTGATAAGTGCGGGGATTAAGCGACTGCGTCATGCGCAGAATCGTTCCTCCTTTACCGGCAGCATCACGGCCTTCAAAGACCAAAAGCAGCGGTCGTTTTTGCTTATACAGCTCCATCTGTACTACCTTCAGCCGCTGCTGGTACTTTTCCAGTTTAGTATAATAAGTCTCATCATCTAACTTTTGATGCGGCGGCTGGCATTGAATGGGCGCATACTCCATCCGGCAGTAGCCGCCGTCAGAAATATTGTTATTTGTTTCTAAAGCGGATTCCATGCGGTTGACGACAGTTTTCAGGACTTTCAGCGTTGCAAATTCCTCATTGGCCGACTCCACAATCGTCCACGGAGCAAAAGGCGACTCGGTAGCAGTGATCATCTTGTCAATAAGGGGCAGATACTGCTCCTGTCTTTTGATTAGATCAAGATCGTCTTTGACTAAACCGCAGGTCTCTTCATCAGTCGGCTCACGGTTATCCGCTTCCACGTGCAGAAAGAGTTTGATGATAGTGACTCCGCTGTCAGCCAGCTGTCTTTCAAAAGTATGAATCTGCTTGAGATCGCCCACAATCAGCTCATCACTGCCGGCGTCCATCGAACGCGCTGCTGAAGAAGAATACCAGGAACGGTCAAAAATAGCAATTCGCCCTTTGGCCGGCGTCTTGATCCAAAAACGCCACAAGAACTGGTGTTTCGCTTCTTCATTGCTAGAAGGGCCGATATTGTAATAATCAAAGCCCCGCGGATCCAGAGGTACCAAAAGCTGGTTGATGACTTTGGCCATCAAAGCCGGTTCCCAGCCTTCAAAAAGAATGATTACCGGAATCTCAGCCCGGCGTAGTTTACGCTGCAGCTCGCCTAACTGGTTGCGAAGGTTAGGGATCTGTTTCTTAAACTCACCTTTTTTGAGTTTTTTATGAGGGTCAAGATTCTGAAGCATCGCTTAAGAAGATTGCGTTCTTCATTAATATCATTGTCTGAAGAAGATAGTCCGATTCATACCGCAGCGGTGAAGATCATGAATGGTTTGATGGTGCGCTTCAGAGATAAAAATATGAATTTATTAGAAGTTAATTTGAATATTCCCTAGCTGACAATGAGTTTAGTCAAAGAAAATTGCTTGCGTAAAACAGTCATTTAATAGGGCAAATAACATTGCCCTGCAAAATTTGAAAAGTGTTGTGCAGATGTGGATCGTAATTGAAGGAACAGACGGCTCAGGAAAGAATACGGTGGCGGAATGGATTAGAGACCGCTATGAAGCCTGCGGCCAAACAGTAAGAATTTACGTCCATCCTTCTGAACGTCTCAGCGGAAAGTTGATGAAAACCTGCCTGCAGGGTGAAGGGATCAAATATTTTCTGTCAGTGATCTTTTTCATCATCGATCTTTTACTTTCAATTGCCAACATGAAAAAATCTGCTGCTGAGGTAGTTATTTTCGTCAGGTATTCGATGAGTGCCGCCTATCTGCCGCCTAAGCTGGTGAAACCCGGCTATACTTTCCTTACTAAACTGTTTCCACAGCCTGATCATCAGCTTTTCGTGGATGTTGATCCGGCCACAGCTATGGAAAGAATCCACCTGCGCAATGAAGAGTGGGAAATGTTTGAGACCGAAGAGAGCATTGCCGACATCCGGAAAAAGATGCTTGCCGTGGCAGCGGGCTGGGATAAAGTGGACAACAGCGGTGAATTGTCAGCAACTTTTACCCAACTGCAGGAAATTATGGAGAAATGGCTGATTCCCTGCCGTTCCTAAGCAAGAAGGCTGCGCAAAGAGAGATAACTTTTTTAGCGAGCTTTGTGCTTGCTGCTCTGATGAATACTAAAAAGCCTGTAGTTGATCTTAAAATCGGCGGGGCCATGACGGTTAACGAGCTCATCAGTCAAATGAGCAATTGCGGAGGTTTCACAGCTAAAAAGTTGGCTGATGCTGTGGACATTACTGAAAAAATGCTGAAAAAGAAAGATTGCACTGTTTTCCTCTCCTTCCCCGCCTGCATTATGGCCACGGGAACCCGTGGAGTAATTATTGAATTAGTAAAGCGCGGTCTGGTTGATGTTATCATTACCACCTGCGGCACTTTAGACCACGATCTAGCCAGAACCTGGAAAAAATACTATCACGGCGAATTCATTATGGATGACGCTAAGCTCTATGACCAGGGCATCAACAGGCTGGGAAATGTCTTAGTGCCTAATTCCAGCTACGGCATTGTCCTCGAGAAAAAGATGCAGCCGATGCTGAAAAAGATTCTGAAAGGCCGCAATTCGATTTCTACCCGCGAACTGATTGATCAGGTCGGAGCGATGGTTGACGATGAGAGTTCACTGCTCTACTGGTGCCATAAGCAAAATGTACCGATCTTTGTCCCGGGCATTACTGACGGTTCCTTCGGCAGTCAGGTCTGGATGTACTGGCAGGAGCACCGCGATCTCCACATTGATCTCTTCCAAGACGAGCAGGACCTGATGGATATGGTCTTTGATGCGGAAGAGTCGGGAGCGATCATGGTCGGCGGCGGTATCTCTAAGCACCACACCATCTGGTGGAATCAGTTCCGCGGCGGTTTAGATCACGCTGTTTATCTGACTACAGCCGAAGAATACGATGGTTCCCTTTCCGGCGCCCGCGTGCGGGAAGCTGTATCCTGGGGAAAAGTCAAAGCGGCTGCTGACTACATGACGGTCGAAGGTGATGCCACCATTACCCTGCCGATCATTCTGTCCGCCGTTCTTGAGAGGTTAGACTCTCAATAAACCCCTTTCTACTTTTTCCACGGAATTCGCTTAAATAGGCTGTGTTCTCTTAATTTCCAAGGTGGATAGATTAATCGTTATCTCCAATCGGGAACCCTATGTCCATGAGTACAATGGAGAGCATATTGACTGCTCGGTTCCGACGGGAGGTGTGGTAGCGGCCATTGACCCCGTAATGCAGGCTGCGAAAGGCACCTGGATCGCCTGGGGCAGCGGTGACGCTGATCAAGACTGCAGCGACGCTAAAGGCTGTGTGCGCGTGCCGCCGACGGCTCCCCAGTACACACTGCGGAGAATCTGGCTGACTCAGAAAGAAGTTAACGATTACTATCTCGGTTTCAGCAACCGGGTTATCTGGCCGGTTTGCCACTTATTTCAGGAAAATGCCCAGTTTAAAAAGAACTACTGGGAAGTTTACAAAAGTGTTAATCAGAAATTTGCTGAGGCGGCAGCGGAAGAGTTAGAGGCTGGCGGCCGTGTCTTTATTCAAGATGTGCATTTTTCATTAGTTCCGGATCTCTTGAGAAAAAAAGTGCCGGAAGCGGCGATCGCCCTTTTCTGGCACATTCCATTTCCCGCTGCGGAGACTTTTTCCTGCATTCCCTGGCGGAAAGAACTGCTGACCGGACTGCTCAGCGCCGACATGCTGGGTTTTCATACGAAAGCACATGCTGACAATTTCATTTCTACCGTCTGCCGGGAGTTCCCGCAGGCTGAAGTAAAAGATAATGTAATCAATTATAATGAAAGAAAAACAAAAATTGCTGCGATTCCGATTGGCATTGATTATGAAACGTATGCTAAAAGCGGCAGTGCACCGCATATCCTTAAAGGAGCAGAAGCGACCCGAAAATCAATCAATGCCGAACGGATTATTCTCGGAGTAGACCGCTTAGATTACACCAAAGGCATTCTCAACCGTTTTCTGGCCTTTGAACGTTATTTAGAAGCTAACCCGCGGGCACGGGGGAAGGTGTCCTTCATTCAGATCGCTTCACCGACGCGGGTCAACATTAACGAATACAAAGAAATGAAGCGCCATGTGGAAGAAACAGTCGGACGCATAAACGGCCGTTTTCAGACGCCCTCCTGGACACCAATCATTTACATTAACCGCAAGATCGAAGAAGATAAGCTGCTGATGCTTTACAAAATCGCGGATGTGGCGATGGTGACACCAGTTATTGACGGCATGAATCTGGTAGCCAAAGAGTATGTTGCGGTCAATGAAAAAGGTGTTTTGATCCTCAGTGAGTTCGCCGGAGCCAGCGAAGGTATGAAAGATGCGATTGTTGTCAATCCTTACGATATTGAAGCGATGGGCAAAGCCATTCAAAAAGCATTGCGCATGAAGCAGAGAGAAAAAATAAATCACTGTCAAAAACTGCGTCGTGAAGTCCAAGAGCATGATATTTTCTGGTGGCTGGATGAATTTTTCCGACAATGGGAAGCTGGCTGCTGAGCTTGCACAGTTAGCCTCCTCAGCTAAGCTGCTGCTGATGCTGGACTTTGACGGGACGATCTCCCCCATCGTCGCCCGTCCGCAGGATGCCCAGCTGGATCAGGACTTGGGAAAGATCCTGGAGAAATTGTCAGCATTGCCTAATACAGAAGTCTGGATTGTCAGCGGCCGCAGTTTAGCTGACTTAAAAGAAAAGGTACCGTTTACCAACTTAATCGGTAGCCACGGTCTCGAATGTCCGTTCCTTAATGAAAAGGAAATAGATAATGATGATATTTTACAATTGAAAAATAAATTAGAGAAGTTTTTAAAAGATTTTAAAGGTGTGCAACTGGAAGAGAAAAAATATTCGATTAGTGTTCATTACCGCCACGTTGCTGCTCAAGACGAAGAAAAGATTAAAGAAATTGTTGAACGCCTTTCTGGAAATTTTGTAATCACCGCCGGTAAGAAAGTCTGGGAACTGCGGCAGCCGGGAAGAAATAAAGGCGATGTCTGTCTGGCCCTTCTTCAACATACTGGCTGTACTGCTTCTATATATGTTGGTGATGATGTTACCGATGAAGATGCATTCCAAGCCTTACAGAACAAAAGTATGACAATTAAGATCGGCGACGGAACGACTGCCGCTAACTATCGGCTGCCGAATATTGAAAGTTTAAGATTTATTCTAAAAAAACTACTAGATCAGCGTTACATTAATAATGGACAAGTTGAAGAATAAACAATAACTCATGAAATCCCCAAGCCAGAAGACTAAGAAACTACTCAAGATTCCTCCCTTAGTTTATATTGCCGCAGCGGTGGCAGCAATCGGCGGCATTCTCTTCGGCTTTGATACAGGTATCATCTCCGGTGCGATTCTTTTTGTCCAGCGGGATTTTTCACTGACCGTTTCCGAACGTTCCTGGGCTGTGGCCATGGTGCTGGTAGGAGCGATTATCGGTGCGGCCTCCGGTGGTTATTTATCCGACAAACTGGGCCGCAGAAAATCGATTATCGGGGCAGCACTGCTGGTGATCGCTGGTACAATTGTTCTTGCCACCGCCCCGGAGATCTATACCTTCTTTATCGGTCGTTTCATCGTTGGTACTGGTATCGGCGTAGCCTCCTTCATCAGCCCCATGTACATCTCAGAGGTGGCACCAGCCAACATTCGCGGAGCCATGGTTTCACTTAATCAGCTGATGGTTACCGTGGGCATTCTCTTAGCTTACGTCGTTTCTCTTTATTTTTCACCAAGTGGCGACTGGCGCCTGATGTTTCTCGCAGCAGTAGTTCCAGCTGCTGCCCTCCTGATTGGTATGGCAGTTCTACCAGCTAGCCCCCGCTGGCTGGTTTTCAAAGGCCGGGTTGATCAAGCGATCCGTGTCGCATCCGGTTTTACTTATGACTGTGATCGGGCAGAGCATGCTATCCGGCAGATGGAAGCAGAGAACGAAGAACAGCAGGATACTAAACTACGTGAACTGTG
Organism: uncultured Methanomassiliicoccus sp.; assembly: GCA_905203995.1. Taxonomy (GTDB): domain Archaea; phylum Thermoplasmatota; class Thermoplasmata; order Methanomassiliicoccales; family Methanomassiliicoccaceae; genus Methanomassiliicoccus_A. The sequence continues at coordinate 36,077 of CAJKXZ010000004.1, read as the reverse complement.
GTCTCCCGCGATCAGACGTTTAACGCTTATTGGGATTATGCTGGCGGTCCTGCAGCAGGCAACGGGCATCAATACCGTCATTTACTTCGCTCCGACCATCTTTGAATTCGCTGGTTATGCTGACGCTACTGCTTCGATTGCGGCCAGCGTCGGCGTAGGCATCGTCAATGTTATTCTTACCATCATCTCCATCTTTTTAGTAGACAAAGTAGGCCGCCGTCCGCTGCTGTTATTCAGCATGAGCGGCATGGTACTCTCGCTTCTCGGCCTCGGTCTCGTCTTTAGCATTGGTGCTAGCTCTTTAGGTCTCTATACGGCAGTTTTCCTGATGACTTACATTGCTTCCTTCGCCATCGGCCTTGGACCCATCTTCTGGCTGCTGATTGCTGAGATCTATCCCCTCAAAGTAAGGGGTAAAGCAATGAGTGCGGCAACCGTTGCTAACTGGAGCTCCAATTTCATCATTTCCCTTACGTTCCTCAGCCTGGTAAGTCTCTTTGGCACCAACGGTGTCTTCTTCATTTACGCTCTCATCGGCCTGCTGTCTTTAATTTTCGTCTGGAAATTTGTACCAGAAACAAAAGGTCTCTCGTTGGAAGCGATTACGGAAAAAATAGAAAAAAGACGGCCGAAGCCTTAATTTTCTTCAATGGCACTCAAGAGAGTGTTGAGATCGACTGACAACTGGATGATGTCAGAAACTTTTTCAATTTTATCAACAGGAATAGAAACTCTTGTTTTCCTCATTTTAGGATGTTTAACATCGGCTTCTGAAAGAATTGAAGAATCGAAATCAGTAAGAATGCTGCTTACTACCCAGCGTTGCGTATCAACTTCAGCCCCGTAGACTTTACCAACAATCTTGGCATCAGCTGTCATCACTTCACGTTTGTTGCCAAAACCAATCTCCAGCGTTTTACTAACTTCAATAGTTTGCATAATTTTCATATGCTAAAATTAAGTAGATTAAGCGTTGCCGTGCGGAAAGCGTAAAATATGCCATATTACCCCTAAAAAATGATTTTACAAGAGAGAATTAACAATTTAATCGTTGATTACTAAAACTTTCAAAATTATTATATAGCACCGGCCTTTACTAGCGTTTAGATTCTAGAATACGGTCATTTCTTGATTCTGATAGGAATCATAAAAACTAAGCTAATTTTACTCTGCTGGCTCTGAATGATTTGCTTTTTCCAAAGACTGATGAAGCCATTTTTATGTATGATTTGAATAATATATTTCTAAAATATATCAGAAACACTTATACGCCCACGCCAAAATGTGAGAGGACAGGAGATTGAGATTATGGAATCGACATCTATGAAAAAGAATGCTCCCTACATTTGGGGTATTATAGGCATTATTGGAGCTTTAATCGGCATCGTAGCGATCGCCGTCAACTGGTTCACAGGAGGTGGCGTGGACTATACCGGAATTGATCTGCTTGATTACGACGGCAGCTTCCAAATCTACATTCCAGTGATTGTTGCTGTTCTGGGTGTACTATCACTTATAGTTTTCATTGTCGGTATGACAGATAATGGTTCAAGAAAGCAGATCGGCTATGCCGCAGCGGTCTTTGGTATCATCGCGATCATTCTGGCAATTGTCAGCTATGTCTGGGCAGGAGATGAGTTTGCTGACCTCAGCTATGGCGTCGGTTTCTACCTGGCGATCATCTCAGGTATCATAACACTCATCTTTGGTGCTATCCAAGCAAGACTCTAAACTACCGTGCAGGGCTTAAACCCTGCATCTATTTTTTTGAAGAATAAACAGTAAATACCTTGTTAAGGCATTTTTTAAGAGGATCGTGCTTATCTCACCAGAGCGTTTAATACTCCATCCAGCAAGCGCAGGGTACCGCCTAAGCCTAAGACTGGTTCAGCTTGAATTGCTACCTGCCGGAGACCGGGAGACACAACGGCAATGCCGCTTCTTACCAGTTCCTGAAAGAGCAAGGTGGAGATCGTGTTGCCATCACCAAGGAAGAGATCAGCAGTTGTCTGCCAGACATTGTTGGAAACAGTAAGCTGCTGGGTCTGCAGATATTTTTCGGTTTCACCAGTCGGATTTTCAATAGTAACGGCGACCGGAACCATGCCCAGATATTCATAAAGAAACTTTATAATCGGCAGAGCTAATGATTCGTCAGCAGCCAGAGAGAAAGTGCGGCCTTTAGGCAGAATTTTTCTTTCTTCCATCGACTGCAGTTCACGGAAGACCCTCTTTCTTTTTGATTTGATAAGTTCTAAAGCCGGCGTAGGATCTTTAGCTAATCTGCTGCAGATCGCTTTGATCCACCTTTCCAGACTATCAAAGCCTAAGGGAATCTCCGGTGCGATGAAGGGCGTAGCGCAGTGCTCTGCATACCATTCCGCAATTCTGCTGCCGAATTCACGATGCAGCACGACATTTAACTCGGCTTCGCCTGATGCTTTGAGGTCAGCCAGCGACCAACCGGCACCGACCGTGGCGATTACTTCAATATCACACAGCCGCAGCAGATATTTAAGATCGTCAAGACTGTCTTCCCAGTTTAGATGCCAGATGGAAAGGCCGATTAAATTTACCGCTGCTTGTTTTTTACCAGTTTGCGGGGGAATTTTTTCCAAGATAGAAATGATCCCTTCCTGAAAGCCTTCACCCATTGATTGCGAATAGCCGGGCGTTTCAACTTTAATCACCGGGATCGTGTTTTCAGTAACGTTTAAAGATTCACCGATCAGTGAAGCCCCCGGTGAGTTAACAATGCCGATAAGACTGGGTTTTATTTTTTCTAATTCAGCAAAAAGCCGTTGTAAACGGTCACCGGAGCCGACAATGTAATCATAGCCGCCCAGATATGTACAAGGAATGCGCGGCTGACAGAAATGAAATTCGCCTGAGAAAACTAAGGGATTGAAGGAGCCTTTCCGCTGACTAGCAGCTTCCGCAACGGAAGCGGGATGGAATTTGCAGCCGGTCGGACCGTTCAGAATAGTTTCTGCATCATTCATGCCTTCAAAGGCCAGGAGAACGCCCATCAAACCCTCTGGTTTGTCATAATTAGTTACCATCTTTTCGCCATCCTTCTACTGTGGGTGCTTTCAGAAAACTAAGCCAGGAGTCGGCCAATTCTAACGCCCCAAAGGGGCCGACATCCGGCACTAAGGGAATGTACCGTTGGAAGATTGATTCTTTCACGGCCATCGGATAAGCAGCGATGAGCATATCTGGTTCCTGCTGATTGATATCATCAATAAGATCCTGCAGATCATATTTCTCAATCACCTGCACAAAGGGATATTCAGCCTGTACATCATAATCCATAGTGTAATCAGGCCGGTCAATAACAATCGCTTTCTGAACTTTCATCTTTGCCGCAGCCAGCATTTCTAAGATCCAGTCGATATCGCGATTCATACTGGCAACATAGACTGTTTTATTTTCCAATTCTTTTCTTAAAAATTCAGAATGAAGAAGATATTCATCCTGTAAAGCCTTGATGATCCTTTCTGCTTCTGCCGTTTTAGAGAATGTTTCGCCGATTTCTCTGATCCAACGAATGGTTGCTTTCAAACCAGGTCGGGCAATATTCTTAGAAAAGACCAGGTCGTAATTGTCTTCCAGAAATTGTTTAAGCATCATGGAAAAACGATCGGGATTCAGTAAAAGATTGAAATTAGCCGCCGTCAGATTTTTTAGATCAGCGATATCCGTATTGCCCAGATAGCGGCAGTTAACTTTAATATCCAGTTGGGCAAGGATATTTTCGACAGTTGCTGAATTCTTAAGGCAATTGGTAGCAATGGTTTTCATGCCGATGAGATTGACGGTAGCTGTTTTTTCAGCAGAACGATTTACAAAAGCCTTGGTAAGTCCAATGCAGGCATCGATGACCCCCTGCATAAAATCACCATTTACATTGCCGTCTTCGATTAGCGGTACAATTGTTGCCTCTGGATGCTGGACAGACAGGTCTTTAATAATATTTTCCACATCATCACCGATTATCCCCGAAGGGCAGGAAGTGATGACGGCGATATTCTTTTGACCATGCCGCAGCGCGGTGTTCAAAGAATTACGCAGATCCTCATTGCCGCCGAAGATCATCGAAGCTTCTGTCATATTAGTGCAGATAGCTTCCGGCCGGGCAAAGCCATGAATAGCTGTACCTTCACAAATGTATGATCGTTTAACGGCATTGGTAGCCAGCTGATAAGCAAATTGGGTGCAGTTCCGCGGAGCGTGCATAAGCGTCGTCAGACCGCTGACGGCCAGGGTGGTTGAAGCGGCTCCGGCAAAAGCGCAGCCATGCAGCACTTCATTCTTCTGCACATTCCGGGAAGTATAGTAGCGTGGTGAGCTGTCAACGTTTAGCTGCGGGAGCGGCTTTTCGGTGGTGATTGCTCTATGAGTGGTAGTCCGGCCTAAAACGATCTGTTCTAATTCAGCTTCAGTCAGGGACTTAGCCGTGTATTTCTTACCCATCAGAACTATTTCAGCTAACGATTTAAACGAAGCCACCAACGGAGAATCTGGATAAGCTTCCACAACTGTTTTGCCGCATTTTTCAGCATCTAGGAATTCTCGTGAACGGCTGAAAGAAGCCACGATCGGTATCGCAACCGCCTCGGCGAATCGCTTCACCCGTTCATATTCTTCCTCTTCCCCGCGGCTGTTGAAAATAATGCCGCCGATCCGGTCGGGGTTGTAGTTAGCAGTACCTTTGAGAATGTTGTTGGCTGCATAAATTGACATGAATTCGCCAGAGGTGACGATGTAAACTGTATCGGCATAGCCATCACGCAAAGGAACGGCAAAACCGCCGCAGACCACGTCGCCTAAGACATCATAGATAGTAAGGTCCAGAGGAATTGTGTTGATTTCCAGATCCTGCAACAATTCAAAGGCGGAAATGATTCCCCGTCCGGCACAGCCAATGCCCGGTTCGGGTCCGCCTGCTTCTACACACAAACAACCTTTGTAACCGTGACAAACGACATCCTCCAATTTTCGTTCATCCGGATAGGTATCCCGCAGATAATCTAAGACCGTAACTTCCTGAGCACCGTTAGTCAGCAGACGGGTAGAGTCATGTTTAGGATCGCAACCGATCTGCAGCACTTTGACCCCCAGATCTGATAAAGCGGCCGTTAGATTGGACGAGATTGTGGATTTACCGATTCCGCCTTTCCCATAAATGGCGATACGCTTCATGTCAGCTTGGATATATACGTCAACCTATTTAAGAAGATTAATAACTGGAAAATCAGATCAAATCTAAAGCGGCCATAATTGCCCCATTGGCGGCTGAGTGTAGTTCCTCAGCAAAACTGATGATTAAAACATCACCATCATTCATCTTCGAGGAAGAAGAGATTGTTTCCACGAATTCAGGATTGTCTTGTGCAAGGAGATGATCTGGAGGAATTAACAGACAATCGTTTTTCATGACAATGGTGATGCCCCCATTGGCACCCGAACGGATACATACATCCCGCTGCCGGAGACCATCTTGAATCTTGGATGATGCTTGTAAAACTACTACACTGCATTGTGCTTGATTCTGCAGTTCAGGATAACCGGAAAGCTTGAGATCAACCACTTCCAAGGGGATCGTGCTGAGGAATAATGCACCATCTTGAGAAATGCGAATGCCGCGGTTGAAAGTCTCAACAAAATGCCATTCCTTGAGGATGTTGAGAATATTGCGCATGCTGCCTTCGCCGATGCCTACATGCAATGCTAGACTGCGCCGGCCGATTGTTTTGTTTTTAGAAAGATAATAGAGTGTCCAATAGAGATTGGCATCGGTAAAACGATACACGGGACCATATTTCTTAATGTCAAGAATTTTCATGCCCGTGCTGCCATCCGCGACATAGGATTGAACAAAGTGCATTCTACTTCCTGAATTACATTCATCGTAATCTCAAAGGGAAGACCACAGGCAATGGAGACCGCGACTAAATCAGTACCCTGCAGATATAGCAGATAGACTTCCGCATCTTTAGCTTCGATTTGCAGAAGCCGGGCGATCATCGCCACCTTTGCATCTTTTCCTTCTTCAGAATTGATAATGTTGAAAAGATCCTGACGGTAAGGAGTCATCATCCATTTTTTAGCATCACTGCTGCAAACCAGAGAAGTGGTTTTGCTGCCGTAACTACCACCAGAAACATTCCAGTAGTATGATTTGCAAGCAGGACATTTCTTCGGTGTACCGCGCTTTTTCTTTTCCCAGCTGTGTCCACACTTGCGGCATTTACAACGTACTGCTTTGCTGTTCCATTTAGAAGAGTGACAATTAGGACATTTGGTGGGTGATTTGTCGTTGCTTACCCAATCATGGCCGCAGCGTAAACATTTGTTTTTTATGGGGTTGTCGAGGTTCCAGCGGGTACTGCGACACTGGGGACAGCGCTGCGGTAATTGCTTCTCACCATTCCGCGGCTGCCAGTGATGAGCGCAGATTTTACAGCTTAAAACGATGTGATTATCCGGCTCCACACTACATGGTTTGCTTGAAGCCTCATCAGTTTCATGACGAAGACTTGGATAGATAGTTGTGCTCATCTCTTCCCACCAGATTTATTTTACTTATACTTCCTCAGCCAGAAAGTGAGTTATCTCAGCTTTCCAAGGGTTTATTGGACGAATAGTCCAAGTTAGTAATACAGTAGGTATATATGTATCTTATTTGGAAAAAGATGGTGATGTGAGTAAGTAAGAACAACACATTTAGGGAATTTCATAGTAAAAGAGGAATGAGTATCAAAAATACTCACAAAAGCCAATGGACAATCAATTAAAAAATATGGCGTATTAAGTTACACTGTAAAATAAGTAAAAACACTAGCTTACAATTAATAATAATCAAATGGATTTTCAGTAAAAACCGTATCGTCGACGGCGATGCCTGAATCAGTAAAAGCCGCCATGATGCGTTCAAAAGAATCACGAATCTGTTCGTAAGGAATTTTGAATTTGAGGGCGATGGCTTCCGGCCCCATCCCGATAAAATGGATGGCGAGGATTCTTGCATCCAACTCGCTTAAGTTAAGCCGTTTTTGGAAATAAGGAATGTATTGCTTGTAATCATCACGATGTTCATAAAGCGAGTTAGCAAGCTTCTTAAACGTTTCATTCAAGGTATTGGTGTTAATCGCTTCAATGAACTTTTCGGCATTGATTGCCAGCTGCCGACAGGCTTCATGGAAATAAATGGTTGTGACCGGATCCAATCCTTCCCAGAGATAAATAAAACCAAAACCATTGCTAGAAGTGTAACGCAGAACTCTGTTGCCTTCCGTCCAGATATCCAAAGTCTGTGAACCGGCACTCACTTCATCAGTGACTACTGTTTTGCAGAGAGGACACTGCGAGCTATTCATTAGTTCAACATTCCAGACGTAGCCGCAGAAAGGACAATTCAACTCATAGACATGCTGGTGTGAATTGCAGTGCGGACAGGCCATCAGTTTTTGATTGGCTTTGAGGAGCTGTGTTTTCCCGCAGATGCTGCAGACAAAGACTTTCGGCGCTTCATTCCATTTTGCCGATTTACATTTGGGACAGATTTTAACATCTTCCATCCGGCGGCGGCCCTTTAGCGTCCACTTATGCCCGCAGCGCCGGCATTGCAGCGTTGGCCGCGGAACATTCCACAGTGTCGACTGGCAGTTAGGACATCTTTGAGGATTTTCCGACTGATTCTTCCAGACATGACCGCAGCGGCTGCAGACTAGCCGGTGAGCTTTCGGCTTATTCCAGTCAGCAGAACGGCACAGAGGGCATTTCTTCGGCAGCTGTGCCCGCCGCTGAATCCATACATGATCACACTGATTGCAGTACAGTGATCGTTCTTTGGTGCCGATGATCTGCAGCTGTCCGCAGGCAGGGCATTTCTCATTGATCGAAGTTAAACGCCAATGATGACCGCAGAATTTGCATTCGGTTTCTTTTTTAACCGGCTGGTCCCAGCGCGAGGAACGGCAACGGGGACAACGTTTCGGCAGTTTTTCTCCGCGGGAGGACCAGGCATGACCGCAGCTGTAGCAGTAGAGCAGATAGGTTTCGGGCGTAGCTTCCCCTGCTGAGGGTTCTTCCGCCGTCATAGACCCTCAACGTCAATGTACTTTTTCGGCAGGACATAGATCTCACCATCTTCGTCCAAACCAATGCGGGAATCAACTTCGTAGACTTCGCGGATTAGATCTTCAGTAATCACCTTCTTGGGATCGCCAATCGTCTGGATTACCCCGTTTTTCATAATTACACAGATGTCACAATAACGAGCCATCAGACTGATGTCGTGTTCAGCGACAATGACGGTCATGTCAGAATTAGACATTTTTTTCAAATATTCCATAACCTGCAGTTTGTACTTCATGTCTAGATGACTGGTCGGTTCATCAACCAACATGATCTTTGGTTCCTGCACGTAGGCTTTGGCAATCAGTGCCCGCTGCCGCTCACCGGACGAAAGCATTGAAACTTGTTTCTTTTGCAGATGTGCAATACCAAACGTTTTCAAAGCTTCGCGGACAACTCGTTCATCTTCGGCATTTTCCCACCAAATCTTATCCACGAAGGGATAGCGGCCCAGCATAACCATGTCGCTGACCGTAAGCCCGAAAGTAGGGCCGGATTCCGCGGGCACGGTAGCTACCAGCTTGGAGACTTCCGCCGGTTTCATTTTGCTGATGTCAGCACCGTCAATAATGATTGAACCGGAAGTCATGTCATGAATCTTGCAGATGCATTTCATCATGGTTGATTTGCCGCAGCCGTTGGGACCGATGAGGCCGACCATATAGCCTCGGTCTAGCTGCAGATTAATGTCTGTCAGGGCCTGAAAGTCGCCAAATTTTTTATTTAATCCTTTTATTTCTAAAACATGATTAGCCATCGTATTCACGCCCCTTTCTGATCAGCATGTAAGCAAAGACCGGCGTGCCGATAATGGCAGTAATCGCTCCCACCGGCAGTTCCAGAGGAATCATGGCCATCCTGGCGATGATGTCCGCAAACATCATCAGCATGGCACCGATGATAATGCTGGCCGGCATAATCAGCCGGTGATCACCACCTAAAGCCATCCGGCAGGCATGAGGTACCACCAAACCAACAAAGCCGATGATCCCGACAAAAGCGACACAGAGCGAAGTGATGATCGAAGCGAGAATCATCATTACTCTTTTGAATAATTTTACATTTAATCCCAATTGCTTAGCCTGTTCTTCACCCATCATGAATAGATTAAATTCACGAGCCCAGATAAGCGAAACAAAGGAGAGTAAGAGTACAGGAATGAAAACCAGCCAGGCGTTCTCCCAAGTGACTTGGGCAAAGGAACCATAGAGCCACCACATCACTTCGCTGAAATTGCTGCTGTCTAATGTAAGGAAGATTGTCTGCACTGACGAAAAGGCAAAGCCGACAATCACACCAGCTAAGATGTAATTGGTTGCAGAACCGCCGGAACATTCAGCCACCAGCATCGTGATGGCAAAGGCAATCAAACCGCCGATAATCGCCGCGACCGGGATTAAATAAAGATTGTTGGCCGCGACAAACGGTAAAGAAGCACCAACTGCCACTAAGGCCACGGCTAAGCAGCCCGATCCGGAGGAGACACCCGTGATATAAGGATCAACCAGCGGGTTGCGGATGATCGCCTGATACATACAGCCGGCAATTGAAAGTCCGGCACCGACAGCGATGGCTGCTAAAGCCCGCGGCAGTCTTGAAGCATAAATGTATAATTCTTCATTATTCAGATTAGTACCGTGTTTCTGTATTGCTGAAACAAGTGAAGAAATAGCATCACTGATGGGAATGACGCCGCCGGCAGCAATAGAGATTGAAATGAAGAAGGCGATCAGCGTCATGATGATGCCGAAAACGGCGATAATCAGGAAGCGCTTTTTCTTCCGTGCAATATCACTTTCATCGCCAGGCTCCATGTCATCCCGCAAGCCTTTCATGCCTTTGCGGACAGTTTTAAACCGCCTGCGATACCAATTGGACTCATCATCCAATGAAGGTGCGGCAGGGGGCGTTTTAGCAGAGTCAAGATTAGTCATTTATGCTCCCCTGTAAAATATAAAGAAGAAGGTGAGAGTCATCACAATCACCGCAATTAGCACATACCACGACCAGTGATCGAAACCGACCGTCTCCAGCGTGTCAATGTCTGATTCTACAGAACTGGGCCCAGCAACGTCTGAAAGACAGTATACTGCGCCGTAATCATTACCGACATAGATTTTTCCTTCAATTACAGTAGCCTGTCCCATGGAATAGGAATCGGTCGTACAAGGCTCAAGAAATACTTTCCACAGCAAGGTACCTGTTTCAGCATCGACCGCCGCAAGATGGCCGGCTTCACCGTATTTATTCTCAATACCACCGGCAGAGTATTCCATAGCATAGAGCACCCCGTCGGCCAGGGTCAGCGGTGCTTTAACAAATTTACTGTATTCACACATCCAGACTAAGTTGCCGTTCCAATCAAATTTACAGATTGACTCAACTATTTCTTTTTCAGTACCGTCAACGCTAGTTACGGAAGTATCACCAGGATTAGAAGGACTCAGGTAAGTGTAAAAACCATCATCAGTTACCACTGGTGATGTAAATAAGGCATTTATTTTCCAAAAATAATCTTCCCCATTGTAGCCGGCACCTGTCTGCGGATCCAGCGCCAAGATGTAACCAAGCGAGACGGACATTCCGCCGTCGGTACAGGTTACCAAGAGAATCGTACCTTCTTTGTTGACAGAAACTACTGCCGCTGATCCCGGCATGCCGGGTTTTGCGGAGTTAATGTCGCTTACATCCACCACCTGCTTAACCCAGACTGCTTCCCCGGTGGTTGCATTCAGGGCATGAAGGTATCCCCCGTAATTACCGATAAACAACATTCTCTGGCCGTCAATCTCAGCAATAGTGGGGGCGTGGAAATAGAATGTTCCTTTCGTGCCGGTATAACCTTCTGAAGTATTATACGCATCAGAAGGATTGTAGCACCAGACTTCTTTAAATCCTTCAAAATAATTTATACTATAACAATAAACTTTGCCATCTGCCGAGCCGAAGTAGAGTGCCCCGGAATCATAAACAGGAGTTGTCGCTCCGGTTACAAAAATTTCAGAGTCCCAGAGAATTGTCCCCTCTTCATCCATCGGCGGTTTATAATCAAGCGTCAAGGTGTGTAATAAAGTACCGTCATAGCGATCAAAACAATAGATGTCTCCACAAGTGGCGGTTACAATGAGCATATCACCAACTACCACCGGCGTGCTGACTTCATAGCCGGCGCCATATTTGCCATGATATTGCCAGACAATATCACCGCTGAAGCGGTTTAAGCAGTAGATCCAGAGGTCTTTGGTCTCAGTGGTGGAGCCCCAGCTGCCGCCAGTAGTATGATAGAGAAGATCGCCGGCAACAATCAAACCTGAATCGACGTAACCGGTAGTATATGTCCGGTGCCATTCGACCGGCAGTGCCGGATTATCTACACCGTAGGAATCAGAAGTATTATAGGCTGCAGAGGAACCGCCGAACTGCGTCCAGACTGTTTTGTAATCGGGAGTAGACTGCGGACAAATAACATTTTCCGGCGTATCATCAGCATAATAACCGACCGCGGCGATGCCCCCGGCATAACGTGAAGCTGTCGTAGACTGGGCATCGTAGACCCACTCACTGCCGTTCCAACAGTAGATTTTCCAATTAGTGTAGACGGCCGTGGCACCGTTGATGACGGTTGCTGCGAGTCCATTTACGGAGATATCCGCAGGGTTGCTGATATCCACCTCTAAACCTAATGCCGCCGCAGAAGCATCAATCACTTCCGCATAAGTACTACCAGCCTCTGCTTCACTCCAATAGACCTGCCCATTGCCCAGATCAAGTAAGAGCAGATTATTTTCATCCTCAGCACTGGTTGTTGGTAAAGCCGGCAGAAGCAGCAGAACAAGGAGTGCTGCTGCCACCAGCCATGATTTGTTCATTTAGATACCCCGCTGATGTTTCAGATATTGCTGATAGTCGCTGTCGAAATATTTAGGCATGAGATCAAGCGGATCCCGCTTCAAGAAGGGATCAGGATGGAGAATTTTACCGATCAGTTCAGCCGCCTCGGCTAACCGCGGTCCCGGCCGGGAAAGCAGATCGGCGGAACTGCCCGAGAAGACATAGACTTCCCCGTTGCGATAAGCGGGTGTCTCCCGCCACATGCGGTCAATCGAATCCAAGATCTTTTGATACTCCTCATCAGTAGAAATTTCCCGCGAGTCGACGATAATAATCATTACTTCCGGCTGTTTAAGGCTGATTTGTTCCTTGGAGACCATGAACCAGGAGGAAGCCTGATTTTGGAAAATGTTCTTTCCGGAAACGGTAACAATCAGATCGTTCATGTATGTTTCAGAACCGGCAGTCCAAGGAGACGGATCGGCAGAAAGCGCTACAAAAACTCTTTTGTTTGCCTGAACACCGATGATACCTTTGATGTCATTAATTGTACCCCGCAAGGAATTTATTACGGAGTTAGCATTTTCTTCAATACCCAGAGCGGCAGCGACAATCCAGAGGTTATCGTAAAGGGTTCCGATGTCAGTACCGTTGTAAAGCACTACACAGTCGATGCCGGATTTACGCAGTTTGTTAGCCATATTGAGATGTTCGCCGACACCGCCGTCACAAAGGACCAGATCGGGATTCAGCTTAATAATCCACTCATAACTGGGATCAGTATAGCCCCCGACCACCGAGATCTCATCATTGTCTTTTTTATCAATAATTTCCTGCGGATAGTTACTATAGAGATCAGTACCAATCAGGTACTGTGTACCGCCTACCGCGGCAACCATTTCAGTGATGGACGGCGCCAGGGAGATAATTTTCAGATCTTCACCAGTCGTCAATGTTTTACCATCAGAAGCGTAGCTGTAATAATTAAATCCTGTATAATCGGTTCCAGGAATTAAATCATCCACTCCGCCGGCTCTTGCCCAGCAGATTAAATCATAATCAGCCGCATTTACTGCATAGGGATCGAGGGCTAGTTCCCAGCCGTCAGCAGTCTGCAGATACATTGCCCATTCTTTACCGTCTAAATTAATTTGTCCATTTATGGAATAAATGGTACCGGCATCTTTGTCCAGGTATACAAATTCATAATCATTGATATGACAAGCCGCTTCTAACGCTTCAATACCATTCATTTCTTCGGTAAAAGACATCTCTGTCCAGTTAACGTCCCAATAACCAAAATCAATCATTACCCCCTGCCGGGTATCCTGAGCCGCAGTAGTCAAACCCATGAAAGGGGTTATCGCCAAAATCAAGATTAGGCACATGAAGGAAGCTAATAACTTGATTTTGACGGATTTCATTTCTTCACCTCATAAACCAGCAGGAATCTCCGCAGGTGTTGTCGGGAGTGGAACGTTCACATTTTCTACGGTAGTAGTCTGCAGAATCAGCGCAAAATAATGATTCTCAGTAATGTCATATTGACCGATAGAGTAGTCATTATAGCTCCAATTATCTGCATCATCCAGTGTCTCTGCATCAGGATCGTAACGATACTGTGACCAATAGGTCCAGGTACCGTATTGTCCACCGGCAGAGCTGATTCTTTTATCTTCCCAGCCTAAGAATTTATTCAACCAGCCAAACGATTCGCGGCGTTCATCATAGGATAAAACTTCTGTTTTATCACCGCTGAAATCTTCTGGAAGAAGGTAAGTATACACGGCATCAGCTAAACATTCAATGACATTTCCACCGGTACCTTCGATCCAAAAGCCCTCCCGCCGTTCCTGTTCAGTCATAATGCTGCGGATAAGTTCATTGGCGTCATAACCTTCTTTAAACTGCAGGAAGAAATATACTTTGTATTCGATGTCAAGATCTGGTGCGGCATAGGTTATTTTACCATGCTCATCAACGATTCTTTCAGTATAGGATAAATAAAGCGATACGCCCTCGGCTAAATCAAGCTTAGTGGTAGCTGCTGAAGAAAGTACCTGCCAGCCATCAGGAGAAGCCCATTTAAAGACTACCCAATATTTGTTACCGCTGTTGGCTACACCATCAACTGAACGAATATTGCCGTTGCTGCTGTATTGGATATCCCGTTCCGGGAAAGCCGAAGCCAGAATGTTAGCAATAGTATTGCCAAAGCCCTGGCCGGTTTCTTCACCATCAGGACTGCTGAGAGTGCAGGTAGCGTTTACTTCTTTGAATTCCTTGCTTTCTGCAGCATCATTTTGCAGGGCAAAAACGGCTACCACCATGAGGGCGATTACCGCTACGAAGATTACCATCGTTGCCAGCAATGTTTTTTTATTCATTTTTTCACCTTAGATATGATTGGGCAGGTCGGAACCGGCCACGATGCCGATTACAATGTCCATGCCCGAGCTGGTTGTATTTCCCTTAACGTTGAACTTCAGCATTCCTTCAGCAATCGTCCCCGTAACGGTTTTAACCGCGTCAGCGGAGCTGTCATAATAATAGATGGTTGTCGCCCGGTACGGAGAACCTACCGGGAGCTCAATGGTCAGCTGCAGATCACCAGAGATGCCATCACCAGCAAGGCTGATTTGAACGAAATCCAGAGAAGTTCCCGCTGCATATTGTCGTATTTTGCTGACCGTTGATCCATAAAGATAAGGTTCTAATGCACTGATTTTCGCTTCAGCCGGGATCAGACCTGTAACTTTTACACCGCCGTCGGTAGAAATCGTTGAAGAAGTGTTCTCCTGCCATTTGGCTTTCAGAGTGATGTCCTTTTCCAGCGGATAAATCATGCCCGCTGCATACTTAGTATCGCCATAATACCAGCCTAAGAATGTGTAACCGGTTCTCGTGGTAGTCGGTAAAGTATCGATAGCCAGACCGTTAGTAACGGGCAATTTATCATCTACTTTGGAACCGCCGTTACTGTCAAACGAAAGGGTATGGTTACTGAGCCATTTGGCTTTCAGAGTAAGCGCAGAAGAAACTTTGCTATATTGCGAAAGGTATTCGGTATTGTTTAAAAACCATCCGGCAAAGGTATAACCATTACGCTGCGGTTCCGGCACATAACCCAGGATGCCATCCTTTTTGACATAAACTGCATTTACTGACGACCCGCCGTTACTATCGAAATCTACTTTGATATTTGGTTCATAAGTAGCAATTAATGTAATATCCTCGGTAACTACGTCTTCCCAGACTATCCACTTCTGGTTGGAAGTAGTTTTCCAGCCGACAAAAGTCTTGTCTTCTGCCACTTTAAAGAAGGGTTCATCGACAATTGAGCCTTTAGGTACTTTTACTTCAATGACTTCTGCATTATCAATGACAAATGAAACTGTACAGTAAAGATTCTGCAGTTCGCCATAATTGCTCACTTTGTTCTTTTCGCTTTCACTTAAAGACGAATAACGGTATTCGACCATGCCCACTTCTTTAAAGTTAACGTAATTGCCGTTGTTGATCTGCCCGACAATTCGTTCAATGGTCTGTTCAACATCTGCGGCTGTATACACAGAAGTTTCTGCATTTTTATGACCATAGCAGAAAAGTGTTGAGTCGTTACGAACCAATAAATATCCATCAGGCGAGATAGTAAAACTCTGGAAAGCAAACTGCTCTACTGAAGGAGTCAAAGTGCCGACAACATTCAACTCTGTCTGTCCCTGCGTGTCTTTGAGAATGCGGATATCTGCGGAGCCGATATGGCTGGTCTTATCACCACTTTTCACAGTTCCATATTCAATAATGTAGATGTAGACAGCATAGTTATTTTCAGCAGTGGCGTAAGCTGTGGTGATCGAAGCAGAACTTTTTGTCAGAATACCGTCAGTTCTCACCGCATATGCCGAGGACATTGTGCCATCTTGAGCGATATTCAGCACAGTAAAGGGCTCATTGGTGCCCATAGTACTCCCACCGCCGCCAATATAGAGCCGATCGTTATAGATCACAGGCGTGGCCTGAGTACCGCCATCTTCAATGTCGGAAACCCATATTTTTTCAGAAAGTGTATTTATTGAACCGTCGGCATCAATAGTGTAGGAATGAATGGTCAGCGTTTTGCCGGTGTTGTCTTCAGAAGTAGCTGCCGAAGGATCAGTGGTTGCATTGGTTGCTACATAAACACGGCCTTTGTACAAAGTAAGTCCCGAAACACAGTATTCGTTAGCAAGTTTATGCGTGCTGAATACTGCTCCGGTTTTTGCATCTACCACATAAATGACTGCTCCGCCGATGGCGTAACCTTTTTCAGCGATAATACAGTAGTTTCCAGCAAAGGCTGGGGTAGCGTTGTACCAACCATGGGCTTCCAGAACCCATAAAGGCTGTACTGCTTCACTGCTTTGTGCAGGGTCAATGTCTTCAGAACTGAAACAGGCGTAATTACCATCATATGTTCCAAAATAAACTGCACCATCATGATAGATGATTGATCCTTGTACTTCCCCGCCGGCGACTGGCACTGACTGATAAAGTTGTTTTAAAGTGTCGGCAGCAAAGACTCTAAGAATGGTAGAATCACCTGAACGGCAGGGAACAAAGATTTTACCATCACCATAAGCAAGCGCCATGTTATAGACCGAATCAGAAGCACAACTTACTTTAGCTACGGTTTTTCCAGTTGCCGTTACTACACAATACAAAGCATTCTCTGCCCCGCGGAAGAAGTAAGTTTTATCACCAACACAGATGGCCGACCCGGGAACTTTCCAGATCATCGAACCGCCGTCAATTTTATCGGCGACTTTCCAGAGTTCAACTAGATCCTCCGATTTGGTAGGTGTTTTAGAATCAGAAACACCGAGCAGATCAAGATTGCCAAACCAGTAATTCCAATCTGATGAATTTACCGATTCGCTTAGATACTCATAATTTTTAGATGGGAAATATGAATTATCAGTGGGAACATCCAATGATTCTTCACCTTCACTGCTGGGTAGGGCGTAAACTGCACAGACGATAAGAATGGCAACAACGGCGACTGCCGCAACCGCAAGAATATTAGATTTCTTCAAATGAGACCCTCCTGGCGATGCAGGAATCGATGATTCGCAGTGCTTGGTGATATACACTCATGTTCCGAGTTGACTGCATAATCCAACACCAATTTCCATATCGAATATTGAAGTATAAATATCAAAATGACCAAAACTTTCCAAAGATGAATCCATCCAATTCAAAAGCAAGATATTTGGACAGTAATTGCACTATAACCTAAGTGTTTGCTTGAGAATAAGCAACAGAAATAAGTCCTAAATAAAAAATTAAAAATGCTCTTTGGCTGAGCAAAGAGCAGAGATGCTTAGAGTTTATTTTTCTTGCGCAGGACGATGTAGAGCACAGCGAGGATTGCCAAGACGGCGATGATTGCCGCGGCATAATACAGCGTGTTATTATTGCCACCATTCGGCACTGGTTCCGGTGTCGGTTCGATGCTCAGATCTTCTTTAACAAAATAGAAAGAGAGGTGATTTGTGGTAAAGGAGATTGTTTTTGTTTCTGCATCATAAACCGAGTCTTTCTTGACGATATTGCCCAGATCATCAACGTACCAGACAGTAATCTTAGCGGGATCCTCGCCTTCCTTGAGTTCATAAGGCACCGTAATACGGATGTTACCGCCTAATTCATGAATATCAGTAGTTTCTGATTTGATAGCGAAATCAAAAACCAGTGCATCGCCAACGGCTGCCTGCTGCTTTTCATTAAGACTGCTGACATCAGCTTTGGCTAAAGTTACAGAGACCTTTTCTCCACCCTGCGCCACTAGATTTTTTGTCACTTCAGGGGGTAATTCAATCTCAGCTACTTCTGTCTTCAATTTGACACTGATGTCTGCTTCTGCAAGTTTAGACAGTGAGTCATTTAAAAGTTCAGCAGTGGTTGCCTCGGCAGAAGCGTTTCCTGTCGATTCGATTTCTAAAGTATGAGCGATTTCCACTTCTTTTTCTGCAGCTAGTTTCTTGGCTTCTTCCGCCTGCTGGAGGGCTGCATCAATTACCGCTGAATCTACGGACAGTTTACCCTCAGTGGTTTCTACCGATACTTTTGACGTTGAAGAAGAAGTTACGCCAGCAGCATCTTTTTTGATTTCTGTAGAGGTAACAACTCCGGACGTTTTGTCATCGATGGCTAATGATGTTGTTTCTTCAAGAGAGTTGCCTTCAGCGTCTTTTACGATCGTATCGGTTTGTTTAGTAAAAGAACCGTCAGCAGCAATTGTTTCCTTACTTTTTTCTTCAAGAGAAGATTTGGTGTTTCCATCGCCGTCTTTAACCGTTTCGGTTTTCGCAACAGTTACCTGCTTTGAGCCGTCTTCATTTTCCTTCGTTGTTGTCGACTCAGTAACTGCCATGACGGTGCCATCTTCATTCTGCTTTTCATCGACAATTGTCACAGTTTGTGATCCGTCAGGATTGTTCGTGACCGTAACTTCCGCAGATTCCGAAATCCAGACTGCGTAAAGTGTGAGATCCTGGTCACCAGCAGTAAGTGAGGATAAAGCCGTTAAAGCGCCACTGCTCTTTGCCCACCCCTTGAACTCATATCCTTCTCTAGTTCCTGCCGATTTTGAAAGATCTACCGCTACCCCTTTTTTCACTTTTTCCGTAAAGTTCTCAGCAGAACCGCCGTTGGTATTGTAGGTAACGGTAATTACATCAGTATCGTGTCTGAGTTCCAGAGGGACGTCAGAAGCAGCTACACCGATGTTAGCAGAAGCCCCATCCACTGAGGTTGTTTGTCTTACTAAAGCAAACGTTCCGCCCTGATCATACCAGCCCAATGATGAGTTGTTATATGACCAGGAACCACCTGATGAAAAGTCTGGCCCGGTCCATTTATATTGAGACCAATATTTCCACATGCCGCCGCTAAGCTGCACATCGCCTAATCCAAAGAAAGTTCCCAACCATCCTTTGAGAGCACCTTTTGTAATTAGCATGATCTGAATGCCATTTTCATTACAGGCATTTTCTAAAGCCTCAGCGGCATTGGCACCATATCCCGCTAGCCAGAAACCTTTCTCAGCATCTGCTGCAAATTTTGTTCCGTCCGCAGCTTCCGAATCTTCTTTAAAGCAGATGTAAAAATAGTACCACTCCTTGTTCAAATCTGCTGGTTTTTCACTGACTGTTACCTCACAAGTTGCTGAAGCATTGGGAGAGGTTACAGTTATCGTTGTCTTGCCTGTTGCTAAACCAATTATGGTTACTGATGATATTCCTGAAATTGTATCTTTAAAGGATGTTCCTACTAAAAATTGTACAATATCTGGATCATTAGAAATCCAGGTTAAATCTGATGCGGATACTCCTAAAAGATTAGCTGATAGTCTTGACCCTTCACCATTGTTGTAGATCGATTTTGTTGAGTCGGAAAGCGTTATACTTACCGTTGTTGAACCGGAAACCGTAACATTACAAGTTGCAATTTTACCACCATCTTCAGTAGTAACGGTAATCACTGCAGTCCCAGGAGATTGTGCAGTGACTAATCCCGTATTGTCAACTTTTGCTACAGAAGGATTGCTAGAGTTCCAAAAAACTCCTGGGTTGCTAGCAGTTGCCGGCTCGATATCTGCATTAAGTCGCTGATTTTCCCCAACCGCTAATGTTAATTCGGTTTTATCAAGTATGACTCCAGTGACGGGGATTTCCTCGGTTTCGTTCTCAACAGTGAATGGGATGTTTTCACAAATGGATTGATGCAATAATGTTGCGTATGTAAATTTTATTAGATAGTCACCTTTTGTCAAATAGCCAGTACGAAAGCGTTCGTATATACTACCGTCATCTGTACTTGCATATGATTTTATTTTAGAATCTCCAGAGTGTGTACAAATCTCTACAAGTAAAGTTGAGCTTGAATTATAATTGGCTAAAGTTCCTTTGATGACCACTATGCCATTTCCATATTCAATTGATGGCGGTTCGACGAATATATCATCGTTGGTACCACTAACAGGAGATAATCCCGGCGAGATGGATAGTATTAGCAGTACCCCAATGATAGCGATTGGAATTAATTTTAAATTTTTCATTAGTTTCCATCCCCATCGGATATACTGCCAATCTTCTTTGAATACAAGATAGCATTGTCATTGTCGGGATCCTGATCCCAAATACAGATTAAGTATTCATATGGTGTCCCGGAACTGGCAGAAGACACTTGTACACTAGCTGAATCATTTATTACCACGGGTGAAGCTATGTAAATTGCTGTATCATCTGCATATTTGACATGAGCGGAAATTACCCAATCATGATCTGTTAGTCCAGATAACTGTTTACTGATTTCAATTTTAAATTTGATGGATTTTCCAGTAACATCAACTTTTTCAGTGATTTTAAACAGATCCAAATAGAGCTGGATACCCACTAATGATTTATTGGCTAAGATATCAGAAACAGTACAGCTTTCAATCTGGCCTTCTGAATCATAGAAATATGGCTGTGTAAAATCCGGAATGTCATCTGAAAGGATAAAATAATGAAACATGTCGAAGGTAGATAATGCCTGACTTGCGGTTTTCCACCCATTATAATAATATGAGATCTTCTGAGAAACTCCATTGAAAGTGATGTTTCCAACAGAATCAATAGTATATCCGTCGATTGATTCCAGTGCTTGAGACATTGAAGTTTCGTTTACTTTCAACCATTTATTGCCTCCCTCGAATTGGGTCATGAAGTAGTATGCATTTAAATCTTCAGTACCATAGCAGTACAGTCTTCCGGAATCTGTATACCAGATTAATTCCCCACTAGGTCCTACCCTCACCGCCTGAGATCCGTATGATGCTCCACATTTTGAAGTCACGAAATATTGGCTTGCAGAATTTTTTCCAGGATGGTCTTCAAATATGTATACAGCTTGATCATTCGCATCATATGGTAACAAGTAGATGTAGACTTTTCCAGTATCTGCAGCATGTGCGATGTTTAAGACGATTGAACCATGAGATTTTATACTATCTTCTTGATAAATCAAATAGGTTTCATGTGCATCTTTAGCCTTCTGAGTATCCCATTCTTGAGAAGATGTAGGATCTGATAGGAAGCCATTAACGTCATAAACATAAAACTGGGCTGTAGCTCCAGAAGTAGTGGAATCCCCAGTAACATTAACATAACCACGACCATTATACACTACAAATGCAGAAGCAGTACCTGTTAAATCAGGGATTGTTATGTATTTTTCAGAATCTTGAATGAAATCTCCGTCAGGTGTTAAAGATACACAAGAGATAGTGGCCGTTTTTCCTGTACCATTATCGAACAAACCTGCAGAATAGCCAGTCACGAAGAGGTAGTCAACTCCCGAGTATTCATAGTGTGTGAGCCAACCATCATCGATCAACAGGCCACTCAACTTACTAAGGGCGATTGTTGACTTATTTCCTGAATTCAAATCAATTGATGCTATGAGTCGATCTGATCCGTTGATTTCAATGAAATATATGCGATCATTAATAAAGACAGGAGTTGAAGTTGTACCATAGATACTATGCCATCTAATCTCTATGCCAGATGACCAAGCATCATCTGTGCAGCTCATACCAGAAGTTGGATCGACTTTCCACAGTTTATTATCATATGTGGCATAAAAATAGCTATCATTATAGAATGCTGCAGAATAGTTTTTATCTAGAGTACACACCGATTCAAGGTTCAAATTGTAGAGTGTGTGTGTGGCATAGTCGATGATTAATCCACCACCATATCCAAGATAGTGATAGTATGCGTTCACAGTAGTTGAGGGAATGGTGATTTTTTTAATTTCAGCACCAGAACTAATGTCCAATTTGATTAAATCATCATTTGCCCGTACAAACACGTAGTCATCAACTATTAGAGGTATACTGGGAAATCCTGTCCAAACTCCCATAGTTGTATTGACATTTCCACTATGCCATGTCCAAATCTGATGGATATCTTCACCATATATTGGTGATTTGTCGATATCAACAATATTTATCAAAGAATTAGATGTAGAATAATATCGATAGATCACTTCGATATGGATGTGAGTCGCATCCGTTCCAACATTGTGTGATAACTCGTTAGTGGTATGTTTTGTAATATTTGTATTGCCATTTGATTCAGTAGTTACTTTCCATTCAAGGAATTCAAATCCATCATATGGAGCAAGTGTTATTGAAATGGTTCCACCAGGGTTTACAGTTTCACCACTAGCTAGGCGTGCGGTTGAATTAGACAATGAATATGTTGCGTCAAACAGTCCATGAAAATTACCAAAGGTAATCGAAGTACCAGCCGTCGGACTCCATTTAGCAAACAAAGTGATGCTAGATTCTATCGGAGATTGATTGTATTTAGCATTATAGAATTCATCAAAATACCATCCAACCAACTGATAATCATCTACCTGATAATTATTAACTGATATTTGCGTTTCAAATATGCTTGGCAGAATGGTAGTCCCTTTAATAATTTCAAAACTTGCGCTGCTTAAAGAGTCATTCATCGGGTTTAACGTAATTTGTACTTTTTCGCCAGTCGCAATTGGGCTGACTACTATTTTAATATTCTGAGGAATTGAAGCAGGAAGAGTTGCCTCATACATGCCATCTACTTTTTCAAGAGTGATGCTTGTATCTGCAGTACCATCAGAATATGCAACTGCGATGACGTCATAAATTGTATGTCCCTCCTCAGTTGTAAATGTAAATCTAAATGATGTTGAATCACTGACTTTAATAGTATTTATGTCAAAATTAAAACCGGTCAATGAATCTAAACCATCAATTACTATGGATTGTCCAGTTATAATCTCTAAAGCATATTTAGATTCATTATTAATAATTGCCTCAAAATTATGATATGTACCATAAAATGAATTATCCGGAAGGTTTGAGGTAGAGATTAGAGTAGTGAGACCATTGCAATTATTAAAAAGATGACCACTATACTTAGAACTATCAATGGTGGCATAATCGAGTTTGACCGCCAGATCATTGTAGCCGCAATTAGATATCTGTTCATTGCCATTCAAAACAAGCGTGTTACACTCAAGAATGATTGAAGTGAGATTACGACACTCAGAGATGGCATGATTCTTTAAAGTGAGTGATTTCTCTGCTTTAAAAGATATCGCTTCAAGATTAGAGTTTGAAGAGATCGCATTGGATGAAATTACAAGATCACTACCAGTCCAAGAAATTGATTTTAGAGAAGTAGCATAGACTAATGACGATGAAGAAATTTGAGTTATGCTTTCAGGAATGGTTAAATTAACCACTCCTCCACCAACTAGTAGTAACTCTGTTTTAGATTTATTCATCAGTGATACGCCATCTGAGGCATATTGATTGTGAGATTCAGGGACTATAATATTATCAAGTCTATTCTTATAAAATGCATTGGGAGAATAGCTACTAATCTCATCAGGAATAGTGATAGTAGAAACAGTCGAAACTACATATCTTATCACAGAGTTAGATTCAACTAACATGCCGTTATTAAATGTGAATTTGGTGTTGTTAGCAGATATTTCAAATTTTGATAAGGCGATACAGTCATAAAAAGCATCTTCACCAATAGCATCTAACTTGGCAGGAATGAAAAATTCTGCTAACACATTGCAACCATTAAATGCATTTGCGCCTATTGAATTAAGAGCAGAATTTTCGCTGATGTTTATTGTAGTTAAGGATAGACAGCCATTAAATGCATTTGCGCCTATTGATTTTACAGAATCGGGAAGATTAAAAGTATATAGTCCAGCATTTGCAAAAGCACGATCGCCAATGCTAGATATAGTACACCCATCTTTAAAAATAAGACTGTTTAGTTTTGTGCAGTTATAAAAATCTTCAGATTTTATTTCTAAATTGCAACCTTCACTAAATGTAACACTTGATATATTACTACCTTTAAATAATGGTACTGCACCAGATTGGAGTGAAGTTACACTAGCGGGTATGATAATATCTACGAGATTTGCAGGGCGCAATCGAATAGAGTCAAATTCAGAAGATCCTTCAGACTTACTCAATACTAGTCCATTGACTACCTTAAAATCAGAACTGTCGGGAATTTTTATGGCATTTAATGAAGTGCATCGATCAAATGCCTCTGCACTCAGAGTTGATAAATGCGGCAGAGTTATGTTTTCAAGAGCTTTACAATCCTGAAAAGCCTTACTATAGATCTTAAGATCGGATACATCTCCAAAATCAATAGTTGTTAATGAAACACATTGGCTAAATGCATTGCTGGGAATGCTGATTGATCCAGATCCTGTAAATGAGACAGAAACTAATTGTTTACAATATCGAAATACGCCATAGTCGAGAGGAATATCGACAGATAATGATATAGATTTTATACCAGTTCCCACGAATGCTGACCCGATTTTTGCTACATTCTCAGGAATGGTTAACTCTGCATTTGACAAATCGCCTAATGCAAATAATAAATTAAATTTGTTTTCTGACGACATTTCACAGATAAATTTTATCCCACCAATGGATAAAGTTGATACGTTGGAATTATCTGGCAACTGTCCAGTAAATTCTATTTTTGAACTTGATTCGATTAAATCGCTGCCAAGATTAATTAAATGATTTAGGGGAATACATACTGTTTTGCCTGCAGTATATCCAGAAGATTTAAATGCAGAATTTCCAATGGTTTCTATAATCGAACCTTCAGCAAAGGTTACTGTTGACAGATTATTACAATTTTGGAATGCAGCAGCTCCAATGGTTTTAACGGTATTTGGTATTGTTACTGAAGCATCCGCGGAGAGAAACCGTTCTAAAACATCATCAGATATTATCATTTTAATCTCATCATCATTATCATCCAATAACATGAATTTAGATGATGGGAATTTTTCTTTAAATGTTAGGTATGCAGAATAATTGTTATTCTTCCAAAAATCAGAAAGAGTGACTTTAAATTCAATATCATCGGTTTGTATATATGAAGGAAATGTAGCCAATTCTGTATCTGGCAATAAACAGGTAACATTCCCACTGCCAAGAGAACCTGATAGTGAAATATGCTTTGGCAAGGTAATTGTGACATTAGTGGATATGCCACTGAATGCTAGATTGTCGATAACTAAAGGTAAGTCGGCAGACGTTGTTAAATTTGAAAGGTCTAAGTTAGACAGATTAGTCTTACTAAACGCAGTTCCACCAATATTGCGTATTGAATCTGGCAAGGATATATTACTCAAAGATGTACATCCATTAAAACAACTTTTGGGTATGGTAGTTAATGATGAATCAATATCGAAAGAGATGGATGTTAAACTGGTCATTTGTGCAAAAGCTTGGCTAGACAGTATGGTGACTGAATTTGGAATGTGTAACTTTAATATGCCAGATTTTTGAAATGCACCTGTCCCAATTGATTCAACACCATTTAGATCAATATGAGTCAGAGCTGCCTGATTTCTAAACTCTTGCTTCTCCAATGATTTAACAGCAGAAGACAAATATACAGATGATAAACATTTATTTTTATCAGAAAATATTTTATTTAATTTAATTATGCTATATTCTTGACCAGTTTGATCAGTAACTGAATCCGGTACTATAAAAATAATATTGCCATTGTTATCTAAAAGATTTTCAAAGTTATGGAGTGTTGCTACATCGCCATCAAAACTAAATCCTAAGCGATATTTCGAAACTAAGTCATCTGTTTGAGATTTAACCTCATATATATAATAATATATTTCATCTTCAGGCTCTGAAGTTATGAGATTTAACTCAAAATCACTTCTTAAAGGCATGTCTTCAACAGTAGAAAGGTTGATCGATGAGTGCTGGTCATCATCATCTACATCAAGTGTAAAACATATAAAAGTAAGAGAAACTACCAATAACAAAGCAAACGGTGTAATCAAAGATCGTTTCAAAGAATTCACCTCTCCAAAAATAAATAAAATTGGGTAAGCTTAACTCCCCCAATGGGCTTACATTGCTCCTCATCATAGATTAAGGAAAAAGATGTTCCATAGAATGGTGAAGTGGCTAGTGGACTATACGCACCGAGAACAAACGGAGTTAAAATATTGGAAGCACTTCCATCTATATATTGTCCATTGTATTGACTCCAGTAAGCATAGACATCGTCGGTCCAATCATTTGGGGTGTCAAGACCTTGTGTCTGAACAGTTCCCATATTGAATATTTTGTCAATCCAGCTATAGTGATTATAGCCATTTACGGGAACTGTATCTTCACCAACAACGTTAGCAGAACCTAATGCATTTTTAAGTGCCAAATATGCATCAGAACCGTAGCCTTTAATTGTTACTCCATTCGCAACTGCAGTTGCAGTAACAAGATTGCCAGCAGCGTCATAGATTTGACCTGAAATTAGTGGTGTATATTGGCTAGACATTGCATTCTTTAAATAGAATTGAACAGCAAATGCTTCCCCACTGACCTGTGTGATAGAGGATGTGTCGATGAGATTGTCATCAATGTATGCCGCTAAGGAAGAAGGTACCGCGGTTGTGTCAGCTCCATACTGTAGTGCAATATTTGCAGTCTGCCAGTTTACACTATAATCGTTGAAACATTTATAGTATCCAATGGCGTCATCTCCAAGAACCCAGTTGTCTCCAATTAAAACATATACATTCCAAACATTGTTAGCGTCTTCGGTTTTACCCATGAAAGTTGTAATATCTCCATAGCTTGCGTTAAGGTTTTCATAACCCCATTCGGTTACTGTACGGTTTGCCATAACATCTGTGTTTGTCCAGAAGCTGCTGGCTTTTACGGCCTGAGCGCCGTCATAGGCACTTACTACTTCGCTGTCCCAACCGCTTCCGTCATTCACAAAAATAGTATAAGTTCCATTCACACTACTTTCACCAGCTCCCAAGATGGGAGCGTCTGCATTGTCTGAACCTCCAATGAAAGCCAGCGGTGATGCAACCATTACCACTGCTACCATGAGAGCCAATGCCATCATACCTAATTTTTTATTCATGATTATTCACACCTTTTTACTGTTGATTCATAAAAATGAATCAATTGAGCGGCTCATATGCTGCTAAGAGACATTTCAGCCCCTCCATTCATCAACCAGCGGTCCACTGAGTTTTTCAGCGGGTGAGAGATGTATGTTTTCGCTATGTGCCCTCCTTCCTCGCGCAAGTCAAGAAAAACAAAAGCAGCGGTAAAGGTCAAGATCAACGGAATGTTTTTATACAAACACTCCGATTATAGTCTAATTAATTCACAGTGTAGTTTTTCGTTTTAATTGCGACTACCTGCGAACCACGAGAGGGGTAGAGACTAGCATTCTTCTACCCCGTACTTTTTTTACGAGCGTGATTGCTGTTTTGTTTCTTTACTATTGGAGGATAGTTCCAATATCAAATTGGGTTGTATTTATAAGCAAATGACCAAAAAGAAAAGAAGATGAATCCACCCCCGCTGCTAATCAATTCTCTAAAATTATAATATGCAGACTAAACCGCTGTTTACTTTCTCCCTCAGAAGTATAAAATGACAAACACACAGCTTCAATTGGATAGTAGCTCCCAATAATTCAGACACCGGTTTTATATTACAAATTGAGGATACGCTTTTAAAATACAACGTTGTGAGGACCGATTGTGAGGGAGGCTTCGTCAAAATCTCCAGAAACGTCGCGCAGAGCAGCCGGCGGGATTTTCACCAAAACGGCAGCAGACGACCTGCCTGCACAGACGAGACTACACGCTAAGCAGACACTTTTAGACTTGCGGAGCTGCTGAGATGGAGCCGACCAAATTCAAACTGTTAGCTTCGATAATTATTGCGGTTCTCATTATTGCCGCCCTGCCCTTCATCGGCACTACCAGCATGGCACAGGATGACAGTGAAGGATTGGTCATCGATTTTGGTTACTGGGACGCCAGCTGGACTGAGACGCCGTTGACAGAAGGCATGAACGGCATTGAACTGCTGCAGCAGGTCTGCCGCACTAAAGAATATTCTTTAGTCTTGAATGAAACAGAAAATGCCGTTATCGCCATCAACGGCCAGGAAGGTCTGCCCGACCGGCCGTGGACACTTTTTGTACTAGCTGACGGCGCCTGGCAGAAGATTACCACTTCCCCGACAGAAGTTAATGTTGCTGATTATTCCGTGCTGACCTGGGCGCGGGCTTCCTCTCCAGACGAGCTGACGCCGGGCGCTGATGCCAGCGGTTTTGAATACTACGGTTACGGCGACGGCGGCAAATCACCGATAACCGGCAGCCAGCTGCGTATTGTCAGCCTTTCGCCTACGATTACCGAAATGATCGTGGCTGCCGGCGGCCTGGATCTGCTGGTTGGTACAGACCTATACAGCAATTATCCCGACGCGGTCGTCGATAAACAGCAGCAAGGGGAGATCAGCATCACCGGCGGTTACACTGATCCCAACTACGAGAAGATCGTCGGCTTGTCGCCGGACATTGTTTTCTGCGATCAGGGTGTCGGTTCCCACACACACATGGCCGACAAGCTGCGTAAATCCGGCATTAACTGCGTCATGCTCTATGACACCACCGGCATGGACCGGGTGTACGACAATCTCTGGATTACCGCTTCCGCCCTCGGCTACAACCAGCGCGGCAAGGAAGTCATTGATTCCATTAATGCCACCATTGACAGCATCACCGGCATCGTCGGCAACAGCCATGACCAGGATGTCTTTGTTACGCTTTCCACCAACAATGCACCCTTCACGTCCGGAAAAGAAACGTACATTTCCGACGTTATCGGATTAGCCGGCGGCAACAATGTCTTTGACAGTCTTAACCAGACCTGGATTCAGGTCGGCATTGAAGCGATGCACAGCAAGCAGCCGGAAGTCATCATTATTGTTTCTGAAACGTACGTCGGCAGCGAAGAAGAGTATCAAAAAATAATCAACGGCCTCGGCAACATCTGGAAAGATACGCCGGCCTCCAAAAACGGTGAAATTTATATCTTCAGCGGCAAGGCTGCTGATCTGCTCTCACGTTCCGGTCCCCGCCTGGGAGAGGCGACCGAACTCCTTGCAAAAGTTCTGCATCCCGCTAACTTCCTGCAGAAGGATCCGGCGGATGTTATTCCCCATTTCTTTGGTGACGATTACCAACAATATCTCCAATATCAAAACGAGGTGTTCTTTTGAATAACCGGCAAATTTTGTCAATCTTGATCGTAGCCCTCTTGGTGGCCGTAGCGGTCGTGCCCACAGTAAGCAGTGCTGAAACCACAGATGACGCGCCGCAGATCCTGATTGACTACGGCAACGGGCAGACCCAATGGCTGCCGGCCGCGACCAGCGGTAGTTATTTAGAGATGACCACAGCCGCCGCGGCGGCCGCCGGTATTGAATTAACGGCCAACGGAACAATCACCAGCATTGGTGAATTTGCTAATACCCGCTTCGGCGGCAGTTCCGGGGTCACCACCTCGTGGAAGCTGTACACTCTCGACGAAAACGGCCGCTGGCAGTATGATGCCCGGCTGAGCGCGGCTGCTCCCGCTGACGGCCAGACTTTTGCCTGGGGCTTTTATCCCGATAGTGCAGAAGTTATCTGCCCCGTCGTTACTCCGGCTTATCCCAGTGCCTGGACGACGATCGGCGGTTCTTCAGTTTCGGACAATATCTCTCCTTCCTACGGCCCGCAGAACCTGACTTTCCCGCCGCAGTGGTATTTGTCGACGGATACGGGCTACCTCAATTCCGGCATTGTCTGCGCGGAAGAGCGGATTTATTTCACGACGGCCGGCAGCATGACTTCTAAAGAAGGACCGTTTATTTACTGCTTGAACAAGGACAACGGCGAAGTATTGTGGAAATACAACTACCCGATCGGCAACGGCAATGAGTTGACCACCCCGCTGATTATCGGCGAGCTGCTGATCCTTTCCACCAGCAGCGGCGGCCTCTATTGTTTCGACCGTTTCAGCGGCGAGGTGCTGTGGATCGAAGAGATCCCGTTTAATCCGCCGCTCGATGAAAACGGCAACATCAGCTGGAGCGGCAGAACCTTCCTCTCCGGTCCCTCTACTCCTGCTTACGACAGCGGCGCCGTCTATTTCGGAGCGGCGGACGGTAAAGTCTACTGCTACAAAGTCACCAAAGAAGAAGCCCAGCAGATCTGGGTTTATGACAGTCAAGGCTGTATCTATTACACTAAGCCCACCTTTGCCACAGTCAACGGCGAACGGGTGCTCTACATCGGCAATTACGAAGGTTACGTGCATGCCCTGAAAGCCGAGAGCGGCGAGCTGCTGTGGAAGAAAGAAGCCATTAATTATATTACCGAAGGTAAACAAAGCACCCCCGGCTCGGTCGACAGTATCTCCATCGGACCAGATGTTATCATCGTCTGCTGCAGCGACGGCACCATGTCAAAAACCTACGGCCGCATGCTGGCGCTGGATCCTGCCAGCGGTGAAGAAATCTGGCGCGGCGATTATCTTACCAGCAATCCCGTCATCTTTGACGACGGTTTTGTCTTTTATTCCATATCTAACATTTATAAACTGGACTGGAGCGGTAAAGTCATCTGGACCAGTGTTGATCTGCCTTACATTAAAGCTGATCTGACCGCCGCTGCCGGCCTCATCTACGGCATGGAATATTCCCGAGGCGGTTCTTTAATCTCACTAGATGCCGCCAGCGGCAGACTCTTGCAGAAAGTAGTGTTGGAACCTTACACCAATACTTCATACTCGATGGTGCAGCCGACGGTCATCGACGGCCTCATCTACACCGGCAATGACGGCGGCTTCATCTATTGTGTTTCTGCGGCCGGTGAAATTCCCTCAGTGCCCGGCGGTAACGAAACCAGTTATGGTTTCAACCACTGGTCCTGGTACCTCACGATTGTGCTCATCATCAGCATGATCGGCGCGCTGATTTACTTATTAAAATATCATGATGATAGTCATTTAAGTGAAATAAAAAGAAAAAAGCGGCGTTTCCTTTACATCGCCGTCTTCGGAACAATTACTTCCGTTATTGCTTTCTTCATCTCACTGTCGATTTCGTCCGGCGGGGTTGTGCCGATTAATGAAGCGGTGACTTCACTGATTTCAGCAGTGAATAAAGTCTGGCACGGCAATATCGCCGATCTGACTAATACCGAACTATACATCTATAATGCCCGTTTACCGCGGGCGATCGGGGCGATTGCCGTGGGTGTTGGTCTTTCGATTGCCGGCTGTATGTATCAGGCGATCATCCGCAACCCGCTGGTTGATCCTTACATCACGGGTGTTTCCTCCGGTGCCGGCTGTATCGCCGTTGCGGCTATGGCCTTTAACATCACCCTGCCGTTTCTGGCGCCTGATTCCAATTATATCATTCCCGTAGCCGCAATTGTCGGAGGTCTGCTGGCTTTTGCAGCTACTATGTTTATTGCAGAGAAATCCGGCGGCAATTCCGTCAATTACATTCTCGGCGGAGTGATTGTCGGTTTCGCCTTTTCTTCGATTCAGACGATCTTCGTCTCACTGGCCGGCAACAAGCTGCAGGATGTCATGTACTGGCTCTTCGGCAGCTTTTCCAATGTCACTTGGGAAAACGCCTGGTTGATTTTCATCCCGGCGATGGGCATTTCCCTCATCTCTCTGCTCTGGGCCCGGGAGTTTAACTTAGTCGTCGTCGGGGAAGAGCAGGCTAAACAGATGGGACTTAATGTCAAAACTTTCAACCGCATCATGCTGGTAATCGCTTCAATCCTTACCGCTATCTGTGTCGCTTTCGTCGGTATCATCGGCTTTGTCGGTCTGGTGGTACCTCATGCCTGCCGGCTGCTGATGGGCGGCGACAACCGGCTGGTGATGCCGGCGAGTATCATTCTCGGGGCGATGCTGATGCTCAGCTCCGATATCATTGCCCGCATGGCACTGATGCCGCTGGAACTGCCGGTGGGGGCGATTACTGCCATTATCGGTACACCGGTCTTTGCTTATATGCTGATTAAAAAAGGAGGCAACTACGATGGTTAAACCGCCGCTGCTGGAAGTAAAAAATTTACGCAAGTGCTATGGCGACTTTGAAGCTCTGAAAGGAGTCAGCTACTCCATTGACAGCGGCATGATGGTCGGTCTTATCGGCCCCAACGGCTGCGGCAAATCAACCATGATGAAGTGCATCTGCAAGATCCATGAACCCAGCGGCGGCGAGATCTTCATCGACGGGGAAAGCACTCAGGGCAAGAAAGCTTCCGCTCTGGCTAAGCTGGTAGCTAACGTCCCCGCGGAAAGCCGCAGCACTTTTGGTTTGTCAGTGATGGACATGGTCATGCTCGGCCGCCATCCCTATGTGGACAGCATTTGGTGGGAAAATGAAGATGACGAAGAGATTGCTATGGAAGCACTGCGCAGCTTTGGTCTCGAACATCTTAAAGACAAACAGCTCTCGATGCTCAGCAGCGGAGAATTCCAGCGGGCCATGATTGCTAAAGCCTATGTGCAGTCGCCGCGGCTGATGCTCGTTGATGAGCCGACCAGCCACTTAGATATGAAATACAAGCTGGAAGTCATGGAATATCTGCAGGCGATGGTTAAGACGGATATGACGATTCTCGTCGCCGAACACGACATCAGTCTGATGGCCCGTTATTGTGATTTGTGCATCATTATGAAGAAAGGAGAAATCAAGACCATCGGTGATCCCAAGAAGGTGATTACCGAAGAGCTGATTGAAGAAGTCTATGAAGTAGATGCCCGGGTCGGCACGGATCCTGACGGCGAGATCTACATCCTGCCTAAGCGGTTCCGCTCTTCACGGGCTAAAGATTTCCAGCAGAAGTTAGATCTGTAATCACTGCCGGCAGCTGTTTTACGGCTGCCGCTCTTTTTTAAGAACTTGGTTTATCAGAAAAGGCTACCTTAGATGTGTGTCCCTTCATTGAGAAGCAGGCACTAGTGATTATCTAATAACTGATACGGGCTGATTGTGTACTAGACAAAATCAGCAAGGAGCGGTTTCAAAAGTTTCTTCCATACAAGAAACTTCTTGTAAAAATCACAAAAGTTTCTTTTATACAGGAAACTTTTTGAGCCAACTATGAAGCAATTTTCAGGGCATTCGTTCCAAAAAGTGTTATCAAACAACACTTTTATGTACGAAAAAGTGTGGAATCATAACACTTTTTAGACCGTATGTAAGAACTAAAATTATGCTGGCTCAAAAATTGAAATCGGTCTTAATCTTAAAAAAGAAAAAGATTAGGGAGCGCGTCCCTTTTTTCTCATGATCAGGATCATCAGCACCACTACTACCAGTGCGATCAGAATAATCGCCACTAGAATGAACATGAATGATTCCCAGATCGCGCGTTCCTGCGGAACAATACCATTCCAAGTCTGAATAGACGTGGCGTCATAGGAAGACCAAGAAGCTTGGTGTTCCGGCAGATAGTACACTTGGAAGTCGGCATCCGTCTTGTAGAAGGCGTTATCGCCGATGACAGGCTGATCACCTTCGAAGTACGCGGCGGATAAGGAAGTACAGCCGCGGAACGCATCCTTGCCAATGGTCCGCAGATGATCGGGTAAGACCACATATTCCAGTGCAGTACATTTAAGGAAAGCGCCGGGGGCGATACTTTCTAGATCGTCAAATTCAACATAGCGCAAGGAACTGCATTCGCTGAAGGCTTCATTGCCGACGATGCGCACATCTTCCATGATGACCTTTTGCAGATTGGCGTTGCCGTAAAACGCTTTGAGACCGATTGTTTCAACGTTGTTTAGATCCAGTGAACGCAGATCACAGTTGTAAAAGGCAGAATCGCCAATCGCGATTACCCGTCCCGGAATGATGATGTTGCTGAAAGACTGGCACCAGCCAAACATGCGTTCAGGAATTGCGGATAAACCGCGCCCGAGATCAGCGGCTTTAAGCTGCGGACAGTAGTAGAAAGCCCCGCCGCCGACGTAAGCGATATCATTGGGCAGGGTGACGGAAGTTAAACCGCATTCACGGAAGGCTTCAAAGCCGATATATTTTAAAGCAGCAGGAAAATCAATATTAGTCAGAGCGGCGGAATAACGGAAAGCTTCATCGCCAATGGCCGTCAGGGTGCGGGGCAG
Source organism: uncultured Methanomassiliicoccus sp. (assembly GCA_905203995.1). Taxonomy (GTDB): domain Archaea; phylum Thermoplasmatota; class Thermoplasmata; order Methanomassiliicoccales; family Methanomassiliicoccaceae; genus Methanomassiliicoccus_A. Next base: position 1,976 of record CAJKXZ010000004.1, on the reverse strand, counting down.
TGATACAGACTTCAGAGGAGAATTCGGCAGGTGTTCCCAGGAAAAAGCACGGTCGGCAATACGCTCGACACCTTCGGCAATGCTGACGGTTTCAACCGCGCATTGGTAAAAAGCTTCCGTACCGATGCTGACGACGGGCTGTCCGTCAATCGCCGCGGGAATCGCCAGCTGTCGTCCGCTAAGATACTTAAAGATCGTAATTTCATTGTTAATTACATAATAGAAATAACTGCCGCCGGCCGCATCTGTGTAAGTGCCTAAAGACCAGGGCGCAGTGGGGTAAGTATCATAATTACTCCAGCTGTCTTGGAGATAGTAAATGGTAAAACCAGGCGCACAGCCGGCAAAGACGTCTGCACCTAACTGCGGCAGTTCACCGGCAAAATAAGCCGCCTGCAGCGAGGAGCAGCCGGCAAAGGCGCGGTCACCGATCGTCTCGATGCGTTCCGGAATGACTACCGCTTCTAGCGAAGTACAGTTCTGAAAAGCATTGGCCGCAATTGCTTTCACTGGATAACCTTCGAGACCGGATTGAATCGCCAAATAAGCTTCGTTTCCTTCCTGATAGCCGGTAATCGTCGCTTTATATGGAGACTCTTCGCTACCAGTACCTTCAGTAAGATAATTGTAAACGCCGCCTTCCGTCGCTAAGGACGACAGATCCTGCGCGGAAGCAGCAGGTAAAGAAGCCACGCTGGCACCTACTAAAAAGGAGACCATGAGCGCGACAGCAATTACTCTAACAATTCTGCTGGATGACATAGAAATCACATGGATTATTCATCCATAACAATCATGAAGAATATAATAATTTGCTGATATGCAAATCAGCAGAGACTGAAGAAGATTTTTTATCAATAAGCAAATTAAGCAGATAGCGCCGAGGTGCTGCCACATGATAACTAAGGAGATAGCCGTAAAGAGCGTATTGACCAAAACTAATCTGCCCGTCGGTGATTATTCTGTTAACCCTTACGTCGGCTGTGAACACCGCTGCCAATACTGCTATGCATCCTTTATGAAACGCTTCACCAAACATCCTGAGCCGTGGGGCGAATTTGTTGATGTAAAACACTGGCCGGAAATTAAACAGCCGCAGAAATATGTCGGTCAAGAGCTGTTTATCGGTTCAGTAACTGATCCTTATCAGCCTGTGGAAGCGCAGTATCAGCGGACCCGAGCACTGCTGGAACAGATGCGGGGCAGCGGCTGCAAGATCTCCATTGCCACCAAATCTGATCTGATTCTGCGTGATTTAGACTTGATTAAAAGCTTCCCGCAGGCCCGTGTCTCCTGGTCCATCAATACGCTCGATGAAAATTTCCGCAAAGATATGGATCAAGCGGTCAGCATTGAGCACCGCCTGGCTGCGATGAAAGCGTTTCATGAAGCCGGCATCAGAACGACTTGTTTCATCTCACCCATTTTTCCAGGCATTACTGACGTGGCGGCGATTATCCGCCGTGCGAAGGCTCATTGCAATTTAGTCTGGTTAGAGAACTTGAATCTGCGGGGCGGTTACAAGGCAGTTATTCTGGAGTACATCGCTGCTAAGTATCCTGAACTGGTGCCGTTGTATGAAAGAATCTATCAGAAAAACGACCGCGGCTACTGGGCACAGTTAGATGATGAAATGCGCGAATTCACGGCAGCTGAAGGTCTGCCTTACGTCCGTGATGATGATTCCATCTGCCGTCCGTTCAGCGAACCGCCGCTGGTTGTCAATTACTTTTTCCATGAAGAAATCACACCTTCAGCTAAGAAAAAGAAGAGTCAGCAGGCAGCAGATAACTGAAGATCTTCTAGAGGTTGTTGAAGACCTAGTATTCCGCAGTTGGTTTGCTGCATGGAGACTCATCTGTACAAGGGATATGATACTCATACATTGATACTATAATACCTCAAGTTGCACAATGAAAAGTACCTCAAGTTGCACAATGAAAAGTACCTCAAGTTGCACAATGAAAAGTACCTCA
>CAJKXZ010000003.1 GCA_905203995.1 uncultured Methanomassiliicoccus sp. | reverse complement strand
ATCGTCAAAGTTTGAAACGATGGTCGCAGAAGTAGAAAATAATAAGATTAACGCAACAAAAACCGCTAAAACCGGAGGAGTCTTCATGAGCGCACCTCCGTGAGCATTGTTGATTTACGTTCGAAGTTTATGAATGTTTGAACCCCCCCCCCCAGGCTGGTGAGGGTGGTACTCTTTTAGTAAAGCATCGTTATTCTGTCGCATACAGTTTTTGCCTCCTTATTTTTTATGAAGCGATCCTGTATGCAATTTACATATTATATAGTTGCTCATATGATAATGAAGTGCTCCATCGATCCGTATCTTGAAAATTATTGAAAAACAAATAAAAAAGTCAGTCAAAAACAGCTGAAATTATCAAAACGCTGTTTCACAATTAAAATAAAGTAAGTTGATCGGCTGTGATCAGCCGATGTATCTGAGATCTTCCGGTGGTGCTTCTTCAAGCTGCGGAGTCTCCATTTCTTTAAGTTTAGACGCAATTGCATCGATTTGTTCCGCTTTGTTTTCAAGTTCGGAAAAGTCAATTTCGATGTTCAAAATTGCTGCCAAGATTCTGAGCACGGCTTCTGCACCTTTCGGATCGACAAAGTAACCAGAAGTTTCACCCATGAGGCAGATAGCCTCCATTCCGTAGACTTTACCGAGTCCTAGCAGTAAACCGCTGGCACCGACAATTCCAGATCCTGGTTCACCTTTGGAGAAGACGACACCTCTCTCTTTCATCTCTTCGACTAACTCCAGGGAAGTTGCTGCTCCGAGAACACGGGGATCCTCGAGGATCTTCCCTACGCCGTAACCGCCGAGAGTGTAGATCCGCTGGACTTCATACTTAAGAGCAAGCTGGAGAATGTGGTCAGAGATATCATACTGTCCTTCAGGAGTAAGACCCTGATAATCACCAACGACAATCAAGAGATCAGGGTGAGAACCGTCCTCTGCTTTTGAGTAGTAAAGCTCATTGTTTACTAATTTAGCAACGCCATCATCATCGAGAACTACTTGTGGCGGAAAATGGACGGAATAAATATCTGCGAACTTCACCGCTTTGAGTTGATCTAATAAATGTTCCGCAGCTAATTTTCCTACGTTGCCTACCCCTGGCAATCCTTCAATCAGAATTGGTTTGGTAAGGTTAGGCTCTTCGTGGATAATTGTTTTAATTTTTTCCATAAACACCACATTCCTTTCTAAGTCGTCGGCGGTATTCACCATATCGGTCTTCCGGTGAATATCGGGGAGGAATTGGAACATCGGTTCTTTTACCGCAGCGGGGGCATATGTCATAAAGCGTATATTCCGAGCAATCCTGACATTTCCGCAATTGCGTTTTCATGTTCCACCAAAAATAATCATTTAGCATCACGGTGGAAGGCTGCTTTTCCTCCAGAGGAGTTCAGCGCGTCCACAGCTGTTGCAGTTACAAGTTTCATATCTTCTTCTGCAGTTTTATAATCAACTGCTTCCACCACTACCCGATATCTTGGCGCTCCAATGTATTGGATCTTGACTTGTTCGGTAGAGGCGGCGATGCCTGCCATGAGTGCATCTTTGATGTGATCTACACCATCAGGCAATGGACAAACCATCTCTAAAATTCCACTGATCTGAACAAGAGAAGGAGTTACGTTTTCTTTGGCAACCTCGACAAAAACATCCAGCCAGTCTCCTTCAAATCCTTCTTCAGGAAGAGACTCTGGATGAATTGCGATCTGCTCAAAGGAGCCATATAATGTCCCAAATACTTCGATTAGGTCGTAACCGAATTCTTCATAGCAAGCGTCTTTGGTTTTACCAAGGCGCTCGGCTACAATCTCAAGGAGTTTATCTGCCTTGTTTTCATTCTTCCATTGCTGGATTTTCTCTCTCTTCTGGTGTTCATTGACAGATTTGAGAGAAAGATCAATATGACCTTTAGAGGAGTCGACCCCTAAAACTTTACAAACGATCTTCTGTCCTTCACGGACATAATCTCGAATGTATTTTACCCAGCCAGTAGCGACGTCCCTGATGTGGATGAAACCTTCTTTGTTGTCGTACTCATCGAGTGATACGAAAGCACCGAAGTTCTTAACGCTTTGAACTGTGCAAACCACTAATTCGCTTTCTTCAGGGAATTCGCTAGTGCGGGCGGCCATCCTTAATCAACCACCTCAATAAACTCTCCGCGCAGTTCACCGGCTCCGCCTTTGGATTTTACCAAGGTAGATCCGCAAACGTTGCAGCTGATATTCATTGCAGGGTTTTTGAATACAATCTGCTCGTTGCTGCAGTCTGCACATTTAACTTTAATGAATTTTCCAGTGTGTATATCTGCCATATTCTTCACTCCTGAAGTTCAAATTTCTTTGACCTGAAGCATGGTCTCTGGTGAGCTTTTTTGCAGACTTTGCATCTGTAACGCAAGGAGATTCTCTTGGTTGGTTTTTCTCTTCCTTCCGGCTTAGGCCTTGGGAATCCACCGTATCCAGAGGTGACTTTTCTGAATCTCCTCTGACCCCATTTCCTCTCGCTAGCTTTCTTTTTCTTCACTCTTTCTACTTCGTGGTCAGTGTGAACCTTGCAGTTGGGACAGTAAGTTTTAATCGTGTGAGGCATCTTCATGCTAACACCTGTTAATGTAATGTTTTCTTGTGACATCCTCACCTTGCTTCTTTTAAGAGACATGAAAGGCTGTCTTAGCAGAGCATTATGTCTGCTTCTTCTATGTGAACATATCCTACTACTTAAGCATTTTTCCAAGACAAGAAGTACTGGAAAAAGAGAAAGAATCAGCTGGTAGCAAAGACTCAGTCTTATATTACTATATAATCAATAGCAAGAGTTGCTGATTGGGTTTATAAAATACAAATAGCTTCAAAGCACTTCTCGCATTGATGAAGAGCTGTGAGGTAGTTGCATGAGCAGTGAACGTTTTTCAGCTGAAAACAGACATCGACTCTTAAATGAAGAGCGGCTGAAGCTGCAACCAGCAGAAGAAATCATCGCCCGCATGAAAGTTAACGCAGATGATATTGTTGCTGATTTGGGCTGCGGCATTGGTTATATTACCATACCCCTCTCAAAAAAAGTAAAACGAGTCTGGGCACTAGATGGTCAGGTGCTGATGCTGGAAGACTTGCAAAAGAGAACTCCTGCTGAGCTTAAAGATAAGATTACACCAATTATTGGTGAATTACCCTCTTTGCCCTTTGAAGATTCTTCGCTGGATTGTGCGGTGATGGTTAATGTAGCGCATGAACTTGAAGACGCACACAAAATGGCTGCTGAAATTATGCGCTGTCTGAAAAACGAGGGTATCCTGACCATTGTTGACTTTAATAAAAAGCCGTCACCTTTCGGACCGCCGCTTGCGGAAAGGATAGAAATGAATGAGATGATCGAACTTTATCGGCCGCTGAAACTAATTAACAAACATGATTGTGGGATATATTATCAAATTGATCTGCAAAATTCAAAAAACTAAATATAAAATCTTTAACGTACTCAAAAACAAGACCGGCTCTGCTGCCTTGCAAAGCTAGCTCTAAGGCATGCAGAGTTTATTTTCGATAAAAATTTGATCAAAACTAAGGAAGAAGCGATGAAATTCGTTGGCCATCAAATATAATTCTATTTCCATTTTTATAAACAGTTAGAAAAACAATTTTTAACATGCCAATGATCTAAAAACATCCAACTCAGATTTACGTACATAACCTCTCAAATAAACAAAGTTTACATTTGTAAATAGACAAACCAATAGAAAATGATATATAATCTTGCATAAATAGTTGAACTAGATAATTTATGAACGAAAGAGGCTTCAGCAAAAAGGATGAGACTCTTGTCAAGCTCCTCATGCGCACAGGCATGGCAAAAAACGTTGCAAAGACCCTGGTCTTTCTTAACAAAAAAGAAGAGACTACTTCCGTAGAGATTGAAATCTCAACGGCCTTGAGACAGCCAGAAGTGTCGATTGCAATGCAGGAACTGCGCCATAAGAAGTGGGTTGTGAAGAAGGACATTAAGAAAGAGGGAAAGGGAAGGCCCGTTCATTCCTACAGACTTGCCATACCATTTGAAAAGATTGTAGAAGTGATTGAAAAAGAAGAGCGGGCTAAGATCGATGAGATCGAGAGCAATATCCAAGCCCTCAAGAAAGCAGTTGATGCTTAATCAGCTTTCTTCTCTAAGATCCTTGTTTCATTCTCTGTTCCTATGACCACGTGTGATGCGAGGTCAAGGAACAGCCCGTTTTCAACCACTCCAGGAATGGAGTTTAACCTTGATTCTAATCCATAAGGTTCGAGAATTGAAGTGAATTTACAGTCATAGATGTAGTTCCCATTATCCGTGACAAATGGTACTTCGGCTCCGCGCAGTTTGGCAACGCAGCCAAGTCTTTCGAGTGCTTCTTTGGTTTTTTTGTGGCTGAATTGAATAACTTCTACTGGCAAAGAGACTCTGGTGCCGAGAACATTGACAATTTTAGAGCTGTCCACGATGATAATTTCTTTTTGAGAATAGTAAGCGACAATCTTCTCACGCAGTAACGCTCCGCCCAGACCCTTGATTAAATTAAAATTAGGATCGACTTCATCAGCACCATCGATGGTCAGATCAATGTGGTCGACACATTCTAAGTCGGTTAAAGGTATGTTAAGCGACCTCGCCTGCTTTTCTGTTTCGATAGAGGTAGGTATGCCGACCAAATCATAACCATTGGCAACCAACTTTCCGATTTCATCAACAGCAAATTTAGTGGTAAACCCTGTTCCCAAACCGAGAACCATCCCGTCTTCGACGTATTCCACAGCTTTCTTGGCTGCCTTAATTTTCATTTCGCTCATAGTGAATCCCCAAATGATTTTTTGATCTCTTTGACTAAGGTAGTTATCACAAATTCATTGATCTGCTTACCCAATTCAGCTGTCGCTTCATGTGCATCACCTACATAACCCAGAGGCATGCAGCGCTCAGGATCAGCAACAATGAGGTAACCGCAACTCACATAATCTCCGCGGCACGGAGCGGTATGCGCCAGGTCGGGGCAAATGTGCATGACCCGGGATGTTTCCACTTTGCCCCCGTGGCCGTCTCCGCGCTGATCCAGAGGATATTCGTCAACCAGATCATAATCGGAAAGCAGCATGATTTTCACCGCCCTCTTTTCCGCAATCTCCGCACAACCCTGCCGGAGGGCATTGAGGTGAGAAGAGCCGGCGTGACCGCTGACGATAACGATTTTATCAGCACCATTGCTGATTAAAGAATCCAAGACGTCCCTGACCAAGTACATGGTAGTTAAGAAAGAGATGGAAATCGTTCCCGGCATATTCTTGGTGGAAGAATGATGAGCATAGCGGATCGGCGGTGCAACCAAACCACCGATTAATTCTGCCACCTGGTCCGCAACATATTCGGGTTGGACAGAATCAGTGCACAAGGGCAAATGACCACCGTGGGCTTCCGTGGCACCGATGGGTAAAAGAATTACCGGCTTCTTACTCATTATCTCTTTAAACTGGACAGAGGTCAGAGAGTCTAAGCGCATAAGATCACTTCTTTTTTACATCAATAAGTTTGGTGCCGCAGACTGGACATAACCCCTTTTCCAGAGCATCTAAGCCAAACTTTTCCTTCAACTCTTTATTCTTATTGTCTAACTGCTCGTTAGCCAAATTTCGGTTACATTGCGGGCAATACACAACATATGAAACATCCATTCACAAATATAATCCTAGTGACTATCTGCTACCAAGATTCAGGTTTCCTAACAAAACAAGCAGAAGGCCGCTGTTTGTTTTTCGCAACTATCATATTACCGCGGCGTGATCGCGAGTCGTGAAGCTTGCAGCCTTATACTCAGGAGGAAAGGATTCCACTTATGCCGCGTACTTAATGGAAGAACAGGGGCATGAAGTAGTCTCGTTAGTCAGCATCATTCCCGAGGATCTGTACTCATGGCTCTTTCATACACCCAATCTTGCATTAATCCCGCAGATGGCGGAAGCCATGGGCAAAGAGTATCACGCCATTAAAAGTCAGGGCGAAGGCGATGAGGAGCTCAGCGCCCTCCAAGAGGTTCTGCAAACTCTCGAGGTAGAAGGCGTCATAACCGGAGCAATCGCTTCCGACTACCAATGGGACCGCATCAATCAGGTCTGTGAAGACTTGCAGTTAAAGGTATTTTCGCCCCTTTGGAAAAAAGATCCCTTGATGCTGATGGAGACGATGATTGCCAGCGGGATTAAAGCGGTGATTACTACCGTCGCTGCCGAAGGTCTTGACAAGACTTGGCTAGGTCGGGAATTGAACACTGAAACACTGGAAGAGCTGAAGAAACTTCAGCAAAAATACGGGGTCAGTGTTTCCGGTGAAGGTGGCGAATATGAATCGCTGACGCTGGATTCACCGTTGCATAAGAAGTCACTGGTTATCAAATCTGTAAAGATCATTGAGGCGCGGGACAATGCCCGCATGGAAGTTAACGAAGTTGAACTGCAAGACAAATAATGATTCATTGCAGCTGGGCACAGATTTTGAGCAGTTCCTGGTAATCTGGTTCTAAAGCTGGATTATCAGTGATCCAGCGGTAACGTAAAACACCTTGACGGTCAATAATAAAAATAGAACGTTTTGATCGTCCTTCCATGTAGCCGATTTCTCCTTCGAGGACATCATATAACTCAGTTACTTTAGCTTCAAAATCAGCCAGTAACGGGAAAGGTATGTAGATCCGCGTTTTCCAACCGACATGACTGTAGGTACTGTTGGTAGAAATGCCCAATATTTCCGCACCCAGAGCTTGAAACTGCGGATACAGTTCACTTAGCTGCATTAATTCCACGGCACACATCATGCCAAAATCGGAAGGATAGAAAGCAATTACCGTGGTATGAGTTTGATAGACTTCGCTAAGCCTGATCATTTTGGTGCTGGCTTCTGGAAGTTCAAAGTCTGGCACTTTTTCCCCCAACGGCAGCGCGGTGGACATCATAGAGTAAATGCCGTTAGAAATATATAAAGAAACAAACAAGATAAATATGGAGGCGTTTGAGAAAGACGGGCATCAATCTCAAACCGCCAAGGGATGACTTATGGACTGCTAAACCTGCTTAAGCGCAGATTTCGCAGCTCTATTTTCTAAATCGGACATTATAGTATATAACCGAAAGGGGGAGGGGTGAGTGAAAGTACCTCATTTTTTCTTAATTTTATGACGTACTTTGACGGCTTCTCCCCGTTTACTATCGGCCATTTCCCGGCCTGACATTAAAGAAACGCCCACGCCAGCTAACTCACCGTTGCGCATAATCACTACTTCATCGCCCGGACGGATCCGTTCATCAGCCGCGACTAAACCGACCGCGAAGAGGCTGCCGGTTAAATCAAAGTCACCCATTTCTACTACATTCAGTTTCAATTCGGCAAGTACGCGGGCACCGTCAAGAGTTAAGGAAATCATGCCTCTTTCTGGAGTCAGCATTCCCAGCTGGACGTTATCTTTCATGATCTTAAGATAGGGATATTTACCGACGATCGCCGCGCCTTCCACTAAAGCGCCGCCTTCCGCTCCAAATTGGAAGCGGCACATTGAACGGACCATTTCCACCCGGTCTAACGCCCGCGGTACCTTTTCTACCGCCTGACATTCTTCCAAAAGAACTTCCCGCAAGCGGGAAAGCGCTTCCGGCGAGGTAGCCGGATTGCCATTGGAGGTGTCGATGCAGTCCACTACTTCCTGTACAAAGTCGCTTTCTGAGCCGAGGTTGCAGATGATCTTATCAAAGCCAAAGGAGGCCGCGTGTTTAACCAGTGTCTGAATCATCTCGACCTCTTCAAGATCCCAGTTGCCAGTAACAGGAATATCATATTGTGAAGCCGGATAAAAGACTTCGAATTCCCGCGGCACGGTTCCCAAAGGCGAAGTGATAATCAATTCCTGAATAGCACAAGAGTTAGGGACGGAAAGTAACACCTCTTCGAAGAGCCGGTGACTTTTAGATGTGTAATACGGCTTTTTAGCAGAACAAGGAATCAAGAGCAGGATGCGTTTATGCTGAGGCGGCTGCCAGCGCTCCAGAACCCGCTCTCTGAACCGTCGCACATCAGGGCGCATCAACGAAGCTTTGGCGTTGCAGGAAAAGTTAGGTCCGGTTACCGGCGTAAACTGTTCCTGGAACTGGTAATGCTCCAAATCCAAAAGTCGCAGGGCAGCAACAGCCCAGGCAGAAGCGTTGACTCGTAACTCAACAAATTCCCGCAGGCGGCCGATGTTGATCATGTGACGGACAAGATTCAGTTCATTGAGCGCTTCCGTCATATTGCGTTCAAGAAGGTTTTCACGGTCGATACCCAGTTCAGCAGCCCGGTAAACACCGGAAGTCAGGGTAGCTAACCCGCAGGAAGTCTGATAGAGAATTCGGGAGTTGTCAAAGAGATCAATTCCACAGTAGGCAAGCAGAGCCAGATTAGAGGGCTCCATCAACCCCGGTGCGTAGATCAGTTTATTGTAACCAACTTGTGATCTTAATGAGACGATAGTATCCGCAAAGGCTCTGGCATCTCGTTTTAGTTCAAAAGAATTCTCCAAAATTACCAGATCATTGTCGATCACTGGCTCACGTTGTGCTTTACGATCAAAAGTAGTGTGGATGTTGCCTGAAAACTGTCCCAAGGTGGTATTTTCATGCATCAGCCGGAGGCCGTCCGCCCAAGCTACTTTGAGCTCAGCAGAACTGGGTGCGGGATAATTAACAGTGTCGGCATAGACAAGATTGGGAAATTTAAGAACTGTCTCTTCTACTGTCCATTTTCCAGCGCGGGCTAATCCACTACGGTCAGTGACCTCAAGCATATGGTGGTTATGAAGTTCTAGATTTAAAACAATGCATGAGAACTTATGCGAGAGCTTAATAGGGAGAGAGAATATTCTCACCTGACCAGCATGAGCTTCAAAGGTATGGACATAATTTCTATTGCTGATCTTAATAAAGATCAGATAGAAGAAATACTGACTCTAGCTAACAAAATGGTTCCATATGCCAAAGGTGAAAAAACCACCAAGGCCTTGGAAGGAAAAATATTAGCTAATCTATTCTTCGAACCTTCAACCAGAACCAGACTTTCATTTGAAAGTGCGATGATCCGGCTTGGAGGCAGCAATATCGGCATAACTGACCAGCAAAATTCTTCAGTGGCTAAAGGTGAGACTTTGGCAGATACCATCCGCACGGTGGAGTGTTATGCTGATGCCATCGTGCTCAGACATCCCAAAGAGGGAGCTGCGCGCTTAGCTGCTAAGTTTTCCGACAAACCAGTCATCAACTGCGGTGATGGTCCGGGCCAGCACCCTACCCAAACACTGGTGGACCTTTTCACCATGAAACAGGAACAGGGCAGCATGAAGGGTAAAAATGTCGTGCTTGTCGGTGACCTCAAATACGGACGTACCGTCCATTCCCTGGTAGAAGCTCTGTCATTATTTGGTGCCAATCTAACCTTTGTTGCACCAGACATCTTGCAGATCCCCCAGGAAAGCATTAAAGTTTTAGAAAAGGCGGGAATCTCCACCAAACTGGAAACGGATATCAATAATGCGATCGCGGATGCTGATGTTCTTTATGTGACAAGAATCCAGAAAGAGCGTTTCCCTGACCAAAGCGAGTATGAAAAAGTCGCCGGCAGTTACAGAATCGATAATGCGACCCTCCGGGAAGCTAAAAAGAATCTGACGATTATGCATCCGCTCCCGAGAGTTGATGAAATCGCTCCAGAAGTAGATGCTACAGAAAATGCCAAGTATTTCAAACAGACCTTTAATGCAGTTCCCGTGAGAATGGCCATTCTTTCTTTAATTGTGGGGGGACAGATATGAGAGACTTTAGAGTAACGCCGATTCGTAATGGAACGGTTATCGACCACATTGAATGTGGACAGGCGCTGAAAGTACTGCACATCATGGGCGTGGGCGAAGTCCGCTCTACCATTTCTGTCCTGATGCATGTCCCATCCAAAGACAATGAATGGAAAGATGTGGTTAAGGTAGAAGACCGGGAACTTGATCCCCGCGAAGTCGATAAGATTTCACTGATCGCGCCTAATGCTACCATAAATATCATCAGAGATTTTAATGTAGCAGAGAAATACAAAGTAAAAATGCCCGAGATTGTCAAAGGCATCGTGAAATGTGACAATCCCAACTGCATTACCAACGTTAAGAGCGAACCAGTAGATACGGAATTCATCGTGGAGTCCAAAGCACCAGTTGTTTTGCGCTGTCTCTACTGTGACCGTATTCAGGGCGACTTTACGGAGCGTCTTATCTGATGAACTCCAAAGTCTATGTCGTAACGGGCATGCCTGGTGCAGGTAAAGAAGAATTTGCCCAGACGGCCGTAGGCATAGGCTATTCTTTAATCAGGATGGGCGACGTCGTCCGCGACGAAGCACTCCGGCAGGGAGTCGTCATGGATGACCGCGGGTTAGGGGGTTTTGCCTCCGACGAACGTCAAAAATACGGCGCCGATATCTGGGCCAAACGTTGTATCGCCCAGATCACTAATAACTCGGTGATTGACGGCTGTCGCAGTCTGGCGGAACTGCAGCTTTTCAAAGAAAAATTCGGCAGCGACTTAGTTCTGGTAGCAATTGATGCTCCCGCCGAACAGCGGTTTGAAAGACTGCAAAAACGCAACCGTTCCGATGCGCCCCAAAGCCGGGAAGAATTTCAAGAACGGGACCTGCGGGAAATCGGTTGGGGTTTAGCGGAACTAATCAAATCAGCGGATAAGATTCTGATCAACAACGGCTCTTTAGAATCATTTTACGAACAAGTGCGAAAGGAACTCCGGCATGATTAAGTACAAAGTAGTCCAGCTATGTCAGCAAGACGCCATTTCCATCATTCCTCTGGAAAGAATTCAAATCGATCTTGCCAAAACTACTGAATATCTCAATCAACACGATTTCAAAGCGGAAAATCAAGAGATTATGATTACCGCGGCTAAAGACAATCTCGAAGTATCGATCTATAAAAATGGACGGATTTTGATCAGCGGCACAACTTCCAAAGAAACCGCCGAGAATCTGGGAAGCGAGATTTATGCGCTCCAGATAGATGATTAATAAAGATCATCTTCCATAACGGCATAATTTTCACAGCCTAACTTTATATTGGAGAGTTTATTTCGTGCCGTGATTAGCCTAGAAAGCGTCGTCATCGTACTGGCTTTATGTTTGGTACTTTCGGTGCTGTCATATTATTTCAAACTGCTCACTGCCAATGGTGCAGTGGCCTCCTTTGTAGTAGGGCTACTCATCGGAGTACTTGGTGCTCCTTCATGGTTGATATTACTCATTCTTTTTTCACTTCTGGGTTTTATCGTTACCAAATTCAGAATCAGCCTCAAAGAAGAATTGGGCGTACAGGAAGGAAAGAAAGGCGAAAGAACCTACCGCAATGTTTTCGCCAATGGCTTCGTGCCCCTGCTCTTTGCGATTGGCGCCTTTATTCTTGGCGAAGAATACTACACAGTGATGGCAGTTGGTTACATCGCATCGATTGCCGTAGCTGCATCAGATACAGTTGCCAGCGAAGTAGGAAGCCTTTCACGCAAAGTTTATCTGATTACCAATGGAGAAAAAGTAAAGGCGGGAATCGATGGCGGTATTTCTTTAGAAGGCACCATCGCCTGCATCATGGGCGGCTTTGTATCAGCATATCTGGGCTGGTCACTGATCTTTGCTGAACTCTGGAATCCCTTAGTTCTCATCCTCGGAGCCATTGGTGTCATCGGCTGCATGATTGACAGCCTGATCGGCGCTACTCTCGAAAGACGCGGCATTGTCGGCAAGCTAGGAACAAATATTCTCTCAATGGCCGCCGGAGCATTGATCGCCGTGATTATCTGGATGCTGTGAGCTAAAAATTCCAGAAACTATAAATACAAGATCGTCATCGTCTATTTTGGTATGACGGCCATAGCGGCGGGGATACACCCGGTCCCATCTGAACCCGGAAGTTAAGCCCGCCCACGTTTCATGTTGTACTGCGGTGCGCGAGCCCGCGGGAACCATGAGGCGCTGTCAGCCACTCTTTTTTTACTATCTTTGTGGTTTAATCAATCTGAACATTTAATATCGTTGACGTCATGCGTGTTTTTGTTTCAGATGATATTGATCAAACTCGGCGGTAGTGTAATTACCGACAAAACAAAATATAAAACACTAAGGACGGAAGTGCTCGGCAGACTTGCTAGCGAGATTAAAGCTTCAGGTCAAAAAGTCATTCTTGTCCATGGTGCAGGTTCTTACGGCCATATAATTGCAGCTGAAAATGAGCTTCAAAAAGGCTTTTTTAAAGAATCACAGGTCCCTGCTGCTTCACAGGTCATGGAAGATGTGCGTGTCCTCAATCTGGAAGTCATCAAATGCCTCAATGAAGCAGGCCTGCCTTGTGCATCACTGCCTCCCAGTGCAATCGCTAAATTGCAAGCGGGAGAACTGAAGGATCTTGATTGTCAGTTATTTGCAGACTATCTGGAGCTAGGCATCGTACCCGTAACTTTTGGGGATGTCTGTCTGGATACTGAACGCGGTTTCGGCATCTGCTCCGGTGATCAGTTGATGACGCGTATTGCTGAAACATTCAAACCAACAACTACGATCTTCTGCAGCGATGTGGATGGTGTTTACACCGCTGACCCTCATTCTGACACCGATGCCCGGCTGATCGAGACGATTGATCAGAAGACATTGGACGAACTACCACGTTCCCAGCGCTGTGCAGACGTTACCGGTAGTATTTTCAAAAAAATAGAACATATGTTGAATATCGCTACTTACAGCAAAGCGCTCGTCATCAACGGCCTGGTGCCGGGACGTTTGAAAGCTGCACTGTGTGATGAGGAAGTAGTAGGATCGAAAGTGGAGAGAATACTATGAAAGGAATTGAAAAGCGCAAGGATGACCACATCAGGATCTCCATCGAAAATGAAGTGGGGTTGTCTGAAGATTATTGGGCTGATGTTAGATTAGTACACGAAGCAATTCCTGAAGTAGATTTTGATGATATTGATTGCTCGACGGTTTTCCTCGGGCGTAAACTCAGCTGTCCGCTGATTGTAACAGCCATTACCGGCGGCTTTTCTAAAGCCGAAGAGATTAACAAAAATCTCGCGATCGCCTGTGCCAACGTAGGCGTTGGTTTGGGTGTCGGCAGTCAGAGAGCGGCCTTGGAAGGCGGGGATGACCGCAGCTATGCCGTCATTAAAGAGTATGATGTTCCTTTGAAGATCGGCAATATTGGCGCTCCGCAGCTGATTAAACAAAAAGAAAAACGGGCCTTGACGAAAGAGGATGCAGAAAAGGCCATAGCCATGATTGACGCCGATGTACTTGCCATTCATCTTAACTTTTTACAGGAGATGGCGCAGCCGGAAGGCGATATTTCTTCCGTCGGCTGTTACGACGCCATAAGATCCTTGGCCAAAGAGCTGCCCATCATTGTCAAAGAAACAGGAGCGGGCATCTCACGGGCTACGGCTTTGCGGTTGAAAGGTATCGGCATCCGCGCTTTGGATGTTTCCGGTACCGGTGGCACCAGTTTCTCAAAAGTAGAATCATTCCGTTCCGAGCGGATGGCCGATAACGAGAGTGCAGAAGTGGGCAAAACTTTTGGTGACTGGGGTATCCCTGCACCACTGTCAGTAATTGCGGCTAATGTCGGCATTCCGCTGATTGCCAGCGGCGGAGTCATGAACGGCCTCCACGCTGCCAAAGGAATTGCACTGGGAGCTAAATGTTCAGGCCTGGCCCGCGCTGTTTTGGCTGATGCTCTGAAGTCACCAGAAGCCGTAGAAAAGCATCTGCAGCTGATGATCAGGGAATTTAAAACAGCGATGTTCCTCACGGGTTCTAAAAACATAAAAGAATTTTCAGCAAAAAAAGTCATATTAACTGGTGCAGTTAGAGAATGGGCATCACAGATGGAGGGTTAAAAATGGATATTTCAAAAGAAATTGTTACTAAAGCGAAAGAAATTAACGGACATATTGATGCGTATTTAGCAACAGGAATTGAGAACAAAAAACTCGGGGATGCCATGCGCCATTACCCAGCCGCGGGAGGCAAACGTATGCGCCCGATTTTGGCCCAAGTGGTAGCAGAGGCCATCGGTAAAGCGGGTGACAAAGCCATTCCTTTCGGTTGCGGTATTGAATTAATTCATAATTTTACCTTAGTCCATGATGATGTAATGGATAACGACCTCATGAGGAGAGGTATTCCCTCGGTGCATGCACTCTATGATGTCCCGACCGCGATTATCGCTGGTGATGCTCTTTTTGCCCGGGCGTTCGAGATTGTTGCAGAAACTGATGTCGAACCCGCTAAACTGCCATCCTTGATGAAACTGGCTGCAAGATCAATTTTCCTCGTAGCAGAAGGACAGCAGGATGATATGGACTTTGAGAATATTCCTGCTGAGGAACTTAAAGAAGAAGACTACATGAGAATGGTCTGGAAAAAAACCGCTGTGCTCTTTGAATGTGCAGCGGAAGGCGGAGCAATTATCGGCGGCGGTTCACCTGAACAAATTGAAAAAATGAAGGAGTATGCCCACATGCTGGGAATTGGTTTCCAGATCTGGGATGATGTTTTAGCTCTTACCGGTAATGAAGAAATTTTAGGCAAGCCCGTGGGAAATGATATCCGCAATGGAAAAAGAACAATCATTGCCCTTCATGCACTCCATAACCTGAAAGCAGATGATCCCCGGAAAAAGACTTTACTGGCCGCACTAGGTAATGCTGACGCTACCGAAGAACAGATCAAAGCAGCCATTGAAGCGATTCAGGAAAGCATTGACTATGCCAAGAATGCTTCTGTAGAATGTGCTAACAAAGCTAAAGCGGCCCTTTCCTGTATCGCTGACGGTCCCGAGAAAGAATTCCTCAGCGGCCTTGTAGACTTTGCCGTGGGCAGAAGCGTCTAAGCAATTCCTTCAGCAGTCAGACGAAAATCAGCCGTACGCCCTTCGGGTATGCTCCGGTGTTTGATTAAAACAACCCGGCGCAGACCAGGGCCGGCTTTATCAAAACGCAAAATCGACTTGGAGTTATGCATCAAAGCATGACCACCAAGCGATTCAAAGTTACCAGTTTCAATGTCCGTATAGACTTGTGAAGTTACTACCACGGGAATCTTCTTTTCGCGGGCGACAGAAGATAATTTTTGTGATTGACCAACTAATGATTTGCGCTCAGAACGCTCATCTTCCTTGCCGGTCGGACGGTAGAGAGCAGTAATCGAATCAATGATGATCATACCGATGCCGATGTCGCTCTGGATCATCTTGATCGCTTTTTCAACAGAACGTTCTTGATTATCAAAATCAACTACATCAAAAATTAAAAGATTCTTGACGACATTTTCAAAATCTTCACCGGCAATCTGCTCCAGACGATCGATGGAAATGCCTTCACTGTCGATATAAATGACTTTTTTACCCTGTTTGATTACTTCTTTGGCCAGGATCAAACAGATCGTCGTTTTACCACTGCCTGCTTCTCCATAAAGCAAAGTCATGCTTCCGGATTCGATTCCCCCGTCGAGCATTTCGTCGATCGGTGCGCACCTGAGAGGCAGCCGTTCCATAATGCTCAGAAATACCCTCGCCTATGATAATTTTTCTATCTCAGTAACGGCAGCTTAATTATCTCCACTGCATTAACCTCCCTGTGGAGATTATAAGACGCGGTGCGGAAGCTGAGATCAGCAGAGATCAGTGGATGGGCAGAGAAGTAATTGTAAAAAACAGGGTTCCCAAGACCTACCGGCATCCGGCTCTTGATATTTCGTTAAGAGTGGCCAGGACTAGAAATGAAGCCCGTTTAATACGCGATGCCCGTCTTCTTGGCGTGCCTACACCGCTCATTTATGAGATTGATGAAGTCACTGCTAAACTCACCATGGAAGAGATTAAAGGAGAAAGAGTGAAAGATCTCCTAGAGAAAGCAGATGAGGAAACTTCTGAACGAGTCTGCCGTCAGATCGGCAAGATGATCGCGGCCCTTCATCAGGGCGAGATCGTACATGGCGATTTGACAACATCCAACATGATCATTTGTGCAGAAACGGTGTATCTCATTGATTTTTCACTAGGTTCCCGAAATGCCCGTCTGGAAGAGATGGGTGTCGACCTCCACTTGCTTAAAGAAGCGTTTCAATCCGCCCACTCAGAAAAAATGGAACTCTTCCAGATAATTATCGACGAATATGCTCTTAGTTTTCAAAAGGGAAAAGAAGTCATCAAAAAGATGAAAGAGATCGAAAGCAGAGGTCGCTATACATGAAATTACAAGTCATAACTTCCAATCAAGGCAAATTAAGAGAATTCCAGGCTGCCCTGCCGCAGGTCGAAATTATCCACAATGATGCCGATTGTGATGAGATTCAGGCAGATACTTTGGAAGAAGTGGTGCTTTCCTGCATTGAGCAGTTGCGCAGCAAAGGTCTGAACAATTTTATTTTGGATGATTCGGGTTTATTTGTCGATGGACTTCAGGGCTTTCCCGGCGTTTATTCCTCCTACGTACTGCGGACCATTGGCAACGCAGGCCTCTTGCAGCTGATGGATGGTAGAACTGAACGCCAAGCCCGTTTCAAATCGTGTATCGGCGCCCTGATTGATTCGGAAGTGATTATTGCCCACGGTGAATGCCAGGGAAAAATAGCTTTTGCAGAGAGTGGTACAGAAGGTTTTGGATTTGATCCGATCTTTATCCCCGATGGCTATGAAGTAAGCTTTGCGGAACTGTCACTGGCAGAAAAAAATAAAATCTCTCATCGCGGCAATGCCCTGCGTGCATTTAGCGCCCAATTTAACTCACGATGAAAACACGGCGGGCGGAATATTTTATCTAGCGCCTGAACACACAATAGCATATTGTGAAACTCACAGAACGGAGGATAATCGTAACGGGGTGTTCAGGCTTCATTGCCAGCCATTTGGTTGAAAAACTAATCGAAATGAATAATGAAGTCGTAGGCATTGACAATCTTTCAGCTGGTAAAAGAGAATTTATGGCAGCGGTCGCAGACAACGAGAAGTTTACTTTCGTGGAAGGCGACTTAAGAACGATGGATCTGGAAGAGATCTTCAAGGGGGCAGATATCGTCTGTCACATGGCCGCTAATCCCGATGTGCGGATTGGTGCCGAAGATACTACCGTCCATTTTGAACAGAATATCATGGTTACTTACAGAATACTGGAAGCCATGAAAAACTGCGGTGTGAAATGTATCTTATTCCCCTCTACTTCAGCGATCTATGGCGAAACAAACATCGTACCAACCAAAGAGGACTATGGTCCGCTGATCCCTATCTCACTCTACGGTGCCTCTAAACTAGCCTGCGAAGCTTTGATCGATTCTTATTGCAGCACTTTCGAGATTACGGGCGTCATCTGGCGCTTTGCCAATGTGGTTGGCACGCGTTCTACCCATAATGTTCTGCATGATTTTATTCGCAAAATAGGTCAGGACCCGACAAAATTAGAGATCTTAGGAACGCCGCCGGGAACCTGGAAATCCTACATTCATGTCAGTGATTGTGTCAAAGCGATGATTGCCAGTGCACAGATGAATGATGAAGCAGTGGGTATCTACAATATCGGTTCCGAAGACTCCATCTCTGTTCTAGATATCGCTGACATTACGGTCCGGGAGATGGGACTTGATAATGTCGAGTATGTTTGGAGTGGTGGCGTAAAAGGTGGCGGTTGGAACGGCGATGTTAAACGAATGCTGCTTTCGATTGACAAGATCACGCAGTTGGGTTGGAAACCGACCATGGGCAGTGCGGAAGCGATCAGCAAAGCAGTGCGGGAAATCATCAACAACTAACGCAAAGTTTATTGACAAGTTCGTTATCTCAGGTCTCAACACCGGGTCTGTGGGGTAGCTTGGTCCATCCTTCGAGCTTTGGGAGTTCGAGACCCCGATTCGAATTCGGGCAGACCCACCATTTTTTAAAAATTACTGGCTTGATTGTGGATTTTGTTTGATTCATATTCGGACGGACCCACCACATTCTGATTTTTTTCGAATCGAGTATGAAGGTATATTTTATTGTTGAAACAACCTCAAAGAGTTAACTTAAGACGATGATATTTCTGGGTTGCTGAATCGCCAGCAGCTAAGGCGATTAATTCTGAAATGTGGAGTGCTGGAAGACCATTCTGCGCAGAATCGTACTTAAATGTGCAGAAAGGACAGCCGACAATTACGGCATCGGCACCTTTGATTTCTTCCTGCCTTTCCAGCATTAGCTGGTTGGAAATTCCTTTAACTGATTTGCCGCAGCAACCAATTTTGTTACCAATCGGCGTAGCACCAGTGGCTTTGACAATTTCTTCAAATTCTTTAGCAAAATGTTCTAAAGCACAGCCTGGTTCAATCGCTACTTTCAGCGAGACGCCTGGGAGCTGCGAGATTTTTTCAAGATTGTTGTAAAAGATATGAGAAACGTGTTCTGCCTTAACTCCTGCTGACTTGAGTTCATCTGCACAACCGGGACAAATCGTGATGATGTCGCGACCATTGGCTTCTGCGCCCATTTTGAGTTTGTATTCATCACGTTCTGCATCGGAAAGATTTCTAAAAGGCAGAGGAAAAGTGCAGCAGGTCGCGTGAGGCAGCTCAGAATTACTAATTCCCAGCGCATTCAAAGCGGTCCCGGTGGCATACTTGAGAAAAGGAAGTTTGCATTCGACTGTGCAGCCGGCCATAAGATAAATATCGTCACCGCTGGGCACATAAGGAAGTTCGGTGCGGGCAGGACTGATACCCGCAGGCATGACAAAACCGGTTTCATAAAACACATCAGGAATCTTCGCTCCTGATGCTTTACAATTCATATACATCATGACCTTGAAAGGATGAGTGCTCGAACAAACGGCAGAACAGTTCCCACAACCGATGCAGAGAGTTACATTTCCCTCTTCGCCGTTCATTATTTTCTGCGGGCTGCAACCGCCGTGAGCAAAGGAGGGACAGGCTTCATCACATAATCCACAACCGATGCAATCAGCCATTAGCGACTCAATGTAGTGGGACAGGTCAGACATAGACTATTCAATGGCGACTCACTATTTCATCTTTCGTAGCTCAAGCATCAGGAGCGTCAGGAATGATCTTGATAGTAACAACATTCTGATTCATCGTTCGTGAATAGCTGACTGAAGAACAGAGTCCTTTGACGAGCAGCAGTCCTTTGCCTTCTCCGTCGTACTCCAGGGGATCGAAGATTGGTCCATCATCTTTGATCGTTAGAATTACTTCTTCCGGACTGAGCTTGACGTTAACATCCAGATAATGATCTGCTGAGCTCTGCAACCCGTGTTCAAGTACATTGAGGATCAATTCTTCGCTGCACAGTTCAATACGGCTAATCGTGCGCGGCGCAAGCTTATTGGCAGCTAGAAAAGCATGCAGCTCGGCCATCATCGTGCCCATTTCATTACCGCTGCCATTCATCGAAACATCAAGAACAGCAGCATTGTCCGTAACGGTCTTTTGCAGAGTAATCGGCGTTAGATTCTGCCGTTTGTGGATGATGAAAGCGGCAATCAGAGTTCCGGAAAGTACGATTAATTCACCGATTACGAAAGAAGCCCATACTAAATCATTGTCCAGCGGTACCAGAAGTAAAGCAACGATTACCACCATGAGCGCCTGCGCAGAAGATACTGCCGAAGCTAATTTTTTATGACCACCGATCTGGTAGATGATCATTAACATGTAATTAATGCCATAAACTGGTAAGCTGAGCGCAAAGATCCGCAGCGCGGGATCAGCAAAGCTCAGCAGAGCGGGATCGGATAAGCCGAAGAAGGAGGCGAATAATTCAGGGAAGAAGATGATCAGTGCAACGAGGACAGCTAAACAAGTGATCAGTACTTTAGTAGCAGCTTTGATGACCATCTTGACGCCTTTGAAATCTTCTGCACCCTGTAGAACTCCCCCGACTGGCTGCATAGTCTGAGCGGTTCCGCCAATAAACATCGAAGCGATCATCATTAGGTTAAGACAAACAGCCATCACACTGACTCCGTTTGCACCGAGATAATGAAGAACGATCGAGTTCATACCAAAGAGTCTTACGGTCATCAAGGCAGAGGCCAGAGCGACTGGTGCACCCATCAGTAAAATTGAGCCGAGATGGTTGAAACCAGAAAATTTGAAGCGGAAAATCCGTTCTTTCTTTCGCAAATGCAGTGCCAGAATGCAGATACCAACAACGTAACCTAAGGCGGTGGCCAATGCTGAGCTTCCTACACCCAGACCCATGAATTTAATAAAGACTACATCCAGACTCAGATTAACAATATTAGCCGAGACCAGAGCCAGAGTGGCTAATTTAGGATTACTGTCAGTTCGGACAAAGACACAGATACCCGGGAGCAGCACATAAAGCAGGCTGCTCATGAGTACCACAAAAACGTAATCTTTTACTAAAGGCGCTAAAGAAGCATCAGTACAGAGGACGGCAACAATATCGTCAACAAATACTGCTCCCACTACTGAGAAAATAATTCCAGCAATGAAACTAACTGTTAATGAAACAGTAAAGATCTTAGACGCTTCTTCGGTTTTCCTACGCCCAATATAAATGGCAGCTAGGGTTGCACCACCGACGTTGATCAGCGTGGTTACGGCGCTCAATAGCTGGATAATCGGGGAAGTCAGATTGATAGCGGAAAGCGCATCGGGACCAAGAAAGTTACCGACGATTACGCCATCAATCACTACACCCAGTGAAAGAGCCATGGAGGCCAGCACTGTTGCTACCAGATAGGTGCGGAAGGCCTTGTTGACTAAGTAAGGATTACGCTCTAACATGTTGCTCAACGTCTGTCAATTATTGATCGTAGTTTGATGCTCACTTCGTTGATGATAAACTCCTCAGGCTGGAGGATTCTCGCTTCAATCTCCACTAAGTTAGTCGGAACGGTCTTTTTAAAGGAATCATAACCGCTGGCGAGCAAAACTTCTTTGAGCTTTTCCGAAGTGATGTCGATATTTTCTAAGCAGAAGATCATCTTCTCATTGAGATCTTTCCGTTCTAAGATTAATTGCAGCCGGCCGTTATAGTTTAATTTCTCAGAAAGAATTTTTGCTATTCTCTGATAATTAAAAAATGTCCCGCCCATGCGGATGATGTCGCCGTAGCGGCCTAATAATTCAAATCTTGGCTGTTTGCGGCCACAGGCACATTCACCTTCCACCCAGCGGCCCAAATCGCCGATTTCATATCTTTCGGTGTGACCGTTTTCACGCAGATAGCCAGTGAAGACAAGTCTGCCGGTTTCGCCTTTATCAACTGGTTTATCTTCATCCATTTTAAGGATTTCCAGATGTTGAATGTCAGAGCAAAGGTGATAAACACCAGTCGGGCAACACCCACAGGCAATACCCATGGTACCGGTTTCATTGGCGCCATAGAGAATAGGTGCAATTAATTCAATGCCCAGGCTTTTCAAATAAGCCTGCTGGCCGTCAGACATATGTTCGCCAGCAAAGAATACTTTTTTAAGTCTACCATATTCTTTAAACTTTTCAGCATTCTCTTTAAACAAGCGGAGGATGTAACTGGGAGCACCGAGAATAGCCGTGGCTTTTCCTTTAATCATGAAATCGGCCACTAAACCAAAATCATCTAAGCCGCTGACATTTAGATGCGGGGCATTCATTTTATCAAAAACAGAAATGAAGCAGTTCATACCGCCATAGAGATTGCCGCATTTCAACAGATCGACCATCACATCATGTTCAGGATCAAAACCGCAAGAAAGCAGTGATTCGATCGAGGGCTCCAGGATATAACGTTCATAATCGTTCTGCGTATAACTGCAGTAAACCGGTTCACCTGTTGTGCCACCACTCTTCATCAGCACCCGGGTACCGTTTTCCGGCACTGGCGGATAATCTTTTTTACCCTGAATGGGCCCGCTAAACTGTCTTGCCACTGGTTCTTTTAGTTCTGAAAAGTTCAAAATACCGGGTAAGGAAAGTTCCGTGCGTAAAGAGACTCTTTTCAAGAAGCGGGGAAGTGCGAATACACCATCGTGCGGTTCACCAGTGTAGCTTGCGCTCATGGAACCGACCGGCGTTATCCTCGTCACGCCTGCCCGGTAAAGAAGGTCGGTAAGTGTGCCCAACTCTTCAAGTGTACAGGCCAATCCTGCCGTCTGCAGATATTGACGCATACCACGGAGCCGTTTGATAATCTCACCATGGGGCATGGGGGAAATCCAGACGGTACGGAAAAGTGGTGAAGGCATGAATTTAGGTGTGTAACAAATCAACAGGCGGTAAGTATGATCTTCGGCTTCGATGAAATCACCATCATTGAAGTAGAGATCAGCCTTGTGCAGTTCAGTTACAGTGGTGATCTCGGCAGACTGTGCCAGATCAGGTGTTTTCTGCGGAATGTTGCAGGCTTTCAAGGCTTTATCAAATAACGCCGCAAAGCGGTTGACATCCTCAGGATCGTCAGTATCAATCAGCACACATTGCGGGCTGGAACAGGACTGCTGCTCATTACGGCAGACGCTGTAAACTAAGCCGTCCACGGCTGATTCCATCGCTTTAGGCGTGAGGTAGGCAAAGCTAATCCGGTGACCCCAGGTAACGATAGGAATGCCCTTGGGAGTCATTTCCCTGATTGCCGCTACTGCATCTTCACCGCCCCAGACACTTACACAATCAGCGTTGGCGATTATTTCGGAAATGATCTCCTTGCGTTTAGAAGAAACCCGCAGCATGTAGAGGAATTTAGCGAGATTGGCATATTTGCTCAATTCAGAAAAAAACCAGGCGGCGAAAGAACCGATGTTGCTTGCCACTTTGATAATGTTGATATTTCCGGTCAAAAGACCTTCCACTGCCGCCATGGGAGCAACGACGGGCGAGTTGCCCGCGGTGATGTGAACTAAGACACCCATGGGACTCCAGGCTTCAAACTTCTGTTCAGTATAGTTAATTCTTCTGACCTCAAAGGGTCTTGTCGTCCCCAATTCCGCCTGCAGTTTAATCGTTAAGGATTTACGGTTAATGTTGTCAGCCAGACCCGCAGCAAACTCCTGAGGATTTTCACAGCCGTCTTCAACTAAGGCGGCGATCATTTCTTCATTTTTATATTCCAGTAAAACTTGAGCGAGATTGTCGCAGGCCTCCAGAACATCTTCCGTTTTCAATGTTTCCTGAAGGGTTTCGTTGATCTCCTCCGGAAGTTTATGCAGACGGGTTAAAAGTTCCTCATCATCAATTAATGAACCTTGCCAAATGTGTTTCATCAGGATCACTTCCTCAAGAGTTCAGCAGCGGCAATCGCACAACTGCGGTTTTTGGTCGTTCCTGCCCGTCCCAAAATCTCAAACCAGGGTGTTTCCAGCCCGCAGCCGCAAGTTTTTCCTTCATGGAGGATGGCGAGATCGCCCAGTAACAGGCTGACTACCGGCACACCGGTGTTGATAGGGCTGATAACATTAAGGAAACCGGGTTCACCATAGGGAAGGACTTCCAGAGTTTTGACATCTCTGATCAGTACCCGGCTGTAAGTAGGAACATGAAAGTGATGATTGTTGCAG
This sequence comes from uncultured Methanomassiliicoccus sp., assembly GCA_905203995.1. Lineage (GTDB taxonomy): Archaea > Thermoplasmatota > Thermoplasmata > Methanomassiliicoccales > Methanomassiliicoccaceae > Methanomassiliicoccus_A. Next base: position 201,891 of record CAJKXZ010000003.1, on the reverse strand, counting down.
TCCATGTAGGCCACACCGTGCTCTACGGCTCCATAGCTTTCATGACAGCAGGTCTCATCGAGTCCCAGACGTTCTTTGATATAGGCGCGGAACTCCGCCGGACTCAGTTGTTTATCGACAAAACCTTTCCAGCCGCCGCCCATCATCACCAGTGAACGGGGATTGAGCTTCAGGGGCGGATAACCCATATCTTTCATTTTTTCTAAAGTAAAATAAAGAAAAGCAGGAAAACCTAAGAGTCTTACCGGCAGACCTTCTTTCTCAAAGCGCAGCAGGGCATCAATGCAGCCAAATAGATCAAACTCATGACCTTTGCCTGTATATTTTAAAGCATATTCCAGTCCCTGTTCTTTGGCGTATCTGCGCATCATCTGCCTTGTTCTTAAAGTGCCGACATTTACGCCCTCGGCCGGTTCATAAGAATATAGCAGAAAATTTGTTGGTTCGTCGGTGATCATTCCTAAACGGCTGGCTTCCATATCTGCCGATTTATCAGAAGCAAAAATTGTCCAGCGGTCAAAAAACATCTGACTCTTTTGACCAGTTGTACCCGAAGAAGTCAAAGTAATGGCGATATCCTTATCTTCAGTAGTTTTGGTCACGTGAGTCTTGTAAAAATTAGCATGCAGAAAGGGAATTTTAGCGATGTCGTTAATGTCTTTTACATCCTCAACAGTAAAATTATTTCGCGACATCCAGTCTCGGTAAAAATCATTTTTCGCAATATGCCAAGAAAGGCATTGTTTGACCGCTTTTACAAATAAATCATCATTGTAACAATAAGGATCGGGAGATGCCCATAATTCCTGAAGCGCAGTTAAATTTTCACCAGGTACGGGGACATCTGGATCGTTAAGGTTTCTAATGCAATATTCCATAGTATCAGCCTTCATTAGGGTCTAATTTCTGTATTTTAGAGATTAAAGTAGTAAATGGTTCAATGGTCTGGAAAGTGTTGTAGTCAACAATATCACTTACTAAACACTGCATAGTCAGATAATCCCCAATGGTAGTGCAGGGAAGGATGCCGGTGCAGAAATAACCAAGTGCTTTTGCTTGTTCATAGGCAAAAGGTGCATGCGGATCGGTGAGATTTATGTATAATTGCACAATAGCACATTTCTCTCTTTTAGCGGTTAACAAAGAAGTTTTCAAAGCCGCATAAATGTCACTGCCAGCATGTTCTACATAGATCTTGCCGAGTTTCATCCGTTGGTTGATGTCAGTTACAACTTCACTCAAAGAATCTTCCGCCGGCATCGTACCTTCCGCCAGCTGCCGTTTTAAAGCAGAATTTGTTACGATATAGTGGACAAGCTCTTCGAGCTCGGATGGTACATAAATTGTTTTTAAGTAATCATTAAAAATACGAAAAGCAACTGCCACATTGCCCCGATCGCCAACGCCATCAAAGGTAGTGATCAGATCATAATTGAGATAGTGAAGAACGAAGCCGCAGGCCTTGAAATTCGTTTTATTACAGATCTTTTGAGTATATGTGTGATAAGCGACTGGCTGAGCAGTCAAAGCATTCAGTTTAAAATCGTTTTCCGCAATATCTAAGATCTGATTGGTGAGTTTACTCATGAGCGAATAATTACGGAATTTCTTCTTTACTACACCAATGCCCATTTCGGCAATGCCCGGAAAATGAGGCGAGAAAATCAAAGCGAGATGGCCGGCGATCTCACCGCTAGGGGTTGTTGCCACCAGTGAGAAATACTCATTTCTCTGGCAGGCTTCATAATATTGTTCAGGATAGTAAACAACTTCTGAAGGATAAGTATAACCAAATTCATCGTAGACGCATTGCGATACGGCAATCGCTTCATTCTTCTGAAGAGGATGAATATCAAATTCCAGATCACCCAATTCATCCACCCGTTCTTCGGTCTGACTTGGTTTGTAAACCGGCAGTGTGGTAAGATGCTTAATCAAATGCTGCTCTCTGCCCTTTCCGCCCAGATTTTTAAACAGCAGACCATCGGTCAAACCCCTCATGAGTTTGATACCCACAGAGGAAGAGAGGTCACCGTCGACATTCTCAAAATCATAGGGCTTTCCTTTGTCATGGAGGATAATACGAAAATCCATTTCGGAGATGTCTACCGAGACATCAAAATAGGCCGCCTGCTCGTCAGGAAAGCCATAAGTGATGATATTAAGCATTGCTTCTTCAAGAGCAATCGACAGTTTGCTGATATCTTTCTGCGGGATTTTACACAATTCGGCTACGTTCGCAACTGCTGCTTGCGCAACAGGAATAGAATGCGGATTTGATAAAACCCGCATGTTTATGAATTCCATAATTTAATCCACCTTAAGCAACTGATCAATGCCCGTAATGCTTAGCACTTCTGAAACGAGCTCATTGGGATGAATGATGGCAAGAGAAACATTGAGATTGTCTAAAGTTTTTTGAAGCTTTAAAATAGCACGCAAACCGGCACTCGAAATGTATTCGAGATTGGTAAAATCAAGGGTTGCGGTGTTGACTGCCGTCATCTCCGTGCTGGAAAGGATTGCTTCCAACTCTTTTTCAAAATCCTGATGAGTGATGGTATCAAGTCTGCCCTCCACTGAAAGCAGCAGGTTATCGCCATTGAGTAAGTTAGTCACATTCATAGGCTCAAAAGGCAATAAACATAGGGGGATATAATCTTCACGACATCATTTTCTTGAGGGTAACCATATTTTTACCATCTGAATAGGTGTATGAAAATTCATCCATCAGTTGTTTCACCAAGTAGATGCCATAACCACCCACCGCCCGGTCTTTAAGGGGCAGCGAAGGATCAGGATCGGCCATCGCTAAAGGATTAAAGGGAATGCCCTGATCAATAAACTGCAGCTGTAGATCATCGGCAGTGTCGATTATTACACAGACCTTTCCCCGGGTTTGGGGGTAGGCGTAATGAACAATATTCACAAAAACTTCTTCGACGGCCACCAAGATTGCTGATTTTAATTTTTGATCGTCAGTCTCTAACAGATCAGACAATAGCGTCTGGACTGCAACTAAAGATTGATCTTCCGCAGGAACGGTCAGCTTGGTAGCGGTTCCTGTGTATTCCAGCATGACCATGGTGATGTCATCGGGAGCTTGTTTGGAAAAGGCGTTGACGTCGGAATTGACGGTGTTGACCAGATCCTTCACATCTAGCGCAGCGGCCTCATTTAATAAATCGATCAAGCGCTGTTCTCCATACTCTTCACCCGCCTCATTCATGGCTTCAGTTACCCCGTCAGTATAAAGGAGCAGGATGTCGTTTTGATCAAGAGGCAGTTCTGAGTTTTCATAAGCCACGGAGACGACTCCCAGAACCGGCTGCTTTTTAACTTTAAGACGTTCAAAAGTTTGCTTTTTCACCAAAGGCGGGTTGTGTCCAGCATTAGCATAGGTCATGATTCCCGATTTAAGATCTAAGACTCCGACAAAGGTAGTAACGAACATGCAGGAATCATTGTTCTTTAAAAGCTCGGCATTAGAACGAATCAGCGCTTCTGCAGGAGATTTGGTAACCATCAAATTGTTTTTAATTACCGTATGTGCGTGCATCATGAACAGCGCAGCCGGGATACCTTTGCCCGACACGTCAGCAATCATAAAGGCAATTTGCTGATTGTCAAGCTCAAAAAAGTCATAAAAGTCACCACCTACTTCTCTTGCAGGAATCATCGTGGCCGCAATGTTAATGCCCTTTTTACCATTGAAATCAGAGTTAGGCAGAATCGCCGTCTGAATTAACTTGGCCGAATTAAGTTCACTTTCCGTTTTCATTGACTCAGCCACGACAGAGATCTCCGTAAAAATCACCCGGAAGATCAGAATATAAATGATCTGCAGAGCGATCGAAGTTACAAAATACTGCAGGCGCACAAGGGGTTGCAGAATATCGCCCACGACATACCAAACACAGGTGACTGCAACAAAAATAAAGTAACTGCCCATAGGCAGCCAGACAAAACGTTCCATCTCGCCGTTTGTATCGGCAATTAACTTTTTCACCCGCGATTTAATCCAGAAATTATAAAGAATAAAGCCTAATGCGAGCAGGATTGCCTGCAAGACAACATAGGTTACTTTATATTCGAGAGTAGCGGACGACACATCCGTTAGAGACTGATATGCCAGGATTGCATAATCACTAAGGAAAGTAGAGATGATGACGCCGATGAGCGTGGTAAAGGCGGCAACGAATAATTTAGCTGAATGTTTTCCTTTATAACTTTTTAAAACTGCCAGATATACAAAAATAGTTACAATTAGAATTGCCAGAAGCTCAGCTAACATTCTAACAATATTTGTTAAATATATATGAGTGTTATAAATTGTTAAAATAAGATCGTTGGGATATTGATCGACATAAAGGCGTATGGGAATGATCAGAATAAACGCAAAAAGAAAGATGCCAGTGAAGATTAACCCTGATTTTTTAACATCATATTTTCGTTCTAAAGTAACATCGACCATGATCAGTGAGACTATACCGAAGATCAAGATTGAAAGCGATTCGAGCAGTGCAAAGTCAAGGTTGATGTCCATTGGTATACCCACTTTAAACCATGATTGCGCTTAGAGCATAAAATAATAGGGAGCGATTTTCAGAAGCTAATGATTTGTTAGTCGGCGTTCTGAGTGTATACGGAATCGTGTCTAGGAGACCATTATCGCTTACTCAAAGTTACAAAAAGAGGCTGCCAGTAAAACAGAAATCGATCGAAAAGGAGGAGAAGATCCCCCTTAGGGGGGATCGAAGGGATCTAGATGAACACTTTAACACTTAAGTTGTTGTTTATTAACTTTTTGCCTAACTATTTTGGTTAATGCTTGAGAAAGAGTGTTGTTAATGGAAGTTCAAACTATTCTGCCCATAAGCTGATTAATGAAGAAGGTAGTATCACTGGATTAATGCCTAGCTGCAGTTCACCAACGAATTCCTATACTCGGATTCGTCCCTTCCTTGCGGATCCTACGGCGAAGATCCTTACCGGTCCCCGGAGACTGCCAAAATCAAATTTATTAGATGAAGTTATCAAAGAAATAAGAGAAGCAGACGCCGATGCTAACATCATCCGCATCAGCAGAAATGACGCTGCCGAAGAGCTGCTAAAGCAACCTGATAAATTAGTCAGCATGCTCATGAAAAAACTCAAGAGTGATGTGAAAAACTACCTTGTGATTGACGAGGTCAATCAGATTTATAATCTAGAAGATCTCGCTCAGAAAATTATTTTTCAAACTGCTTATGAAATTGAGATTTATTTTGGTCAAGACTTGTGTCATCAAGTGCCGGCCTGTTTTCGATGGATTGCTTCAATTCAAGATTAATTTAACTCGTCGAGGAGCTTGTTTAATTCATAATGATCAGCGGAGCGATCGTTTAGCTCAGCCAAAAGTTCCTTCATATAGCGTATGTAGTCGATCCACTCCCGGTCAGAGATCTTGTTTACAAATTCAATGTTAGACATAGTCGCAGATTCGTCATCGCGTCGAAGATTATCTAAAAAAGAGTCTTCATAAAATGTCGCCACGTCAATGATTTCATCAATGGTCAACTTAGATCTGGCACTCTCAATGGTTGCTTTGAGACTCTCATTTAATTCGCGATATAACTCCTGCCGAGTAGTCGTCGCTTCTAAGTTCATACGGGAACTATTGGGAAGAAGTAGTAGTAAAAATAGTACGTCTACATGACAAAAATCTAATTTTTGGAGGAGACCCATTCCTTGCCGGAAAGAATGGGCCGTTTAGGAGATGAGTAGATGGTAAACCTACTGTTGAATAGTTGGATGTTATATCCAATATAAATAGTTACGTTTTGCCTTATATAATCCAAGATCAATCAGAGTGTAGTTGTGAGAAGATGAAAAAGGTCAAGATAACAGTCTTAAAAACTACCTTCGATAAAGAACTGGCAGAGATATATGGCGCAGAGGGTTTGACAGCCTGTCCGATGATGCGTCCGGGACAGGTGTTTTATGCAGATTATGCCAAACCAGAAGGATTTTGTGATGAAGCTTGGAAAGCCATTTATCAATACGCCTTTGCTCTGGCTCACGGTACCGGCGAACACCTCTTTTACCATGGCGATTGGATAAAAGAGCCGGGAGTGGCGATCTGCAGCTGCAACGATGGCTTAAGGCCAGTCATCTTTAAACTGGAAGCAACAGATATTGAAGCGCACCTTGAATATGAGCCAATAACTCATGATTAAATAAAATCTAAGTAGTATTCCAATCATGCGGCTGCGTGAAGAAAGGATCTGCAGGACGCGCAGCACCATTGATCTTATCACTAGCCTTAATGATTATTTTTGTATATCTCACTAAAAGCACAATCGTGGAGTTTACTGCTTTTGAGATGTGGCCCCTGATCTTTTTAATAGGCGTGACCCTGTCAATAATGATCCATGCCTTCATCCATGAGTTAGGGCATGTATTTTTTGGAATGTTGTCTGGATATAAACTAGATGTATTTTCCATCTTTGGCTACACATTTATTAAAGTTAATGGAAAATATGTTCACAACAAAATGAGCATTCCTGGAACCTTTGGTGCCAATCTGATGCATCCTAAAACAGCAGAAAACAAATCCTATACACTTTATGTAATGGGCGGTGTTCTCGCCACTGCGCTCCTGACGATTGTATCAGCAATACTCATGAATCGTCTGCATAATGCTCCCCTTCAGGTATTTTTTTACACGATGACGATTGTTGGCATCTTTATCACCCTGTCTAATGCGTTTCCTATTCACAACCGGGGAGTTTACAATGACGGGATGATTCTCAGACTATTCAAAAAGAATAATGCGGCAAAAGAATTGTTTGAAAAATCGCAAGAATTAACACTGCTGACCCTCAAAGGCTACCGCGTGGATGAGATGCCGGCAGAAATCTTTGAAATTCCTGAAGTTGACGGGTCCACGCCTTTCCTTGACGAATTACGCTTCAATCGAGCAGAGTATCTGCTCCACTGTGGAAAGGTAGAAGAAGCCCAACAAGAGCTGGAAAATGTAATTAAGAATACAGCTGAAACCAATAAAACACTTCATGATTTTGCAGTATGCCTGTTGCTGCTAAACAAAATGAGCAGGGGAACGGATAAAAGCGGCATTGAGACTTTATATAATGAGAATAAAAAAGATATCCAGATCCTTGCAAAATACAATCTTACTGCCAAATATGTGCGGATTGCCTATCGCTTAAAATTTGAAAACGATCTGTTCTTAGACAATGAAATCAGAGAATTTTACCGTTTAGCTAAGAAACAAGGCGGAGGCCAGAAAGTTGAACTAGAACTTATGAAGAAGTTATTGACGGAATACTCAATGACTTACTTGCTACCGCCTTCTGTATAAAACGCATTACTGATAAAACCAAAAGCAGTGCAGCTCCAGCTTAAAATAGATATAAAAGAGTGCAAGCGCCGGGATTCGAACCCGGGCAGTTAGCTTGGAAGGCTAAAATCCTAACCAACTAGATCACGCTTGCGTATTCCACCCTTATTCCCAGTTCCTTTATAAGACTTTTGTTAGAGTAGCATCTTAGGATAGCCCATATCTGAGTGCTGAAAACAATACAAAGAACTGCTGGATAAAAAAATAAAATAAAGGCCAAAGGCCTTTATGATTGCGCTTTTCAAAGATCGCTGTGGTTGTTCAGGATGGTGATCCCTATTGAGTAGTTATCAACACCGTTCATCTGGAAAGCAACCCATGAAATCTGAATTATGCATTCAACAGTACCAGTAGCAAAATCTGATTTTGTAAGTACCCATAGGTGCTCCGAATCATCACTCTCATCAATGACCTTGATGAATCCTGAATTTGCCTCGGTAAGCTTTTGCACATATTCATTTACAGAACTGTGGGTGAGCTTTTCGTTGGCAAGGGAAACCATGCCGAGGTCACCATTGAGACCATAGAGACTAGCTAGACTTTCTTCCAAGGATTCGATAAGATCTGGATCCAGATTATATTCGGCGATCATGCTTTTTAAACTAGCCAAAAGTGCATCGCTATTAATCGAGAGATCGATGAGCACGTTGGCGGTAGCACCCTCAAAGGGCACAGGAAGTTGGCAACCGGCAACGGTCTCTTCCCAGGCTTCTCCAAAGAGTAGCTTGTTGAGCGCAATGCCGGGAATCTCTAAAGCGCCAATATCCAGCGTGAATGCAGAGTCGATCGCGATGATGTTCAGTTCATAGAGATCGGCAAAATACACAGGTGACCAACTGATGATGATCAGATCTTCGAAAGTAAGCTGTCCATCGACAACTTTAAGGGTCTTGGTAAGAACCACTGGTGAAGTTATACCGTCTTCATCAAAGAGTAAATTGACGTATTTCAGGCCATTTTTCTCTTGGATGCTGTTGATTTCTTGCGCAATGACGTCAGGTGTTAATTTACTGTATGGAGCAATTAGTTCAAGATAGCCGATATTGCCCTGAATGCTGTTTAGCACCTTGAGTCCAGCATCTAGTTCTGCCTGTTCCTCAGGAGTTAAGTTCTTTTCAACAATAATGTCGCTGATTAAATCTGCCAAGGCTGAACCATGGAAGGAAAGGTCTGCATAGGTCTCATAACCAGCATTAACATACGGCTCAGGAATCTGGAAACCGGCTAGCTGATCGATCCAATTAGCACTTGGTCCCGTGAGATCATTGATGGAAATTCCAAGTTCCTTTAAAGGATCGAAGTTGATGAGTGATACCGAAAGTTCGTCAGCAAAACCATCATCTGTTGAAAGATCGATGAAGATCAGATAATCGACACCACCGACAGTTTTCGTTCCTACCCAGAAGGAATTATCATCCTCTGAAGCCTGAAGTAATGATGAAAACACTGGCGACTTGGTGAATCCGCTAGCTTCTATTGATTTGACGTATTCGTCATAACGTGCTTGTGAATAATCCTCAACCGTCGCTGATTGGATTTCCCAGTCGAATTTTGTAAAGTCAAAATACTTCAGCACTTCTTGTGGGAGTTCATCCGGCAAGTAATCAGCAAATCCATTTAAGATATTTGACTGGAAATATTCATCCACTCTCTCCGAAGCTGGAGGAATGTTTAAGCCAAACATATTAGGCCACTGCAGCCCGTCATAAGTTATGATGAAGTATGAAAAATGATCCGGATCGCATTCAATTAAATTCATTGAAGCGAGATAATCCGTATCGATTTTACTTACTGAACCATCACTGGAGATTACATAAACTTCCAGTTTGGAAGGGTTTTCTCCATTCTGTAAATTGTAGTTTAGATAAAGTGTGATGAAATCACCAGGATCAGTCACACTTATTTTATCAATCGAGAAAATAACATTATAGAAAGGTCTGTCTCCGATAATGTCAGCTTCTTCAGCAGTCAAGGCTGATTTATTGCCGACTGAGATTGAGAAACGAAGTACTGAATCGTTAGTGAGCTTAACATCATCTTGCAGATCTTCAAGATCAACAACGACATAGCCGTTGGAAGTTTTTAAGGTAAGTGTCTCTAAATCAGAATAGATCAATTTCAGTAAATCACTGCCGTTGATCGCAATTGATTCTTGAGTACCATCTCCAAACACATAGGTAATGTTGTCTGGATCGTTGATAGCTTGTTCAAATTCATCTTCATCCAATTCAAGGACTGGCGCCCATTTGGCATAAAGAGTGAGACTTTCAGATGGCGGTTGGTTAAATGCAAAAGGTGCGGTGAGACCTTCATCTGTATACCAGCCAATGAACTCTGATCCCGGTTTTGTTGGATCAGCTGGCGCGATAACAGGTGAAGTTTTATCGACTTCCATAGAGGATAAAGTTGATCCTCCATTGCTTTCAAAAGACAAACGGTAAGTGTCTTTTGTATCATCGTCGGAAGCAACATAGTAGACTGCTACACCAATTACAATGACTGCCACGATTAAGATTACGATAGCCATTGATAATTTTCTAGACATGTGTTCCCTCCCTCATTTTTGGAAACGAGGGTGTATAGAAAAGATACGATATAAGTTAGTGGTTAGAAATATGTCTGGCAAGATTAGAAAGATAAACATGTTTTGGGGACCCCATCCTGTCCCCCATGTGCATTTTGCTAATGACAATCAGACTTCATCCCATCCTATGAAGCATGAATGCACAGCTAGTGTTTTTTGCATCCCATCATGCGTTTGTCAGACAAAAGTCAGACAAATTTCTGTATAAATTGATGTTATATTTAAGTATTTCTATACTGACGTCGGTGATTGGGAAAAGAGTCCAGAGCGAGGCCATTTATGGCGTATAAAACTTGTCAGACCATTTGCAGACGGGGTTCATTTTTTGCAAAGCTTTTTGACCCCCTATCGTGATACCATGCCACTCGGTGGTTGGATGGGATTTATTGAATCATTAAGAGATAAAGAAGCTAAGAATCTCCAAAAAGCTAGCAAAGCTATTGAAAATGCAGAAACAGCATTAGAAGCTGGCGAGCTGAAAGAGGTCTCTGAGCAGATAAACAATGCCAAGGACCTTTTATTTAAAGAAGATGAAGATTTCAAAGAATATCCTCAATTCCCTGAGTGTTTATTGAAGCTGTCTTCTCTACTCCTGAAAACTGAAGACTACGATGGTGTCATCATTGCTTCAAATAAAGCAATCCAAGTTGATTCAAGTCTAGAAGCAGCATGGTATAACAAATTCCAGGCAGAATCTGCTAAAAGCCAGTATGATGACGCTTTGACATCCATTGAGGCCATCATTGCGTTGGGCAATGATGGTGAAAAAGTACTCGCGGATCATGCTGTTGTACTCTCTAAGCTCGGAAAAGTCGAAGAAGCAGTGGCTGAAGCAAAACAGCTTGTCGAAAATAATCCCAGTTACCTACCACCCTACGATCTGCTAATGGAATATGAAGACCCTACGCTGTGGGGAACTAAGAAAGCAGAAGTGCTGATGAATTCGGGACAGAGTTCCGAATCAATTCAGACTTTAGATTATGTTCTTGATCACTCTCCCGGCGATATTCAAGCCATGCTTCTCACCGCCGACTTGATGAGAACTGAAAAACAATACATCGAGGCATCTAAAGTCTATGATGAAGTTCTCAAGATCGACCCCAATTCCGTTGAAGGAAACCTTGGGAAAGCAAAGACTATCCGCGCTTGTGAACCGGTTGAAAAATCGATTGAATATTACAAAAGGGCCATTAGTAACGATCCCGAAAGAAATGATATCAAGCTAGAATTGGCTTCCGCCTTTGAATCAATGGGCATGGTAGAAAAGGCCGAAGAGTTGTATAAAGAAGTTTTCGCCAAGGATGAAAAATGCTTAGAAGCCATGGAAGGCGTATACCGTACAGTTCTTACTCAGAATAAATGGGAAGAAGTCATTTCCATATGTTATCAATTGATGCAATATGATGCTAATATTCAGTATTGCTACGCAATCATCGATTCCCTAGTCAAACTGCATCGCCTTGAAGACGCTCTGGATAAAGCAGAGTCTGCTTTGCTTTCTTTCCCTGATGATTTTGGCTTACTGGTCAAACGTAAAAACATTTCAATTTCAATTGGAATTAATGAAGAAACAATAAAAAATATTGAAGCGGTATTGAACATAATGCCTGATGATCTGGAGGCGATGTATGAAACTGGTGTGGCATACAATGCGATCCAGCATTATGCCGACGCCATCAGGATTTTAGAAAAAGCATCAAAGAATTTCCCTGGCGAACAGAAAGTCTTAGAAGCGCTGAAAGATGCATACAAAGGCGATGGCCGTGATAAGGATGTGCTCAATATTGCCTTAGAGATTGTCAAGCTCGATCCAGAAAATATCGAGGGGCTTTTAGACTGCGCAATAGCTTATGACCGCACGGGCAAACCGGCTGAATCTATCAGCTATTATGAAGAGGTTTTAGCCTTAGATCCAGATAACACCATTGCCTTCCATAATTTATGTATTGAATTATTTTCAGAGAAGATGTTTGACCGCAGTCTGGAGCTTGCTTCAGAAGGAACGATCCGCTTCCCAGAAGATGCAGCATTTTGGAGAATCAAAGGTGATTCGTTATACGGCTTATTCCGATTCTCCGAAGCAGCTGAGGCTCTTAATGAAGCTTTAAGAATCGATCCCCTGAATAAAGATGTATGGTGCGCTCATGCTCTGGCTTTAGCTTCAGATAATAAATATGAAGAATCACTAAAATCCTATGACAAAGCGTTAGAGCTGTGTCCTGATGATCTTTTTGTCTTGTATAACAAAGGCGTAGCTTATGCCGCGCTGGGTCAGCATGAGAACGCCATCGATTGTTTTGACCGCTATATCCAGATTGACAATACTAATTTACAAGTCTATACTATGGAAGGAAAATCGTTTGCCAAACTAGGAATGCATGTGGAAGCGGTGAGCTGCTTCGATAAAGCACTTTCCGCAGGATACAAAGATGTTGGCGCGATCATTGATAAGAAAGAATCATTGAAAGAATTAGACAGACCTTCTGACCTGCTTGCAACCTGCAATCAAATTCTCAAATATGATCCAGAAGACAAAGCGACCTTGATTGACAAAGGAGATGTGCTGTGCAAAATGGAGCGGATTAATGATGCTCTTAAAGTGTACAACAAAGTCTTGGAAATCGATCCCTTTGATGAAGGTACTTTAGAATCGAGAAGAGAGATTCTTGAATTCAAAGAAGATTACCTGGGCATCATTGATGTTTGTAGTGTCTTGATTCAAGTGAGCGCCGAGAATATTTCCGCATACCTCCATCGTGCTGATGCGTTACACATCCTCAAACGCAGTGATGATGCATTGGAAGATTACAATCACGTTTTATCTATTGAACCAGAAAATACCATCGCCGCCGAAAAGAAAGCAGAAATGCACATGGTGCTACAAGATTATCTCTCGGCTGCCAATGCGTACGATTACGTCTGGAAACTCAAACCAGAAGATGCTACCCTTGCCGACAAAAAGGGTAAAGCGCTCCTCTTGAACGGCAACGTCGATGACGCTTTAAAGGCCTTTAACGAGGCGATTAAAATTGACCCAGAGAATGATGAATTTTATGTCGACCGCGGCCGCACTTACGCCTACATCGGTGATGTTGATAGGGCCTTAGATGAGCTGGACAGGGCACATAGTCTCAACCCCAGCAATGCTGATGCCTGGCGGGTTAAAGGAAACATCTACTACAAGCTCGACGACCGCGAGACCTCCGTAAACTGTTACAAACGTGCGGTGGAATTTGGCAGCACAACTTCCGAAACATATCAGGCATTAGCTAAAGCAGAAGAATCGCTGGGACATTTAGAAGAGGCGTTAGATGCTTATTTATTAGCAACTAAAACTGATAAAAACAGTTCTACCCTCTGGGCCCACATCGGAACCGTACAAGCTAAATTAGAAAAACTGTCCGAGTCAATCTTCAGCTTTGATAAAGCACTTTCCATTGATGAGCACAACACCGCTGCCTGGCTAAACAAAGCAGCAGCGCTGGGAAAAATGGAAGATAATGATGAGGCCTTACGGTGTTATCAGAAAATTTTAGATTATGAATTAGAAAATAAATATGCTTGGTTGGGACAAGGCCGTATTTACCTGCGAAAAAATGAACTGGATAAATCAAAATATGCCTTTGAAAGAGCATTGCAGATTGATCCCAACTTTAAATTAGCGCTGGAAGGAAATGTTGAACTTACTGGCAAAATAAAAGAGCAGGAAACGGAAGCCTATTCCGCAAAACTATTGCGGTTTGAACACAGCCGGGCAAGAAGTGTGAGCCGTGAAGAAGCAGCCCGTGATGTTGGCATTCCCAATGATTTCTTAGATCTGGTGAATGAACGCCTGCGCTCAAAAGAAGATGTAGACATCAGCAGCATGTCTACTGAAGAATTTGAGAACTATGAGAACGTCTCCAAAGAGATTCTCCTCAAAACCTTGGGAAATCCCCGTTATGCACGCAAGGGTCTCTACTTGTCAGAAGTATATACAGCAATGGATGAACCTGACATAACCAATGCTAAAAAGATCCTCTCGTACATCAGTCAAGTCAACAACATGAAGTTTCCAACTCAGGCGCCGGACAAAGAGACGGAAAAGCTGCTGCGTACAGCTTTCACAATGCCTTCCGAATACCACACAACCTTGAAGCTGATGGAGTATCTGGATATTGGTATCTATATGGCCCGCCAGTTGATGACCATTATCAACTCCTCTAATGCTGCAGCTTACCGGGACAGTGAAGAAGCAGTGGAAGCACCAATGAGGTATGAAGCGGCTAACACGACAACCAAAAGAGAAGTGTCTCTCTTCAAGAAAAAACCCGCGGAAGACGCTGCCCCGCAAAAACCAATTGACCGTTCAAAGGCAGTTGACGTTTATTATAACACCAAATCAGCCCAATATCGCGGCAGGAATTGTATCTTCCATGATGAGCAGGTAGTGGCTGCCTGTCCCAAATGCGGTACGCTGATGTGTATGCAATGTGCTTCCAACTTCGCCTCCTGCCCCCGCTGCCATATCCCCCTCAATTTCAAGAGCGGCGAGGATGAGGAACAAGAAGGTTCAGAAGTCGTGTTGTCTGAAAAACAGATAAAGACCATTCATCAAAAATGGGCGATGAAACGCATTGCCGATGCCGAACGTACACAGCTGAAAAAGGACAATTATCACCCTTACCCTAAGACGGATAAAGAAGAAATGTCCACCAGGCTGATGCGTAACGCCGGCATTCTGCAGGATGAACCTCAGAAAAAGAAGAAGGAGCAACCGCCGGAAGAAGAGGAAGAATCTACAGACAACTATGCAACAAGGGATTATTATCGATTATAAATCAACTATAATCCATCAACGTGCCGTTCTTCATAAATTCACGGAGCAGCACAGTTGCATAGCAGCCCTTATTCAAAGAGAAAGAGAATTCTGAGTAATCATCAAGGATGTTTATCTCCAGATCGGTGACGCTACCCAGGATTTCTCTTCGGCTTCCTTTGGAGCTGCATTGATGAATTAAAGGAACCATAAAGTCAGAAGCGATGAGCTGTTCCTCATCGATTACTTTTCTTTCAATTTCCCCAGGTGCCCCTTCAGCAAATACTGAATCAGTACCAAACAGGACTGTGCTGATGAAAGCCTTTCCTTTTTTCACCTGACGCTCCACCAGATCAATGTTGGCTTCTGTAGTCGGAACACCATGGTCATGATCAGGGAGTCCATTCCGGTCTGCCGGAAGCACTACATCACCGACAAGCGGACGATTCAAAGGCAGACCTTGGCGGATACGTTCACTCAACATGCGGTTAAACAAGTATGATTGATACGCATGGACAAACATCATCTGCAGATTAGGTGGGAGGACTCCGATTGAACCGGCGTAGTCCTCAGGATTCCTTGCCAGATAACCAATGATCATTCGTTCAAAAGTCAGAGTCTTGGGGTAGTACTCGATCGCCTCGGCAAAATCCCTTTCGAGTTCCAAACGTGCCCTTGCAGCTCGAGTATCTTCTCCTTCAGAATCTAAAGGATGCGCCACGTAAGTCATAACGGCTTTTTCCAGATCGCCTTTGGCAATCCACTTCCCCACCAGATGGGTCACCGGTCGGACTGCTCCGAAACGCTGTACACCAAAGAAATTAGGAAAGCCGCCCAGATTTGTGAGTTGTTGATTAGTTTGGGCAATCGATTCCCGGCAGGTGTCTATATCAACCGGAGAATTGCGGGCCCGAATGATGAAATGATTGCCGATTAGATCACCGATGGTCAGAGGTTTCTTTGACCGGTAGAGGTCAGTAATTGCAATCTGATGAAGCGCCAGTCGGCTGACGTTCTCCAGCGGTGTTTGAAAAGACATCAGCTGTGAAGTAATGCCCCGTTTATCTTTAGTGCCTGCAAAACCAATTTTATCTCTGCTGATACCCAGTGTTTTAGAAAGTTCACGGATCAGACGATTGGTTTCCCAATTTTGAGAAGTAACCTTGGCAATCGTATAGGAGCCACTTTTGTCCTCAGAGGGCGGTAAAGAGATCTCATCAACAATAAAATCCTCAGGATCCTGTTTCAATCGACCTCCGATACCCGGAGAGTCTGTAAAAAATACTTCGAGGCCGATTTCAGCCTCAGCGCCGCTACATTCTTGCATTTACTTTAGATTCTCCAGCGCATCTTTGTATTCGTTGGATAATGTTTTGGCTGCTCTCTTGAGTGCAGTCTGTGGCTTCCCATTGTTGACTCTGATGTATAAAATAGGCAAATCCAATTCTGGATGTCCAGTAATATGCCTTACCTCATCTACTCCTTCATCTTTGATCAATTCATTGATTATCGGCTGAATGAGTGTCATGTCGGCATCGAGGATTTGGATTCTTATGGAGTCCTTGTCCTTATCGAGGAGCTGAAGTTCCATAAGGTGTCCATACTACGCCACTTATATAATATTTCCTTAACCGCGACACCGCTAAGTGCCAAAACTTCAGTTGGATTGCTTGAGTTGTTTACGATACATCTCCATGATTTCTGAGCTGGTTGTTGCACCTCTGGCATCTTTATCTACACGGACTGTGCCAGTAAAGCGAGGGAAGCGGATAGCAAAACCAGCATCATCACGGACGACTCCCGATTCACAAGTATGAATTGGCGAGAGAGTAATTTCAGCACCGCGCACTTCCAAGACAAGCGCCGGTTCAAACCACACGTCCGCTTCCAGCTTAGAATTGACTCTCGTAAAACGTGCGTCAATCTTCGTCTTGTTAAGTTTTTCAGGAAGGGTTGCTAAATCCATATCGTTGAAGCCGCTGCCTAATTTGCAGACTGTTTCAAACATGTCATTGTCTGGGTTGTAAGTGGCCATTAAAAGGGCCCCGTAGGTACCTCCACGTTTTCCCCGTCCATAAAACGCACCCACCGCTACCAAATCGACGGTGTCGTTCATCTCAGATCGGTATTCTTTTTTGTATTTGATCCAAAGGTAGCCTCTTGCACCGGCACGATAGATGGAATCGTTTCCCACGGATTTAGCCATTAGGCCTTCACAACCGTCAGCTAAAGCCTGCAGGAAGAAAGTCTGTACCTCTTCCGCCGAGCTGAAAATTCTCGCTTCGGAAAGCCTCACAGAAGCGGTGGTTTGAATGCATTGACTTAAGGATTCTCTGCGTTGCGGCAGAGACTTGAGAGTAAGATCTTCCCCGTTAAGATACAGGCAATCAAAAAGATGGAATCTAACAGGATAATCTTCAATTGCTTCATCCAAAGCGTGCTTTCGGCCCCGCCGGTGAGAAACCTCCTGAAAGGGAAGAAATTCTCCCGTGTTGATGTCAATCGGTACACATTCACCTTCTACGATGGCATCGACGCCCACAAATGCTTCCCGCAGAGCTTGGGCCACATCTGGAAACTGACCAGTCATATCTTCTAGCCGCCGGGAATACAGTTTAATCTCCTGCGGAGAAATATGCGCCTGAATTCTGAGGCCGTCGTATTTGTATTCAAACATAGCTTTGCCATCTAAGCGCTCAAGAATCTCTTCAGGAGAAGAAAGTCTCTCGGCGAGCATCGCTCTTATCGGATTGCCGACGTGGACTTTTAAATTCCTTACTCCGTCAAGGCCTTCAGTACAGAGGGTTTCGCCAACCAGGCCCAAATCTGAGGTGATGTTAAAGGCCCGTTCAATATCCGGTTTGTCGGCTTTGGTGGCAAAGGCGATGGCCAGAGCATCAATAACGGTCTGAGCGGCAATGCCGATCCTCATTCTCCCCGTAGCCAGCCTGGCGATGTACTTGGCCTCGTTTGGTTTAGCATCGTGCAGAATATCCGCCAGCAGTTTCATTTTGAGATCCTGCGAGCCGTCGCCATCAGCCCGGCAAATCTTAAGAAGGGCGGTGTGTACCCTTTCTAAAGTTAAATCCTGTGAAAAAAGAGTAGTCTGACTTTTATTGGCAAACACTAACTCTGTAACTTTTCCTGTGTCGCCTTCTTTATCCCAAAGCTCCTTGATCTTCGACGCTTTCTGGCCAGTGGCCATGGATAAGGCTCTCAGATATAATTTATCAGCCATACCAAGTTTTTCAGGATAGAAATCAGGAACGATATTTCCCTGAGTCATATAGACTATGGTACGGATCTGTTTACAATCAGATGATCTAAACAAGTTAGCAAGAATGTCGGCCATCTCCAGACGAGATGCTGTGGATTCTATTGCCTCATAGACCTTTACCAGGTCTCCGTACTGCATAACTCCTCCAATGCCACATCCATTATGAACATAACGATAGCCTCATCAAACATGCAAGATTGGAAAATACTAAGAAGACAATGAGATATAAATTGTACCATCTAGTAGTTCACTGCGGATAATTCTTAAAAGCCAGTTAAAGATAGTTAACGTTGATTATTATCGTTGGAATCGCAAATAAAGAAGAAAGAATACAAGAGAAGTAATTGTTTAATTCTTGAGAGGTGAGCGCTTATACGCTACTGGATGAAGTTGAAAAATGCTGTCATACTCATCATAGCAATGCATGATTTGTTATTTTTAAATTGAATGAATCGATAAATAATAATTTCCACAAGCAAGAATAATTGGATATGTAGGTTATGGAATTGAAATCAAAGAATCCCAAGCTCAGTTTATTTCAAATCTCATTTGAATGCCGGTTTTTTGAGCGTCCCATTCTTTCTTAAGAGCATATAATCTTTTTTTCATTTCCTGCTCTTTGCGGTCACTGGATTTCTGCGATACTTCATCTTTTGTGCCCGCCGTCATCAATACGACTACTTTACCATCCCGGTTACGGCCAGTCCTTCCCCGTCTTTGAATACTTCGTATTTCCGAAGGCACTGGCTCATAGAATACCACTAAGTCAGTATTGGCAACATCAAGACCTTCTTCACCTACTGACGTGGCTACAAGAACATTTATTTCATCATCTCGAAAACGCTGCAATACACCCAGTTGCTCTTTTTGTTTCAAACCTTTTTCACTGCCTCGTCCCGATTGGCCAATGAGCTTGGAAACTCTAACTCCCTCAATTTTCGAAAGATAATCCACCACCATATCGCAGGTATCACGATACTGTGTGAAGACTAAAACTTTTGATTCTGGCCGTGAGTTGAGCTGCTGGCTTACTACCCCCATAATCCGCGAAATTTTGGGATGCTCCATCTTCGCATTGGCAACCATCTCCATAACAATTTCAAATTCTTGCGAAGTAACGATCGCCTTGGAAGCCTTCGAACCTTTACTGTCTTCAGCATCCTCCTTAATTTTTTTAAGATATGAAGACAAAGGCGTTACTCCCTGTGTTTCGATAAGTTCGATGGCATGGTTTACTTTTACAGCGCGTGCTTGAACAGATAACGCATTGTACAATTTTCTGTTCTTTTCCCCACTGTTGAGTCGTGCCTGTACTTCTTTCTGTACATCCAACAGATGGGACATTGTGGCCGGCCTTCCCGGCGTCATCAGGCCCGTAAGTTTTAATTCAGCAATATAACGGTCGTAGAGGGTTCTTAAGACATTGGCAATTTCCTGAATTGCCTTAGGAAGATCGACGACGATCCAATCAACATAGTTCTCATGGACGAAGTCAGAGACATCTTTGTCCAATTCAGTTTTTATTTCAATTCGTTCAATATTCAGGTTATTGCACACTTCCATGATCTTGGCGGCATTAGAACCCGGGGAAGCAGTCATGCCCAGAACTAGACCATTGCTGATCTTGGCATACTCTTCAGCAATGAGCACATAGGAATAATTGCCCACAGCGCGGTGGGCTTCATCGAAAATAATTAAACTGACATTTTCAAGTGAAATTCTTTCCTGCTTGAGATCGTTAGCAATTACCTGCGGCGTGGAGACAATAACATCGGAACTATTCCAGAGCAACTCCCGTTCTTCGGGCATGATTTCGCCCGTAAGAGTCGTGATGGCCCGGCAGAGAATGCTCTTTTCCATAAAGTCAGAATGTTGTTCCACCAAAGGCTTGGTAGGGGCTAAAAATAGTACTTTGCCACCTTTCCGTTCCATAACTTCCGCGGCGACCATTAACGCCACAACTGTTTTTCCCATCCCTGTCGGTAAAACAACCAGTGTAGAAGCACTCAGACAAGAATCAGCGAGATAGCGCTGATAGCTTCTAAATTGAATTGTTTCCTCTTTGATGAGGGGATGGTCAACATACATCTTATTCATGAACGGCAGCCGATATTAAAAGAAACGTGTATGAATCATCACCAAGTAAATTATAATTCTGAGCAGAAAGGCGCTTTACATTATAGGAACTGCCATCAAAAATCATGAAAAATTTTATAAAAAATAAACAGCGCCAGAGGCGCTATGTGTCGATTTAGTGACAGCCAGAGCAGCCGCCGCAAGAAGATTTAATGTTTGGGTTGTTTACGACTAAGCCTGAACCGCTGGGAGTCTCGATGTAATCAACTGTCGATTCGTCCAAGAGTTCCTTAGTCTCATCATCATAATAGAACGCGAAGCCATCCTCATTTTGAGTGTTGTCTCCATCTTTGGCTCCCTCTTGGAAAGCCATTCCAAACTGAGGACCTGAGCAGCCCATACCTGCAAGATATATCCTAATGCCGTATCCTTGCTTTTCGTTTTTGTCGAGCAAGTCTTTAATGAAATCAATCGCTTCAGCGCTTACTTTTACCACTAGTAATCACCACACCTAGGAGCTCAGTTGCTCTATATAACATGATTGCCTTCCTACTTCGGTTTATCGGCAGTTTGTTAATGATGTTACGTTAGAAAAACAAAGAAATGCTGATCAAAGACGTTTAACAAACAATACCCTAAGTATCAGAAAGATTATGAAGCCGTGCATATGACTGAAACGGAGTTTATCTCTCGAGAAATGCAAAGAAAAGACATTTCTCAGGTACTCATCATGAGTAGAGATAATATGTCACAGGTGATCTATGAATCCTGGGGGGTCGCCTGGGAAGATGAGGACCTGCTAAAGATGCTCCTCCATAACTCAACCTATAATGAAGTATTTGAGATCGAGGGGAAAATCGTTGCCTATTACTCCATTGATATCCGGGACAGCATACTCTTCATAAATTCCATTCAAGTAGATCGAGACTATCGCGGAATCGGCTATGGCAGTGAGATGATTAAACGTATCGAAGAAATTGCCGAGATTTACCGTGCTGAAGTTATTGAATTATGGGTGCAAACTACCAACATCGCTGCTAGAAAATTTTATTACGCAAAAGGATTTAAAATGATTTCACGACAGGGCAATAATTATCTTATGCGAAAATTTCTGCCCTGCCTGTCTGTTTAAGACCTAGTCTGTTTCTTTTTGAGCAGCATCGAGAACAATCTCTGTCTGCTGTCCATGTACATCGAAGTTACATCTCTGATCTCTTCAATGTCAAAGATCGGTCGGAAGCGGCCATAAGGATCACCGCGATCGCAACATCCGCGGGCATTTCTGCATTGTACAGTTACCAGTACCAAATGTCCACCGGGTTTGAGAACCCGCCACATTTCTTCTGCGTACTTATCCCGTTCAACATTGCCGATGTGGTCGAACCAGCGTTTATCAAAGACCAAATCAAACTCTTCGTTGGGAAAGGGTAAAGAAGTAAGATCGGCTGAATAAACTTTTACATTAGCTCCAGTTTCTTCCGCTTTAGCGGCCGTGTCAGCAACCAGATCGGCATCAGGTGCAAGGGCGGCGACATAGTATCCTTCCTGAGCCAGATAAAGCGAGTTGATGGCATTATTACTCAAATCTAAAGCGGCAGTTCCGTGCACAAGTTTACCGCCTACCGTATCAATCAATACCTCATCCGGACGATATCCGCCGGGAGGATTTTCTCGTAATGAATGTTCTCTATACATCTTTTTAAGATCCATCTACCACACCTCAATACATCAAAGTTAATTCTCTTCATGAGCTTTTACCCTGTTTTCCGCCCTTACGAAAGATTAGGGCAATTAAGAAAGCAACAATGGCAAACACTGTGGCTACGGTCCAGATTCGATCGAACCCCTCATATCTGTATAGCTCTTCAAAGCCAGGGATAATATAAGGTGCCATAACGGCAGCTGAAAGTGCCGGTCCGATCGCCCCGCCGATCGTTCTAAACAGGGTGTTCATTCCCGAAGAAACCCCAAATTCCTGCTTAGGTGTAAAGTCCATAACCACATTAATCAAAGAACTCATTGCCAGAGCAATACCGGTTCCTAAAATCGCCTGTGACACGGCTAATTTCCAGAAGACATCATTGAATTGCGTCAAGACCAAAAAGCCAATGGCCATGATTGCTGTTCCAACGACCATCACATTGGTCGAGCCATATTTCTTAGATGCGAGTCCACCCGTCATTCCAAAGATAAACTGGAAGGCGGCCGTCGGCAGCATATGCAGACCCACAATGAAGGTATCGCTAAAGCCATAATAACCACCCAGAGCTACCGGCGTCTCTAAAAAGAAGGGCATTGTTTGGTAATAAAGAAACATTACCAGACCAGCAAAGAAGGCGACCAGAGTGGCATTGAGAATGCCCAGATTTTTGAATAATGAAAGTTTAACAATCGGCTCGCTGGATCTTCTTTCCCACAGGACAAAGGCAACAGCAGTCACTGCCGACACGACAAAAAAGGAGACGATTTTGGTACTAGTCCAACCATCAGTGCGGCCGGCCGTTACAGCATAAAGCAGACAGAAAACGGAAACGCCCAGTAAAGCAGCGCCGACGGCATCGATCTTTTCTCCTTTTTCTACACCCTGTTCTTTCTTTACCACAAAGAAGGCTGCCACGATCAGAACTGCAAAGGGAATAGCTACCAGATGAAATGCAAAATTCCATGTGTCAACAGAAGTAAGCCAGCCTCCAAGTACCAAGCCGATGGAAGTACCAACAGCAAACATCGAGGAGACTAAACCTAAAGCGAAGGGGATCCGTTCCTGCGGGAAGACGTTACGAATCACGCTGAAAGCCAGCGGGAACATACCCATACCAATTCCCTGTACACCTCTGAAAAACAAAAGCACAAAGATATTCGCTTCTCCCAAAAGGGCATTGGAAATAGAAATAGAGAAACCAGAACCCAATAAACCAAAGAGATAGATGATCATCACAATGATCAGCAAGTTCCGGGTGCCATAGATGTCACCCAGCTTACCAATAATTGGTGTGACTACACCGCCTACCAGCAGATAAATGGAGAGCACCCAGGAAATCCATTCGGCGCCATTGGTGAAATCAGATGCTACCTGCCTTAAATCAGGCACGAGCATGATCTCGACAAACATGACTACTAAACTTATAAGAGATAACAAAACCAGAATGGAGATGTTTCCTTTTGTGGAAGCGTTCTGTTCCTGAGTCAGTCTGATCACCCTTTTACAACTCCCTACGGAGAAGTGTAAATCAAAAAAGTAGAGGTGCGGGTTTAAAAACAATAGCACTAAACTTTTTCAGAAGAAGTGCTCTTCTCCAATTGATGAAGAAAATCCTTGTTGTCGGGGCTGACGGGCTGATCGGGCAGAATCTCTGCAAGCTTGCCGTAGAAAAAGGAATTGATGCGGTCGGAACCTACAAAAAAACTTCTTGGGCGAGATACTGCCCCATGGGCATTATGGATCCGATTAATGCTGAAGAAGTAAAAGAAGTCATGAAACGATATCAGCCAGATGTAGTCTTCATTGACTCCTCTTGTGACAGTCCCGAATATTGTGAGACTCATCCACAGGAAGGGTGGGCAGCTAATGTCGAAGGCGTGCTCAATATTGTTACCGCTGCCAAAGAGGTCAAGTCCCGAACATTCCTCATTTCAACTGATCTCGTCTATAATGGTGATAAAGATACCAAGTATGTTGAGACTGATCCTCCTGAACCTTTGAGCAAGTATGCACAGATGAAATTGGAAGGAGAAAGGATTGTTCTGGATGCTTCTAAACAAAACTGCGTATGTCGTGTTTCAGCTACCTATGGAATCAATAAAGCTACACCCAAATACAACTTCATTACCTGGGCGTTGGATCAGATGAAATCCAACCGCGCGGTGAAACTTCTTAAAGATCAATATGTAACTCCCTCTTACGCTCCGGACTGTGCTGCAGAAATGATGCTCATGGCGGAAAGGATGTGTGTCGGCATCTATCACCTAGCTGTTCCTGAATGTCTGAGCAGATATGAGATGGGCTTGAAAATGGCAGAAGTCTTCGGTTTTGATCCCGCCTTGTGTGTCGGGATAAATAGCAATGAAGTAGAGCCGGTCGTAATCAGAGGAAAAAATACTTGCCTGGATACGACTAAAGTTGTCAAAGAAATCGGCCGCCCCTTTATGTCTTTTGAAGATACGCTGCGGGAACTTAAGAAAAATGATGTTGACCGCAAGAAAGAATCATCGATTGAAACAGGTAAAAGTAATAATTTTATAAAAATAACATAATTTCCAAAATAGGGGAAAGATATAATATCCTACATGCGGCTAGCGTGTAGGATAATCATGAAAAAAACTGTAGAAAACCTCACTAAAGCTTTCGTCGGCGAAAGCATAGCTAGGAACAGATACAGTATGTATGCTTCCATTGCCAAAAAAGAAGGATACGAACAAATCGCAGAGATTTTTAGATTGACTTCTGATCAAGAGAAAGAGCATGCATCCCAATTATACAAAATGCTTGTTTCATTACAGTCTGAGAACAATTTCGACGGCGTAAAGATTGAAACTGACGTGCCGATTCTGAGATCTACCACCATTGAAAACCTCAAATCCGCAATTTCTGGTGAAAACTACGAACACAGCGAAATGTATCCAGAATTTGCCAAAGTGGCTGATGAAGAAGGATTGCCTCAGGTCGCCAACAGGCTCAGAGCCATTGCCGTTGCTGAGGTCCACCACGAAGAGCGGTATAAGAAAATCTTAGCTGCTTTGGAAGCAGGAGAGATCTTCAAAAAGAAAGAAGCCGTATGGTGGGTTTGCAGAGAATGCGGATATATGCACTTTGGAACTGAAGCTCCGGAAATCTGTCCATCTTGCGATCACGCCCGTTCATATTATCAATTAAAGTGTGAGGAGTTTTGAGATGACAGCAATTAAAGAGCTATATTATTGTCCAGCTTGTGGAAACATCGTAGAAGTCGTCAACAACGGCTTAGGCAGTCTCCACTGCTGCGGCAAACCAATGGTTAAAATGAGCGCCAACAGCGTCGATGCAGCAGTAGAAAAACATGTACCAGTTGTTGAAGCTACTGAAAATGGCATTCTCGTCAAAGTAGGATCTGTTGAACACCCCATGGAAGAAGACCACTACATCCAATGGATTGAAGTTTCTTCTGACGCCCGGGTGATGAGAGCCTACCTTAAGCCAGGCATGAAACCACAAGCAGAGTTCAACTGCCCCTGCAAATGCACTCACATCAACTCAGTGAGAGCGTACTGCAATAAGCATGGACTCTGGAAAAAGGATTAAACTCCTTCCTTTCCCTTTTTTTAACAATTTTCGGTGCAAACATTATACTCTTAAGTTTGATTATTGGTAGATGGTGAAGCTATGGATTCTACGTCTCCAAGAATAGGTGTTTTCATTTGCACAGGTGATGAATTACTTAGTGAAAGATTAAAGATTAACAAATTGGTGGAGTATGCGGGATCCCTTAAGAATGTCGAGTATGCTGGATCGGAACCATATTGTTCTGAAGACCGCGTAAAAAGCATCTCGGAAATCATCGCTAAAAACAACCTTGACCGCATTGTTATTGCCCCAGTTATGGAAGGTGGCGTTATTGAGCAAGCCGCCGAAAAAGCTGGCATCAGTCCCCACATGATTGAATATGCCAATATCAAAGAACAAGCCGCATGGATTCACAGTGATGCTGAAGTAGCTACTTCGAAGGCAAGACTGCTCCTCGCGATGGCGGTAGCTAAAATCCGTCATTCAAGAATCATCGGGGAAGAGGGTGCTAAAGTTAACACGCAGACCTGCTCAGGCTGCGGCATCTGCGCCATTACTTGTAAATATGGAGCGATCGAGCTCAAAGAAGAAGGTACACACCGACTAGCATATGTCAATCATGATCTGTGTGAAAAATGCGGTGCTTGTGTAGCGGCATGCCCCTCAGGATCCATGAATATGAGCGGCTTTTCCAACGAAGCGCTGATTTCTGAGATCGAAGAGTGTACCGCTGATCTGCTTGATGCCAAAGAGCCGTTTCCCCGAGTAGTAGTCTTTGCCTGCAACTGGTGTTCGTATCCAGCGGCTAATGCTGCCGGCGAAAAACATCTGGAGCTGGACCCTTCCTGTTGTCTGATTAAAACACCTTGTTCAGCAAGAGTCGATCCCGAATGGGTAATGAAAGCGCTTTCCCGCGGAGCAGATGGTGTGCTCGTACTAGGTGGAAAAGAAGGTCACTGCCACTACCGTGGTGGAAATGTCAGAACCAATAATCGTATCAGTCTCCTTACCAAAGTACTCGAAAGTCTAGGTTACGATAAACGCCGTATCGGCGTAGACTGGGTTAATCCTGACGAGCCGGAACGATTTGCTGAAATTCTCAAGAACTTTGTCGGCCACATTAGAGAAGTAGGACCTAATCCCGAGCGGGGCATACTCCCTGAAGAGCAGCTTACTTCCGCGCTGCATCACAATTGAGTTTAGCTTCAGCATCAATGGTGGCAATTAAAGCCGCCAGTCTTTTTCCTTTTATTTTGAGTTCTTGTAAGGTGATCGTTTCCGCCTGCGGGCAGAGACCATCAAGGACGTACTTTCCGTCTTCATCGAGATTAACGGGATATAAGGCGCAGCCGAGCGGTCTGGCCTGATATTCTTTACAGCGTTTTCGTTCGGGATCATAAAAATAACACCAGATTCCGACATTCTTGAGTCGGGGAATGCCATCTACACCAACATAACTAAACTCATCGCGGTGATAGCCTTTCTTCTCAAGACGAGCGATGTCGGCTTGCGAAAGCTCCATCATCGTATCTCGACAGCATTCTTGGCAGTGTGTACAACGCATCGGAGGAGCATTGGGTTTAAAAGAATAAACTTTTGTCAAGCGAAAGTAAATTGAATAACTTCAACAAAAAGAAGCATACCATGATTGACACGGAAGATTTAGCCTTTCAAAGAATAGAAATGATCCAAACGGAAAATCCTGGTGCCATCACTAAGCACGATACCGAAGAATATGAAGATACGGAATGGGTAGTTATCACCATTGCTGATGAGAATGGAAGCGCCTCTTCGATTGAAATTATTGAATCGGATACAAGTTGGAAACGTGACGATGCGATTACACATTATAATGAACTGGCAGAGGATCTGGATCTGGCAGTAATCCTGCCTGATGAAGCATTTGAAGAGGTTGCTGCCCAGCTAGCAAGAGACGGTCTGCCCAATATTGCCCTGCTGTCTTACAGTGATCTGGGACTAATTCCCCGCAGCTAAAATAAGGATATGCGGTACGCCGCATATCACTCTCTCAATTTTACCTGCCAAGCAGGCCCCTTTGTTTAAGAAATAGTGTCATTTTCAACAGCTAAAGGAAGATGCTCAAATATCAGTTCACTGATAGGCATTTGGTTGAAAAAATGGTCTATGAGAAGGCGATAGAGGATGCCAAAGAACATTTTGGCAAAATTCTCGAGAAACAACTCAAGAGAATTGAGTTAATGAAAGCTAACCAAGAATGGACTGATTACTCATCTCTCAAACCACTCATAGTGGGAATTTGTGGAGGAGATGGCATTGGACCTTACATTTCTGAGCATGCTAAAACCGTCTTAGAAAATATGCTGAAAGACGAGATTGCAGCTGGTAAAGTTGAGATCAGAGTCATTGAGGGACTTACCATTGAAAACCGGGTAAAGGCAATGAAAGCCATTCCTGATGATGTTCTGGAAGAGGTTAAAAAGTGCCATGTAATCCTTAAAGGTCCTACCACAACTCCTAAAAAAGGAGATCCTTGGCCGAACATTGAAAGTGCCAATGTGGCTATGAGAAAAGAACTTGATCTTTTTGCCAATGTACGGCCGGTTAAAGTTCCCGAATTAGGCATTGACTGGATGTTTTATCGTGAAAACACCGAAGGTTCCTATGCCTTAGGCAGTGACGGCATTGATGTGACTGAAGACCTCGGTATTGATTTCTGCGTAACAACTTCACAAGGTTCAGACCGGATTATCCGTCTGGCATTTGACTATGCCCACAAGAACGGCATCAACAAAGTCAGTGTAGTTACTAAAGCCAATGTAGTGAAAACAACTGACGGAAAATTCCTGAACATAGCGGCGGAAGTAGCTAAAGATTATCCAGAAGTCGAATGGGATGACTGGTTTATTGATATCATGACCGCTAAGCTTATTGATCCTTACCGCCGCAGCGGTTTCCGTGTCATTGTTTTACCCAATCTCTATGGTGACATTATCACCGATGAAGCGGCCCAGATCCAAGGTGGTGTGGGTACTGCTGGCAGTGCCAATATTGGTAAAAAATATGCCATGTTTGAAGCCATTCACGGCTCAGCACCAAGGATGGTCGATGAAGGCCGTGCGCAATATGCCGATCCTTGCTCAATGATCAAGGCAGTAGCGATGTTGATGAATCACGTCGGCTACATCGAAGAAGCTAAGAAACTGGAGATGGCGCTTGATGTATGTGTTCAATTTGAGCGCAAACTGAAGATGACGGGACGCTCAGACGGTGCTACCGGAGCACAGTTTGCCGATTACATCTTAGAAACAGTAAATGATCCCAATCTGGAATCAAAATGGATGAGCTACCAATAAATGCGGTGTTGTGATGGATACAATAGGCATAGCATTGGGTGCAGAGTGTATAATTGCGGGATTATTGGCAATATTCGTTCTTGCCAAACCACTAGTTGCTGGTAATTCAAAACCAGACACTCTGATGTATATCAAATTAAAAGGTCATATCAAATCGAAGGAAGCGATTGAGATCCTTACTAATTTGAACCGCAAAGGTGGCAGAGGACTCAGGGCCTGGGGTTGTATTCTCATTGCGCTGGGAATCTTTGTCGCTTTAAGCAATATGAGTGAGTATTACCAGATGATCTACATCGTTGCCTTTGCTCCTCTGCTTTTGGTCATCCCGGTTTTGCAGACTTGGATGTATGCAAGCCGTAAATTGAGGTGAATTTAACGTGGAGCTCAGCTCCCTCTTTTTATTCCTTTTTTTAGACGAACAGTAGCTTATTATCTGATATCGACTATTGGATGATTATGCCTCTTGGAGATCCCATGAACGATGGTCCCTACTACATTGAGGGTGGGGAAATTGAGCATGTTGAAGTGACAGTGCGCGTAAAAAACGTCAGCGAATCGACAGAATTTTACAAAGAATCACTGTTTTTAGAAGAGAAAGAGGCGGGACTGTTTGCCATTCCTCACACTAAGTGCTATCTCCGCTTGATTGCCGATGAATCACCGGGAGGAGAAACAGGCATTACCTTCCTTACTGACTCTGTTTTCACATTTCATCGCAAGCTGATGGATGAGAATGTCCAGATTATCGATAAACCTACTAAAAATAAAGAAGGAAATGTCGAAGCCACCTTTGTAGACCCCGACGGTAATAAATTCAGGGTTTTAGAGATCAATCAGCAAGTTGATTGAGCTCTTCCGCCGGTGGAGCAGCGGTAGATACGGATGGGCATATTTCCTTGGTCAGATTCATTGTCTGCCCATTTTTCCAGGTAATGCTTATCTCAATAATCCCACTAGAAATATCAACAGAAAAACATTTTAGAGTCGTGGTGTACATGGAAGCTTTACCCCGTGTGGATGTTCTCACCTTGCCGATTTCCGCGAGAAGGCCGAGTGAAGACATCTTTTCTACAATTTTATAACATGTAGCGAGTGGAATTGCAGTGAGCGCTGAAATTTCACGTACAGTCAATTCTCGACGCGCGGTGGCTGCAACTATTGTGAGGACTGGCGCATCGATTATGGAAGACGCAAGTTCCTCGCGGTAGATATTAGCGGTCCTTATCGCTTCAAGAATGCACATTTCCTCTTGATCAGAAATTCTCATAGCCGGGCTCTCCCTAATAATTCTTCCCAAATAGAATTGAGCATATGAAAGTATCGATGAGAAACTCCTAGGAGATCACAATAGTAGTCTCCTCGGTGACGGGATCACGGAGCGTCATAATTCTCTCTCAGATCAATAATCGCCTTGCTTTTTGGCACAAAATCGATACTGCCAGCTTCGATGAAGGAGATCTCCGGAGGCTCAATCAGATCGTTTTCTAAGGCATCTTTGATCTCATCCAGGCTCATTAGGGCACTTTCTACCTGTTTACGTCCTTCTTCCTCATCCCCGGCGTATTCCAGCAGGAAACTCAGCTTGTCTTTGTAGGCTTCACGGGTGAGTGTAAGTTTGTAACTTAAAACTCCTGGAACGGCCAGCAGAACCTCGTCAAAGAGAGCCGGGAAGATCTTCTGCCCATAACCGATTTTGGTCTGTGTATCTAAACGGCCTTGAATTTTAGCCACTCGGCGGATGGTACTGAAACAACCGCATTTGCAAGGTGGCGGCAGGATCATCGAAACATCCCGGCTGCGATAACGGATTAAAGGCGTACCTTCCATGACCAAGGAAGTCCAGATTAACTCCCCGCTTTCACCATAGGGCTTAGATTCACCGGTGACGGGATCGACGGCTTCCACAAAGAAATAGGCACCGCTAGTATGCATGCCATCATAGGCAGCGCATTCAATAGCTGTTGCCAGTCCCATTTCAGTCATACCGTATTGTGCGAGTACGGGACAACCCCAGGCTTCAATCATCTGTTTACGCATGATTTCCGGCAGAGGTTCAGCCGAACAGATGATTGTCTTAATGCCGATTGATTTGAGATCATACTTGGACTTAGCAAGCATGGTAATCCGATAAATGAAAGAGGTCAGACCAATGAGATAGGTGGTGTTGTTATCGCGCATTGTTTTGATCTGTTCATCAATATCAGCACTGCTGGCCACAACCGAGTTCAAGCCTGCAAGTTTACAAGCGGAGTCCATCATCAAACCTGGATCCCATGCAGAGACGGCCGGGAACATGACCTGCAGAGTATCGGTTTCCGTCATACCCACTGATTTAACTGCGGCCGCAATGGAGTCGACAATGTTGAGAACATCATTTTGTGTGAAAAAGACCCTTTTCCGGTTACCCGTAGTGCCCGAAGTAGTAAAGGCGCGCATGACTTTGCTTTGTGAGACAGCGCAGAAGGCTAGAGAATTGGCGGCGAGGTCATCAGGATCAGTAAAGGGGACTTTACTAATGTCATCGAGAGTATGAATGTCGTCCGGCGAGATGCCAGCTGCTTCATATTTCTTTTTATAATAATGACTGTTTTCCATGGCATAACGCATAGATTCTTTGAATTTGTATAGCTGATAAGTATTGATATCCTCAGCAGTAATTTCTGCAAGGGAGTCTTTACCGACCATCGCCCGTAGCTCTGGTGATTTTTTAAAATCGGCTTCGAAACGGGAATGAATTAATTTTTCTAAAGAGTCGGTACCGACAATATTCATCGAGTTGAGCTTTCTGCGTGCGATTTTTACCTTTAATTTCGTTAAGACGCCCATGGTTTCACCTAAGTGATGATCATTTAAGTTGAAGAGATTAAGCGCTGAGGAGTTTATTCAACAAAGAAGATAACTCTCCAGCAGAAAATGGTTTAGCGAGTGCGGCAGCAAAGCCGAAGGCCGTGGGTTCGGCGCTAATTGGATCTCCAGCTAGAACGTCCGTAGCGATTATCTTAAGGCCGGGACTAACTGCTGACATTTTTGCAGCTTGATCAATACAATCTGGAATGTTGATGTCGACTATGGCGGCCAGGAACGGACGATTGTCTGCAGCAGCCTCAGTACATAGTTCTAAGCCTTCCGTACCATCGGCAGCATATTCTGGATCGTAACCGAGATGAGTGAGCAGGTCGGAAATCGATTCGGAAACGGCATCGTTGTCGTCAATAATCAGAATTCTACCAGCACCGTGGACCAATGGTGCAGAAAGATCGGGAAGTTTATCATAACCAATGGCACGAACTGCCGCTTCTGATGCTTCCTGCACTCTGATTAGCTTATCATACATTCTCCCTTCAGGGATAACGTAATCTTTTACCAGAGCAATGTTGGAAAGTACAGAAGTCAGTGCATCGTTGAGTGATTCCATAAAGTCATTGGGATCCTTCTGCGGCGCTGGTTTTTGCATCTGTGGGACTGATTTTTTGAGTTCGGTGACGTCAACCAGAATGCCCATCATACCTTTCGGAACACCATCATGTGAAATTAGTGGTATGGAGGAAGCGATGACCCAGAGATCAGAACCGTCTTTACGGACAAATTTAATGACACGTTCTTCAAGGAATTTTCGATCCTCTGCTTTGAGCCATTCCGCATTCATGAAATCAGTAGGTTTTTTGTCATGCAATTCTTCTTTAGAGTAGCCGAAGATTTCGGAGATTCTTCTATTGGTAAAGGTAGTCACACCATTGTTGTCGATTACCCAGATGGCTTCTGCAGAAGAGTCTAACACCTCATAGTAATTTTCAATACTCAGAGTGACAGAAGTTTTCAGTTCGTTACGCATTGCGGAAAGTTCTGCCTCCAGATCAGTATGCAGGGTGGCGATCTTTTCACGCAGCTCATTGAGCTCAACTTCTTTGGAAGAAATGACATTAAGCATGTTTGTGATTTCTTCATTTTTGTCATCTAACATTTTATTAAACGAATCAAGCTGAGTTGTTTTGAGGGACAGTGCTTCACGTACTGAAACCAATTCATCGTCTTTGGCTTTCAGCTCATTTTCTGTTTGGACGATTTTCTCGGTAAGCGATGAAAGTTCCAGATCAGTAGAGTTTTTAGATGATTTTAACTCTTCAACCATCTTCGTGGTTGTCTGCAGTTGTGTTTGCAATTCAGCATTACGATTGGTGAGAGAATTAATTTCCAGATCGGATGATTCCGTTTGAGCGCGATGGTTTTTCAGCTCAGTCTGCAGGGAACCCACCTGCGATTCTAAGCTTTGTTTTTCTTCTGCCAGTAATGCTGCCGCTGCCGTCAGCGTCAATACTTCTGAATTTTTACTCGCGACAGAAGACCGCAGATCGGATAATTCTGATTCCGAAGCAGTCAGCTTATCAGATAAGGACGATACTTCTGTTTTATACTTTGATTTTAGATCTTCCAATTCTGCCGTTAAAGAAGTTAACTCGGCAGTACTGCGGCTGAGATCTTCACGAAGGGAATCTAACTGCGATGCCAGTGCTTGTTTTTCATCAGCTAAAGTGGCCGCAGCGGAAGTGAGTGTAGAAATTTCTGAATTCTTATTGGCAAGGAGGAGTTTGGTATCCTCCAATTCAGTTTGCACCGTCAATAATTCGCCTTTCAAAGAAGAGCGCTCGTTATCAGATTCCACTTTGTATGCTTCGAAGTCTGACTGCGCCTTGCTTACATTATTTTGCTCGGCGATTAGTTTGCCGGTTAGCCGTTCGGTCTCTTCTTTAAAGGCTGCAATTGAACTGGAAAGAATAGAAAGCTCCATCGTTTTTGAAGCTAGCTTTTCTTGAATTTCCGATGCTCCGTCTTTTTCGATCCGCAGCTCATCATTTAACCTGGTGATTTCCAGATCTTTGGCTGATAGGGCATTTTGCACAGAAGAGAGATTTTCAGTTAATGACTGAACCTCGGCGGCTTTTGATTCGATGCTGCTCTTTAATTCTTCAATAGTTTTTGCAGTCTCTGCTGAAGAAGCAGCATAACCAGCAATTTCCTCATTAAGAGATTTAATTTTTATATCAGAATTAATTTCATTTGTAATATCACGCGTGATACCGCGATAGCCTAAGAAAGTACCATTGCGATGGAATAAAGGAACGGCTGAAATCCGTAGATGAACAATCTCTCCGTTTTTAGAAGCACGCAGATCAAGAGGACCAAATGATGCAATGCGATATTTGGCCTCCTCTAAAGCTTTAGTAAGTATTTCTTGGTCTTCATCGATGAGGATTGAGGTTAAACCTTTACCGAGAATTTCTTCCCTCTGGACACCCAGGAGATAATTGACAGCAGTAGATGTATAGTTGAAGTTTCCCTCAGCATCTGATTCCCAGATCCAATCGGAGATTCCTTCGGCATATTGATCAAATTTTAGTTTAAGTTCGTTCAGAGTGATGGATAATTCATTCTTTTCATGATTGCAGGACTTAATCGTGTTTCCCAGCTGCTCAATGTTATTTTCACTGAAAGCAAGTGCACTTTGGAGATCGTAGATGTTACGGATAATTCTTAAAGCATATTCCAGCTCCAGATCCGAGAAGTCTTCATGCATCAACCGCTCTGCCGGAGTAGAGAAAGGATTGGCATATTTGACGCCGTTAGCGTAAATGGTAGGGTGTGTCCTTAAAGCATCCATGACTGCATCTGATGAAAATTTCCGCAGATCATACATGCAAACCATGTTTAACTTAATGGGTACTGCAAGAGTGTTTAGCTTGAGCTCATATTCTGCTCTGTTTAACACCTTGGGAAGTGTCCAAGACATGTCGGTGAAGATATTCAATTGTTTGAATCCGTGAAGTTTTGAGGCATTGGCAATACTGCTGAAAATAGCAAAGGTGTGTTCAAGATTGAATACGCCTTTGGTAAAGAAAATCTCACTCTTGATTAGATGATTCAGACGTTCAGACTCTTGAGCAGCGGCGATGTCAATGCCTTGCTCAGCAAGTCGATTAGTTAACTCCATGTACATTGTGTCATCAAGAATACATAGGCACATCTGATTTTCATCAGAAACACTTTCAATAAGCAGTGGAATCATTGATGAGATCATATCGTCATCAGATCCGTAAAGCACTGCGGCGTGTCCAATCGGACTGGTATTTTCTAATGAGTTGTTATCGTAATTATCTACAGGGTTTTGCAAATGCGCAGCCTCCAACTTCCAGCATATCCATTAAGTTGGAGTCATTAATGCGTTTCTGAATGTTAAACTATTGCTTCTCGATGCGGCAGCCAAGATCCCTATAATTTAGCATATTTATTTTATATTAAAAATATATTATGGTTTATATGTGTATAAGAAAGTTTCATGATTGACTTCACCTGTGGAAAGATTCACAGGAAATGATTCGTGGGCTTCGAGGGTGAAGCCAGCTTTATTATAATATTCATAGTTGCATTGAGTATCAGTCACCAGACAGAGCTCATGGATGTCCTGTGAAGAGCATTTATCAAAATAATGCGTGATTAATGATTTGCCAACTCCTTGGCCACGCATGCTGCTTGCCACCATGAAAAAGATCAGTTCGCTGGCGCAGGGGCGGTTAGCTAACAGTTTCTTAAAGGAATTATTGACCTTTTCGTATTCCTGAAGATTACGATTATTGCGAGAAATTTTCAAACATAATGAATGATAAAACTCTTTTAACTTCCACAGCGGATGGAACTCTTTATCGTTACCAATACGTGCCAATAAGATGCCCACGACACGATGGTCACAGAGCGCAATTTCCGAATAATTGTGGTTAATGAGATCGGCGTACAATATTGAAGAGATAATGTGGTTTGCTAGAATCTGATTACCGGCAGTAAAACGCTCTATTTCCCAGATATCAGTCAGCATTGATTTCAGGTAGGGAAGATCCGATTTGTTCAGTTTTCTAAAGACGATCTTAACCATATGCACATTGATGAAAATGGTCAAACTATTTGAATTAATCAATCAGAAAATGATGCAATAATTTTTACAAAACATGGGCAGAATTGATAGGTACTGGCAAACCCTTATCTATCATCTGGACAATATAGGAAAAGAGGAAGAAAAATGCCGTTAACGCCTGAAATGGAGAGGGTGGGTATTACACCTGCATTGATGAAAACTACCAAGAAAATGACTTGCCCTCGCTGTGGTTTAGAATTTTCACTTTTTCAATCTCGTGCTATTGCATGCAAAGGATGCGCCAAAGGCGCCTATGGCTGCAATCTTGCTCGCTGTTTACGCTGCGATTATGAATTTCCAATAAACGGAGTTCTCGTAAAATCAAAAGAAAGAGAGAAACAACTTGCAACTTACATGAACGGAATTTTAGACAATTATAATAAAAGTGTAGGTAAGAGTGGCAGGCGTTAAGCCTGCTTCTCTTTTATTGAGAATATTTTTCCAAGATTTCATGGCGGTATAGTGTTTTGCCATGAACGCTGTTGATGTTGAATAAACAGAAGGGAATCAATCTTCCATCAGGTGTCACGGTATGAATGCAACATCCACGAAGACGCTCTGTTTCAACATTCCAGACATCCTGGAAAGGCATTGAAGAAATAGTAAGATAATTGCTTTTAGCCCGCTGAATAAATTCGTCCCAGCTGCCGGGTTCCGCTTCTTTGCCTGATTCCATACTTTCGTCGACAAAGCGCCAGAGATCGCTGATTTCCTGACGGGTTTTGGAAGCTACGCAGCAGGTATCTTTAGGCGGACCCATTGACCGGTGTGTTAACGGGAATAAAGAACCATCTTCAAGAATTACCGACATGGACTTTACATCGCAGTGGACATTGGTGCAAGAAGTCGGGATGAAATTGTCTACCCTTAACTGCCCCTTGGTTTGTTTTTCAATTTCCACTAAGAGATCAGGCAGAACTGTACGGTTGTCATCCTGCGGAATGATTGGATAACGTCCAAAATAGCTTAACGGCTGGAAATGAATGCCTTTGATAGTAGGAACATTTTGTTTAGCAAAATCAATAAGCTGGCCGATTTGATTTATGTTAATATCTGGCGAAACGACAGTAACTAATGTTACGCCCATCTCTACTTTCTTACAATTTTCAATGGCTTTCAACTTAGTTTCCAGCAGATCTTTACCGCAAGTTTTCATGAAGACATCGCTGGTAAGTCCATCAAAAGAGAAGTAGAGTGAATCAACACCGGCATCTTTGCATTGCTGTAAAAAGTCAAGATCTTCAGCAAATCTTACACCATTGGTATTCACTTCGATGTAACTAATGCCCATCTCTTTTCCCATTCTGACAATTTCTGGCAGATCATCACGGATCGTCGGTTCACCGCCGCTAATCTGAATACAGACGTTTTCTCCTACACTGTCTAAAGCAGTCTGGTACATCTTACGAATTGTTTCAATATCAGGATGATACTTGTAACCAGAACTGGCAGAAGCAAAACAAATCGGACATTTGAGGTTACAGCCGTTAGTGACTTCCAGAATTACTAAACAAGTATGTTGAGTGTGTTCTTTACATAAGCCACAATCCAATGGACAAACGATTTCCTCTTTGTCAACCGCGCAGACATCTGGTTTTGACGGCACGCAGGCATATTTTTTCAAAGAAAGATAGTCGTCAACGCCCCTCCAAATCAAAACTTTATACTTGCCATGTTCAGGGCAGGTTTTTTCCAGATAGACATTATCATTCTCTGCAATTTTTACGGCAGGAATGACCTTTAAACATTCTGGACATAAACTTTCTGTTTCGCCAATGATCTCACTCATGTATAAACACCATAATCGCAAATGCTATAAAAGTTCAAAAAAAGATTGAAAGGCCGGAAGGCCCTTAAACAGTTTTATGCTTTCTTCTTTTCGAAGAGGCCTTCTGCTGCTGCAATGGTCTTGGTAGCCAGGTATTCTTCTACCCAAGCGTCACCGCACTTTTCGCAAACAACAGCTGGTCCAGACCTGGTGACACCCATATAGGTCATCAGAACTGTTCCAATAACAGCCTTTTCATTACAGGAGACACAAACCCAGTCGGTTGGATCTGGTTCATCTGTTGTCTTCTGCAGGTCTCCAAGTACCATACGGTGGGAGTAAGCACTCTCTACGTTGCCGTTGTTGTCGTACAAAGCATAGATTGTGACTTCTCCAATACGCTTTTTGGCAAGGTTCTGGGAGCCGTTGTTTATCTTTTTACCGCTTGCTTCAGCAGTGTTGATGACATCGATAACATCATCAATCTTTAGACCTCTCTCTCCAATGAGTTCTTTTACGCTGTCAGAGAATTTTGCATCCATTTTCTCACCTCACCATTTTCCATAGGTACCATAGTCTTTAGCTGCGCGAGTCATGGCAAGGATGTTGCCAGGTAAAGCATATGGTGGGCATTCACAAGAAGCACCAAGGATATATCCGCGTGGAGCGTCTCTTCCAGCAACGATCTGTTTAGCAGAGGCATCGTAAACAACCTTTGGATTGGGGTTGATTAAGAGCTTGGTATCGACAGATCCCATGCAAGTGGCTTTGTTTCCGTATTCCTGTACAAGGAGATCAGAGGGGAAAGCCTCTTGGCCCTTGTATCCAACATGGAATACAGTGAACGGAGACCAGATAAGGTTCTGGAATTCCTTGTAGCTTGTTTCGTGGTTTCCACAGCAGTGATAGAAGATCTGTGGTCCAGCGCCGCCACGGAAGGACTTGTCAACGTATTCTCTCATGTATTTAACAGAGTACTCTCTGATTGCTTCGTCAGAGAAGATATCGTTGTTGGCTAAAACTGAAGCGATAACCAGCATTGCGGAGCCATAGTCTTTAGCAGTACACAGAGCACCGTTTACTGCGGTCTCGGTGAACTTGGCAAGCAACTTGTGGGCAGCTTCCTGTTCGACAAAGGTCCACATGATGAAGTTTTCTACACCGCAGAGAGCTGCTGCTTCTCCTACTGGATCAAATCCGTAGGCGATTGGCACAAAGGTCTGAGGTATGTTCTTCTGGACATAGGAATAGAGACTCTTGTATTGAGAGTAAGTCCATCCATTGTACAGTTCTTCAGTGCTTGGTACGTGGAGGTTGTCTACATCGCCGGGTTCATGAAGAATTTCGGACTCTGGAATTGGAGGGAGGGTGTCCTTGTAAATCATGTTGCAGCCTAAGTCGGCTAACCATGGTGATGCATAGAACCAGTGTGTCACAGGCAATAAATCATAAAGCTGATAGATGTGTGCGAGACAATGGATTCCAAGTTCTGGCTTCTCGTAGAAATCCCTGATTGTATATCCGCATGCTACTGCAGCATGTGAGAGCATAATTGGATCTACATCAACTCTGTCGAATTTGTTATCGACAAAGGGATTTGCAAAACGCCTAGTGGAATGGGCGTGCCATTCCATATCATACGGTGGAAATAACTCTTCGTATCCCATATAATCCCCGATACTGATAGAATCGCGTAAATATATAAGACTTGTGACAAAAAATGGTGTAAAAACGCAAAATTGTTACAAAATATACGAGTTGAGAATGCTAAACGCAAACAATTCTTATCAAAAAGAAGGTACATGAAAAAATGTTTCTTTATTTGAGTCCAATCTTTAATATTACATGAGTTAGAAAAATGAGGAATTATTGAAGTTAACAAGAGCCAGATCATACTGAGTTGTAAAACAATATTATTAAGAGATATAAAATGAGAAAAATGAAAAAAGGTCCGTTGCCGGACTTCGGTTACCAAGTGCCGTAGGTACCATAATCTTTGGCGGCTTGCGTCATGGCTAAAATGTTGCCGGGTAAGGCGTACGGTGGACATTCGCAAGAAGCACCAAGGACATAGCCCCGCGGTGAGTCTCTGCCAGCCACGATCTGCTTAACTGAAGCATCATAGACTGCCTTAGGATTGGGACTGATTAGCAATTTGGTATCAACCGAGCCCATGCAGGTAGCTTTGGCCCCGAATTCTTTTATCAAAAGGTCAGAAGGAAATGCTTCCTGCCCCTTATAGCCGATATGCATTTCAGTAAGCGGCGACCACACCAGACTATGGAACTGCTTATAGCTCGTTTCATGATTGCCACAGCAGTGATAGAAGACCTGCGGGCCAGCACCGCCCCGGAAAGACTTGTTCACGTAATCTTTCATGTATTTAACCGAGAATTCTTTGATGGCTTCGTCGGAAAAGATGTCATTATTTGCTAAGATGGAAGCCACGATCAACATGGAGTAACCGTGATCTTTGGCGGTGCAAAGTGCGCCGTTTACCGAAGTCTCGGTGAACTTGGCAAGCAGCTTGTGGGCAGCTTCCTGTTCGACAAAGGTCCACAT
Source organism: uncultured Methanomassiliicoccus sp. (assembly GCA_905203995.1). Taxonomy (GTDB): domain Archaea; phylum Thermoplasmatota; class Thermoplasmata; order Methanomassiliicoccales; family Methanomassiliicoccaceae; genus Methanomassiliicoccus_A. The sequence continues at coordinate 161,868 of CAJKXZ010000003.1, read as the reverse complement.
GATGAAGTTTTCTACACCGCAGAGAGCTGCTGCTTCTCCTACTGGATCAAATCCGTAGGCGATTGGCACAAAGGTCTGAGGTATGTTCTTCTGGACATAGGAATAGAGACTCTTGTATTGAGAGTAAGTCCATCCATTGTACAGTTCTTCAGTGCTTGGTACGTGGAGGTTGTCTACATCGCCGGGTTCATGAAGAATTTCGGACTCTGGAATTGGAGGGAGGGTGTCCTTGTAAATCATGTTGCAGCCTAAGTCGGCTAACCATGGTGATGCATAGAACCAGTGTGTCACAGGCAATAAATCATAAAGCTGATAGATGTGAGCTACGCAATGAATGCCTAATTCCGGTTTCTCGTAGAAATCCCTGATTGTATATCCGCAGGCCACTGCCGCATGAGAGAGCATATGTAAGTCTACATCCACCCTGTCGAATTTGCTATCAACAAAAGCATTAGCAAATCTCTTTTTCGAACGCGCATGCCATTCCATATCACACGGCGGAAACAACTCTTCATAACCCATATGATCGCCATGAGAAGGGATCCTTCGTATAAAAACAACGCATATAATCCTAAATGAAATTAATTTGCATCGCCCTGCTTTTTGACCGCGGCAACTAACGCTTCCAGATTCTCATTGGGTGTCGACAAAGGCAGCCCACAGCCGGGGGCAATAATATCAAAACCTGCTTCTAGACAGTTTTGCGCGGCGAGCGTTACACTTACCGGCGTGCCAAGCATTAGCGGCCCTACTGTGCCGATGTTACCGATTAAAACCGTCCGTTTACCGACCATCTCAACAGCGACATGGGGATCGACGGCATTTTCCAATGAAATACCATCCACACCGGTGTCAGCCATCATTTCTAAAATTAACCGGGCATCACCACAGGTATGTAATACCGAATAGGCGCCTTTAACACTAGTAAGGCAGTCGAGATGCTGCCCGATCAACTGCGGAAATAAACTTGGTTCAATCATATTGGAAGAACCTAAACCTTCAGCCATAGTGATGATATCTGCACCGGCGTCGGCAAGGCTTTGGATATAAGCTTTAAACGAGGGCGTAATCAACTTAACTAACTCTTCAAGGCGCTGGGGACAGAGCACACTTGCCATCATTAATTGTTCAATACCAATCATCTGCCCCAAAGTGGTGAAAGGGCCCGAGACCCCGGCGATAACGGGATATTGTTCACCATGAGTCTTAGCAAGTAGTTCCACCGATCTAAGTACTGTAGGAACGCGGCCAGAAACGAGGAACGTATCCGGATCAAGATTTAAGCGCTCTTCGCCTACTAGTTCTCCTGAAAAAGGATCGAATTGATAAGGAACTTCACGGATCAAGGGGGAGTTATCCGCACTTAATTCCACTTTACAGCCAAAATTTTCAGCTTCGACGGATACACAAAAGGGAGTGCGGACTGATTCAAAGCCGAAAAGATCGGCCTGCGCCGAAGCCAGTTTGGCCATCTTTTCCGCATTAGTGTGTGCTTCAGGGTAAAAGATGCCTAATGTCTCCATCTGCGTGATGGTTGAAGATTGTGTAAAAATGGAAACCGGAGGTCTGTCTAACGTTTCTTTCTCCATTGCTGCGAAGACTCTCTCTTTGGGTGAAAGTTTAGACATAGATCTCACTTAATTAATTATTGTGAGTATAACTCATTGAATCTATAAATAGTAGCTGCCTGTCAAGATTATGATGTATCTTACAATTCAACAATAAATTATGTTTGAACTCCTGTGTTTCTGGATAGTTAACGAATAGCCAGCATCGATTCAACTAAATCATATCAAAGGGTACGGTCCATCTTCCAGAATGGTATCGGGAGTTTTACCTAATTCATTGAGTTTAGCCATCATCAACTCTTTTCCTTTGATACTGGCTCCATAAATCGGAACTTTTGTGCCGGCCTGCAGAGTTGCTTTAGTCTTGGCCAGTTCTCGGATATGCAGGGAAGCGCAGGCAGTTACTACATCAGCATACTCAAAAAACAGCTGAGCTTCTTCGGCAGTAACACCAGTAGTGTGTACGGCAAAAATCATTAATTTCTCACCGTATTTTTCTTTGAGTTCTTGGGCACAAGTAGCAAAGGGTGTGGTGACGCCAATGCGCTCATAACCCATCTGCAAAGCTTTTTCAACGCCGGCAATCTGATCGATCTTGGCGGTCTGCGGATCGAGTACCTTTTCTGCACCAATGCCTTCAATCACAGATTTTATTGGTTCCGTTTCAACAATCCCAGAAATCCTGCCACCCATGCCTTGAATAATTTCGGGATCATCTAAAACAACCGTTCCGCAGCCGTCGGAAGCAATTACGGCCGCATCCAATAACTTTTCCTTAAGTGCCAAACTAAGGAGTTCAGAAATGCCAAAGTTAAGGAAATAATCTAAACGAATTTTCCTCTTTTCTGTGCACATTCCAAAATCATCAATCCGGAACTGCATGTTTGTTTTGATTGTTTCGCAATTTAATTCTTCAATGTTTCTGTGCTTTTTGAATAAAGGACAGTATGTTACAAGAGGATCAGATACGTCGATAACTTTGCCATCTTCAATAACCACTCGCGACTTACCTAGCGCTTCCATGACGTGTCTGCTCATATTGGCAAATAACAGCGATTAAAGATTAAAAGTTTTAGAGATCTTAGAAAAAGTAAGAGGAAGCTTAAGCTTCCTCGGTTTCCGGTGTTTTGTGTGAACTGTTCGGTCCGTCACGGACAATTAACATGAGGACAAAAGCGATTACTGCGAACAGTGCGCAGACGATGAAGACTACGTGGAAACCTTCGATCACCCGCTCTACCAGTTCAGGCCGGGTAAGGATCGCGTTGATTGTCCACACCGCAATAAACACCGCCTGCATAATCGCTAAACCGACACTGCTGCCCATCTGACGGAAAGTATTGATGAAAGAAGAGGCGGCTCCTTCTTCACCAGTTACAGTGTGTGTAAAGATGATGTTGCCGATAGGCACAAGAGTTAAACCCATACCAAAGCCCATTAACAGCAAAGTTGCTATCACCTGGATGATGCTGGTATTGAGATCGTAAGACAGCATCGTGATGAAACCTACCGCGGTCACTAAGCAACCAGCAAGAGCGTATTTTCTGCATTCCCCGGATTTATCCATCAACTTTCCTACAAGAATGCCGGCAACCATTACGCCAATTGAGTTGGCAACAAGGATTAACCCAGCAGACATAGTTGTTTGTCTCAACACCCCTTCCAGATAGTAGGGAAGGAAGAAGTAGCAGCCGGCCATTGCACCAAACATTAACAGATTAGCAATGCATGAGAAAAGTATGTTCTTTTCCGTAAGCATTCTGGCGTTGATGATTGGATCTTTTGCTCTCTTTTCCTGGAAATAGATGAGGACTAAGAAAACAATGGTAGCGATTGCCAGGGCAATTACTGTTGGGGATGTCCAGTTGCCTTTGCCGACATCCATCAAATAGATGAATGAGAATAGAGCGAAGAAAAGCAGGATCGCACCCAGAATATCAATTGATTTTTTATCTTGCGAACTGCTGTTGGTAGCAATTGAAGACATTGATTTTATTGACATTAAAATGCAGGCTAAACCGATCGGCACGTTTATGAAAAAGATCAGTGACCAGTGTACCGAAGTGAGTACCCCGCCTAACGCCGGACCCAAGGCTGTACCTAACGACGCCATCAGCGTGATAATACCCATGGCGGAGCCCCTGACTGCTGGCGAGATGTAAGAAGTAACCATCGCCAGATTCATCGACATGATCATACCTGCACCAAGTCCTTGGACAGCTCTCATGATGATGATCGTCATGATTCCCAGACTTTCAATAAAACCAGCTAAACCCAAAACAAGAGAGCTGGCTGTGAAAATACCCACACCGATTAAAAATATTTTTTTATAACTTGAAATGGCACCCAGCTTACCCCATAAGAGCATGAAACAAGCCAACATGAGAGTGTATGCCAAAAGGATCCAGGAAGAAGTGCCCGCTGTGGCACCAAATTCTTCAGAAATGGTAGGGATGGCAATGTTGACAATCGTCGCGTCCAAAGCGGTCATCAATGTTCCAATAGAGATGGAGATGAGAATGAGCTTCTCGCGCGAAGACATTGCGTGTTTTGAATGTTCAGGAGCAGTTACTGCAGAATTTTGCGCAACAGCACTTTCGGTCACAGGAATCGGCACGCTATGGCGGCTATTTGATAAATAGATTTAGCTCAGGTTATTAGTTTTGAGCAGCTTATATTCCAAGCTATCAAGCAGAGCCGTCAGTGAGGCTTCGATGATGTTTGGCGAAACGCCGATGGTTGTCCAGAGTTCTTCACCATCAGTACTGCGCATCAAGACTCTGACTTTAGCTTCGGTAGCATCTTTACCATCGATGACCCTTACTTTATAATCGACCAGTCTTACGTCTTTCAGCTGGGGATAGAAACGTTCCAGAGCTTTGCGTACCGCACGGTCGAGAGCATTAACTGGACCATTACCGTTGGCTGCTGTATGCTCCATCATTCCTGAAACATCAAACACTTTGATACTCGCCTCAGAAGAAACATTGGCCTCGGTGACGTCAACAAAAATTCGAAAGCCTTCCACACGGAAGGGCGGACGCAGGCCATCTTGGATGCGGCGGACCAATAGTTCAAATGAGGCTTCTGCCCCTTCAAACTGATAGCCTTGCGATTCAAGATCTTTCAGTTTCTGCAGAATTGCTTTTCCACAGTCATTGTCTAAATCGATGTCTAACTCATTCAGTTTAGCCCTCAGGGAAGCATTTCCTGAAAGTTCCGAAATAAGAATTCTTCTTTCGTTACCAACTTTTACAGGGTCAACGTGCTCATAGGTCTTACTGTTCTTCAGCACTGCGCTGACGTGAATGCCGCCTTTGTGAGCAAAAGCACTGGTTCCCACATAAGGAAGCTTTCTTTCGAGGGACATGTTAGCCGTTTCACTGACAAACCGTGAAAGCTGCGTGAGCTGGGAAATATCAGCAATACTTGTTTCCAGACCCATCTTTAGTTCAAGGTTGGGAATGATTGAACAGAGGTTGGCATTGCCACAGCGTTCACCGATGCCATTGATTGTGCCCTGCACCATCAAAGCTCCTGCCGAAACCGCCGCTAACGAGTTGGCAACTGCCAGTTCAGCGTCGTTGTGGGTATGGATGCCTACCGGACTGCTGAACTTGTTAACTACTAAGCCTGTGACTTTCTCGACCATTGAAGGCAGGGAACCGCCATTGGTATCACAGAGTACCAGCCAGTCGGCGCCAGCCTTTTCAGCGGCCTCCAGCACAGATAAAGCATAGTCGGGCGAGTTAGCATAACCATCAAAAAAGTGTTCAGCACAGAACAGCACTTCTAAGCCACGCTTTTTCAGAAAAGCAATGCTGTCCGCCACAATCTCCAGATTTTCTTTGAGTGAGACCCGCAGTGCTTCGGTCACGTGTAAATCCCAGGCTTTGCCAAAAATAGAAGCACAAGGTGCTCCCGATTCCGCAATGGAAGTGATGCTGGAATCACTAGCACAATCTAACCCTGCTCTTCTGGTACTGCCGAAAGCAGACAGTTTTGCATGACGGAAGGAAGCTTTGGCGGCTAATTCAAAGAAGGAAGTATCCTTCGGATTGGATGCCGGCCATCCGCCTTCGATATAATCAATACCAAAAATATCGAGTTTGGAGGCGATCTCTAACTTATCCTCCGTGGAGAAAGAAATTCCTTCAGCCTGAGCGCCATCTCTCAGAGTAGTATCATAGATGCGGATTTTGTCCATAAGCACACCAGCAAGTGATCATCTAGTTTCCTGGATGACCGAGATCAGATCACTGAGCATCGCACTAGCCGTCTCTTTTCTCCCGGCCCCGCGGCCAGCGATTGTTACTTCTCCAGCTAGATCGGTGATAATATTGGCTACGTTCTGCGTGCCACCAATTGATAATGGATGACCGACAGGTACCAAACGGGGAGCCACTTCCAGCTTGCCGTTGCCGATTTCCCCAATAAGTCTGATCACACTGTTTTCTTCGGCAGCGAGGGCGATGGCATCTTCCGTAATGTTGCGGATACCACTCCGTACGACGTCATAATAGTTAACATTCATACCGAAAATAGCATTGGCGAGAATAGCAACCTTGGCTGCCGAATCGATACCATCAATATCATATGTGGGGTCAGCTTCGGCATAGCCCAGATCTTGCGCTTCGCGTAAAGCCTGGTAGAAAGGCAGACCTTCCTCCTTCATACGATTTAAGATGAAGTTGCAGGTACCGTTAAGAATTCCTCGCAAAGACTCAATATTTTCACCAGCCAGCAACTGTTTGCAGAGGTTGATGATCGGCATCGCGCCACCCACTGATGCCTCGTACTTGAGCTGCACATGGTTATCAGCGGCCGCTTTGGCGAGGGTATTGAATTTAAGCGCTAAGGGACCCTTGTTAGAGGTGATGACGTGCTTGCCGGCATTTAAGGCAGTTAAGATGTAAGTTAAACCTGGCTCTGCATCTTCAATGTTGGTCGGTGTGGTATCCAGCAGGATATCAAAATCAGTTTCAGCAATAAATTGAGTGATGTTGTCATCAATATTTTTGTCACCGACTTTACCGGTAGCTTTTTTCTTCTCAACTAGACGATAAGGATCCAGATTGTTTCCAGAAATTATCGAAGAGGAATCGAAAGCACCTACAATGTTGATCTTCTGACCTAGTGTTTCAAAGAGTGCCTGTCGGCTGCCGATGACTTCCGAAACGCCTTGGCCAACTGTGCCGAATCCTGCGATTACAACCTTCATCATTCCAGCCCCCTGACTAAAAGATAGTTTTTCTTGTGGGCGCGATCGTAAAAGAAATCATCCAAGGTTTTCAGAGCGCCTTTGGAAGAGACAGTGCCGGTGATCAGGGCCGTGTGGGAAACAGAAGTGGCTGAACCAGTGTAACGGACATCGATTGAGACCACATTTTCCACCGATTCCAGACTGCGGGTGACGCTCTCCATTTCTGCGGAAGAGATGTCCCCGACTAAAAGATAACGAATAGGATATGTTTCGATAAAGGAGTTTATTTTGGCTACTTCCACATCGCGTTTTGCCCATTCGTCTAAAATTTTGTGAAATACCGCATCAGAAGAAGCTTCGAAAGTAACATTGACTGCAATCCTTCCTCCGTCTTTAACATCATGATGGTGAACGACGCCGCGGATATTGCCTCCGCACGAGGAAATAGGGTCGAGAGCAATTACCAATTGCCCAGGAACGTCTTTTAGTCTTAGATCAACGTTTACTTTCATCTTTACTCCTGCCTACGATTGTGAATATATGTAGCAACGACAAAACATTACTTGATATTAATTGTCACGCATATGAAAGACAAATATAATAAAAGCGCCGAGGGTGAGATTTGAACTCACGAGTCCTTGCGGACACAAGCTTTCCAGGCTTGCGCCTTACCGGGCTGGGCCACCTCGGCATAAAGATGATTGCCCAAGTTTCCGGGCTCCATTCTTGACCAAGTACATCAATATTTCGCTCAAAGGCTGAAGAAATCCCGCACGGTCGGCCTCATGCGGCGGGCATTTGCAAGTTTGCTTTTACTTAATGAAGCTGAGGCAACTTCCGAATTAAAATAGGCATTTTTTACAAGTGCGGTGCCAGAGGGGTCCCGAACTTCACTGCCACCAAAAAAGAGCTGGTTGGACTGTGAACCAACTTGGTTAGCATAGACGACATAGAGCGCGTTTTCCACAGCGCGTGCCGGAAGAACCGTTTCAAAGGAAGACCGTGAGGTTATCGGTGATGCTGAAAGACAGATCAGACCGTCCACACCCTGCAGAGCATAGCTGCGGGATAATTCTGAAAAGAAGAGATCATAGCAGATCAGCAGGCCAAAGCGATAGCCGTTTACTTCGATGATTTTTAAATCTTCCCCGGGCGCAAAGTATAGTCCTTCCTCAAAGGGGCCAAAATTTGCCGGGTGGATCTTATCATACTTATCAATGCTGCCGTCAGCATAGGCGATCAGCGCACTGTTTTTGATGAGGCCCGCCGTTTCTTCCAGTACTGGTGCACCAAAAAGGATGTTAGCCTGATGCTGCTTAGCAAGGGCGGTTATCGCTTGAAAACTAGGCCCGTCCAGAGTTTCAGAGAGACGGAAGATCTCATCCCGGAGCAGATAGCCTGTAAGAAAAAGCTCGGGAAAGATATAGAGATCGGCTACCTGATTTTCTAAAACATGTTTCATCTTACCAATATTCTCTGCTTTGTTGCCGAGTGTGCATGGCAGTTGAGCTACGGCGAGATTAATGTTTTCTGAGCGTTGGTAAGCATCCATTTCACGAGCCTCAGCGGTGGGGATTGAGCTACTGCTAATTAGAGTTTGAGATTGCAAGGAAAAAGATATATTAGCATCCACTGCCGTGTGAAAAAGCTCATGATCAGACAAGCCAAAGAAAGGGACACCAGCGTTATTCACAGCCTTGTCTGTGAAAGCATCCAGCAAAGCTATTCACCATACTATTCTCAAGAAATTCTCGACTTTTTCTTTGAGCATCATAATCTTGCGAATATTCGCGAGGATATTCTCCAAGGCAACACTTATGTCTTAGAGGCAAACGGCTCATGTGTGGGAACCGGCACTTATTCGGATAATTGCATCCGTCGTGTGTTTATTCACCCCGCTTTTCAAAATAAAGGTTACGGCAGCATACTCATGGATCATTTGGAAGCACAGATTCTACAGAAATATCCCAAGGTGACCCTTTCCTCATCAATTACTGGCCACCCATTTTACATTAATCGTGGCTACTATGATGTAGAGAATGCCCAAATTCCCTTGAAAGATAATTTATCACTGGAATACACAGTAATGGAGAAATAATTATTAATTAATTACAAATGTGCTAACCTAAGCGCTAAAGTTTCACAGAGTAGCGTTTTTACTGAGGGACAAAAACACCAAAAGACCATAACAAGAGATATAAAGGAGAGCAAGGTTCAAATCAGTAGAATAGCTTAGCAGTGGTGATTAGAATGGATGACGATTACTTGGCATTGCTCGACAGAGCTAAAACCAGCCTCCCTGAAACAATTAAGAATCACGAAAGATTTAAAGTTCCAGAACCAGACATATTACAAGAAGGAAAAATCACCGTTATTAGGAATTTCGGTGCCATCATCGATGCGCTGAGACGTGATCCCGATCATCTTTTACATTATTTATTAAGAGAACTGGGTGCGCCAGGTAACATTGAAGGACAGCGACTGGTGCTTAAGGCCAAGATCACGGGTGCACAGATAAATGATCGTATTCAGGGATACATCGACACCTTTGTCATCTGTTCTGAATGTGGACGTCCAGATACTAGAATTGTTAAAGACGGCCGTACCCTCGTCCTTGAATGCGATGCCTGCGGTGCCCACCGTCCAGTAAACGTAAGAAGATCCTCCCGCGATGCTTTTGCAATCAGAGAAGGCAGCGTTTACGAAATCATGATTGAAGACGTGGGCCGCAAAGGTGATGGTATTGCTAAACTCGACAAGTATGTCGTCTATGTTCCCGGTACCGCTAAAGGTGCTAAACTGCGGGTAAAGATCCAGAAAATCTCCGGCAATGTGGCCTTTGCCGTACCTACTCAGGATCCTGTATCACCACAGTGATTACTAAACCACTTTCAATTTTCAGAGTATGGCCTAAGCCATATTTCTGATAATTATTGTTTTAGAACTTTGATTCTTAATTTTCAAAAAGCTGATAGCATATTTAAATGACTTTGCCACCGATAAGCTAGCAGAGGTGTTCCATGCAAGAAATATATGACTATCTGAAAAAGTGCCAGACGTATTATCTAGCAACGATGGAAGGCAACCAGCCACGGGTTCGTCCCTTTGGTACAGTCAGCCTCTTTGAGGGCAAACTCTACATTCAGACCGGCAAATCCAAGCCCGTATCTCAGCAGATGCAGGCCAACCCTAAAATTGAGATTTGTGCCTGTGATGGTGAGACCTGGCTGAGAATTGAAGCGACAGTGGTTAGAGATGAACGGGTTGAAGCTAAAAAGCACATGCTTGATGATCACCCTCAGCTGCGCTCGATGTATTCAGAAACAGATGACAATACAGAAGTTCTCTATCTGAAGGATGCGACAGCCACATTCTCATCGTTCACCGCGGCACCCAGAACTATAAAATTCTAAGCTAACTGCCAAAAGTCACCGATCTCCGATGACTATTATTTTTTATTCTAAAAGCCTGCTCCGCCAATGATTGTTATTACAAATACCAGAGATTATTTTACTGTCAAATGGCATTCAATGTTGAAATTAAAGATTGGGTGATTGTATGAAATTTCTCGTATTGACTGATATTCACGGCAATGATAATGTGGCCGGCTGGGCAAATGAAATTATTGCTGAACGGGGTGTCGAATTTGTAGTCATTCTCGGTGACATAACCCAATTTGGTCCTCAAAGCTGGGCAGAAGAGTTTCTCGCACGGTTTTCCGTGCCTGTTTATTCAGTAGCAGGAAACTGTGATCCGCCCCAAGAGATCATGGCGGCTATCGAAAAGAAAGCGATTTTAATGCACAAGAAAAAAATCAAAATCGGCGGCATCTCCTTCATTGGTCTGGGTGGCTCGAACCCCACCATCTTTGATACACCTTTCGAATTAAGCGAAGATGAAATCACTGCTTCCTTGGAGCCGTTGATGGAAGAAGGAGCAGTTCTAGTTTTACATGCCCCGCCGCTGGGCATCAATGATATGATACCTACCGGAGCTCATGTAGGCAGTACCGCCATCAAAAACATTGTAGAAAAATATCATCCTTTGCTGGTTCTTTCCGGCCATATTCATGAAGCTCGCGGAAACGTAGAAGAAAATGGTACAATCTTCATCAATCCCGGACCGGCTATGAGAGGGTGCTATGCACTGATCGAGATGGATAACGGTCATGTCAAAGCTGCCTTATTGGAAAGGGAATGAGAAGGTTAGCGTAACCAGCTTATAGCTGTATGTTGTCACACATCACAGTTCAATCATGGAATGAAAAAAACCCGCGATTGGAGATACGAAATGTCACAAACTAACGATACTGAGCCTGCTGAAGACAACCAGATGGTTGAAAATCAAGTAAAGGATGCTGAGAACACAACGAATGAGAGTGAAAACCAGACTGGTGAAACTCCCGTAGTCTGTCCTTCGGAACCCGAGGTGCCTTCTACCACAGCAACAGAAATTTCTCCAGAAGCTCCTGTCGAGAATGCTGCTACGCCTGAAACCTCTGAACAAAAGAGCGTTTCCAGCGAATTTGAGGAATTGCTGAAATTAGCTGAGGAAGGAGATGTTTCAGCCCAGCTGAAAGTGGGTCGCAAGTATTGGAAAGGCAATGAAGTTGAAAGAGATGTAGAAAAGGCGATCAAATTCTATTCACTCTCTGCTGATCAAGACAACAGTGATGCCCAGTATGAATTGGGTATGATCTACCTCAAAGGTACTGATGTCGAGCAGAGTTATGAGAAAGCTAAAGATCTGTTCCTAAAATCTGCTGATCACAATCACATCATGGCCCAGTATAACCTTGGCATCTTGTATCAAAAAGGAAGGGGCGTAGAACAGAACAGTGAAGAAGCAGTAAAGTGGTACACACTTGCTTCCAAACGGGGCCATTCTTTAGCAATGAACAACCTCGGACAGCTGTATATGCTGGGACGCGGAACGGCACCTAATCCAACCTATGCCGTAAGATTATTCCGTAAAGCGGCTGACAAAGGCTGCCCGGGCGCATACTGTAATCTCGGTTGGGCCTACCTTACGGGTACCGGTGTCGATGCAAATCAGGAACTGGCTGTTCATTGGTTCACCAAAGGCGCTGAGAAAGGAAATCTCGAGTGCAAAAACGCCTTGATCATTTTAGGCACTGATGAAGCCGCTAAAAAGGAAGTGGCAGAATGGTACATCAATGCTTCCCGGAAATGGGGTGTGGAAGCCCAGTATCGTTTAGCTTGGATGTACATGAACGGCAAAGGTGTACCCCGCAACCCGCGAGAAGCAACCAAGCTCTACCGCTGGGCAGCTGAAAGAGGCCATGCCTGCTCACAATATGCGCTGGGCATGATTGCGCTGGAAGATGTTGGCGTAGCTCAGAAAGATTCCCGCGTGCTTGAGTGGATGATGTTAGCCGCTGGTCAAGGTCTTCCCGAAGCCCAGTACCGTCTGGGTTGGATGTACCAGAACCGGAAAGGAGTCAACAGGGATCTGAAAAAGGCTGCCGAGTGGTACATGAAAGCTGCCGAAAAAGACTATCCCAAAGCAGAAAATGCCATTGCACGCGCCTACATGAGCGGCTGGGGTGTCCCGCAAAGCGATGAGGAAGCAATAAGATGGTACCGCAAATCTGCAGACCGCGGCGATGCTGAAGCACAGTATCGTATTGGTACCATGTACCTCAAAGGCCGCAGCGTTGAACGTGATTTGAAAAAAGCTGCTGAGTGGTACATGAAAGCTGCTGAGCAGGGTCATGAAAAAGCAATCGCCGCCATTGAAGGTGCAGAAGAGCTGTTAAAAGAAGCTGATAAGCCTCAAGACGAGTGAAAAGAACATTTACAAAGGCTTTGAGTCTGACTCCTCCCAAAGATCCTCAAAGCTTTTTACTATCTTTTTAGAGTTTTAGCATTTAGATTTTTCAATTAAAGAGTTTTTTCAGCTTGGCGATCGCCCGTTCAATATTGTCGACATTGCCAACCCGGCATTCATGGGTGAAGCCTAGTTCTTCAGCAAATTTTTCGGAAAGATCGACGTAATAATCGTTGTTGCCAACACCCGTATCGATATACAGACAACGAGAGTAAGCGTCGAAGATTATATCGAGAAACATTTCCGGAGGAAAGCCTTCATCCATCATCGCATCAAGATGCATTTCTTTGATGAGGCCAGCCTTACCATTTTCCGCCCAACCGGGAGTACTGAACCAAGTACCAGGACAGACTTTCTTTTCCCGCTCATATTCGTCAAATCCCAGCACCACTTCAATGCAGTCCGCTCCCTCAAGCATCACGGTAGGGACGTCCAGCTCATCAGTAAAATTCTCCAAAGCCTGACAGACCGCGAAGCCCAGAAGAATTCCATCTACATCGCCTTTTACCTTATCGATAGCCTCCAAGATCTTAGCCTTCATCTCTTCCGGGAAAACATGGATGCTATACTCCAAGTATTCCTTCCGGACAAAGTCTGGATCATCAGCGACTAGGGATTCAATTTCATGCTTCAAAATGTCGCATGCGACTATACCTAGTTTCATGAAGAAGGAAATTATCAAGAGGGGTAATATAGCTAGCCGTCGATTGTAATTCAAGAAGGAATCTACAGAAAAGCTGACTTATCCGATCTTTTTAAAATAGTACACGAGATTGCAAATTAAAAGTCACGATGAATAATCGCCTCCGGCATACATAAAGTTTTAATACAGGCGATATTTTAGCACCAGAGGATTAGTATGGCACTTTGGCAGGGAAAATCAAATCGTAAGCCAACAGGCGGTCGTCTGGTAAGAAGCAGAAAGAAGCGCAGATTCGAAGTCGGTAGAGAACCTCTTCTGACAAATCTGGGTGATGAGAACTTAAAGAAATACCGTACCCTTGGTGGCGGATCAAAAGTAAAGATGCTCAGTGCAGCCTTTGCAAATGTCGTTGACCCTGCAACTAAGAAAGTAGTCAGAACCAAAATCATAACTGTAAAAACCAACGCAGCCAACCCCAACTATGTTCAGCGTAACATTTTGAACAGGGGAGCGATTATCCAGACTGATGTTGGACTCGCAAGAGTTACTTCCAGACCTGGACAGGATGGAACAGTTAACGCCGTACTGATCTCAGAATAAACAAGAATCGGGCCTGCCAAAGGCCCTATCCTTGAGATCAGAAAAAGGCATCTTTTTATACAACAATTACAGTCAAGCGCATATGGCTTTTGATGCGGACAAGGCATGGGTCCTATGGCCAGAATATTTTGATAGTTCTAGATCTAGATCTCAAGGCCGCAGAGTTCCTAAAGAACTAGGTGTACCAGAACCCCAAATGGAAAATATCATTAAAGCAGTTGATCAGCTCCAGTTGGGACATAAAACGGAAGAAGGAAAGAGTTACCCCGGTGCCTGGTGGAACAAACAAGGTCTTCTTTTAGTAGAGAACAACATGCCTAAAACAGAGCTGTTAATTAAAGTGGCACAAAAGTTAAAGAAGATCCAGAAAAGTTAATTTTTAAAAAAAATGAAGGGGGAACAAGCCCCAATAATTTTTACATTAATGATTCAATCCAGAAACAGATGATGAAGGCTCCAATACCTGCAACAGCCATTCTTGCACCTTGGATCCAAGGATTGCGTTGACCGGATTTACCCATCATTGCCCCTACGGCAAAGAGAATAGAAATGGCGATCACTAAGCTGATGTAGGCTGCATTTTTGATGTTCTCAGGACCAAGAATCAAGAAGGGCGACAAAGTCGCTAATCCCGACAGAATTGGTGCCGAAAGATTTACCAAAGCCAACAAGTAGATGGTTGATTTAGAAATTTTATGGAGCTTAGTATCATTTAAAGAAGTAAGCATCGCACGTTCCATCTCTTTCATTTTGATGGCTTGCTCCATGCTCTCTGCTTCGTAGACACTTACACCGGTAGAAATTCCTAAAGCTACACTGCTGGTTACAATCGTCGCCACGACGATGTGATAATTGGGTTGGCTTGAAAAGGCGGAGGCTATTAAGATACCCAGAATGACAAACGTGCTGTCAAAAATGGTATTGACAAACAGCCTTCGCAGAGTTGGACCGGTTTCTGGTTCGTGCAGAGCAAGTTTCATGCCCTGCAAAAATCCACCATTAGACAAACAAAGACCTCGACAATTGTTGTTTAGTCTTGCGTTTCTAATTCATCAACTAATTCTTTGCCCGCTGATACGTTATCCACCGAGTGAATGACCGCGCCGGCTTCCCTAATTGTTTCTTCGACCAGTTCATAGTCGATAGAATCGCCTTTGATGGTTATTTTTACAGTTTCTGTTTCCTGATCAACCTCTTTAATCGAGATGTTGACACCGGAAACCCCATCAAGGATGCTCAGCTGTTGGGCCACGTCGATGATTGACGGATTATGCGGCTTGAGTACATCAAGTACTAACCTTTTTAAGTCGCTCAATTACGGCTCACTTATCCAAATAATTGATTATTGAACCAGTATTTAATGATAATTTTATCTTGAGATAGTTATTATTTAATTCTGATTAAATAGTTCCGACAGAGCCACTTATTTGGAATGATTTTAGAAAAATAACAAGCTCTAAGACGATCGGTATGCACCACTTGTAACAAACAATCCTTTGATCGAGATTGATGGAAATGCTGCAGATCTAAAGTCCAGACAGCATGAATTAAAAGAAGATGTAGTAAAATTGACGAAAGCTTAATCATACGAAGCCTATACTCCTTTATGCTCCCGTTCAGAGAAGTTAGAGTCCTTGATATAAATTCAGAACACTTAGGCGTACCCATTGATTCGTTAATGGAAAATGCTGGTGAAGCCGTCGCAGAAACTATTGTCGAAGAGTTTGGAACGGGTAAGAAAATTGCAATAGTCTGTGGAGTAGGAAATAATGCCGGAGACGGTTTCGTAGCGGCAAGGAATCTCTTGCGCTATTGCGATGTAACGGTGCTTTTGGCTAGTCCCCCGGCAGAAATTAAAACGGAGAATGCCAAACGTGCTTATGAAAGAATCAAGCATATTGCCTTCTCATCAGTAGGAGCTAATTTTTCAAATTTTGATATTGTCATTGATGCTTTGCTAGGTACTGGAAACCTCACGGAAGTACGGGAACCTTACCGGACATTGATTGAAAGGATTAATGCGGCTAACACGACGATCGTTGCAGTAGATGTGCCTTCGGGATTGGCAACAGATGTAGCCATCAAACCGCAGATGACGATTACATTCAGCGATGTTAAAGAAGGCATGACGGCTGAGAATTCAGGAAAAATCATTGTCAAAGATATTGGCATTCCCCTCGACGCCTATCATGTCATCGGTCCCGGAGAGTTTGTTTATTACCCCAAGAACCGCCCAGACTCACATAAGGGCGAGAATGGTAAAGTACTGATTGTTGGCGGCGGCCCTTATACCGGAGCACCGGCCCTAGCAGGAATGGCAGCCCTACGGATGGGCGCTGATTTGGTTCATATAGCTACACCAGCCGCTTCATACATTACAATCTCTACTTATTCTCCAGATTTAATTGTGCACAAACTGTCACAAGATGTTTTGTGTCCCGAAGATGTGGAAAAAATTATGGGCATTGCTGAAACAGTCGATGCCGTTTTAATCGGACCAGGATTGGGCCGTGATGAAAGGACTCAAGAAGCAGTAAGGATGATTGTTAAGCAGTGTTCTAAACCAATGGTCATCGATGCGGATGCGATTGTCGCAGTTGCTGCTGACCTTTCCTTAATTGTCGGTAAGGAGTGTATAATTACTCCCCACTCACGCGAATTTAAGATTCTGACCGGGGAAGACGTCTCGGTAGCCATGGCCGAAGAAGCAGCTGCTCAGCTGGGCGCGGTTATGATTGTAAAGGGTAAAGAAGACATTGTTACTAATGGTAAGTGGACCAAGATAAACCGTACGGGCAATTCACGCATGAGCGTTGGTGGTACAGGCGATGTACTAGCCGGTGAAGCAGTAGCGATGCTTTCTAAAGAGATCTCTATTTTCAATGCAGCCAGAATCGCGGCCTTTACCAATGGCGCTGCCGGCGACTTGGCATTTGAGGCTCAAGAATATGGTTTCATTGCTACCGATGTGATTAGTAAGATCCCCGAAGTGCTGCGCAAGTATCTTCGCAAGATTTGATCTTCTAACCCCAATCTTTTTTTCTTATTACCTGTCTGAGAGGAATAGATGACCGCTGTGGTTCCGATAATCGACCATCTGGTTTTAGAGATCCCCGAGTTCAAAACAATCTGTGTAGGGGATCTACACATCGGTCTGGAATCAGAATATAATTCAAAAGGCGTTCATGTACCTTCGCAGACTAATAAAATGGAGCTGGAATTAGCTCATCTCAGTCAAGGTAAAGAACGCTTGATTATTCTTGGTGATGTAAAGAACAAAGTTCCTGGTTCAACCAAACAAGAATACCGCGAATTGCCGACATTTTTTAGAAAAATGCTTCACCATTATGGGACAGTGGACTTAGTACGAGGAAACCATGATACCAATATTGAAGAATTTTTACCAGAAGGAATAAATGTTCATCCTGCAAGTGGTTTTACTCTCGGCGATGTTGGCTTTGCACATGGTCACACCTGGCCGTCACCTACAGTGATGTCCCGGAAAACATTAGTTATCGCCCACAATCATCCTTCTATCGCTTTGATTGATTCGTTGGGCAATGTCAGTAAAGAACCATGCTGGGTTAAGTTCAAATTAAAAGATGATGCGTACCAACGATACGTCGAAATTCCTGAAGAGATCGTTATGATGCCTGCTTTCAACCGTTCCTTAGGCGGCAGTCCCGTAAACTTTGAAAAAGGAAGATTGTTGGGACCGCTGTTTTCAGAAGGCATGGCCGATGTTGATCAAGCGGAGGTCTACCTGCCTGATGGCATCTATTTAGGAACGATCGGTTCTCTAAAAATTGAGCAGCCACGCCGAGTCAGGACGCAGCCTAAACCTCAGAGTTATAAATATTGATTATTATTTTAAAATTAAATATACTATTTAGCAATCATCGATTGGATTTATTTCAGAACCGTGAAAACAATAATTTTACAAAATAGAAAAAAGTGAAAGGGAAGGGGTTTGTGGTTGTAATTCAAGAAGTTCAGAAGTTCTGAATTTCTTGGTAAACGGATCCATCAGGGTTCCTGACAACAGCTTTAATCGGCATTTTGCCGGGTAAGCTGTGAGTAGCACAGGAGTTGCACGGATCGTAAGCACGGTATGCCATTTCAACCATGTTGAGCAGACCTGGAGATACTTCCCAGTTTTTGATTAAAGCTTTGGCAGCTTGTCTGACTGACAGGTTGATTGGGGCATTGTTGTTGGTGGTACCGACGACAAGGTTAACATCAGTGGTGATGCCTTCTTCATCAGCAACATAATGGTGAATGAGTACACCACGAGGTGCTTCAATGCAACCAATACCCTCTCCGGGTTCGCCTGCTGGGGCTTTAATGTCCTTGCTGGTAATGGATTTGTCCTGAGCAAGGTCACGGAGTAATTCAGCAGCGTGCATCATTTCGATAACCCTAGCCCAGTGGTAGGCCATGGTGTTATGAATTGGTCCAGTGACACCGATATCCTTGAAGGTTCCCAGCATGCCTTCGTAAGCCTGCTGAGCCAGAGGAGTGGTGAAACCGTTGGATGCGTTAATCCTTGCGAGAGGAGCGCATCTGTAGATACCGCTTTCTGGTCCGTCAGTGAAGCCGTTCCAGCCGACCTTCTTCATGAAGCAGAATTTCTCATAGGACCAGGGTTCAACGTGTTCGCCGATGTACTCAAGATAGTCGTTCGGGTGGAATTTGAATTTCTCATTTCCTTTCTGATCGACTACACGGAGGGTACCGTCGTAGAAGTTGATCTTGTTGTCCTTATCAACAAGGCCCATGTAATAGGTCTCGTTGTAGTAGATATCCTTGCTAGCAATGATGTCCAGATATTGCTGGTTCTTGAGGACTAAGTCGTTAAAGAGGTTGAGGGTAAAGGTAGCAAAGTCAACCATGGAGTTTGCCCAGCCCTCGATCTTTACTCTGTCATCCTCTTCCAGAGGCTTGCTCATACCACCGGGGACACCGCACACAGGGTGAGTGGCTTTTCCACCGAGGATTTCCTGAACTTTCTGTGCGTAGGAACGGTGTTTGATTACTTCGCCACCGATCTCGACACCTACTGCATCAACGACACCGAGAATGTTTCTCTGGGCTGCCGGGGCAGCGGGTCCGAGAACGAAGTCAGCGGCGGCGAGAGCGTAGAAGTGAGCGATGTGGCTGTGAACGTAGTGAGCTGCATAGAACAGTTCTCTCAGTTTCTTGCCGGTTTCGGTAGGCTCTACATTGTAGACACCATCGAGAGCTTTGGTAGCAGCCAGGTGGTGAGCACCAGGACAGACACCGCAGAGACGAGGTGTGATTTTGTTTAATTCATCGACTGATCTGCCAATGCAGAATTTTTCGAATCCACGTAATTCAGGAACCTGCCAGTATGCCTGGGCAACGTTTCCTTCATCATTTAAGAAGATCTCGATTTTACCGTGACCTTCTAACCTGGTGATTGGATCGATAGTGATTCTTTTAGAATCTGACTTGTGAGTTTCTTCAAAGACTTTGGGACCGCTCATTGCTTAACCCCCGCGTTTTTTTCTTGTACTTTTCTTTTAATGATTGATACCGGCATGGTGAATGCATAGAACGTTCCGAGAGGATCCTTGATCTGTGTCATCAGTTTCAGAATCTCATCTTCAGAGAGCTGGGTTTCATTGTCAGCAGTTCTGAAGATTGAAGCGAGAGCGCTTAACATTGAACCGCCCTGATCCATCACAGAAGCTGTGGGACCCATGCAGCCACGGCATGGCTGGTTGGCGTCAATACATTTAGCTCCGCATCCTGCCCTAGTTGCAGGTCCGAGACAGATTACTCCCTGCTCTAACATGCATTTTTCAGGATCGATATCGATTTCGTGTGGAAGGTGCACACCATCAATGGTGGTGACTTCCTTCTTCCTCTTGCATTCATCACAGAGTGTTTTCTGAGAAGCAATGACTGTTCCTTTGGGAGGAAGTTCAGCGCCTTCTTTGACGTGTTTTTCAACAACGCTCAGGAAGGTGTTAATCAGTTCAGTGGTTGGTGGACAGCCAGGCATGTAGTAATCTACATCAACCACATCGTCAAGAGTCAGTACTGTATCATATAATACAGGTAACTCTAGTTCTCCTTCTGGAGCTTGGAAATGAGGCTGGGGCCTAATGTTGTCAGGGTTGACGCTGGAGAATGTCTTACCGTAGACATAATCGGTTAAGTCTTTCTGATTGGTAACATTGGCGAGACCAGGAATTCCACCGAAGCATGCGCATGATCCAAAGGAGACCATGATCAGAGACTTCTGTCTGAGCAGTTTTGCCACGTGTTCGTTTTCGCTGTTTCTAATAGCTCCGTTGTAAAGAGTAACGGTGATGCTCTTGTCGGGCATTGCCTCTACGTCTTTGAGCTTGGTGTCGACAGCGATCGGCCAGAACGCGATGTCGGCCATATCTGCTAGACTTAGAATCTTCTCATCAATATCCAGAAGGGCGACGTCACAGCCTCCGCATCCGGCTCCCCAATACTGTGCTATCTTTACTTTTGCCATATTTTACCCTCCTGTTTAGTATCCTGCGGATTCACGGGCTTTGTCTGTTCCCGCATCTCTTAAAGGACTGGGTCCTAGTGATCTCATTTTCTCAGTGAATTCTTTGATTGTTGCCTGGAACCTGGTTCCTTCTGAGGCGGAAACCCACTCGAGGTGGAGACGATCAGGATCTAAACCGTACTGCTCGAGTAACATCTTGAGTAGTGCAATTCTTCTCCTAGTTCTATAGTTTCCCCCGATATAGTGGCAGTCGGCAGGGTGACAGCCTAAAACAAGGACTCCATCGGCACCTTTGGAGAAGGCACGGAGAACGTGTTCGGGGTCAACCCTGGCAGAGCACATAGCTCTGATGACTAAGAAGTTGGTAGGCATTTGCAGCCTAGAAACTCCTGCCAAGTCTGCACCGGCGTATGAGCACCAGTTGCAGCAGAAGGCAATGATCTTGGGTTCGAAGGTATCGTTTGATGTTGTTGCTATTTCTGAAGTAGTCATGTTCACTCACACTCCTCAAGTGCAGCATCGATGGCGGCGATAATCTGTTGGTTTTTGAATCCGCGCTGTTCCATGGCACCAGATGGACATGCTGCTACACAGCAACCGCATCCTTTGCATAGACCTTCATTGACGACTGCTTTCTTTTTCTCGGCATCTCTGGGATCCACGACGATGGAGATGGCTTTGTATTCACAAACTGGTTCGCAGATTGCACAGCCATCGCACATGTCATCGTTAACCGCAGCAATGACACCTTCACTCTTGAGTTCTGGTTTGGAGATGATAGTGATTGCCCGAGCGGCAGCACCGGAAGCCTGAGCCATTGATTCATCAGAGAATTTAGGCCAGTGGGCTAAACCAGCGAGATAGACACCGTTGGTAGCGAAGTCGACTGGACGGAGTTTCATGTGGGCCTCTAAGAAGTATTTGTCTTTGCTGAGAGGTACTTTGAGCATCTTGGCCAGCTCTTCGTTGTCTTCGTGTGGGCGGATACCAGTACTGAGGACAACCATGTCTGGATGGAGAGTTACATCTTCACCGAGGATGGTATCGAAAGCGGTCAGGCTGAGAGCAGAACCGTCTTGGGTAACTACCGGTGGTTTGTCATCAGGTACACGGATGAATTTAACACCAAGAGTACCAGCTTCTTTGTAGAGATCTTCGCGGAAGCCGTAGGTTCTGATGTCCTTGTGGAAGACATAGATGTCTTTGGCAGGGTCAGCTTTCTTGAGGTTGATCGCGTTCTTGATAGCGTTAGCACAGCAGACTCTGCTGCAGTATGGTGCTTCGCTGTTACGAGATCCAACACACTGAATCATAGCGATTCTCTTGGCAGGTACAGCGCCGCTTTCCATCTTAGCTTCGAGTTCCAGCTGGGTGACAACATTGCTGTTCTGACCATAGAGGAATTCTTTGGGCTTGTATTCTTCAGCACCGACGGCAACGACAACGCTACCAGTTTCGATTTCACCCTGGCTGGTCTGGATCTTGAAGTTACCAACGAATCCACCAACATCCTGAATTTCAGTGTTGAGGTGAACGGTGATGTTCTTGTCGGCGTTGACTTTGTCAGCCAGCTCTTTAGCAAAGGCGCTGATTTTCTTGCCGTCTTCTTCGTGGTGAATGTTGTTGGCGTTTCCACCAAGAGCACCAGTTCTTTCCACGATATCGACTTTGAAGCCCTGAGCAGCGATGTCCAGAGCAGCAGTCATACCGGAGATACCGCCGCCGATAACGACTGCAGAGTGGGTAACTGGTAATTTGCTCTCATATAATGGTTCAAGGAGTCTTGATTTAGCAACAGCCATACGAACCAGGTCTTTGGCTTTCTTGGTAGCCTTTTCTGGCTCATTCATGTGAATCCAGGAACACTGGTCTCTGATGTTAGCCATTTCAAAGAGGTAGGGGTTAAGTCCGGCTTCTTTGATGGTGCTCTGGAATAAGGGCTCGTGAGTACGAGGTGTGCAGGAAGCAACGACGAATCTGTTGAGGTTGTGTTCCTTAATCAGATCTTTAATTCTTTCCTGACAGTCAGCAGAGCAGGCGTATTTGCCTTCTTCAGCGTAAACGACGTTCTCGAGTGTCTTGGAATATTCAACGACAGCTGGCACATCAATGGTTCCAGCGATGTTAATACCGCAGTCGCAGATGAGAACACCGATTCTGGGTTCTTTTCCTTCGACATCAATTTCAGTGATTGCGGCTTCTTCCAGAACTCCTCTCTGGTCAGCGATGTAGGCACCGGCTTTAGCAGCAGCACCAGAAGCTTCAGCTACAGAGGTTGGGATATCTTTAGGAGCGGCGAAAGCACCGGTAACAAAGATACCGTCACGGGATGAAGCAAGAGGACTGAAGGTAGATGTTCCTGCAAATCCATAGTTGTTAAGTTCAATGTTGAAGATTTTGCTTAATGAGGTAGCACCGACTGGGGGCTGAAGACCGACAGAAAGGACTACTAAGTCAAATTCTTCTTCAGATACTTCGTTGGTAGCGGGATCTGAATAGCGGAGAATGAGGTTCTTGGTTTCAGGATCTTCAATGATGTTGGCGACCCTTGCTGCACGGTGCATCTTGATACCATATTCATTCTCGGCACGGGCTTTGTAATCTTCAAATTCCTTACCGAAGGCACGGATATCCATGAAGAAGATCGTGGGCTGTAAGCCAGCAGTGTGTTCACCAGCGATGATTGCCTGTTTCATGGCATACATACAGCATACTGAAGAACAGTAGGTGTTGCCGGTTTTCTCATCTCTCGAACCGACGCACTGAATCCAGGCTACTCTCTTAGGAGTCTCATGGTCAGAAGGTCTGACGACGTGGCCGCCGTAAGGTCCGGTGGCGCTTAAGAATCTTTCAAACTCTAAGGAAGTTACGACGTTCTGATAGATACCGTAACCGTATTCTTTCTTCAGCTTAGCGTCGAATACATTGAAACCAGGTGCTAAAATGATAGCTCCGACATCGAGTTCTTCTTCGACTGGTTTGTCATCGTATTTGATGGCGCCGGCTGGACAGTTCTTTTCGCAAAGTCCGCAGCGGTCTTTGTTTAATTTTAAACACTTTGTAGAATCGATAGAATATTTAAGTGGAACAGCCTGAGCGAAGGGAATATAAATTGCTTTACGAATCATTAAACCTGCATCGTACTCATTGGGTACTTTTACAGGACATTTTTCAGCACAAATTCCGCATCCTACACACTTGTCAAAGTCAACATATCTGGGATTGTGCACAACTTTAACTTTGAAGTTAGGGGCTTCTCCCTCGACTGATAAGACTTCCGTGAGAGTCATCAAGCTAATCATTGGATGTCTTGAAGCTTCCACAAGTTTTGGTGACAGGATACACATTGAACAATCGTTCGTAGGGAACGTCTTGTCTAACTGACCCATCACACCGCCAATACTTGGCTTATTTTCTACCAGGTATACTTTGAATCCCGATTCAGCGAGATCCAATGCTGTCTGTACGCCGGAAATACCTCCTCCGACGACTAAAACTGCACCCATTTTGTCTGCCATTTATATGCTCCTCCTCTTAGGATTTAGCTCGTAAAATAATTCAATGTTCAGATTGCGGAAGTATCGTTGGGTATTAGGATATTTGTTGTTAGTAAAACACCCACTTTCTCGCCCGAACATGCTGCCTCCTACCCGGGCGACGTATCAGCTTACTTGCCTAGCTGGGACCTGGCCCGGACGATGTAATCTTGTACACAGATGCTTGCCATAAGGCAGGCAATCATTATAGTACGACTAGTGAATCTGGAAAGAGATTACCGTATATTAACATATCGAACTCAGTTTTATAAATGATCGCGGTGCATTACCGGTCTCCTTCTTAATTCCTCAAGATTATACGATATCCGCATCATTTTCCCACTCACTAATGACTTTTAACGGGCTTGTGAAGGTAGAGAGTTTAGCAAATCCATTTAGGGTGCCAGTAGTGTTTATACTTTCCTCAAGTTAAATGCGGTGTTTAATAGAGATACTATCTAATTACAAGACCAAACTAACAAGCAGCAGTGGCAAAGTTACATATCTCACGATAAAATAGCCTTCTTTAAATGGTAGTGAAATCAAAACGCGGGCGTCGGCGCTATATTGCCTTTGAAACCAAGCAAAAGATGAGCGAAGACGAATTGATCGGCTGTCTCCGCACCCACTTTGCCGGAGCAGAGATGGCGATGCCTAAGATCATTCAATTTAACGGCAACAGAGGAATTGTCAGAGTAAACGGTACAAATGTAGATAAAGCAAGGACTCTGATGAATAACAACGAGCTTAAAACTCTTTTAACTTCCGGTACACTACTCACTATCCGCGAGCGTTACTTCCCAACCCCAGAAAAGCGATATTGAGGGGCCAGGGTCGTGCTTTAAAACTAAGATATATATTAGAGTAGTGCTTTAGTGAAGTTTCGTAGTTAGGAGTGATGTAATGCAAGCAGGACAGATGGCATATGATCGAGCCATAACTGTATTCTCGCCTGATGGAAGATTATTCCAGGTTGAATATGCAAGGGAAGCAGTCAAGAGAGGAACAACAACAGTTGGGCTTAAGTTCAAAGATGGTGCAGTATTAATTGTAGACAAGCGTATTGCGAGCAGACTTATGGAGCCTAAGTCCATTGAAAAGATTTTTCAAATTGATGGCCACATAGGCTGTGCTACTTCCGGACTAGTGGCTGATGCGAGAGTACTCGTAGATCAAGCAAGAGTGACCGCCCAGGTCAACAAAATAACCTACGATGAAGACATCAGTGTCGAAATGCTGGTTAAGAAGATCTGCGATTACAAACAGAATTTTACACAATACGGCGGTGCCCGTCCGTTTGGAACTGCCCTCCTTATCGCCGGTGTCGATGACCAGGGCGTACACTTGTTTGAAACTGATCCTTCCGGAGCTCTTGTCTCCTACAAAGCCGGAGCTATCGGTGCTGGCCGCACGGTAGTGATGGACTTCTTCGAAGAAAAATACGAAGAAGAAATGGAGCAGGATGATGCCGTAGTATTGGGATTGCGCGCTCTGAAGAAAGCCACTGAAGAAGAGAAATTAAACCCCAAATCAGTAGAAATCGGTATTGTCCGCGAAGGGGAAAAATTCAGACGGCTGAATGATACAGAAGTTGAGTCTTTAGTAGAAAGGGCTAACAGCGAATAGGCGCGGATCTAAATGGTCGACATCGATGATGCCATAGTTGCTAAATTAGAGTCTCATGGGGAGTCCTTCGAGATCCTCATCGACCCCAAAGTGGTACGTCAGATTAGAGATGGTAAAGACGTAGATCTCTCCGAGCACATGGTCATCGATGAAATCTTTCGTAATGCCCGTAAAGGCACGAGAGCTGAAGAAAAAAAGATTGTCGAAGTCTTCGGGACCCTCGACCCCGTTGAGGTAGCGAAAACGATTATCCTCAAAGGCGAGGTCCAGCTGACAACCGAGCAAAGAAGAGAGATGCTGGAAGCCAAAAGGAAAAGGATTGTGGCGATTATTGCAATGAACGCCATCAACCCTCAGACTCAGGCTCCACATCCTCCTACGCGCATTGAATTAGCAATGGAAGAAGCCCGTGTGCACATTGATCCTTTTAAATCAGTTGATGCCCAGGTAGAAATGGTTCTCAAAGCGCTTCGTCCGTTGATTCCAATTAAATTTGATAAAGTCAGAATAGCCATCAAATTGTCAGGCGAGAACTACGGGAAATGTTATGATTGCATAACGCAGAGTGGGAAACTGATCAAAGAAGAATGGTCGGCCCACGGTGGATGGATAGGCGTTGTAGAGTTACCCGCCGGCCTCCGTGATGATTTTCTACAAGTACTAGCCGAAAGAACGAAAGGAGACGTAGAAACAAAGATCGTTAAGGCTGGTCTGTAAGGCTATAATTATATAGTATAATAAATACCGTGATATTTTAGGGAGATTAAAAATGAGTGAAGAATTTTCAAAACCACCCCGTCAATTAGTTATGCCGGGAGAACTTCTTGAAGGTGAGAAGTTCAAAGCCGGTTCAGGTACTTATGTTGCTGACGGGAATATTTATTCTGCCATAATGGGCTTCAAAACTTTGAAATCCAATTATGTTAACGTAGTCCCGTTAAACGGCAGATACATCCCCAATGTGGGAGACAGTGTTATTGGGATTGTTGAAGATGTTGGTCCTTCCAACTGGTTGATTAATATAAACTCACCTTATCCAGCACCGTTGCATGTTAATGAAGTGCCCTGGAGAGTAGAATTTGGCGACACTTCAAGATATATGAGAATCGGCGACTCCTTGCTGGTAAAAATCCTCATGGTCGATGAGACAATGAAAGTACAAGTGACCATGAAAGAACAGGGCTTAAGAAAACTTCAGGGCGGAGAGCTTATCGAGATTTCCCCCCATAAAGTCCCCCGCGTCATCGGCAAAAGTGGTTCGATGATTCAGATGATTAAGGGATATACTAACTGTAGAGTTTTCGTGGGACAAAATGGAAGGATCTGGCTCGATGGCGAGACAGAAAATATCGGCTATGCATACAATGCAATAAAGATGATTGATGAAGCAGCACACTCTTCCGGCCTTACTGACAGAGTGAAAGCGTATCTAGAATCTGTAGCCCAACCAATGCAGGAATCGGAGTGAGGTATAACTATGTCTGGAATGACAACTAATATTGAACTAGTTAATAAAGATGGAATAAGAATTGATGGCAGGACTGCAGAAGAGATGCGTCCTCTCAAAATTGAAGCTGGCGTATTGCACAACGCAGATGGATCTGCTTACTTAGAATGGGGAAAGAACAAAGTTCTGGCCGCCGTCTACGGCCCCAGAGAATGCCACCCCCGTCACATGCAGAATCCCACCAAAGCGATCGTTCAGTGCAAATACAACATGCTTTCCTTTTCGGTCTCGGACAGGAAAAGACCTGGTCCCGACCGCCGTTCGATCGAGATTTCTAAAATCATCTCGGAAGCTCTGGAGTATGTAGTTTTCACCGAAAACTATCCCCGTGCCTCGATTGATGTTTACATTGAAGTTCTCCAGGCTAACGCTGGTACCCGTTGTGCCGGTTTGACTGCTGCCTCGGTAGCTCTCGCTGACGCCGGTATCCCCATGAGAGATCTGGTTCCTGCAGTCGCCATCGGTAAAGCTGACGGCCACATCGTGCTGGACCTCAACAAAGAAGAGGATAACTTTGGTAACGCCGACTTACCGATTGCCATGATTCCCCGTACCGGCGAAGTTCTGCTCATGCAGATGGACGGCCATTTAACCATGGAAGAGTTCAACACTGCTTTAGAGTACGGCAAAAAAGCTTGTGAGAAAGTCTATGAAATTCAGAAAGACGCACTCAAACGCAAGTATGAAATTCAATCAGAAGACGTGGAAGAGCCAGAACCAGTTCCGGCTGAAGAAGCAAATGAAGAGAGTGATGAATGATGTCAGAAGGAATATCGGAAATTAAAAGAGAGTACATCAACAAGCTCCTTCAGATGGGACGCCGTGTTGATAACAGAGGTCTGGAAGAATACCGTCAGATCAGCATTGAAACTAACTGTATCGAGAGTGCCCAGGGTTCAGCCAGAGTAAAAATCGGCAACACCGAAGTTCTGGCCGGCATTAAAATGGATGTGGGAACCCCCTTCCCGGATACCCCGGACCGCGGAGTTTTAACAACCAACACCGAACTGATCCCTATGGCTTCTCCCGATTTTGAATCCGGTCCACCGGATGCTGGCGCCATTGAATTAGCGAGAGTCGTTGACCGTGGTATCAGGGAAAGCGAAATGATTGATCTGCAGAAACTATGCATCGCCGAAGGCGAAGAAGTCTGGATCAACTTCCTGGACATCTATGTTCTTGATTACGATGGCAACCTCTTTGATGCTTGTTTCCTCGCTGCCGCAGCTGCCCTTTCAACCACGATTGTCCCGGCTGCCGAACGCGAAAAAGGCGAAGATTATCCTCTGCCGATCAAGCATCTGCCGATTCAGACCACCGCTGTCAAAATAGAAAACTCTATATTGTTTGACCCGACTCTCGACGAGGAAAAGGTCGCCGATGCACGCCTGACCGTCACCACTGATGAGAATGGAGACTTAAGGGCCATGCAGAAAGGTCTTTCTGGTGCATTTACGCTAGAAGAAGTTAAGCAAGTGATCGATTCATCTCTTTGCATTAGCAAAGAACTCAGAAAACTCATTGGGTGAAAATAATGTCGTCCAAGTCCACTGAAAAAGTAGGAAGCTCGGGAAGATTCGGTACCCGCTATGGTGTAGTTGTCAGGAACCGTACCCGTGACATCATGAATGTAAGGCGTGCTAAACACGAATGTCCAGTATGCCACAGAAACAATGTGAAAAGAGTCAGCAGCGGCGTTTGGGAATGCTCCAAATGCTCTGCCAAGTTCACCGCGAGCGCATACTCTCCTTTGTCTAAAAAAGACACAGCCGGAGCTACCATCGCGAGAGCTAGCCAAGTCGACACAGAGAAGAATGGTGAGTGAACATGTACAAATGCGGGAAATGCAACGAACCTATCCGCTCCAATATCAACGCTGTTGGTATTCAGTGCGAAAAGTGCGGCTCTAAAATCTTTTATAAGGAAAGACCGAACGTAAAGAAGGTTGTCAAGGCTAGGTGAAGCGGATTGCCTAAGGCAGTCCTTCAACTAGACACCCCGCATGAAGCAGCGGTTTGGTCTGCCCTCTTTCCCGAGATAGGAAGAGAAGTCCCAAGAACGCACGTAGAGATCTCTCGTAAGGATGGGGGAATAACTCTAAGCATAGATGCGACAGACATCGGTGCGTTGAGGGCAGCACTAAACTCATACATAAGATGGATAGCGGTCTCGGAAGACATCGCAAATATGGCAGGTGACTAATATGGACAGTGTAAGCCCCCAGATTCAGAATCAGATTGCACAATTCCAGCAGCTCCAACAGCAGCTGCAGGCAGTATTAACTCAGAAACTCCAGATGGATGCTCAGGTCAGAGAAATGACCCGTACCGTCGAGGAACTGGGCAAAGCTCCGCAAGATGCTGTAATTTACAAGAGTGCTGGTGCATTACTTATCAAAGCAGAAGGAAAAGAGACAGTTCTCAAAGACCTTGAAGAAAGCAAAGAAACCCTTGAGATCCGCTTAAAAGGCATAGAAAGGCAGGAAAAAGCTTTACGCGAAAAGTACCAGACTATGCAAGAACAGATCAACAAGGCAATTGCAACTGGCCTTCCCTTAGATACTCAGTAAACCCTCTGCTCCCTCGGGAGCTTCTCCTGTTTTTTGTTAATTAACTAATAATATTGGTGCTTCATACCTCTAATGATGATTGATGAAATTGCTGCCAAACTCAACACCGGCAAAAAAATTGTTTTAATGCACGGCAATGCTGACCCCGATGCTTTGGGTTCGGCTTATGCGCTCTCCCGGTGTTTTCCCAATACCGAAATTGCGGCTCCGGGCGGTGTTGACCGCGTCGCCAAAGCCGTTGCTGAAAAGTTATCAATTACTATTCTTGAAAATCCTCAGCTGACAGAGTATGATTATGCCGTTATTGTGGACTGTTCTTCGAAAGACCAAGTATCTGCCGATTTATCAGGAATTGAGTATGTAGCCATCGATCATCATGCCGCCAGTGGTGACTGGGATAATTGTTTATCGCTGTGCGATGAGGAAAGAAAGAGTTGCGCCGAGATTGTGCTGGATATTCTCCGCCACGTCGGACATAAAATTGACAAAACTACAGCAATGGCGCTGGCCGCCGGCATGGTTACTGACAGCGGACATTTCAAATTCGCGGATTCTCGCATGATGAGAAGTTTTGCTGATTTGCTGGATGAAGCGCAGCTGGAAATGAAAGAAGTTATCAGCCTTACTGACCTCAAACAGGATGTTTCTGAACGCGTTTCACAACTGAAAGGTGCCCAGAGCATGAAGTTTGAACGGGTAGGCGAGTATATTGTCGCTGTTGCCCAGCGCAGCTCACACGAAGGTTCGATCTGCAAAGCTCTGCTGAATATTGGAGCGGATGTTGCTTTTGTCGGTTCACAGCGGAAAGATGAATTCCGCATCAGTTCCCGCGCACGACAGGAATTGGTACAGAAAGGATTCCATCTGGGCAAGATCCTTAACGACATTACTGGCGAGACTAATGGGGTCGGCGGCGGTCATGCCGGAGCCGCCGGATTGAGCGGCAAAGGCGATGCTGAGGCTTTTCTGAACATCTGCGTCTCCCGTTCCTTAGACTTTTTCCGTTTTGCCGCTTCTGAAGGCGAATATCAACGTAAAAGATAAGAGTTCGAGTAAGCAATAGAGGGGAGACACATATGGCCGACATTGAAAGCTTCAAATGCAGATTAGTCACCTATGATGAAATTAGCAACTGGTGCGCAGACATCGCGGATAAAGTGAGAAAAATGGACTATCGCCCGGAAGTGGTAATCGGTCTGACCCGCGGTGGTTGGGTACCAGCAAGAATTCTTTGTGATGAATTATTGATCAAAAAATTATACGCGGTTAAAACTGAGCATTGGGGTGTTACCGCCAATCCCGACGGCAATGCTTTACTGACACAGGAATTAATTACTGATGTTTCTAATGAAAAAGTGCTGGTTATCGATGACATTACTGATACCGGCGATTCGTTAAAACTGGCAGTTAATCACGTCAAAGAAAAGAATCCTGCTCAAGTAGTGAGTGCAGCGCTCATTCATATCGGCCATTCAGGTTATGTGCCTGACGTTTATTCACACACTATCTCCAGCGCGGACTGGACCTGGTTTATTTTCCCCTGGAATGTTCACGAAGACATGCGGACGATTTTACCAAAAACACTCTACGAACCTAAAAACAAAAAAGACATTCAGCAGGCTTTCGTCGAGCAGTTTCAGATTGAGCCGTCATCAGAATTACTTGATAAAACGCTTGGTGTCCTCCGCGATCTGGGAAAAATCAAAGAGAACAACGGCCTTTGGCAGGTCTTGTAAGCTTAGAAATCAAAAATACTGCATTGCCCCTTGACCAAGGGGCGAGCTTCGATTCCTAGGCGGCTACGCAGCTCTTTAGCTAGTTCCGTAGAGAAACCATGGTGGGTCAGAACTAAAGAGGGCTTGCAGGCCTCGGCGAAAGCGAGCAACTCATCAAACCCAGCATGATCAGACAAAGGAAAGGCTTCGTTAACGCCGGCCATATATTTGTAGGAAGGATTCATCGCCCAGCCGGAAACTGCAGCCGTCTGCATTTCTGTCCGGCGCCAGGGCGCTTCCGCCCATTTCTTTTTAGAGTAAGGACGGCAGATGAGAACAAAGGGTTCCTTAGGCGCTTCTTCTGGCGAATATTTTCTGAAAGTTAATTCCGGACAGGCAGCGGCAGTTGCCCGCGAGACGGATTCGTCGAGTAAAGGATCTAAGTCGGCCAAAATCCGCAAGAGATCCTGTGATTTGCCGAAAGGGTAAGAATACAAAGCCACAGATCGGCCCTGCGCAAGATTGTCTTCGGCCCAGTCATGGATAATCGCCCCCATCTCATCCTGAGGCGGAAAAACATATTCCGGTTTGCCGAAAGTAGACTCAGTGATGAGAATGTCTGTTTTCTGCGGCCGCGCACCGGTGACCCCAAAACGGTCTTTAGTGGAAAAATCGCCGGTGTAGAGAATCTTTTCACCATCCAGATCTACCCGGAACATACTGGAACCAGCCATATGGCCGGCATTGAACAGCTCAATTTCCGGCTCAATTCTCTGCGAAAGTGAGTGTTTGGTACATTCATTAATGCAGCGTAGAGTAGTTTCCGAGCAGACCGCCTCCCCAGTACTGCTTCGTTTAGGTAAGTGATCCGAATGCGCATGTGAAATGCAGTGGATTCCTTCCGCTTCAAAAAGTTGGGCGTCGAAGAAGTATTTGCGGGTTCCGGAAACTTCGACACCATTGCCCAGGATGATCTGCGATTTTCTACCCATTCCCCGCTTTCATGCACAGGGCGCTATTAATAAAATTTGTCTAAATTCCTTTAGACGATCAGGAAAGTTCCATGATGTAATCATCCATCACGAAACCTTCACCGATATCTGCCTGCTGTTCTTTGACCGCGATAAAACCAATCTTCTTGTACGCCGAAATGGCCCGCTGGTTGCCGCGGTTGACTGTCAAGCGGATCGGCCTGCCCATTTTAGCAATCTCCTGGACCGCATAAGAAGCGATGCCCCGCTCACGAAAATCAGCCAGCACATACAGTTTGCTTAAAAAGAGACAGTCGGGATCCTGGCGGATACCAGCATAGCCGCTGATTTTTCCATCATAAATCAGGAAATAATAGTGGTAGCCGGCTTGAATCTGCTCCGTGAGGGCGGCTGGTGACTGGAATTTATCAAGCATGTATTCGACCTGCTCACGGGGGACAATCCCGGCATAGGATTCCCGCCAGACTTCATAGGCCACCGCCGAAAGTTCTTCCACCTGCGCCAGTGTTACTTCTTGTAAAGAAATTTCACTCACGTTTAGCCGGTATGAGTGTTTTGTTTTAAGTTTATTGCCCGCTGGGCAAGACCTGCAGTTGCTCATTAACCACTTCGACATCAATTAAGGGCTCAATGTTGATACCCAGATCCTGTGAAGTTTTTTCAGCGCCCTGCGCTTTGTTAAAGAGAACGATAACCCCTGCAACTTCCACACCATGTTCCTTGAGCATCGAGATAATAGCCCGCAGCGTACCGCCGGTAGAGATAATGTCGTCGATGATGACTACTCTTTGACCGGCTTGGACGCCGTTGATGTACATCAGGCTCTGAGCATAGCCAGTCTGCTGCTTAATGCAAAGTTCCTGCGGCAGACCATAGGATTTCTTGCGGATAATGCTGAAGGGGAGGCCTGTTTTCAAGGAGACGGCGGTGGCCAGCGGGATACCCATGGCTTCCGGGGTTAAGAGCAGATCACAGGGCGGAAGCCGTTTGACGATTTCATCAGTAACTTCGTTTAAGAGTTCAGCTTCGATCTGAGGAATCCCGTCGGCAAGCGGGTGGATGAAGTAACTGTAGTCCCCTTTTTTGATGATGGGAACCTCGAGTAAGCTTTCCTTCAGTTTTTCTAACATAACTTGGTAATAGTCTTCCGGAAAATTAATGAGTACGCTTAAATCAGAGATTAAGCTATGATGAGCGGCGATAACTATGGAAGACATTGTGGAAGAGATCATTGCGACCCGCGTGGCCCTGCTCAAGAAGCATAATCCTAATTTCATCATCGACAGTGATTCAATGGAGACCGAAGACGGCTGCCGCGGTTTAATCAGAGTCATCAACCCTCAAAATGAAGAGATCATTGCTTTTGAATTCATTGAACCGGAAGAATGCTGGAATGATCCCGAAACGATTGAAGAGTATGGCGAAACAGCAGCAGAATACCAGGTCGTGATCATTGTGCCCGATGAAGAGAAGAAAGATGCTTCCCTGATGATTGAAGCCGCTCTGGGCACCCAGCTGACCGTCCAAGGCTATAATGAAAAAGGCCGTCTGGATTACTCAGCATAAAGTCTCTTTTTGAGAATTGAGCGGGCACAAGCTATCAACAACCATCTCCGACTGAATTGCTGTTGAATGGCCGTGTACTGCTCATCTACCTTACTTCTTTTGTAAGTCCTTTCAGTACCAATGCGGTTCTAGCCTTAGTACCTGATTTAAAGGCTACTTTTGCCGCCAGTGCGCCGCAGATTCTGGCATCCGTAACGACCTACATGGTGCCTTACGCCTTGTTGATGCTGATCAGCGGGGCCATTTCTGATGCTTACGGCCGCCGGCTGATTGCTACTGCCGGTCTGGGCATTTTTGCCGTTGGCAGCGCGGTCATTGTCTTTAGTCCGGATTTGAACTTATTTCTCGCAGGTCGGGCCGTGCAGGGAGCGGGCTTTGCACTAGTACAGCCGATTCTGCAGGCTTTGCTTGGCGATCTGGTACCCCGTGCCGAACTAGGTAAAGCAATGGGTTATTCTAACGGCGCGAGTGCTGCTGGCGTAGCTTCCGGTCCGCTGGTTGCCGGCGCGTTATCGTTGATTGACTGGCGGGGCGTGTTTGTTATTACGGGCGTCTATGCCGTCATCGCCCTCTTTCTCTTCCTCAAACTCTTTGAAGACGACCGGGTCAGCACACGTCCTGAGGAAGGAGTGGCAACAGTCTTGAAAAAAGGAGCCCGGGCGAAAGGTATCGTTCCCTTGTGCATTGCCGGCTTTCTTACGTTCCTCTCCTACATCGGCATGATGTCTTTCGTTTCTGACCTGCTCTCCTTACCGCCGCTGCATCTGGATGAAAGTTACATCGGCGTGGTCTTGGGTATTGCCGGCCTCTCAGGAGTGGCGATCAGCCCCTTCAGCGGCCGCGTCAGCGATAAATTTGGCCGTTTCACCGGTGCTGCCAGTGGTTTTTCCCTGATGATCGTTTCCTTGCTGCTGATTACGGTTTCAACAACGATGATCGAATATATTCTCACCCTTTCATTGCTGAGAATCGGTACCTCCTTCTGCTGGTCTTCCATGCTAGCAACGTCGGTAGAGATCTCTGCCAAATACAAAGGAGCTGTTTCTTCTATCTTCAACACGGTGCGTTACAGCGGCTATGCACTGGCTCCGGTAGCCTTTGCACCTCTGTATAACGCCACGGATGTGAAGGCTATCGGGTATGTCAGTGCCATCGGTGCTGTTGCAGCCTTTATCAGCGTAGCAATTGCCCGCGTGATGATCAATAAAAGGGAGAAAGAAGAAGCTCAGTCGGCAACCTGAAGCAAAAGTTATAACTGTTCAGAATAACATTTCTGGCCAGGGTGTAGAGATGACTTCCACAGTTACGGCAAATATGAGTGTCTGCGACAAAAAGACCAAAGTGACGGCATCTTTGAACGAAACCGGCGAAATTGAGTTATCTTTTGAAACAAATTGTGCAAACGTTAAGAAGTATATCGACGGCTTCGAGAAGATTAGCATCGATGACGTAACGACTCTAACTAACAGCGCAGTTATGGACCCTCAGCGGCGAGAACATTGTTCGGCTACCTGCTTGGTACCTTCGGCGATCATTCATGCGGCCTGGCTGGAGTTGGGTATGCTTTCTAAATCAAGAACGCAGAGTGTTGGTTCGGTCAGCATAACTTTTGAAAAA
The DNA here is from genome assembly GCA_905203995.1 of uncultured Methanomassiliicoccus sp. Classification (GTDB taxonomy): domain Archaea; phylum Thermoplasmatota; class Thermoplasmata; order Methanomassiliicoccales; family Methanomassiliicoccaceae; genus Methanomassiliicoccus_A. The sequence goes on along the minus strand of CAJKXZ010000003.1, from coordinate 126,362 downwards.
GATTAATTAGAAAATAATAAAAGATTTGTTGAGGGGGCTTAAGCCTCTTCAACAGAGAATTGATTTGGTTTACCGATAGCGGTGATCGTTAAGACGGTCTCCATGAGAATTTTACTGTCGGAGTATTCAAGGCCGACAGAATATTCCCGGTTGTCCTGGACGATGTTAATATCGACATTGTTGGCGCCGGATTTCAGTGCCTTGTTGCGCACATACTCACAGCCCCGCGCAGTGCCTTCTTCCACGGCCTGTGACCAGGTTTCATATTCATATTTACCAAAAACGGCAAAGACCGTACAATTGGGATCGTCAATCAAGCGCGAACCGCTTACTGGTTTGATTAAGACCTCCACCTGCTCGATGACACTGCCGGTTACGGCGCCAATAGCGTTTCCCACTTCCGAATGTTCAGGCAGCAGCAGGCGGGCCTTGAGCTTTTCCGCCATTTGCGGATAATAAGCAGCGACCGGTGCCCCGATGCCGATAACCGGCAGGTTCAGAGAAATGGCACAGTTGAAGTCATCAGCTAAAGGTCCGCTGATTGCTCTGCGAACAAGATCCTGCGCGACTTTATCCATCTCAAAAGTGCCGATGTTTTCTAAGAAGAGTTTCTTAAGCAGTTCTTCACCCAATTTTTCGATTACTTTTTCTTTAGCAAAGGCCAGGAAATCTTCGTATTCACGGTTCATTTTCAACGCCTGATGTTTGACACCATATTCCGAAGCTTTCCGCTCATATTCGATGTAACTGCCTTCGGCATGGAGAATGTCCGTGGGCGTTAAACCAATACGCTGGACCATACCCAGTTCTTCCATCTTTGATACATTAAACGCAAAGGGATGGAGATTCAAAGAGGCGCCTGCTTCACTGAGCGAATAGGGCTCACGGGCAATGATCTCTAAGAATTTACGATCATTCTCTGAGATGGGGGCATCTTTGATATCTTTTATTTTGATAAAGAATTCAATATCCTGCACAATATTATTCACATTAATGCTTTCCAGATTAAAGAAGAAACATCTTTGGGAAATCTCTTCCAGACGCGGTAACAGCTGCGGCCATTTAGTAGCCGCGATACAAAGCGGCATCACCCGCAACGAAGTTAAGGAGAATTTTCCGCCTTTGACGACAATGCGGCTGTCCCCGCCGATACCAGAAGTATAAATTTCAGCGGCCGTCACCCTGGTTCTTTTACCGCCGATCATTGCCCCTTCTTTTTCAAGCCGCGGCTGACCGTTACGCAAGATACCAATGTCGGTAGTGGTACCGCCCATATCCATAACAATAGCATCATTAAGACCGGTTAGTGTTTTAGCGCCGATCATACTCGCTGCCGGTCCCGACATGATTGTTTCCACCGGCCGCTCAATAGCCACCTCATCGTTCATCAGTGAACCGTCACCTTTGACAATCATCAAGGGCGCGTTAATCTCATATTCCTTCATTACCGATTTCATGGAATTGATTAATTCTTTAATGATAGGAATTAACCGTGCATTCATGATTGAAGTGAGTGTTCGTTCATTAAACCCTAAACTCGATGAAAGTTCATGCCCGCAGACAACTGGCAGATCTAAAAGCTCATTGGCCAGCTTCTTTAACGCCAATTCGTGTTCAGGATTCCTTACACTTAGATAACTGGTAATTGCCAGACTGTCAACTTTATTCGGCAGTGAGAGTAAAAATTTCTTAGCGGTTTCCAGATCCAGCGGTGCTAATTCAATACCATTGAGATCATGCCCGCCGGTAATTGTAATAGATTCATCAGCAGTAATTGAACGATCAAAATCTCTGCCCACTGAAATTACTCCCACCCGGCAGCCTTTCCCCTCCACCACCGAGTTAGTAGCAAGCGTAGAAGAAAGAGAGACCATGCTGACTTTTTTCAGAAGCGCTTTGTCAAACAACGCCAAAGAATTGCGAATGCCGACGGCCAAATCATCTCTGGTCGTCAAGGCCTTAGCTTTGGAGATTAATTCGTTTGTCTCCAGATCTAATAAAACTGCATCAGTATATGTTCCACCAGTATCGATACCCAACCCGAGTTCCATTAACCTCACCGATTATGGGTATAACCCATGTCCTCGTTATACTTTTTTACGATTTGTGAGATATGCTGCGCGAGATCACGTTGCTGATAATTGTTATGGACGTTTGGCATTTCTTTAATCCAGAATTCACTGTCACATTTTGCACAACGCACTTTAGGACAGTCCTTATTAGCTTCCGAACAGCCCTGACAGGCAAACATCCGCGCATAAACTAGAGAAAATTCAAATCCACAATACGGGCATTTAAATTTCCGGATAGAACTAGTCGTGTTGTAGGAGAAACCTTTCTGCCGCATTGATTCGTAAAAGCCGTCACTCATCAGTTTTCCCTCCTTCTTCGCTATCGATACTTCATGTTTGATATTAAAAAAAATTAAAAAAAAGGTTTGAAGGGTAAGGGTGCTTACATGCGTCCTTCCACTTTTGCAGTATCCACCATGGCCTTGATATTTTCCAGTTTGCAGTTGATATCCGGCGGAATTTCACAACCGCTGGCAATACAGTAGCTGGATTTCAGGCCGCGTTTGCACAAGGCCGTTTTAACTTCCTGGCAGAGATTTTTAGTGATTTTCGCTACATCTTCTGCCGAAGACCTGATGAACACCTGCGGATCGACCTGGCCGGCAACTAAACAGTTGTCAGCATAGCCTTGCTCAATGACCTGAGTTGCGGAGGGTGATTCGCTGATTAAGGGATAGTAGGCCATGGAGTAAATGGAGGGTTTGAACTCTTTGATCTGCGTGTTCAAATGGGGCAGATCCGCACAGTTGTGAATGCACATCGCCATACCGCTGTCGACAGTCAGCTTGTTTAGTTTAGAAGCGTATTTGTCGGCTTCAAATTCGTGATATTCCGCATCACCTAAGCAAGCATAGTTTCCCCAGAGATAGTCCCAGCAAAGTCCATTAACACCGGTTTTTGCAAAGCCTTCGACCATCTGTGCATCATACTCAGTCATGACCTCTAAGGCCTTGTGCACAGCGGAAGGATTGGTAAAGATATCCATAAACATCCTTTCCGCACCAGCAGTTTGCGATAAAGCGAGCAGGGGGCCTTCGATGAAACCAGCCGTGATCACTTCGCCATTGAGGGCATCAGCAAAGATTTTGGTACCCTCTAAAAGAACGGCTGATCTACCTTTCTTAATATCCGGGACTTCCAGCTTCTCATAGTCTTCGATGTCATTGATGATGTGTTTCTCTACGAAAGGCGTGTTCTGTTCATCCATACGGACTCCGGCGCCTAAATCTCCGGCCATGACCGAAAGATCCATCAAACCGATGGCGAAGTCCAGGTCAAAATATTTCTGCCCCTCGATAAAGGCCTGAGCAAAGAGTTTGGGATCGTTTACCCACTCCCGGTAAGTTACTTTCCCGTCACCGATGAGCTTTCGACAAACTCCGCAGGCGATAGGATAAATGGTTAAGCGGTCGACTTCCTGGTTGGCTAATGCTGCTGATGCCCTTTCAATATGTGACATCTCAGCAGCCATCATAACACCTCTTTCAGGTAAGCGGCGCCATCCTGCGCATTAGCGCCCCGATAATCGGCACCAATCGTTTCCGCGAAAGACGGGGAAGTTGGTGCGCCGCCAATGATTACTTTGCATTTAGCACGATATCCACTTTCGACTAAACCGTCAATGGCTGCTTTCATGCCATCCATGGTCGGCGTCATTAAGGTGCTCATCGCGACGACGTTGGTTTGATCGGCTTCGGCAGTCTCCACAATTTTCTGAATCGGGACGTCTTTGCCGAGATCGTTAACATCAAAACCAGAGGCGGTAATCATCGTCTTAACGATGTTTTTACCAATATCGTGGACATCGCCTTCAACTACGGCAATGAGACACTTCTTTCTGCTTTCTACATCCGACTTCGGGATAGCTGGCAGCAAAATATCAAGTCCGCCATACATCGTATGTGCAGACATCAAAACTTGAGGCAGATACACCTCATGGGCAGCATACTTGTCACCCACAATTGACATTCCTTTAACAAGCCCATCGTTGATTGCTTCGAGAGCGGTTAGACCCCCCCCCCCGCAAGGACTTCCTGGGCGCCTTCTTTTGCCTGGTCGACTTTTCCTCTTACTACGGCATCAGCCAATTTGTCAAGCAGTTCCTCTCTACTTAAACTCATTAGATTTTTCCCCCTAAATGATTTTTACAATTCCCCTGTGCACTGGGAACTGTCTGAAAAAATTTCTGACATATCAGACTGACTTAAAAATATTCATAGGAATATTAATTGTCATTATTTATTTTCTTAACACCCTATAATAGTTTTAAGTCGAAAACAGACATGTTTTTGTAAATATAAAAACGTTGCCAGCAATTTAATGGATGGTTTAACCACCCGTGTAAATAACATAAGTAAGGATAAAAATAAAAAGATAATATGTTTTGGATAATACAATAAGTAACAAGCAAAATGAGCTAAAAATAATAATTACTGGGTAGTACTTAATATCAAATTTATTAGATACAAATAGCTCAGCAGATATAAATTATGTGAAAATAAGTACCTAATCAATTTTGATTAGTTACCAAGATTTGGGATAAACGTTAGTCGGCATGTAAACGCGGTCGGTCTTGACAGCAATACCTTCTTTGGCCTTCATCATCTCTTCCGCAGCCATCTTTGCAGTTCCCACACCGACGGCTTCCCCTTTGAGGGTGAAGATAGCAACGGTTGTTTCTTTTTGAATGGAGTCGTCTAACTGAGCTACACCGACAGCAGCTAAATCAGCACCGTGGCAGACGGCATCCACGGCACTATCCTTAATGATGACTTTAGGCAGCGGGTCGAAGAGAACTTCAAAAGGTTTAACCATGCTGCGCAGCCATGTATCATCATTTTCTTCTTTCCACATCACATAGGCATCTTTGATGTCTTGTAAGGTTACTGAATCATTTTCCAGCATTGAACCGGATTTACTCCGCCGCAGATCTTCCATCGTTGCGCCGACGCCTAAAGCATCACCGATATCAACACAAAGTGTCCGGATGTAGGTACCAGCATCGCAGCCGACCCGGAACAAAACATTACGAGCATCAATTTCTAAAACATTGATATAATGAATCGTTCTAATCCGCAGTTGTCTTTTTACCGCTGATCTTACCGGCGGTACCTGATAAATGCGGCCTACGAAGGTGTTAATGACTTCTCTGATTTCCTTTTCTTCGGCATCACGGTGAAGTCTCATTACGCAAACGTATTCTTTTTCTGCTTTCAGAGTAAGATTAACAGCGCGGACGGCACGGCCAGTAGCAATCGGTAAAACACCCGAAACTTTAGGATCCAGGGTTCCTCCGTGACCGATCTTTTCCGTGCCAAGAATTTCCCGCACCCAGGCGGTTGCCTGATGTGATGTCGGACCCTGCGGCTTATCCATGTTGATAACCCCAGCCTCCAAAAGTTCTTCCATCGTACGTTCAGCAGGTTTTTTCCCGGCATTTAAGGGAAGAGGGCTTTTGTCACGGATAAGCAGAGTCATTTACGACATCTCCGAAATGATTTTTTCTACAATTTCTTCAGGATTTAAAGCAGAAGAATCGATAACGAGATCATAGACAGATGTATCTTTGATATCGATATCATAGTAATTTTTATACCTTAGAGCTTCACACTGCTCCCGTTCGATAATCTCTGCTTGGCGTTGTTCAACAGTGCCGCCTTCACGGTTAACTACCCGTGCTGCCCGCACCTCTTCCGCAGCATGCAGATATATCTTGAAAGCGGGAATTTTGTGTAACGAAAGCATGTAGGCCGTCAATCTTCCTTCGAGGATGATGTTGTCTTTGCTTTGCGCAATGGCCACCATCTTCGCATCTAACTCTTTATCGACCTGTGCATCAAGTTCACAAAGCGCACCAAAATCTGCAAGAGACATGTTGCGCTCTTTAGCTAATTGTCTAAAAATATTTCCGGAGATGACGACTTCATATTGAAGCCGCTCCCCCAGAAGGTTGCAGACCGTGGTTTTTCCGGAACCGGGCGGTCCGCTGATGGTTATTCTCATTGTGTTGCCGCCTCAGCTTCAGCAGCCTCAATCTCTCTGAGTCTCTTTCTAAACATGATGAATCTCAGCAGACGAGACAGGAGCTGACCAAAGGGTATGCTGATAGCTGAATAGAGCAGCATCCAGTTGAAGAATGGTCCAATTTTACCGTTAAGGTTTATTTCTGCCCAAGGTACGCTGATTAACTGAGCGGTATCGGATAAACCAGTACAGAAGAAACCAATCCAGGCAAAGAACGGAATGATGATGATCATGGTGATCGGCATGATTTTCATCTGGCTGGTCGACATATCCATCGACTTCTGCATCATTTCCTGCTGCATTTCAGTCATTTTCTTGATTTTGTACTTGTTGTTTTCCTGATAGGCAGCCCGCAGTTCTTTGTTAAAGGCATTGGTGATTTTCTGTGTTTCGGCTTGTTTAACGTAGTCGGTAGTAAAGTGCCTGATGATTGTACTCAGAGCAATCATTAACATACCGGTTAAAAACAAAGCAGGAACGGGATCATTCTGTCCCAGTGCACCCAGAGTAGGATCTAGAGCATAACCAACGATTTCACCTAACCCATTACGAATTGTCGGGTCAAACAAGATGACCATCGCAAACACGAAAATCAGCAGAGTGATGATCATGTTGTTTGATTTCTTCGCATTGGGCGGTGGGGCATAGGAAGGGATTTGGGGAGGATTAGCGGGAATGATTACTCACCCCCAAAGAATCCTCTTAGCATAGGATGCATTTCCATCATCTGTTCACGACCCATTGCTTCATAGAAGTGGATCAAGATACCCACTGCCAGCAACACACCGGTACCAGAGGCATTACCTACCGTACCGATCAGGTCGGCGCCAGCTGCAAGTGCTCCCACAATGGCACCAGATAGCACAGTCACGACCGGAATGTACCTTTCTAGCACCCGCTTCAGAACGCGGGGATCGCGTCTGAAACCAGGGATCTGCATACCTGATGATTCTATCTGCCGGGCAACTGATTCTGGACCCATGTTAGTGGTCATAATCCAGAACTTAGCGAAGAGGATGGAACCAAGGACCATCACGCTAAAGAAGATGACGACTTTAGCAATGATCTGCAACGGGGTATGTCCAAACGCATAGCTGCCATATTGTACCGGATCTAAGATTGGCAACAGCCAACCCGAGAGACCGTTTGGTGTCGACAGATACCACGCTAAACCACCTTCGGCCGTCGTTGTCCCATCAGGATACATTCCAATCCAGTCGTTGTGACCAATCAGCGGAATTCCTTCCAGCGTCGGGTTGGTATACAACAGCAGGGAAATGATGCTGAAGTTAGCTAACAGAGCGGACATTAAGATGACCGGAATGTTGGAAGCGTAGAGTAATTTGATTGGGTATCTACCTCTAGCACCACGAGCGGAACCATGTGCTAACGGCAGTTCAATTCTCGACGATTCGATGTATGCTACGAAGAGGAAGATGATAATCGTTCCAATCAAAGCAATCATCGGATTGGGCGGCTGTAGCAAGATGGATTCGTAACCACCACCTGCCATTTGTGCCGACGACATGTTGAAGATGTAATAGAACGTCTTCGGAATCGTTCCGGCGGGTGGATTACTTAAGCTCATATCACCGCTGTCAACCGCGTTCCAATTTAACGTACCCGTGAAAATGGCTTCAGCCACTCCCGCGGCGATGAACAGCGAAATACCGCTACCTATTCCCCACTTAGATATCACCTCATCCATGAGGAATACTAGATACGAACCTATACACAACTGCAAGACGATGATGAACGCTGCTAGTGCACTGCCGCTGATGAGACCACTGGAACCTACCACACCATCTAAGCTAGATACTAATGATGAAGAAGGAACGAGGTAGCCAAACACTTGCGGTACAGATTCAATGATGATCATCACGATAACCAGGAGCTTCTGGGTGCTCTGGTAAACGGATTTATCTTGATCATCAGTCAGATCTAATTTGATGATTTTTGCACCTACGAACAGCTGCATAATGATTGATGCAGTAACTATCGGACCAATACCAAGGTGCATTAGCGATCCTTGGGCACCAGCAAGGATAGTTCGGTATGGACCAAAAATATCGAGGATATTCTGCTGATCCAACCCATACAGGTATATGTTAGTCATTATGAAGTAGAGGACGAGCATCAGAACGACCCACATCATCTTGGTCCGGAAGTGGACGTGCCCCTCCGGACGTTTGATAGCTGGGAGCCTATCTGAGATCGGCTTCAACTTATACAGTACACTCTTCTGTTCATAGGCCATAGTATCACTGGATGGTTTAGAGTTCTTCTATGATACTGCCGCCGGCAGCCTCGATTTTCTCTCTTGCAAGAGCCGAGGTTTCGGCAACGATGACATCATATGATTTTGAGATTTTTCCAAAGCCCAAGAGTTTGTCAACACCCATACTGGTGAGGTTGATCTTGACTTTTCCGTTTTCTTCCACGGCAAAGCCCTGTTTCATGTAGTCCTCGAGTTTCTCTTCCATGTCACCCAGGTTAAGGGCGATTTTGGCAGAGACCATTTTCTGAGGGCGTTTGAAACCATGGCGACCAAAGTGTTGAGGATCGTTTTTGAGCACCCACATGAATTTGTGCTTGAGCAGACCGGCATTACCGTGTCCACCCATTTTACCTGCGCCTCTTCCACTTTTTTTACCGCGGCCGTGTGTCCTTCTGCCTCTGAATTTATTTGTTCTGCTTGGCATCTTTTTCACCTCACAGCATCTTTTCGATAAGGGCGTTGATCGCGTTACCACGGTAGCCTAAGGAACCATGGGTTTTGATGTCTTTCTTAATGGCTTCATATCCCTGGCGGGGAGGATGCAACCTAAAGATCGGCTTAACGTCCTTGAGTGAGGCATATTTGACCTCATCGTTCACTACACTCTTGGCAAACTCCTCAATGGAAGAGAAGTCTGAATTTTGTGACACGTATTCATCGTCAATTGGTTTGTCACCCATCAATTTGCCGCGGATCTGAATCATCTTGGTGAGAGTTTCTTCGGAAACTTCTCCCCAGGTAATGAAGTCTTTGCTCTTTTGGAGCATTCCTTTCATGACCGCGTTTTCTGGAATGACGACACAGTGATTGACCCGAGTAAGACGGAGCATACTCATGGTGTCTTCAATGTCTTTGTTGATCTTTTTGTGTCCACGAACCCTGATTACTGCAAATGCCATGTTAATCACGCTCCTCTCTGTTGAACGTCTTCGGGAGTGATAACGTCCTGGTGGATCTGCGCGGGTCCGCTGATGATCTTGAGCGCTTTTTCCTGAGCTTCGGAGACACGGATCTCTGAGGTTCTCTTGAGAGCATCAAAGACAGCTAAGGCATAGTTGACCGTGGTTTTTGTGTGTCCACGGGCAAAACCCCAGGAGTCTTTTACACCAGCAAGGTGGAGGATACTCTTAGCGACATCACCGACGGCTAAACCAATTCCCCGGGGAGCAGGTTTGAAGGTAACTTCAACGGAACCTGATTTACCAGAGATGGTAAAGGGCAGAGAGTGTGCTGAACCGCAGCCGCATTCCCATGAACCGCAGCCCCTCTTAATTTCAATTATGTTCAATTTCGCATTATCGATAGCCTTACGGATCGTTGGTCCGACCTCTTTTCCCTTAGCACGGCCGATACCAACAAAGCCATCGCCATTGCCGACGACACAAGTTACAGCGAATTTTACTCTGCGACCAGAGTCGGTCATTCTCTGTACCATGTTGAGGTCAAGAACTTCATCTTTAAGATCCGGAAGTAGGGCATCTACGATCTCGGGTTCTCGCAGAGGGAGTTTGGTAGCAAGAGCTTGGCTCATGGTGGTGACTTCACCGCTGAAGACCATTTTTCCTAATCTTGTTTTTGGAGTCCATTCCGCCATCTTAATCAGCCTCCATACGGCTCTTGACTTCCTCGATCATCGCTTCGAGATCGTCACTGATGTGCTTACCTGCAAGTCTGTCCTCGGCGGGAATTACTTCCTCACCATGAGGTATGTCGACACCTGCATCGAGCATCCCTTTCAGAGCAGCGAATAAGTTGCCGCCCTTTACCGGCGTTTTGAGACCGATATCCAATACTGCTTCCTCAACACCATCTTTGACTGCCCTGAGGCCGGCTAAGTAACCGGTTAAGTAAGCAGCTGGCAAGTTTCCAGTAGATGCTGTCCAGCCGAGCTTGGTAAGCTCTCTGGAGTTGGCGGCAGCGAGAACTCTGTCTCCTGTTTCGTCGTAAGCGATGAATTGAATGTAAGTGTTCTTAGCAGACATGCGTACTGCGGCACGCGGCAAGCGTGAACGGAGCAGACGCTGTCTCTGTCTGTAATCAGTTTTGCCTTCCCTTCTTCTGCGGAAAGCTACTCTGTATCTTGGACCGGTTGCCATTTACTGTTCCTCCTCTTGTAAATATCCAGAGGCTTTCATGTGTGACAACAGGTGGTTACGGCTCTTAAACTGGCCTCCTTTTGCTTTCCGATAGAACAAACGGTAGGTCTGTTTGGAAATTTTTCCTGTGTCTCTTAATTCTCTCAGTTCAGCTCTGATCGGACGAATGGTCTGAATCCAGCGTCTCTTTTTGGGAGATCTGGCACCAGACTTTCCCTTTCTGCTTCCGGGTCCACGCTGTCTGCCTTTCTTGCGCTGAGCAAGGTTGTGGCGGATACGACCGCGGGAGTTACCCCTGACAGGGAGGGCTTTGATCGTGCCGGACTCAATTGCTGTCCTGATATCTGCACGGGTGATTGCATCGGATAGTTCCTCGATTTTGTTAGGGTCTATCCAGACACGGTTGACTCCGCATCCCAGAATCTCGGCGGCCATGCGTTTTTGGTTTTTAAGATCCATGTTTACACCGTCCTGTTTAATACTCGGATGCCGAGTGTGTCTGCTTTTGCTTGAATAGCCATTCTCTTCTTGGCACCAACGCTGCCACCGATTCTGACTGCTTCAACCGCGGGGTTGATAGCGTCGAGGTCTTCGGGTTTCCAGATTAAGACTTCTTTGAAGCCCGAGGGGTGGAGTCCACGAACATCGCGGGGACCGCGGTATCCGATACTGACGACGTTAGGCCGATACTTAATGTGACAGCGCATCTTGCTGTGCATACCCTTAGGGCGTCTCCATTTCTTGCCTAAGCGGGAGAAACGGAACCATTCCTGACGGTAGAAATTAATGCGCTGGTGATTCATAGAGTAACGAAGGTCGAGCAATTCTTTGGTGCGGCCGTCGAGTTCCGGCTTTTTCTTGACGACATAGTCGCCGGTTTCAACAACCTGGGACTCAACAACTTCGGCTTCAACAGCCTGCTGTTCCTTATCTTTCTTACTCATTGGCTCACCTTCTTTCCTTTGGAAGTAATGTAAATTCCATCCTGGAACACTCTTGGGTCGTAGCCCCAGATGTGGGTTGCCCGTTCAATGTTAGCAGCTGTCTGACTGACGGCTTCAAGGTTGATGCCGCTAATCGTCACATCTGCGCCTTTGACCTGGACTTTGACATCAGGATAGATTTTAGCAGTACGTGGGGAACGCTCTCCAATGAAATTCTCAATGATAAATGTGTCTCCCTTGATGGAAGTCTTCATTGGGAAGTGAGAGTAGACGATCTTCATCTCGTACTCAAATCCTTCAGTCACACCTTCGATCATGTTGCGCAGGTGGGAAGCAAAGGTACCGACCATGGCCTTGTCCTTTACTTTCGGGAATTTGCAGCTGACGATGAGGTTGTTACCGTTAAGGGTGACTTTGGTCTTGGGATTGAAGAAATCTCTTTCCAGTTTGCCCTTGGGTCCGGTAATAGTTACGACCGCTGCCTCACTGACGGAAGCGCTGACGCCACTGGGTAATTCGACTATTTGTTCAATAATACCACTAAGTGTCATTTCTTTCCCTCAGTATACATAGGCCAGGAGTTTACCGCCGACACCCATTTCTTTGGCCTTTGCATGGCTCACTACACCAGCGGTAGTAGTGAGGATGAGGACACCAAAGTCCTGAGCCGGTAGATACCTGGACTCGAAGCGTTCTAAGTCATTCTTTTGCACTGAGTGCCTGGGCTTAATTACACCGCAGTCGTTGATTTTACCATCCAAGCTGATTTTGAATACGCCAGCTTTGCCGTCTTCGACGAACTCAAACTGGTTAATGTATCCGTATTCCTGCATAACTTTGAGGACTCTTCCGATTAATTTGGAAGAGGGGCGGATAGTACATTCACTCTTACCAACTGAGGCTGCGTTTTTGATGGTCGACATTGCGTCGTTAAGTGGATCGCTTTGCATTTACATCACCTCAGCTATATTTTTTAAATCCGATTTCTGGTGCAATCTCACGGAAGCATTGCCGACAGACATGCATGCCATAGCGGCGCACGATTCCGCGCTTCCTTCCGCAACGCTGGCAGCCCTTCTTTCGTCCGAACTCTTTCTTTGTCTTCACTCGACCACCTCAACGTTGTATTGGGTTTTCATGAAATTGATGGCCTCGTCCCTGGTAACACGGTGCTGTGCTGGGACTTTCTTGGGCATAATATGCCGCTTGGACACGCGGTAGCCTGGTTTCATGAAGACCACGCTGATGTCCATTCCAAATATTCCGATTTCAGGATCGTATTTCATACCCTCAAAATCGGTGTAATCGGTGATACCAAAGGACATGTTGCCCTCTTTGTCGAAAGAGTAGACGGCTACTTTTCCTTCCCTGATAGCCAGGGCTTTGGTAAGGAATTGTGAAGCAGCTTCTCCTCTGAGAGTAACTTTACATCCGATTGGCATTCCATGCCTAACACCCAAGTCACGGTTGGTGACTTTGGCGGTTGTAATCACCGGTTCCTGTTCGGTAACCATCTGGAGAACTTTCTGTGCTTTGTTTAAACGTTCTCCGGCTTCACCGACGCCGATGTTGACAACGACTTTTTCAATACGAGGTACACACATGACTTCGCTGCTCATAGAACTGCCTCCTCAGGCAGCGCGATCTCGGAAGTTTTGTTTCCGACAATGAACACGTTGCATTTTGTGGTGTACTTGCCGTCTGTGAACTTGACTAAGTTTTCAGAAGGCAGTCTGGTAATCTGATATTCCTCAACAGTGGCGATGTTGCCGACGTTGGCACCGGATGTGATTAAAGCGGTGTTGCCCTTTTCGAGGGAGTAGGCAGCGAGGATTTTCTGTTCAGGAATGGTAATCTTTAAAACGTCCCCGGTTTTGTATTCATTGGCATCCAGGATGATGTTTCTGCCGTCGTGGAGATTTAACTGGGTTTTGCCACCGGTAACGGTTTTCTTGTTCTCGATGCGGCATAATTTCCAGTTTGCGTCTTCAGCGGAGACCTTTACCATCTGCAGTTTGCCCCTCTTGTCGAGGACCATGCGGTAGTAAGCGTTAATCTGCGGCAGGGCGAGAACGTCCATGAGACCAATGCTCTGTTTAGGAGAGCGGACGGTCTTGCCGTCAAGTTTTAACATCTTTTTCTGCAGCATGAGACGGACTTCTTTAGCAGTCTCAGCCAGACCCAGCATGTCTCTCATAACCACAGTTACCGGAATACCCTCTTCAATTGCGTGGGCACCGGGAGAGGGTTTTGTAATCCAAGTAGAGGTTTTCCTCTTTACCGGCCAGCTCCTGGGCGCGGTCAATCTTTTCATTTCGTTACTCATTGTGAAACCTCCTTTGTCTTGGAGAGACTCTGTTTACGCAGAGGGTCAGACAGGTTAAGTTTGGTAATTTCAACATTGGAAGCGTGGATTGGACGCGCTACCAGGGTACCATCAGCTTTAGCGATGGTGATGCCCTCGATTACGATCCTGCCGCTCCGGGTGTCGACCCCTGTAACTTTTCCTTCGACATCAACGACGTCTTCGTCACCACGCATGACTCTCACTACGTCACCTTTGACGACCTGGACAGCGTGGATGCTGAGATCCTTGCGGAGTTCGTCACTGAGGTGCGCGGAGACCATCTTTCTGCGAATGTGAGCAGGTGCGTTGTAGAAGGCCTTTCTCTGTTTACGGGCTTTGTTACTCTGTACCATATTTGTCACCTCAGATGATCGTGGAGGCTGTGGCGGCAATACGAGGCCATCTTTCGGCGGCTTCTCTTGCGACAGGCCCTTTGATATCTGTACCTTTAGTCTCGCCTTCCTCCGTAGTGATGACGGCGGCGTTGTCTTCAAAGGAAACCATCAATCCATCAGCCCGGCGGAATGGCCTGCGCTGGCGGACAATGACTGCATAGACAACCTGACGTCTCATTTCAGGAGTACCTTTTTTCACGGACGCGATAACTATGTCACCAACACCTGCCTTAGGATACCTGCGGCTTGTACCGTGGTACCTAGGAACTGTGATGATCGCGATCGTTTTAGCGCCCGTGTTGTCGATAACGTTGAGCACGGTTCCAGTTTGGACTCCGTGTGTCTGTTTGCCGGCAATACCTTTCATGTCATTACCTCTTTTCAACGATCACGAAAGAGACAGTCTTACTCAACTGGCGGCATTCCATGATTTTCACATGGTCACCGACTTTCACATCCAAACAAGGAGGATTGTGTGCCGAGTAACGGCTGGTTCTCTTTTCATATCTTTCATACTTCTCTACATAATTCAGATAGTTACGCTCCACCACCGCAGTTTTGCCCATCTTTGTTGAGACGACAACCCCTTCGATGATCTGGCCTCTGAGTGAAAGCTCGCCGTGGAATGGGCAATGCTTATCGCTGCAGGTAGCCTCTGGAGATTTAACATCGATTCCGATATCCTTGACTTCGTTAGCCATTGGGATCACCTTATTTTTTTAATCCGATCCTCAGGTCGGTACTGGATCTCCGATCCATGAATCAGGACAGATTCGCCCTGGTATGTGAACAGGAATTCGCTGTGCGCTTTGGGAACGATTACTTCCCTGTCGCCTTTGTGGATGGTGAATGTATTCTTTGATTCATCGACGATCTTACCGCAGAAATGTCCGCAGCCAGATGACTGAATCTCTACATTCATACCAATGAATTCCGACCTCATGAGATTCCTCTTATTCACTTTCATCTTACGTCCGTTTTGAAGCCCATCTGTTCGAGGACTTCCTTAACCTTCTTCTTATGGTCGCCCTGAAGCTCGATACGTCCTTCTTTGACCGTACCGCCGGCAGCACATTTGCTTTTCAGTTTTTTAGCGAGATCGTCCATATCGATATCATTCTCGTCGATACCTTCGACGACAGTGACGATCTTTCCGTAACGTCTGCTATCGGTGCTGATTCTGACAGTTTGCTGCTCGCGTGCGATTTCTTCACACATGCACAGCTCTTTGGGCAGCCCACATACCGGACAAATTTCTGCCATTAGTGCTTCTCCTCCTCCTTCTGGATGGTTTGGATCCTAGCAATGTTTGTCCTAAGGGCTCTGATTTTTCCGGGGTTGGCGGGAGCACCACCCATGGCGGCAGTCCCACGTTCGTGCATTAATTCGCCTCGGAGTTCTGCTAGTGTTTTGGACCGCTCTTCAGCGGTCATTTCCCGGATCTCTGAAGTTCTGAGAAGAGCCATTACTGCTCACCCTCCTGATTTTCAGCTTCGACCACGGGTTCTTCTGCCTCAGCGGGTGCCTCTGGTTCAGCGGCAGGCTCTTCGACAGGTTCTTCCACAGGAGCGGCTTCACTCTTGAGTTCGACCGGGCGGAAATCGTCCTTCTTCTCCATGAGGGAAGCAAGTTCTGGGAACTTTTCTGCTGCTTCGACTGGTGAGGTTACATCAATCTCGTCAGGCAGTTTGCTGTTGGGGCGCATAATTTCTACAGTGACACCAATGACACCGGGTTTGAGTTTAGCTACAGCGTAGCCTTTGTCAACATCCTGGAGTTTTGGTTCTCCGCAGAACTTAATGTAGCCTTCTTTGAATTTTTCAGTTCTGTGTCTCTGACCGGTAAGTTTACCGGCGATGATGATGTGGCAGCCTCTGGCTCCGTTGTCCATCACACGGCGGATGGTGGAGTGGCCTGCTCTTCTGAAGTGCCAGCCGCGCTCTAAAGCGAAGGCCAGCTTTTCAGCCATAATCTGAGCGTTGAGGTTAGGGTTATCAACTTCCTGTACCTCGACCTGGGGGTTATCGAAATTGAAGTCGTCTTCAATCGCCCGGGTGAGGTTTTTAATTGCTGCCCCACGACGGCCGATGATGATGCCCGGACGCTCGGTAATGAGGGTGACTCTGGTACCCATAGGAGTACGCTGAACGTCTAAACCTCCGAAACCGGCTCTGGTGACTTCCTTCATCAAGTATTCTTTGAGAAGGACCCTGCGGGTATTCTCAGCGATGAATTTCCTTTCGCTTGCCATGTTCACTCAACCTCCTCAAGAATTACTTCGATGTTTACCGATTGATGATTCCACTGGGTGCTGCGACCGTGGGCCCGGGGCATGTAACCGGGAATAGTGCGGCCTAAGCTGGCGGCAATGACTTTGACTTTCATGTTGTCGGCGTCAAGGCCTTTGTATTCAGCGTTGTGCTTGGCACTTTCCAAGACGGCTAAGATGGCCTTGGCAGATTTCTTAGGGTATCTACCAGGTCCAACACCGGGTTTGTGGGCCACACCAGAGTTGTAGCGACCGAAAGGCACAGGCCTCTTGAGGTCGATTACTTCTTCCAACATCTGGATGGCGACGTTTACTTTCTTGCCTCTGAGCATGCGGCAGATTTCCCTGGAATCTTTGGGCGAAATCGGCAGTTCTTTGCCGATTGCTTTGGAGGTTACATCAGGGTTAGCATATTGTGTATATCCAGCCATTTGATCCACCTCACTTCAGCGGCAAGAACTTGGAACCTCTGGTCGCACCGACACCAGGTCCGGAGTGCTTGACATCTCCTCTCGTCATGCTGAATTCACCAGTGAAGTGTCCGATCATCTCGGGCTTGATTTCAAACTCGATGAATTCTTTGCCATTGTAAACAGATACTCTCTTACCGACAAACTGGGGGATAATCGGAACATCACGGCGGTGAGTTCTGATGACTTCTTTGTCACTGGTTCTCAGTGTCTCAAAAGCAATGCTCTGTTCGTCGTTCATTCCTCTGCCGAGAGTCCTGCGAATCCTGCAGGGCAGCAAAGAGACCATTTCGTCGAAAGGCATCTCGAGGAGTTCTTCCATGGTGTATCCACGGTAGGTGAACTCTTTCTTCCTGCGGGCAGTGATGCCTCCCTTCTTCTTACGCTGCTTTCTGCGTGCGGATTTTGGATTGCCATATTTAGTAGCTTTTGCCATACGAATCACTTCCTCCTTCTCTTAGGAGACAGGCGTCCTACCTTACGTCCAGGAGCAGCGTTCCTACTTACTGTGCTCGGCTTACCCACGTGTGGGTGACCTCCACCACCATGAGGGTGGTCGACAGCGTTCATGGCGATACCTTTCACCTTGAAATAGGCCTTACTCTTGCTGCGGTATGCGTGATATTTGTTACCTGCTTTAGCGAATGGTTTTTCTTTCAAACCACCGCCGGCAACGATACCGATGGTTGCACGGCAGCGGGGGTCGAAAGTTTTGAACTCACCAGAAGGCATCAACAGCACAACTTTGTTGCCTCTGCTGACGACGGTGGCGGATGTTCCGGCTGTGCGCACGAATTTGCCTCCGTCTCCTGGCTGTCCTTCAACGTTGTAAACGAAACTTCCTTCAGGAACGCTTGAAAGTGCGACAACGCTGCCCGGCATGCGGTTGGGGGCGTTGTTGCCATAAGTGACTTCGTTACCAACCATCATTCCTTCAGCTGCGATCATGAGGACTTTTTCGCCGTTGAAATCAACTTTGGCGAGCGGTCCGTTCCTTCCAGGGGCATGAATGAAATCTTCGATCTTGCCGGTAGAGGCATCCAATCTTGGGTACCTGATTTCACCGACGTGCCTGTGGCTTGGGGAGCGATATTGCGATCCTCCGCGACCACGTCTCTGTTGTCTGAGTTGCTTACCCATAATATCCCTCAGAACACTCCTATTCTCATGCCGATGTCTTCTGCCGAGTAGCCCTCAGCGAGTTTAATCGTAGCACGCTTTCCGTTCTTGGTGATCCTTGTCCACACTTTCTCGACTTTCACTTCAAAGTTGGCTTCAAAGTCTTCTTTGATCTGTGCTTTGGTGGCGTCCCGGCGGACAAGGAATTCGATTTTGTTACCGTCTTTGAACTTCTGGGTGGGGGTTCCGCTCATGAAGTTCATGGTTTTTTCTGTAACATATGGATGAATTAAAACTGAGTCTCTGGCCATGTTTACCAGCCTCCAGTTTGTTCGAGTGCAGACTCAGTAAAGACTGTCAAACGACCTGCGGCGCCGCCCGGAGCGAGCTTGCCGGCACTGAGACCGCTGGTACAAACGACTTCCACACCAGGGAGGTTGTTGACACCTTTGAAGATCGGGGCTTCTTTTTCAGAAACTACTACCAAGATGCTTCTGGGGGTGCGGTATTTCCTGCCTCTCATCTTACCTCTGCCGGCACGGATTTTCTTGCCTTCTTTGGCTCTGATGAGGTCGTCGTATACGCCCAGACTCTCGAAAACAGCGATGGCTTCAGAGGTGCTGGCGATCTTTTCAAAGTCATTTTCTACAACCAAAGGAAGAGTGACGTTCTCGTCAAAGCGGTGTCCCCTGTTCTTGACGATTTCAGGGTTGGCGACAGCAGCGAGAGCTGAGAGCTTAGCGAGCTGCTTTTCCTTGCGGTTGACTTTCTTAGAATAATCTTTCTCAGGCTTTGGTGGGAAAGCTCTTCTTCCGCCCACGTTGTTAGGGGATTCAGCGGCTTTGTTACCCTGAGTAAGTCTTTGGACACGGGAAGTTCCACGGCCTTTTCCCCACTGAGAAACTGCGTGTCTCATTCCGGCCTTTTCGCTAGGTCCGTAAGGCTGGCGCTTGTTGGCTAATTCAGCAACAACAGCTTTGTGAATGAGATCGGGGCGGTACTCGGTAGAGAATGCTGCGGGGAGCTCCACACTTTTGACGGTTTTTCCGTCGACTGAATATACATTTACACTTGCCATTTAGTTCAAGCCCCCTGCTTGGATTCTGTTGAGATGTAAACGAGTTCGGGTGCATCTCCAGATACTTTCGTAGGCCTTACTGGATCTCTGAGACGGATCAGTCTCTTGGTTGGACCGGGTACAGAACCGTGGATGAGCAGGTAGTTGTTACGGACGGATCCGTAGTGAAGGAAGCCGCCCTTGGGGTTGACTTCTTCGCCGCTCTCTCCGATTTTAATAATGCGCTTGTTGAATTCTGTACGCTGGTGGTAACCCATCTGACCAGACTGCGGGACGGTTGGTAAAACCATTCCTGGTCTCTTGGGACCAAGGGTACCGATCATTCTGCGGTGCTTGGAGTTCTTGTGAGACAGAAGCTTAACTCCCCATCTCTTAACTGCTCCCTGGAAACCCTTTCCTTTGGTTACCGCGGCAACATCAACAAGGGCACCGTCTTTTACAAAATCAGCAATAGTAACTTCTTTGCCCAGAATTTCTTTCGCGTAGGCAAGTCTCTCATCAATTGTTCCTCCGCCAACGCGGGTTTCCATCAATTCAGGAACTTTTTTAGGAACACCAGTTACCAACTTGGGCTGGGTGTAAGTAAGTACCCTGACATCAGCGATGTCTTTCTCGGCAAGCTTGGCCCAGGCTCCCTCAGCATCATAGTTCTTCGGGATAGGTAAGCGCCTTTTGAGCAGTGCATCAACGGATGGTGCCCATGCTTCGCCCACGGTGCGCAGACCGTAGCGGGTATTCTCATACACTCTAACAGCAGCCACTTTCATTGGTGGCACTTCTAAAACAGTAACCGGGATCTGGATCTCTTGTTTTGCAGTGAGACTTGTTTTGCGGTCATCAACCATGAATGCGTGTGTCATTCCGGCTTTATAACCGGCAAAGCCCTGGAGTTTAGGGCCTTCGCTAATCTCTGGCCAAGAATCTAATCTAGGTGTCTGGCTTACGGCTCTTTTACGTGGCGAATATGCCTTCGAGCCTCTCTTTGGACGTCTTTTATTCGGCATGGTTCTCCCTCTCGTTCATGAGAGAATCCACTCTCTGTTGCTAGCGCCCTCTGATCTAACACGTTGTGTGAGTTCAGCACCTCCGACCGTGGCGCGGTATTCACCCCCCGAGAATGGAAATAGAGGGGAAGTTGGGATGATCAAGCATTGCCCATAGCGTCTGGTCGAACGTCCTCAGCGCGTTCAGCTTACTGTCCGATAAGGCTTCTTATATTTAAAATGTTTGGGACAGATTTTAGAGTACTGGCTACCCAATTATTTACCTTAGAGGGGTAGCCGTTAAAAATCATCAAAGCTTGCCTTCTTTAGCTTTTTTCTGCATTCGTTTTGAGCGTTCTTTTGAAGAAAAGCCGGTAGCTCTCAACATAAAATCATTGTATTTGCGGTTGGATTCTTTCATTGCTTCTTCGGAAGCGTTCTTGTCCGACTCGCTGCTTACTTCAAGTGCGGTTTTACTGAGCAGTTTGACTTCAAAACGAGTAGTAGCTCCAAAAGAAGTAACGTAGGCTCCGTTTTCTTCACGTACATCGCCAAATGACTCGACCATGAGATTTTTCAGTCCGTCTCCTTCTAACAATGCGCCGTGTCCTCGTTTGATATCGAATTTCAAATTCATGCCTCCTGATGTTTTAATCAGCAGAAGTGTCCCCAAATATCACGTGATATAATATTTCTTTGCCTCTTCTGCTTGTTAATGCACGAGGAAACAGAGTCTGTCATGATCAAGGGCTAGCTAAGCACCGCCTGAAAAGTTCGACCAGCCCTTCATCAGATAAACTGAGGGTCGAGTTGTTACGCCCTTAAGTAGTTACCATTTTGACACTACTTAGATACTTAAAGCGACTACTTGTTGATTATTCAATGATATTTTCCGTAGCCTGCCGTTTAACATCGACCCCGGTGAACATCAGATCCTGCAGCTCAAGCAGCGCTTTCCATTCGTGCTGACATTCGCACTCCAACCCTGCAAATTCCGAAGGATCCTGCGAATAAGAGAACTTTTCAATCGCCGAGAGGAGTTTTTTATCACACTGACCGCAGTTGTGCACACCACGGGCAGCTCCGCCGCCGGAAGGCGAGGAGAGCAGCCTGCACTCGGCTTTGCCGGAACCGGCTTTGAGAACTTCAATTAAAGTCCAGATCATCGGCGGGGCGTAGTTGCCTTTCGTCCACAATGACTCGACCAGCGTGTTGCGCTGCACATTAACCGGATTGACGCTGACACTTTCTGAAAACTGAGCAGCATATTGGACGGAAGCAAGCGCATCTTCCAAAGCTGCTTTTTCCGTGAGATACGGTGGTTTCAGCAGCAGATAGGTACGCAGCGGAATATGGTATTCATTGAGTAATTTTGCCGCCTGCTCGTAATCGCTGACGGTAAACCCTTTGCGAATGCAGCGGCGTAAGATCTCTTCGTTGGCACTTTCCAAACCGATCGCTACTGCCGAACGGGCCGGCTCGATGGAGGTTAAGTTTTCTGCGGTGACGAATTCCGGACGGGATTCGAAGAGAATCCGCGCTGCGGCCGAGAACATGGTAAAAATATCTTTTCTGACAGCACTGGGAATTTCATGATCGTCAAGGAAGGAGCCGGAAGTGTAAATCTTCACCATTTTTTCATTAGCATACTTTTCTAATGCTTTTGCCAGCTGGACGCGTAAATCTTCCTCCGTGACCGGTGCACTGACAGTATTGTAACCGCACATGGTACAACCTTTCTTATGCGCCCACCAGCAGCCAGTGGTACGAAGAATGATGACAAAAGCATCCACTTTTTCGCCATTAATCATATCTTTTTCTCGCCAGATGCTGACTGGTGTCTGTAGATCTTCCTTCCTCAATTTGGCCATGTTCTGATCGACGCAAGACAGCAGAGCAACATTAACTATCTTTCGGCTCGCCGCTAAGCCCGGGCTGCACCACTCCCCTTCAGGGTAAGTTTATAATAAGTTCACAAATATGCCTATTATAAGGTATACGTATGGCTAGGAAGATCATCGTGATCGGATCGGGAGCAGCTGGCATGACTGCTGCTTCTTCAGCAAGAGAGACTGACAAAGAAGCTGAGATTACTGTGCTTACAGAAGAAGAGCATATCTCCTACTCTCCTTGTGCAATCCCTTTCGTTCTAGAAGGGAAAATTAAGGATTTTCAGTCAATCATCATGCATGATCCCCAGTTCTATCAAAAAGAACGTCAGATTACCGTGAAGACCCAGACTAAAGTAGAAAGTGTCGACGCCGAAGCGAAAACAGTGACGCTAGCGGACGGTTCTTCCTTGGCATATGATTCATTAATATTGGCGACTGGCGGCACCGTCTTTGTCCCGCCGATTGCCGGAGCGGATTTACCCGGTGTTTTCAAAGTCCGCTTCATCAAAGACGGCATGCAGATTCAGGAAGCAATGAAGACCTGCAAAAAGGTCGTCGTTGCCGGCGGTGGCGTGATCGGTCTGGAAATTGCTGTCGCGCTCAAACATGCCGGTCTTGATGTTACTGTCGCAGAAATGTTCCCGCAGGTTATTCCCCGGATTTGCGACGGTGATATGGCTGCCGAAGTACAAGCCGAAATGGAGAAAGAAGGTATAAAATTCCTCATGGGTCGTCCGCTGGGCGCCATTAAAGGCGAAGGCAAAGTCGAAAGTGTCGTGGTCGGTGATGATGAGTATCCCTGTGACATGGTAATCATGGCTACCGGAGTCCGAGCCAATCTGCAGCTGCCGAACCAGCTGGGTCTGGAAATCGGTCCTTTGGGCGCCGTTCACGTTTCAGCCACCTTACAGCCTTACCGTCGCGGAAGAATTGTCAAAGATATCTATCTGGCCGGCGATGTTGTCATGTGCAGCAGTGCGGCAGCTGATGGTCCCACCATGAGCCAGCTGGGCGCTACTGCCGTGCGAGAAGGCCGTGTTGCCGGTATCAATGCCGCTGGTGGCTATGCTACCTTCCCCGCCGTACTCAGCGCCTGGATTTCCCAGATTGGTGAGCTGCAGATCGCCGGAACCGGTTTGTCCTGTGGTCTTGCTGATTATTATGGCCTAAAAGTGGTAGAAGGACGAGCAACAGGTCTCAGCCGCGCCCGGTATTATCCCGGCGGCAGCAAAGTTACCGTTAAACTCCTCGCTGAGAAAGAAACCCACAGAATCGTGGGAGCCCAGATTTTAGGCCGGGAAGACATTAACGGTAAAATTAACTGGCTTACCGCTGCCATCATGAAGGGCGTCACTGCTGAAGAATTCGTCAGCTCTTTCGAGAACGCTTACTGCCCGCCGACCTCCATGGTCAAAGATGTAGTCTGCCTCGCCGCAGAGGATCTTACGAGGAAACTGTAATGACGCACGTAGTCTTCCGTACTTTCGGCAACTTATGCTCAGCAACTAAAAAGAACCAGTTAGAACTGGATTTCAACGGCAGTACGGTACAAGACTTTCTTACAGCATTAGTACAGGAATTCGGTGAGGATCTGCAGCGGCTTCTTTACCCCGGCGGCACCCTTTCCGAGTTTATCTTTATTTTAATTAACGGAAAAAACATTGACGGCCTAGCCGGCTTGGAAACTCCGATCAAAGACGGCGATGTTGTTTCCGTGTTACCAGTTACTGCTGGTGGGTAAGTTAGTATATCTGCAACGGTCGGATATGCATTAAAACAAGCGCGCAAGTAGGATATTATACCGACATTTATACCGACATTTATACCGACATTTATACCGACATTTATACCGACATTTGTCTTTTAACTTAGCAGGTCACAGATTGTTTCGATTATGTAAAAAAACTAGCATTGTGAGTACTACATATTCAATAATATTTTTACATAAATTACTATTTAAGCAAGAGATTGTTAAGATTGTTCAAAGAGGCTGATTCCTACAAATAGTTCTAAAAATGAAAGATAATTGTGTTGCCAACCCAGTCAAATAATCATTGATCAAAATTGACTGAAACAATTGGTATCATTCACTATATACATACTTTGTTAAACCACCAAAATGGTTAACACAGATCTTATGCAAGACCTACTATGATCGTAATAACGAAGGTGTTTTAACACTTTGAGATTACAGCTATAAATCGATTTTTGAAGCAAAGCCTTGTTGGATTAATCATCGTAGTTATAGCTAGATAAACAAAGTATTGCATATTTTCGTATCAACAAAGTCCACTGCGATAAAAATTAGTGCAAAGCTTAATTTAAAAAGAGGTATAGAGCCTTGAATTTTGAGGGTGAGTCGATGGAAATTTCAAAAAATGCGCAAGTCGTCTTAGAAAGAAGATATCTCATAAAAGACAAAGATGGAAAAACGATTGAAACGGTCGATGGCATGTTCCGCCGGGTGGCCAAAGCGATTGCCGCCAGTGAAGGCATGTATGCTAACGGCCAAGACCAGAAACAACTCGCTAAAACATTCTACGACATGATGACAAATCTGGAATTTCTGCCTAATTCCCCCACCCTCATGAATGCCGGTAAAGATCTGGGGCAGCTTTCTGCCTGTTTTGTACTACCGGTTGAAGACAGCATGGATTCAATTTTTGAAGCGATTAAGCAGGCAGCATTGATTCACAAGAGCGGCGGCGGTACCGGCTTTTCCTTCTCCCGTTTACGCTGTGAAGGCAGCGTTGTTAACTCCACCGGCGGAGTAGCCAGTGGTCCCATCAGCTTTATGAAAGTGTTCAATGTCGCTACCGAAGCAGTCAAACAGGGCGGCTCCCGGCGCGGCGCTAACATGGGTATTCTGCGCATTGATCATCCTGATATTCTCAAATTCATCGACTGCAAGTCAGATAATAAAGAAATTACTAATTTTAACATCTCCGTCGGGCTTACGGAAGCCTTTATGAAAGCCGCCGAAAAAGGCGAAGACTACGCACTCATTGACCCCCACAGCAAAGAAACCGTCGGCATGCTCAATGCCACTAAAGTTTTCAATAAAATCGTGGAAGCCGCCTGGCGCAACGGTGAACCCGGCATTATTTTCTTAGACCGCCTGAACCGCGATAATATCGTACCTTCCCAGGGCGAGATTGAATCGACCAACCCCTGCGGCGAACAGCCTTTGCTGCCTTACGAAAGCTGCAATCTCGGTTCAATTAACCTCACCAAGATGCTGAAGGAAACGGAAAACGGCTACGAGTATGACTGGGATAAATTAGAGAAGACTGTCAAAAACGCAGTGCACTTCTTAGACAATGTCATTGATGTTAACAAATATCCCATTGAACAGATCGAGCAGACCACCAAACTGACCCGTAAAATCGGCTTAGGCGTCATGGGCTGGGCTGACAGCCTGTTAATGATGCGGATTCCCTACAATTCTACCGAAGCAATTGAGCTCGGAGAACAGCTGATGCAGTTCATTGCCGAAAAAGGCCGGCAAGAAAGCCAGGCCTTGGCCGAAGCCCGGGGAACTTTCCCACTCTTCAATGAGAGTATTCTACCGCAGGAACAGCCGCAGAGAAATGGTACAATTACCACCATTGCACCGACTGGTACCCTTTCGATCATTGCTGAATGTTCTTCCGGTGTCGAACCGATTTTCGGCTATGTCTTTGTCAGAAACATCATGGACGGCACCGAGATGCTGGAAGTGAATCCCGTCTTGAAGAACGAACTGGAAAAACGCGGTCTTTATTCAGAAGCACTCATGCGGCGCATTGCCAAAGAAGGCAGTATTGCCCACCTGGAAGAAATTCCCGAAGATCTGCGCCGCGTCTTTGTTTCCAGCCATGATATCAGCCCAGAGGATCACATCCGCATGCAGGCTGCTTTCCAGAAATATACTGACAATGCAGTTTCTAAAACTGTCAATTTCAGCCACGAAGCCACCATTGATGATGTTGCCGAAGTTTACAAACTGGCCTTCCGCCTCGGCTGCAAAGGTGTGACCATCTATCGTGACGGCAGCCGTGACGAACAGGTGCTCAACCTCGGCAAAGTGCGCAAAGACGGTATTCCCGCCGAAGAATTGCCAGGACAGATTGTGCCTCGTGGCCGTCCGGATGTTGTTTCCGGTGTTACAGAGAGAGTGCAGATCGGCTGCGGTAAACTGTATGTAACGGCTAACTACGACGACAAAGGTATCTGTGAAATTTTTACCAACACCGGTAAAGCCGGCGGCTGTCCCAGTCAGAGTGAAGCGACTGCCAGACTAGCGTCAATCGCCCTGCGCAGTGGTATTGATGTGCAGACGATTGTCAGTCAGCTGAAAGGCATCAGGTGTCCTTCAACGGTCAGGCAGCCGGGTCTCAAATGCACTTCCTGCCCGGATGCCATTGCCCGCACGATTGAGAAAATTTACCACCAGCAGATTGAGCTTGGTTACTGGGATAAGGACGCCATTAAAGCCGAAGATCTCATGAAAGAAAGCGGGGAAGCTCTTACCCACGTCATGAAATTCTGTCCGGAATGCGGCGCTAAAGTCGAGCACGAAGGCGGTTGTGTCGTCTGTCGCCAGTGCGGTTACAGCAAATGTAATTAAACACATTTAATTAATATCTAAAAAATAAAGGATGTTGATCCAGCATCCTTTGTTGTTATTTTTATTCATTTTTCTTTGAAAACAGACCGGTACAAACTGTAGCAGGCCGCATGTTAAACCGCTTAGCGGAATAGCTTTATACATTCGCACGATTCGCAAATTGATCTAAATGAATGTCGAAGACAGATTGAACCTGCTGTTACGCAACACAGAAGAAACGGTGACAGAAGAGGACTTGCGCACTCTTCTTGCCCAAAGTGCCAAACCGCGGGTGTATATCGGATTCGAACCTTCGGGACTTGTGCATCTGGGCTGGGCCCTTTGTGCCAGTAAGATGCGCGATTTCATCGATGCCGGTTTTGAACTGACAATTTTCATGGCGGACTGGCACGCCCGTATTAATGACAAGCTCGGCGGCGATATCGAACGGATTCGTCTCTGTGCCAAATATATGGGCGACTGCTTTGCCGCCCTCGGAGTGCCTATGGATCAAGTCAAATTTGTCCTGGCTTCCGAAATCATGGAGAAAAACAACTACTGGGAAACAGTCATTAAAGTCGGAAAAGTTACTTCACTCTCCCGTATCAAGCGGGCGATGACGATCATGGGCCGCAAGGAAGATGATGCGGAACTCGATTCCTCTAAATTCCTTTACCCGCTGATGCAGGCTGCCGATATTTTCGCCATGGACATGGATGTCGCCTACGCCGGTATTGACCAGCGCCGCGCGCATATGCTGGCTAGGGAAGCTGCCGAAAAACTCGGCTGGAAAGTTCCAGTAGCGATTCACACGCCCCTGATTCCTGGTCTCAGCGGCATGAACCGTATGGACCCCATCAGCGGCAAGATGTCAAAGTCACATCCCGACAGCAATATTCTCATTCACGACAGCGCCGAAGATATTCAGCGCAAAATGAAGAAAGCGTTCTGTCCGCCGGAAGTGGAAGGTAATCCGGTCCTTGCCGTCTGCAAATACATTCTCTTCGGCCGCGGCGGTCACCTGGTGATTGAGAGACCAGAAAAGTTCGGCGGCAATCTGGAATTCAATTCTTACGAAGAGTTGGAAGAGACTTACCTGGCGCAGAAACTGCACCCGCTTGATCTTAAAAACGGTGTGGCCCAGGCCCTCAGCGACTATCTCGCCCCCGCCCGGGAATACTTCGAGAAACACCCGGAAAACTTAGAAGCTTTAAAAGAATCAATGGCGCAGATGTAATCTGCCCATCATCTACTTTTTTTATAAATATTAATTAACAGCTCTGTTAGACCATTTTTTCCCGCCGGCGGTTGCGAAGCCAGAGGGCGGTATCAATAGCGACCATGATCAAATTAAGCAGGTAAAGATAAATCACGGCATCATAGCTGTAAAAGATTTTGTTGATGATACCGGCGACGTAGCCAATCATCAGCGTAATCAAAAAAATGACGCTTTTACCTTTGGTTGAACCCGATTTCCAGGAATTATAAATAGAAAAAGGCCAGGCGGCACCGAAACAGAGCAGCATGATGATTTCAAAAATGCTCACGGCGGTTTCTCCTGCTTAATTCATTTTTTAGTCAAGGTCTGACCGATTTCCGGGGTAAATTCCACTTCCTCTTCTTTGGCGGCAGCCGGATAACCACGAGGCATTTCGTAATAATTGGTAGGATAACGCTGGGTCTGCGGTTTAAAAATCGGCTGGATCTTTTTGTAAGCGATGAAGAAGAAGATACCAGGCACAATAAAACAAAATAAACCAATGACGGTAAAACATCTAAGCACTTTGTTGGCAAAACCAAACTTACCATCATTGATCGATTTAATAATCAGCGGATTAACCAGCAGCACAATGACCAGTGACATAACGGCAATTGCCAGCAGCACGATGCTGAAGGGCAGACGGCCGATGAAGAGCATGAAGATGCCCAGAATCAATCCCAGACCGAAAGTGACAAACAGCGAAGATTTAGCATAGCCTATCCAGCATTTGGAATCAATTGCTGTCGGCGGCAGCCAGTTAGACGGTATCGAAGCACAGACTACTTTCTTTTTCACCATTTGAACACCACGAAGACGTTTTGCCTTTTGTGAAGGATGTTGTTAGCCAACAAGCTTTGAGGATTTATATTATTTGTTATTTATGGTCCCCGTAGCGATTTAGCGTAAAATTGCGGCGACGGTATACCATCCAGGGCGCCAATTTGCTAAGAAATAACCATAGCGATATGTTTAAGATTGGCATTTCCTTCTCCATTCAACCTGTCAAAAAAGGTCAGAATCATGAAAATAGAAGAGTACAAGCGTATTTACGAAGAGCTGAATACTTTATCTGATGTTGACAGATTAGCTAACGAAACCGCTCTGGATCGGGAGCTGCTCAACGTCATCTACACTCAGCGTACAGTACGCAAAACGATGAAACGCCATCACATAATCAAAAGGAATCTGCCCAAGATGCTGCGGGAATGGAAATCCGGTAAGAGCATTCTCAGCATTGCGCAGAAATGGGATTTCCCGCCAATTTTGACCGGTTTGATGTTGTTTCAACAAAATGGCATGTCTAAAAAACAGTATTGGAGTTTTGTCCGCGAACCGGAAACGATCGCTGATGCCAAACTGAAAAAAGAGATTTTGGAGATTATTAAGGAAGACAGTATCTATTCGCCGTGGGGCAATGATATTCAAGTCAAACGCGGCCAGTGGGGAGAAGAAATGCTCCAGAACTGGCTGACCAAAAATGATCTCGGCTACCGGACTGAAAATGATTTAAGAGGAAAATTTTCTAAAACTCCCGATTGTCTGCTTAACGAACCGGTCAAAATCAACGGCCGCATCGTCAACTGGATTGAATCGAAGGCTTCTTTTGGTGATAAAATTGAATTTAATAAAAATCTCAAAGGACAGCTTTCCAAGTATGTGGAGATGTTCGGTAACGGCATTGTCGTCTACTGGTTTGGCTTTATTGACTCCTTAGAATTTCCCCCGGGCATTGAAATCATGGACAGCACGATCTGCAATCTGACCGTGGAAAAGTGTCCGGATGATGTCATCTGTCCGGAAGAGATTCCCAACAACGTCCGCGCTTAATCAACCGTGACGCTTTTAGCGAGATTTTTCGGCCGGTCGATAGGGCAGCCGCGTTTTCGGGCAGTGTGATAGGCAATCAGCTGCACGACAACCGTCAACGGCAGCGGGGAGA
This sequence comes from uncultured Methanomassiliicoccus sp., assembly GCA_905203995.1. Taxonomy (GTDB): domain Archaea; phylum Thermoplasmatota; class Thermoplasmata; order Methanomassiliicoccales; family Methanomassiliicoccaceae; genus Methanomassiliicoccus_A. The sequence continues at coordinate 96,608 of CAJKXZ010000003.1, read as the reverse complement.
GAATACCTTCCACTTCCGGAATACAGATCGCTTGATCGACAATCGCTTCCAGATCACGGTCGCCTTCGATGCCGATCCCTAATACCGGACTGTCTCTTGCTGCTACTTCGGAAATAGCCGAAAGCATTTTTTCATAAGACATGTCCCAGACACAAGAAGCGACGATCGGTGTATCTGCATCAAGTAAAGCCAACGGTCCGTGTTTTAATTCACCGGCCGCGTAACCTTCCGCGTGAATGTAGGAAATTTCTTTGAGCTTAAGGGCGCCTTCCAACATGGTCGGGTAATTGATATGGCGGCCGAGGAAGAAGACGCTCTGCGCTTCGGTCAGCATATCTACAGCAGCGGAAATTTCTTCGGATTTGGCTAAGACATTGGCCACGGTGCGCGGCATCGCTTTGAGACCGTGTGTATAACGATGAATTTCATCACGGCGCAGCGTGCGTGACTTGCCCAATTTTAAAGCAAGCATATACATGGCCATCAGTTGCGTGACGTATGTTTTAGTAGCTGCTACGCCAATTTCCGGTCCCGCCTGCGTGTAAAAGACTTCATCCACTTCCCGGGTGATTGTCGAACCGACCACGTTAGTTATGGCTAACGTCCGCTGTCCTCTTTTTTTAGCTAATCTTGCGGCAGCGAGAGTGTCAGCCGTTTCCCCGGATTGCGTGACTAAAATAACCAACGGATCTTCCTTAGTCTCACTGGAATAACGGCATTCTGAAGCTAATTCAACTGTCGCCGGAATGCCTGAGAGTGCTTCGATCGCATATTTACCGACTAAAGAAGCGTTGTAGGAAGTCCCGCAGGCAATCAGTTTGATGGAAGAAATGTCCTGTGCGGAAAGCAGCTCACCGGCCATGATTTTATCAAAGTTGCCTAAAAGCGAGTTGTGAATGGAGACGGGCTGCTCAAAAATCTCCTTCAGCATGTAATGTTCAAAACCGCCTTTCTGCGCATCTTCCGCCGTCCAGGAAACAATAATATAATCTTTGTTTATTTTTTCTCCTTTATTATTAAAAATCTGTACTTCCTGGGGTGTCAGCGAAAGCATTTCCCCGTCTTCAATGTAAATAATTTTATTGGTGTAATTGAGAACGGCAGTGATGTCAGAAGCGAGAAAATTTTCTTCCGCACCGAGGCCGACGATCAGAGGGTTCTCTTTTCTGGCCGCGACGATTTCCTCATGTCCTTGACAAACTGCCGCTATGGCATAAGTGCCTTTGACATCTTCCAAAGTGCGCTTTAACGCCTGGCGCAGATCGCCATGGTAGTATTCTTCCAGAAGGTGGACTAACACTTCCGTATCTGTTTCCGAAGTGAAAGTATGGCCTAGATTTTCCAAACGCTCTTTCAGTTCACCGCGGTTTTCAATAATACCGTTGTGGACGACCGCCAGACAATGATCGCAGTCGACCATCGGATGAGCATTTTCTTTGGAAGGCCGCCCGCAAGTAGCCCAGCGGGTGTGGCCGATACCGCTGTGGCCTTCAATCAAAGGCATACTGCTCATCAGCTTAGCGACGTCACCTTCGTCTTTGAAAACCTGCAGACCTTCCGCACCGACAATGGCAATACCGGCTGAGTCGTAACCGCGGTATTCCAGACGCTGCAGCCCTTCCAGCAATACCTGCTGGGCGTCCCGGGGTCCACTGTAACCAATGATGCCGCACATTAGACCACGATGCTCCTGTTTTCCAGATTGCTTCTGACTACTGCCCCGCTGCTGATGCGGCATTCCGCCCCGACGACCGTATTCGGCTGAAAAACGGTGCCTGAACCGATCCAGGAATCCTGACCGATCATGACGCCGGTTCCGCTCTGCTCCTTACTGCGGCCGTCAGCAAGAATAGCTGAACCCATGTTGACACCGCAGTCCAAGGCGGCACGGGCTAAGTGACAATGAGTGCCGATGACTACGTTATCCATAATCACGCTGTCACTAATGCAGGTGTAAGGACCAATCTGTACATCATTACCGATGCTGGTAGCCGGCATGATTGTCACTCCCGGTCCCAGCTCACAGTTTTCACCGATGACGATCGGCCCTTCCAAGTAACAACCGGCACAAATTCGGCTGCCGGCCCCTACCTGTACCCGGCCTTTCACGACCGCGCCTGCTTCAATAATGCCAGCTTTGCAGGCGGCAGTATTCTCTAACGCCGTTTCATTGAGGCGGATTAAATCTTGAGGATAAACCGCGTCGATCCAGGCTCCTTTGGTTTTCACAGCAGCCAGCGGCAGCTGCGGTAAATGGTCAGCCAGCACTTCCGAAATACCTTGGGCGGAAACTTCAGCGGCTTCACGGAAAAGATTTAAGATATCATTATTAAAAATATATATTCCCGTACTTATTAACTTACTAATCTGTGTCTGGGGTTTTTCGACAATAGAAGTGATACGATTATCTTTGACCTCCACTACACCGTAACGCGAAGGCGTATCGCTTTCCGTAACTACAGCTAAAGGTACCGGACCCTGCAAGGCAGCAGCGACCGTCTGGCGATCGATGTAGTTGTCACCCGCCAAAACAATAATGCGCTCTTCCTCCTGCAGCAGGGGCCAGGCACAGCAGAGGGCGTTAGCTGTGCCCAGCGGCCGCGGCTGCGTGACATAAGTAATATGTGCTCCACAATTGCGGCCGTCGCCGAAATGTGACATGATCGTATTCGCACAGTAACCAACAACGATAACGATGTCTGTGATACCGTTGGCGACTAACGACTGGACAATATATTCCAAAACCGGCTTATTGCCTACCGAAATCATGGCCTTCGGCCGTGACATGGTAAACGGACGCAAGCGAATACCTTCTCCGGCAGCCAGGATTACTGCTTTCAAACTCCCCACAGCATACTACTTTCCAGCATCAGGAAGATAAACTTTTAGAAGCTCAGTTAAAAAAACATAGGGGCAGGAGCTGATGCTCCCCCTCAATCGACGTCATTAGGGTTTATTTTACCATAGAGAGCCGCTTTCATGCTCTCAATATTTTTGGCAGTGGCCTTGATATAAACATCACAGGAAGTTTTAGGACGCACCACCAATCTCTTTTTTTGGCAATAGAGGAGGCCGCCCTGCATGGTTGATTCAGGCCGCTTGTCCATATATACGCAAGATATACAAGTGCTTGTTTCAGGGTTCACGATTTCACACACGGCGGAAGGGTATTTGAAGATTTGCCGATCGTGTTCACATTTAATAATAGAAAGATGGAAGCCAGCAAGACAGACTGACGAAGAAGAATTAGGAGATCTAGTGAATCGGCGCTATCCCCCTTATTTTGACAGCTTTTGTTGACAATCCTTTCTTAAAAAACAAAGATCACACTTTGGTGTTTTCTTGCAGATGGATATACAGTGTTCCAAAATCAGCCAATGATACCAACCATAAAGTTGTGCATCCTCCGGGAGATCTCTTTCAAAAAATTGTTTTAACTCGTGGTCGTCAGAAAAATCATAGCCAAAGCGCAAAAGGAAACGACGGGTATAAGCATCAATGATGAACGAAGCTTTATAGAACGCATAGATCAAAATAACATCTGCCGTTTCTTCACCGATGCCGCGAATAGAGAGCAGTTCTTCCCGCAGTTGAGGCAACGGTGTTTTTTGAACGTTTTCACGAGCATATTGATATTGCTGGAACCATGCAGTAAGAGCATGAATGGTCCGTGCTTTTGCCTTATAGAATCCACAAGGATGAATAATCTGTTCCAGTTCGGCTGTTGACAAACTCGTCACGTAAGTGGGAGTTAGGCGCTCGCCAATCGTTGCACAAGTCTTTACCACATTGTTCCAGGCGGTGTTTTGCACTAACACTGCCTGGAACATGACAGTAAATGGATCGTCAGACCACCAGCGGGGATTGCCATAGGCGCCTATCAGCAGATCGTAAAGTTCTTTTGCGTTTAACATGGTTAATCCTATGACGGTCAGCTTCGTTGGAATGATCTTTGCACGCCCTGCTGTATGATGTCTGATTCTTGTAAATGCCCCAACAGCAGCGGGGAAGTCGGATCATGGAGTTTATAATTCTCTTGCGCCTTTTGTGGTCGGCTATTGGCATAACAATATTTACAGCCGTTCAGACAAGTATCATACGCCCCAAGATCGCGACTTTCGATACAATGACAGCCTTGCCGCATCCCCTTGTGCTTCAAGTCTTTGAACAAGAGACCATTAGCGGTGCCTAAAATATCTAACGTCATGCAACCAGAAGCCAGAATGCCATAGCTCGTGTAATCGCCGTTTGTACCACACGTTTGAATGGTTATTCCCTGTTTTTTTGCAATAGCGCCTAAACCCTCTGCTATGGAATCCCGATATTCAGCAGACAAGGGAATAATCTCCGGCATATTAACTTCTAATTTTTTATACATTTCTACAAAACTAAAAATGCAGCGGTCAATATAGGGCGCTAAGACACTTGCCATTTGCTCAAAGGTTGCCAAGTGGTGAGCAATTGTGTATTTCTCCGTCAACAAGACCGGATCGTATCGCCAAGCTACACGCTGTTTCCCCACTAGTTGTGACAATTCGATCAGCGTATTCATACTGTCCTCAATGGACGGCACTCCCGGTTCAATATCTCGACCATAAGCAGTAATGGTGTAATGGAAATAAGTATTGAAGCGGTCGGTGATCTCAGATAAGCGTGAGAGGATTGGCTGGTAATTTTTAGAGCAGAAAACAACACAATCCACCTTATCAGGAGTCAACTCATAGCGGTTGACTTTATTCGGGAATAGAGGATTGCGGGTCAGCACATAACCTTCGGCAAAGCGGCGTAGCAGCCATTCAGAGTAATATTGGACAGTATCGGTCCGTCCACCGGTATTCAAGATCAAGAATGTACCCCCATTCACCACTTGCCAAAATGTAAAGTGCTGTTTACTTCTCGCTTAACTTGTTCTAAAGTAACAGCATCTTCCCGCGGATAACCCACTCCGATGTAACAGGGCAGCACATAACCCCGCGGCGCCTTAATTGCCTCTGCCACTTTTACTCCTTCATCACCTACGGGAATGCGCATAGAGCAGGCTAGTCCCTCGGCGGTTGCCGCAAGAAAGATATTTTCAATACAACACCATACCGAAGCGAAAGAATTTAAGGCACTGACCGAAGACGCATGACGCAGAGTATTTTCACCTTTGAAGAAAGGCAGGATCACGCAGCCGCTTTGTGCCAACATTGTGTATTGTCGGGGCATGGCATACGCATACATTTTTTGCTGCGGCGAAGCAGAAGCACTTACCATGCCATTTTCACCCTGCTCTTCCACAAATCTTTTAACAAACTGCAGAGCGTTTTCCTTTTCAGCTGGCTCTCGTAAAATGACAAACTCCCATTCTCGCTGATGGTTGTGGCTGGGAGCCTGCAGTCCTGCGGCAATAATACGTTTCAATAGATCATCGGCAATTGTAATCTCTTGCAGATCTCTGGTGGTCTGGCGACAATTTATGACTTGATAAAACTCCATAATTAATCCTCTTTAATTTCTTCAAACTTTTTTTTCATATTGTAAGAAAACAATGTTGTCAAACGCACCAATTCCGCAATGTCTTCCCCGGATAATTCGCCCATGGCGTCGATTTCCGCGGCAGCTGCGGGCGGAATAATCTTTTTGGTATATTCTCTGCCGGCACTGGTCAACCTGGCGATTTTATTACGACGGTCTGTTTCACACTCAGTCAACGATACATAGCCTTGTTTCAAAAATTTCTTAAGAATTGCACTGATAGTTTGCTTTGTAGCCGACAGGCGTTCACAGATTTCCGATTGCATGCAGCCATCAGGTGCAAACCATAATAAATCCAAGACAAACAGTTCTTTCGCAGTTAAACGGTGTTTCCTTGCATATAATTCATAGGCGGCAAACTGAACATCGCGCAATATGCAGTATTGATTGTCGTAGTTCCTCACTTCTTCGCGTTCCATACTTTGCCATCCTTTAATCCAATATTGGACTGTCTAATATTTTAACTTATTGTGATACGAGCCGTAGTTTCACAAGAAAAGACAAAAATAAATTTGTTTGAACAAATGAATAAAAACAGATCCGTCGGACCGGCTCACTCGCCTAAGGCCCGGCGCAAATCAGCGACATACTGATGCTGCTGTTTGCTGAGATAACGCTTGACAACGATATCGGTAAAAGGATTGCCAGCTTTGACATGCTGCGTGAATTCAACCAGCGTACCTTCCGGCACTTTTTTGAATAAGCTGGTCCAATGCCCTTTCAGCTTGGCACTTTCAACCTCCAGCGCATAACGCTCCAGCGGCTGATAGTCAGTGATGGTGAAAGTCGTCGCTATTTCCTCTTCGGTATAAGCGATGAACTGCTTTTCATCGACGATTTCCAGTTTATGAATGTCGCTGCGCCAGGTGTAGTTATGAAGATCAGTTACTAGCCGCCAAACCGTGGCGATGTCGCTGTGGAAAGTTTTCTTTAAATTGACCAAAGCCATGCTTTACCTCTTTGAGTACTAATCTTAAATTATTTATCCGCTGCCAAGGGCATAGCCTTCCACAAGATAAAACTACGCTGCTCAGAGCTTTAAACGGGAAGCAAGAAACTCCGAGAGTTCGAGCGCTGGTAGCAGCTTAGGCCGCCTTAAGTTGACGGCACAGAAGGGGCAAGGCGCGATAATTAAATCCGCACCGGCGGCTACCGCAACCTTCGCTTTGCGGGCGGCCGTGTCGTAAGCTTCCCGCGGATAAGCAGCTAAAACACCGCCTCCGCCGCCACAGCAGTCTTCCTCGCCGCCGCAGTCTAAGATGGTGACGCCCGGTACCCGCTCGAGTATTTTTCTCGCAGCATCCATGGTGTGTGGTCCGACCCCGCGGGCCAGATGGCAGGGATGATGCAGATAAACGCGGACTTCATCGCCGTCAATGAAGGGCAGGGAAACATCTTCCAGATACTCGAGGATATGCAAAGCGTTGATACCGTAAGTTTTGTTGAGTGTAGTCGTGCAGCCGGGACAGACGGTGACTACTTTATCTGCGGCAGCCAGCAGCGGATGATTGATGTTCTGCAAGCGTTCTGCTTCTTCTTCGGCGCCCATTTTAGCCAGCGGCGAACCGCAGCAGACTAAAGCGGGATCGATGTAAGGTTCCGCACCAGCGGCCGTTAGCAGTTTGATTACCGCTTCCGGACGGCCGGCAAGACCGCCCTTGCCGACACAGCCTGGAAATAGTAGTGTTTTGCCTTCCGTGGGTGCCGTGTAGTCTCTGATTTCTACCGCATGATTGGTTCTCGCCGCCAGTTCCAAAACTTTCTGCTGTCCGGCATTAGTTGGCGGAAACATGCTGCCACGCATACGGATGATCGCCTGCGTTAGCGGAAGCTCTGCCGGACAGACTGCTTCACAGCGTCCGCAGGTGGTACAAATGTACGTTTCCGCAGAAACTTCCTGAAAGCGCGGGAATTCCACCGCTAACCGCCGGGGTCCCGGAAACTGCTGATGTTGATAAGCATGACAGACCGCCAGACAGGAACCGCATTTGAGACAGCCGTTCATCATAAAGCCTCCTGAATTGTCTCGGCGGTTTTCCAGGCATTGAGCATTACTTCCCAGAGACCTTTGTTAAAAGGATAAGAGAGCCCGGCCACCAAAGATCCGCAGGCGTAGACACCAGCCGCGGCCCGGCAGCCATGCGCACAGATACCCGCCGCCAAAGCTTCCGTCAATGCGGCGGAACGCAGTTTGCCGTTGTGCACTTCGGTGACGTTGAGTCCTAACAACGGCTCCCGTACTAAGTTACCGTCCAGCATCAGCCCGCCGCTGACAAGATTACCGCTGGCTAAGAGCAGAGTTTGATATTCTATGGTCTGCTCCCGCAGGCCGGAAATTATGCGGGCCGTGCTGCCGGTGATTTCCGTTACTCTGCGGCCCGCCAATACCTGTACGCCGGCAGTTTTAGCCGCTTGTAACAGACACTCGCTTAAACGGCGGCCGGGATGAGCAAGCGGCGTGGCGGCTTCACATAACTGACGGCCGCATTTGTCCGCTAAAGTCTGCATGCCCGTTTGATAATGTCGTAAATCAAACAGAGGCGGAATGATAATTTTGTCAGCACTTATTTCCTGTAAGCCTGCGGCTAAAGTATCGAGATCACCGGCCGGCAGCCAGTGATTTGGTAGTTCCTGATGGCTGACTTTGTAGACCATTTTGGCAAAGAGCGTTGGATCCAGATCTTTATTATTTTCGATACCAGCCACGGCTGTCGCGTCCATGTTATTATCATACAACGCAGAAAGCGACTGCTGATAAAGCGTGCCTTTGTTGGTCCAGGCAGTTGTTTCTTCATTATTCGTAAATAAACCATAGGGTGCTCCGGCCGTCTGCAGAAACTTCTGCAATTCCGGGCCGTAGGGATCCTGCGTCGTCATCTGTACTCTTCCCGGGGACATCGCCGTCGCCGGGGTGCCGGCGGTCACCAGCGCAGTTTTCACCTGCTTGCTGGCTAACTTACTAGCCGCAATACAGCCGGCTGCTCCGCCCCCGATCACCAGCACTTCACAATCCATGTTCTGTGCCTCCCGTGTGATCGATGCCGTAAACTTTGAAAAGATGTGCTTTAAAAATTTCCTGCCGCAGCTGCTGATCATAAAGCACGGCTTCCGCACCTTTCCATCTTTCCGCCAGAAACTCCTGCAGCTGTTGCTGCGGATCACCGGGCAAAGCGGCAGCCAAGTCAAAGGCGCAGAGTCCGGCCTGACAAAAACCCATGCCGGCGCGGGTTCTGCGCATTAAGTCTGCAACACAGGTGACATCGGTTTCCTGAGCGACGCTGTTGATCGTGTCTTTCGTTACCAACTCACAAGTGCAGACTTCGGCGGTCTTAGTTACCGGCAGTACTGCCGGCAGTTCTTCGGCAGCGGTATGACTGTAAGCACTGAGGTTGAGCAGCTTAGCCGCTTCATCCGCGGCCTTTTCGGCAATCAAACGGTAAGTGGTGAGTTTGCCGCCGATGACATTGATTAAGTTATTACATTGAGTAATACTGAAATTCCGCGAAGCGTTCCGGCCGCTGCTGCCGGCTAAAGGCCGCACACCGGCGTAAGCTCTTACCGCCCTCAGAGAGTGTAAACCGTTAACCAACCGCGAAGCTTCCCGCAGCAGAGCTTCTACTTCTTCTGCCGTAGCCTGCAGGTGCGAGAGTTCACCGGGCGCGGAAGTAGTACCCACGATGGTTGCGGAACGGTGCGGCACTAAAATGTCCGCATCAGCCGGTTTTCTTAGGCGGTTGACGAGGTGATTAGTTACCCGGCCGTCAATGACGACCATCGTTCCTTTGTCTAAGCCGACAGTTAGTTGCTGTCCGGCCATGGCGGCGACTTGCCCGGCCCAGGCTCCGGCCGCGTTGATGACGACCTGCGGTTTAAGCTGATAGGTCTGTCCGGCACGAGTGATGGTTACCGCCGTGATGCCGTCAGCGGTGTAGTCCATAGCAGTGACTTGCGCATAATTGACAACATATGCGCCACTGGCCCGCGCATCACAAATGTTGGCCTGCACTAATAAAAAAGGATCAACGGCAGCATCTTCAACAGCAAAAGCGCGGACAATTTCCGGATTTAAAAGCGCTTCGTCAGCCAATGCCTCGGCCACTGAAAGTTCTGTGACCGGCACACCCGCCGCTGCGCATTTCGCCGCAAACTGCTCGCCGAAGGCTTCATCATCTTCCGGTAAAGCAGCAAAGATTCCTCCCGTGTCATCGACTGCAAAAGGAGCGATACGTTTGAGGATTTTATTTTCCTGTGCACATTCTCTCGCACTTTCCGGGTCAGTGGAAGCATACCTTGCTCCGCTGTGCAGCATGCCGTGGTTAGCACCTGAAGCCCCGGCGCAGAAATCTCCTCGCTCAATCAGCACCACGCTTGCTCCGCGCATAGCCAGATCTCGGGCAATGCCTGCACCCGTGGCACCACCGCCGATGATAAGAATGTCAGCTGAAGAAGGAATCATGATCATTACAGCAGGAGTGTGTATCCACGCTATTTTATATCTTTCGCTGGTAAAAAGATACTTGATATTGAGAATATAAAAAGTAGCGGGGAGTCGATTTGAACGACCGGTCTCCGGGTTATGAGCCCGACGGGATATCCTGGCTACCCTACCCCGCTATGTAACTAAAGTATCATAGATAGATAGTATTTGAAACTTCCCCTTGAAAGGGGTTTATTTTTTCCCTCTGAAAGTGCTTGTTTTTTCTGAGCTCTTGTAAGCTAGCTGTAAATTTTTGAACTTGCCGTCGCTCAAGATTTTACCAGCTTGCGTTGGCGTTGTGTGATTTTTATTTCAGCCGTGATTTGGTCTTCTTATTCTGCATATTTATCGAAAATTTTTGTTGGTTAATGTCAGCGATTTGAGCATTTGTTTGTCTTCTATCACTTATTGAGACTGCGGAGTGCTTCATCATCTTCATTTTGCAGGAGTGTTTCCTTCGTCGCAGCGGTGATTGCTGCCGCATAAGAAATGAACAAAACTATTCGCACGGTGTTTGCCATCTGCCAAGGTGAGGGATAAGCGTTAAACAACCATGATGCTAAAAGAAAGAAAAAAGAGCGCGTGTGTTCTTGCACTCTTTAGCTTTGCTTTTGAAAGCCCTTGTTTAGATATGTTAAAAGCGAGTTGATGTTGATTGTTCAGTCGGCTACAAGCAGTTTTACTGCTTAATCAAACTCTGCCGCGTTGGCCTCGGCTATGCTGCATAACATGTCGAGAATTTCTGTCGCTTCCTGTCCATAAAGATGATGAACATCCTCGAGATGATTGTGTAACGCACTACGCTGTGTGAAGTCATGAGCGGTTACACATAATTGACAAGAATAACGACAGGCATTATGCGTTACTCGTTGTTGATTGTTCAGCAAAGTTTTCACGTTCGGCGGACAGCAGCTCTGCTCGCTCTGCAGGACATTTTCCATACAATTCCTCCTTTAAACCAATTTATTACAATGGTGGTTTTTTCTGCGTTCGTATGTCTTGCCGCGTACATCAAAAATGCACGGATTGCTCTTCATTCTATTCTTTAACAAAACAAAGAGGCTTGTCAAATTTGCAAGTTTAAACAAGCAAGTTGAGAATATCCTCAAGAGTATATAAATCTTGATCAGAGGTGTGTAAAAGTACTTCATGTTAAGCAGTTAGACTTTACCAAAAAGCAAGCTGGTCTCATGCTAGATATATCGCAGTTGTCATTAATTAAATATTGCTTCGATAAAAAACAATATTGTATCTAGAGTGTGACAATAATTGATGAAGAATATATTTAATAATAAAAAGAGTAATTATTAAATAGAAGATCTGGTGGAAGTTTATATACGCGATTTTGCACTTTTTTCACGTTTTGCAGAGCTCCTTATACTCGCGCGCAGGACGCCCGCGCGCGCAAGTCCCCGCCGAATTCTGCGGCGGTAAACGGTAGAGCTCCGCCTGCAGGAAAAATCGTCAAAAACGAAGAAAATTTTGCAAAGGTCTCTGCAGCGGAGAGGGGTAAAAACGGACCGTTTTAGGAGCTAAAAATTTCCGTGCGGGCGCAAGCAAAGAGGGTTTCGTAAAACAACGAAAAGGCGGCGGCTAAGAAGCAAAGATACGCTTACGAGAAGCAACGGAAGCGCCCTTACGCCTGCACAGTAAAGGAGTCTTTTTAGGTTAGAAGTAGCAGGTAGCGGAAGCGCAGCGAACATCATGTCAAGCGTGAACAAAATACGAAATCGTATTATACTTGATACGAATTCGGATTATACACGAGGAGTAGTAATGACGCAATCACATGATGATATCCGTCGGCTGATGATCGCCATCAACAAAATTGACGGGCTGTATTATCTCGCTTCCCGCAATCAGGGAATGAAGCTCAACACTTTTGCGTTGATGTATGCCCTGGCCGACGGCGAGCAACATTCACAAAAACAAATCTGCGAAGACTGGCTAATCCCGCGGACTACAATCAATACGGTAGTCAAGGAATGTGTTGAAGCGGGTTATGTAACACTGACGGCTCTGGGGAACCGCGAAAAAGCGGTTTGCCTGACAGAGCAGGGCAGAGCCTATGCCGACCAAGTTTTGAAGGTTGTGGCGGAAGCGGAACAGAAAGCCATGGCAAAAACCACAGCCGAATATTCTGCGGAGTTTGTAACTGCTTTTGTTCAATTTGCTGAATACTTTGCCGAAGCACTTGCCCCGGTCTTAGGGAGAAAAGTGTAACTATGAACGAGCATTTTGTTACTTTACCACCGACCAAACTATTCTTCCGCTGCGCAATACCGGCCATGATCGGCATGATCGTAAGTGCCAGTTATGCCATCGCCGACGGTATTTTCGTCGGCCACTTTATTGGCAGCGAGGCACTGGCGGCTGTCAATCTAATTATGCCCTTTACGCTGATTGCTTTTTCCCTGGCAGATATGATCGCCGTGGGTTCATCAGTTCGAATATCGATGTTTCTTGGACAGGGGAAGCACAAAGATGCCAATCAGACGTTTAGCTTCTGTCTGAAAGTGATTTTTCTCATTTCGATTCTCATCGGGATCGTTGGTTTCCTGTTAGGCGGGCCCCTTTTAGAACTGATGGGTGCCGAAGCGCTGGTGCTTCAGTATGCCCAGGAGTATCTCTGTGTTTATGCGATTTTCGCGCCTGGCGTCATGCTGTTCTTCGCTACGGATAACTATCTGCGTATCTGTGGTAAAGAAAAATACAGCATGGCGATCATTGTCTTCACTTCCGTGCTGAACATCATCCTCGATTTCCTGCTGATTGTCGTCTGGAAGCAGGGTGTCTGGTCAGCAGCGTTAGCAAGCTGTCTCAGCATGACGCTGGGTACCGTGCTTTCCCTGGCGCCTTTCCTCCATAAAAAACTGGATCTGCACTTTACCCACGGGAATATTTCCCCGTCACAGTTTATGAAACTGCTGGCTAACGGTTCCTCTGAATTTTTCAGCAGCATTGCCGGTTCCACTATGTCGATTATAATCAATGCCATTCTACTGGCGATCGGCGGGACCACGGCCGTGGCGGCCATTTCGGTGGTGATGTATGCCGACAATATCGTGAACATGCTGATTTTCGGCATGGTTTCCTCTCTGCAACCGGCTATCAGCTACTACTACGGCGCCGGTCTGCAGAAACGGGTGAAAGCGCTGCAGAAGAGGATTATTGTCGCGGCTGCGTTACTTTCGCTGCTTGCTTTCTTCTTCATGCGCTACGGTGGAGGTCTAGTCGTTCCGCTGTTTGTACAGCCGGATGACAGTGCACTTTTAACGATGAGCATGACTGCCATGAGCCTCTACGCCTTTGCCTATCTGGTGAACTGGGTCGATGGCTGCCTCTCCGGCTATCTAACCGCTCTGGAACATCCGGGGCGTTCACTGGCCGTCTCACTGCTCGGAACGATCGTGTTCCCCACGATTTGTCTGGCACTAATGGTTCCCAGTTTAGGGCTTAACGGCGTCTGGCTGATGCCTTTTGCCGCCGGTATCCTCAGCGCGATCGCTGCCCTGGTGGCGGTGAATACCCTGAAACAAAAAGACTATCGCATCTTGACGATCAATAAAGAAAGAGGCGACTGTTGATGTTAAAGGCTGAAAAAGTTACCGTAGCAAAAGATCTTGCTCAACTAAGGGCCCGGTACCAGCGGGCCTTTTTCACCAATGAGCGGCGGCCGTTCGCCGCCTTGTTGGCTGATGAAACAGGCACGGTCGCAATTCCGGCTTTCGCTGATGATTGCGGTTTTGCCGGCCTTTTGAAGACCTCCAAGATCGTGCAACTCAGCTAGCGGTCGAAGAGGATCGGCGCCGCCGGGGATACGGCGGCGCCATACTTGCCGCCATCTGTGAAAGGCAAGCGGGTGGCGGATCATAATCAAGATTGGATGAGATGTTCCGCAACGGTGTCAGGAAACCCGCATCAGCTAGCACTGGCAGCGGGAAGCTTACGAGATTCTAATATGTGGCGCAGCTTGAACAAGCACTGCCAAAGTGACATTTTAATATGAATCAAAATAGCTGATTGCAGTATTACTGCATAATTTCATTTCTTCTCAAGACTGCTCATTTGTGAGCATTTTGTTAAGGATTTTAAGCAAAAATGGCTGGTTTTCAGCAGTTTCTAAAAAGGTTCCTTTTTAAAGCTATCTTTTTGCCACACCTAAATCATGATTAAATGACGATGATGTAATTAATATCTGGTTTAGCGTTTATATTTTTTTCAGTTTAATTATACATATTTATGAGAAATGTCTCAAAAAAAGTGTTGATATATGCTTGCGATAATAGGGGTAACGCGCGTGCTCGAGTAAAGACACGCGGGAGGAATAAAAAATGAAAACCGAATTGATAAATGAACTTGTTTTGCTGCTGCTGATGTTATCTAAACCAATAAAAATAAATGAAGACGTAACTGCTGACTATGATATAGATGATGAGAACGCATCTGAATTTTCTTTTAAAAATAAACAAATGTGCTTTGCCCATTCAAATCTAGATGGTTTACAGCTGGTTGATGGAACGTATATGGTAGACGCCGATTTGCATCTACCAAAGGCTAATCATTTCAAAAGAAATGACGTGATCGCTGCTGTCAACAAACAGTTTCAAAATGATGCTTTACACGTGGATTTGCTACAAAAGTGGTACTGGCTACCGATAAAACCTAGCGATGAGTTAATTTTGATTATTAACAGAGGTTTTCAGCCATCGAGGATATTTTCTGCTGCGCAGACCGATGTAAGCGAGCAGGGGTCCGCCACCAATCATAGCACAAGCAGTACCAAAGGCTGTTGGTACGTTATAAATCACTACACCCGCATAGAAAGTCAATGCTCCCAGCGGGACAGCGATAAGGCCAGCAGTAATGCTTAGATTTGCTTTAAAAGAACTCATGTGTTCAAATAGTTCTGAAACCGGTGAGAAAATCAAGAGGCAATGCGAATTCTTCCAGACCTGACGAGTGAGTGAAGGTGCTAGTGCAATGCCTAGGCATCCTGCACACTCGTTTTGAAGTTGTTTGTCGACGAGGGTGTTGAAAATCATTGTTGTCTCAGATTCAAAGTCAAAGAAGTCTTCTGCCTGCAAGGATCTTCTTAGTTGGGATACGAGTTCGGAAAAATGTTCTGCACCGAGCTCTTCTACATAAGGCGTTGGTAGATTGATGACTAAGACAGCCCTCTTTGTAAGTTCTTTGTTTAATTTGCAAAAACTCAAAAAATCTTCATTGAGATGATCGAGAGGATATTGATAGACAATAAAGGCTGATTTGTATTGATCATAGCTCTTCAGAGTTTTCCTGCCAATCGTTTTATGGATGGAGCCGTGAGTCGCTTCGGTCAAGATCTTCAGAGCATGAGAGTCCACCAGTTGCCGAGGACACAGGATGACGGTCTTCATCAATAACAATACCTTAAACACTTTTTATTAATTTAAATTAGTCCAAGTGCAACAGCTAAGATTGCGTTAATTCAGAAGTATGTAAAATATGAAAAAGAGAGAAAATCAACTGTCGCATTTTCATATTAAAAAAAGTCCGGCTAAACTAAACCAGGAGTTTAGAATAGCCAAGAATTGCTTACTCTGTTTCTTCAGGCTACACCTCCTAAGTAAGCCGATACCCGCAATTCAGCATTAGCACGCAGGTTGTAGTAGTAAAAGGAATAATCCTGACCATGATAGACACCCGGTGGGAAGATGCCGTTATCTATCGAAAATTCCTCAGAATCAACGGTTGAACAAATGACTACTCCCCGCTCAAGATCAAGGGTGGCGTCAGCCAGATTGGCGACATATTTGCCATCAATATAGGAGCCTAAATTATCTGCGGCTGCTGCCGGTGTTTCATCACGAACCCAGGAAATCGGGTTGATCACCTGAGCCTGCGGCAGCAATACAGGGTTATCGGCCTGCACGCCGGGAGCTTCCGTATTATATGAAATAATGACTCCTGTGTCATCAGCACCCTCGGCAAACTGCAGATGTGGATTGGCTGCCAGATAATCAGCAGTTACCGAATAACCGACGACATAAGCAGCGATCATTCGTTCATAGCATTGAGGATGCTCCTGCATATACTCCGATAAAACGAAAAGCAGCATGTTCGAACCTTGTGAATGCCCAGCTAAAATGAAAGGACGATTTTCATTGTAGTATTCAAAGTAGTAATCAAGAGCGTTGAAAAGATCTTCTTTAGGTGCTCCCGTCAGCAAAGCAGTCTGCTCTTCCAAACTTAATGAAAGACAATAAGCAGCATCAGCCTGGCGGTAATAGGGGGCAAAAATATTGCCGGTGGTTGCAAAAGCGGTAGCCTGTGTTGCCAAAGCCTGCGGGGCACCAGCCAGCATTGTTTCATTGTCAATGGTGCAGATATTGGGTTCATCAGCACTGACTTTATGCCAAACAGTCGGATAAACATAGAAAACGTCTACTGGTTTATCAATTACTTCCGGCAGCGCCAGCCAGTGGGACTCATCGGCATAATCTACTGAAAAATCAGAGACGTCAGCATCCGAGTCTGAAAAACTAATGGCCGCTGTGGCGCCCAAAGCTGAAAGAACTACCAAAATGACGAGTAGTGAAGATGCCGTTTTTTGCATGTTATTCACGCAGTCATCATTTTTTCAGCATTAATTATTTCGCCGAGTTTACAAAGACCATTTGGACGTTTGACAAAAAAATAAACAGAACTGGCTTATCTTAGTGATAAACCAGCAGGAAAATCTTACTTAAATTTAACAGCGGTACCGTAAGCCATAACTTCGGCAGCGCCGCCGGTGATCGTCGAAGAAGCGTAGCGGATGTTGATGACTGCATCAGCCTTCATGCCCTCGGCTTCCTCCACCATTCTTTTAGTAGCTAAAGCTCTTGCTTCATTCATCATTTCAGTATAGGAACGCAATTCTCCGCCGACCATTGACTTAAAACCCTGTGTAATATCTTTACCAAGGTTTTTGGTCTGCACGGTGCTGCCCTTAACCATGCCCAGCATTTCTAATTCTTTGCCTGTAATATATTCAGTAGTTACCAAGATCATCTTCTACACCACTTTTGATTTCTTTAATTCTTTCAATGTATACATATATGCAGATTCCCGCTAAACAGATCGCCAAAGCGACCAGCGCGATGCTGAACCAGAACGGAGGTTCCAGATAGATGCAGGTGTATACAAAGAAAGCAAAATATGCTACGAGAATGACAGTTATCAAAGTCGGAGCAATCATTTTCTTATTCATTCAATCTTCATCTCCAAAATCTAAGAATCGCTTGCTCTTAGTCGTACATAGGCTACGATCTGTATGAGTTAACAATAGCTGTCTATTTAGTCTTGTCTGTCACACTATAGAAATGAGAAACTTTGAAGATAAGAAATACAGATGCTGAACAGCATAGCCTCGTAGCTTTTTCAATCAAGAAATCTTTTGTAATGCGTTTGGTTTAGAGGGATAGATGCTAGCCTAACTTATTAGTCGGACAAACTCGGAAGTAAAAGTCGGACAAACTCGGAAGTAAAAGTCGGACAAACTCGGAAGTAAAAATCAAGCCAGTAGTATAATCAGCAGGTTATTGCAACTTCATATTTTTCAGAGCATTTTAGACATTAAAATAGTGAGTTTTAGATTATTAAATTGTAAGTCAAAATGAGTATTTAGAAGAAGTTTAGCAAGCGATGTTTTCCACAAGAAGATGCGTGAAGCACCGCTTATAAAGATTCTTGCCGCCACTGAATGTGCATATCAAACGGGGTGTTGGTTGTGCAGAAGGCTGTCTAAAAGAATGATTGTTAGAAACAAGTCTTAAAAGCAAGAGGTACAAAAACAGAAGCGTTGATGGTGCAAGGGAAGGGATTTGAACCCTCGGACCACTAAGGACAAGGCCCTCAACCTTGCGCCGTTGGCCAAGCTTGGCTACCCTTGCATATTGCTTTTCTGAGTATAGGCATTTCCTTTATGAACCTTTGCATTGGTTTGAGTCGTATTATAAATACTAATTTGCTGTTGGCGGACTGTCAGGAGAAAGAGGACGGCCGACGGTAGGGTTTACACCCAGCTGAGGAAATTCCCCTCTCCATGAGAGAAGTGGACCGAATAATAGGTACGGCGAGAGCCGTGGCAAGGGCACAGAAACGACACAGTTCCATTTAAGGGTGAACTGCTAGGCAGGGACGTTTGTGGAAATTTGGTGAAACGGCGACCCCCCACTGGAGCAAGTCCAAACAGCCGGGATGACGATCTCAGGACTGGCGGGTAGGATGCGTAGTTGAATGCCGTCTGAAACAGAAAGGGGATTACTACTTTGACCTGACACTTTTTACTATTCTCGCGCGGGGGACTTCACACAATAACTATTATTTAAGAACACGATTCGTAGTCATGAATCAGCAGCTCAGACGCATTATCGAAAACGTATCCGGCGACATCCATTCAGGAGCCTCGGAAATGGCGGTAAAAACCCTCCGTGACATCCTGAGTGTAGAAAACCTGGAGACCGTAACTGCGTCAGAGTGGAAAGAGTTCGCGCTGGGCATTCATCACGGCAAACCCTGCATGGCGCCGATTTTTAACATTGCCAACATGATTATGATTTACAATCAAGAAGGCACAGCGGCGATTGTCAAAGTTTTAAAAAAGATGCTAAGCCAGGAAGAACAGAGTCTGGAGATGTTGAAAAAATCAGCGCGCAGCATCGAGGGTGAAGTGTTTCTGACTACCACTTATTCGTCAACAGTGTTAAAGATGCTGTCAGAAATCGCTAAGACTCGTGAAATTAAGGTCATCGCCACCGAGTCAGCACCCGGAAAGGAAGGGAGACTCTTTGCCAACCTGGTAGCCGGCTTTGCTAACTGTAAGCTGATTCATGATTCAACAGTTTTTTCGGTAGCTTCGGAAGCCGACTGTTTCCTCACTGGTGCAGATTCGATTATCCCCAAAGGGGTAGTCAATAAAGTAGGAACAAGAACCGCCGCCGAAGCCGCCCGCGTCTATGGTCTTGAATCCTGCGTCGTCTGCAGCACCCTCAAGCTCTGCCCCGTGAATCTCTCCGATATGATTGTTTCCCGGGAGATCACCGGCCGTCTGGAAGAATATAATCAGATTTTTGATCTCAGCTCACTCAACCTCTTTCAGAAGGTTATCACTGAATTAGGCACCTTCACCCCTAATGACATTCTTAAGAATATCAGTGGTAAAGTTTCCAAAGAGCTTTATAACGAATAAACCACTATATTGTACAAATATGTACATCATTCATCATTAGTGTTATATAGTATTACACAATATGCAGTTTTATGGCAATTCACAAAGATGATGTAATTAACTTGGATATTGATGAAATTCCTAAGCAGTGGTATAATATCGCAGCTGATCTGCCGGTACCGCTGCCCCCGCCGTTACACCCCGGTACCATGCAGCCGGCAACCGCGGAGGATTTAGCAGCAATTTTCCCACCATCCATCGTCAGACAGGAAATGTCTACCGAGCAATATATCGACATTCCTGAAGAAGTACGTGATGCTTATGTCATGCTCAACCGGCCTTCACCGCTTTACCGCGCCAAGCGCCTCGAGCAGTACCTGAAGACGCCGGCCAAGATCTACTTCAAAAGAGAAGATCTCAGTCCAGGCGGCTCACACAAACCTAACAGCGCCATCCCGCAGACTTATTTCAACATGATCGACGGCACTGAGCATTTGACCACAGAAACCGGTGCCGGACAGTGGGGTAGCGCACTCAGTCTCAGCTGTGCTCATTTCGGCTTAGACTGTAAAGTCTTCATGGTCCGCGTTTCCTACGATCAGAAGCCTTTCCGCCGCTTGATCATGGAAACTTACGGCGGTAAAGTTTACGCGTCTCCTTCCAAAGAGACCGAATACGGCCGCAAGATGCTGGCAGAAGATCCCAACAATCCCGGTTCATTGGGTATTGCCATTTCGGAAGCCATTGAAATGTGCGTCAGTCAGAAGAATACCAAGTATGCCTTAGGCAGCGTTGCCAACCATGTCATGCTGCACCAGACAGTCATCGGACAGGAAGTAATCAAGCAGCTGGAAAAAATAGATACAGTGCCGGATTACATGATTGCCTGCGCCGGCGGCGGTTCCAACCTGGCCGGCTTTACTTTCCCCATGTTAAGAAAGAAGATTAAAGGCGAGATTGAGACGGAATTCTTAGCAGTTGAACCCAGTTCTGTACCAAGCCTGACTAAAGGTGAATACAGATACGACTTTGGTGACACTGCCGGCATGACCCCGCTCTTCAAGATGTACACTCTGGGACATGATTTCATTCCTTCCTCGATCCACGCCGGCGGTCTCCGTTACCACGGTATGTCACCAGCCGTCTCACTGGCCAAAGATCTTGGTTACATCAAAGCCATTTCCTACGACCAGCATCAGACCTTCGAAGCTGCTCTGACTTTCGCCAGAACCGAAGGCATCATTCCCGCCCCCGAATCATCCCATGCGATCAGAGCTGCCATCGACAAAGCGCTGGAAGCTAAACAAAGCGGTGAAGAGAAGGTTATCGTCTTCAACCTCTCCGGCCACGGTCTGCTGGACATGGGCGGCTACGCCAAATACATCAACGGTGAAATCTAAACCTTTCACCTCCTTCTCTATTTTTTTGAAAATAGTAATATTGTCATCTGCCCACATTCATGTCTGACATGGCGGTTATATACAGATTGGTGAAATCCCACATCAATCTATGATCATTAACAACTAGAACACTTGCATTTCTATCGCTATTATTCGTTCAAACTCTATGAAAAAGTGCATAAGCATCAAAGACAATAAGAGTGTCAAGGCGGAGGTAATGGTTCCTTTGCAGGAACCGGGCTCATAACGTGAGCCAGACGGATTGGGCTTTTACATCTCCAATCTAAAATCGCTACGACGACATCATCGATCGCAACGATTGTCCAGACGCTACATCTGGGGAAAAGGTTCATTTCTTCACCTCCTCCCAAATGCGAGGATCCAGCCCGAATGGGAGATGAGTGCTGGTCACCCCTGCAGGGCTGACTCTCCCTTTTTTCACAATTTCTTGCGACATTCGGGATTTTTCTGATTGCTTTCTCTCCAAATATCAATGTTCTGAAATCCCAACATTATCCTAACAAACAACCAATTTGACAAGTTCTTTTTGTAAAACAGTCTAAATACTCAGAAGTTTTGAAGATCATTATCCCCGCGGTGGAGCGATAATGATCAGAGCAGTGGTGTTTGATTTAGACGGCACATTGATTTACAATCATACTAATTTTTTGAAGATGCGTCAATGCGTAGTCGGCGAGCTGGCCGCCGCCGGCATTCCCGCTGAATTGTTAGACGCCAATGAGATCATTGTCGAGAATATGGCCCGCGCGGAAAAGTATGCACAGACTCATCAGATAGACATTGCTTCATTATACGCTAAAACAGGCGCGGTGATGAGTCGGATCGAACTGGAAACGGTTGATCTAACGACACCGGTGGAAGGTGCGTTGGAGACTATTATTGCATTAAAGAATGAATGTTACCAGGTTGGCATTCTCACCCGTGGTTCCCGGCAGTATGCTGAAAAAGCACTGCAGGCCGCCAATTTAGATATCGGTTTTGACGCTTTCCTCTGCCGCGATGATTATCCAGAAGAA
Source organism: uncultured Methanomassiliicoccus sp. (assembly GCA_905203995.1). Lineage (GTDB taxonomy): Archaea > Thermoplasmatota > Thermoplasmata > Methanomassiliicoccales > Methanomassiliicoccaceae > Methanomassiliicoccus_A. Next base: position 74,984 of record CAJKXZ010000003.1, on the reverse strand, counting down.
GAGGCTAAACCTTCACCACTAGCGATGCAGCGGGTAGCGTCGATGATGCGTGTAGAGGTTACCGAATGTTTATACGTCGGCGATCACGAAATTGACCGCAACTGTGCAGTGGCGGCAGGAGCGCAGTTTATGGGCGTCTTGACTGGTGCCTACAGCGCAGAAGACTGGCAGCGGATCGGTGCCCAGTACTTGCCCAGCATCGCCTCACTGCAGGATTTTTTTGCTCTCGACTTTTAAATTGAAGGTGTCAGCGGAAACAATTGCCCGACTGTCTTCTTTTAAGGTATCAGTGATAGTTGCTAATTCACAGCTGATGATTTGTGATAAAGATGAAATAAAAAAGCTAAAGGAATTCATCGAGGGCAGACCAGTAAAAGTACAGAGAATGAGCAGCTTGCCGTTGCTGAGACGGAAGATCTGCCGCACCGAAGGATTTTTACTCAAAGATTCAGAAACTAAATCAGCATCAGAAGGGCGGACGACAATTTCTGCAATGGCACTGAATTCGCCAAGATTTTCCGGCACTAAGTCTGCCCGGTAGCCGCGGATAATCCCCGCTCGTTCAAGATCATTAATTCTACTGCTGACCGTCGGTACACTCAGACCGGTTATTTCAGAAATCTGACGAAACGAAAGTCTCCCGTTTTCCTGCAGGATATTCAGGATCTCTATGTCCCGCCCATCTAAGTTCATTGGAGAACTATTGGCAGTCAGGAGCTTAATAAGTTTATGGGAACTGTTAGTCTCCAGATACTGAGTTGATCATTGAAAAACTGACAAATATACTTAATCTGCTAAAATTTCGGTAAGGCTAAATCGTTAATAAGGGAGTTTGCATTAGATGAGTTATGAACGACATTCCTGAAAATGCCAAAAGTATCATCTTGAAAGTCAAAGGGATGCAATGTTCATCGTGTTCCCGCGCGATTGAGACTTCACTCAACGCGGCGGCGGGCGTCTATACGGCTGCGGCCAATGCAACAACCGGCAATGTCAGCGTTGCTTATGATCCCGGCAAAATCACGCTGTCCGAGATTGTTTCCGCGATTGAAAAGGCGGGATTTTCTGTAGCGATGTCGACGGTAACCTATACAGTCCAGGGCATGACTTGTGCTTCCTGCGTAGCCAGTATTGAAAAGTCCCTCAACATGATCGACGGCATTTATGCAACTAATGTGAATCTTGCCACGTCCAAAGTATCCGTTTCGTTTGACGAAGACGAAGTTACCACTAAACGAATTGTTGATGCTATTCAGCAGGCCGGTTTTGTAGTTGCAGAAGGAGTGGAGAAAAAAGAAAGTGAAGATCGGAGCCAGCTCAAAACGCTGCTCTTTGCAGTAGCCTTCAGCGTTCCGGCTATCCTGCTCATGATCGGCTTTGACTATCTTGGTCTGGATGCCGGCGGCTATGAAGGTTACATTCTGCTGATTCTGACGACCCCCGTGCAGTTTATCGCCGGTTACCAGTTCTACCGCGGCACCTACTATTCTCTGAAAAACCGCACCCTCGGCATGGATATGCTGATTGCGGTTGGTTCCTCCGCTGCGTACTTCTATTCGGCAGCCGCCGTTCTCTTACCTGGTTACTTCCACGGACATCTGTACTTCGATGCTTCAGCGATGATCATTACACTGATTCTTTTCGGCAAATATCTGGAACACATTGCCAAAGGCCGAGCTTCCGATGCCGTCAAGAAGCTCATTGAATTACGGCCAGAAACGGCACTGGTAATCCGCAATGGTCAAGAAGTAGAGATCTCTCCGGCAGAAATGCTGGTCGGCGACTTGTTTGTTGTCCGCCCGGGAGAAAGAATTGCTGCTGACGGTATCATCACGGAAGGTGTTTCCGCCGTCGATGAAAGCATGATCACCGGCGAAAGCGTCCCGATTGACAAGAAACCCGGAAGCGAAGTGATCGGAGGGACGATTAATCAAAACGGCCGGCTGGTAGTTAAAGCCGAAAAAGTCGGTAACGAAACGACGCTGGCACAGATTATCCGCTTAGTTGAAGATGCTCAGTCCTCAAAAGCCCCGATCCAGCGCTATGCTGACAAGGTTGCGTCTTATTTTGTACCGGCCGTCATCAGCATCGCCGTAGGCTGTTTTCTGCTCTGGTACTTCTGGGGCTACGGGCATTATGTCGGCGGCGAACAGCCGTTTCCGTTTGCGCTCTCGATTCTCATTGCCGTGCTGGTTATTTCCTGCCCCTGCGCCTTAGGTCTGGCCACCCCGACTGCAGTTATCGTCGGTTCCGGCAAAGGTGCGGAAAATGGTATTCTCATCAAAAGCGGTGTTGCTCTGGAAACAGCAGGTAAAATCAAAACTGTCGTCTTAGATAAAACCGGCACCATCACCGCCGGCAAGCTGGCAGTTAGTCAGTCGACAGTAAGCAAAGAACTGCTGCCTTACATCACCGCTGCGGAAAGAGGTTCCGAACATCCGCTCAGCAGAGCGGTCACCGAATATGGAAAAGAACTGCCGCAGCTCAAGGTCGAATCATTCCAGGCAGTTCCTGGCAAAGGTGTAGAAGCGCAGGTAGAAGGAAAGAAAGTAATCGTCGGCAACCGTTCGCTGATGACCGATAATCAAATTGAATATGCTGCCGTGGAAGAAGAGATCATTGCCATGGAAGAGCAGGGACAAACAGTGGTTATTGCTGTCATCGACAATCAGCTGGTCGGCATTATCGGTATTTCTGACACGATCAAAGACACCTCTGCAACAGCGGTAGCTGAAATGAAACGCATGGGTATTGAAGTAGTGATGATTACCGGCGATAATCAGCGGGCGGCAGCGGTCACTGCGCAAAAAGTCGGTATCGAGCGTTTTATTGCCGAAGCGCTGCCTTCAACAAAGTCAGAAGAGATTTCCCGCCTGAAAAAAGCAGGACCGGTGGCAATGATTGGTGACGGCATCAATGATGCGCCGGCGCTGGCTTTAGCCGATGTCGGGATTGCGATCGGCAGCGGTACGGATGTGGCCTTGGAAACCGGCGATATTGTGCTGATTAAGAACGATCTCAATGACGCCGTCGCTGCCATCCAGCTCTCAAGAAAAACACTCTCTAAAATCCGTCAGAACCTTTTCTGGGCGTTATGTTATAACACAGCAGCCATTCCGATTGCGGCCGGTATTCTCTATCCAGCTTTTGGTATTTTGCTTAACCCGATTGTCGCGGCAGCAGCAATGTCCTTCAGCTCAATCACTGTCGTAGCTAACGCTGCTCTGCTGAAAAGATATACACCAGAAATAAAAAAAGGAAAAAAATGAGAAAAGAAGTTTAGTTCTTTTCTTGCTTGAGCGGGTCAACTTTGTACTGCTCAAGCTTTGCTTTTTCTAACTCTTCGAGCTCGTAAGCTTCCGCCCTCTTGTCGAAGTTGTTGTCTTTGCCCATGATTTTCTTCAGGGCAGAAAGAGCAGACATACCGAAACCGAGCATCTCAGGAGTTACAGCCAGACCGAATCTGGTTTCCATACCCAGCAGTTTACCGGGGTTCATGATTTCCTCAGGGTCAATGGCTTTCTTGATGGCGGTTTCAATCTTGTAACCGTCGCCGCGGACCTGGGAAAGCAGGGAACCGAAGAATAAGCCGAAGCCGCCGAGCATACGACCGCCGTTAGCTTTAGCGAGTTCACCGCACTGGAAGTTGAAAGAGAGTGAAGACACGCTCTTGCTCATTGATTCGGTGTTGTAAACGTAGTAAGGCATGAACATTGCTGTGTTGCGGTCAGCCATGATACCGATGATGCCGCCTTCCATCTTCATGGAGTCCATCAGCTCGTACATGTCTTTGGTCATCTTAGCAAAGGAGTGGACAGGTACGATGACTTCCATCGGCACGGAGCCGAGACCGACTTTGCGGCATCTGAATTCATAGCAGCGCTCTTCCCACTCGTGTTCACCGATTTCGGCAGCTTCTTTCTTACCGCCGTTGTTGGCCATGATCTCATCTAGGAGTTTTTCCTCGATGTCGACGATGGACTCGTAACCTTCGAGAGCAACGAGAATGATGGTGCCGAATTCGTGGTCGATGATGCCGGCTTTCTTCTGCATTTTGAAGTGATTGCCGTCAGAGAATCCAATGTGTAAGACGTTGATGCGGCTGCGGGAGATTTCACAGAGGGCGCCTTCAGCTTTGTCTAAGCTTTCAAAGGAGTAGGCGATGGGTCTGAGCACTTCCGGCCGAGGTGTAAGTTTGAAGGTGATTTCACAAATCACGCCGAGGGTACCTTCAGCACCGACAAAGATGCGGTTCAGGTTGTAACCAGACATGTTGTCAGTTACGGTCTCAAAACCAGTGGTGACGATGCTGCCGTCGGGAATGACGACTTTCATGCTGCGGATGTTGTCACCGGCGGAGCCGTATTTGTAGTTGGCAATACCGATTCCGGCAGTGGATGTCCAGCCAGCGATGGTTGCTGAAGGGAAACTGCTAGGATAGGAACCAAGCAGGAAACCAGCTTCCCAGGCGGCGTCGTAGACTTGCTTCCAAGAGCAGCCGGCCTGTGCAGTAATGGTCATGTTTTGCTCATCGATAGCGACAATTTTGTTCATGCCGCCCAGCATATCAATGAGGATACCACCAAAAGCAGGTGTGGCTCCGGCTAATCCCCAGGTAGAAGCTCCACGGGGAGTGATCGGGATGCCCTCTTCGGCAGCAATCTTGACTACTGCTGAGACATCTTCAACAGACTGAGGACGAACAACGATGTCGGGAATTACTTTAAAAGCAACCTGGGCTTCCTTTGGCAAAGGAGCCATATCGTGGCTATAAAGCAGTCTCTCCATCTTGCTGATTGTTACGCGGTCCTTTCCAATCGCTTCATTCAATTTCTCAATTACAGAACTGTCTTCATATGAATCCTCGGTGGCGCTCATTCATTGCCTCCATGATAAGTAAAGCTAAGCAGACATTCATTTAAGATATAAGAAGTCTACCATCGAAAAAGACTGTCTGAATGGCCTAGCTACAAATATATCAGTAGCTGAATAGATATGCTTGTTGATAATCAATTTGGGCCCGGGAGATCCTCCACGACTTTCGGTGTTTACCCGACAACCACCCCGCAACGGGTTCACCAAAGCCCACTGCTACATTGCACGGCCGTCAACACGGAGTGTCGGCTGAGTAGCAATGGTTGACTAGCAGGCGCGATTGAGTCCTTGACAAAATCCTGCTCTGCCAGCGTCCAGAGTTATCTTCCCAGGGCATATTATGCTTGGATGCAAGCCCTACTTAAAGATTGCCACGGCAATCAGCGAGAGCCGCGCAATAAGCCGGTAAATCTTCCACGGCGAGTAGCGGTGATTTAACACAACCGGGTAAAGTCAGCTTGGTGATCTGCGTATAACTCGCAGGTGACAAGCGGTAAAGGTGTGTTTTACAGTGACAGTCCGAGCTGCCGAAACCAGTAACCGGCATCTCTACCTGCGGCAACTGCTGCACTAAAGCGCTTAACTGGCATTCTTGACTTTTGTCTTCGGTGAGATAAATGATCGCTTTTTTCGCTTCGGCTGCTGCCAGCAGATAGTCGATATGCCACCGTTGGGTTTTAGATGCACTGAGATGCCGTTGTACCCGGGAGATGACTCCGCCCATGCCTGAACCGACATAAACGTAGTTGCCGGAAAGAAAAACATACCTGCCTAACTTACCAATCTCCAGCTCTAGATCAGCGGAGAGAGCAAAGATCAGCAGGTAGACGCCTTTGACTGCGGACATTACTTCAATTTAGCAGCCAGCTCTGTTACTCTTTCACCCAGAGCCCGAGCGTCATTCAGAGCCTTTTCTTCCGTGGCCGCGGCACCCAATTCACGGGACATTGATTCTGCAAAAGCATTGGGCGGCAGATAGAGGCCGTAAAAGGTCAAAGCTTCCATCATCGCGACGGCGGTAAAATCATGACCTGAACGACCGCCGACAGTGATGACTCCTCCGACTTTGCCAGCCAGTTTGCGACCGGCTTTGAGCAGATAGTAATTGCGGTCAAGGAAAGCTTTGGTCTGGGCGGCATACATGCCGAAGTAGACCGGCGAGGCAACGATAATGCCGTCAGCACTTTCCAAAATAGGGTAAATTTCCTGCATGTCGTCATCAATAGCACACTTACCGGTGGCTCCGCATTTAGGACAGGCTTGACAGCCTTTAATGTTCTTTCCCGCTAAGCTGATAAAAACTGTTTCAGCACCTTTGGCTGCCGCGCCTTTCAAAGCTTCATTCACTAAAATTTCTGAATTTCCACCTTTGCGCGGGCTGCAACTAACACCCACTATTTTCATAGCCGGTTAATATCCTTCCAAGAAGAAATAACCTCGTACCTGCTGAAATCATGAGAAACTAATCAGCAGCGTAGATATTAATTAAAAGTTTAAAACACAGATAAATAAAAATGCCTGCCGCAGCAACGAAACTGCGCAGGTTGTTAGTTTTACTCAGCAAATTTAAAGTTTGTCAGACCAAGCTTTTAATTCTGCGGCTGGGGCATCGGCACTGAATCTTTGGCCTTCTTTGAGCGTAGCACCGGCACAGGACTTTTTCAGCTCGGCGTTGACTTTTTCAATACCACTGCTGCCGGAAGTGGCAAAGGGAATGATCGTCTTGCCATTCAGATCATACTGTTCCAAGAAGGTATTGATGATCGTCGGGGCGACATACCACCAGATAGGAAAACCGACGTAAATGGTGTCGTACTGCGCCATGTTTTCAACTTTGTTGGCAATGGCCGGGCGGGAGGATTTGTCATTCATTTCCACGGTGCTGCGGCTTTGCTTGTTGGTCCAATCTAGGTCCTCCTTAGTATAGAGCTGTGCTGGCTGAATCTCGTGTAAATCGGCATCAATGGCTGAGGCCAAGGTTTTTGCCAGTTTCGCCGTGACGCCGCTGGCACTAAAATATGCTACTAATTTTTTACTCATTGTCTTCATCTCCTCTTTAACTGTCACTTAGACACCATAGCAGATTGATAAAATCTGAATAGTAATGCTGGGTGATTCTAGATGACTGCTTATAAAATAACAATAGTCAAGATCTTAGTCAAATAGGTTTACTATGAATTCGAATAAAAGAGATTCCATTGATGAAGTTGTCACTAGGGAAACATAAAACATCTACCCAAAATATAGGATAAAATTCAAAATAAAATGGTTTGCAGGGCAGCAGCCGACCAGTGTTGATCAGGCTTTGTGCGCATCTGCGTAGTTTACTTCGGACATCGTTTTGATTTTAATCAAAATACTGCCGCCGAGACTGGATTCTGAAATAGTAGCGACATCACCTAAACGGTGGCCGTAGATTTCAATATCGGCAATCGTGTCTTTCCACTGCTCATAGGGAATCTTGACCCGCAGACCGTCTAAATGCAGTACGACCGGGGCCGGACGCAGACAGTCTTTGATCGGTTCCAGTTCATCAAGCCGGCTTTTGATTTCAGCGGGATGAATGAAAAGCGGATCTTCATCCAATTCAGCGCGTTTGTCGTGGATAATCCGTTCAATTGCTTCCGAGGCTTCCTGCAGCTTCTGGATTTCCTCTTCACGCCGCATTCTTTCCACTTTACGGCCGACGCCGCAGATCACTGCCTCACAAGGCAGATCTGAGACTTCAGGGCCGCAGACAACCGCTACGGGAATCTCCAGCTCCTCAAAGAGTTTGGTTTTATGATTGACGATGCAGTCTTTGAAATTACCCAGTACGAAAACAGCAGCATCATATTCTGCAATCAAATTGCGTTCGTCAGCTAAGATCTGCGAAGAACGACGGCCACGGCCGCGGGCGAGACCCATGACAACAGTAATAGCACCCAGTCTACGCAGCTGTTCAGCAATGTCGCAAGTTGGATGGGGCATGTGGTGCCGGCCGAGGGTCGGTGCCACAACGGCGATTTCTGTACCTGCTAAGGGAACGGAAGAAAGCTTACCGCCCAGTTCTGCGGTTTTCTCTTCAATAATGGCGTGTTCCTCTTCGGGTACAGCCATGGTCACTACGATCTGCACCTGAATTTTGGTTTTCTGGATAACAAAGCCGCCTACGTCTTCAATCAGCTCGTAGAGCTCATTGACACGGTAGACACCACCGTCATACATCAGCACTTCATACATCTTAGTCCGCCTCCGCATTTCTGGTGAGTTCATGCACTTTACGCGCGGTTGCTAACCAGGCGTCATCCATATCGTGTTCGGTACCCACGACGGTCATCACTTCATCGTCAACAAAGTTATAGCGGACTTTGAAGCCTTCGGGGAAAACCCGCCAGATGGCATCGAGAAGCAGCGTTCTTAATTCTTCGCCGGGATCCAGTTGCAGATCGACGATATCTTCCGCTTTGACATCATTGATGCTAATCTCAAAACGCGTCAGCTGTTTGACACGCTCTTTGCTGTAAAGCTGCCAGAGACGCGTCAGCAGAGCAGGTGCCCATTCTTCATCAGTGATAGTAATCTGCACACCCTGCGGGCTGTTATCGACCTGCGCCATGTCCGAGACGTGAATTGCCGAACGGGCGCGGCCCATCCTCAGCGAGATGATGAAATAAGGTTCATCAATTTTGGAAATGATATTGAAGGATTTGACAGCTCTGCTGATGCCGAGATCTTTTAAAGTCTGGCGAAAGATCGTATCGAAATTACTGAATGCAAAATCTTCACCGTCAGCCATCAGATACCCTCTAAGAAACCAGAAGCCAGGAGACCTGCACCAGCGGCGCCGATATACTGCGAGTTGGGCGGGATAATCGGATGACTGCCGACCATATCGCCGACGGCGGTTACCAGACCGCTGATCAGGGAAGTACCGCCGACCTGAATAATCGGCTGACGGACATCAATTTCCTGCAGTTGCTGTTCATATACCTGTTCAGCTACCGAATGACAAGCGGCGGCTGCGACATCTTCGACCGTGTTGCCGGCAGCCAGTGAAGTAACTAAGTCTTGAATACCAAAGATCGAACAGTATGAGTTCATGTTTACTTTGGACCAGTCACCTTTGTCAGCCAGAGCGCCTAAATCATTAATGTCAACTTTCAGACGGCGGGAAACCATTTCCATGAATCTGCCCGAAGCACCGGCGCAGATACCACCCATGGTAAAGTTATCAGGAATACCGTCACGAACGGTAATCGCTTTGTTATCCATACCGCCAATGTCAATGATGGTTGCTTCGCCTTTCTGATGATCGGCCAGCCAGACAGCGCCTTTGGAGTTGACGGTCAATTCTTCCTGAATTAAATTAGCATTTAATTTCTTACCAATCAGAAATCGTCCGTAGCCAGTAACGCCAATACCTTCTAGCTGCTCAATTTTAACACCGGCTTCCGCCATGGCGTTGTTAAGCACTTCCATAGCCGTCCCCATAACTTCTCCGGTCGGCATCCAGGCTTTGCCGATGATTTCGTTATCGCGGATAATCATCGCTTTGGTCGTCGAAGAACCGGAATCGATACCGGCAGTCAGACCGACCTGCCGTTCACGAGCCAGCAGTTCTTTCTTTTCGACAATGGTTACCAGTGCTTCCATTCTCGTCAGCAGCTGGGCGGATTTCATTCTTTCCGTAAATGAATAGGTAACTACCGGCAGCCTGGTGTGTTCCTGCACATACTTACGTACTTCATTTCTGACCAAAGCACCTTCAGCACAGCGGAAGCAGGAAGAGATGAAAACGGCATCAGCATCATAATGGCCATCAGCCAATGCTTTGGCACGAGCGATCATTAGTTTAAGCTGCGGCGAAGCAGGATTGAAGCCGAACTCCTCGACCGCGGCATCAATGTCTTCATAAGCAACATCTGGGTAGACCATTTTACCGCCGACCACATCTGCGGCGTGTTCGATTTCAGATTGTACTCCTGAGTATTCTGTCCCGCAGGATAGTTGTGCGATTTTAATTGCCATTTAAGCCCTCCAGAAAAGCTTTGACCCGTGCTACCAGAATTTTAGCTTCTTCATCATCGTTGGGATAATGGACTTCCAGCAGCGGAATGTCTTTTTTTCTCACTAAATGATTTAAAAGAATATTGGAACGATGACAGCCGACACAGCCGTAGGTATAAGGCATGTCGTGCATGATGATGGCGGCTTCCGCTTTTTCTAAAAGGGGCCCCCAGATCGACATGCGGCCGCGGATTCCCGAAGGAATTTCGATACCGGCATAATTCAGACCGACTTTCAAGTCATCAGGGGTAAGATTCAACGGTGGCGCTTCAATTTCAGCATTAACCACACGGTCTCTCATTTCACCCATTAAGGACAATGGTTCATGACCAAAGCGCTCGATTAAATCATACAATATAAGACTGTTTAACGGTACCATGAAGACTTTCATTGGGACACCTCATCTATGATCTTTTTGAAACGTTCTATCGGGAGTGGCTGCGGCCGTGTTTTTTCAGGTACCGGTTCGCCGGCTTCTATCGCCGTCAGCGCGCGGTCCATTTTGGGCAGATCGCTCCATTCTTTTTCCAGCTGTGGGAAGCCAGGCCGGGAACCATGATGAGCCCGGCAGCGGCGTTCATCGCCGATGGGGAAAGCCCGCACTTTGGAAAAGATGCGGTTGGGATCCAGCTTTCTGATCTCCGTAAAAGCTTTCCGTACATCATCCACTGGACCTTGGATATTGATCCCGTAGCAGGTCTCCTTGACACCTAAGGCCATGCCGAGGCTGTGAACAAATCTAACCAGCTGGTCTGGTGTAATATCAGAAGTCGGCGAGATCATAATCATTCTTGTCTCTGTTTTATCAGTCATCTTTTACACCTCAAACGAAAGGACCGGCAGGCGGTTTGTGAGTTACAAAGTTAAACTCTTCCTCGTCAATTTTCTGATTTTCTAATTTGTGTTCGGCGATTTCATCACCAGTCTCAACTTCTCTGATGTAAACCAAATCGCCGTCCCGTAGGTCTTTGAGGAACGTCTCCAGATCAGAAACCATTACTCCTGCAAGATTGGTACTCGGCCGTTCTTCACCGGTTGGACCAAATTCATCACTGGGCTCCAAACGGATACCGATAGTCCCGCGGCCGGGACGAGACATGTTAGTTACGCCAATTTCCCCCCTCTTGCTGAGTTCACCGAAAGTAGCTTCCGGTAAAAGCGAAGAAGCCTGGGAAATGTTACCCTCGAAAGTAATCATCGGCATTCCCGGGAAAGTAAAGAAGACTTTCAAAGTACCGACTTTTTTGTAATCCAGACCAGATAATTTACGCAGATAAAGAGCTGTCCGGGGTGCTTCCTGCTCATTGATTTCCCAGACCGCAATTAATTCTTTCTGCCGCCCTAAGGTTTCTACTTCCTCGGCAATTTCCATCGTCAGTTCTGGTTCCTGTTCAACTACGATCGAGTGGTCGTCAACCAAACCAGTTCGGGACTGTTTAATGCCTAAGCTCTCCAAGAACAAAGCGGCATCTTTCTGCGTCATGCCAATAGTCATAATGCGCTGCGGCGTTGATCTAATGGTCACGTTAGAACCTTTAGGAGCCAGGCGCATCAATTCGGCACCATTGATGATTTTACCGATAATCGTGTGATTAGGTGATAACTGCCGGCGGGCGTGATAGAAGTAAATACGCCCGGCACCGGCACCGTCGTTACGGACCGTTACTACGTCATCATCACGGACTGCCGTCTCTTCTTTCACCAGTGAAACGTTGAGACGGGAAGAATTGGCTGAATAGGTTGAAGTTTTATCAGTAATAGTCATCACGCCTTTTTCCGCCACGACCAAAAACTGTTCGCAGCCAACGGGTGAATTTTTATTGAGCTGGACATGAACATAAGTCTCAATAAACATCCCGTCTTCCAAAGGCTGACTGAGATCGTTGGTGGCAAAGGAGTTGGTTTCAACCGTATCCAAAACAACCGGGTTGATTGCCAGAATCGGATCCTCTTCCTCGATGAGTTCCAGCAAGTGCCGACCTTTGGTTACTTTACCAAAAATACCATCATTGGTACCGTAACCGGCAGTGTGGTCGATCCGTGCGATCATCATGTAGGTAGAACGGTTATCGAAGCCGCCTAGGGAAAGAAAACAATCGTAGCGCTGATAATCATGCCGTTCCCGGTCAACTGCCAGATCAGAAGGGAAAGAACCGATGGCGAGGATTTTATTGGTTTTCCACCTAATTCCCGTCCCAATCAACACATCCTTCAGGGCTTTCCATTTGTCAGCGAAGACCGTGCCGTTGAGACGAATGTTGAATGATCCCCTCTTGGTGACGATTTCATATTCATCAGTTTCACTCTGCACTTTCTCACCGGATCGCGAAATAGCGATCATGGAACCCTCGACGTAAGGTTCATTCTGCAAGACGTCGCGAAGCTTGCGGCCGGGTGGCACGTTTTTCTCTATTCCATTAACGTTGACTATCATCTGGTCAGAGGAGGTTAAGACTTGTGACCATAAATATCCTTTCGCCTTATTTCTAGGAATTTTTAGAAAAAACATCGCCCAATTAATTAATAGTCTCGTAGCGCCATAAGGGAACTCATGTCTCATGAGGAGATTCTGACCCAGGTCAAAGAAAAACTCCAGGCGATTTCCGGAGTTATGGAAGTCCTAATCATGGATGAAAAGGTGCGGGGCGAAGTCTTCCGATTGGAGACCATTGCCGAAAGCAACGGCGCCTGCGGGGGCCTTCTCGAATGTAAAAATGACGGAGTCTGGGAATCCCTCAAGCGTGATGTTACCATTGCCTTAGTCGGCGACCAGCATCTGCTGCTTTCCGATGAAGGGCTGGTGATGATGATGGATGACGCCGGCAATATTGTTGGAGAGTATGTAACGCCGCTGCGGAAGGAACAGATCTTACGTGTCAATCCCCAGGCTAGCTTCCTCTCTGATGATTTTGTTATTTACGACGGCGTACAGATTACCAGTGAAGTGCATTTTGTCATCAACGAAGTCGGCTTTGATTATCTGAAGGATGTAGAAGGGGTTAAAAACGTCACTTCTGGCAGCATCTCTACACTCAGTGATGATTACCTGCGAGAACTTACTAAATACACTGAAAAAAAGTATTGGACCCACCTAGTGGGCTTTGATTTTGCTTGATTAAAGGTGTGTTCTTACTTTCGAAACGATTTCGTCCAGCTTGCTTTGTGGGCAGGTGGTACCGCGTACTACCCCGCTGACGATATCGACGATTTTTCCTTTAGTGTCAATTTTATCATCAGGCGGCATGACTAAGCGGGTCTGCACCCCAATCGAAGCAAAGTCTTCGAAATCAATTGGTGCCTGGCAGACGACAATAGCCGGAATATTTACATTTCGCAGAATTAGTCTTGCTTTGTAAATCAAGTGGTTACGCACATTCCCCAGGTGGATGATCGCCAGTTTGAATTGTTGAATTCTCTGCACCTCGATGGGATCCAAACCAAAAATGGAACTGGTAGTAACATCAGGCGCATCGGCCGGGACACCGGAACCGGCATTAACTACCAAAACACTGGTATCAATACCTTCTTCACGCAGTGCGAAAGTGATCTCACAGACTGGTTTGGTGATGTGCCTTTTGCCCGGACCCATGGCGATAGCCACGACATCGCGGCCGCTCTCGGAGATTGTGGCCTTTTGTGCCATCCCGCCCCCGACACCGAGACCGCGGGATTCACGGCATTCAACAAAGCTAAGTTTTCTACCTATGCTGTCCTTCAATTTTCCGCACCGCCATTTGCATTCTCCTCCAGCTCGATTTCTTCCAGATATTCTACGATATCGGCCGGAGCGCCTAACGCGATGATCTTGCCGTCTTTCATGATGGCAGCTCGATCACAGCAGTTCATGACGAAGTCCATATCGTGGGAAACTATTAGAAATGTTTCGCCCAATTCTTTACGAGCAGTGAGAACGGATTTGGCTACCGAATTTTTGGTAATTGGATCCATTGTTCCGGTTGGTTCATCAAGAATGACTAACCGCGGTTCTCTAATCAGCACCTGCGCCAAGGCAACTCTCTGTTTTTCACCGACGCTTAAGTTGTCAGGATACGCATAAAGGATTTTTTCAACATCGGCCCGGTCAAAGCCAGAACCGAGTAGAACCTGAATAGCTTTCATTTTTGCCAGTTCAGCGGGAAGTTTGATTCCTATGCAAACTGTGAGATTTTGCAAGATCGTATCAAAGGGATATAGCGAAAATTCCTGATGCAAGATCCCGATATATTGCGTAGCCCGTCCTTTACCAGTAGGTCCTGGTTCAGACATGTCGATCCAGTCATCGCCAACCCTCACTTCGATTTTCCCATCGGAAGGTTCACGAAGTCCGCAGATCATTTTTGAGAGAGTTGTCTTACCGGCTCCTGAGAGTCCCACCAAACCGACAATTTCTCGTTCGTTGACTTCAAGAGAAACACCATCTACGGCTTTTACAACCCCTCTGGTGTAAGAATAATAGTAACGTTTGACATCATCGATTTTAATGAGTGGCTGTCCGACTTCCACCCGGCTTTCTTCATGCATCTCATGACCGCGCATAAATTCCGTGGCGATTTCTTTCGAGTCGCCGCGCATCTTAATTTCCCCGCGGTCGAGCCAGATCGCACGATCAGAAAGCACTTCAATCGCTTTCGGCCAGTGAGAGGTAACGATCATCGTCATGCCCGTATTTTTTACCGCATCGATGAGCACATTGTGTACCATGTCGGCAGTGGACGGATCTAAAGTACCCGTAGGTTCATCGGCCAAAAAGATAATGGGATCTTTAGCAAGCTGCCTTGCTAACACACATCTTTGTTTTTCGCCGCCGGAAAGATCACGAGCGATGTGTGTGATACGATGATCCAGACGAACTGACTTCAGCAGCTTAAGCGAGCGTTCGACTTTTTCTTTTTCATCCATGCCCTGCGGCAGAGCTTCAAAGATGTTTTCGATGACTGTCATGTCCCCAAAGAGCGCAAAGGTTCTCTGCAACATGATGGCGATCCTGTTACGCAGCTGTTTCTTAATCAGATCGTTATCGTCAGTTTTCCAGAAATCGATGTCCCTGGCCTCAGTAGGCCCACCACATATGCCACATTTCCCTGCTCCCGGCAGCTCAACGCGCCCACATTTCTCACAATAATCAACGTGGTAAATGACGCTTCCAGAATCAGGATGATACTCAGGGGTACCGCGCAGCATGTTGATCAATACTGACTTACCGGAACCACTTCTGCCGATTAGTCCAAAAACCTCGCCTGTGCTAATCTCTTCATTTATATTTTTCAGTACATATGCACCATTGAAGGATTTGCTGATATCTTTTAGAGTTATGAACACATGTGATTCGGACATATAAAGTGAAAAAGAACTTAACGCTATAAAACTGTTGGCTAATTTAATAGTCTGGAACAATCGTTAGGGATTGACAAAATAACTGCTTTTTAGCATTAATCCAACAACATCCAGATAACACGGATTGCCAAAAGATTCCTGATAAAAAGAGCGTTTTTCATCATCAATGAAAAAATATTGCAGAAGGGATGATTTCACTCGAGCGGAAACAAAAAAAATCGAGTCGAAAAATTCATTTAAGAGCTCAAACGAAAAGATTGATCTTCTGCAATTACCATGAAAAACTGTTAACACCCCTCAAACTGCTAAGAGCTATGATATTTTTCAAATAGAAATATATTATCATCTTCATGAGCAGTGCTCACAAAAATGATAGTAGTGAGTGAGCGATTACTCAAACTCTCTCACGAAATTTTTGAGTTTGCCGCCCCGCGCACTGCGTTGTGGTGGCGTATCGCTGAGCACGAGTTCAACATCGCGGCAGCCGTTACTGGAGAGATATTGTTCAAAATTAGTTTTGAATTCTTCAAAAATAGAATTTTTATCAGCATCGTTAGCAAACTCTGCCCGGAATTCGAATTTTCGCTCAGCGACTTGTGCGAGTTGATAAGCAAAGATGCCAGTGGTTTCATGGAGATAGCATTCGACAACGACCGAGGGCAGTTCAATTTCCCCGACTTTAATATTCATCGTGTCACGGCCTCTGATCTCCATAACTGGCAGCTTGCTGCCACAGGCACAGCTTCGCGTAATTCTCACTTTGTCACCCATCCGGTAACGGATAATAGGTTGGACAAAATTGCTGAGATCGGTGATGTAGATGCCTTCCGACCATTCTCCTTCAGGTACCAGATTGCCGTCCTTATCAATCGGCTCGATGATTACCCAGTCATCATTGATGTGCAAATGCCCGCATGTGCAGGACATCGCCGCTTCACCGCCTTCCGTGCTGCAGTAATTATTCAAAATGGGGCAGGCAAAGGCTTCTTGCAGATTTTTAAAGGTTTCCAGCGAGAGGGTTTCTGCGGAAAAGGCCATGGCCTGCGGATGAACGTTTAACCGCCCTTCTTTTCTTGCAGAAATTAAAGGACCCATCACGGAAGGATAGGCAGAAATAAAATCAGGCTGGAATTCATTGAGTGCCTGAATCATATTATCCAAGCTATCTTGAATTGAAATGGCCAGCATCCGCTCTTCGCAGTCGGGATTAGCTAGTTTAAGCTTTGTCCAGGAAGAAAAAGATGAAACGTGCGGATCGGTAAAAATAATGCAGGCCAGCTTGTGACGCCGCGGGCTCATGATATCCGGTTCCAGACCCCGCAAAAGTCTGGTTTGGATTAAAGCCCCATGGATCAGATTGTGATGGGTGTCGCGCACCATCGGCATCGGTGTCCCTGAGGTACCGGAAGTAGTTATCGCGGAATATTTTCCCAGATAGAGCGCTAAAGATTTGTTGGTATTTTCCAAGTATTCTAAAAGCTCCGGGAGCTGGATAGCCGGGTCCGTGACCCAGTCCTCATAAGACTTCATTAATTCGGATTTTTCAGTAGGCGGCAGATCAGTTAACGTAAAATTATCAGGAAGATGAGCATATGCTTTACTGAAGTATTTGGAGTGTGCGCGTGCATAATTTACCAGTTCGCGCAGGCGTTCCTGAACAACCTCTTTTTTAACGTCAGGATCTAAGTTTTCTCCAGCTTGGCACAAGCGAAGGGCTTCTTCCATAGATATCTGCTTCATAAAAATTCACTCGTAAATGAAACACATCTTACTTGATGATTCCGCAATCGGAAGAGAGCGAGCAAAAGAAGAATACTAAACACAGATTAACTAGCAAGCACCCAGTTGATTTGTGCAGATAAAAGGAGAACACATCAGCAGAAAAGTTAGCTCTTGCGGCTCAGCAAGCTTTTAATGTTTTTAGATACTGGATTAGCTCTTCCACAGCATCAACGTTTAAAGAATAATGCGACCATTTGCCTTCCTGACGGGTTTTTATCAAGCCGGCTTCAGCTAAGACTTTCATGTGGTGAGAAAGCGTCGGCTGCGTGATGTCAAATGATTCTAAAATCTTACAAGCACATAGTTCTGATTCAGCAAGCATGGCTAAGATACCTAAGCGGTTTTCATCAGAAAGGGCCTTGAAAATCTTAGACATTCGTGCATCATTAGCAGACATATTAACGCTCAATAATACTTGCCTAATGATATTTCTTTCCTTAACGAAGAAACAAAAGATGCTGTTTTAAAAAAAATGATTTGTTTTACAAGGCCCTGCTGTCAAATAGATACTCATCAATATGTATAAATACTCATATCGATATTCATCTATGTGATGCTTGGGCATCATTAAGCAGGAGGACAAGAGATGGCTACCGTTGTTGCCCATATGCGAATTTGTGACAAAACCCACACCATCACCGCTACCAAAAGAAGTGATGGCGATTTGGAGATTAAGATCGCCTCAGACTGTCCCAAAGTGGCAGCCTATGGTGAAAATCTGGGAACGTTGTCATTGCTGGACATTACAGACTATGAACATAGTAAAATAAATGCCGCGGAGATGAGAAAAGACATTTCCCCAACCTGCATCTCACCGATCGCTATTTTTAATGCAGCATGGCTGGAAATGGGCATGATCTCCCAATCACTGGCTCAAAAAGTAAAAGAGAATTCGATTGAGTTCAAGTCAGAGGATTAAAAGAGGAGTTGTGACGAACGATGTCCATCGCGGAGTTCGTGCAGGATCAGGTGCTGGGGATGCAGTGGCTCAACAGCCTGATTTCAACACTCTTGAGCTCATTGGGAATTGATGTATCTTCACAGCTGGGAGGCAGTCTTCAATTCTTTATCTATGACACCATTAAAATCATTATTCTGCTCGTCGTGTTAATTTTTGTAATTTCTTACATTCAATCATATTTCCCGCCAGAAAGAACAAAAGAGATTTTGGGCCGGATCGGCGGCCTCAAAGCCAATGTGATGGGTGCGCTCTTGGGAACAGTAACGCCCTTCTGCAGCTGTTCTTCCATCCCCATCTTTATTGGTTTTACTAAAGCAGGACTGCCGCTGGGTGTGACTTTCTCTTTTCTAATCTCTTCACCGCTGGTTGATTTAGGTGCGCTGGTTATTTTGACCAGCATTTTTGGCATTGAAGTTGCCGTGATTTATGTAATTGTCGGAATAATCATGGCAGTAATCGGCGGCTATTTTCTGGAAAGGAGATATGATGAAAGTCAGATTGAAGAATTTGCCCGCCCCGAGCAAGAGTTTTCAGGAAGATGCTGCTGCCAAAGCGCAGAAGATTATCGGATGACGACTAAAGAGCGACTGAATTACTCTTTAGAACAGGTCTCGCTGACACTCAAGAAAGTATTTCCTTACGTGCTGATCGGTGTCTTCATTGGTGCGCTTATTCACAACTGGATACCAGCAGACATTATTCAAGCAGTGTTGGGTGATAATAATCCCTTTTCAGTGATCATTGCGACGTTGATCGGTGTGCCGGTTTACGCCGACATTTTTGGAACGATTCCGATAGCCGAAGCCTTACTCAGCAAAGGTGTGCAGATCGGAACTATTCTAGCATTCATGATGTCAGTAACGATTGTCTCCATTCCCTCCCTAGTGCTCTTAAAAACGGTATTGAAAAAGAAACTGTTGTTTGCCTTCGTCGGCTTTGTGATTGTTGGAGTGATCGTGATTGGCTATCTCTTTAATTTTTTACTATAAGGAGGTTTAAAAATGTCGATATTTGCCAATAAAAAACATAATAATGAAAATGCCTATGTAAAAGTGTTGGGCACCGGCTGTCCTAAATGCCGTGCATTAGCAGAGAATGCCGAACAGGCTTTAGCACAAGTAGGTAGGGAACCGATAGTAGAAAACATATCGAAGATGTGAAAAAAATCGCCGCATATGGGGTGATGAGCACCCCTGCATTAGTCATCGGCAACGAAGTCGTCGCTAGCGGCACAGTTCTCAGCCCGGAAAAGATTGTTGAATGTCTGAAAAAGGCAAAGGGTGAGCAGTTATGAAAATTCTAACGGAGTTTTTCCCGGAATTTTCTGAAAAATTAGCCGAACTGGATGAGCTGTATGCAGAAAAGAGAAGCATCGATGAGAAAACATACCAGTTCATCTGTTTCGCCTTAGCCATCAAAGGCCGCAGTGCGCCGTGCGTAAGAAAACACTTCCAAGCTGCTCTGCAAGCGGGAGCGACCGTGAAAGAATTGAGCTACATTCTGGCTTTGACCATGCGGGAAGCAGCCGGAGCTGATGACTGCTGGACTCACGCCGTTTTAGAAGACTGGCAGGGGATTTTAGAAAACAACATCAGCTGCAACTGCGGCCACCAAGACTAATCGTCCACGAAAAACCATGATTGAGCGTCAAACGGGTAAAAATATACGTAAATCATGGTTTTTCATCCACAAGGTTTATTCAGTGGATGTACTATCCACAATTAATGGGACTCAATTATAAACTGTACACGGGAGCAGGTCCTACCCCCAAGTATTCATTATACCACGTATGGAAAACTTATGACACCATTTTTAAAGAAGGACCGGTCGGCAGAAAGGCTCTGTCGCAAATTGTGGGAATCGGTGAAGGAAGTATCAGGACGATTCTCAACAAAATGATTGCTGAAGGATTTGTAAGCGTCGGAAAAAATGGCGTGAATCTTACTGATCGCGGCATAAGAGAATATCTGGATTGTGGGATGAGTGTTGCTCAGGTAGATCTCGGCGGTTTGACCATTTCCAGTCAGGACTGCGCCGTTCTCGTTAAAGGCATGGCTGCGCACATGGGTAACGGCAACGAACAGCGTGATGAAGCGGTCTATTCCGGAGCGGAGGGTGCTACCTCCTTCATTGCTAAAAATGGAAAGCTCTACTACCCCTGCAGCAACATGTGTCCAGATGACGATTCGGTGGCCTGTTTAAAAACGGCCTTCAATATCCGTGACGGCGATGTAATCATCATCGGCACCGCTAAAAAATACCGTCTGGCGGAACAGGGGGCAGTAACTGCCGCCCTGGCTTTAGAGAATCAGGTCAATCTCTCCTGGGTAGAAAAGAATGTCTGGGAATCGTTCGGACCCGATACCGAAGCAGAAGCCCTGCAGTCGATCGCACTGGCCGTTCATGAATTAACCGGCAGACTGCCGACAACCATGAGGAGTAAAAACTGCAATGGTGTTCGTTGTGAAGACGGGCTGGTGATTGATACCAACTATACCGGACCAATTCTCGAAGAAGTGTTGGAATCAGCGAAGATCACCCACAAAGTCTCACCGTCGGGGCCCTACATGGGCGTACCAGTAGTTGCCGTGCCGGTGATGAAGAAGAACAAAGCAGTAGCCGTGTTCGGCATTGTGGATATTACCAAAGGCGGCATGTTTGAGCTGGTATCTAAGACGCATAAAGGACGTCGTTAAGCGAAAATTCGTGAAAAATAATAAGAGGCTCCCCAAGGATTAGGAAATCATGTCTGACAAAACGTGTGTTGCTGTTGATCCCGGCGTCTGCCGTTTAAATACTAAAATTGAAGCCAGTTACGAAGATGGCGTGGTCAAATTCGAAATTGAAAGCGAATGCCCCCACGTAGCGAAAATTGTCGAGATGCTCAATGAAAGTGAGTTGGATGCCTTTGAAGTTATGAAGATGCCCTACGGCGAGAATCCCATTTACGTAGCCTGCGGCAAGGCCTTGGCTCACTCGGCCTGCATTGTGCCCTGCGCTATGATGAAGGCGGCAGAAGTTGCTACCGGCATGGGCTTGAAAAGAACTTCCGAGATTAAATTCGAATGAATTAGAGGTTTAAAAACCTCTAAAAACTTCTTTAATTATCAGATTCTGATCTTCTCCTTAATATAGTTCAAATAAAATCCCCTCTATTGTGAAGAACATGGGGATCGGCAGAGTCATTGGCACTAACGTCATGGAAACACGTTTCCGTATTGATTTTGAAGAGAATTTACAAGTTGGCGAACTACTAGTTGTTGAATCCCCGACTACCAATGGCAAGTATCTGGTCCGAGTTATGAACATTGAACATGCCGCAGACAAAGATGAAACCAACTGGATGAGCAGGACGGCCGGCATGATTATGAAAAAAGAAACACCGGACATCTCACCTTACGCACCATATCTGTTCTGCGTCGGAGTTTCCTCCCCGTTAGGATTTATTGACGACGCTTCCTTCAAAAAAACAAAAACCCTGCCTACCCACTTTGCCGAAGTAAGATATACGCAGGCCAGCGACTATGAGTTTCTTAAACCCTATTTAGGAAACATTGAGATTGGCAATCTGCGTTCCGGCGATAAAATTCTCGATTTCCCCGTGGGGATTTCCGAAAGAGCGGTGCCCTACCACATCGGCATTTTTGCGACTACCGGTATGGGTAAAAGTAACTTGATGAAAAATCTCGCCCTTTCCTGCATGATGAAGGGTGACTGCGGCTTTCTTATTTTTGATCCCCACGGTGAGTACTTTGACGGCGGTGAATTGAACAAAAAGGGCTTGAAAGATTCTCCTTATAAAGAGTCATTTGCCGTTTACTCCTCCCGCGATCTTTCCGCCAACGGCGCCAGTTACAGCAAACTGATTATCTCTTCGACGGAGATCGAAATCTCAGACTTAGAGGCCATTTATGAATTTACTGAAGCTCAAAAAGAGTGTCTGCAGACTGCACAGTACAAATACAAAGAAGAATGGCTCAACAAACTTGATGAATTGGAAGTAGAAAGAATTGTTGAAGATCTCAAAGGCTATCAAAGCGGGACGATCGGCGTCATTAAGCGGAGACTCAGCAATCTGTTCCGTTTGAATTTAATTTCTAAAGATCGCAATTACAGCGTAACTGCAAGAATCATCAATCAACTGCATGAAGGAAAAACGATTTTGGTCGATACTTCGAACGCTCATGAAACGGAAGAGCTGTTGATCTCGACGGTTATCTCCCGGGCGGTTTTTGAAAAGAATAAAGCTCTCTATTCAGAAAGTGAAAAATTCAGTAAATTACCCAATACACTCATTGCTATTGAAGAAGCCCAACGGGTGCTGAAAGAAGCGGATGATAGTGTCTTCGCGCAGATTGCACGGGAAGGACGTAAATTTAAAACGGGCTTGTGTGCCGTTTCTCAGCAGCCGAAGCTGATTGCCAATGAAGTGATTTCTCAATTCAATACTCTTTTCATTCTCGGTCTTTCGGATAAAAAAGACCGTGAGATTCTCAAAAATTCTGCAAAGCAGGATGTGTCACAGGTCGATAATGAAATTCAGATGTTAATGCCGGGAGAAGCGATCGTTGCTTCGCCGTTTACTCCTTTTGCGGTGCCGGTAAAAGTGCATCTCTATGAAGAGCGGTTAAAGCATCTGCAGGTTAACAAGAGCAGTGATCAGAAAAAAATGGATGAGGGTTTCTTCTGAGGCGGGGAATATGCGCTTTATTCATGTCTCAGATACTCATCTCGGCTACAGCGCTTACCGGGCGCTCTGCAATGACCCTGGACCATACAAAGGGCTCAACTTAAGAGAAGTTGATACTTACCAGGCTTTTGCTAACTTCGTTGAGCAGGCAATTGCTGAACAACCGGATCTGATCCTGCATACCGGCGATTTGTTTGATTCCATCCGGCCGTCCAACCGTACGCTGGGTTTTGCCATGGAACAGTTTCTTAAACTGTCGCGGGCGGGCATTCCGCTAGTGGTTATTGCCGGTAATCACTCCATGCCCCGTATTCGTGAGACGGGCAGTGTTTTCCGGCTGTTTGATCATTTAGACAATATCCACTGCGTATACCGCGGAGCCTACGAGCAGATTAAAATTGGAGATATGACGATTCATGCTCTGCCCTACGGTGAAGGTGATTATTATCTTTCACAATTAGAATCAATTACCCCGGCAGACAGCCGCTATAATGTGATGATGCTGCATACTGGCGTTGCCAGTCTCAAAGCCTTCCAGAATGCCAGCGGCAATGAGCAGGTCATTGAAGATTCATATCTTCAGAAAAACATGGACTATGTTGCTCTGGGCCACTTCCACGGTTACCAGAAAATCTTCGACAACGCTTACTATTCTGGTTCAACCGAGAGATTTTCATTTTCGGAAGCCCGTCAGGACAAGGGCTATTTGACCATTGATTTAGATAAAAATACTAAAGAATTCACTGCCCTGCCGTTGCGAAAAATGATTGATTTGCCCTATATCGACGCCTTGCGCATGGATGCCGAAACATTGACGAAAGAGATGGAAGCGCTGATTCCTCCCGATATCGAAGGAGCGATTGTGCGCATGACCGTCAACAGAGTATTAAATTCTGTTAGAAACTCAATTGATATTAAAAAAATTAAAGAACTTTGTGCAGCGGCTGCTCACTTTGAATTACGGCTGATTACTTCTTCTGACAAAATGTCGGTACAATCAACATCAGCAGTTTTCGGACCGATTGAGGATGAATTTATTTCCTTTGTAAATGAACGGCCCATGGAAAATGTCAACAAACAGCACCTTAAGGAGCTGGGGTTGAAGTATCTCAAAGAGGAGGGAGAACAATCAGACTAAGTTACCTTGAGCTCAATAACTACCGGCGTTTCCGCCACACCTGTCTGGAGATACCTGATGGCGTAGTGGGCATTCTCGGAGCCAACGGGGCAGGTAAAAGTACGCTGATTGAAGCTATTGCCTGGGCCTTTTACGGCAGCGGGAACCGAAATAAAGACATTCTCCGTGATGGCAAAGACGGCATCAAAAACTATAACGCTTCATCTAAAGAAGAGTGTTCAGTAAAGATCGTTTTTGAATTCGCCGGCACCAATTATGAATTAGTGCGATCACTGAAAGGTAAGAATAACACGCCCAATGCCACGCTGAAAGCAGACGGTGTGCAGCTGGCATCTACAGATTCAGCAGTTACTGAGCATATTATCAAATTAATGGGCATGGAGAGCAGAGAATTCTACATTACCATCTTTTCTAAACAAAAAGATCTCACGGCTCTTTCAGAGATGGGTGCTGCTGAACGAAAAGAGCACATTGTCAAACTGCTGGATATTGATATTTTAAAGAATGTTGTGGATCGCGTCAATAAAGACATCAAAGTAGAAAAACAAGTCAAGGAGACCTTGGAAGCTAATCTGCTTACGGCAGAAGGCGAGCCGAAAAAAGATTACTTGCAAAGGGAGAAGGATGCTTTATCTGCTGAAAAAACAGAAGTCGGCAGCAGAATTATGCTTCTTCAGAAGCAGGAAGAACAACTGCTGTCCGAACGCAAGGGTATCGCGGCAGAATTAGAACGATTAGAACTAATTAATAAAAAATACCTGGAAGCTAAGAATGCAGTTGTGTCCAAGCAGAGAGAATTGGCAATCGAAAGGGATCATCTGGCAACTACTGAAAACGAGATCGCATCATTAAAGCAGAAACTACAGCAGCTGCCAGAGTTAGAGATGAAGTTCAACCAGTATGAAACAATGCTGCAGGAAAAAGAGGTGCTGGAGGAACAGCGGCACGCCTTTGGAAAGAGAAATGATACAGCGGCGAGAGTGGCAAAGATTGCCCAAAAGATCGCAGAAGCAGATCAAGAAGTGCAGCAGAATCTAGAGAAGCTGGAGCAGTTCAGCGGAGTGTCGGCAGAAATCGAAGCGAATGAGCAGACGATAATTACTCTTGAAGAAAAAATTGCCCAGATGAGAACAAAGATCAGCGAGTTAGAAGTCAGCAGTCGTGAAAACCGCAAAGGTGAGAAAACTCTGACAGAAAAGATCCAGACCATGCAGGAAAGAGGCCCTGACAGCATCTGCCCCGAATGTGAACGTACTCTCGGTGAGCATCACTCACTACTATTGAAAAAACTGCAAAAAGAGTTGGGAGAAAAGACTGCCGAGATTACAGCAATTGTGCAGGAAAAAGAAGAACTGCTGAGCATTGCCAACGAAGAAAAAGCGCATCTGGAAGCTCTTAAAAGAAGAAAAAAGAGCTTAGAAGCCGAACGCCAGCAGGGCGTAGAACTAAGTGCTTCAGTAAGACAGTTGAGACTTCAATTGACAAAACTTAACCAAGAGAAATCAGATGCAGAAAAGGAATTATCGGCAATCGGCACAGTGGTTTTTGATGAGCAGCAGTATCAGAAGGTAACTACTGAATTAAAGATCCTGAAAATAGCTTCGGAGAGTTATAATCAGCTAAGAGGGGAAAGTAAAAACTTACCCAGCTTAGAAAAAAGAAAGGCAGAGAATGAACGGCAGATTTTACAGAAAACCACCGAGCTGGACAACTTACAAAAAAATCTGCAGAGCATTGATTATCAGGAAGAAGCATTTCAGAAAGTTAAATTAGACATGAGCGAAATGGATGAAAAAGTTAAAAACATCCAAAAAGAAAAAAATCAGCAACGGATCCAGTTTGCAGTCGTTGATGAGCGCTTGAATAATAATGCTAAGGAGCTAATAGGACTAGCAGAGACTGTTGCGAGACAAAAAGAACTGCTGGTTAAAATCTCTGAGTTAGAAACACTAAACAGCGTCTTTAAAGATTTAAAAGATAATTTAATGGAAAGG
Organism: uncultured Methanomassiliicoccus sp.; assembly: GCA_905203995.1. GTDB lineage: Archaea > Thermoplasmatota > Thermoplasmata > Methanomassiliicoccales > Methanomassiliicoccaceae > Methanomassiliicoccus_A. Next base: position 49,161 of record CAJKXZ010000003.1, on the reverse strand, counting down.
ATCATTCCTGCCTTATCAGAAATAGCTTCAGCAATATTCTGCGAAATGACGGACAGCCGCTATTTAGGTTTAGAACTGGATGATGGTTATAACATCATCATCTACGATGGTGCAGAAAAATATCCCATCAATCGTTTCTCCGGCGGCGAAATGGATTTGGCGAATCTCTGCCTCCGTCTGGCAATTTCCCGGCTGCTGTCAGAACGCTCCGGCAAGGATATTAACTTCCTCGTGCTGGACGAGATCTTTGGTTCGCAGGATCAAAGCCGGAAACGGAACATCATGTCCGCACTATCGAAACTGGAGAATCAGTTTAACCAGATTCTGCTGATTACGCACATTGATGATGTGAAAGATCTCATGCAGAATGTCATTGCTGTCCGCGATGTCAATGAAAATGAAAGCGTCGCCGAACTCATATCGTGATGATGCGGCGGTCGCGCAGAATATTTTCCATTTCAATCAGTGAACTCGGCACACTGTTTTTAGTCTCTAAGTAGCAGATCTGATGTTTATTTAAAAGTCCTCGGACTGGCTCTCCGAACTTTTCAGCGATGACTGCATCCATGCCGCTGAGAGCAGAGACAGTTTGTTCCAGCTTAGTGAAATGCTCTTTGCCGGAAACCGGCACATCATCAACGGCATTAGTTTCGATAATAGCACACTCTACAATTTTACCATTGCAGACTTTGTAAGTGTAAAACGCAGAAGTCTGTCCGAAGTGCTGGTCGACGTTTGTGCCATCAGAGGTTGCTACGGCAATGTTATACCAATCACCAGTGCGGCAGCGGTCAGGAGATTGTGCAGAAATACAGGAGAATTCGCTTGAGCGGTCTTCTCCCAGTAAACCGATGGCATCAGCCCGGCATTGTTTACAGTGCCGCATCATGCGGATGTCTTCTCCACACTGATCCTGAATCGCTTTCCGTTCTTTAGGAGTAGGTGCCCGCAGATGCTCAAATTTGGTTCCCGGCACCGGGATCAAAGGTAAAACGTTGACTATATAGACGCCCAGTTCCTTCGCTTTCTTGGCAATTTCCGGAATGTGCTGATCGTTGATCGTGGGAATTAAAACTACATTGAGTTTGACGGTCATGCCTGCAGCAACAGCTTTCTGAATACCAGCCAACTGATTTTTTAACAGTATTTCTGCCGCTTCACGGCCCCGGTACTGCTGACCGTCTTTAATTACAAAATCATAGATCTGTGCGCCAATCTGCGGATCGACAGCGTTGAGGGTAACAGTAATAAAATTCACATTGAGTGCTTTTAACCGCTCCACGTTTTCAGGAAGGTTCAAACCGTTGGTGCTGAGACAAAAGGTAAGCTCAGGATGTTCTTCTTTGAGCAGAGCTAAAGTTGCAAAGGTTTCTTCATTAGCTAAAGGATCGCCAGGGCCAGCAATGCCTAAGACCGATAAGTTGGGAATTCGCTCTTTAACATAAGTGACTTTAGCACTGGCTGCGGCGGGTGAGAGAACTTCTGAAGTTACTCCCGGCCTGCTTTCATTAGTGCAGTCATATTTACGGTTGCAGAAATTACACTGAATATTGCATTTAGGTGCTACCGGCAAGTGCATACGGGCGAATTTCTTGTGTGCCTCTTCGTTGTAGCAAGGATGTTTGGCTAGCATCTCTTCGATTTGTTGATCGCCCATGGTAAACCTCAAAGCTATGAGGGCAGTCATGGGATTTAAGGAGAATGCCGTATTCTAGTGCGGACAGCATGAATAATACATGATTTTAAAGGTAAGAAATTGACATTGATGATGTGAGAAATATTTTTGAAAAGATCTGCATGCTGAATTATGACAATGTAAATATTGCTGCATTAGAAATAAATATACTTTTCTAATCAATAATGATTAATGCAGTCTTGTTGGCATAACTAAAACATGAAAATGAGGACTATTCGATGAGATGAGACTTTCTCTAAAAAATTATAGGATTTATCGATACTGAATCATACATCATCTAATCGCATACCATTAATAGATGGATTATTCAAAAAATCAAAAACTCTATAGCATTGAATAAAGATCAGCTTCTGTGCATCCAGCGATAACTAATCACTTTATGAGATATCCCTCACAGTTCAAAGTTGTAAAACTGCTGTTATCCAACGGCTTCTGTGTAAAGGAAGGACGGATCTACAGCGGAGATGTAGAAATTGCTGATACGGCTATTGCACGCGTTGTCGATGTCGATCGCCGTATCGTCAGAACGGCAATAGAAACGATTGAAAAAGATGAGGAACTCAGAAGTATTTTTTCAGCGATCCTGCCGACCACGATGCTCAAAGATGTGGCTTCAGCAATGGGCTGGGGCTGCATTGAAATTGTCCCGTCGGATGCCAATGAACCGGGCATCTTAGCGGCTGTCGCCTCGATTATTGCTGAAACTGGCATCAGTGTCCGTCAGGCCATGGTTGATGATCCCGATTTAACCGAATCACCTAAACTCTACGTGATTACTGACGAGCCGGTACCCTCATCAATCATTCCAGTTTTAATGGGCTGCTCAGGAGTTAAAAGTTTAACCATTCATTAAACCTTTAATCCTGAGCAATTTGCCAGTTTAGTTGTTGCAGTAGGAACGGAGGTCCAGGACTTCCAATGGCCCCGCTGCTGCCCTTTTCATCGCCATTACAGTTGCCCGTGCGGCCTGCACTGTCGTCAGGAAAGGTATTTCCAATTCGACCGCCAGACGCCGCATCATGTAACCATCACGACGGGCTCCTGAGCTTTCTGTAGGCGTGTTGATGATCAACTGGATTTTACCACCGCGCATCAGTCCTAAAGCATCAGGATCCATGTTCTGCGAGATTGTATAAGCGGTGGTAGTCTGCAGACCGTGTTCCCTCAGGAAAGTCGAAGTTCCTTTGGTAGCATAAATCTCAAAGCCCATCTCAGAAAGTTCTTTGACGATCGGAAGCACGTCAGCTTTGTCACGGTCGCTGACCGTAACATACACGCCCCCGCCGGAAGGTAGATTCATACCGGCAGAGACTAACGCCTTGTAGCAGGATTCAGCAAAGGTATGGGCGATACCCATCACTTCACCAGTGGACTTCATTTCCGGACCCAGAATCGAATCGACACCGGGCAGCTTTAAGAAGGGGAACACTGAAGACTTAACGACCACGTGCTTGTGATAAGCAGAGCCGACATAGCCTAATTCTTTCAGAGTACGGCCGAGCATAACTTTGGTAGTAATCTTTGCCAGCGGCACACCGATGGCTTTAGACACCAGCGGCACCGTCCGCGAAGCACGCGGGTTGGCTTCGATCATATACACTTCACCGTTTTTAACAGCCAGCTGCAGATTGAGCAGACCTTTGATGTTCAGCGCCTTTGCGACTTTTTCGGCAATCTCTTCGATCTTAGCGATAATTTCCGCAGAAAGAGTCTGTGGCGGCAGTGACATTGTGGCGTCACCGGAGTGTACACCGGCTTCCTCAATGTGCTCTAAGATACCGCCGATGAAAATGTCAGTGCCGTCGGAGACGACATCAACATCGATTTCAATGGCGTGTGAAAGATACTTATCAACGAGAATCGGGTGAGCTTTGGAAGCTTTTACCGCGGATTCCATGTAAGTCTTCAGTTCACTTTCATTGTAAACGATTTCCATGGCCCGGCCGCCGATAACATAGGAAGGTCTCACTAGTACAGGATAACCGATTTCTGAGGCTAGGGCCCGTACATCTTCAAAGGAGTAGCCGGTTCCCGACTGCGGCTGCAGAATGCCTAATTTATCCATCAAGGCAGAGAACAGCTTCCGGTCTTCGGCGACATCGACATCAGTCGGCGAGGTGCCTAAGATCTTTGTTTTCTTGCCTTTGAGGGCTTCCTGCAAAGGAATGGCTAAATTAATCGCTGTCTGACCGCCGAACTGCAGGATAATGCCGTCAGCATCTTCATTCTCGATGATGTTGAGCACATCTTCCAGAGTCAGCGGTTCAAAGTACAAACGGTCAGAAATGTCATAATCAGTCGAGACGGTTTCCGGATTATTGTTGACAATAATTGCTTCCACACCCTCTTCCTGTAAAGCCATTACACCGTGCACGCAGGCATAATCAAATTCAATGCCTTGTCCGATTCTAATCGGACCGGCACCGACAATGATTACTTTCTTATGATCACTGGCCACGGCTTCGTTGCGTGTTTCATAGGTGGAATAGAAATAAGGTGTTTCGGCAGCAAATTCAGCAGCGCAGGTATCAACCATTTTATAAGTAGGAAGTAAACCCTGAGCTTTTCTCATGTCCCGCACTTCGGCTTCCGAGGTAGCCGCCAGTTCAGCGATGGTCTCATCGGAAAAGCCCATGCGCTTAGCCCGTTTCAGTAAATCAGCGGTGAGACCGTTTTTGAGTTCCGCTTCCAGCTCCACGATGTTCTTAATCTTGTGTACGAAGTAAACATCCCATTTGGTAAGCTCAGCGATTTTATCAAGGTCCATACCCGCGCGGATCGCATCGGCAATGGCCCACAATCTCTGATCCGAAGCAACTTCCAGCTCATGTTCCAGCTGTTCCGGGGCCCAGGAACCAGGATCCAAGTAAGCTTTGTCAATTTCCAGGGAACGAAGGGCTTTGAGAATACTCTCTTCAATCGTCCGTCCGATGGCCATGACTTCCCCGGTCGATTTCATCTGTGTTCCCAGCGTGCGGTCGACAGTACGGAACTTGTCAAAAGGCCAGCGAGGGACTTTGATGACGACATAATCAATCGACGGTTCAAAAGCCGCATAGGTTTTGCCAGTAATGCGGTTAGGAATTTCATCTAAGGTGTAACCGACTGCAATTTTGGTAGCTACCCTGGCAATCGGATATCCGGTCGCTTTAGAAGCTAAAGCCGAAGATCTTGAAACACGCGGATTAACTTCAATGACACGGTATTCCCGGGTATGAGGATCAAAAGCAAACTGAATGTTGCAGCCACCCTCGATTTCCAAAGCACGGATGATCTTGATTGTCGCATCTCTTAAACGCTGATGATCTTCATCGCTGAGGGTCTGCACCGGCGCCACGACCATACTTTCTCCTGTGTGGATACCCATGGCGTCGAAGTTTTCCATGTTACAAATGATAATACAGTTATCGTTGGCATCGCGCATTACTTCATATTCAAATTCTTTCCAGCCAAGGACGCTCTCTTCAATCAGCACCTGGTGGATACGTGAATAAATCAAACCGCGGCCGGCGATTGTTTCCAACTCTTCTTCATCATAAGCAATACCACCGCCGGTACCGCCGAGAGTGTAAGCCGGTCTGATGAGCACTGGATAACGGCCCAACTCTTTTGCCGCTTCCTTCGCCTCTTCAATACTGCAGACGGTTTTGCTCTTAGGAATCGGCTCCCCGATCTTCAACATAATTTCACGGAAAAGTTCACGGTCTTCTGACCAGGCAATAGCTTCCGGCTGCGTACCGAGCAGCTGGATGCCTAAGCGTTTCAGAGTTCCGTTTTCTGCCAGTTCCGAGCAGATATTCAAAGCGGTCTGACCACCCATTCCTGAAAGAATGCCGTCCACCTGTTCTTTTTCGGCAATTTTAGCAACCGTCTCCGCAGTCAGTGGTTCGATGTACACGACATCCGCAGTATCCATGTCTGTCTGGATAGTTGCGGGGTTGGAATTCACTAAAACAGTAGTGTACCCTTCTTCCCGCAGTGAACGGCAAGCCTGAGTACCTGAAAAATCAAATTCGGCCGCCTGGCCGATTACAATCGGTCCGGAACCGATGACTAAAATCTTCTTGAGATCGGTGCGTTTCATCGGGATTCCTCCAGCATTGTTTTGAATTCATCAAAGAGGAACATCGTATCGCGAGGGCCAGCCGAAGCTTCAGGATGGTACTGCACCGCAAAAATCGGCAGTTCCTGGTGAGTGATGCCTTCCACCGTTCCATCATTGACGTTGATGTGGTCAGCAACGAAGCCGGTATCGGCTAAAGACTCTTCTGCCACCGCATAACCATGATTCTGAGATGTTATGTATACCCGGCCTTTGTGCTTAATCGGCTGGTTTTCACCACGGTGTCCGAATTTCATCTTATAAGTGGTGCCTCCGAAAGCTCTCGCCAGCATTTGTGTACCAAAACAGATACCCATCATCGGGTAGTCATCTTTGAGCGCTTTGATCGTCGCAATGGTTGTATCCTGTAAAGCTGGATGTGAAGGGTCACCGGGACCATTAGAGACAAAAATACCATCAATTTCTTCATTTCGGAAGAAGGATTTGTCAGTATCGTAGGGTACTCTGATCACTTCAAACCGCTTTCTGAGTTCGGAAAGAATGCTGCCTTTGACCCCGCAGTCGATAAGTGCTACTTTTTTAGCCCCTTTCTTCTCATAACGAATGACCTCTTTCGTGCTTACTTCTCCCACCCAGTTTTTGCAAGCATACGCCGGCATCTTGCACACTTCGTCGAGAACACTCTCAGGGTCGTCATCAAAGGTTATCGCGCCTTTCAAAACTCCGTGGACACGGAGATCAAGAATTACTGCCCTCGTGTCAATGCCGCTGATCGCTGGCACTTCATTCTCAAGGAGTGAAGATTCCAGCGTCTTTCCGCCGTACATCATCGAAGGAGTCTTGCATAATTCGCGTACCACGTATCCGGCTACCTGCACGGAGTCGGATTCCGAGTATCGCGGGTTAATACCATAATTGCCAATTAAGGGGTGGGACATTACAAGAATCTGGCCTTTGTAGGATGGGTCTGTCAAGCTCTCTTGATAACCAGACATTCCAGTATTGAATACGACCTCTCCAAAGACGGTCTTTTCAAAACCAAAGCCAGTGCCCTCTGCGATTGTCCCGTTTTCAAGGATGAGGAAGCACTGCGCCATCAGAAGACTGCAGTATACTGGTACGATACTTAAGCATTATCCTATGAGTGTGACATGCATAACCTATTTTGTCGGAATGTAGACATCTAATTATATAATGCTAAAATATATTGGCGCGTCAAGCGACAGATTGGAGATATCGTCGAATGATATCCATCAAACTGCGCTCACAATGGCAGCGGTACTATGAAGCTCGAAGACAGGGTACGCCCTCAGATTAAGGCCATGATGCGCCCCCAACACGGCGGGGATGTGTGGGGAAAGGGAGAGATTTTAGACTACAGCTCCAACGTTAACCCCCTCGGCCACCCAGAGAAATTGAATGAATATATTGTTCAAGCTTCTGAGGGCCTGGTTAACTATCCTGATGATTCTTCTTTGACCATTAGAGAAGCGATTGCCGAGCGCTATGCAGTTGCCGTCGACAATGTGCTGGTCGGGGCCGGTTCAGCAGAGATTATCCGGCTTTTCCCGGAAGTGTTTGTTTCACCGGGCGATAAGGTGCTGATGCCCCATCCCATCTTTTCAGAATACGGCTTCGGCTGCCGGCTGATGGGCGCCCAGATCATTGATGCACCCTTGTCGGAAGAGAATGATTTCCGGCCGGATATGAGTGAGCTTATCGCTTTGCTGAATGATGTGAAAGCCGTTTACTTCTGTAATCCTAACAACCCTACCGGCAAAATGGCAGCTAAAAAAGAAGTTTTGGAACTGGTGGCGGCAGCGGCCAAAAAAGAAACCATGGTTTTTCTGGATGAGACACTGTTGGAGCTTTCCGCCAAAGACGCCCAGGTTTCCTGCGTAGACAGTATCGAGTCTTATGACAATCTCTTCATCATTCGTTCCTTTACCAAATCCTTTGCCATGCCCGGTTTAAGAATCGGCTACAGCTTCGGCAACAAAGAATTGATCAACTATATGAACGCCGGCCGTTTGACTTGGAATTTAGGCACGGTGGAACAGCGGGTGGGTGCGCAGTTGATGAGAAACGAGCAAAACCACGTGAAAAAAGCTGTGGAGCTGTTGGAATCAGAAAAGGTGAGAATGTACCGCGAGATGTCGAAGATCCTGCCGTATCCTCTGCCTAATACTGATTCATACTTCTTTTTCTGCCCCCTGTATCAGTTAAAAGTTAAAAGTCCGGAATTCCGCCGCGCCATGCTGGAAAGAGGCGTCCTAGTTCGAGATTGTTCTTCCTTCGGCAGCCCCTGTGAAAACTACAGCCGCTTTTGTGTAAAAACCCCAGAAATGAACAGTAGGTTTCTGGAGGCGCTGCAGGAGACTGTAGAATCTTTATCCAGGTGATTGTTTGGAGCTCCTCCTCTTTGCCCTCATCCCGCTGGCGGCCTTGGTGCTTGATCTAGTTGTGGGAGAACCGCCGAACAAATTCCACCCGGTGGTGTGGATGGGCAAGGTTATTGGCTTTTTCGATGAGCATGTCAGTCGCAAAAATCAACGGCACGACCGCCTCTGCGGCGTATTTGTTTCGCTGCTGCCAATTATCATCTTCACTTTAGCATTCACATTAATCCTGGGAGCTGTGCGGATTTACGGCGGTGAATATGGTCTGCTTATCTGGGCCATTTTGTGTGCCCTCCTTTTCTCTACGCTATTTGCCATCAAATCGCTGGGCACGCATACCTTGCCGATTATGAAAGATCTGCAGAACCATGATCTGGAAGCGGCCCGCAAAAAAGCAGCAATGGTTGTTTCCCGCGACGTTAACAAACTTGATGAAGCGCATGTGATTTCCTGCGCTTCGGAAACGGTAGCGGAAAATTTGGTCGATTCAGTACTTTCCCCGATGTTTTATTTCGGCCTTGCCGGCATACCAGGAGCAACGATTCTGCGGGTAGCTAACACCGAAGACGGTATGATCGGCTACCTTAGTGAAAAACATCAGAATGTCGGCCGCTTCGCGGCTAAACTGGATGATGTACTCCATTACCTTACAGCAAGACTTTCCGTGCCCTTTATCATGCTGGCCTCGGCATTGCTCGGCTACGACTGGCGGAGCGCCTGGAGAGTGGCTAAACGTGATCACCAGCAGACCTCCAGCCCCAACAAAGGCTGGCCGATGGCGGCTATCGCGGGTGCGTTAGGAATTAAAATGGAGAAAGAAGGGCATTATTCCTTAGGTGACGGCGAGCTCGGCAATGATCCCGCTAACATCGCTCAGACCGTCAGACTCATGAGATACACATCACTCTTATTTTTCATAATTGTTCTTCTGCCGCTGTACTTATTGATTGGCTTACACGTGCAGCTGTTCTTAGAAAATTACTTGTTCGGATTATTTTGAGGAGAGAGATTAATTGTTAGATTACAAATTAGACATTTTAGATTATAACGATCAACCGGTAGCGATAATTAAGCTGCCATTCAGACACCGCAGTTTATCTTCCGCGATTGTCGGCGGCGGTGTCGGTGAAACTGATACTGTCTTCATCGTCGAAGTTCCCGTTGGTTATGATTGCGCTACTCCCGAGGAAGATCTAGCAGCAATTCGCCAACACTTCGGGCTGCCAGCTGACAGTATCGGCCTGATGACTGCCGCTAAAATACGCAAAGTAATCACCACGGAAAGCAGTCAGGAAAATGACTGTGAAGCCGTAGCGATTGTAACGGCCGGAACGACCAACGCCGTCATGGCCGGCGAAAGACTGCCGCAGAAGGTAATCGATACATTACCAGTTCACAAAGTAGGAACGATCAATATTGTAGCTATTCTGTCAGAACCGCTGCAGGACTGCGGACTGGTCAACGCTGCTGCCACCCTTGCAGAAGCTAAAACAGCCGGCATGAATGATGCGGGCGTTGCCGGAACCGGAACAACCAGTGATGCCTTGGCAATCTTATGTCCGGCAGGGAGTGTCGGCAAATATGCCGGAACGGCATCTAACAGCGGCATGGCCATGGCCAAAGCTGTGAGAAAAGCGGTAGCCAACTCCACTCGAAAATGGCAGGAAGACACCGCTTCTGCTAAATCAGCCTTAGAAAAGTTAGATGAACTGGGAATCGGCGAAGCAGAAATGTGGGAAGCGGCTTTGGGACTTTATGTACCAGCCCCCCAGTGGGATCTGGAAATGGTTCACCAGCGCTTTAAAAAGCACCTGCGTAATTTAGAAAAAGATGTCAATGTCAATGCCATGCTCTATGCCGCAATCCTGCTGGAAGAACAGGGCAATGCTATGAAACTTTCAGGACTGGAAACTACTTTTCAAGATGATCCGGTTCATCTCGTTGCAGATGAATTGTTAGGTATTGCTTTATCACAATATATTGCCGGCACCAAGGGTCTTTTTGAATACATCCGCTATGACAAAAACAAGCCAGGAATTCTCGGCATCCTCGGACCCTTTTTGGATGATATTGTCGGTTCGATCATAGGTTCTATTATGTCCAACATTTATACCGAGCTATTGGAGGAAATGAATGACTGACGAGTCTGCTCAAAAAAATAATAATCTATTAAAAACACAATTATCGATGTTCAGCATTATTCCCATTGAAAGCACGCAAGAGGATGTGGAGTATTTCTGCAAGCGCTTCTGGACTGTTCCTCTTTCCGGGCTGGTTCTCGGTGTGATCTTAGGAATAATATTTTTAATTTCAACATATCTATTTACTCTCTTCCCGGCAGCGATTATCACGGTCTTCATGGGCTACATTCTGAATCGCTTCTTGCATTTCGACGGTCTAATGGATTTCGGCGATGGTTTAGTAGCTCACGGTGATCAGGAAAAGAAGACCAAAGCTTTGAAAGATACTAATGTTGGTGCCGGCGGCGTTGGCGTTGGCATCATGGTTTCTTTTTTAACCGTCATCGCTCTCGAAAGTGCTACCGGCTTCATTGGTTACGGCAATCACTTCTACTGGCAGCTGGCCGTCTTCATGTTCCCCGTTTGTATGGAAGTTTTAGCTAAGAACAGTTTGTATGTTGCCGCAGCGTTCGGAGAAGCTAATTCCAACGGCTTAGGCAGCATGTTTGTTAAAAGCGCCAACCGCGATGAAATGATTAAATCAATCATTCTCTCCGCCGTCATTGTTATCCCCTTATTCACGGTGGTGATGTTTAGCACGCCATTAGGATTAATAGGCGCGATTCTAGTCAGCGCGATTATGGTCCTGATCAGTGTAGCCGTAGGTTATCTGGTAAGCAGCGTAGCGATGAAATCTTTCGGCTATGTCAACGGCGATGTCCTGGGAGCAGCGAATGAACTTGGCAGGGTAGGTGTCCTGCTGGCCGCATTGATGATGATGCGTATCTTTTCCTTCTTTTGGTATTAAATGAAGATTGATGCGTTAATCACCGCCGGCGGCAAGGGTAGCCGCATCCGCGAAATGGGTGTCGAAAAGCCCATGATCGAACTCCTCCAGAGGCCGATCATTGACTACGTCATCGACGCCTTACAAACTGCTGCTCATATCGGAGATATTTATGTTTCTGTGAGCCCCAATACACAGCTGACCAAAGAGCATCTGCGCGAAAAAGAAGTCATCATCATCGATACCTCTGGTGAAGAATACTGCATTGATCTCAACTATGCCATGAATCAGATGACAACTAGAGAGGTCTTCATCTGCCCTGCAGATATGCCGTTGTTAAGCCCGACAGGAATTGATACGGTTGTGGAAGGCTACTACCAGTCGGGAGTTCATTCTTACTCTGTAGCCACACCTTATTCCTTATTGACCAGTTTGGGAATTAAACCAACGTATAGTCTACCAGTAGAAAACGTCCAGGCGGTATTCTGCGGCGTATCAGTTTTAGACAGACTGGATATGCTATCAATGAAAAGTTTAACCGAAGGTTACATGCTCACTGAAAATATGGATTTAATCCTTAATGTAAACACTACTAATGAATTAAAAATAGCTGAGGAGGTTTTAACCTCCTCTAAAAAATTACCTTCGCGAAACTAATCTAACATAATTTTTCTCAATTTCATCCAATAAGTTACGGGAGTTGATTTTTCCTTCAGACATCAGCATGGCCGCGATTGATGAACCGCCGGCACCGACTCCTTCTTTGACTAGGCCCTTTTCATAAATATTGAGACCGTCGTATTTAGAAGTAGAGAAGTTAAGATCAGCGGCCAGAACGGGAACTTTGGCGATCTGGGACACTAAGTTGAGCAGATCAGAAGAAGGGTCTTCGATAATCCAGCGGGTAGTACCCAGAGCAATGTTGTCTAAGACAGAATCATCCATGCCTTTGATAACGGAAAGAACTGCTGCCATCTGCGTACCGCCGGCTAACAACACAGGGATGCTTTCTGCAGCACCGACTGCTAAACCTGCTGCAGCCACAATCATCGGGTCACCGAGTGCTTCTACTGCCATCATTGGATCTTTCTTCAAGATTGATTCACTGATACCGCAGTTTCGAAGACCTTCCTGCACAATGGTCTCTTTGAGACTGGAGGGGTTTTCAATCATGCTGCTGGCGATTTTTCCTTTGGCATCATAGCCTAAAGCCGTCAAAACACCATAAGCAGTAGTGGTACCGCCGGCAATTGATTCACCGATGACTAAGTAGTTGCTGATTTTAGCAAGCGCTTTACCAGCCAGAACAGCCCGGTCGAAGGTTCTTTCAGCATTTTTAACAGCTTTGCCGGTTCTGATGTCTTCTCCGGGAGAGCCGTCTAATTCAAAATAAGGGACGTGGGGCTTCACACGGGTACCGGCATTGAGCACAAAAATCGGCATCTTCGACATCTTAACGGCACTCATGGTGATGATACCAGGAGTGGGTACACCAGTAGGTGTTACTGGAACGCCATCGATACACTTGCAGCGGCCGTAATGCAACAATTCCATATCCGCGGCGGGAGTGGTATCAGTGATCTCCGGATTGGCACCTGCCGCTGAGACCCCAGGGATTTTAGCTGTCTCGGTGTTGCCGATTACACAGACATAGGTAGCGGTTTTACCAATCACACGATTAACAAATTCTTGACCTAAATCTTCCTCATGACAGAGTTTAATATTTTCTGGGATCTTGTTCGACATATAATCTCACTTCCTTAACGCATTGGATGCGACTACCTAACAAAAACACACAGGATATATAAGGGAGATGGGCAGAGAATTCCCATGGAGTATATCTCCATCCAACTTATCACTCAGTGTGTTGCATTATAGAGCAGAAAAGGCTCTCTAAAGGATAATGTTTATCGGTATTTTCACAGAAATTAAGCTGCGATTTCATCGCAGCACTGATTTTTGACACCGCAAAAGGAACCGGCATTGGCATATGTTGACCATTCAGCGAAGAGGTGCCGTGATCGATGATGAGGGCTACCCGGTGACCATCAAGAAAATCAATATTTTCTGAGAAAAAGTCATCAATTTCTGCCAGCATCGTCTGTTTAGCCTGCGGATCAGTACGGTGAGAGACGTCATCGGTCTCATCAACATGCAGGAAAACGTCACCCTGTTGAATCATCGATAAAGACTGCTCCATTCCCACGCGGAAATCATCCACCCGTTTGGAGTTGATGCCCAGCAGGCGGCCAACGCCCAGAGCGGAAGGGCTGCCGGAAAGGATTGTCAGTTCTTTTGATTTTTGAAAGGCGCTCTTATGAGCCGAGCTTTTGACCGAACCTCCGCCCCAAGGTAGAAAAGTCAGACCATTGAGCTGGTCAGCAACCGCTTCGATGCACTCGCGGAAAGGCCCGTAATCAGGACATTCGGGCAGAGGATAAGGTGGCATCGGGAAATCATAAAGCTCATCTTCCACAGTAATCACACCCCGTCCATCGCAGCCGTGGAAGTAAAGGTTCGGCGTTAACTCACTTAAAAGATCCAGCGAATCAATCATGCAGTTCTGCAGCGCGGGATACATATCGGGACTGACCCGATAGGCCCATTCGAATTTGCCATTTTTAAAGCAGGCCGGGGAAAAACGGTAAGCCATCGAAGTTTCCTGCAAAGGAACATCCATGCCGTTGGCTTCAATCAATCCTCGAGGAACGTCACAGACTTTACCAGTGAAGAAACCTAAAAGGAACAGATGAGTGTATTTTTGACCCTCTGTCCAACCGAAGAGACCGTTAGATGCCACGCTATCCATGAAAGGTTTAGTTAAAGATTCCAGAGGAGTCTTAAAATCGAATGCGGGGATCTTTTCATCAGCCGCCCCGTCTAACATGATGATGAGCGTGTTCACAGTCAACCTCTGCCACCTTAAATAGCTCTAAAATATAAAGCAATACTCTTGGGCTGGACTTTTGAAAGCTAGCCGGGTGCATAAAAATATTATAATACTATCGACATCCACGTAGTGACAGGGATACGAGTCGGCGGAAAGAATGGACATGAGGCATTCTTATCCGCCGAACATTATTCATTTTGCTAGCAAGGGTTGGCAGGGCAGCGTATCCCCTTGTCACAGTTATGAAATTCTGTCCTACCAACCCCTAGATACTTTTTTACGAGCGATTTTAGACGAGCGTTTTGTTAAGCCAGTAAATATCGAAATTGATAGCCAGTTCCAAAGCTAATTAAGAATCATCGCCCAAAATGACAGGTCGAGGTACTAAAATGTACATCAGCCTTAATGAATTCTTGGTCCTGGCCAAGAAATATCAAGCGCTCGGAGCGCCGACCCAGGCGCTATTAGATGAAATGAGACGAGGAAATTTCCGGGTCCATGACGAAGTCAGACTGGGAAAGCTCTTGGAATTCCTCACCGAAATGAAATACGTACATGGATGCAGTGAAGAAATTCACAATATGGCTTCCGCCGTGGAAAGAGTATTGATTCAATCACATAGTGAAGATGAACAGATCATCGTTGCGGAGAAATGGGTTCCTGAACGGGGATTTCCCGGCGCCACGCTCTGGATTCAGCGAGAAGACGGTAAATGGTCGGTGTCGCCAGTACCGCGGGAAGGTATCTGCCCCGGTAAAAGAGTAGGCGACTTAGATGCTGGCAAATGGCTGGAAAGACCTGTTGCGTTATTGATCGATAAAAAGTGATCAAACGAGCTTCTGGAGCGCGATTGCGCATTGTCCGCTGGAAATACCGCCGTCCCCGTTGGGCACACGGTTATGGCAGACAAAGCGGAACCCTCGGGCTTCGACTAGCTCCTTGACAATGGCGGAAACAGGGCCGTTGTAAGAAACACCGCCGGTCAGGCCGATGGTCTTTATGCCCTGCCGTTCACCGGCTTCTGCCGCCGTTGCCACCATTGCTTCCAATAAAGCGTAGACAAAGGAATAAGCGAGATCAGCGGGCTTACCCTGTGTGGCTACCAACTCCCGGTATAATTCCGAAGTGAGTAGGGTATTATTTTTAATCATTACTTTAAACTTATGATTATGTTTACCAGCTGCAAGCAGCCGTTCTAATTTCATCGCCGGTTCCCCGTCATAAGTCCGTTTTTGACATACATCAAAGTAACAAGAGAGTGCATCCAGCACGCGGCCGGCACCTGTGGAAGTAGCAGAGGTAGGCAGCAGTTTGCGGAAAATTGCAGCTTCTTTTTCGGAGAAGTAGGGATTTTTTCGATCGATCATTTCATCTAGGGCAAAGACCAAACGACGGGGATCGTAGACTGCCTTTTCACCACCCAATAACGGCAACGGTTCCAAGTGAGCAATACGTTCAAACGAAGTGAAATCAGCTCGCAGAACTTCACCGCCCCAGGCTTGGCCGTCGAGACCATAACCGGTACCGTCAAGCGTGAGTACCATCGCTTCCGTCAGACTATTGTCTAAAAGCAGCGAGGCTGCATGGGCCCAGTGGTGCTGTACTTCCAACAGTTCAGCGTTAAATTCTGTTGCCAACGCTTTGGCTAACGGACGGTTAGAATAAGCGGGATGCAGATCCATAGCGATAATCTGCGGTGTGGCACCAAGAATTTTTAAAAAATAGCGGGTGGCGTGTTCCAGAAAGCGGATGACACCGGGACGTTCCCCGTCGCCGATATACTGCGTCGTATAGAGCCGCCCGTCTTTGGCAATTGCTCCGCAGAGATTCTCCTGGCCGCCGAGGGCGACTGCCTGGCCATCCATGCATTCCAAGTAAGAAGGAATGTGGCCCCGTGATTTTCGGATATATTGCGGATGCTCGCCGAACATTCTTAACACAGAATCATCACAGCGGTTGATTATTTCACGATTATGAAGTAAATATACATCCGCACCTAGTGCTAGAGCGTCCTCATCTTTCAGCACCATAGGTTCGCCGGGAGCATTGGCAGAAGTCATCACCAGTGCATCGTGTGCAAGATAATGAAAGAGCAGATGATGCATGGCTGAGTAAGGTAAAAAGACGCCGATAGTGTCTAAACCCGGAGAAATTTCTTCAGTCAACTGATTCTTTTTCTTTTGTACTAAAACAATCGGTCGATTTGGCGAAGTAATCTCCTGCTCTTCGTAGATGGTGGGTTCACAATAATTCTTCAAAGCGGGCAGGTCTTTCATCATCACCGCAAAAGGTTTTTCCGAGCGGCGGTACCAGGAACGCAGATGAGTTAAGGAATCCAGATTAGCACAGATGTGCATGCCGCCCCAGCCTTTCACTACACCGATAGCGCCGTCATCAAGACGCCGGGCAAATTCCTTGATCGGGTCACCGGCGAGGGCTTTTCCTTCGTGATCTAAGAGATAGTAATTAGGCCCGCATTGGGGGCAGGAAATCGTCTGATGATGGAAGCGGCGATCGAGGGGACTGCCGTATTCACCGAGACAGAAATCATCAGGCGGATAGGCGATCATGGAAGTATTGATTCGATCATAAGGCAGATCGGCGATGATTGAAAAACGGGCACCACAGTCTGTACAGTTGGTAAAAGGGTAAAGATAGCGGCGGTTGGTTGGATCGAAAAGATCATGTTGACAGCTAGTACAGATTGCAGTATCATTGGGGATGCTAGCGCCTTTGCCGCCTTGCGAACTTTCAATGATTTTAAAACCATCATAAGAAGCGTGATCTTCTACAAATTCCACACTGTCGATTTTAGCCAGCGGCGGCAGTTCTGAACGTAAGGTCGCTAAAAAGGAATCGGGATCTCCATCAATGGCAATTACCACATTAGAACCATTGTTCTGAACATAACCATTGAGACCCAATTTAACCGCGGAACGGTAGACTGCCGGACGAAAGCCAACACCTTGAACGATTCCGCGGACGACTAACTTCATTGCTCATACTAAGAAAAGAGTGCTATTTTACTATTTTCCAGAAGTAGGCAGAAAGCTAAACAGCTAAAAACAAGTTCTACCTTGTTAGCCTGAGCAGATGACTGACGGTAAAGAAGTTCGCAATAATCTCAGCTACACTAAAACTCATGAGTGGGTGCAGTGGGAAGAAAAGACAGCCAAAGTCGGCATGACTGATTATGCTCAGGAACAAATGTCAGAATTAGTCTATGCCGAGCTGCCAGTAGTAGGTAAAAAATATCAACAAGGAGAAATTTTTGCGCAGGTGGAGAGTATCAAAACCGTCTCCGCCGTGATGTGTCCGCTGGACTGCGAAGTAGTGGAGATTAATGCCAAACTGGTCGATGAGCCGATGATCATTAATCAATCACCGTATGAACAAGGCTGGCTGGCAGTTGTAAAACCAACAGCAGAGCGGCCGCTTTTGCTTGATCCCGCAGAGTATGAACTACTTCTCAAGCAATTAGCACAGCAATAAAGTGACTCACAAAGCAGTCAGTGAGAATACTTCTCAGCTTTCATGCGCACATAGGAACAGCGAGAGATCAAATCGTAATCAAGCGGAATGAACGAATTGCAAGCGTTCAGCAAAGCATCGGAGTATGATTTGCCGCCGTTCTTACGCGACTTCATCGAACAACAGAGAACCGTATTTTTTCCGCGTGCGACGGTGTATTTTACCGCCGGTTCAAAATCAGCATCGCCGGCAATTAAGATCAGATTGTCGGTCATCAATTCGGGATCGAGGGTGTGAATAACCATATCAATGGCCAGCATGACATCAACACCCTTTTGACGAGTAATCAGACGTCCGGTTTCATGATCGATGTGTTCGGACAGCCTGCCCAATTTAACTTCAAAACGCGGTGTCTTGCGGATATCATCAAAAAATCTCATCCGGTTAGCGTAAGCTTTGCGGCGTTTGGCATTGTCCGTAGGCCGGTTAATCGGCGGAGCGTCGTAAAGATAAGCGTTTGCCAGTTCACAAGAGATTCTGGCACACAGCTCATTAGCAAAAGCATAGTAATCTAACCGCGTCCTGCCAAAGTCGTTTTCGAGCGTTTTTGCAAGGTACCCGTTATCGATAAATACCGTAGCTTGGCAGGGCATAATGATAAAACACGCTCCAAGAATTTGAAAGTTACGAAAAGTCTTAAGCTGACGTTCCTGAGCGACGTACCGATAACGTCCCCAAAGGCTCAGTCTCAGGAACCTCAGTGTTACATGCATATTATGCATGCTTAAACTATTTAAAAATATTGACGGATCAGCCGGGGCAGCGATAAACTATCTATTGGGACGATGATCACCACACTTGTATGCGCAGGAAACTGGTGCGGGACAAGATTCCTCAGATCGTGGCAGAGCAGGGCAAGCTGTTTAATTTTTACACCGCAGATGTCGAGGAAATAAACGAACTGCTGCTGCAGAAACTTAGTGAAGAAAGTGAAGAGTTCAAAGAAGCAAGAAATACTGAAGAATTAGCGGATATTTTGGAAGTCATCTTCGCGTTGGCTAATGAATTGAACTGCAGTGAAGAAGAGCTGCTAAAAATACGAAAAATGAAGAAAGAAACTAACGGCGGATTTAGTAAAAGAATTGTGATGGAGTATTGAATTACTCCATGATCCGCTGCAGATCCACGTTTTCCCTTACCGCTTCCGTCAGCTGACGAATTTTTCCCTCGTCCTGCGGAGAAATGTATGCGAGGTGGCGGTTAACAGTTTCGACCGCATCCATCGTATCCAAATGAGTTAACAGAACGGTAACGCCCAGCTCATAAGCCAAAGAAAGAACAGCGTTGGAAGGGTGGAAGCCGCCGGTTAAAACTAAACAAGCAAGATCCGTGGAAAGTGCAATGTTTTGAATATCTGCCCGGTCGCCGCCGGTGATTAAAGCTTTGGCGGGTACCCGTCGCATCTGGGCGATGGCTGATTCTGAATTCATAGCGCCGATGACGACATTCTCAATCTCACAGTCTTTGCCTTGCACAAGCACTTCTGCGGCCAGAATGGAAGCTACCTCCGATACACGGAAGCGCTTGAGTTCCTCCATCACCGGCACAGCCCCGAGAACCTGAATGCCGCGTTTTTCCAGAAGGTCGATGCAGCGCTTATCTTCGATCTGATTGAGAATCACTCCTTTAAACAAACCCGGTGTTTGTTTCATAAAGGAATTTAACATACAGATTTTATCAATGGCCGGTGCCACGGCGGGCGAGACTAAGATGACTTCCGCCCTGAGATCACGGGCGATCGCCATGCCTGAAAGATTTCCGGTCCAACCAGTAATGACATCCCTGGTTCCTTCGATAATCATCTTATCTTTTTTGACTTGCTCATAAGCGTGGAGAATCTCATCAAAGGAAGGAGGTGCGAAGATATCGTAAATAAAGGGTGAGATCTCTTCAGGAGAATGGTCCAGACCGAGTGCGGAAGCCATGAGTAAAGCATCGCGGTCGACCATTTTGCCGTCGACTTCGACTGATGATTCTTTAAAAGGTTTAAAGTAACCAACATCTCCCAGACTTTTAGCAAGACCTAACGCAATCGCACTTTTGCCAGAGCGTTCCATTACTGAACCTATGTATAACGGTTTCATTTCTTCTCCCTCCGGATAACAACTAGCGCATCAACAGCACAACAGCCGCTTTCTCCCGCCATGACTGGATTCATTTCCAGTTCTGAGATTTCAGGGAAATTCAGCGATAATTGTGATATTTTCAAAATAAGATTTTTTAAGGCGGCGAGATCGGCAGGTTTCTTACCTCTCGCACCTGCCAGAATAGGATATGATTTGATCGATTTAATCATCCACTCCGCTTTTTGCTGGCTGAGCGGAGCAATGCCGCGACTCACATCTTTCATGATTTCGACAAAAATTCCGCCCAAGCCAAAGGTGATGACTGGCCCGAACTGTTTATCACGGACCATGCCGACAATCAGTTCCCGGCCTTGGAACATTTCCTCAACCAGCACACCATCGAGACGGGCGGTCGGCACGGCGGCCTTAACTTTTTCCATCATCAAAGAATAAGCGTTACGAATTTCTTCTTCATTTCTAAGATTTAATGAAACCCCGCCGACATCAGTTTTGTGAGCAATATCTGCTGAAGAAATCTTCATTACTACTGGATAACCCAGTTTATTAGCAACTTGCACCGCTTCCTCGGCAGAAGTAGCGATTTCTTTCCGCGGTGTTTTGATCTCATAAGCTTGCAGGATCGCCTTGCCTTCTGATTCAGTTAAAGAGACCCGGCCTTCATCAGACGCTTTTTTGATGATATTTTGTATTTTTAACTTATCAACAATAAATTCGTCTGCATAGTCTTCATCAGGAGCGTTTTTAATTTCCAAATAAGCAGCCATGGCGCCCAGAGCCCGTACAGCGCGCTCTGGAGACTCATATACAGGAATATTCACTTCCCGCAGGATAGCTGAACCTTTGTTCACTTCCTTACCGCCGACCATCGCCGCCACTACTGGAATCTTGAGCTCTTTAAACTCCGCAATAGCTTTGGCTGCTGCCGAAATGTCAATGGTGTCGGTTGGCGCCAGCATAACCATCAACAGATCTACGGCGGGATCATTAAGTACGGCATTAATGGCGACCTTAAAGCGCTCTGCCGGTGCGTCGCCAAGTACATCAATCGGGTTGTAGATGTTCGCCGCCCGCGGCAGTTTTTCACGCAGAAGTTCAATCGTTGGTTTAGATAAGGTTGCTAAAGTTAAGCCGTAGTCAGAGACGGCATCAGCAGCCATTACTCCCATACCGCCAGCGTTGGTTACCACAGCAATATTGCGACCACGCGGAATCGGCATTGCTGAAAATACCTGCAGATAATCAGTGAGTTCTTCCAGATCATGAGCGCGGATAATTCCTGACTGCTTCAGAGCAGCATCATATACACTGTCGCTGCCAGACATGGCACCAGTGTGGGAAGAAGCCGCTTTAGCACCGGAGTTTGTCCGCCCGGATTTTAGAACAATAATTGGTTTTTGCTGAGAAGTGAGCTTGGCTTCTTTCATGAACTCGCGGCCGCGGTTCATCCCTTCGATGTACATGCCGATGACTGCTGTATCCTCATCGGAGATCAAATACTGCAGCAGATCGGCTTCGTCAAGATCTAATTTGTTACCCATTGAAACAAATTTAGAGAAGCCGACGCCGTATTCCTGAGCCCAATCTAACAGAGCAGAACATACTGCTCCTGATTGCGAAGTAAGCGCAATGCTGCCTTCCTGCGGATAAGCCGCCGTGAAGGAAGCGTTCATTTTATTAGCCGTGTTCAGCAAACCCAGGCAGTTGGGGCCGAGCAGACGGATGCCATATTTCTTAGCAATGGCGCCAACTTCCAGCTCCAGCTTGGTTCCTTCCGCACCCATTTCACGAAAGCCAGCCGAGATGATGACTGCCGCCGGCGTTCCCTTTTTTCCCAATTCTTCCATTACCGAAGGTACAATGGCCGCCGGGATGGTAATCACCGCTAAATCAACTGGTCCCGCAATCTCCAGCACGGATTTATAAAAATGATGACCAAGCGCTTCGCCACCACGAGCATTGACGGCATAAATGCTACCAGCATAGCCCGCAGCGTGAAGGTTCGTGAGGACCATGTGACCAATCTTTTCCGGATCAGCCGAAGCACCGATTACAGCAATTGATTTGGGGGTGAATAACTCCTCAGCACCAAGCATCAACACAGAATAGGTGTTCTATGTGTTTAACCTTCTGCATCCAGCGAGGGGAGGCTTTAGATATTAGGTAATAATTGGTGTAGGTAACATTCGGTGACCATCCATGTCCAAAAAAGACTTGTTGAAGAAAACGGTTAAGCACGTGGACGCGACCAAGTATGACTCCACACCCATTATTGACAGCATGAGAGAAATGTCCTTCAGCTCCCGGGACACGGCCAGAGCTGCTGACATATTGGTAAAAATGCTGAAAAATAAAGATTGTACCGTCATTCTAACCCTCGCGGGAAGCAGCAGTGCTGCGGGCTGCATGCAGGTTTATGCAGACATGATCAAATACAATATGGTAGACGCAGTAGTCTCCACCGGTGCTTCAATCGTTGATATGGATTTCTTTGAAGCAATCGGCTACAAACATTATCACGGCACGCAGTTCACCGACGACAACATGCTCCGTGACAATTATGTCGACCGCATTTATGACACCTTCATTGATGAAGAAGAACTGCAGGTCTGCGACAGCACCATCAAAAAGATTGCCGATGGTCTGGAACCCCGCCCTTACTCTTCACGGGAGTTCATTAGAGAGATGGGTAAATATCTAACCAAGAATGCTAAGAAAAAAGATTCCTTGGTTCAGCTGGCTTACGAGCATGATGTACCGATTTTCTGTCCCGCCTTTTCCGACTGCAGCGCCGGTTTCGGATTGGTAATGCATCAGCACGAGCATCCGGAAAGCCATGTGACGATTGATTCCGTCAAAGACTTCTACGAGCTGACAAAAATTAAGATGGCCGCCAAAACTTCCGGTTTATTCATGGTCGGCGGCGGTGTGCCGAAAAACTTTGCTCAGGATACAGTCGTTTGTGCTGAATGCTTAGGTGCGGATGTACCAATGCACCAGTACGCCGTGCAGATTACGGTAGCTGATGTCCGCGACGGAGCCTGTTCTTCATCCACTTTGAAAGAAGCATCATCCTGGGGAAAGGTCAGCACAACCTACGAACAGATGGTTTACGCTGAAGCTACTACTGTGGTGCCGCTCATCTTCAGCTATGCCTACCACAATGTTAATCTCGGTGCCCGTAAAAAGTATCAGTGGACCAAATATCTGGATGCTGAGGGAGCCGCCGCTGCTAAACCTAAAAAGACGGCAGCCGCTCCAGCTAAGAAGAAGTGTGCACCGAAGAAAACCACGAAAAAAACTACTTCGCGATGATCCGGGATGCTCCGGCATCCTTCATTTCTTTTACCCGATGAGGAATCTCTAAAATATCCATCAGCCGCAACGCATCCTGTACACTCCTGGCGGCAGCGCTGTTTTCAAAATAAACCCGCATTTTTTTACCGCTGGCAGCCGCTCTCGATAGGATGTTTTTGAACCACATTAAGTCTGCATCAGAATATTGATGAGTATTGTCACCCGGCGACTCTGAGCGGCCTGTGCCCCTTAAGCGGAGGTAGGTCTGCTCTTCACAGCACTCTTGCAGAGGAGAGAATTCATCACTGACGACACAACTTAAGCCGTATTCATTAAGCAGATTTCGTGAAGATTCTAAAAGACCATCTTGATCGAACCAAGATTGGTTTCTAAATTCTACCAGATAATCATATTTTTTAGTATCCAACAGGTCTAAAATACTGCGTAGATTTTCACGGTTGGAAAGATTGTTCGTATAATCAGGAGGGGTTTGAATCACCGCACAGCCCAAGACCCCGCCTTCCTCCAGTGAGTGCAGACACCATTCTTCAAATTCCAAGGCCCGATCGGCATCACGGAAGATGCGGGAAGGCAGCGTTATCGAATAATCAAAATTTTTCAGAGATTTACCGCGGCTGATCCAGCCGTTGATGAGATATTCATTGGGCTCACGATCAAAGGTCGTGTTGATCTCCACCGTTTCAAAAAATGAAGCATAATATCTCAGCCACTCCTCCTTCTTGCGCGCTACATCAAGG
Organism: uncultured Methanomassiliicoccus sp.; assembly: GCA_905203995.1. Taxonomy (GTDB): domain Archaea; phylum Thermoplasmatota; class Thermoplasmata; order Methanomassiliicoccales; family Methanomassiliicoccaceae; genus Methanomassiliicoccus_A. The sequence continues at coordinate 25,476 of CAJKXZ010000003.1, read as the reverse complement.
GGATAGAAATTACCAGCCCAATCCCCGTATGCCCAACCACTGCATCCGATAAGAACAGCCACTTTTGTTTTAATGTCAGGTTGACCACTATAACCTTTTTCCGTTTTTAAAACGGAGACTTAGCAAATGTCTCCAAGGTAAATCTCAACCGAGGAAGCAGGAGCAAGATTGTTGATGATCAATAGTCTGCATTTTCGTTATCCAGTGTTATAATTTAATTTAGCAGGGAGTTGCAAAAGGATATATACCAAACAATATTTACACGCCTTGGTTAAATATGGCATCCAAAAAGAAGGGACAGGGATTTCAGTCAGCTGCTGGTTTGATCCGTTATTTTGACAATGAAACTTCAAAGGGTCCTGTTCTTAAACCCTGGACAGTCGTGGGTATCATCGTCGCTGTCATTGCAGTAATTTGTATTGCCGGCTTCATCTGGCCAACAGCCTAAACTGAGCACCTACCACTTACTAGCTAACGCATACTCTTAGCGATTAGTTTACTTTTTATTTTCGCGGGAGTAACCTTCACGGAAGCCGTCAGTTAATTCTCTAGCGGCTACTTTAGCACGGCTGAAGATAGATCCGATAGTACTGCCAGCCCGGTGTGCTGAATGTTCGACAACGTGAGCTTCATTCATTTCGCGGGCTTTGTCTTCCATCATACTCCCCATGTTTTTGGCTTGCTGCATGGTCTTGCCGCCCATGTCACGTGCTTTCTGCGTCATAGCATGACCACGGTCAGACATGCTGGCGTCGGAGTCCATGATTCTCACTTTGTGGTCAGAAGACATTTTGTTATTCACTTCTTCAGAGTAAACATTGCGCTGTTCTTTCATATCGCTCCCGACGGCTTTCATACCCTGCGGAGTCGGAGCATAAGCTTCGCTGATAGTACGATATCTTGGGTCATGATCAGCGGCGGTACGAGAAAGAGTTTCATCTCTTAATTTCAGTTCTTCTTCGGAGAATTTCCTAATGTCCTCGGCCGAAGGTTTTTCGTGTCCCCAAGAAGCCATCATCGCCCGCTGATCTTCACCATATCCGCGATAAGGGTCGGCATTACTGTTCTGCATGCGGCTGCGGAGTTGCTCTTCCTGACGGCTCATATATTCATTTTTGGAACTGTTGCCCATTTCTCGTTCCTGGGTGGCAAGCGTTGCCCGCATATCTTCACCGCCGTTTTTCATGCGTTCTACCCGTTCTCTTGCTTCAAGCTTCATTCTAATTTGCTCTCTCTCGTCATTCATAATAGCTCCTCGATACCAATTAGACAGTGGCTACTCTTCTAAACGGACGATATAAGGCATTATCCCAATTCTATGGCGGAGAAGCAAAAAGATATTAGCAGCTGGAGTGATGTTGATCTGTGGCAGCTACACTCATTGAAATGAAAGATGTTTATGTGAGAAAAGACGGGAAAAACATCTTGCATGGGGTGAATCTCCAAATTAAATGTGGGGAAAGAGTGGCAATTCTCGGTCCCAATGGATCCGGTAAATCTTCACTGATCAAAACCATGACTGGCGAATATCGCTGTTACGGAGGCTGCCGCGGTTATGTCAAAGTTTATGACAAAACGCTGTGGAATATTTTTGATATCCGCAAAGCCTTTGGTCTGGTCTCCAATGAAATGCAGGAAACTTTCCGTAAAAAGATGACGGCGGAAGAAGCAGTTCTTTCTGGATTTTTTGGATCGATCGGCACCAACCGCTCGCAAGCGATCGATGAGGAAATGAAAGCTAAAGCCCATTCAGCGCTCGAACATGTTTGTGCTTTGCAGCTTAAAGACCGGGAATTAGGAACCTTCTCCAGCGGCGAGATCAGACGGGTGATTATGGCCCGTGCATTAGTTAATGATCCTGCCGCCTTGATTCTTGACGAACCGATGAATTCGTTAGATATCAACGGCAAATATCTCGTAAGAAGATCGATTGAAGAATTGGTGAAAAGTGAGCACACGATCATCATGGTCACCCATGATCCAGTGGACATCGGACCAGAATTCAACAGAATAATCATGATCAAAGACGGGACAATTTTCAAAGATGGTGATCCAAGCATCCTCACTGATGAAAATCTTAGTGAGCTCTATGGTGTTTCCGTAAATGTCCACAAAATCAACGGCCGCACTGTTGCCGAATATTGAATGATGCGAAATGTTTTTGTTCTTAATCTCTGCTGAAGGCGCTCAATGAAGATCGGCATCATTGCGCTTCAGGGTGCAGTCCCGGAGCATGTTTCCATGACCCTGCAGGCCCTGAATAACTTAGGACTCAAAGGCGAAGCAGTCACCGTCCGCCAGCCTGCAGAATTGGCCGCAGCTTCCGCGCTGATTTTACCGGGTGGTGAAAGCACAACCATTTCTAAACTGCTCAAAAGGTTTGAACTTTATGAGCCATTGATCAAAGCCGCTGAAAACGGAGTGCCGATCATGGGTACTTGTGCAGGCTGCATCCTCATGGCTAAAGAAGGCGACGGTGAAGTTGAGAAAACAAAGACCGAGCTGCTTAAGATTATGGATATGAAAGTCAACCGCAATGCCTTTGGCCGACAAAGAGAAAGTTTTGAAACGCCGCTGACGATCAAAGGCTTGGTGGAACCGTTCCCAGGGATCTTCATCCGCGGTCCGCTCATTGAAGAAGTCTACGGACGCTGCGCTGCACTCGCTTACTATCAAGAAAAAATTGTCATGGCCAGACAGGATAATTTAATCGCTCTGAGTTTCCATCCTGAACTTTCGGCCGATACGCGGATTCACGAGATGTTTCTGCAGATGATCTGAAGCAGCTAAAAAATAGAAAAGAAGGCGAGAGAAGAATCACTCTTTGATCGCTTTGATGATGCTCTCCAGACGTGAAAGATAACCGTTCTCTTCAACAATAGTACCGGTGACAATTACATCGGCTCCGGCGTCCTTGACGGCGCGGGCTGCTTCAGCATCGCGGATACCGCCGCCGACAATCAAAGGCACGGCAATTGATTTTTTCACTTGTGCAATCATTGCCGAGGGCACAGGCGCAGGAGCACCGCTGCCCGCTTCCAAGTAAATAGAACGCATACCCAACAGTTCACCGGCCATCGCGTAGGCGGCAGCCAGTTGCGGATTGTCCCGGGGAATTACATCAGCTTGTCCGACTTCTCCTACTTTCATACCCGGTTCCACAATGATGTAACCCATAGAAAGAGGCTCCAGACCTATTTTTTTCACCACGGGGGCGCCGGCCACCTGTTCTCTGATCACCCATTCCAGACTGCGGGAGTTGAGCATACTCATAAAATAAATGGCATCGCAGTGGGGGGACATGGCGCTGGCCCCGGAAGGGAAGTAAATGGAAGGAACGTTGGAGTTTTTCTTAATCTCCAAAGCAGTTTGATCGAGATTTTCCTGAGTTACACCGGTTGAACCGCCAATCATGATGGCATCAGTACCTAAAGAACAGGCATCCTTGGCAATCTTGCCCGCTTGCGCAGGTTCCTGAGAAGCGGGGTCAATAAGAGTCATGTGTATAGCGCCATTCTTCAGTTTCTGCAAAACATAATCTTCAACACTCATAGTAACCCACCCAATAAGAATGCAATTAATGCGACAAACATGCCATACTTTGCGAACTTCTGTCCTCTTTCAGGATTCTGATGGAGAATTACGGCAGAGTATATGAAGATTGCATCAGCAAAGAACACAGCTACTAAATAGGCTAAACCAAACCTTCCCGTCAGATAGGGTTCGAAGGAAAGGATAACGGCAACAACAAAAATAATCGAAGAGAGCAGGGAAGCGTTTCTTTTGCCGATCTGCTTGGGAAGAGTTGTACGGTTAAAGTCTGCAGCCATATCCTGAACATCTTTGACAATTTCCCGACCCAGAGTGGCGAGGAAAGCCATGGCGCCCATAGGAATGGTAACCTCAATGTGGCCAGTGATCGCCCCGCCTAAGAAAAACAGAGCGGAAGTGAGCCAGGCTATGGATAAATTGCCAATCAAACCCAGCTTTTTAGTTTTCAATTCATAGGCGATCATGACTGCCGCGGCGACAATTGTAATTATGAAGGGAATCGAGCCCAGAAACACAGAAATGGCACAGGCAATGATGAAAGTAGAGATGGAAATGTTCAATGCTACCTGCGGTTTGATTTTTCCAGAAGGCAGTGGACGCTCAGGATGAGCGAATTTATCCAGATCCCGGTCCAGATAGTCGTTGAGGGTGTTGCCACCAATAATGAAAAAGATCACAGTAAGACATCCGAGCAGCAACTGCGTCAAGTAATCGGTAATGTCAGAACCAACTGCGATGAGCATTCCCAAAATGATGCCCACTGCACCCATGAGACAGTTTCCAATCCGGAATAACTGTAGATACTTATTCACAAGTGTCAATCTGCATTTTGCATATAACACTTTCACAAACCTGCTTCGCAAGCATTATAAAGGGCTGAACTAGTGAGTGAATAAATGCCTGCCGATCCAACCGCAGAGATAAAAGGTGTCTACAATCTTGTTGAGGAACATTTTCCGATCTATGAGTCTAAAGTAGAAACGCAGAGCATTACTTTTTATGTTGAACCTAAGAACAGAGCGGTAGTTGGCGAGGAATTTGGTCAACTGCAAAAGGCCCTGAAAGCCCAAGGCTTCATCGCGGTTTTCAATTACACTGGCGGCGAATATATCATTCAGGTTGTCCGCAATCCTGTACAGCAGACCAGTAAGCCTAAGAAAACCATAGTGAATAAAGTCCTGCTACTGCTAACTTTTATCACTACCACTCTTGCCGGCATGATGCTCTGGTCCAGCTATGATTCTACGGAAATGTGGTCCTTAACGACTGCCGGCATGGGGGCCCTTACGTTTGCCGTTCCCTTGATGGCCATTCTGGGCATTCATGAATTAGGCCACTACTACGCAGCTAAAAGACATGGCCTCAATGCTTCACTGCCCTATTTCATCCCCTCAATTCCACCGTTTGGTACCTTCGGAGCATTTATCTCTTTAAGGGAGCCGATGCCTGACCGCAAAACACTGGTTGACGTCGGTGCCGCCGGTCCGCTGTGCGGCTTTCTGGTTACCATTCCCGTTGCCATTGCCGGTTTGTATCTAACCGCTCAGGGCGGAGTTGTGGCAGGCGATGTTACTGCGGGAGCAGCTTACATCACCATCCAGCCGATTTATCAGCTGATGGTTTACTTAGTGCCGTCAGTAGAAGGCATGGTTATGCACCCGATGGCCTTCGCCGCCTGGGTGGGTTTCTTTGTTACCGCCATCAATCTCTTACCCATCGGCCAACTCGACGGCGGTCATATTGCCCGGGGTCTGCTGGGAGAAAACGCCAAATACCTAGCATATGCCGCGTTCATCGGTTTACTGGCTTGCGTATTTCTCTATGACGGCTGGCTCTTATTTGCCTTATTAGTCATTCTGATCGGCATCATCCATCCAGCACCGCTGAACAACCTGTCTAAGATCGATAAAAAGACCAAAGCCTTCGGAACAATAACGCTCCTCTTGCTGCTCGTGACTTTTGTTCCCGAGCCGCTTCATGTGGTGGAAGCAGACACTTCCTTTGAGATTGTCAATGAGAATGCTGCAGACAACGCCATAACTTTCGAGCTGGTGAATACCGGCAATATGGCATATGACGTCAACATCGGCCTGCTGCAAGGCGGAACTGCTTGGAGTTACTGGCTAGACGGTAAAGAAATGGAAAAAAACAATAACGTTATCCATCTGAAGCAAGGAGAAACTAAGCAGATACGAGCAGAAGTCTATCCCGACTCCTCAGAGTTGAAGGAGTTTGACATCTATCTGCAGTCACCCGGCCAGGATCGATTAGTAACGATCAATGCCTCTAGCGCTGGAGAAGGTAGTAATGCCGGGTAAGAGACTTGTGCACCCGCTGAAAATGAGCTTCGCGGATTTGCAGAGAGTAACGTTGGGTAGGACATTCTAACGGCAGCACAATGCCGCAGACTTGGCCTTCATCAAGAATTTCTGAGATCGTGCACAACATCCGATCATAAAGCGATAACAGTTCTTCACGATTAGTTGTTGTAGAACGGCCATAGGGCGGGTCGGTGGCGATGGTCGTGACTTTGTTAAAAATATTCTGAACATTGCCAATGTCTGAGACTTCGATTTCACCCTCTAAACCAAAATGTTCAAGATTTTCCTTACAGCCGGTTACCATCTGCGGGTCAATATCGGAACCTAATGCTTTGATGCCCATCGAAGCTGCTTCGATAAGAATTCCTCCGGTTCCGCAGAAAGGATCCAGCAAAGTTTCACCTGGCCGGACACCAGTCAGGTTAATCAACGCGCGGGCATAACGAGGATGAAGGGAGATAGGAGAAAAGAAAGGTCTTTTGGCAACCCGCCGTTCTTCAAAAATGGTTCTGTCGATTTCACATTCAGTAATGTAAAAATGAGCTTGCGTAGACAATAAAATCCGCAGCTCGACTTCTGGATTCTGCAGATCAATTTCATGGTCTTGCTTGACGATGGCCCCTACTTCAGCACACAGTTCAGAAGCATTGATTGCCAGCATCGACTGACCAAACTTTTTAGCTCTGACGGCCAGCGTGCCGTCGGGCAGATTAAAAGAAGCTACAAAATCTTTTATTTCATTCAGCGGCGCCGAACCCAGATAACATCCAATGCGTTTGGTGAGCGCAATTCTGGCACAGATCCTCTTTAGAAACTGCGGCCTCAATGAGATTACTGCATAACCTTCACCAGCAGTGACTAAATGAGCCTCCCCGGCTTCCGCCTGACATAAAGCCAAAGCTTCAGCTGCCGGAAAGGTGTCGTGTTCACCAGATAATTCAAAAAAATATGGAAGGAAGCCGTTTACCGGCTCCGCTTGTTTAATCCCTAACTCCTTCTTCGCTAACAGTGATAACTGCCTCCGCTTCGGGGAGGTTGGGCGAGTCTATCAATCTTGCGATACGTTTCCCACCTTTGCTCTTACGCAGATAGATTCTGTAAGTAGCAGCATGGCCGACAATGTGGCCACCAATAGGCCGGGTTGGGTCGCCGAAGAAGGCATCCGGTTTAGATGATACTTGATTAGTTACCGCAATAACGGCATTATTCAGATCAGCAAACCTCAATAAATCATGCATGTGTTTGTTTAGGTTCTGCTGCCTTTCTGCTAAGGATCCACGTCCCACATATTCTGCCCGGAAATGAGCAGTAAGGGAATCGACGATCAGCAGTTTCACATTCATTTCATGAGCGAGTTCATTCGCTTTTTCTACCAGAAGCATCTGGTGGTGTGAATTGAAGGCACGTGCCACATGGATTTTCTTGAGTACTTCTTCAGGATCAAGATCCAAAGCTACTGCCATCTGCACAATACGTTCCGGTCTGAAGGTATTCTCAGTGTCGATGATAAAAACGTCACCGTTCAAACCCCCGTCCTCAATTGGCCTGGTCGCGTTGACCGCCAGCTGGAAACAGATCTGTGTTTTTCCACTGCCGAATTCACCAAAGAATTCAACAATCGACTGGCTTTCAAGGCCGCCGCCCATCAGTTCATCAAAAGCTTTGGAACAAGAGCCTAAGCGAGTGATACCTTTTCTCCGCTCGAGAATGATATCCCCAGTTTCAAATCCGCCGACATCAGCCATTTGTTTAGCCGCGGCGATGATTTTGGTCGCGGTGCTTTCGCCAATTTCTACAATCTCTGCTAGGACCTTAGGGGACTCCACTGCAATAGCCATTAAATCGCTATAGCCGGCGTCACGCAATTTTTCCGCAGTTGCAGGTCCAACTCCAGGCAACTCTTCAATGGTGTTTCCGGTCATGATTTTAACCTCAATATGTACAGCTCCTGAGTAGTTTATATAGTTAATTTAGGGGTGAGTGAAAGTACCTCTCCTACAGGATTTGGCGATCAAAAAACAAGCTAGGGGGCGAAGGTTGAAATTTCCGAAAGGTATCTTTGTTTCCGCGTGAGTTTCAGCAGCGACTGGGGGATTTAACACGATCGACCTTAAAAACATCAACTATAATCGCATTTTAAAAAGATATGATCTAGATCTGGAGTCTCAAGAAGATCCGGAAGAACTGGTATACCGTTTGGTTCCAGAAGAAGAGCATCTCCGGAAAGTAAGTGAAGATATCGTTTTCATGCGTTACAAAGAGATTTCGGCGGACGTAACCGATGCTATGGAAGAATTCAGTCCGGAAGAAGTCATTGAGCAGGGTTTGATTAAAGGGATGGAGATCGTCAGTGAACTCTACGGCCGTGGTATCTACTATTTCCCCCATGTGATGATGGCAGCTGACCTCATGGACCGCGGTCTGAAAATGTGTGAGTCACGTTTGACAAAAGAAAGAGAAACAAAGGGCAAAATTGTCATGCATGTGGCAGAAGGCGACCCCCATGACATCGGTAAAAACATTGCGGCAGTGCTTCTCAAATCTAATGGTTACACCATTATCGATCTCGGCCGGGATGTGCTCATGCAGGAAGTAATCAGTACAGTCGAAAAAGAAAAACCGGCTATTGTGACCGGCACGGCTCTGATGACCACTACCATGTCGGCGTTCCCCAAAATAGCCTCTAAGCTCTATGAAAAAGGCATGGAGATCCCCTTCATGTGTGCCGGGGGAGCGGTTAACCGCGAGTATGTGGAATCGTTTCCCATGGGTGTTTACTGTTCAAAAGCAGCTGACGGACCTAGCCTTGCCAATCTGGTGATGGAAGGTTGGGACTGGAAAAAAGTCAGAGCCAACTGGGATCGTGTGCTGACTAAAAATGGCAACCGCCGAGGTGACTGAGATGCCAATTAAACGTTATACACGAATGGAATACAGTTCTCCGGATGATCTGGTATTCGGCGAAGCCAAGTATCCTGTTTCTTATGGACTCGGCCAGGTAGTAGGCGCAGGCATGGTTATTCCTGAAATAAAATTCGCTCCGCGGGTCGGCAGTGAAAAAACGCCGGAAAGCCTGAGAAAAGAATTTGTTGATTATATCACGCGAGACATTCTTGACCGTGCGGTGACTTTAGGATTTCCCGCCGTGCAGCTGGAGAATGAGCATATCTCTCACATGACCAATGATGCTGAGCATTATGCAAAACCAATCGTTTCCGGCCAGAAAGATCTGATGCAGAAATACCACGATCAATACAGTATCGCCCTTTCCATCCGTCACACCATCGCCGATCCGCGCATGGCGGAATTAGGTCTGCGGGAAGAGATGGATACTAAGCATTCGTATCCGCAGAAGATTATCGATTCTTGCCACGTAGCTGCCGAAAATGGAGCTGATTTGCTGTCGATAGAATCAATCGGCGGCAAAGAACTGGCTGATTATTCCTTATTAAGACAGGATATCCGTGGATGGCTTTTCGGTATTGGTTACTTAGGATCTATCGATATGGAGTGGTTGTGGCCGCAGATTGTTAATATTGCGAAGAAAAACAGAATCAGAGCTGGTGGCGATACCTGCTGTGCCGGTGCTAATACGGCCATGTTCTTAGCCGGCGGCTATATGGACAAGGAAATTCCCCGTACCTTTTCAGCGGTTACCCGCGCCATTGCCGCGGCCCGAACATTAGTGGCCTGGGAAGCAGGTGCCAGCGGTCCGGATAAAGACTGCGGTTATGAAGGCCCGATCGTCAAAGCGATTGCCGGTAAACCTACTTCACAAGAAGGTAAGAATTCTCACTGCGCTCATACCGACTTGATGGGTAATCTGATTGCACAGGTTTGTGATCTGTGGTCTAATGAATCGGTTGAATATCATCCGGAATTCGGTGGCTCTTCCGTCCAGTGCTGGTTAGGCAACATCGGCTATGAAGCGGCTTTGATGAATACGGCTAAGCAGCTTAAGCAGGACCGTCTGCTTCGTGATCTCTATATGGCTACCGACCGTTACCGCAGTCCAGAAGCGTTTATCTTAGCCTATGATAACGCTTACAAAATCGGACAGGCGATCGTTGAATACGGCAGCGATATTTACATGCGGGCCAAAGCTGCTGCCATGACTGCCGCTAAATTGATTGAAGATGAGAATAAATTCGGACGACTGAAACTGTCGAAGCATGAACAGGATATGCTGCGTAAGATCATTACTGATTTAAGCGCCTTACCAGATGAAGAGGGTAAGTTCGTCGATCAATGTCTGGCGGTTTACAAAGACGTGCCTAAATTCAATCCTAAAAACTATGATCTTTAAACCAAGTGGACTTCAGATCCACTTATTATTTTATTAATTCTAGTTAAAATATATTGGCTAATCTGCAAATTAATTAGCCATATTCTACAAAAAGAAAAGGCAATTTACAACAAAATTACAACAAATGAAAGAGCATAAGTAACGACGTATGCCAAGAGATTATGTAGGATAGGAGTGATTTTAATTTTTCTTATTCCTACGGTTTTACATTTTATGCTATAAAAATAAAAAAGAAGGGGTTGATGCTGTTTAAGCACCAACGGAACTTCTCTGTAAGTCTTTGATCTGGAAGCACTTCTGAGGACAAGCGCGCTCACAGCGGAGACAGGCAGTTCCATTACAGCGGTCAGATAAGACTTGGATTTCATAGCCATCCGGAGCATCATTGACCTGAATTGCGCCTTCGGGACATTCCCGGACACAGTTCTGACAGCCGGTGCAACCAGGGAAGGATTTCTTCAGGCCGATACCAATTTCCCGGAGAACTTTTAAGCCCTTGTCACCCAGATCAGGAATATCTCTCTGCACCATCTTGATGACCTTTGCCGGTTTGATGGTTGTTGGTAAGGGCTGGATATCCGAAAGCTCGAGCATCATGTTGTAAGTCTCCATCGGCATACCCTCTTCCCAGAAGGCCAGCTCCTGAATAAAGACAGATTCAAAGATCTTGTCGGTAGCAAACATGATGTGGTTGGCTCTGATCGAGTTAGCTAAAGACTGCAGCTGATCCAGCATTTCGGGATCTTTCACAAGATCGGTAGCGAGTGATAACGAAGTGTTACCAAACTGGTAAATGGTGTCAACGGAAGGTGGCAGTAAACCGACTCTCTGTGCTTTCAGAGCATCAACATAAGTTCCGGATGCTCCGCTCATGAACATGGTGTCCAATTCATCAAATTTAAGACCAGCTGTTTCCAGAAGGGTAAAGTGACCGGCCCTCATAGCACCGAAGGTTTTAGCAGCTTCCAAGAAGTCGTTCTGTGTGATGACAATGCCATCCTGCAGATGGAGACAGCCGTCGGTGGTGGTTATTTTAGATTTGACGATCTGACCGTTTTCCAGACCAGTGGCGATTGCTGCGATTACCCCGGTTCCGGTGATACCTTTGGCTTGACCGTGTAATGGACCTTCTTCAATTAAGGCCCCGGTGTTGACTTCAATAGTGTCACCATCGCCAACCAGCATATCATCGCCTAAAACTTTGCATTTCCAGTAAAATTCAGATTCCACATCAGAAATTGCGCCAGGAGAAGCCAGCATACCGGCTTTGATCTGCTGTCCTTCAATCGCCGGACCTGCTGCTGCCGATCCCGTAAGGATTTCATCGCCGACCTTCAAAGCCATTTCCGCGTTGGTTCCGTAATCGGTAACAAGCACGTTGTCTTTGCGTTCCAACAGTCCGGTTTTAAGCATCATCGCCAGGGCATCAGCACCAATTTCATGTCTGATGGCGGGAGGAATGTAAACAGGAACGCCCTCACGCAGATTTAAGCCCAGATCAACTGCCGGGACCGTTTTAGCATCACGCTTCTGCTGTTCAACACCTTTTGATCTAAGCGTGTTTTCACCCACGTAAGCCAGATCCCTGACTTCCATGTTTTGGAACATTGAGAGCTGAATGGGATTACCACAAATTGCAACCCTTTCGACTTTGTTGAGATCGACGTCCAATTCCTGCATCAGGCGGTTGGCAGTGTCAATCAGCAGACGGTTAGCAAGATTCTGATCTACTTCAATACAGAAAGTAAGATGGTCAACCACATTGGCGCCTGGCACTGGGTGACGAACAGTAATTGCAGTCGAGAGAATTTTTTTGCTAGCTAAGTCGACGGCATGCATTCTCATGCCGCTGGTTCCTACATCGATGGAAATTCCATACATTTATACACCTTCAAAAGTCACATTACAACCATGATCATGCTCATGGTGATGTTCATGTTTTTTAAAATTCAGTTTTATTAATTGATCGATCTTCTTGATACTGTCCCGCATGATCGCTTCGAGTTCATGATCAGCAACACCCATGGCCGCCGCCATGTATTTTATTTCACCGTCAACAACCGGATCTGCCAGATTGTCTTCGCAGTCGATGCCTAGGTCCGGATCGACCATGTTTAGTTTAAGGGTACCGTTGGCGGCAATAAAGAGCTTCACATGGCCCAGCAGAATACCGCGTTTTTTGATGATTTCTTCCGCAGTGGAGACTACTGTAGCCTGAGCCGCGGCAATGAGCTCTTGTTTCGCAACACGGCCGTGAAAATGAGCTTCAACACCGAAGGAACCGGCATCGGCAGCTTCTTTAGAGTTTTCCATCACGCCGATTCCTCCAGAATGTTGATCAACTGCTCTACACCGTCACCATTTTTAGCCGAAATTAACACCAGCTGCGCATCTTTGTTTACCTTTTTGACGATCTTTTCAGTTTCGTCAATGGTGTTTTCATCAACGGCATCGATCTTGTTGACAGCCACAATGTCCGCACCGGCAATCTGCCGGCTGACAAACAGTTCTGCTTCCTTGAAAAGTTTGACCGCCCGGAAAGCATCGATGAGGGAGATGGTGATCATCTTGTCCTCGCCGACCATCGCGGTTCTTACTAATTGCACAATTTTAGTCGGAAAAGCAATGCCAGTAGGTTCGATTATAATCAAGTCAGGATGGTATTCAGTGGTAATCTGCCTCAGCGTGTGCTGCAGACTGCCTGAAAGTGAGCAACAAATACAGCCTTCCGCCAGTTCCACGGATTTCAACCCGCTAGAATCAATGACGGAGCCGTCAACACCCACTTCACCCACTTCATTAACGATTATCGCTACACGTTTTCCTCTTGCGCTGAGTGTTGTACCGAGCTTAATGAGCAAGGTTGTTTTCCCACTACCTAAAAAACCGGCAATCTGGCAGATTATCATCAATATTTCACGGCAATGCCTACTTTTAACATTTTCCCAAATTTGTAGTATTTGAGATTGCTCAGAAGCAGATCCGGCTGCCGCAGAGGAAATGATTGGGTGGAAAAATATAGAAGTAATCATCAGCGATTGGCAGGATTCTGCAAACGTTTGACGGTAATGTCTTTACCAATTGAGACCCGCATCAGATCTTCCGCAGCGATGACTCTCGTTCCGGAATGTTCCTTGATATACTTCACCTGTTTGTTAACGCCTTCCCGCAGAAGTTTCATGCCAAAGTGAGTCAGCAAAACCATCTCTGGAACGATTTCACGGGCAAAGAGAGCAGCTTCTTCCGTACAAAGATGGTAGGGCACTTTAGCACCCAGCGGTCTGGTTAGATTCAAGATTAAAACGCGGGCACCCCGGTGGGCAGCTACTACCTTATCAGTAATCTCACTGTCACTGACGTATGAAACGATACCGTTGCGGGTGTGAATCCTAAAGCCGACACCATAGGGATCAGAATGCTGCGTGGGCGTAGCATCAATTACTGTATTGCCGATTCTAAAACGATCGCCGGCCGTGACTGCCGAAACACGGGAGCAGATTGATTTGTGATAAGTGGAAATCGGTGAGTCGAATTCTCCTTCACCCAAAATTACGCTCTCACTGCCGATCAAGGCCCCTCTTTTTACGATGCCGCCTTTGCTCATTCCTTCAACTAACACTTCCGCATCAGAATAGTGGTCAGGGTGACAGTGCGATAAAAGCAAACCGTCGGTTTTGGCCGGATCAATGGCGGCACATTTCATATTATGAAGGGCAGAAGGTCCAGGGTCCAGATGCAGTTTGATGTTATCTGCAAGATATATTCCTCCGGTTGCTCTTGTTTGGTACATGGTGGCGAAGCGTCCTCCGCCCGTCCCTAAGAACGTTAATCTTGTAGACTGATTTTCTGGCATAATCTCAAAGCTTATCTGACTGTCCGCAGAACGCCGGGTTAATGATTCGTTAACCTTGCTGCAGATCATCCCCTATTACGTGCTAGCATATAGAGAGTTGGTTTCCCCGCAGAGTATATATCATGTTAAATTCAATCAATCGTCGTTATTATGCGCACCCTCATAAAAAACGGAACTGTTGTGACTCAGAACAGCCAGCGAGAGATTGTCAACGGCGATGTCCTGCTTGAAGACGACCGCATCATCGCCATCGGCCCCTGTACAGAAGCGGCTGATAAGGTCATTGACGCTAAAGGCGATATTATTCTGCCCGGTTTGATCAATACCCATACCCATGTTTCAATGACTTCTTTGAAAGGTTTGGTGGATGACGTTACCTTTCCCAACTTCCTAGACAAAGTGTTCCATCTGGACGATTTACGAAAACCACGGGATTTAGAAGCCGGAGCCGCTCAGGGCTGTATCGAAATGATCCGCTCGGGAACTACTACTTTCTTAGATCTTTACTATTCTGAAGATGTCATTGCCAAAGCGGTCGAGCGTTCAGGCATCAGAGGTGTGCTCGGCTGGGCCGTCTTAGATCAAGAGTTTACAACACAGAAAGGAGATCCTTTGGACAACTGCAAGCACTTCTATAATGAATTCAAGAGTCATGAGCGTATCTATCCCGCAATCGGACTGCAGGGCGTTTACGTCTGTTCCACCGAGACCTTTATGCAGGCTAAAGAATTCGCTTTTGAAGAAGATCTGACTCTTACTTTCCATCTTTCAGAAACAAGAAAAGAAGTGTCGGATTGTAAAAAGAAAGAGGGATTGCGGCCGGCCGATTACTTAGCCAACATCGGCTTCTTCAACGACCATTGCGTAGCTGCTCATTCTGCCTGGTTAACCATGAATGAAGTCCGTGCGATGGCGCAGGCCGGGGTGAAAGTGTCTTCCTGCCCGGTGTCCAATATGAAACTGGCAACCGGCGGAGTAGCACCCATTCCCGAAATGATCGCAAACGGCATGACTGTTTCTCTGGGTACTGACGGTTCCACCACCAACAACTCGCTGGATCTGTTTGGTGAGATGAAGTTTGTCTCTTTGCTGCAGAAATCAGCCCGCTGGGATCCAACGGTGCTGCCGGCACAGCAAGTGCTTGATTTCACTACCATCAATGCCGCTAAAGCTCTGCGTATGGAACAAGAGATTGGTTCCCTTGAAGTAGGTAAAAAAGCCGATCTGATCATTCTTGACGGCAAAGCGCCTAACCTGCGTCCCTTCTTCCCAGAAACGCTGGTTTCCAACATTGTCTATTCTTCCTACGGCCTCAATGTAAAGACGGTCTTGTGTGACGGTAAAGTCGTGATGGAAGATAAGGAAATCAAATCAATGGATGAAGAAAAGGAACTAGCAGAAGCCAATGCCGCCGCCCAGGAACTTTACGAGTCCATTTAAACACCATGAGGATGGTCTTTTTTGGACCATTCTCATCATATATTTTATGTAATGATGTGACAACACCATATACAAGTGTGACTGTTGCAAAATATGTCAAATCTGATGTAATCTGGCTAAAGAATCATTGTAGTGATTCGAGCCTGTCGCGAAGTCTTGCAGCAAAGTCTTCTTCATTTTCCCACAGAATCATGTTTCTATGCTCAACATCAAAATGTAGTTTATTAATTTTATTTCCATGATTGTCTTTTTTCTCAAACCAGTCCTTATTACATGTTTCAATAATTTTAATTCCTCGCCCACGAGCATACCCAGATTCGTAATAAACTCCGTAATTATTTCCTGTGTAATCAGCAACAACAAATTTAGATTTATTAATTTCAGAGATTATGCGATCATTGATATCTCCAACATAACTTCCTTCATCAACAGTTTCTGCAGTGTATCCAACATAGTTACAACCTTTTTTAATTGCAGATCTGATCATATCAGAATATGCTGTATTAAAGGCCATTGCAATGAATACCTTTTGGGAGTTTTTATTTGAAGAGATTAATTCTTCTGCCCTGAACACACCTTGGGGCGTGAAACATCCATAATATTCCTCAATAGAGGTTGGTGTTTCATACTTTCTTTCAATTTTTAAATAACCTAACATTTCTAGAGCTTTGATTCGAGATGGTACATCACATGGTGCTAAACAATATGCGATGTTTGGTGGGATATCTGTCAGTAATTGAGTATTGAAAACTTCCCTAGTAATAGTATATAGATATCTGAGCAAGGCATCTAATTTTCCTGACATGTTGGGAATCTTAGAACGCACTTCATCGACAGTAATTGAGTTAGGTGGAGTGGAATCTGTAATCCTATCCACTAATGTTGTTCCCTCAGGAGCTTCATTAATTAAATAACCTAATACATCCCAATAGTCTAGTATGTCTAGAATATTTACATCAAAATATAATTTCTTTTTTACATAATGACAGTGATATGTTGGATGATCATCTCCTATATGGTCATAAGTGCATTTACCATCAATTGCTCCACACAATAAACATGGTGCGCCCTTTCCAGTTTTATCCATAATTATCACCCATACATCGTATGAAGTATGATCATATACTGAATACATAAAATGAGTGTAAAATAAGTAAGGATTTTTATCATGAACCTAAGATTCTTTAAAAAAACAGTTTGGAGATTATAAGCACACCTGAATTTCAGAGATGAATATACTCAATCATTCGTTTTGTTGAGGCGTCAACAAATTTAAATATTAAGGCTTGTTGAGTCATCAACATATTTTGGGGATGTTGTATGACTGAAGAAATGAGAACATCAGTTAACAGTACTAATGTCGATCCCAAGACACGTAATATGATCATGGTCGGCTTGGCCTTAGGGATGATTGTCGCCTGTTTGGACGGCACTATCGTTTCGACAGCCTTGAAGACCATTGCACAAGAGCTCAATGGGATGGATATCTACTCCTGGGCAATAACTGCCTATTTACTTTGTGAGACAATTCTAATTCCGATTTCAGGAAAATTATCCGATATCTATGGCCGAAAGCCGCTGCTGCTAGCCGGTATCGCCCTCTTCCTGATTGGTTCGGTATTAGCCGGACTTTCAACCAACATGGTGGAATTGATTGCGTTCCGGGCGTTACAAGGTTTAGGCGGCGGCATATTGATTCCAGTAGCTACAGCCACGGTAGCTGATTTATATCCGCCCGAAAAAAGAGGAAAGGTCCAAGGAATGCTGGGCGCCATTTTCGCCGTAGGTTCAGCAATCGGTCCGCTGCTCGGCGGCCTGATAACAGACAGTATCGGCTGGCACTGGTGCTTCTTCATTAATGTCCCCATCGGTCTGGTAATGATCGCCCTCACCGCGGCTAAATTCCCCTCAATCAATGTTCCGGAAAAGCCTTACATTGATTATACAGGAATTGGCATCCTGAGTTTGTTTATTGCAGATATTCTTTTACTCTTCACCTGGGCCGGCAACGATTTTCCCTGGCTCAGTATCGAAACTGCCGTGATGGTAATTATCGCAGTGGTGCTGCTCTTAATCTTCATAAAAATTGAGCACAAAGTAAAAGATCCTGTGATGAACCCTCATATCTTCAAAAATAAAGTCATGGTCAGCAGCAGCGTGATGATTTTCATTTTCGGCATGACGATGATGGGTGTCCTGACGTTTATCACCGTCTTCCTGCAGATGATCATGGGCTATACGCCAACTGAATCTGGTTACGTCACTTTAGCCTTAGTCGCAGGAATGATGATTACTTCCATCTCCAGCGGTGCTCTCTTAAACCGTACCGGTTACCGGCCCTGGCTGATCGGCGGTCCCGTCTTTTCCTGTATCGGCCTGGTGATGATGAGTTATCTGCACAACGGCAGTGAATTGTGGTTTCTGCTGCTTTCACTCTTCATCTGCGGATTTGGCTTCGGCTGTGTGATGTCAGTGATTATGATTCTCGTGCAGAACAACTCTTCCGAGAAAGAAATGGGTATGAGTACCTCCACCATCAATCTCTTCCGAAACATCGGCGGTACAATGGCTACTGGTTTATTTTCAACCATTATCACTACCGCCTTCATCCAGAAATTGAATGGCATTCCCGGCCTCGCGGAAGCAGGCTATCCCATGAATACTTCCATTCTTAACCACCTGGGTGAAATCACCATTCAGTTTGGACCAGCTTCTGTAGAAAAAATTATCAGCGAATATGGCTCATCCATTGCCCTGACTTTTCTTATCGCGGCCATCATCATCATTCTGGTAGCAGCGGTAGCGATATTTTTGAAAGCCGAGCCGATCCCCCATGTTGAAAAGGATGGTTCAAAAAAGAAAAAGCACCAAGAGGAAGAGAGTTGATAAATTAAAATCGACATACCATAAGAGGTGAGGATCGTCAATCCTGACCTCTCTTAAAATTTTTCATTAGGGGTGATAAAATGTCTGAAGAAGATGACGCGATTGACTGGAGAATGTTCCTGCCGTCCTACGTGCACGCGATATCCAAAGACATTGCCTGCCGATCTTCAGACGTGCTGGGACACTATGGACTGAAAGCCTGCCATCTGCCGTATCTAGTCATTCTTATTCAAAAAGGAAGTGCTACGATGCGCGAACTTACTGAACAGACTGGCACTGACAAAGCAAACACTACCCGTGTAATTTTAGAACTGCGAGAGAAGGGAATCGTTGCTGACGACCGGAAAGAACCAAACAGCCGGAAATACAAGGTCTTTTTAACCGCCAAGGGAAAAGAAATTGTTAAAAAATCAAGAAAAGAATTCGAGTCATCCATCAATGATCTTTTTTCCAGCCTCACGGAAGAAGAGCTGGAGGTCTTGATTAAAATCATGAAGAAAACGAAAGAATCACTTAATAAGTAAACAGCTGGCGATTCACTTCGTCTGCGTTAATTCTTTTTAAATAAAAAATAGGACGGCGCTAAAGGTTACCTTTAGACCGTCTGCTTAAGGAGATTAGTTTTGCAGATAAGGCAGAATAAGATCATAAACGGAACCATAGCCCAGATAGATGCTTACACCTTCAGCAATACAAATCAGACCAAGGATGAACAGCAATGGCCACCAGTTGAGGATTTTGCCAAAGAGTTTGATGATCGATTCAGCGAAGTTGAACAGCATGTAAGTGATAGCACCAAGAATAAAGGCGATGATGATCCGCGGCCAGCCTTCAGCAAGGAAGGAAACGTCAACGCTGCCGATGGTTGTTACACTTCCTAAAGCGATATAAACAATAGCCATAACTAAGAGAGCCAGAAGCGGGGAAATGTGGACGTCCCGCAGCGGTCTGATCATTAAGGCAAAACCGGCGATAGCTACGATCAACGCCGTACTCAGAATCCAATCTTGGTAGTTGACCAAGGCAACGATTACCATTAAGATACCAAAAATAAATCCCAGAGCGGTCAGACCTTTGTAAGAGAAAGAGTCCTTCTTTCTTACATATTGGATGGCAATCAAAACGGCCAAAAGGCCACCAATGATCAGCACAATCTCCAAAAGATAGTCTTGAACCACATTTGAGATGTCGGTCATATCCATACGCCCAATATGGAGGGAGTCGGTTATAAGGTTAGGCCTTTCAGGAGAGCTTCGTGAGAATGTTCAAAAGAACGTTGTTAACTCCTTCTAATCTAAATATGCTTGAAAAAAACTGAAGAAAAGCGTTAATAGCTAGAGATAATTGATTGAGCAATCTACTCCTGCCCTTGAGGCGATACTTTGCAGCAAACGGTAGACATACCAGAAGTTAAATTTGAAGCTCCAGACTGGAGTTCACTGGCTGAAGAAGGAATGATGTCGGCAGATATGCATTTTCATACCCGTTATTCTGATTCGCTGACTGATGTTAAAAAAGCGCTGCAACTAGCAGGAGAAAGAAAAGTCGGTATTGCCATCACTGATCACAATCTGATCGGCGGTGTTAAAGAAGCCTACCACAATGAGTGTGAAACGTTTGTCATTCCCGGCATCGAAATCAGTGCATGGGATGGTCCGCATATTCTCGTCTATTTTTATGATGCTCAGGACCTGTTTACCTACTGGGAGAAAAATATCAAGGACAAAATCCAAAGGAATCCTTGTCTAGCCATTAGATTCAATACGCTGGAGATTTTAGATTCGTTGGAAGATGAACACTGTGTCGTCTCCGCCGCTCATCCCATGGGTTATTTCATGTTCAATAAAGGAATGCAGAAGTGCATCAACCGCGCATACTTGACCGAAGAAACGGCCTCACGGATCGACGCTTACGAAGTTATCTGCAGCGGTATGACCCGCAAAGCTAACGTGGAAGCGTTGGAATATGCAAGAAAATATCAAATCGGCTGCACTGGCGGCACAGACGGGCACATGTTGTCCGAATTGGGAAATGTAGTTACGGCCTCTAAAGCAGACAGTATTGATGAATTTTTAGATAATATTAAAAAAGGAAGAAATTTAGTAATCGGAACTGAAAAAGATACTAAAATGAAAATAATGATGGGTGCTTCAATGTCGCCTTACTATTTTCAACATATTCCCTCGTCATTGGAAATTCACTACAAACAGAATATCGTACGAGTCAAACATTATATTGATACATTTAAGAAATAAATTAATGTTTGGCAGAGTAGTAAAGAATACACTTGTGGGTTATTAGTGATTATATGAAAAAAATTAGAGGGTTACTGGAGACCCTCTAGCATGGTAGAAATACTGGTTTTGAATTTTTCTCTCAGCGTCCGTGAATCATATTCTTCCTGCGTGTAAAGTGTGCAGTATTTTAAATCCTCCAGGAAGGCTTCATTCATCTGCGCCCCAATCTTTTCCGAATAGATCATCGCATTCGTTTCAAAATTCAGCCGCAGACTTCTTTCATCGAGGTTCGCGGAACCTACTGAACAATACTTACCATCGACCACAATCGTTTTTGAATGAACAAAGCCGCGGTGATAGCGGTAAACTTTCACATTGTTTTTCATCATCAGATTAGCATTGTATAAGCTGCTCCAGTAAACGAAAGCATGATCGACTTTGTCAGGGATGATGATTCTGACATCGATTCCCGAGAGAGCGGCGGACTCTAATGCGTCCTTGAGGGTCTGATCGGGAACCAAGTAGGGCGTATGGATGTAAATTGTTTCTTTGGCCAGCATTACCATTTTAAGATATTGCTTCTGGATCGGATTATTTTTCGTATCCGGCCCGCCGGAAACTAACTGCATCTTGTCTGACCCGCAGGTTCCGCAGGGTGGGAAATATTTCTCGTTGACATCGATGTTCTTATCGGTCGCGTATTTCCAGTCCATCAAGAAACGCAGGTTCATCGTGGCCACGGAATTACCGACGACGCGGATTCCCGTATCCCGCCAATAACCAAATGGTCCTTTACCCAGGTACTCGTCGCCGATATTATAACCGCCAACATAGCCGATTTTACCATCAATCACGGCAATCTTTCGATGATTTCTGTTGTTCTTACGAGGGCTGAAAAGCACTGTCGGAAGGGTGTGGAAGAGTGTGAATTCACCACCTGCTTTTTCAAATTCCTTTAATCTCTGTTTAGGGCCGCTGTTCATCCCGATGGCATCGATCATGAACCTTACTTCTACACCTTCGGCGAGCTTGGTGTGCAGCAAGTCCATAAGTTCGTTGACTAACTGATCATCCCTCACAATATAATATTCCAGATGAATGAAACTCTTGGCCTGTCTAATATCTTCAAAAAGATCTCTAAACTTGTCATTGCCGTCGGTATAGAGTTTGATATCATTGTCATCAATATAGAAACTAGCGTTGGCCCGCATCATTCCAGCCGCTACATCTAGGTACTCCTTTTCGGTGGGGTCATCAACATATTTCTTTCCTTCATCCAGAAGAGTGATGACTTTATCGTTGAGCTCTTTGATCTCACTGTCGGGCATTCCCTTGAGTTCAAACCATTTTCGAGTGTAGAAGGTCTGACCAAAGAGCAAGTAAAGGATGAAACCAGCTAAAGGAATGAAAGCCAATACAGCAATCCAAATTAGCGCTGATTTTCTATTCCCCTCTAAGAAGATCAAAGCGAGAATGAGGACTAAGTCCAGAAGGAGAACCATCAGAGCTAAGAGTACGCCGATTGTCATCGCACCAGTAATTATGGATAGCTAAATAAGAGTATTGTAAAAATGGTCCCGACTCCCGGATTTGAACCGGGGACCTGCTGATATCAGCGGCTGAGGAACCGGACATGCCGGGAACCCACTACAGTCAGCCGCTCTAGCCAGACTGAGCTAAGTCGGGAATGTAACTCCCCCATCTATGAATTCATATAAATTCGTTTCCATCAGAGAATTTCGCTGCATCGTTAACTCGCGTCGTGAAAATTATTGCAGTGAAGATTGTTGGCCAGCAAGAATATCATACAGTAAAAGAGAATAAAAAAGGAAAGAGAACTCTGCGAACAGAGTTCATTTTGCTGATTATTGCTTCTTCTTCACTAACCAGAAGGCGATGGCGGCGATGACGAGGATGAGAACGATAGCTGCTGCCAGGTAGTATAAGGTGTTGTTCTGTTCCTCATCGGTTGGTACTGTCGAAGCAGCGGCGATGAAGTAGTATGAGAAGTGATCAGTTTCAAATGATATTGTTTTAGTTTCAGGGTCATAAACTGATTTCTTCTTGACGATGTTGCCGTTATCGTCGACGTAGAAGACTGCGATGTCGTTGGGGTCCTCGCCTGCTTTGAGTTCGTAAGGTACCGTGATTGTTACCGTGCCGCCTAAGTCGTGGATATTTTGCTCACCGGCTTTGGCGTTGAGATCGAAGACTGGTGCGTCACCGACGACTTCTTGCTGCCGTTCGTTTAATTGATCCTTATCGACTTCGCTAATGCTTAACGAAATTTTCTCGCTGCTTTGTTCTGCTAAGTTTTTAGCTGCTGCTGGTGAGAGTTCTAACGTTCCAGCATTTGTTGTTACTTTGATCGCTGTATTCGACTCTGCTAACTTTGATAAAGAATCAGCAGGAAGTTCTGCTTCGTTGCCGTTAACTTGAACTTCAATTTGATGATTGAGTTCTACTTCTTTTTCTGCAAGAGTCTTTTTTAATTCTTCTGTTTGTTTTAATGATTCTTCAATCATTTCCGCCGAGACTTCTTTGTTGTCTGTTTCGATTTTAGTGGTAGAAGTGACTTCAGTTCCTTCTGATGTTGTTGTTACTTCAGCAGAAGTGGTTACACCGGTTGTTTCATCTTCGATAGAGATTTCTGTTTTTTCTTCTACGGTGTTGCCGTCTCCATCTTTAATGACTGTTTCTTTTTCAGTAGTGGTAGTTCCTTCAGGTGTAACGGTTTCAGTTGTTTTTTCTTCGATCGAAGACTGAATGTTGCCGTTCTCATCCTTTAACTCTTCTTTCTTTTCAGTGGTTACTTCTTTTGTACCGTCGTCATGTTGTTTTTCTTCGGTTTTTTCCGTGATGACGGTTGTTGTACCGTCGTCATTAGGTTTGGTGGTTGTTGTTGAACCGTCAGGATTGATGACGACTTGTTCATTGTCAGGTTTGCTAGGAGTAACTGGTATGCCGCCACCGCTACCACTGCCGCCACTGTTTTTAGTCCATTCAGCCGTGAGAGTTACATTTTGATAAATTTCAAAATTATCTCCTTCTTGGTAAATGTTGCCAGCACCGTCACTCCAGCCACTAAATGTATAACCGCTGCGTGATAATGAAGAACCTGATAAAACAGTGACTTCTGCTCCAGGCAGATAGCTCTTGTCATCTTGTGGAACTTCACCACCTGCACCACTTGATTCGTAAGTTACACTATAAAGAATGCTGGAGTAGAATATTTTGTTATTTTCGATATCTTTAGTAATGTCAGTTCCTGCAGTATGATCGTCAACAGGAGCAAACGGAGAACCAGTTAAATCAGTTAAGCCGCTCTCTAACGTCTTTGCGATGGATACAGCGATGCCTCGACCATTGTTTGCATCTGGTGCAACTATGACGGTACTCGATGCGTGTAGACCATATGCTTCAGGATTGCCACTAGGATCATCTGAAGGAATGATAGTACCGCATTTTGCAAAGATTGTGCCCCCAGAGATAGTTATGTTGTTGGATGAATAAATTCCGTAACTCTTATGTTCAGCAGTTCCGCCGATGGCAGTGATTGTTCCGCTGTTGATTGTGAGATCTTCGGCAGCAGAAATTCCGTAACTATCTCCAGATAAGTTTTCAGGTCCTAGAACTAGCAATTTACCAGCTGTTGATTCTGATTCTGTCAATTCACCGATGCTCAAGCTTCCATTAACAGAAAGGCTGCCGATGATTACATTATTAGAACCTGTTGTGATTTTGACATTGTCGACATTTTCGAGAGCTGAATCACAGTCAATAAGTATGTGATTATTGAGAGTGAGAATATTACTCGTTAGGAAGTCGCCAATGTTAGAGGATGTAATAATCCTATATTCCGCATCATTATTACTATGTACTGCTAATTTAGAATCTGGCTGATCTGTACTATTTGGATACAATTGTTTTGCAGTACTATCAACAATACCACATATCGCCAAACTTGTAGTTGCGGTGGAAGACTTTGCAATGATTAGTTCACCATCTAATGTGATTTTGTCATTTTCTGCATAAATTCCATAACTACACGCATCATAACCAGTGGTTGTTCCGCCGATGGCGGTGATTGTTCCACCAGAGATAGATATGGAACCAGAATATACAGAAATTCCACAACTATCTGCATAATCACCAGTGGCTGTTCCGCCGATGACGGTGACTTGTGCGCTGTCAGAGATAGATATGGCAGCTGGTTCGGGAGTGTTTTCTGAAGAATTGCTTGGAGAAGTTCCATCATTCTCCAATTCATTAGTTACGCCGCCGGTGGTGCTTGTTTCACCAGAGATGATCATATTAGTGATCCCCATATAAATTCCGAAACTGCCACTTTCAGCGGTTCCACCGATGGCAGTAAGTTGTGCGCTGTCAGAGATGGTTATG
This sequence comes from uncultured Methanomassiliicoccus sp., assembly GCA_905203995.1. Classification (GTDB taxonomy): domain Archaea; phylum Thermoplasmatota; class Thermoplasmata; order Methanomassiliicoccales; family Methanomassiliicoccaceae; genus Methanomassiliicoccus_A. The sequence continues at coordinate 480 of CAJKXZ010000003.1, read as the reverse complement.
GGACCAGAATCTGCGTAAATTCCGTAACTCTCATATGCAGTTCCGCCGATGACTGTTAATGAGCCGCTGCCGCTGATTGTTAAATTATCTCCTGCGAGGATTCCGTAGCTGTTGTAATTAGCATTATCCGCAGCGATTACGTAATTCTGAGTTTCTTCTGCAAGACAGATTGTTGAATTTGTTGGTAATTTGATACCGAAGCAATCTTCATTCTCGGTAGTGTTTCCAATGATCACTGCTCCCGAGAGAGTTAGTGTCTTTGTTTCATTGTTCCAAACCCATCCTTGAGTGTTACCCTCACCTAGATTAAGTTGTGAATCGGTAAGATCTAAAGAGGTTTGGCGAGTAGATGAAGTAAGAGGGTTAGAGTCATTCGCCAAAGTTATATTTTGATGATTAGAAAAATCATCAGTTTCTAAGCGATTATCGTCAAAGTTTGAAACGATGGTCGCAGAAGTAGAAAATAATAAGATTAACGCA
>CAJKXZ010000002.1 GCA_905203995.1 uncultured Methanomassiliicoccus sp. | reverse complement strand
AAATTAGTAATTTTTTCTATGATCTTAGAATTTAGAAACGTTAAAAATGTCGGGAAATGCAAGAAAAAGTTGCAGTGGAAATGAAGGGGTCTCCCCCTTGCTTAAAACTCAATAATGTCCTTTATTCTTTCCATAACTTTAGAATCATCAATGATTTTCGACAATTCCTCAAGATTTTCGACAGGGCGAGAAGTAAAAATTTTCGCGGCTCGTTTACGTCCGCATCCTGGTAAAGCTTCTAAAGCCTTCAAAGAACAAGTGTTGATGTTCAAAGGATATTCAACTGCTGTAATGCTTCGATAACCCCAATCTACAATAACAACATCTAAAAATTTCTCTAAATCTGTTTTATATGGAAGGCAAATGAGAATAGGATAAGTTCCAATTTGTCTTCCAAAAGTGAAGTTCCCATCTTGCAATTCAGTATACATATCTTTTAAAATTCGACCTTCAGGAAACATTCTTTTCAGCATCGGCTGATCAATTTCTTCTCTAACTTTGTCTTTAAATTTTATGAACGAGTGTTTATCCTGTTTTTTGTATGACTTCCTAAGTGGTATTACCTGACGTAAATTAATTCTTCTTAATAATAAATTATTATCTAAAATTTTGTTTAGGAGATCAATATTCATTTCATTAGTACCTTTATTTTCGCCATCCAAACCGCTAATAAAATTTAATCCAGGTAACAATTTTGGAAGACCATTATCTCCTATTGCAGCTCCTTCTTCATTAATCATTTTAATAGCTTCAAAAGTCTGATCAGCTGAAGAATTTAAGTTATTCATTTCTTTGACTTTGGGATCAGAACTTTCTAATCCAAGAGCTAGGATATTTCCAGGAGTGCAGTATTTTACTAAACTTCTAATAATTTCCCTCGATTCTTCTGGATAGCTTGCTATTACAGCAGGATTTGCGTTGTCTACATGTAATACTTGAGGATGAAGAGCATGCAAACCGTGGAATAATTCTTCAACTGCCTGTGGATTTGGTCGTGGAGGATCTCCTGTTTCTAAATCTGCCATATATGAGATTATACAGCTTTGTCCTCCAATTCTAAAATTATGAACCCCTAGTTCTGAAAGTTTAGTACATTCAGCAATTATATCTGAAGGCTGCCGAAAGAGTGGTTTACCTTTTAATGGTTCTATACAAAATGAACATCCACCAGATTGATATCTAATACATCCGCGATAGGATTCTACTTCAGCAATCAGCGGTTCAGGAAAATCTGGATGAGCTTTAACAATAATGGCTCCTTTTATCAACCACTCATTCCATTCAGCTAATGTCCGCCATCTTCCTGAAACTGCTAATTGATTAATTATTTCATATAAACTAACTGCTGGATCCTGGGGAGATGAATAATCAAAAGCAGCAGTCATTTCATCATCGAGGCTAGCAGGCCCACCGAGTATTGATATTCCTGGAAGCTGGCTACTAATTTCTAAAACTTCTTTTTTAGAAGCCGGCATAGCCCGTATATATTTTCCTGGGACAGCATTACCAGCCATAAAGAGAGTGATGTCTGCATTTAAAGCAACTTCATTTTTGCGCACGGCGTCAATAGTTGTGTATTCTATTTCTGCTCCGGCAGCAATAGCCGCTCCGGCAGCTGCTCTTACTTGCGGAGAAATAAAGGGCGGCACTCCGAGACATGCAGGTTCGTCTATGTATCCGTCTAATATTGTTACTTTCATAGGAGGTCTCACCCTTCCAATCTACGAGATTCGTAATACGAGCTACGAAGCTCTTATATAATCTTTTGTGGTGTTACGCCCTAAATTTAACCCTAATGACATGGTTTGCCTCGAGTAAATCAACATTTTGGAGATTGTAATTATGTCTGTCGATAAAAAAGATCAAGAAGAAATGCTGAAAAAAGCATACGAGCCAGCAAAACTTGCCATGAAATATCATCCCTATTACGAAGGAAAAATTGAGATAACTGCCAAGTGTCCTGTTCATAGTTTTAATGATTTTGCAGTTTGGTACACACCAGGAGTTGCAGAACCCTGTAAAGATATTCATGCTAATCCTGATAAAGTCTATGAGCACACTTCGAAGGGTAACATGATTGCGGTGGTTTCTGATGGTACAAGAGTTTTGGGACTTGGTAACATTGGACCTAAAGCAGCACTGCCAGTAATGGAAGGAAAAGCACTTTTATTCAAATATTTAGGAGGCGTAGATGCTGTTCCTATTTGTCTGGATACAACAGACACTGAAGAAATTATCAGAACTGTAAAAGCCTTGGGACCTTCATTTGGTGGTATTAATTTAGAAGATATTGAGAATCCTAAATGTTTTGAAATTCTTGACAGACTGAGATCTGAAATGGATATTCCAGTATGGCATGATGACCAGCAGGGTACTGCTACTATCGTCACTGCCGGAGCCATCAACGCTCATAAAGTTGTAGGAAAAAAGATTTCAGAATCAAAAGTAGCAATGGTTGGAGCAGGAGCAGCTAATATCGCAATTGCACGGATTATGGTTGAAGCTGGTTTCAACATCAAAAATATTGTAATGTGCGACAGCAAAGGTACACTCCATGCTGGCAGAGAAGACATCAAGAACTCTCATGCTGAAAAATGGTTTATGTGTGAAAACTCCAATGCAGAGAATGTCGTAGGAGATATTGAAACTGCCATGAAGGGAGCAGATATCGTCGTCGCTGCTTCTCGACCTGGTCCTGGTGTAATTAAGAAAGAATGGGTACAGCAAATGGCTGACAACGCTATCGTCTTCGCTACCGCTAACCCCATTCCTGAAATTTGGCCTTGGGAAGCTGAAGAAGGAGGTGCAAAAGTCATTGCAACCGGACGTTCTGACTTCCCCAATCAGGTTAACAACTCTCTGGGATTCCCTGGTATTTTCAGAGGCGCTCTCGATGTAAGGGCTAAGACCATTACTGATGAAATGTGCATTGCTGCAGCTTTGGAAATCGCTAAAACTGCTGAAGACAAAGGTCTCAGTGAATCATACATTGTACCAACAATGGATGAATGGGAAGTATTCCCCCGTGAAGCAGTTGCTGTTGGTCTGAAAGCCATGGAAACTGGCATTGCCAGAATTAAACTGAGTAAAGATGAACTTACTTACCGTGCTGAGCAGGCCATTTCTCGGGCGAGGAATGAAACTCAGCTTTTAATGGATAAACAGTTCATTAAACCGTTTCCTGAGTAAATAAATTCTTTTTAGCGGGGTTTACCCCCGCACCTTTTCATAATTTTTAGGAGGAACGATCCTGAAGTATTCTGAAGCTGGTATTGGCAGAGTATTTGTTGTTAAATTAGAAGACGGCGAAGTAGTTCACGAACAGTTGGAAAACTTTGCTCTCGAACATAAGATAAAATCAGCAGCAGTCGTGGCCGTGGGAGCTCTTGATGAAGGCAGTCGGATGACGGTAGGACCAGAAGATGGTGAGGCAAGACCGGTGACTCCTTTGTTCCACACTCTTCTCGCAGCTCATGAAACAGCAGGTGTCGGTACAATTTTTGAAGGTGAAGACGGCCTCCCCCGTTTGCACATGCATGTTTCATGTGGAAGAGCAGGAGATGGCTTAACAGGCTGTATTCGTGTAGGTTCAGTAGTTTGGCAGATTTTAGAAGTGATTATCTTCGAACTTACTAATTGTCAAGCAAAGAAAATAAAAGATGAATCAACAGGATTTGAAGTCCTGGAACCTTAAAATTAAACGATCTCTGCAGAGACAATCTGCAGAGTTTTTTTGTTTAGATAAGAGTAATTGTATCTGCTTCTACGCCTTGGATGTTAGGTACTGCTCTCAAAGCGTCTTCTAATTTCTCGATGAGACCTTCAGCGTCATCCATCATTGAAGTAACTTCAATAATACTTAATCCAAAAGCGAAGGGCTTTACGACCATGCTGCTGATGGTTACACCTTCAGGCACGTGTTTGGGTATTTCTTCAATGATCTGTTCTGTTGATACGTCGGGGCTCTCTGGAATGAGCTTGTGAACTGCTGCTACTTTTCCCATGAGGTCCACCTTAAGGTCCTGTGAAACCGCATTTAGGGCAAGTGTAGGCAACACTTTGGTCTCTGCACTGTGGGCAGCGTCCAATTTCGGCTTCGCCACATTCTGGACACTGGAAGAACGTCATTCCATCGTTCTTACCGAGTCTAAGTCCACATGAACTGCAAATCTTTTCGTTTTCCATGTAAATCACCGGAAGTGAGCGATACAGACTAATTTAGATATTTAGAGTATTCGCTTCAGAAACCCCCCATGGCGTTTCGTAAAAGCAATGGCGATCTTGTGAATAAATGGGTCAAATCCAGAAAATTTAAAATGTTAAGAACGCACTCAAGCGCTGCTTAATTGCGTGTAAATACCCCTCTTGACTCTTTTAGAGAGCGCAATTGGCGACTGTGATAGAAAGTATTATATAGGACCAGTCTTTACCTAACCCTCTGCATGCTAAACAGCTTGCATTGGGCTCGTAGCTCAGCTAGGTAGGACTGCGGAGTTAAATCCCCAGTACCCTAGAAAGAGCATCTGACTTTTAATCAGGTGGTCCGGGGTTCGAAAAGTGTGCGGCCTTCCCGCACGCTCCGAAAATCCCCGCGAGCCCGCTCATAGCGAGGTAGAAGAACGATGGAAGGGGTAAACGTTCGGTCCGCGTACGAAGGGATGTTTTCTAAGTATAATTTATGGCGGAACCCCATGTCCAATTCAATGACTAGCAGGTGAATTAGGTGGTCGAATCCAATTTTAACGTTTTAGAGCATAATCTCGTTCCGGAGCATTATCTATTGTCTCCAGAGGATGCTGAAAAGGTACTGGCAGAGTTGAATATCACAAAAGACCAGCTTCCTAAAATTCGGCGAGGGGATGCATGTGTGAAGCTTCTGGAGAACATTTATGGTCCAATTCCAGAAGGAAGTATTATCAAAATCATCCGTAAGAGTGCAACCGCGGAGGCTTTCGTCACCTATCGTCTGGTAATTAAGGAAGTAAAGGGGTGAAGAGAAGTGCGTGATTTAGTAGAACTTTATTTTAAAGACAGAAGCATCGTTAACCACCATATTTCCAGTTTTAATGATTTTCTCTCCACTCTGGATAATCCTAACAGCAGGATGCAGAAAATTGTCGACAACCTGAGAGTATCTGCGGACGATATGGACCGTGGTTTAATACGTCTTGATCCGGAAAGGACAGAGGGACGTATTATTGAGATCCGGGTTGGACGTAAAAGAGATGAAAAAACAGGAAATGTCGACCCGCAGGCAAGACCCACCATGCATGTGCAATTGCCGATTGTAAGAGAAGCAAATGGTGCTACTCATCCTTTAACTCCTATGGAAGCTAGACTTAGGAATCTTAACTATCTTGCTCCGATTTATCTTGATTTTACAATTATTGAAGATGGTATTGAGAAGGAACCAGAAACCGTTCACATTGGTGACTTACCCGTCATGCTCCGCTCTAAGCGTTGCAACCTCTATAAAGAAAATATCGAGGTTGACAAAGAGCTGACCGATGATGAGTATCGGCAAAAACTAATGGAAGCCGGTGAAGATCCTTCTGACCCCGGTGGATATTTCATCATTGGTGGAACAGAGAGAGTTCTCATTTCTCTGGAAGATTTAGCTCCTAACCGGGTCATGGTCGAATACAATGAGCGCTATGGTACCCAGTTAGAAGTAGCCAAGGTGTTCTCACAGAGAGAAGGATACCGTGCTCTTACTTTAGTAGAAAAGAAGAAAGATGGTATTCTTACTGTGACTGTACCAGCGGCTACTGGACAGATCCCCTTAGTTGCTTTAATGAAAGCTCTGGGCATGGAAAATGACAAGGACATCTATGATGCGATTGTCTCTGTTCCCGAAATGGCTAACATTGTTTACGCTAACATTGAAGAATGCCATGATAAGAAACTCTATCCCCCGAATGGTATTTACACAACTGAAGATGCCATCACCTACTTGGAGCGTAAATTCGCTACTGGTCAGGCTAAGGAATATAGAGAGAAGAAAGTGGAATCAATCATCGACCGTTCCTTGTTACCCCATTTGGGTGACACTAGAGAGGACAGACTGAAGAAAGCCTATTTCTTGGGCAGAATCGCTCGTTCAGTTCTTGAATTGAGCATCGGCATGAGAAAAGAAGACGACAAAGACCACTATGCCAACAAGCGTCTGAAACTCTCTGGAGATTTGATGGAAGATCTCTTCCGTGTTGCTTTTACTAACTTAATGAAAGATCTGAAGTATCAGATGGAGCGTAATTTCTCCCGTAAAAAAGAGAACTTACGCATTGGTTCATCAATCCGTCCTGATTTGATGACCCATCGTCTTTTACACGCTCTGGCTACAGGAAACTGGGTAGGCGGAAGAGCAGGTGTATCACAGCTGCTTGATCGTACCTCTAACATGAGCACACTGTCTCATCTTCGTAGAGTAACCTCCTCCCTTACTCGTTCACAGCCGCACTTCGAAGCACGTGACTTGCACCCTACTCAATGGGGCAGATTATGTCCTAACGAAACGCCAGAAGGTCAAAATTGCGGTCTTGTAAAAAACGCCTCTTTGATCATTGATGTTTCTGAAGGTTTCCGTGAGGAAGATGTGCAATGGCTCCTTCGTGACCGTGGAGTTACAGAAGTTAGGAGCGGAGAGCTGCGTTCAGGTGCCAAGGTCTACGTCAATGGAGATTTAGTCGGTAATACTGAAAATCCTAAATCCTTGGTGGCAGACATCAGAGCTGGCAGACGGCAGGGACTTCTTTCCAGTGACATCAACATTCGTTTCGATGAAGAAATGGGTGAAGTAATCATCAACTGCGATGAAGGCCGTTTAAGACGTCCGCTTTTAGTTGTCAACAATGGAAAATTATCTCTTACTCGCCGCCACATCGAAGAAATCAGAGACGGCCATCTCAAATGGACCGACTTGATCAGAGAAGGCGTTATTGAGTGGATAGACGCTGAGGAAGAAGAGGATACTTACATTGCAGTATTGCCTTACAACCCTCCCGAGCGTTGCAGTGAATGCGGCCGGGCTCTTTCACCTACTGATCTAGATTGGATGAACCCTGGTACTGACGATTCCCATGCAATTCTCAAGTGCAAATATTGTCATGGTGACAATTCTGCAGAAATGTTACTCAACGCTGACCACACCCACATGGAAATCGATCCTTTGATTATTCTGGGAGTAGCCGCAAGTGTTGTTCCTTACCCTGAACACGACTCTTCTCCAAGAGTTACTATGGGTTCAGGTATGGCTAAGCAGTCCTTAGGTCTCAGCTGCACTAACTATCGTAAGCGTCCTGACACAAGAGGACATCTCTTACACTACCCGCAAAAGCCGATGGTACAGACTAAGCCGATGGACTTCATTGCTTTCAATGACCGTCCAGCAGGACAAAACTTCGTAGTGGCAATCATCTCTTACAATGGTTATAACATTCAAGATGCGTTGATTCTCAACAAAGCTTCTGTTGACAGAGGTTTAGGCCGTTCAACCTTCTTGAGAACCTACCGTGCAGAAGAGCGCAGGTATCCTGGAGGACAGGAAGATCACTTTGAAATTCCTTCTCCTGATGTCCGCGGTGCCCGGGCCGATCTCTCCTACGCAACTCTCGGTGAAGATGGACTTATCTGTCCTGAAACCGAAGTCAGCGGCGGTGACGTGCTGGTCGGAAAGACTTCACCTCCTCGTTTCCTTGAAGAAGAAACAGATTTCCTTACTCCCCAGAAAAGAAGAGAAACTTCCGTTACGATCAGATCTGGTGAAAAAGGCTGGGTTGACTCAGTCATGCTCACTGAGTCCGAAAACGGTTCCCGTCTTGTTAAAGTGAAAGTAAGAGACGAAAGGATTCCCGAGTTAGGTGATAAATTCGCTTCCAGACATGGACAGAAAGGTGTAGTGGGATTGTTAGTTCCACAGGAAGACATGCCCTTTACTTGTGACGGTGTGACTCCTGATTTAGTGATTAATCCTCACGCTATTCCATCTCGTATGACCATTGCCCACGTCCTCGAAATGATCGGTGGAAAAGTGGGTGCCATGGAAGCAAGATCCATTGATGCTACTGCTTTCTCTGGAGAAAAAGAACAAGCTCTTAGAGAATCATTAGTTCGTAATGGCTTTAAACACACTGGTAAAGAAGTCATGTATGACGGTGTTACCGGCAAGAAATTTGAAGCCAATATGTTCACTGGTGTGATCTATTATCAGAAGTTACACCACATGGTATCTGGAAAAATGCATGTTCGTTCACGCGGACCAGTTCAGATACTTACTAGGCAGCCTACTGAAGGAAGATCTCGTCAGGGTGGTTTAAGATTCGGTGAAATGGAAAGAGACTGTCTGATTGGTCATGGAGCGGCAATGGTTATCAAAGACCGTCTGCTCGATGAGTCAGATGGAACAGCCTTGTACATCTGCGGCAATCCTAACTGCGGACACATCTCCATGATGGACCGGAGAGGAGTAGTACGCTGTCCAGTGTGCAACAATAACACCAATGTTCATCTTGTTCAGACCAGCTATGCTTTCAAACTGCTTCTCGACGAGCTGCTGTCACTTGGTGTTGTCATGAGACTTCAACTGGAGGACTTAAGATGATGCGTGGTGTCTCAAAAAGAATTGGATCAATCAAATTCTCAATCTTATCTCCAGAAGAGATTAGAAAGATGTCAGCAACCAAAGTGATTACTGCTGATACCTATGATGACGATGGTTTCCCGATTGACATGGGTCTTATGGACCCACACTTGGGAGTAATCGAACCTGGTCTTAGATGTAAAACCTGTGGTAACAAAGTCGATGAATGTCCTGGACACTTTGGACACATCGATCTGGCCATGCCAGTCATTCATGTAGGACTAGTTAAAGAAATCAAAAAACTTCTGCAATCTACTTGTAAATCATGCGGTCGCCTGTTAATGACGCAGGAAGAGGCTGCGGAAAAGACCAGGCAGATGGAAGTTGTGGAAGAACTCGGTGGTGATGCAATTGACTACCGGGCTCTCGCTAAAGATCTTGCTAAAGACGCTTCAAAAAATGCAGTCTGTCCACATTGTGGTGAAATTCAGGGAAAAATAACTCTGGATAAACCCACTACTTTCCGTGAAGACGGTCACAAACTTACACCTAAAGAAGTAAGAGAGCGTCTGGAAAGAATTCCCGATGAAGATCTTATGCCCTTAGGCATTGATCCTGCTTCCTGCCGTCCAGAGTGGATGGTTCTTACTGCTTTAGCAGTACCGCCAGTTACCGTAAGACCTTCAATCACTTTAGAATCTGGTGACAGATCAGAAGATGACTTGACTCACAAACTGGTGGATGTCTTAAGAATTAACCAGAGGTTGAGAGAAAACCGTGATGCCGGAGCGCCTCAGCTGATCGTTGAAGATCTCTGGGAACTTTTGCAGTATCACGTTACCACTTACTATGACAATCAGACTTCGGGAATTCCGCCGGCTAGACACAGATCTGGAAGGCCTTTGAAAACCTTAGTTCAGAGATTGAAAGGTAAGGAAGGACGTTTCAGATCCAACTTATCTGGTAAGCGTGTTAATTTCTCAGCGCGTACTGTTATCTCACCGGATCCCGCTTTATCGATCAACGAAGTAGGTGTTCCATACTCTGCCGCAAGAGAACTTACCGTACCAGTTCACGTAACTCGTTCTAACATCGAAATTCTCCGGGAAATGGTCAAGCGGGGAAACAACCCACCTTTAGAAAATGGAAAATACGTTCCTGGTGTAAACTACGTTATTCGTTCAGACGGACGAAGAATGAAAGTTACCGAGCGTAACGCTGAAACCATTGCCGAAGGATTGGAAATTGATTACGTCATTGAAAGGCACCTGATGGACAAGGATGTCGTACTCTTCAACAGACAACCATCTCTCCACAGAATGTCCATGATGGCCCACACCGTGCGTGTAATGCCTTGGAAGACTTTCAGATTTAACCTCTGCGTCTGTCCACCATATAACGCCGACTTCGATGGCGATGAAATGAACTTACACGTTCTGCAGAGTGACGAAGCCCGTGCAGAAGCGCTCATTCTGATGAGAGTTCAGGAACATATCCTTTCACCAAGATTTGGCGGACCAATCATTGGTGCTATCCACGACCACATCACCGGGGCTTTCTTATTAACACATAAGAACCCACACTTTGACGTACAGGATACCATCAACATCTTGAGCAAAGTGACCTATGATCAAACTCCTGAACCAAACATTGATGAAAACGGCAACAAATACTGGACTGGATATCAGTTATTCAGTTTGATCTTACCCGATGATTTCAGAATCACTTTCAAATCATCGATTTGCCGCCACTGTCAGGTTTGTCTCAAAGAGGAGTGTGACATGGATGCTTACGTCAAGATTCGTAACGGACAGCATCTGTGTGGAACCATTGATGAAAACGCTATCGGTGCTTTCAAAGGAAAGATCCTCAATAAAATCGCACACGATTACGGCTCAACCGCCGCGAAAGATTTCCTCAACAACATTACCAAATTAGCTATCGGCGCGATCATGGCAAGAGGTTTCACCACAGGTATCGATGATGAAGATATTCCTGCAGAAGCTACTCGCCAGATTGAAGAGATGTTAGCTGACTCCGTAGACAAAGTTTCTGAGTTAGTCGAAGCTTATCGTGAAGGTATCCTTGAACAGCTGCCAGGACGTTCTCTTGATGAAACTTTAGAAGTAGAAGTAATGAAACTCCTCGGAAAAGCAAGAGATGAAGCCGGTCAGATTGCCGGACGTCACCTTGGTATGGAAAACCCGGCAGTTATTATGGCGCGTTCTGGTGCCAGAGCATCAATGCTTAACCTGTCTCAGATGGCCGGTTGTATCGGACAGCAGGCCGTAAGAGGAGAGCGTCTTTCCAGAGGATACTGGAACAGAACTTTACCCCACTTCAAGAAAGGCGATCTCGGTGCAGAAGCCAAAGGATTCGTTCAGAATTCATACAAGAGCGGTCTTACCCCCACAGAATTCTTCTTCCACTCCATGGGTGGTAGAGAAGGTCTTGTGGATACTGCGGTGAGAACATCTCGTTCTGGTTACATGCAGCGTCGTTTAATCAACGCTTTAGAAGATCTGAAACTAAAGCAGGATGGTACCGTTCGTAACACAGCAGATATGGTCATCCAGTTGAGATATGGAGAAGATGGAGTCGATCCAACTCGTTCTTCCAGTGGAGAAGCCTTAGATGTAGATGATATCTTGTCTGAGGTTTTAGGCGATGAAGTCGAGATCATCTCCCAAATCGAAGAGAAGAAACAGACTGGTTACGCAACCATTGAACAGGATCTGATGGAAGCAGTCGTCGAAGACGATCTGGAAATGGAAGAGCCTGAATACGATCTCGGTGGCGGAGGTGAAGACTGATGGCACGTAAGGATACTCAAAATGCCCTCCGCAGGAGAGGCGTTAGCGATTTATTAATCGAAAAGCTCCTCTCAACTTACTCGACAATTGGTGATGTTTCTGCAGCATCTGTTGAAGAGCTGATCAACGCTGGACTCACCAGTGAAGAGGCGTCAGATGTCTTTGCTAAAGTAGGAAAGACCAAACGTGAGACTAAAAAATCAACTAAAAAACAGCAACAAGAAGCTGCCGTGGAAAAGGTGCACTACAACCTAGTAGACAAATCAAGAGCTCATACACCTTTAGAGGAAAAGCTTCTTACTATGCTGGAAGAAAATGACATGAATCTTCCGATGCGTGTCGTCTCTAAGATTGCTTCACGTATTGAAGGAATTGACATTCCTGATGATAAACTGATGAAAGTATTGGAAAAATCCTACTCTCGCTATGTCGATCATCAGATGGATGCCAACGAATCAGCAGGAATTCTTGCTGCGCAATCAATCGGTGAACCTGGTACACAGATGACAATGCGTACTTTCCACTACGCTGGTGTCGCTGAAATTAACGTTACATTAGGTTTACCACGTCTTATTGAAATTGTTGATGCAAGACGGGTCCCTTCCACTCCAATGATGGAAGTTCACATTGAGCCAGCATATATGGGAGATGTAGATATTGTACGAAAGGTAGCTTCTAAGATTGAAAAGACTACCTTACTGGATATTGCTGATATTGAAACCGATATCGCCAACATGAAAGTTGTTGTACACCCCGATCCCATAAAATTAGAGCAGAAAGACATAACAATTCAGCAGATCCAGGAAAGGCTGTCCAAAGACCGCCGTCTTCGTGGATTAGTCGCTGTGGAAGATGGTCTGATCGTCATTTCTTCAGACGAACCTTCGTTTAAAAAGTTGCAGATCATTGTCCAAGCAAGCCGTGATGCAGTAATTCAGGGTCTTGATGGCATTGAAAGAGCTATCTTACGTAAACAAGGTAATGAATACGTCATCTATACTGCAGGATCAAACCTGCGCGACGTGCTTAATGAAGATAAAGTCGATAAGACACGTACTACTACAAACTCTATCCAGGAAATCTATGATGTTCTGGGTGTAGAGGCCGCTCGTAACTCCATTATCAACGAAGCGTCAAGAACGCTTGAAGAACAGGGTTTGAGCGTTGATATCAGACACATTATGCTGGTTGCTGACCTGATGACCAACGACGGTGACGTCAAGGCTATCGGTAGGCACGGTATATCTGGTAGAAAATCAAGTGTACTCGCTAGAGCAGCATTCGAAATAACAGCCACCCACTTACTGCATGCTGCGCTTACTGGTGAAGTAGACTATCTAGACGGGGTGGCTGAGAACATTATCGTGGGACAACCAGTGACACTCGGAACAGGAGCTGTGAATCTGATTTACTCCCCAAAAAAGCCTAAGGAGGCACAAGAATGATAGATTTAGGAAGAGCAATTAAGGCCGCTGCTACCACTGGTAAAGTGGTTTACGGCGTGCAGCAGGCAGAGAAGGCAATCAACAGTGGAGATGCAAAAATCGTAATCATCGCTGCTAATTGCCCGAGTGAGTTCCTCCAATCTGGAAACCACAACACAAAGGTTTACAAATACGAGGGAACCAACATGGATCTAGGCGCATTATGCGGAAAACCATTCTCAGTATCCGCGTTAGCTGTCATAGACAAGGGTACCTCAAACATTCTCTCGCTGTGATGAAATATGCCAACAGAAATAACATTTACAGAGGATACTCTACGTTACATCAATCTCTTTGAGCAAGTGACGAAGACGAGAGTAAAAGACTGTATGGAAGCAGAGGATAAGCTGGTGTTCGTTGTTGAACCTGGCCAAGCTAACCGTGCTGTGGGTAAAGGCGGAGAAAACGTTATCCGTCTCAAAAATCAGACAGGAAGAAACATTCAGGTTGTCGAATACTCTGACGATCCAGAAACATTCATCAAGAATGTTTTCTACAACTACAATGTCCAGAAAGTGGAGATTGAATCACGGGGCAATGTTTTACATGCCACCGTGACTGTGGATCCCAAAGTGAAAGGCCGCGCCATTGGTAAAAATGGCCGTAACCTCAAGCTTGCCAGAGATATTGTAAACAGACATCACAATGTTCAAAGCATTAGTGTCGCTTGAGCGGCTCTCTCTCAACCTCTAAACGGTCGGCTGTCGGATATTCTTCTACAATGAAGGAATCAAAGGGGAGATCTTCATAGATCTCTTCTAATATCCACGGCGCGACTTCAATTCTTTCTTTTTCTTTATCTAAATGAATTAATTCTTCGGGAACTTCAAATTTGTTGGTAAGCATCTCAACTATTTTTTCTAGATCTCCTTCTACAACGCCTTTGAGTAACGTTCCATCTTCCGTGATTACATCAAGCGGCAGTGATGTTTTTAACGCTCTTCTTTTAAGCCGCTGTCTTAATTGCACTGCATCTTTGAAGCTGGATGAACAATAATGAATAGGAATTTTTCCTGCTTTTAAAACATTATAGGCCAGCTCTTCACTTCCTTGAACGGCACTTGAAACTTCATCTTTGGGAACAAATCCCATTTTTTCCAATTCGTTCCAATTACTTTCTGAAAATTCCAGTTCGTTTAGATTAATAAAATCAATACCTGCCCGCTCTCCGAATTTAATTAATTTAATGATCTCTTCTTCTTTACCAGGAATGGCAGGGATCTCAAAGCCAATATTCATTTTAGTATTTTTTATAAATTTTTCCAATTCTGGGAGTTCTCCCCATCGTTCAAGTGGAGGGTGAATACGAAGCTCATCAAGGCCTGCGCTTTCCAGCTTTTGAAAGGCTTCGGTATCTAGTGAAGAGGTATACAGATGAATGTGATGCTTTTTTCCAAAATGTTGTTTTAAGAGCGTAATGTAATGAATGGTTCTATCTAATGATTTAACGGGATCTCCACCTGTGATGCCGGTACCTTCGGCATCAATTGCTTCTGCTTCGGCAAGGATATCTTCATCACTAGCTACTAGTTTTTCATCGGCATAGATGACGTCTTTTCCTTTTTTCTTTGAGGAAAGAGGACAATAGAAGCATCCCGAATCACACCTGCCGGAGACCAGCAATACTAATTTAGCACCTTTGCGGCACATAACACAACCTTTTGGCAGATGTCCAGAATGTATGGAATTAGCTTCCATTTTCTCAATCTTCATGCTCCCGAAGCTGCTTATTATGTATATATCATACTCTGTTTCTCTCTGATCTTGCCTACAGCCACTTGACTTTCGCATCAGTCATATAGCATGAGGTCAATCATGTTTTGATCAAATGCGCATGGACTCTCATCTTATCTTAGCACTCGATGAAACTGACTTAACAAAGGCCTTACATGTTTTGGACGAAGTAGCAGATCTGATCGATGCTGTAAAAATCAACTGGCCCTTAATCATGTCTGCTGGTCCAGAAATAATTACCACTCTTTCTAAAAAAGCAGAAGTCATCTGTGATTTTAAAATTGCTGACATCCCCAACACGGACCGTTTAATCATTGAACAAGCCATCAAAAGAGGGGCCTCAGCGGTCATCGTCCATGCTTTTACCGGTACAGACTCATTGCAGGCATGCGTTGAAGCGGCACAGGGTAAAGACGTCTTTGTGGTTACAGAAATGTCTCATCCAGGTGGTCAGGAGTTTACGGCCCACTATGCTGAGAAGTTCGCAGCAATGGCGGCGGAATGTAAAGCCAGTGGTTTGATTGCCCCGGCAACAAGACCGGAACGTATTCAGCAAATCAAAAGTGTTGCGCCTAACTTGTTAATTCTTTCACCAGGTGTGGGTACCCAGGGCGGCTCAGCTTCGGCAGCTATCGCCAATGGTGCTGATTATGTGATTGTAGGACGCTCTATCTACGGCAGCAGCAATCCACGAGAAGTTGCAGAGGGATTAATCAAAGAAATCAAAGCTATCTGATTTTAATTTTGAGAGGGAGATTATCTCTCTCATTGACTTTTCTATCGGTAGCGAGAGCATAGATTATAAATAGCTCTCCAAGGATGAGTGGAAGATTCTACCTAGGAGACCTTATAAATGGAATCAGACGAAGGTAGACCGGCAGAGCGGTCTAGATGGGATTTGAGAAAGCCTAATCGGGGCAGCCCTCCGAGTTCACAAAGCTTTAAAAGCTGGTTGAGTGGACGCTGGAGTACAGTTCTGATCTTAGTCGCTATCATTTTTTTGGCACTGTTTGTGCGTAGCGTCTTTGGCTATTCCACATCGGTGGATGGAGGCTTTTTGATTGCTGGTGGTTATGACGCTTATCTTAATCAACACATTATTGAATATATTAACAGCCAACATTCTCACCTTCTCTGGGACGAGGCCTTCAATTATCCATTTGGGATGAATAACCCAATACCACCATTGTATGATTGGTCTGTGGCTATTACGGGACAATTCGTTTCAGCTATCACTGGCATGGCTGTAAATGAAGCCTCAGCATATGCTCTGCTCTTTTCCTCTGCAATTTGGGGAGCATTAGCTTGTATTCCAATTTTCCTTATCGGAAAAACATTGGTAAACAGGAGGACTGGATTAATCGCCGCTTTCTTCTATGCGATTATGGCTGGAAGCGTAATCAAGACTGTCTTCTCTGAGGCTGACTATTTCGGTATGGCACTCTTCTTTGCAACCTTCGCTCTCTACTTTATGATTCGTTCGCTGCAAAGTGCCAAGGGCTCAAAGGTGGTAGGTTCCTGGACCTCGGGAATTAAAGAACATTTGAATGATCGAAGATCAATAATCTTTGCCGTTTTAGCCGGTACTTGTTTAGCCGCTGTGGCTTTCATGTGGACTGGTTACACTTACTTAGTCTCCATCATTCTGATCTACTTCTTAGTCCAGGCATTTATTAACAGATTTAAAAATCTCGACATCTCAGGAGAATTCCTCTCCATGGTAATCATGCTGGGAGTTACTTTCCTGTTTATCGCTCCTGTTTATTATCAGCTTGACTTCATGAGCACCTTTACACCAGCTTTCCTGTTGTTCTTAGGAACAATAGTTATCGGTTTAATCGCCATGGTTTCCAAGGATCTGCCTTGGGTTCTTTCCATACCGGTTATGCTAATCGTCTTGGTTGCTGGTCTGCTTGCGATCAAGTTCATATGGCCAGGAATGCTAAGTTCCGTATTATTCGGAGTAGACTACTCCTTATTCAATAACATCTCACTAGTGAATGAATCCTTCTCCAAGTATGTATTGTCATTTGGTGCAATTACCTTCTGGTTAGCGCTGATTGGTGCTGCTTGGGCGGTATTGAAAATCCGTAAGAGTACCTCTTCTGTATTGGTGTTTGCTACCGTTGCAACACTCCTCAGCATGTACCTTGCTACCGTATCTTCAGGATTCATTTATCTCGCCACACCTGTGTTTGCTATTGCTTCTGCATGGGTGCTTGGTTACATAATTGATAAATTACATTTCGAAAACATCTCCCGAAACCTTGTTGGTTTCTGGTCAAACCCTCTTCACAATCTTAGAAAAGTCTTCAATCTTAAGCATGTAGTAGGAGTCGTTTTTGTTATCATTCTCCTTGTTCCAAACGCATGGGGCGCAGTAGATGCTGCTATCCCTTACTCTGACAAGGCAGATTATGATGAAGGCGTGTTTAACAGCATGCCTGATCTCCTGCACCCCAGTGGCATCGAGTCTTATGATGACGTCACGGGATTATGGTACTTAGGGGCCTTTTCCTATTACTTAACCCTCTCCGATTCCTATCTGGCACAAGCTCTCGAGTGGCTGTCGCAACAAGATATACAGATAGTTAATATCGGTGATAAACCAGCAGTGATGGTCTGGAATGGTTATGGACCACAAGTTGTACAGAACGGTTCACACCCAGTTCTCTCTTCTGAAATGTATTCAGATGCTGAGTTTACCAGTGCTTTCCTGACTGCTAAAAGTGAGGAAGAAGGAATTGCCCTCTTAGCTATTCGTGCTTTAGAATATGATTATGAACAACACAATGGTTTCAGTGAAGAAGTTAAGAATATCTTAGGTGGAGATTTGACTCAAAAACTCACAGATATCTTTGAGCACCCCTCCAACTACATCAAGACCGTTCTTGACGATCCTGAGACATATGGTCACCGTACCAATGATCTGTCTGCAACCAATGCAAAATATGCTGTTGCTTCTCATGAGTTAGCAACATCTGACGATCTGATTAAGATCTACAGTGATCTCAAAAAGGCTGTTGATGTAGACTTTGGCTACTTTATGTTTGATTCCAGCGTCTTCCCCTTAGGCTATCAGTCTCAGGGTATGCTTTACGTAGCAGCTTCTCTGTCTGACTATGTATTGGACTCTTACACAGGAGCACCAACTGACTTCTACACAATTACTGCCTACGTTTACAACCCCAACACTTCACAACTGATGATGGTGGACGCCAAAGACATTCCTGCTGGTTATACAGTACTGTCTTATGGTCTAAGTTACACCGACACCTTCTACAACTCAATCCTTTACAAATCATTCATGGGATCTTCTGGTAACACTGGAAATCCTGGCTGGGGCTTAGCACACTTCAAGTATGTCTATCAGACTGCTTATTACAACCCCTACGATGATGAAGAAGGTGAAAACTATGATAGCTCCTGGAGAATAATCTCTCTGGAAGAAGCTAAGAATATTCAAGAGAAGATTGATGCTGGCGAATGGAAAGATCCCGAAACCGGAGAGGTTGGAAAAGTTGATCTCAACCGCTATCCAAATGCCGGTGGAGCAGTCATCTTAGAATATTATGATGGTGCAGTTCTCAAGGGAACAGTCACTTCTCAGCATGATGGCGTACCACTCGAAGGAGTGCACGTTTCTGCTGTTGATGAAAACGGTATCGTTCACCAAACTGTTGAAACCGATGAAAAGGGTGAATACACACTCCATCTGCCATACGGTGATTCTGAAAATAACTGGGAAGGTGTGGACGTCGTATTCTCAATCGGTGATATCGATAGCAAAACCGGTCTGGGTTCTGTAGAATTAGACCGCATGGAATACAGAGTTACTTACAAACAAGCCATGTGGGAAGAAGAATTCTCAGAGAACGGTGATACTCAATTATACGCTGCTGCCGTAAGTGGCAAGCTGTTCTGGGACTTAGATGGCAACGGACGCTTTGATGGAAATGATGAAGTTATTGCGAATACCAACGTTACTTTATCTCAGCCAGATCCATCTGACAGTTCAAAGACTAAGTACACTTCTACCTTTGAAACAGATGAAGAAGGAAACTATGCCTTTGTGGCGGTCCCCGGTGATGACTACAAGCTTTCCGCAAAAGTCGATGGTCATGAATACACCTACAGCTCAAGCTTCTCGGTGAAATTAGGATCTAACTTTGATCTGGATATAGCTGTAAAAGCTTTGACTGTCTCTGGTACCGTCAAGCTCGAAAACAACGCAGCTGCCCAGAATGTAAGTTTAGCTTTAATCAACACTTCAACTGGTAAGATATACAGCGCAAATACTGACAGTAAAGGCGCCTTTACCTTTGAAAAGGTACCAAACGGTACTTACAAATTAATCGCTCCAGGAATGGATGTTGGAACACAGGTTGTCGAAGTGAATTCACAGCCGGTGACTGGTTTAGAATTAACTGTCCGTGAATACGTCACGGTTTCTGGTAACATCTCTGGCGGCGAGACAAACAAGACTCTCTGGATTGAATCAAAGGATGGAACCTATTCCTCTATGATTGAAACAACAGGTTCATACACTGCAACCCTGCCGAAAGACATGGAATTCAGTGTTTACGCCTACTCCGGAGACAAAGCCTACATGGGTAAACTTTCAACTAAGGACTTCTCAGGTAAATATGATATTACTCTGGGAGATGCAGTCAAGTACGAAGGTGTAGTCAACTACAACGGTAACGCTCAGGAAGATGCAACACTGATCTTCATGAATTCCAATGGCGCTTATCACGCAACAACTGCTGATGAGGATGGCAAATACAGTATCGTCCTGCCTAACGGCAAATACACTGTCTATGCCGCTGCTAATGGCAAGAGCTATTGGGGTGGAATATCTGATAACATCAAACTCACCGACGGCATGAACATCAGTGGAACCGTTAAATCTGGCAACACTGCTGTTCCTGGTGCAACAGTCAGTGTAACCAAAGATGGTAAGACGATCTTTACCACCACCGATGGTGAAGGCAAGTTCAGTCTACCAATGCCATCTGGAGATTACAAGGTTAAAGTGCAACAGTACGGCTACACTACTTATGAGAAGAACATCAAAGCCGGTGACGGTTCAATGTCCATCTCACTCTCTGCTGAGAAAGTACTTGTGTCTGGTAAAGTCACAGGTGCACCAGCCGATACTTCAATTAACTTCAAACCCTCCTCTGGCAGTTCAGAAACTGTAAAGGTCCAAGAAAATGGAACCTACTCTGTCGAACTGGCACCTGGTAAATACACTGTAACTGTTGAGCGGGAAATCTCCAAAGATCAGTCCAAGTACTACTTCTCAGCTTCACTGGAAGTCAGTGCCGGTGCTTATGTCGTGTATGACATTGATGTACCAACTGTCTACAACACAACCGTGGAATTATCTGGTGTAGAAAAGATCAAATCCGGATCAATCAAGTTCTTTGGCAATGAGGACAAATCTGTAAGCACAGGTTCATCTCTAAGCTCTTCAGTATACTTGACACCTGGACAGTATGTTGTCTATGCCTCCGTAACTGGTGACGACAACAAACACTATGCCGCCATAACTTCCATCAATGTCTCATCATCTGGTAAGCAGACAGTATCGCTTTCCGAAGCTACTGAAGTTACTGGATCGTTGAAAGGCAGCAGTGAGACAGTTACTGCAACAATCACTGACGGTTCAGGACATGCAATTAAAGCTGAAATTGAGAAAGGTACTCTGAACACAGTTTACCTGCCGAGAGGCAATTACAACATCAGTCTGGCTTACCATGCCTTAGACAGCCAATCTGGAAAATATGTCCAGTATTCGGCAGATCAAAGCTTTACTGTAGCTGGATCAAAAGTTTCCTTAGATATCAATCTGACCACATCTGACTATCTCGCACATGTGTCTGGTACTACCAACATGAATTGGACAAACTACCAGATCATCGCTCTTTCCAGCACCGCTGCGGAAAGGGACAATTACAATGTGCAGTTCAGTGATGGAAAATACTCTGTAGATCTTGCTCCTGGACTTTACAGTCTGTATGCCCTAAATGGCAACAATGTCTACATGGGAACCTTTGAGGTTTCAGCTGACGGAGATAACAACTTCAACGTCACCTTAGAACCTGGTAAATCTGTAGCCATTCATCTCAACGGTGCACCAGGCGGAGCAACAGTCACCGTTTCAGACAACGCTAAATACAGAATCAACAACGCTTCTGGAACAACCAATGTCGTTCTGCCTAATGGTGAATACATGGTTGAGGCTGTAGTTCAGAATTCAAGCGGAAACATCACTAATGTCTACTCTGGATATGCAGGCTTTGTAGTCGGCAAAGATTCCGGTAGCAGCGTGAATGTTAATCTGCAGCTGCAGAAGTATGGAAGTTACAAAGTAGATGTCGGTACTTCAAAGACTGTAAACCCTGGAGGTACCGTAACTTTCGATGTAACCATCACCAACACAGGTAATGTGGAAGACACATACCAGCTTACCACCACTGCTGGAGAAAAGTGGGAAATCTCCATTGACCGGGAAACAGTTACACTTGCACCCGGTACCAGCACCACCGTTAAGGTAACGATCAAAACTCCTGAGAACGCACTCGTTGATCATGATCCCGTTATGTTCAATGTGAAGTCTCTCGGTAAGGTCGGTGCTGGCGAATCCAGCACAGAGCTTGATTTAATTGTTAACCCCAGCTACAAAGCACCCGGAGTGACAATTGAACAAGTAACCACCAACGGCTCTACTGTAAAGTTCAACGTTAAAGTGGAAAACACTGGTAACACCACCGACAGCTACAAGGTTGAACTCTTAAACAAGAGCGAAATCGAAAGCGCCGGCTGGACTGTAAAACTTGACTCTGAAAAGGTCTCAGATCTTGAGGCTGGTAAAGTCAAGACTGTCGTCGTCACACTTGAGCGTGGAGAAAATGCAAGGAATGATGTGTCTGTAAACGTAAGAGTCACATCTGAAAGCGATAGTAGCAAGGTTACCAACGAATCAGCAAGAATGTCTACTGCAGACCTCGCTGTTGATGGAAAACCAACAACTGAGGGATCAGGCGCTTCTGTCTCCGCACCCGCTATGCCAAATTCAATGTGGGTCGTTATTGCGCTGATAGTACTGCTTCTGGTGGCCATTGTAATCTCTAATGTAAACAAGGGGGTGTTTGGACGCAGAAGAAAGAGGTAATCGCATCCGCAGCAGTGTTCGCACTGCTGCTAGCTTTTTGCCTGATCGCACTTCCTGTAGCAAATGCTGCTACACTCGGTGCTGAAGACAAAGACTACAAAGTAACATTCGAAGGCATGAACTTCGTAGCTCCCGAGGGCAACGAAACCATAAAAGTGAATGTGGAAAATCTTGATAAGTACACATACTCAGTTAAAGCAGACAACAGCAGTGCCAAAATCAATGGAAGCTCGTCCAGCTATACTGGTAGTACTACTGATGGAACTTTCTCTTTCAAGTTTACCGCGCCTAAAACCCTTGGGAAAGTTAACATTACCGTCACTATAGAGTCTTCAGATATTGAAGGCGGAAAATTGACAAGAACTTACACCATGAACGTCATCAACGTCTACAAAATCTCTGTCGATGTTAAGAACACTGGTGGTATGAGTCTTGAAGGCGTTCCTGTTGCGCTCTATATTGATGGCAAAGTCTACCGTACTAACACCTTTGACATCAAAGCGTCTGAGGAAGCAACTACTCTGACCTTTGATGTAAACGCAGGTGCCCTTGGTGGTGGACAACATAACTACGAGATTGTCTTAGATGACAGTTTAGATGGTCTAGTGAGCTTTGGTGAAGCTGGTAAACTATCTGCCAGCGGAACTTTCTACACTGGTGATGGCGGCTGGGGAATTATCTCCATTGTCCTTTCGATCATTGTAGTCTTGATGGTCATCTTCTTCCTCTACACGTATTTCAACCGTGGCAAGAAGAAAAAACACAAAAGGTAAACTCAAACCTTTTCCTTTTTCCTTTTATTTTTCCTGGACTCAGGGACTAATGGTATATACTGTTTGATCTTTATTCTAAACCAATGTCTGAAAATGCAATTGAAATTTCACAAGATAACTTTGAAGAAGTTGCCAAGAATAATTCTAAATTAGTCATTGATTGCTGGGCACCTTGGTGTGGACCTTGCCGGATGATGGGGCCAATTATTGACAAACTCGCCGTCAAACATGCAGGAAACGTGACCTTTGCTAAAGTCAACGTTGATGAAAATCCCGTGATCTCAGCAAAATACGGAATTTCTGCAATCCCTACTTTGTTACTATTCAAAGACGGTGAATTTGTAACTCAGAGCGTAGGCTTGATGCCTGAAAATGAAATTGAGTCATGGATGAATAATTATTTCTGATCCATTTTTTGAGATAAGCTGTCGAGCTTGTTCTGCAGCCGTGCAGAATTAAGGGCGACGGCAACATCTCCTCTTGTTTTTTCTAGCAATGAACGAGCAATGTCTTGTTTACGTCTTATGGAAATTAAGGCATCTGGATAATCAAACATCATAATCATTTGGAAGATCTCTTCCATGATATCCAGATATTTAGCGGACTCTTCTGGCTTTCCTTCTCTTAATTTTTCGAGAGCGAAACGTCGCAGTTCGCCGACTGTGTCAGCCAATCCTAAAAGATAGGCATTAACCGGTATTCCCATATGATCGGGATCGGGAATGTCTTCATCATTAAGCAAGGCAATTAAAATTGTAGCTTCGGCCAGCTCTTGCAAAGCGCCTTCTACAAGGCCGGAATGCCAGAGCTCGGGATATGCATCAAGAAGCGAGCGGAGACGATGAGTTTCGTCAATCGCCTCATGCATCATTAATGAAGTTTCGCCACCGCTATGGATGGCATGCACGATACTTCCTGAAAGACGAGTGATCACTCTTGCAGATTTGATTGCAATTTCTCTAACTTGGTATTTTTCTTCCAATCTCGACTCGATTGTATTCGCTACGTCTTCCAAGTTTTTCATATGGGCCTATAATAGAGCCACGAGGGTATTAATGCATTTGTATAATATTACCCTCGGATTTGCTGCATGTGGTCGATACGCTTCTGCACAAGCTCAGCCTTTCCAATGTCGTGACGGACAAAGAGGGCGCTGCCTTGCACATGCTTGAGGGCGTGTTCACAGTTTTCTTCCGCTTCTTCAAGAGTATCAGCGATGCCGACGACGCCTGCTGCACGGGAAGTGGTGGTGAAGATCTTGTCGCCTTTCTTGTCGACCATTGCATAGTAGACCATTGCGCCTTCGCGGGCAATGGCTTCTTCATCAATGCTGATCTCAAGGCCAGCCTTAGGCTCGGTACCGTAACCCTCTGGAACCACATATTTGCAGACTGTGGCTTTGTTGGCGAAAGAGACACGCTCGGCGTTTAGTCTTCCTGAGGCAATGCCGGAGCAGATGTCGGTGAACGATGAGGAAAGGACCGAAAGCACATTCATCGCTTCCGGGTCGCCAAAACGAGCATTGAATTCAATCACACGGGGACCATCAGCAGTCAGCATGAACTGCCCATAGAGGATTCCTTTGTAAGGACAACCCTCTGCTCTCATAGCAGCAACCGTTTTCTTGACAATATCTAGCGCAGCTTCGTAATCCTCGTTCCTCACGAACGGCATCCGGTGGTCTTCAAGGGTGTATGAGCCCATACCGCCGGTGTTAGGTCCCACATCTCCGTCGTAGGCACGCTTGTGATCTTGCACCAAAGGCATCGGCACCACGCTGCGCCCGTCGCAGAAAGCCTGCAGGGTAAACTCCTCACCGATTGCCTTCTCTTCTAAGATCACACCGGCGCCGCCGATATTTTTGCTAAAAATTTCCTCTATGTATGCCAGGGCCTCTTTCTTGGTCTTGAGATGTTCGCCCATGACCTTGACGCCCTTCCCACCAGTAAGGCCGATGGGCTTGATAACTAGGTCTTTGTTAGAGTCTTTTATGTAAGCCTTAGCGCGGCTGAACTCGTTGAATGCTGCGAAATCGAGGTTGCCTGGTACTTTATGCCTGCGCATGATCGTCCTCGCAAAAGATTTCGAGGTCTCAAGGCGGGCAGCAGCCTTAGTTGGCCCTACACAGCCGATTCCCTCATCTTCCAAGACGTCGACCAGCCCTGCTTCGAGGGGGGCCTCAGGCCCGATCACTGCCAGGTCTATGCCGTGGCTGGTAGCGAATTGCGCGACACGCTCGGTATCCGTTTCGGGCATGAGTTCTGTTTCCACTGACAGCTTGGCTATGCCAGGGTTGTTATTCTTCATGATCGAATAGACTTCTGTCCCACTCCTATGCAGAGCTGCAGCGATAGCATTCTCTCGCCCGCCACCACCTACGACTAATGCTTTCATGGTGAAACCTAAGCCCCCAATGGAAACTAAGTAAAAAAATATAGCCCACGGAAGGGGGAAGTTCAAAAAGGATGAGGTCAATGGCGTGACGGTCTAATGAGTTACTCATCTTTCATTTCCGAACTGCTTAAGAGATTAGATGCCAACGAAGGCGATAAATTATCTATTAAAAATGGTGAGCGTGAATACATTGGTACGCTGATGCCTCATCATGAATTCAGCCTTGAAGATATTATCATCCTCAAGTTAATCAATGGTTATAATATTGGCATCAAGGTCACCGAAACCTCTGTTGTTAAACTGATATCTAAAGGTCTTGTTAAAGAAAAGAAACCACGGCCAGAGCAAAAATCTCAGGGAAAAGTGGTTTCAGTTCTAGGAACTGGTGGAACAATTGCTAGTTACGTTGACTATCGTACCGGCGCTGTTCATCCTGCTTTATCTGCAGGCGATTTAGTTGCCGCTGTTCCTGAAATAAAAGACATTTGTGATGCCCGTGCTGAGGTTCTTTTCTCCATCTTCTCTGAGAATATGAAGGTAGAAAACTGGCAAATGATTGCAGAAGCAGTAGTTGATAGAATTAACGAAGGAGTGGAAGGGTGTATCGTACCTCATGGTACTGACACACTAGGTTATACTTCCGCAGCATTGTCATTTATGCTCGGCGACACACCCAAGCCAGTATTGTTGGTGGGAGCGCAAAGATCTTCTGATCGGCCTTCTTCAGACGCATACACTAATCTTGTCTCTGCTGCCCGCTTCGCCGTCGACACTGATGCAGCAGAAGTCTTTGCTCTCATGCACTCATCATCGTCAGATGCTTCTGCGGCTGTCCACAGGGGAACTAAAGTTCGAAAAATGCATACTTCACGCCGAGACGCATTTAAGAGCATAAACGCACCCGTCGTCGCCACTGTTGATTTTGAAGGCAGTATTGAATTCCATGCACCCTATCATAAAAAGACACAGGCGAAAGCAGTTGCTAAAACAGAAATGGAGACAAACGTTTCACTTCTCCAGTATTTTCCGGGAATGAGCCCTTCACTGTTCAAAAATGTTCTTCATGAATCTGCAGGAGTGGTAATTGCGGGAACCGGTTTAGGACATGTTTCATCAGACTTCGCAAAAGAAATCCGTTCAGCAATCGATGGAGGTACCTTCGTCGTTATGACCTCGCAGTGCCTAAATGGTCGCACTAATCTGAATGTGTATGACTCCGGTAGAGATCTGATTTCGGCAGGAGTAATTCCTGGTGAAGATATGCTGCCCGAAACCGCGTATGTCAAACTAATGTGGGTTCTTGCTCAGACACAGGACCAGGAAAAAGTTTCTGAATTAATGAAAACTAATCTTCGTGGTGAAATCTCAAGCAGGAGGGAAATCAATGAGTGATGAAATTGTTTGTGGTATTGAAATTCATCAACAGTTAGACACAAAAAAATTATTCTGTGATTGCCCCACTGCGCTTGTTGACATTGAAGGAAAATCTTTCTTCCGCAGACTTCGTCCAGTTCAATCAGAATTGGGTGAGATCGACCGCGCAGCTTTGATGCAGGCGGAGAAGAAACTACGTTTTATCTATCAAGCACCAGAAGGAGCATCCTGTTTAGTCGATGCTGATGAAGAACCGCCGCATGGCGCTAATAAGGATGCGCTTGACATCGTACTTACCGTTGCCGCATTACTTAACGCTCAACCGGTTGATGAAGTTCACTTTATGCGTAAAATAGTGGTTGATGGCAGCAATACTTCTGGATTCCAGCGTACTGCCATGATTGCCATGGATGGATATTTAGACTTAAATGGTAAAAAAATATCAATACCTACTTTCTGTTTAGAAGAAGATGCCGCAAGAAAAGTTGAGACTAAAGATGGTGAGATTACTTACAGATTAGATCGTCTTGGTATACCCCTAATTGAAATCGCCACTGGCCCAGACATGCACTCGGCTGAAGAAGTAAAAGAGGTTGCTTTTGCCTTGGGTTCGATAATGCGTGCCACTCGTAAAGTTAAACGTGGAATTGGTACAATTCGGGAAGATCTCAACATCTCAATTCCGGGAGGTGCGAGGGTTGAGATTAAAGGTGTTCAAGAACTGCGGATGCTTCCGCTCTACGTCCAAAACGAAGCCGATAGACAAAAATCCTTATTAAAAATTAAAGATATATTACATGAGCGGAAGACAAAACCGGCTTCCGAATCATATCTTGATTTAACCGCAGAGTTTAAGGACTGTGGATCTAAGATAATTGCTGGAGCACTCAAGAAGAAAGGTAAGGTTTTTGCCGTAGCTCTTCCGGGATTTTCGGGAGTTATGAAATCTCCTGATTCTTCACTCAGACTGGGTGCGGAAATGGCCGGTTATGCTAAAACAAAAGGGGTAGCCGGAATTTTCCACTCCGATGAACTTCCTAATTATGGTATAACTCAGGAGTATGTCGATCTTGTAAGAGCAAAACTCCAACTATCTCCTGAAGACGCCTTTGCACTGTGTGCCGATGAGGAGAAAAAAGCCTCAGCAGCGATAGTTGCTGCGGTGAAACGTGCCAACATGGCTCTGGAAGGTGTACCAGAAGAGACGAGGGATCCCAAACCAGATGGAACCAGTGTTTATTCTCGACCTCTGCCTGGAGCGGCCAGAATGTATCCGGAAACTGATGTACCGCCAATTGAGATCGGTCATGACAAAATGGCAAAGATTCTTGCAAATCTTCCTGAACTGCCTGTAGAGAAAGCAGAACGTATTGCTACACAATATTCGATCCACATTCAGCAATCAACTCAGTTAGTCAGGGAAGGTAAAGACGAGGTCTTTGAGAAAGTTTCCTCTACTTTGGAATTATCTTCTGTAGCGGCAAGGACCTTGCTTTCCACACTGCCTGAACTTGAGCGGGATGGAAATGATGTCTCTTGCATAACCGATGAAATCTTCTGCACGAT
Organism: uncultured Methanomassiliicoccus sp.; assembly: GCA_905203995.1. Taxonomy (GTDB): domain Archaea; phylum Thermoplasmatota; class Thermoplasmata; order Methanomassiliicoccales; family Methanomassiliicoccaceae; genus Methanomassiliicoccus_A. The sequence goes on along the minus strand of CAJKXZ010000002.1, from coordinate 239,342 downwards.
TTTTGAATGTTTAAGCAACAACAAATTCGCCAAAGATGCCATTCCGGAGATCTTAAAATCGATTATTGCTGGGAATACCGTTGAGTCCGCAATCGATGAAGCAGGTAAATCTCTGATAACGGTTGACGACGCTGCAAAAATTGTGGCGAAGATCGTTTCCGAACGTGCTGATTTTGTAAAAGCTAAAGGTTTGGCAGCGGTCGGTCCTTTAATGGGTCCCCTTATGGCGGAGATGAGAGGTAAGATTGACGGTAAACAAGCAAGCGAACTTCTTAAGCAAGAAATTGAGAAATTTTTGGGATGACCGTTTAATCAGCACCCAATACTTTTCTCCATTACTCTATCTTCAATAAGGTGTGGATGGAGAAAAGAACATCTTTCCTGCCGCGATGGCCTTAGGCGGCGGGATCATCATTCTTTTGCAAGGACTACTTATGACATTAGTCCCTCTGCTTTCAGACGCCGCTTCAGATTATACGATTTTTTATGGATTGTTTGTAATCCTGATGGGCTTAATCGCAATTTGTCTTAGTTTTTTAATTTATAAAACTTATAAATTATCGCAATCGGTGCTGCTTCTTTCAGTGGCAGTGATTACTATGTTTTTTGCTGGAGGGGGATTCTTAATTGGTTCTGTTTTAACTTCGATTGGCGGGAGCATTTCCCTCCTTTCTGCTTAAGGTCGTAATTCTTCTACCCAGAGTTCTTCAAAAAAGCATCTTCGTGTTTTTAATTTGTGGCGTGTAAACTTTGCAAGTGTCTTTTCTAAAGACTCGTGATCCATTTCTGAGGAAAGCAAGACAATTATTTTTCCTTGAGAAGATAAATGCTCTCGGCCCTGCTCCATAAACTTGGCAAGTACTTCGGTGCCGGTAGGGCCGCCAGCCCAGGCTTTTTCAATCATGCCCAGTCCTTCTTCTTCGGCGGATAAGTAAGGCGGATTAAAGATCAATAAATCAAAACAGCCGTCTATCTGTTGAAATAAATCGCTGTTTATTACCTGCCCGTCTAATTGATTATTCTTTAGATTATTTTTTGTGCATTTCACCGCCTGGGGATTTATATCTACTGCCGTGAGATGTGCTCCATTGTAGGCAAGATGACAGCTAATTAATCCTGTTCCGCAGCCCATCTCCAGCACTTTGAGATTTGTACAATCTTCAAGGGCATCTAACAAGAGGAAAGTGTCTTCCGCAGGAGGATAGACTTCCGGGCATTCAGTAATGACAATCTCACGATTGTAGTCCATGGCTCATGCAATACTCTGCAGGTATTTTTGAACATCTCTTAGCGCAATACATTCATACTCATTTGAACATCCGCCATGTATGTATGTGGCTGTAGACGATACAGATTCCTCTACATGGATGTGCACGACTTTTCTTGCAACAGAATTGATCCGTGCCCTCGATGATTTGGATCTGATTGGGTTTCCCAGACTAGTACGTTTAAACCCAGCAGTTCCTTGGAAAACAAGAGGGAATGGTGCACTTTGTATTCGTGTAGGAAAAGGATCTGGTAAACGCCAATACATCGGCAACATTGCCAACCGTGAGATTTTTTGTTATGAAACTCTGGAAGAAGAGCCAGAGATGGATGAGGTCTTCCATCGTTCTGTGGAGCTGGTAAAAGAGTGGTCACAGACCGACCATGCCGATCCCGGTCTAGTGGTCTGTAAAGAAACCCCGCATCCGTCCTTATATGAAAAGGCCGTCCACAGAATAATCTCCAAAGAGGAGGTAATTTCGTATCTGAATATGGACCACCGACTTTTTCAAATAAACAAAGGGCGGGGGATCATCGGGGCCGCAGCCTCCATCTCCTGGGTTCCTGATGATTATACTTATGAAATTCTTGCCTACCGGGAGCGTGTAAAGTGGGGAACGCAAAGATACGTCGATGCAGAGGATGTTAGACAATTAGACACGCTTTTTCCTTCAACATTCAATAATTTTGACGAAGTTTTGGCGAAACCGGCCATTGTCCCCAATACTTCCTGTCCAATTCTCTATGGTGTCCGCGGTGATTCTTATGAAGATCTCTTAAAAGTTCGAGAGCACATTCACTCTGAAAATGTCGATCGTTGGTTAATCTATCAGAGCAATCAAGGTACTGATGATCATGTAATCTATGATTCTTCCGTCCTTCAACCAAATTCTTCTTATGCCCTCGAGGGGACCATCGCTTCTTTTCCTAGTACCGTTCAAGGCGGACATGTGATCATTGTAGTGGATGTTGGTGAAAAGCTAGAATGTGCGGCTTATGAACCTTCTAAAGATTTTCGTAAAGTGATCAGAGCCCTGAGGCCAGGCGACCGAGTAAAAATTTTTGGTGAGCTCCGCGAAACTCCCCGAACCCTCAACATCGAAAAGCTGCAGGTAATTTCTTTGGCCAAATCGCTGATTAAAACGGCTAATCCCCGATGTGCCAAATGTGGCCGATCGATGAGGTCAATCGGGGCAGGTCAGGGTTACCGTTGCAAAAAATGCGGTACTAAGTCAAATGACGTAGTAATGGAGGAAGAAGCTAGAACAATCTCTGTAGGTTGGTATGAGCCGCCTGTTTGTTCAAGAAGACATCTTTCCAAACCTTTAAAAAGATGCAATCTTGAATAAATATCAATACTGGATGCTATTTTCATACCCAAGAATTCTTCGTTCTTTTGCATAAAGTTAATTTTAAAAGACTCGATCATCGTTTATTGACGAGATAAGTCACCGACAGTTATTTAAGATAATATTGCGTGGCGTGTTACAAGGGATGACAATCCTCAACGTCTCAAAGGGATCTAATGAATGAAGCAGTAATTGTCAGTGCGACTCGAACGGCGGTAGGCAAATTGGGAGGGGCTTTAAAGGGCATCTCCGCTCCCCAGTTAGGAGCAACAGTAATCAGCGAAGCTGTAAAAAGAGCCTCATTAGAACCGACTGATATCCAAGAATGCATTATGGGTATCGTCTTATCGGCAGGAACAGGTCAGAATGCTGCTCGACAGGCTGCATTGACTGCTGGCTTACCTGTTGAAATCGGTTCGTTAAACGTCAATAAAATCTGTGGATCAGGTCTCAAATCAATTATGCTGGCAGCAAATTCCATCCGAGTAGGCGAGCACGAAGCAATCGTCGCCGGGGGAATGGAAAGTATGAGCTCCGCTCCGTATCTGCTTACTGAAGGCAGATTCGGTTATCGGTTGGGCGACTCTAAAATTATAGATCATCTTGTTCATGATGGTTTATGGGACGCTTCGACAGATGCTCATATGGGTATAACTGCAGAAATTGTAGCAGAACGTTTTAACGTCACCCGTGAGCAAGCTGATGAGCTTTCATATCAAAGCCATATCAAAGCAAATGCAGCCACTCAAAATGGTTCTTTCTCGCAGGAGATTGTTCCAGTAGTAATCAAGAATAAAAAAGGCGAATTTGAGTTTAAAACAGATGAAGGAATAAGGCCAGACATCTCTATGGAGGCACTTTCTAAACTCAAACCAGCCTTCAAAAAAGACGGCATTGTTACCGCAGGAAATGCTTCCCAGATAAGTGACGGGGCAGCAGCGGTCGTAGTAACCTCCAGAAAGTATGCAGAAGAGAAGGGTCTTAATATTATGGCCTCTATATTGGATTACAATACTGGTGGAACTAAGCCTGAGTGGATCATGGAAGCTCCAATTTCTACCACTCAAACATTGCTTAAAAGAAATAGCATGTCTATTGACGACATCGACCTTTTCGAGCACAACGAAGCCTTTGCAACTGCTTCTGTGGCAGTTAAGAAAACTCTTGAAGTTCCAGATGAAAAGTTCAACATCAATGGAGGCGCAGTAGCTATCGGACATCCCATCGGTTGTTCTGGTGCTAGAGTGCTAGTTTCATTGATTCATGCATTGCATAAGTGTCAAAAAGATACAGGGCTGGTTACCTTGTGCCTTGGCGGCGGTAATGCAGTTTCAATGATTATCAAAAGAGAATAAGGCTTTTCTGTACAATCACCATCCGACAAACGCTAGGCGGCCGTGAAAACACGGCCGCAAATTAAACCCCTTTTTGTGAAAGTTTTATCATTTGGTTCAATTATCTTACTATCCCCGATGACGAATTTTCCGCACTGATCCGTGATGAGTGATGGGCGAGCCGAGGGGATCTTTTACTCTTGCTGATGTTGATCAATCCACCAAATCCAGCCACCACGTTCTATCGAAACTTCTCCGCAGATCATTCCTTTTCTTTTTAAAACATTTAAAGTCCTAGCTAGATCATCAGGACACTGGGTACCTTGATCAGCCATCACTGCTTCTAATTCCAGTGTGGTATACTTTTGATCTCCCAAAGCCTTTGAGACCAACGCCAACTTTTCTTCAAGGCTAATACCCATATGACCTCATCAGCGTTCTCTTTAAAAAGTTTCTATCGCCAGGATGCATAAAAAGTACCTAATAGCCAAAATGCATATGATTCGCTATGGAACCCGTCCTGCAAGTAGCTCTGGATCTTATGCATAAGAAAAGGGCACTTGAAATTGCTACGGAAGCAATAGAAGGTGGTGCAGATTGGATTGAAGCAGGTACACCTTTGATTAAGTCCGAAGGATCAGATGTGATTAGAGAATTAAAAAAGGCATTTCCTGGCCATACGCTTATTGCTGATATGAAGACCATGGATGTAGGATCTGCCGAAGTAGAAATTGCAGCTAAAGCAGGTGCTGACATCGTTTCTGTTTTGGGGCTTGCTGATGACAGTACCATTGAGGAAGCTGTTCTTTCAGCAAGACAATATGGCTCTAAAATCATGGTCGATTTGATCGGCGTCAAAGACCGGGTTGCACGCGCTAAAGAAGCAGAGAAACTCGGAGCGTCATACATCTGTCTGCACGTGGGTATTGATCAACAAATGAAAGGTGAGAGTTCTCCTATCGAGACTCTGAAAAAGATCGTAGCCAACACATCTCTGCCGATTGCAGTTGCCGGCGGTATCACGCAGCTCACTGCCCCAGCTCTCTTGGATGCTGGAGCTTCCATCATTATTGCTGGTGGCAGTCTTATCAAAGCTAAGAATGTCTGTAGTGCAACCAAGGACATGAAGACGGCCATGGCAACTCGTCAAGGCATTGAATCCAATGTTTCAAGAAAATACAAAGAAGATGAACTTTACGAAGCTTTCTCCGTTGCATCAACTGCTAACATTGCTGATGCCCAGCACAAAGAAGGTGTGTTAGCTGGCATCGCTATGAGGAGTAAGCATGGCACCAAAATGATCGGGCGGGCTTTAACAGTTCAGACCGCCAATGGCGATTGGGCAAAACCGGTGGAAGCTATTGATCGAGCACAAGAAGGCGACATTCTGGTTGTGGATGCCGGTAGTGGCAATGTTGCTGTATTCGGTGCATTAGCTGCCTGGAGCTGCATTACCAAAGGTGTCAAAGGAGTAGTCATCGATGGAGCAATCAGAGATCTTGATGAAATCTACACGATGGATTTCGCTGCTTTCTCTCGCTATGTAGTTCCTAATGCTGGTGAACCAAAAGGCTATGGCGGCATTGGTCATGAAATCAAATGTGGCGGACAAATCATCAAAACTGGTGATTGGATAATTGGTGATGAAAACGGAGTCATCGTTGTTCCTCAAGAAAAAGCAATAGAGATCGCCAATCGCTCAGTTGACGTCGCTGAAAGAGAAAATCGCATTCGTGAAGAAATTCAACGTGGCGGAACTCTTTCTAAAGTACAAGAATTAGAAAAATGGGAACAAGTTCAATAAAAAATTAGATCCTCACTATCAAGTGAGGATTTTTGATATTTTTTAATAGCGCATTCCTACAGACATGTCTTCTAATCTTCTAATCCGCTCGTCCATGGGTGGATGAGTTGAGAATAAAGATGCCAGTCCTTTTCCTGCAAAGGGATTTACAATAAACAGAGATGAGGATGAAGGATTGCCAAAGTCCATTGGTTTTGCTTTGTTGCCTGCTTCTAGTTTCCGCAGAGCGTTAGCCAGTGCCATTGGACGGCCGATCATCATTGCGCCTTCATAGTCTGCTTTGTATTCTCTGCTTCTTGAGACTGCAAGTTGGAGCAGTAATGCTGCAATCGGAGCAGTGATGGCTACGATTAAAATGATAATCATGTTTCCTCCATCTCTGCTGTTGCCGCCACCAAAGAGGGCACCCCAATAGAAGGTCCTAGATGCAAAAGAAATGGCTCCTGCTAAGGTTGAAGCTACCGACATGACCATGATATCACGATCTTTTACGTGGGCCATTTCATGAGCCAAAACGCCGGTTAATTCATCATCATTCAAGTAGTTCAAAATGCCCTGTGTTGCAGCAACGACCGCATGTTTCTTATTACGTCCAGTAGCAAATGCATTCGGGGTATTTGAGGGCACAATAGCGATCTTAGGCATAGGTAATCCGGAAAGTTGTGAAAGATTACGGACTATGCGGTGTAAGCGCGGAGCTTCTTCTTCTGTGACAATTTTTGCACGATAGGTAGCAAGTACAATCTTGTCTGAAAAAAAGTAAGAAGCAACGTTCATAACTATCGCTATTCCCAGGAAGATGGATACACCGAGCATCCAATTCCCGCCCATGGCAAATTCTCCCAGCAGCCAGCCGATGGCTGCGAATATCAAGGACATTACAATGAACAAGAGTAAAGTCCTAAAGGTAGCAGAAGCTCCCATTTATTAATTCACCTACAAAACTAACCTACGATGTCTGAATATTTAAGCATTAAGCATGGAAAAATTATGTGCCAGCCTATAACCTAAACATCCAGACTGTCATAACCTTGGATACTAAATGACAACATAAAAACAGATGAGAAAATAATTAAATATCCTTTGAGTTAAGGATTACATGGCGAGCAGCAGAAAAAAACTGATAGGCTACATTTTCACGGCAGTCCTATCTCTGATTTTGATCCTTGCGCTGCTTGTCTCTGCTGATGTAGATGAGGTTTCTGAAGAGATAAAAAATGCCAATCTGCTGATGATTGTCATTGCTGCTTTAATATACCTCTCTACAGTGTTTGTCAGAACTGTAAGATGGTATGTTCTTTTACGGGGAGCAGGTCAAAAACTTCCTTTCCGGGCTTGTCTTCCTCACTATGCTGTTGGACAAGCTCTCAATGATTGTACTCCTGGAAGAGTGCTGGGTGATGCGGTCAGAGCAGCAGGAGTAAGTGAGGAGGAAGATGGAGTAACGATCGGTGCTGCTCTTTCTACGCTTGTTTATGAACGGGTCATGGACATACTCTTTACCACTGCCGCACTGATCACCTCCTTCGCAACGGTGTATATTTTTGGAATATACAGCGGAACCTGGGACACGCTGGCAATCCTGATGATCATCATCGTTGTAGGTAATTTGCTGGTAGTGGCTATTCTCTCTCACCCAGCTATTGCTGTTAAATTAGGTGACTTTGGTCTCTGGGTTTCCAAGGCGCTTAAAAATGAAAAGGATAAAGAAAGATTTGCAAAGTGGATAAACAGAACAGTATCTTCCTTCAATGAAGGCCGTGCTTTATCCTGGAAAAAAAACAAAAAACACATGATCATTTCAGCAGTCCTTACCATCCTTGTATGGTGTATGGAATTTACTAGAATGGCCATAATTTTTGAAGCAATAGGTGCTAATATCTTCCTTTCCGTAATTGTCCTCTCATCCATAATCAGCTTTACTGCCCAATTGATCTTCCCTGCCGGAGGAGGCAACATGATGGTAGTCTCTGAATTCTTCCGTGCAGCTGGACTTACCTCAGCCGTTTCGGCAACTGCAGGATTACTTTCAATTGTGACCAGCATCTGGTTAATGGTACCGATTGCCTTATGTATCTTCATCTTGAAAAGGGGCAGATACGGCACTAACAAACGTAAGGTTACTGCCTGATCACTAAAAGGATAGCCTAATTTATCTGCAATGCATATGGTCTACGATGGTCTCTGACAAAGAATTCATGATGGAGCGATTCAGAAGATACTACGCTCATAATCACCCCTATCTTCCACAAATGTTCAAAAACCGAGAATTCGGCTTCATGTTCTTTGATAGAAGCTTTGTTCAACGTCACATTGCCTTTACGTCAGATGACGCACTCTATAGTTTTTTACAATCCCAAGTACCTTCTCATTCATACTATTCAACCGCCTATTACCATTTTCCAGGCGCAGCCACTATGGAAGAAAAAAAGTGGATTGGTGCAGATCTAATTTTTGATCTGGACGCAGACCACATCCCTGGTGCAGATCAAATGAGCTACGATGAAATGTTAGCGAGGATCAAAATTGAAGTTTTGCGTCTCGTAGATGACTTTTTGCTCGGGGATCTGGGCTTTGACGTTTCACACTTAAAAATTGTCTTTTCAGGTGGCAGAGGTTACCACATTCATGTTCATGATGAGAGAGTATCTTCTTTGAAAAGTCACGAACGAAGAGAAATTGTGGACTATATCGCAGGAAACAATTTGAATCTCGACTGGGTGTTTCCCACCAAGACTGTAAATTATAAAGAAATCAAAGGAAGAATCCAGGAGAGCAGAGTCCGCTGCATACCTCCCAAGGGTGCGGGCGGTTGGAAAGAAAAAATGAGAATTGGTATCGCATGGCTTATTGAAGAGATGCGATCTTTGGATATTCCCGATCTTCGTTCTCGACTGCCTTATCTAGCTGGATATTCAGATGCTCTGATTGCAGGAATGTTGAAAGACCTTTATGAGAAACGAGGAGAGCGCTCTGGTAGCGACATGCTTCTTGAAAAAAACATCTTTGACTGTTTTACAAATAAACGTTATGAAGATCTTTTCATTGGCCTTTTAGAGCATGAAATTATTCCCCGATTTAGGTGTGAAATTGATGAGCCAGTCACAGCTGACATTAAGAGATTAATCAGACTTCCAGGGAGTTTACATGGTAAAAGCGGATTAAAAGTAGTGCCTATGGAACGTGATGATCTTGATGGTTTCAATCCTCTTTCAGACGCTGTTCCAGAGATGTATACTGATAAAGAAATAGAAGTCTATTTGCGACGAAATGTTGATATCACCATGCGTGGAAAGAGAATTACTGGTGAAGGTATCTGCAAAGTCCCAGAATATGCGGCGATGTTCTTAATTGGGCGCAGAGAAGCAACATTGGAATTTGTAGAAAATTCAGAGCAGTGAGCAGCACTCATTTTTCTGAATGATCTTCCAACCGCTTTTAGTCAGAGAGTCTAATGTCTCTGACGAAGGATTCACGATCGCCGATGCACCAGCGGCTATGCACTCCAGCTCTAGTGAACTGTCCCTCCGCGGCCGCATGCAGCCGATGATTACCGGATGTTTAAGCTTGACCGCTTTAGACACAAATAGTGGCATTTTCTGACCGATAATTTTCGGATCTTCAGCATACATCAGACCTAATACTACAAGGGCAGAGCAGTTAAATTGAGAAATAAGCTGCAGCGAATTCTCCTCTCCTTCTGGAGATTGTAAACCTACGCAAACATGAGGTACTACTTTTGGCGCTGATTGAAGAACCTCTAAGGTCTCAGCATATTTGGCTGGTGAACTATCTAGATTGAGTTTGTTTCTAATGATCTCTGGATCTTGCACGATGTCCAGACAAAAGCAATCTATGCCAGCGGCTATCAATTCTGCTGCTTCAGATTTATTAAGAAACCCAGTATGAGCATTGATTTTCAAGCCCGTTTCATTTTTTATCTTTTTGATAGCTTTTAAAAATGGCATGAGATTGATTCTTCCCTGTTCGTCACAGCCGCCACTCAGAAGAAATCCCTCAGCTCCTTTTGCATGTAAAGAATATGCCTGTGTGATTAGAGTATCTGGCGTTACTGGGAGCATTCCTTTTAAAAATCTTCCTTTACAATGTTCACACTGCTGTCGGCACTCTCTTCCTGTTACTGAAAATGCAGGAAAGCTGTTACCTGGGTAATATGCCGTCAAAACCTTCATCGTACAACCTTTCTGCATTCCCTTCATCTGCAATTTTAGGTATAACAGTTCCTTTTGCATTTGAAAACCCTGTAAATTGCGCCATTTAGAACTCCGTCAACTATCAAATGTAAATTCTTCCTATACTCTACATCTGGCTCATGCATGGAGAAGAATGCGATTGAAAAACCGCTAAAATCGCGCTCTAACGCACTTTCCAGATGGAGAATCCCCAAAAAGCTTATATCACTAAGTCCGTGTTGCGAGTTGAAAGAGGTTTATCTATGAACGCTTACCGTGCCGTTGGTGCATTAAAAACTGGCAAGTTTAGCTGGCAGAAATTCAGCATCGAACTTGCAGCTAATGATGAGGCTCACGCTACAGAACAGGTATATTCTAACCTGGGTAGCCGCCATAAACTCAAAAGACAAGAGATCAGAATCGATGAAATTACCCTTTTAGATAAGGACAACATCACAAACCTTGCCGTTCAGTACATTGTCGGAGGGGAGCAATGAACGAACAAGAGCTGCGTCAGGCGATGTCTACCTTGGAGCTTTACCGCACCCAGTTAGCTAGCATTGCTGAAAATCAGCAGCTCATTCAAGTGTCCATCGAAGAACTCGCAAGGGCACGCGAAACGTTCACCCAGTACAAAGATGCTGAACCCGGTTCTGAACTTCTTATTCCTGTTGGAGGCAGCTCCTTCGTCTTTGCTAAAGTTGAAATCAACGATAAAGCAATCGTAGGTCTAGGAACTGGAGTTTCCATGGAAAAACCAATTGATGAAGCAATTTCGTTAATGGAAGAAAGAGCCAATGAGCTCATGGAATCTCTTAAAAAGTTAATTGACCGTCGAATGGACATCGAAGGTAAAGCTGAAGAGCTCACTTACATCGTTCAGCAAGAAATTTCTGCGATGAATGGACAACAGTAATAGGTGAAAACGTGTTCGATTCGCTTAAAAAAAAGCTTGCATCAATTAAGAAAAAAGATTCTGAGCGAATCGAAGAACCTATCTCTGAAGAACCTTCAGATTTAGATGAAATTGTCGAAGAGTCTATCGAAGAGCCAGAGGACGAACCGCTCCCTCCGGAACCGGTTGAATCTTCTGTAGAAGACGAAGACGATTTTACTGATGATGATTTTTGGGATGACGAAGCTTTCTGGAAAAACGATAAGTTTTTTGAAGATGTTCCAGAAGACGAAGAAGACTTTGAAGAAGAAGTGAAGAAACCAGCTCCCAAGAAAGAGCCAGTATACAAAGAAAAACCGGTTGTAGAAAAGCAACCAAAGAAGGAACCAAAAGAATCCTTTTTTGAGAAGCGTATCAAATCGGAAAAATCTTCACCACCAACCGTAAAAGCTCAACCATCTGTAAAACCTGAAGAAAAACCTTCAAAGCCCGTAGAAGAACCTAAACCAAAAGCTGTCGTCGAAGAGACTAAGGTCGAAACACCTTCTGAGCCAGCTAAGAAAGGACTTTTTTCCAAACGAGCTGAGAAAAAACAAGAAACAGCTACGGTTGTTGCAACAACAAAAGCTGCCCGCAAGGTAGAAAAAGACGATATCGAGAGCATCCTTTGGGACTTAGAAATCGGCTTACTTGAATCTGATGTAGCTTTATCGGTCATTGACGCCATTAAAGAAGGAGTTCAAAATGTCCTATCTGAACGGAAGATAGAGCGTGGAGAAAATCTCGGCGATGTCGTCGAAGAAGCTCTAAGATCGGCCATTGGGGGAGTTCTGCAATCTAATGAATTTGATTTCGATAAATTCGTCGATGAATGTGAGAAACCGGCCGTAGTGATGTTTGTCGGAATTAATGGAACAGGTAAGACAACTTCCATTGCAAAATTGGCCAACAGACTTCAAAAGAATGGTAAAACAGTAGTTTTAGCGGCTTCTGATACTTTTCGTGCCGGTGCCATCGAGCAACTGACCATTCACTCTGATAATCTGGGAATCAAAATTATCAAACATCAGTCTGGAGCCGATCCTGCAGCCGTTGCTTATGATGCAGTGGAACACGCTAAGTCAAAACATAAAGACGTAGTTCTTGTCGATACTGCTGGGCGTATGCAAACGAACTCTAACCTGATGGATGAAATGAAGAAAATCAAACGGGTCGTTAAACCTGATTTAGTTGTCTTTGTTGGTGACGCTCTCGCTGGAAATGATGCAGTTGAACAAGCCAGAGCATTCAATGAGGCCATTGGACTTGATGCAATCATTCTCACCAAGATTGATGCTGATGCAAAAGGTGGAGCGGCTTTGTCAATCGCTCATTCAATCGGAAAACCAATAGCTTTCTTAAGCACTGGTCAAGAATATGAAGACATCATCAAGTTTGACAGTAACTGGATGCTTGAACGGCTTTTCTCTGATTAATCCTTAAAGCATAGTTCATAGAGCGTAACTGCAAAAACTGCTGAGTCGTTCACTAGATTTCCTATTTTTGAATATTCATTTGTTTGATGTGCTAAACCTTCACAAGTCTGCCAGGCATAAGCTAAATATCCGGCTTTTCGGAACCAGTTGGCACAAGTTTGTCCCCCAATGCCAATGGCCGCCGCTTCAATTCCTGTGACCTTTCTTATCGAATCCTTCAAAGTCTTGAATTCGAGGGTTTCAGCAGGCGAAGGAGACCCGGCAGGATCAATTCTTTCAGCATCAACAGTCGCTTCTATTTTATGTTCTTCCGCGTACTGGTGAGTAAAATCTTTTGCAAAGGCAAGAAATTCATCAATTGAGTACTCTGGAAGCAGCCGTACATCAAAAAACACATTTTCCACTTCGGGTATGATATTTATGCTGCTCTCTTCATTGGCTCTTTTAGTGGGCTCAAAGGTTGAAATTTCATAATTGTACGCATCATTTTTCAAATCAAAGTGTGCATAAAAAGCATCCCTTAGTGCTAAAATGAATTTTGATCCTTCCACTAATGCATTTACACCTTTTTGAGGAACAGATGCATGCACTTGTTTGCCTCTTACAGAAGCCTTTAGCCAAATAATGGACTTCTCCATAACTTCGATACTAGATCCCTGGGGATCTCCAAAATCGGGAACAAAAAATACATCTTCTTTACCAAACTTCCCCATCTCAATCAAAGGTCTGATACCAAATGCAGATCCTGCTTCCTCATCAGCAACAAGAATAACTCCCAATGAGAGGCGAGGTTTTTCATCCAATCCCGCTAAAATCTTTAAAGCAAAGAGTGATGAAATCACCGACTGTCCATTATCTTCTGAACCGCGGCCATAGATCTTATCATCTTTAACTACTGGTTCAAAGGGACCATTGTCCCAAGAATCAATATTTCCTGGCGAGACTGTGTCAATATGCGCCACTAGCCATACTGTTTTTTCACACTGACCTTTTATGCGGCAGATAAGGCTTGGTCTGCTTCCCACCCGTTCATCAGCGATCTCAACACGCTCAACCGGTAGACTCCAGGAGCGGAGGAGAGCTTCCAAATGATCTGCACGTTTGCCTTCTCCATTTCCTCCATTTTCTGGACCCATGGCGGGAATTCTCAGCATTGCAGTTAACTCATCAATCATCTGGTTCTGGCATTCTTTGGTAAGTTCTACAAGCTTTGAATAAGGCTGCATTAATTTTGTAGATGGCAACAATATGACTTAGTTTTGTCTACTATTTTTAATTGGAATGGTACAGCAATTGAGCTGTTAGTATAGCATACGTTTTATTCCTAAAGGCCGTTAGAGTTCTGATTAGTGAATAACCTCCAAGGAGACATACCGTGATTGTAAATTTGTACGTATATGATGAACATCAGTGCGATCCAAAAAAATGTACTGGTCGGAAGCTAATGAAATTTAATTTAGCACAGGAAATAGCTTCTTTAAGAAGAATACCCCACGGTGCAGTAGTTTTAACTCCTTATGCAGAAAAAGCAATCTCTCGGGAAGATACAAAAGCTGCATTAGCTCATGGTCTTGTGGTTATGGATATGTCCTGGAACCAGATCACTGATTTTCCTAAATTAAGAAGTGATCTCCAACAGCGAGCACTTCCTTATCTTTTAGCAGCTAATCCGGTCAACTGGGGGAAGCCCTTAAAATTGTCCAGCGTAGAAGCTTTGGCCGCCTCACTATATATCATGGGCATAAAAGAACAGGCACTGCAGATTTTATCAAAATTCAGCTGGGGAGAGCAGTTTATAAAATTGAATCAGGAGCCACTGGACAGCTATGCTGCGGTAAGAACTAGTGCCGAAGTGGTAAAAGTGCAAATGGAGTTCGTACCTCCAGAGCGATCTGAATAATGAGAAAGATAAGAAGAAATATATGTGAAGTCTACATGAAAAATTGGGTGAGGGTTTTTGACTAGCGAGGAGTTTGAAAATTCCAATGAAGAAATGATTTCAGATGAGCCGTCATACGAAGGCGGGACGCTCAAAGAAGTGGATCTTAATACGATTGCCAAATGGGAGGCTTTCTTCCTTGGAACTGATTATATTCAGCAGATGCGTGAGATCGCTGACGGCTATCCCGATAAGCGAAGTGTGCTAGTCAATTTTGCTGATTTGGATTTGTTTGATACTGATCTAGCTGGCCTTTTTCTTGAACATCCCGATATCACACTTCTTTCTGGTAAAAAAGCAATGAAAAATCTCATGCATCAAGAGATGCGTGAAGCAGATATCAATCTTCGAATAAACAACCTTCCACGCGATGCCCATGTAGAAATTAGGGATTTAAGAGCCAAGCATGTAGGGAAGGTAATTTCCGTAGAAGGATTAGTCAGAAAGGCTACCGAAGTCAGACCCAAAATCACCGATGCTTTATTCCAGTGTAAAAGGTGTGGACGCATCATCAAAGAAGAGCAGAGCGGTTTATTATTCAAAGAACCGATGGAATGCTATAAGGAGCAAGATGGATGCGGCAGAAGCGCTGGCGCTACCAAGTTCATTCTTCTAACAGAAGAAAGTCGTTTTGTTGATACTCAGAAAGTTGAAATTCAGGAGAGTCCCGAAGGATTAAGAGGGGGAGCTCAGCCAGAACGTCTGACTGGTTATCTTGAAGATGATGCTGCAGGATCCGTTGCTCCGGGTGACAGAGTAACTCTCAACGGGATCTTACGCTCAGTTCAAAAATTACAGCAAACAAAGTCAACCATTTTTGATATTTCCTTGGATGTAATCTCGGTTGAATCTCAGCGCAATGAATATGAAGAGCTGGACATAACACCAGAAGACATCGAATTAATCGAAGAAGCCGCACGATCTCCCGATCTCTTTGAAAATATCGTGGCTTCCATCTCACCCACTATCTTTGGTTATGATGTTGAAAAAGAGTGTTTAGCTTTACAGTTGTTCGGCGGTGTTCCTAAGACCTTAGACGACGGTACTAAAATCCGCGGTGACATCCACATTCTTCTGATTGGTGACCCGGGAGTAGCAAAGTGCGTTACTGGTGACACCCTGGTTGCGATGGCTGATGGTTCTTTCAGTCCCATCAGAGAATTAGTCGATGATGCACTTTCTAAAGGACCAATCGAGGAGATCGATGATGGTGTTTCAGCGGTTACCGATCTCGAAGTACTCACTTTTTCCAATCGAGGTAGGATAGAAAAAGGCAAAGCGGTCCGGGTTTGGAAACGCAAAGCACCATCAACTTTGATTAGAATTATCACAGAGGGCAATAAACAACTAACAGTTACTCCCACTCATCCACTCTTTACGCAATATGTTGTGCGAATCAGACCTGTGCCAGTTTCAATGATTCCCTTAGGCACACCCATTGCTGCATATACAGGATCCCTTACTCCAAGGGAAGATCAATACCCCTGGGAAGCTGGTTTCTGCTATGATACGCTAGTCAGCAAGGAAGAAATTGCTGCTGAAGAAGAATGGGTCTATGACTTAGAAGTGGAAGACAGTCATAATTTCATTACCAACAACATCATCTCTCACAACAGCCAGATGTTACGATACATGTCCCGACTGGCACCGCGAGGAATATATGCCTCCGGTAAATCCTCATCTGCTGCTGGTTTATGTGTTGGACCAGAAAGTGAAATTCTTGTTGATGGTACTTCCGTACAGATTGGTCATTTTGTAGAAACTCACCTTCATTCTCCAGTCGAAGTCAATGAAACACAATGGAGAGAAAAAATAGCTGAAACATATGAAATTACCTCTCTTGCAAATGGCAAAAAATCCCATCAGAAATTAGAGGCCATATGGAAAATTAAGACCCCTTCATTTCTTGTGGAAATCGAGGAAACCAATGGTCATAAAATATTACTAACTCCTGAAACAAAATTAATGATCTGCTCTGGCTCTGAACAGTGGTGCAAGGCCGCTGATTTGACAGCCGGGATGAAGATTCCTTTTTTGGATGATGAGACTAACGAGGTAGTTTCATCCACTATTGTTTCTGTTAAAACTAAACAAGATGACCTTCCTGAGTATGTTTATGATTTAACAGTTGAAGATACACACACCTTCATCGCCAATGGTTTCTCTATTCACAATACTGCGGCAGCGGTTAAAGATGATTTTGGCGAGGGCCGCTGGACGTTAGAAGCCGGTGCATTAGTTCTAGCAGATCTAGGACAGGCCTGCATCGATGAATTGGATAAAATGACCGATCAGGATCGATCATCAATGCACGAGGCAATGGAAAGCCAAACAATTTCGGTAGCCAAAGCCGGTATAACGGCAACTCTGCAGTGCAGATGCTCACTTTTGGGCGCTGCCAATCCCAAATATGGGCGATTTGAAGAACATCAGTATATCGCCGATCAGATCAATATGCCGCCAGCACTGCTGTCAAGGTTTGATTTGATCTTTGCTCTTACTGATAAACCTTCAGCAGAAAAAGATCGCAACATTACCAACCACATTCTCAAAGCACATCGTCGAGGACAAGTAAGAAAGTATGATGAAGAATTCCCAACTATCGAGGGTGTTGATACGGAGAAGATTCTCAATGACACCTCAACGATGAAACCCATCTTTGAACGGGACTTTTTTAGAAAATATGTGGCCTATTCCAAGAGAGTCAATCCCGTCATGAGTGATGAAGCCATGAAAGCTATTTCTGACTACTATCTTAAGATCAGAAAGCAGGGTGAGGGTGAAGGAGCATCGGTACCAATTACTGCTCGACAGCTGGAAGCTTTTGTTCGACTATCGGAGGCAAGTGCAAGAGCTCGTTTGTCTACCTTAGTTACGATTGATGATGCAAGAAGGGCCATAAATGCTGTTGAATACTATCTTCAGAAAATCGCTGGTGAAGGTGGTCAGTTAGACTTTGATATTGTCGCTACGGGCATAAGTCATTCGCAAAGAGAGCAGCAAACAATTCTGAAGGAGATCATTAAAAAAGCATTGGCGGATGCCGATCCCCGTAAAGGTGTAAGTCAGGAAGATATCTGTAAATTGGCAGCAGGTAGCAACATTGAAGAAACACGGACAAAAAGTCTGCTCAAACGTATGACTCAAAGCGGCGAGCTTTATTCACCTACCACAGGATACTATAAAATGGTGTGATCAAATGATAACGGTCAGAATGCATGCATCGGGAAATGAATTGTTGTTGGCGGCAGCCGATAAAGATATTCTGGATATGAAATTCACCGAAGGTAAAATGCGACTTGAAGTATACCGTGAATTTTACGAAGGAGAAGACGCTTCCGAGGAACTTTTATTGAACAGGCTGGCCATGTGCACTACGGCCAATCTTGTAGGCGAAAAGGTAATCGCGCTCGCGCTCAAACATAATTATATCAATTCAGACTGCATAATCAGGATTGCTGGCGTTCCTCACGCTCAGCTGGCGAAGATGTAAATGTTCTGTGTAAAGTGTGGTAAAGAAGGGAAAACTTACGAATCCCTATGTTCTGAGTGTTATCTTAAGAGTAATCGCTTTACTACTTGTCCAGAAGTGTCAGACCTGGTCTTCTGCGCTCACTGTGGTGAATTTCAAATCGGGAAGAATTGGGAACATTTTGATTCTGAAGAAGAAGCAGTCAAAGAATATGCAATCGGCAACATCATGCTGAGGCAGGATGCGACTCTTGATGCTATTGAATGCTCAGCGGAACATCTTGATGATAAACACTACTTAGTCAAAATTCTTGCATATTTGTTTTATGAAGATCTGGAAGTTGTGGAAGAATGCACCACAACAATTCGTATGAGACGCAATGTTTGTGACCGCTGTAATAAAATTCAAGGCAGCTATTTTGAATCAATTGTCCAAATTCGTCCTACTTCCAGACGTTTTTCAAATGAAGAACAGGAAGAGATCTTATCGCGTGTTATGAAATATGCAGAAGGAGTTGCTAAGAATAATCGTGATGCTTTCATTTCAAAAGTATTAGAGGTTCATGGCGGCTACGATCTGTACGTAAGCACGCTGGCTTTTGGAAAAATGATCGCTCGTGATCTGATTTCTACCTATGGTGCAGAATCTAAAGAATCTTCTTCGATACAAGGACAGAAAGATGGTCGTAACATCTATCGTGTAACTTACTTAGTACGATTACCATCCTATCGCATTAGAGATATTGTTGAAATAAAAGATAAATTGTACATTATAACAAGCACCGGACCCCAGACCGCAAAAATGCGTAATATTAAAAACAACGAGTCAAAAACAATGATGAATGTTGATCTAAGGGACGTTAGGGTAGTGGGGACCAAAGAAGATTTTATGGATGCAGTGGTTCTAACTGAAACAGATCGTGAATTTCAGATTATGCATCCTGTGACCTATAAAACCGTAGAAATAAAGAAGCCTCGTAACTTTAAAAGAACTGGTGAAACAATTAAAGTCTTCAGTTACGAGGGAGAATTGTATTTTATAGGGAATTAATACAATTCTCTAATTCTTTTCTTGCCGCGAGCACCTCTTCTTTTCTTCCCTTAATCACTACCTTGTTTCCTTTAGTCTTCCATTCTAAACTTGGTAAAGAGGCGACGCGGACATGATATTTTTCCGAAATCTGTCGAAGATATGGATCAATATCTGATTCATTTACAAATGTGGTCAGTTCTTCACTTACTTCTTCATTTCCAATAATCAAGGGAAGTATGCTCTCTTCAAACATGGGCATCATTTCATTGGGGAAGCCCGGCAGACAAAAGATAGTCATCTTGCCCGCCTGAGCTTTTATTCCGCAAGCGGCTCCACATATGTTGTGTACTGCAGTACTCCCTTTAGGAATTCTTACCATCCTCTTAGAAATCTCTGCTAATTCCTTGTCTGGATGTCTTAGTTTCATAAAGTTTTCTAAATCTGCTAATGACTTCTTATCAATCTCCAGATCCACGCCCATATACTCTGCCACTGCTTCTCGAGTAAGATCATCCAATGTTGGCCCTAATCCGCCTGTAACAATCAAGAGATCTATGTCTGATTTTTGAGAATGATCTAATGCTTTTACAATGATATCTATGTCATCAGTAATTATCTGGATGGAAGAAACTTCAGCATTTTTTGATTGGATGGCACTAATCATTTCAAAAGGATAGGGGTTTATTTTCCCAGTTAAAAGTTCATCACCAATATGGATGATTCCGATCTTCATGAAGCTGTGATTGGCCTATGAATTATAACAACATATTGATCGAAGCTTTAAAATTACTTTGAGGCTATGATTAGGGAGGCGCGTATTGGGGTGAAATCATTACAGATAGTACTGTCGAAGAAATTGTGGTTTCTTTGTTAAGGGAAGCTACTACTACCTTACCAGAAGATGTCGTTTCGGCTTTGATAAATGCTGAGATGAATGAAACCAACGCTATTGCTAAAACACAACTTCGTACTATTTTGGAGAACATCGACGCTGCCGGTAAACTCCGGGTTCCTATGTGTCAGGATACTGGAATCCATGTGTTTTTTGTAAAAGGTAAAATCACTTCTGATCTTGAAGAAAAAATCCGTGCGGGAGTTCTCAGAGCAACCAATGAAATTCCCTTGCGGCCCAATGTTGTTCATCCTCTTACTCGAGAAAATCCTGGAACTAATGTTGCAAGTGGTCTTCCCTATGTGGTCTTTCACCCTTCAGCTGAGGACTATGTGGAGATAACTGTAATGCCTAAAGGCGCTGGGTCTGAAAACATGACCGCCTTGGCGATGTTAACCCCTTCACAGGGTCTGCCGGGTGTTAAAAAGTTCATCCTTGACACTGTTGTTAAGGCGGCTGGTAAACCCTGTCCACCTACTATCTTAGGTATTGGTATCGGGGGAACAGCTGATGAAGCGATGGCACTTTCTAAAAAAGCCTTACTGAGACCCTTAAATGAAAGAAATGCTGATGCGGCTCTTGCTGATCTGGAAGCAGAACTTTATCAAGCACTCAATCTGACTGGCGTTGGTCCAATGGGCCTTGGCGGAGATACTACCGTATTGGGTGTGAACATTGAACTTGCTTACTGCCATACTGCCAGCCTTCCCATAGCGATCAACCTTCAATGCTGGGCTGCACGTCGTGCAACGGCCAGGATCCATCCCGATGGAAAAGTAGAATACCTGACAAGGAGGTGTTCGCCATGAATACGCCGTTATCTGAGGCGGATGTAAGAAATCTTAAGGTTGGAGATACGGTCTATCTTTCAGGGACGATCTACATTGCACGGGATGAGGCACATCTCCGCGCACTTGAATTGTACGATTCTTCTCAAGAATTACCTGTAGACTTCCACGGAGGAGTAATTTTTCATTGCGGCCCTATTGTATGTAAGGAAGATAACAAAATCTTAGCTGCTGGCCCTACAACCTCTGCTCGAATGAATTCCATGGAGCCACGCTTCATTGAACTTTCTGGAGTACGGGCGATTGTCGGGAAGGGTGGAATGTCACAAGCGACAGTAGATGCAATGAAAAAGTGCGGCTGTGTTTATCTTGCATTTACTGGGGGAGCAGCAGTATTGGCCGCTCAGGGTTTAGAAGTAGTTGAAGATGTTTTTTGGTTAGATCTTGGCATGCCAGAAGCTCTCTGGGTAGTCAAAGCTAATAATTTTGGACCACTTGTGGTAGCAATTGATGCGTGGGGAAACTCCCTCTATGAGGAAGTTTCAAAAAATATTGAAAAAAATATGCAAAAATCAAAGAAGATTCTGGGACTGGATTAATCGTTTTTCAAGTCACTCTCTTCTTCATCATTAAGAATCAGATGGGGATGTTTCATCAGATGGAATCTAACGCCTAAAGCAAAGATAATCATCGTTACCATGCCGATTAAGCTCACAACCATCATTGAGTGTTGAAAATCATATCCTTCAATAAACCCATTAATTCCCGGCAATCCTGATCTGGTCATGGGGGTGTTGAAGTAGTATTCTTTACTCATATCAATATTATTAGTCACTGTTTCAAAACCGCTTTTTTGGCAATCTATGGTGTATATGCCTCCAGAAAGGCCCTTGAATGAATAATAACCATCTTCATTTGTTTGTACGGAAGTCGGGTTTCCTGAGATTGGTGTAAGTGTAACTGTTACGCCACCAAGTCCAGAGCCTTCAAAGGTAATTGTGCCATGAAACGGATAACTCATTTCAAATCTAAAATTAACGTCTTTTATGTCTGAACCTTCTTCTACAACAATTATTGGAGACCTGTCATCAGGTGGTACATTTTTTTCTTTATCATATTCGGCATATGCGGTGTATCGGCCAATATCTAACTCTATTGAGTAATATCCATCGTTTTCTTTAGGAATAGTTATTGAATGTTCCACACCCATCTCATTATTATCATTTATTTCTGTGAATGTTACTTTACAATCATATGCGCCTATTTCACGGATAAGAACCCTGCCGCTAACTGTCCCTTTTCCTGTAAGTGGAGGCTCATCACCTTTGTCATTTGCACCGAGGACAGTACCGTCTGATGAGGAATCCGACGTTGCAAGTATGCAAGGCATCAACGTTGAAACCAACAATATCGCCAACAACGCCGTAGCGACAACGGCTATCTTTCTCACGCTGCACCCAACTCATTGTGCCTAAAAATACTTAACTAAACATTTTTCACATACAAAATATACAAACCGGCCTTATTCATCTGTCCTTGTTCAAACATCCGAATTGGTGCAATACTAACAGAAAAGCTTCTAATGGGAATAGAGATACGGTATCATGGCAAGCGAGACCGGGCATATGACGTATGCAGACGCCGGAGTAGATATCGATGAGAAATCTAAAGCGATAGGTGCATTGGTTAGTAAACTTAAATTCAGACGTACGGAAGGTGCGCGGTCTTTAGATCTGCCGGGTCAGTTTACGGGTATCATCGACATCGGAAGCTCGCTTTTGACCTTGTGTACTGATGGAGTGGGCACTAAACTGCTAATTGCTAAGCAATTGGAAAAATGGGATACTATCGGCATAGACTGTGTGTCTATGAATACTAACGATACAATCTGTGTAGGTGCTGAACCGATTGCGTTTGTAGATTATATGGCTGTAGATGTGCCTGATCCAGAAACGCTTTCTCAAATTGCCATTGGCCTTAACAAAGGCTGTGAACTCTCTAACTGTGATTTAATTGGTGGAGAAGTAGCAGTTCTTCCTGAATTAGTGCGGGAAGTAGATGTCTCCGGGTCTTGTCTGGGCATGGTAGAAAAGGATAAACTCATCGACGGTTCCAAAGTAGCCCCCGGTGACTTGATCATTGGCCTGCCAAGCACTGGTCTTCATTCCAACGGCTATACTCTAGCAAGGAAAATATTAGAAAAACTGGAGATTTCACTTGATGAAAAAATCGCTGGTTTAAATGAACCAATCGGCAATGTCCTACTGACACCTACCGAAGTCTATGTCAGGGATGTTTTGAAAATTGTAAGAAAATATGATGTTCATGGAATGGTAAACATCACTGGCGGTGGCCTTCGCAACTTCCTCAGGCTGAAAAAGGGAATTTCAACAGTCATTACCGACCCTCTCCCTCCTAACGCAATATTTAATGTTTTAAACAAGCTGGGTAATGTGGAACCATTGGAAGCGTATCAAACTTTCAATATGGGTATGGGCTTCAGCATCATTGTCCCTGAAAACTGTGCCGCTGAAGTTGTTAAAGAATTCCCAGGTGCTAAGATTGTCGGTGAAATTCGTGATGGATTCGGAGTATCCGTACCTTCGCTGGATCTGAAGTATGAAAAATATTAACTTCATTGCTTAAGCAGATAAGCCATTGCTCCCGCCGCTGCTCCCATGGCTGTGCAAGTTTCCAGAGAGTAGCCACCAGGGGTAATGTCTAGATGATGTTTAGTCATCTTGAACACCTCTTTGGGAGCACCTTTAGGTCCTAAACCGAAAACCAACATAACGCTTTGACCATTTTTGAGAAGGCTTGCCACTTCTTCGGCACTGATCTTCTTTTTTTCGTCTGGTTTTCTGGTAGTAAGTACGATCTCCCCTAATTGAGGAGGAAAGCCCTTGTCAGGGTAGGGAAATGTTTGAAACCGTCCTTTGGCAGTTAATTCTTTAAGAAATCCCCCATGTTCGCCGATGGAAGTTGTCGTAGCCACCCAATCTGCTATTTCGATTGGTGTGTGTAGATCGGCAGGAAAGGGAAATCCGAATACTGCCAGATTATAATCAAAAGCTAATGCTAGAGGTCCTGCACGTGCTAAAGCTCGGCGGTGAGCCTCACGAAAATTTTTGGGGTCGTATGAATTGTACAACGCTAACGTAAGACGACCAGTATGCATCTTCACACCATTATTCCGGTTTAACGCGGGGCCGGCTGCAGATTGATTTAGTATCGCCGTCGAAGAATACATCTAGGTCTGGGTTTGCTGCCTGAATCTCTTCAAGACTCTCCATAACCTCACGAAGTGTAAGACTTTCATCGATTTTAAGGTGGACGCGCTTCTCCATAACTAGCCCGGCGATAGTTGTGCGGCAAGATGATTCTGTCCGTATATATCGTTTGTCAATTGACAAGTGTCTGATAAATGAGTGCTATCTTAGATTTCTATTGGAGTTATCCGGCTAGCTTCTATGAAGTTTTAAATAGAGTCGCTTCTTTCGACCTTAATACATTCTCGTAAAACCGATGAATGATGAGGATGCCTGAGCATCCGAATGAGGTGAAATAATGAGTAAAGCAATGTTTGTGCGCTTCGAAATGCCAAAAGAGCTTTCGGACAAAGCATATGAGATAGTCGAATCTGCAAGGGATACCGGTAAAGTCAGAAGAGGAACCAACGAAGTTACCAAACTCGTTGAAAGGGGCGAAGCCCAACTCGTAATCCTTGCTGAAGATGTACAGCCCCCAGAGATTTTAGCACACATGCCTCTCCTTTGTGAAGAGCGCAACGTTTTGTACGCCTATGTACCTTCCAAAGCCGAGCTCGGAAACGCTGTTGGATTAGAAAAGCCAACCGCTTCAGTAGCTATTCTGGATGCTGGAAAGGCCAAGCCTGCACTTGAGAGCTTTGCTGAACAGATTAAACAGCTAAAGCAGTAAGCGGGTGATTTACATGGCTGATATGGATGAAAGCAGTATTCCTGCAGAAGTTGTGGAATTAATCGGTCGTACTGGTATGACTGGTGAAGCCACACAGGTCAAAGTCCGTGTATTAGAAGGACGTGACAAAGGCAGGATTATTACCCGTAACATCATGGGCCCAGTGCGCATGGGTGACATACTGATGCTTAGAGAGACCTCTAGAGAGGCTCGTAAACTTTCAATAAGGTAAGGCGAAGACCATGGTAGAGAGAAGAGTCTGTTCCTTTTGCGGAGCAGAAATGGAACCTGGTACTGGTAAGCTGTATGTTAAGAAAGATGGCACAGTGCTAACATTCGATACCAACAAGTGTTACAAAAACATGATTGAGTTGGGAAGAATTCCACGTACCACAGCCTGGACAAGGTCTGCAAAACGTGAGAAGGAAATTGCCATTGCCGCCGCCGCTGCCAAGGAAGGCATTGTTGAAGAGAAGAACACTGAAGTTAAGAAAGTGAAGGCTAAGAAAGTTAAGAAGGGAGCCAAAGCCCCCAAGAAGAAGATTCAAGTCGCAGAGTATGACGGACCTGTAGAGGAGCCCGCCGCACCTGTTGAAGAATCTGCTGAACAACCAGAAGAGCCAGTAGCTGCAGAAGAACAAACTTCAGAAGAATCTACTGAAAAGAAAGAGTGAAAGCATGATGGAACGTACGTTCGTAATGCTTAAACCCGACGCCGTCCAACGTGGCCTCATGGGGGACATCTTGAAGAGAATCGAATCCAAGGGCTACAAGCTCTTGGCTATGAAATTCCTCACTATTCCCCGTGAACAGGCAGAGCGCCATTATGCAGAACACAAGGGTAAACCCTTCTTTGAGGGACTCATTGACTACATGACCTCTGGACCTTCACTCATGATGGTCTGGGAAGGAGAAAACATTGTTGCTTCAATGAGGAACATGATGGGTAAAACAAACCCTAATGACGCCGCTCCTGGAACTATTCGTGGAGACTATGCTCAACAAACTGGCAGAAACATCATTCACGGCTCCGACAGCCCTGAGTCTGCCAAGCGTGAAATTGAGTTATTCTTCAATGATTATGAAATCCAGAATTGGGAATTATCTGTAGGCAAGTGGCTGTGCGAATAAATTTCTTAATCAAACCTTTTCTTTACTTTTTATCCAACTTTAGGAAAGTAGATTATCTATTTCTTCCATTGACCCCTTATGGTCTATCAAATTCCTTCAGAAGGGAGATTAGCCATCGCTATCGCTGACGTTCTGCGACAACATGATGTAATCACATCCCAATCAAAATTGGTAGACTTAACAAGAGAAAGACTAAAAGAAATGAATCCTGAGTACACGGTAACCGCCGAACGTGTAAGGCGAGTTGCAATCCAGTCTGGTGTGGCGGCAGTAGAAATCAAAACGAGAGAACTTGCCTCGCAAAAACCCTCTGCTGAATGTCCAGTGTGTGGTTCAAAAATGCGTAAAATTAAAAATAAAACACTTTATGGAAAAGCTATCACTCTGCGTTATAAATGTACAAAGTGTAAATATTCTACCGGTATGTCTAAAAGCATTCCCGTTCGCTATTCTTTTAAATACGCCTTGTCTAAAGAGAAGTCAGATGATTTTTATGCAACGATCCTCAGATTCTAGCCGCAAAAATTCGGCTACAAGATAATATATCCCGCTCTACTATAGTTAAATGGAGACATTACTATGGACGAGCAAAAAATGCCCTTAATCGGAGACGATGCCCCATCGTTTAAAGCAGTAACAACACAAGGACCAATCAGCTTCCCGGAGGACTTCAAAGGGAAATGGGTGATCTTGTTCTCACACCCAGCAGACTTTACACCAGTATGCACTACCGAATTCATAACCTTTGCAAGCATAATGGATGAACTCAAAGAAATGAACACTGAGTTAATTGGACTTTCTGTTGATTCTCTTTATTCTCACATTGCCTGGCTCAGAAAAATCCAAGAGCTTGATTACAAAGGAATGAAAAACGTTGAGGTAAAGTTCCCTCTGATCGAAGACATTAGAATGGAAGTTGCCAACAAGTTTGGTATGATTCAGCCTAACGCTTCTAACACACAGGCTGTCCGTGCCGTATTCTTCATTGATCCCAAAGCAAAGATCAGATGTATTCTGTACTATCCATTATCTCTGGGAAGAAACTTTGATGAAATAAAGCGTATCATCAAAGGTCTTCAGAAAGCAGACAGTGATGGTGTAGCTACCCCAGCAGATTGGCGCCCAGGCGACGATGTAATCGTACCTACTGCTGGATCATGCGGTGTTGCCAAAGAACGGATGGAATCACAAAATGAAGATATGTACTGTCTTGATTGGTTCCTCTGCTTCAAAAAGGACAAAAAGTAATGGCTTTTCAGCCAACTTTTAATTTTTTTATATCTTTCTGGCGTCAGTTTTATCATCAAGTCATATATTTCTACCCTAGGGACCAATGATGCGACACTGGCAACTCGGAAGAATTGAGAACGGTAAAATTCACATAGGCGAGATCGGCGAATATCTAGGACTAGTAGACGGAAGTCAGATTTTTAGTGTTCTCTTCAGATACGATGACGGAGAGTCAAAATCGTATGAATTAGTCCTTTCTAATTTCGGTCCAGAGAATTATAAGCAGATCTGTCAGTTGACTTTCGTTATGAAAGACCAGCCTGGTGCATGTGCTCAAGTTTCTAAATTCTTATCCGATCGAGACGTCGACATCCTGAATTCAAGCTCACTAACTTCCATCCCCCACAAAGTTATGGTCTGGCGGATGTTAGCCGACATCTCTTACTTTGGTGAACCGGATGAGTTATTGGAAGAATTCTCATCTTTAAAGAGAATGGGTTCAGCAAAGCTGGATAAAGTAACTTCAATGGAGTTAGAATCGTCTAAGATCTCTGAACGTTACACCACTGGCTCAGCAGGAAAGTGCAGCAACATCCTCACTAAAGCCATAAAGCAAAGAGAAAAATCACCGGCGCCGATGAAGGATGGTCTGTTTGAAATTCCTAAAGATTTCTTAGCTGAAATGAAAGATGTTGTTGATAAGCAGCCAGTTCTGATGGTTGATGATCAGGACAACTATGCCCTTTCGATAACCTTCTTGCCAATGGATATCCAGCCAGTAGGGTTCAAATTTATTGTTCCTGACCGGCCTGGTGCAGTGGGCATTATCGTCGACATTCTGGCAAATCATAAGATGAACATCATCTCGATTTCTTCAGACGTAATGATTTACAATGATTCCATGTCTTTGGACATTGTTGCTGACAGCAGATGCGCCTCGGGAATCGAAGCAGTTCGTGCTGATTTAGAAAATGCATTTGCCTCTGCGAAAGGAAGATTTGAATTGATGGGGATTGACAAAATCTCAATCTAAACATTTTATTATTTGCTTTTTGAGGGGGAGCTTAATTACCCCCATTCTCCATATATCCTACGCATCACTAACTGTGGGGGCATATAGCAAATGGATTCAGGAGGAAAAGTCACTAATGCCGATCTTTTTGGCGCAGCCATTAAAGGTTCAAAGGAATTGAAATCTTTAGCCCTGCGCAAATTGGAACAGTTCACCGACCCTCAGCAGATAGTCGAATATCCTGAAACCTGTTATGAACTCCCCACCATTTATGCCTGGCTAGGTAAAAGTTCTAAAACTATTGGCGATCTTCAAAACATACTGGTCGATCTCCCCTCCCCTTCTGATGAGCCAAATATCGAAAATGCCTTGTGTGCCGGCGAGCTGGCAATGATCTCTGCAGAGATTATTGAAGCGCTCAAGTATGTAGAAGACAGCGATCCCTATGCGGAATCTGGTTACTGTGGCTTTATTCCCGACAAGACTCTGAGAGAATTTGGTGTTGCCTTTGTTGATGATACTATCCCGGGTGCAGCGGTCTTAACGGGCAAAGCGCCTGACGCAGATGAATTAGTTAAAATCGTAAGGGACCTACAATCGAAAGGCATCATTACTTTTGCTGCTGGAGAAATTGCCGATCAGCTGAGGGATAAAAATATCCAGATGGGTTCAAAACTACTACTCTTTCCGATCGGTTCAGGAACACAGACCATTCATGCTGTAAACTTTGCAATACGCGCTGCTCTTTCATTTGGAGCAATTGCACGAGGGGAAAGAACAGAACTTAGTGATTACTTGTCAAAACGTCCGAAAGTGTTTGTAATTTCTTTTGGACCAATAGATGAGATTACAGCTGCTCTTGCTATGGCGGCAATTATCAACAAAGCCGTCGTGGTCTCTGATCAGGATGTAGAAGAAATCCCCAATGTCTTAGCTTCTTCTAAATCTCTAAAAGTGGTACAGACGGCCATTGAACTAAGAGAAATCATCATTAATCTTGCTTCGGTAGATATTCCAGTAGCCTATGGTCCGGCCTTTGAAGGAGAGAGTATCCGTAAGCCTGATACTTACCTTGAGGCAGGCGGTTCTACAAAAACTACGGTTTTTGAATTATTGAGAATGTGCAGCGAGGATGAAGTTGAAGATGGCCGCATCAAGCTCATTGGAAAAGATGTTGATGAATTCGAGGACGGTTCAGCAACTCCTTTAGCAATCCTCGTGGATGTTTATGGTAAAAAGATGCAGGCTGATTTTGAATCAGTTTTAGAAAGGAGAATTCACCTCTGTTTGAATTTTGCTCAAGGTGTGTGGCACACAGGTCAGCGTAACATGATCTGGGTTCGTTTAAGTAAAACGGCCGTGGCTTCAGGCATGCGCCTTAAACATTTTGGTGACATTCTTATTGCTAAGTTAAAGGAAGAATTTAGCTCTATTATCAGTAGAGTACAAGTAACCATCATTACTGACGAGTCAGAGATCGCACGGTTGCTTCCCTTAGCTTTAGACCGCTATGCTGCACGGGATGCAAGACTTGCAGGATTGACCGATGAAAGTGTCGACCGCTTCTATACTTGTGGGCTCTGCAGCTCCTTCGCACCAGGACACGTGTGCATAATCATGCCGGAAAGACTCGGTCTCTGTGGAGCAATCAATTGGTTAGATGCCAAAGCTGCCCAAGAAATCGATCCTCATGGACCCAACCAAACGGTTCTCAAGGGTGAATGTTTCGATCTTGAAAAAGGGCAATGGGCTGGGGTAAACGATGCCATTTATGAGGGTTCCAATCATAAAATTGAACATGTCAACACTTACAGCATGATGGAAGATCCTATGACTTCCTGCGGTTGCTTTGAGGTTATTGTTGGTATGACCAGCGATATGCAAGCAGTTTTTGCGGTAAGCAGAGAATATGGTGGCATGACTCCTGTGGGGATGAAATTCTCTACTTTAGCGGGCTCAGTCGGTGGCGGAAAACAGACACCTGGCTTTATGGGCATCGGTAGAAAATATCTTACGAGTAAGAAATTCATCCCTGCCGATGGTGGATTCCTGCGTATCGCGTGGATGCCCAAGGATCTAAAAGAAACCATCAAGGAACAGATTCAACAAAGAGCAGTGGAGCTGGGCGTGCCTGATTTCTTTGAAAAAATCGCAGATGAAACAATTACCACTGATGCTGAGGGATTGATTGAATGGATGACTTCTGTAAATCATCCTGCACTGTCAATGCCGCCTTTATTACAATAACTGAGGTTAATTTATGTCGGAAGTACCAATTCCTAAAGAAAAATGGTCTGGAAAAATAACTGAGGTCCCCCTATCCGCGGAGATGAAAGTTGGTGGAGAACAGGGAATGCCTTTCTTGTCCTACGAGGGCTTAGGCCGGCGGCAATTGATTGCTGGTGAAGTTATTGACGATCCCGAAATAGTTGCTTTTTGCAATGAAAATGCCGTTAACCAGGCAAAAACCTGGGTGGAAGAATATCATGCTGATTTAATTTGTTTAAAATTATTATCTACTGATCCTGAAACTAAAGACCGTTCTCCTGAGGATGCGGCAAAAATTGTCAATGAGGTTCTTGAAGCAGTAAACGTGCCCGTGATTGTCTATGGTTCAGGCAATGAAGAAAAAGATCCTAAAGTTCTGGAAGTAGTCTGTAATTCCTGCTCTTCTAAGCGACTGATAATTGGCCAGGCTAATGAGAATACTTATAAAAGTGCTTCCGCAGCAGCTATGGCCAATGGTCATGGAGTTGTCGCATTTTCTAATCTAGATATCAATCTTGCAAAACAGATGAATATTCTCTTAAGTGACTTTGGCGTGAAATTAGATAACATTCTTATGGATCCGCTCATGGCAGGACTCGGCATGGGTCTGGAATACTCATATTCTGTTAATGAACGGATTCGAATTGCCGCCTTGATGAATGATCGAATGCTGCAGCCGCCGATGATCTGTGATTCCACAGCCGCCTGGGATGCGCGAGAAGCGACAGAAGAAAACCCTTCATGGGGTGACGTAGAAGAACGCGGCATGTGGTGGGAAACGGCCACGGCCTTAGCTGCTTTAATGTCTGGAGCGGATATTGTAATAATTAGGAATAAAAATGCAGCAAAGATAGTTTCAGACGCTATCAGCGATCTGAGAGGTGAATAATATGCCTACGGCAATTGAAATATTCAAATTTCTTCCCAAATCAAATTGTGGAAAATGTGGATTTCCCACATGCTTGGCCTTTGCCATGCAGCTTGCAAATCAAAAAGTGAAACTTGCCGATTGTCCCTTTATATCTGATGAAGCAAAAGCTGCCTTGGAATCTTCATCAGCCCCGCCAATCCGTTTAATTACTGTCGGTACTGGTGATAAAAAGATCGAGCTGGGGGAAGAGACAGAACTATATCGTCATGAAAAGAAATTCTTCCATCCTACTTGTTATGCAGTAACCATTCCTGATGATCTTTCAGCTGAAGATCTTACAAGTCGCCTTCAAGAATTAGCGATGTTGGAGTTTGAACGAGTCGGACAAATCCTCAGTTTAGATCTGATTGCTGTTGAAAATAAAAGTGGACTGCCAGACACATTTAGTTCAGTATGTAAAGAAATCTCTTCTAAAACAAATCTTCCTCTAATGCTGATTTCATCTAATATTGATTCAATGAAAGCAGCCGCTACCGCTATCTCTGCCAAAAGGCCTTTGCTGTATGCTGCTACTGCTGACAATCTTGAAGGAATGATCAGCATCGCTAAAAATACAAAATGTCCGTTGGTTCTGAGAGATGGCAACCTTTCCACTTTGGCCGAGCTCGTTGAAAAATCAAAAGCAGCTGGTGTTGAAGATCTCATGATCGATCTCGAGACATCAACACTTCAACAGGTCGTTGAAAAAAATACCATTGTCAGAAAAAATGCGATCAAGAAAACATTTCGTGGCTTAGGTTATCCAATTGTTACTGATGCACGCGGTTCTGAGAAATCTATTCAGATGGCAATGATTTCGACAATGAAATATGGTGGAATCGTACTATTGGACAATCTGAAACCCTCAGAAGCTTTACCGCTCTTTGTTTTGCGTCAAAACATCTACACTGATCCACAAGTTCCGATTCAAGTCAAAGCTGGTGTTTATCCAGTAAACAATCCAACAGATGGTTCTCCGTTGCTGTTTACCACGAATTTCTCTCTTACCTATTTTACCGTCTTAGGTGACATTGAGAAATCAAAAGTGCCAGCCTGGCTACTGGTAGTCGATACTGAAGGACTTTCAGTAATGACTGCCTTTTCGGCAGGAAAACTAACTCCGGAAAAGGTAGCCACTGCTCTTGCAGACGTTGATGCAAAAGCCAAATGTGGTAATTCACCAGTGATCATGCCTGGTATGTTGTCACGGATGTCTGGCAAACTTCAAGAGCTAAGTGGCATGAATGTGGTAGTAGGACCACGCGAATCTTCGGGAATCCCCAAGATTCTAAAAAACCTATAATTTCTTTTTCCTACAGCGGATTAAAACATTATCCGCCATTTCTTTTATTGCCTTGTATCCAGAATTATTTATATCCAACTTCAAAGGAGCACCATCAGTTGTCAAGGTCTCGATTGTTTCATCAAATGGAATAAAATATTTTGCTGAAAAGCCATCTGGTATTAATTCACAAGGGACTTCTTGGGAAACTTTGTTGACAACCAGCACCGTCATTCCAATTTCAAGATCCAAACTCAATGCCAGATCTAAAATTCTTTTAGCAGTTTTAAAGCCTATTGCCGTAGCATCCGTCACGACAATAAGAATATCCATCTTCTTACAGGTCAATCGTGAGATGTGTTCCATCCCTGCTTCATTATCAATTACCACATAGGGATACTGATCAATCGCTTCGCTCAAGTAGTCTCGGAGAATCGAATTGATGTAGCAATAGCATCCTTTACCTTCTGATCTGCCCATTGTGATGAGATCAAAACCGCTGCCTTCCTTGGTGGCTAAGCGAAGATTGTATGCCAGTTGCTCATGTTTACTTATCTCTGAAGCATCGTCTGATGATTTTTGCAATTCTTCTCTCAGATCACCAATTGTTTTCTCAACGTCTACACCCAAGCGATCTCCTAAGTTGTAATTGGGATCTGCATCTACTGCTAGCAGAACTTCTCCACTTTTTTTGGATAAGTATTCTATCAAGAGGGCAGAGATAGTTGTTTTCCCTACTCCGCCTTTGCCAGCTATTGCAAAAATACGTCCCATGCTCATCCCAAGCAATATTTTTCTTTTACTGCCTTAGATACATCGATTAAAAGCTTCATTGCATCTTCGCTGGCGTCTTCACTTAAACCACTCAGGCCGCACTGGGGAGTAAGTATGGAATTTTTAAGCAGAAGCTCTTTATCTACACCTTTGCCTGCTAGGTCTGTAACTAACTGTTCAAAGTGTGAGATCACCGAAGCACAATCAGTATTTTTTAAAGCATCTTCATTGTTGGGAATTATTCCCCAGGAAAGACATCCGCCCCTCTCTAGGAAAGCTGAGACTTCTTCAGGATAAAGTGCAATTGTATATCCATAATCATAAGCATCGAAAGACAAGACATCGATGTTCATGCTCATTACCAATGGCCAGTCTGTATTGGCACAGCAATGAATCCCTTTCATATCTTCTAATCCGGAAACGACCTCATCGATCCAAGATACGGCATCTGCAGGAGATATGCTGGCAAATGGTGTACCAATGATACTTAGATATGGTTCATCTATGAAAATGATCGTCCTTTCACCTTTCTTTTTTAACTCCCTCTCTTGCCAAATGGCAGTATACTGCAAGTTTTTTCGCAAGATTTCTGCATAACTGGGGTCATATATTGCAGGCTTATCATCTTGATCAGTCATCTGCAGACCTAAGGAGATGGGCCCGGTTATCTGGCCCTTGATTGCTTTGCACGAGGGGAGATCTCGTGAAATGAACTCATAAAATCCTGAAAAGTTTTCAGGAGGGAGTGGAAAGAGGTCAGCATCCTCGGAAATAATCTTCATATAGATGTCTTCGGGATCATAATCCAGAAGATTTACGCTTACCCGTTTATTCTCTTTGTCAACCTTTGTTCCTGGCAGATTCTGAGAAAATTGGATATACATATTCTCTTGAAACCCAGTCATAGGTAGCTGAGGCCAGGACGGGATTTCATCTAGATATTTCAGGATAAAGTCTACGGCTTTGACAGGGTCGGAATGTGGTAACGACCCAATGCAGCTTGGTGAACAATTCCACTCCACAATCTATTGAGATAACCGCATCCAATATATAGTTCCCGTTTAAACTTCAATGATTTCCTAAATTAGAAAATTCCTCAGCATTTGTGTGTGGAATAAATAGCGCTGATGAATATTGCTCAAAAAAGGAATTTGAAGAGGAGAGGTCAATATAAGTGGTGCTGCGTGCGATGTTTTCAGCTGTTTGACGTTCTTCTGCAGAGAGTAAACAGAGCTTTGCACCGCCTAAGGATGCATTTCCTAACAGCTTGAATTTTTCCTTGGCAAGAGGTGGCAGAAGGCCAATCATCTGTGCATTTTCAATATCCAGATAATTTCCAAAACCACCTGCAATATATATTTTATCTAAATCTTTAAACTTTAGATTAACCGCATCAAGAAGAACACGGCACCCTGCAAAAATTGCGGCTTTAGTTCTGATGATGCTTTCAACATCACTCTCATATATCGCGATTTTATCCGTAATATGAAACTCGCTTTCTTTGAGACGTCCTTTCTTGTCAATAATTCCA
Source organism: uncultured Methanomassiliicoccus sp. (assembly GCA_905203995.1). GTDB lineage: Archaea > Thermoplasmatota > Thermoplasmata > Methanomassiliicoccales > Methanomassiliicoccaceae > Methanomassiliicoccus_A. Next base: position 204,826 of record CAJKXZ010000002.1, on the reverse strand, counting down.
TTCATGAATAGCTGAGCAACAATGTCAATTATTCCCGATCCGCAAAGACCATGAGGTTCAACATCGCCGATCACGCTGTATTCAACGTTTCCATCTGTGATCTTAACTGTGTCAATTGCTCCTTCAATTCCTCTCATGCCGCACGAGACATCGCCGCCTTCAAAGGAAGGACCTGCCGAGGTAGAGCAAGCAAGCATCCAGTCTTTACAGCCAAGGCCAATCTCTCCATTTGTGCCCACATCAATCAATAGCGACGGGCGCTCAGCTTCATTCATTCTTGAAGCAAGTATACCAGCAGTAATGTCACCGCCAACATACCCTGCACAGCCAGGAATTATGTAAACGGGAGCATCTGGAAAAACGTCTAGACCAATATCAGAACCTCGCCAAACTGGTGGGAAATTGGTTACCGGCACATACGGCTCAAAGCGAATGCTGTGGGTATTCAATCCCAGCAACATGTGGACCATCGTCGTGTTACCACTGATCGACACGGCATGAATTTTTTTGTTAAATTGTTTAGTTAGATTGTTTATTGTCTCCAGCACGAGTTGCGTAAGTCTTTCTTGTCCGTGTTCTTCTTCATAGATCATCCTTGATACAACATCTTCTCCACAGACGATTTGGTGATTATAATCAGACGCAGAATTTACAACTTGGCCATTGCTTAAATCAATAAGTTCCAGAGCGATGGTTGTCGTCCCAATATCGATAGACAATCCATAACTAGGTTCATTACGGGCAAGGACATCTAGCAGCTTATCTTCCCACAGTAATGTTTTGATCTTTCCTTTTTTACTCTCAATGGCCGTTGGTAATTTTTTAAGGGCAGTTGGTAAACTCTGAAGCGTTTCTATTTCAAGAGCTCTCCTTAGTCTTTCAAAATCCGCTTCATTATTTTCTAGACTTGCTTTGGGAATGACTACTTCCCTGCTGGACACCAAGGGTGAAAAAATTCTACAACTGCAATCCGCATAACCGGAAGCAATCTTTTGATGACCTGTTGAGATCGTAGATAATACTGTGAGATCTCCTTTAATTCGCGAGAGGCAGCCCATTCTGTATCCTTGAGCGTATTCTTCTTCAGAAAGATGCAGACTTTTTTCACTCTCACAATTTCCTTCAACCATCACTTTACATTTTCCACAAGAACCAGTACCTCCGCAGTTTCCACCAATGTCTACCCCTGCATCTACCGCGGCTTGAAGAATAGTTGTTTGATCTTCAACGCATATTGTTCTGTTTCCTGGGTAAAATGTGACAGTGTGTTTCACGCTATAGAAATCTTAGATATGCTATTAATCTGCTTGCCTCGTTATTAAGTAGAGCTAGTTAGAACATTTGAAGCGTGAGAATATGATTGTTACAAGTAGCGGAATTATCGATGGGGTAATCGAAGACAAATATGGCTCTAAGGGTGCATACATCAATAAAAACGGTATGCCAACCTACTCTCTTCCTTTTAAAATTCAGGGTGAGCCGGAGAATACAAAGTCGTTTGCATTAATTCTTGAAGACAAGGATGCCTTCCCCGTCACGAAGGGTTTTTCGTGGATTCATTGGACGGCTGCTAACATCACCAAGACGGAAGTGATTGAGAATGAAAGCCAAACTGCAACTGATTTCATCCAAGGTGTGAATAGTTTTATGAGCATCCAGGGCGGCAATCAAAGTGCCGAAGAATCAAGTTTTTATGGCGGTATGGCGCCCCCTAATGGAATGCACACCTATGAGTTGCATATCTTTGCTTTAGACACCCTTCTTGATCTTAAAAATGGATTTCTGCTGAATGAGCTGTGGTGGAAAATGGAGGGGCACATCTTGGAGACTTACACGCTGAAAGGAAAATATTCCAATTAAGTGCTTAATCCTTATCCTGATGATGCCAGATTAATATTCAGCATTCTATTTTACGATATATGCCATACACTCTTTAAATAGCTAAATTCAGTTTTTGGATACACTCGTTTGAGGTATTCTAATGAAGAAACAGTATATAATCGGCATCATTGTTATTTTAGTCATTGCTGTTGCTGCAGTAGGCGCATATGCATTGCTAAGTGATGATAACAAGGCTGAAAAATCAGATGTGTTCTACATATATGTGCAAACAGAACCATTGGATGATTCCTACACTTCCACTTCACCAGGCAAAGCAGCTCTGGAAAGTGGATTTTGGGTAAAGGGCACTGGGGACAATGTATTAGACGCGATTGAAAACGCATGCAAAGATAACTCTTGGAGCATACAGGTGGAAGATATGGCTGGTGGAACAGGAAAATATATGAGTTCCTTATTCGACCTGTCTTCAACACAAAATCAGACAACTGGTCTATGGACATATTGGGTGTTCTATACTTGGGATGAACAATCAGACTCATTTAGATATTCTGAACTTGCGATGGATGATGTCTTATCAGGCAATGCACCTCAATATGTTTCGTTAGTGTACAAAGCGTTTGATACTGCAGATGATGTACCCCCAAGCGTTACACCTAATGACATACCATCTGACGTACTTTAAACATCAAGCGGCACTCGCCGCACCCTTAACCTTTTTTAGCCCTGTTGTACTGTACTACTGCAATGGAAGTTTTGCACTTCGCCAAATACCCTTTTGTCAAGGACGCTATTGAGTACATCGATGAGCGAGAAGTCTCCTTAGACGACGTCATCACTCATGAACTGTACTTGCCGGCAAGGAAAAGGGCAAAAGCTAGAGTAATTGACGCTCTGGAATATGGCGAAATTCAATTTCGTTCCATGAGCAATGATGAAGAATGTCTGGAAGAAATTCTTTCATATGCAATTGCGAGAATCCTAGTCTCAGGTGTAGGCGATAAATTTCTTATCAAGCGTTATGCGCTTGCGGAAGGTGTGACCTTAGCTGAACGATTGGAGCACGAAGAGCTTGAGGTTGTAGAGGACGTTGCATATCAGCTGGGGATTACAACAAGGTTTGATGAAGAGCAGCTCGCTATTCATTTTTCTGATTATCTCAGACTTGCTTCACGAATGAGAAGTAAGGAATGGAAATTAATCAATATTGAAATCGAAAACGGTATGGTCTCTTTAAATCAGATTAAATTCGCTCGTTTAATGCAGCAGGCACTACAGGACAGGATTGAACAAGAGTTGCCTCTGAATATTCCCGATTCAATTAAAAAATCACTTTCCAGCGACATTTCTGATTTGAAAGGCCGTGCAGATATCCGGAGAAGTCAAATCAGTGCCCAAGATTTTGGTAAAGTAACTGTTGAGAACTTTCCTCCTTGCATGAAGCATTTGATTGCTATGGCCCAGGCTGGAGAAAACCTTCCCCATTCTGGAAGATTCGCCTTAACTACTTTTCTACATCATATTGGCCTCTCGGTAGATGACATTCTAGCGCTATTTGCATCTTCACCAGACTTTGATGTCTCTAAAACAAAATATCAGATAGAGCACATCACGGGGGAGATTTCTGGGACAGAATATGTTCCTCCGGAATGCTCTACCATGAAAAGCTATGGTGTTTGTTTTGAACCAGATAAGCTCTGTGAAAATCCTAAGGCGAAGGTTGTTCATCCTTTGATTTATTATCGGATCAAAAACAACCCTCGAAAGCCTCAGGCTACGATCAATCGAGCATCTTCCAAATCTTGATCGCACGCTGAACCGCAGTAAGATTGCCGATGATTGCAAACCACAGCATTACAATGCCAAAGATCGTTATTGAATAATCGCCAATGGTAATCCAGGCACTGCCAGTAATGGCCATCAAAATCACTTGAACTATCGGCGCTAATGTTAAAAGTACCACGCGGTCTGCTCTGCCTAGCAGTCCACTGTACAATCGGCCAGCACCCATTGCCTGGCACTGGGTTCCCATGTAACTGGTTAATAACACACCAATAATCGCTAATATGCCAATGTAGGGACTGCACCAAGCGCTTACCGCCACTGAGCCGATCATGATTATGTCTGCGTAACGGTCTAAAACATGATCAAGCAAGTCTCCGCGTTTGGAACTCTTAAATGTTAATCTGGCAACCTTTCCATCGATAGCATCAAAAAATCCGCTTAAGATCACAACGATTGCTGCTAGCGGTAACAGCGCGTAGGGATGAAAATCATAGCTAAAATAGATCAGTAGGCCGGATACAACAGCTAATGCAAAAGCTATCCATGATAATGTGTTGGGATGAACCTTTGATAACGCTTTTGCCAGAGGGTCCAAGATAAATTCAACACTTTCTCTTTTGGAATCTAATACCATTCTAATACCTCTTCACTCCAATCAATATTTCCCGGAACGTAATTAGCAGTCTCACCTGCTTTGATCTTAATTATGGCGTCACACACTTCTTCAGCAGAAAGATTGCTGGTATCGATTTCTGAAACTTCTCGATCGGTCTCAACCGCTTCAATAAGAATGACGTCCAGTGCCTCAGCTTCAATATTTTCTTTGACCTTTGACTCTTTCCACCCTCTTGAGTTTAGCCTCTTGGCGAGAATGGATGGTTTGCATCTAAGAACAATGATCTTATCGCACGTGAGGTAATGTGATAGATGACCAATCAACACGCAATCATCAGTAATCTTCATAGCACTAATGGCTTCATCAAGCACCTCGGGATCCACATCGTAACTGTTTCTTTCAGCATCAAACGAATCGTAGAGATTTCGCTCTTTGATTAGATCACTAAGTTCGATGGTATGCATTCCTCTTTGCTCTAACAGTTTTCCGACTGTGGTTTTACCAGTGCCTGGTGTACCCGTAAGTGAAATTATCACAGTTCTGCAATGCATCTCACTTAATTATACATTCCCGATTGGAGAGCGCTTTAGCAAAACACGCTCGAGATGCAAAATCTTCATCCTGCAGGTCTAATTTTTTGGCTAGCGTATCTGGTAAATCTTTTTGAAAAGTAAAATCATACCAAACATCCATAAGGATCAGGGGTTCCGGTGCTGCTAGACCAAAAGTCAGGTCTTCGCCCTCTAATGCCTGCTGAACATCGTTCAACTCTGAGTAGCCCTTAGCCACAGAGTCAAGCGCTGCTACAATCCTGCGAATCATATTTCTTAGAAATTCACGTGATTGAATGTCAATGACGTAGGTATTTTCCTCATGGCTGATCTCGATTTTATCAAGGGTCTTGAGTGTATCTTTACCATCGGCTTTGCAGAATCTTTTAAAGTCGTGGGTCCCTTCAAAAAGTTTAGCACACTCTTTCAAGAGAGTTTCATTCCTATTTTTGTCAGAAATAACGTATCTATACCATCTGCCTCTGGCATAGCGTGGGTAAAAATCATCCGGAACTTCCGCCAATGCATGGTAATAGATATTTTCTGAGTTGGCATTCAATGCTTGCAACAACTTCTCTTTGGGAAAGCTGGTATTGAATGCTGCTACATTACCAATCGCACTAACTCCCCGATCTGTGCGGCTGGCGAATCCAAATCTCGCTTCATCAACTGACGAGATGGCCTCTATTTTGAGGAGTGCAGCGATTACTTCTGATTCTACAGTATTCAGCCCTGGCTGGCGCTGGGAACCCATAAAATTTCTGCCATCGTAGGCGATTTTGACAGCTGCTCTCCAATGCATATAGCTTAAGTATCGACCCAGTATTAATGCTCCCCGTTAACTATGGCTGCATACCGGGTCGTTTTAGTCTCGCCACTTTATGATGGCAATGTGGGAGCAATTGCACGCGCTATGGCTAATTTTGGACTTACTGAATTGATCATGGTAAATCCTTGTGAACTTACCGATGAAGCATTCAGGCGGGCCAAACACGCGCAGTACATTCTGGAAAATGCACAGATCGTCTCAGATTTTGAATCTGCAATTGCCGGCTGTGATCTGGTCGTAGGCACTTCAGGAATTGTTACTGCTGGGGAGAAAAATTTCACCAGAGTACCCGAGAGCGCAAGAGATTTTGCAGACAAAATGAAAGAGTACACCGGTAAAGTGGCATTAGTTTTTGGACCTGAGGACGATGGACTATCGCAAAAAGATCTTGAGCGGTGTGATCTTCTAGTACACATCCCCTCTAGCGATTCCTATCCGGTGTTGAATCTTTCTCATGCCGTCTCTATCGTTGCATATGAAATATTTTTAGCCAATAATTTTGAAAACAATCTCTCTGAAGCTACCACTGAAGAAAAAGAACATTTGTTTGAGTTCTTTGATGCTCTTCTGGGCTCTATCAACTATCCTGAATTTAGAAGGGATAAGACAGAAGTTATGTTTCGTAGAATAATCGGCAGGGCAGTTTTGACAAAGTGGGAATTCAACACGCTTATTGGCATTATCGCTGATGCTCATCGCATCATTGAAGGAAAGAAGCCGCTGCCGCCTTGAATTGGCTTAAAGGCCATCTTCTATGGCCTTAGGTATGCGTTTTCTCGTATACTCTCTGACAGCATTTCTGATGGCATCATCTAACGAAACTGAATCGCCATCTTTTACGAGGCATTCCAATTCAACAACATTCCCTTTAGGTAGATCTATGGTAATGCGTTCAATGTACTCTGGAGTAAAGTTTGCTTCTACAAACTCATCCACTGCTGCCCTTATAGCGTCTGACACTGTAGGAAACCTACCAATTTCCACAAGTTTTTCCAGTGCTTTAGCTCGATCGTTCTGGAGTCTTACGGTAATCCTTTCAGTGTCGGCCATATCAATAACCTCGATATTTTGTCAGACAAAACATGCGTTTATGTCAGACATATGTCATATGCAAGATTGGGTATTTAATCGTTAGTGTATAGTATTACTACCATCTTGTTTCCAAGATACTCGTGCTTTATAAGCTCATATTTAAAGAAAAAGGGCAAGTTTATATATTTTCAAGCACAAATGCTTTATAAAGGTATATAAATTCCATGAGTGGTGACCTAATTGGCCAGAATAAAAATTGAGAATGTAGTAGCTTCCACTTCTCTTGGTGAGGAGCTTGATTTGCAAGCAATTGCTCTTGCTTTGGAAGGTGCAGAATATGAGCCCGAACAATTTCCCGGACTTATTTACAGGCTTAAGGAACCTAAAACCGCTACCTTACTGTTCCGCAGTGGAAAAGTGGTGTGTACCGGTGCAAAAAGCCTTGAAAATGTTAAAGTAGCTATCACAAAGGTCGCCAAGCAGATTGAAAAGGCCGGAATACATGTTTTGATCGAACCTGATGTTGTGGTTCAGAATATTGTAGCTTCTTCTGACTTATGCCAGGAGATAAATCTCAATGCAATTGCAATCTCTCTGGGACTAGAAAGAGTGGAATATGAACCTGAGCAGTTTCCAGGATTGGTTTACAGGCTCGATGAACCTAAAGTTGTAGTTCTCCTCTTTGGATCCGGAAAGCTTGTCTGCACTGGAGCGAGGCAACCTTCTGATGTTGAAGAAGCTGTAAGTAAGATTACAGAAGAACTGCGTTCGGCGGGGCTTCTGCGCTGATCCCTATTTTTGACAATCACATGCACCTCCAGACCTCCGGAAAAGGTGTGGAGGCCATGGATATTTTTCATAAATATGGCGGCACGCATGCAATCTTGTGCCACATGCCGTATGCTGAGGTTCCGATAGTCTCTGGTAAGAGTTTCTTGGAGTCTTATGAGCTTACGCTCAAGATGGCTCAGAAATGCAATTCTGAGACGCCTGTAAGAGTTTTTACTGCAGTTGGGCCCTATCCTGTACTCTTGATTGGCTTAGCCGAGAAATATGGTCTGGAGAAAGCTGTAACCATTATGAAAGAAGGTATGGATTCAGCTCAAAAGCTGGTCTTAGAGCACAAAGCTGTTGCTTTAGGTGAAATCGGACGACCTCATTTTGAAGTATGTGCTGAAATTTTAGAAGCTTCCAATGAGATCATGGCTTATGGTATGTCCCTTGCGAAAGAAGCAGATTGCCCCGTTGTTTTACACACGGAAGAGGGAACGCCTGAAAGCATGGCCGATCTGGCAAAAATCGCTGACCGTACAGGACTGCCACGTTCTCATGTTGTCAAACATTTTTCTCCACCATTAGTTTTGGAAGAGGAAAATCATGGTCTTTTTCCTTCCGTTTTGTCCAGCCGTTCGGCTATCACCGAAGCGCTTTCAAAAGGTACACGATTCGTCATGGAAACTGATTTTATGGATGAACCATCACGGCCTGGTGCAGTTTTAGACATTAAAACGGTCCCTAAACGTACAATGGCTTACTTGGACTCAGGAAAAATGACTGAAGAGCAAGCCTGGATAATCCATAAGGATAATCCAGAAAAGCTCTATGGAATTGAGATCATTCACTAATCTTTGATCTGCATTTTTTGTTTGGCATTCCATTCTTGTCCTTTTGGTGTGTTATGCCATGTTGAGAGGACCGCGGATAAGAATTCATCACCATTGACCGCAACGTCATTCATTTCTTCAATTACGTCCGGTTCATGATATGTATCCAATGTCTCTTGAGATCCATGAACAAGGTCCCAGCGATCTTCAATTCCTGGCGCAATCTCTCTATTTGTACTCTTTAATGTTTTTATTGTGAATTTTACATTTGAATGATTTGAAAGCTTTTTCATCATGTAATGAACTGCAGACACAGTGTAGATCGGAAGTTCACCTTTTTCTTGGTGTATGAATACATAATCTGAAACTTCAACATCTTTATTGATCTTTTTCGCCCAGTCAATTTCCGCATCTCTCACCCGTAGGTACTCATCTAGTTCTTTTCTGGTATCCGGGTGGAAGATAATTGTCTTCAAACTTGTTCCATAGCGGTCTTTCCTAAGAACACAAAGATGGTCGTAGTAAAGATCCTTTAAGCGCAGATTGAGCATTTCTGTATAACGTAAACCTAGTTGGACTGCCATGTGGAAGATAATTCTCTCCACTCCTTGCGCTTCCTCCATGATTTTGTTTATTTCTTCTTTTGTGAGATTTTCTCTGACTTTACTATCTTTCATTTGGTTATTAACCGGAACCCTATCAAAAACATCATTTTTATAAAATGATGCATATTTCTTCAGAGTAAAGAAATATTCTTTACAGACATTTGCTGGAGCGCCCCTTATTAATTCATCTCTAATGAAACAAACTGTATCTTCATTCCATTCTTGAGCTAACGGACTCATATTATTCTCTATGAGTTTTTGACATACCCATGCGATCATGCATCTACGTTTTTGAACGACTGGCTCAGACAAACCTTTGCCTCTAACATATTCTAAATAATTATAGATCGCAATATTGGGATTTCGCTCTCTATTCAAACTGTCTTTTTCCGTACAGGTTATGTTTAGATATGAAGTTAAATCGCTCATAGTGATCGGGCAGGGTTAATACAATCAGTAATATTAATTTCACGTTTTAAATCACAAATTCATGTAAATCTGTCTGTAAAAATACTCATTCATTCGCATCCCTTTGCTCTTATCATTTATAGAAGGAGCAATACAATGTGTAGTTAGATTCAATATAGATTTTGAAAACCGGTACAAAACGTTATAATACACCCAAAGAAAATGGAGCACGATTCGTTCTATCGGAGTTTAATCTATGAAAAGTAAATCAGTTAAACGCTACTCCAAAAAGCAAATTTTGGCGATGTTAGATCCCCTGATCGCTGAGTGGTTTACACATCGATTTGAAGATTTTACTGAGCCTCAGTCTTATGCAGTTCCACTAATCCACAAACGTCAAAATGTGTTAGTTTCTTCACCAACTGGTTCTGGCAAAACACTCACTGCCTTTACCTCAATCATCAATGAACTTTTTAAGTATTCCAAGGAAGGAAAGCTTGAAGATCGAGTATATGCGATTTACATCTCACCTCTGAAGGCTTTGGCAAACGATATTGATAAAAATCTGGAAGAGCCCCTAAGAGAGATGAAAGAAACCGCTGAACGGTTGGGCACAGACTTTCCGACAATCAGAGTGGGCGTCCGTACTGGCGATACTTCTCAGGCAGAAAGACAAAAAATGCTCCGTAAACCGCCTCATATTTTGATCACTACTCCTGAAAGCTTAGCTTTGATTCTCGCCGCTCCAAAATTCAGAGAAAAGCTCACTGGTGTAGAATATGTAATCCTCGATGAAATCCATGAAGTATGTGATTCTAAACGTGGTGTATTCCTTTCACTAACTTTAGAGAGGCTGCAGGATATTTGCAGTGCTCCTTTTGTCCGTGTTGGTCTTTCTGCAACATTGGCGCCAATAAATGAGGTTGCCGAGTATCTTTGTGGGTATGAGAACGGCTCCCCACGAGACTTCAATCTTGTTGAAATAATGAGGCAGAGAGATCTCGATATCAAGGTTATTTGCCCAACCGAAGATATGACGGTTTTACCGTACGAGGTCGTGAATGCCAAGATGTATGATTGTCTTTATGAGATGATCAATGAACATCGAACAACCATCGTCTTTACCAACACTCGATCTGGAACTGAAAATATCGTCTATAAGCTTAGGGAAAGAGGATTAGAAAGCGTAGAAGCCCACCACGGCTCATTAGCCAAAGAGACTAGATTGGATGTGGAAGAACGACTTAAGAATGGTGAATTGAAGTGTGTAGTTTCATCCACTTCTTTAGAATTGGGCATCGATATCGGCTTTGTGGATCTAGTAGTTCAAATAGGTTCCCCGAAATCTGTTGCCAAAGGTCTGCAGCGTATTGGACGAAGTGGCCACGGTCATGGTCTAACTTCTAAAGGAAGGATATTGGTCTTTGAAAAAGATGATCTGGTAGAATGTGCAGTTCTTTGCCGTGCAGCTCACAACAAACACATCGACCGAGTATCAATTTCTGAGAATTGTCTAGATGTATTATCACAAAGTGTTGTAGGCATGTCCCTTGAAAAAAGATGGGATGTCGATGAAGCTTTAGAGTTAATTCACAAATCGTATTGTTATCGAAATCTTAAAAAAGAGACTTTTTTGGAAGTTCTCCGTTACCTTGGGAGCAAAGATGCATTTGAAGGAGTATATCCTAAAATTTGGTACGATGAAGAGGAAAACATCTTCGGACGTCGGTCTGGTTCAAGAATGATCTACTTCTTGAATCTTGGTACAATTCCTGAGGAAGCTAATTACAAAGTATTTACTGAGAAAGGAGGTATGATCGGAGACCTGTCTGAAAAGTTTGTAGAACGGTTAGCTACAGGGGATGTTTTTGTACTTGGTGGTAAACCATACGAATACGTACGCTCCAAAGGAATGAAAGTTTTTGTTAAAGATGCGGGGGGCCGCAAACCCACCGTACCTTCCTGGAGTGGCGAGATGCTTCCACGTTCCTTCGATCTTTCAATGGGCGTAGCTGCTTTTCGTAGAGAAATGGCCGAGAGGATGGAAAGGGATGACAACCTGGAATGGCTGATGTCTTTCGGTATTGATTCAGGCTCTGCTCAGTCTGTACTTTCTTATTTTAATGAACAGAAATATAGCTCTGGATATATTCCTGATGATAAAAATTTGATTATTGAGGGATATGTCGATCCCTCTGGAAAATACAGTATGATCTTTCACTTTCCCTTTGGTAGGCGAGTGAACGATGCGCTTTCTCGAGCTTATGCCTTTGTAATCACACGAGAGATGCACTGTAATGTTTCCGTGTCAGTGACTGATGACACCTTTATGATCTCATCTCCTGAGCGCATTAATCTTTCTTTGATTAAAGACCTTCTAAAAGAAAGTGCGCTGGATGATGTTTTGATGAGGGCCATCAAAGACTCAGAACTCTTCAAACAAAGATTCCGCCATACTGCGTCACGTAGTTTTATGATACTTCGTAATTATAAAGGAAAAGAAGTATCTGTGGGAAGGCAACAAATCCGTTCTTCTTATTTATTGGATGCACTTCGTAACATTGATGGGGTGCCAGTTGTTGATGAAACCTACCGGGAGATTATGGAAGATGTAATGGACATCAACAACGCAAAATTGATCTTACATAAGATTGAGAACGGAGAAATGAAAATCCACACTATTGATTATACAGCTTCCCCGTCTCCCTTTGCTCACAATGCTGTTTTGGCAGGAATCTCTGATATGGTGTTAATGGAGGATCGTGGTGCCTTATTGCGTGAGCTGCATCGTAAAGTTTTAACAAAGGTACTTGGAGTTGATGTCTCTGAATTTGAGTTCAAAGAGGAACAAGTAGTACCTTATTTCCGTCAAAAGATCGGTACCGCTTCCACCAAAGATGAGTTATTCGAACTAATCGCAAGAATTCAACCAGTAAGAATCTTTAAAGAAAAAGGCCGAAACATCTATCCCTATTGCACAGCAAATCGGGATGAAATAGATCTCTGGTCAAAAGAACTTTTAGCTGAAGAAAAAATCTCAACCGTCTATCTCGATGATGTCTATTTCGTAACCACTAAGGATCTTCCAGTTTACTCGTCAGCATTATCTTCTGCGAGGACTTTAGGTGAATCAGAAACTAAGCTTTTAAGCTTCTTGGATACAAACCACACAATTCCTGAGTTAGTCTCCTTATCGGCCATTCCTCGAGAAAAAGTTTCGCAAATTCTAAGGAAATTAGAGGTATGCGGTTCTGTAAAACGTACTTCATACCAGAATGGAAAATGGACCTACATTAGACAGAATCTATCTTTACCGCCACGAGATGAGTCTATTGATCAAGTGATTCTAAACTATCTCAAATGTTATGCTCCGGCAGATGTGGAAGATATCGCCTTTGCACTATCTTTATCTTCCAAAGACGTTCAGACTGCCTTAAAGGGGATGATGCACAGGGAGCTTATCCGTGAAGGAAAGTATCTTGTTTCTGAAAATAATCAATATATGCTAAAGAAAGACTATCTTAGATTAAAAACATCCAATCTTGACGCTTATGATTATTCAACAGTGGAAGCTCATCGCAGAAATAAACAAGATGGTCCATTTAATACTATAGAAGAATTATTTAAGACAAATGGAACGATCGGTTCTCCTTTAGACGCTTTTTATCGTGTAACCAATTTTAGTATGAAGGATTGGGAAAATCTGCGGCGATCTGGAAAGATTCTTCTAGGTAGGTTTATGAGGGGACGCGTAAGATATATCTTAGCCGAAGATGCTCCCGCTTATGTTGCAGCTTACCGCCGGGAAAAACCAACGAATCTGGATCAGAGGATTTTAGAAATCATTTCTTCAATGGAAGACGGAGCCTCCATGCGTCAAATTGATGCACTTATTGCGGACAGACAAAAAGATGAGATTAAAGAATCAATCGAACACCTAGACCGCAACATGTACATCATGCGCCGATTCGAAGAGCGTGAAGAGCGTGCTTCAGAGAACATATACCTCTGTTATGATGCACCAGCTTTTAATGAAAATCCCATTACTAAAATCGTTGAACAATATATTCGATCGTATGGGCCAGTATCCGTTTACATGATTTCGACTGCTACGCAATTTACTCATGAACAGATCATGGATGCTATCAGCGAGCTGGATGTAGAATCAATTTCTGTAGGTGAAGGACGCGAAGAGATGTTCATCTTCCGCGATGAACTGGAAGCTTTAGGAAAAGCTGATTCACAGCCCAAAGGCTGTAAGATTGTCTCACTTTATGATCCATATATACAGTCCATCTGGGCAGCCGTCGCCTCCCGTTTTGGAGACCGCTGGATCTACCCAATACTGTGTGATGGAAAGTTGATTGGGGGCGTAGAAAAATGGAGTATGAGCGGAGTCATTGAAATCAGAGAACTCGATCTTGATTCTAGCGATTATCTTCCACAAGTACTAGATGCCTTAGACACGCTCATGCGCTATCACCAAATGGAAGGCTATGATGTTATCCGCATCAGGGAAGTCATGGGCAACACTCCGTTGAATGTGACTGATGAAATTAGGGAGATCTTCTTCACAAAAGGTTGGTTTTTAATTGGTGATATGTTTGCCAAAGGTAATCTTGTAGAGGTTCAGCGTCCTTTAAGTTCTGCACTTTCATTGGTTTTTACCAAACAAGGTCTGGGACGTCGTTTCCAAAATGTTGCTGATGCCATCAAAGTCCAAGGTGGTCTAAGATCAGACGCTTCAACATCGATCCGCTGTCGCAATCGAATACCTCTAAAAAGTATGTTCGACATGGGATTTGTTATCAAAGCACAGGCGATTCCAGATTATGTTACTTATGCGTCAGTGGAATTCGTCAGTCTCTGCAGAGCCGCTAAGAATCGTGAAATTACTGCCGATATGAAAACAATATTGAAAATGATTGAAGGCGGAAAACCAATGTTTAGGGCGACAATCTTAAACAACTCCCCACTTAGCAAGGAAGCCACTCAGGAAGCACTTAAAGCTTTGAATTCTGGATCCATCATCTATACAGATCAAAATAAACGTTTTAAAATAGTATCCAAACTAGACATGGATGTAAAAGAAGCGCGGAAAAAGATCATTGCTCACTTTTTTAAGAATTATGGTATGTTCAGTGCAGAAGGTCTTTCTCATTTCCTCAGATTCCGGCTTCCTATGCGAGATATCCGCCAGATTTTAGCAGAGTTGGAAGAAGAAGGTTTCCTAGTAAAAGGCTTTTTGATTGAAGATACTGACACTATGTACTGGATGTTAAAATCAGAGCTAAAGTCATATGGTAAAATTCAATTTGAAGAAGAAGTAGTAATCACACCTGATGATAACCTCCATACTTATCTTTCAGAATGGGTGAGAAAACTCCGTGGTGGAGCAAACTACACACTAATTATGGAAGGAACAAACGTCGTAGGATCATTCCGGGGAAGAATAAATTCAAAGGATGAGCTTTCAATTGAAGATTTCATCGGTTCTCGTGATGCCGAATTGATCCTTGAAAGATACTCTCGAGCTAATGGTATCGTTTGTAAACGTCATAAGGATGAAGAAGATGATTGGGATATCTTATCATTCTATGAAAAAACTAATCCCGGAGGCGCCTGATCACCTACATCCCTGCGAAACGTTTAATATCGTTAAACAAACTTCAGGTTTATGAAGATCCCATGCGAACTGATTGTTTGGTATGTTCTTCCGGCAATACGAAGAGAATTAGCTTGAGAACTTGTTGATAAGCATGGCATGATCCAAGCCGAAGTAGCTCGTAAATTCGGTGTTACTGACGCGGCCGTATCTCAATACCTCAAATCAAAAAGAGGCAGCAATAAAGAGATTGAAGCTAGTGGACAATACGATGACTTTAGGAAGGAAATCTCACTTTCTGCTCAGCGCATCATTGATGGTTCCGATATTGTAACTGAAACTTGTAGAATCTGCGAGATGGTTAAGAAAAGTGGAATGTTAGTCTCCATTTATGAGGTTCACACAGGCTTGAAAGCGCCGGCATGCGTATGCCCAGATTGCGGTCGTGCTGACGATTAATCTTTGTACTCTGCGCTCATACCAATATAGAAATACTCCTGCGCGTAGCCCGCATATGGACCAAAGTGGTCTCTAGCATATGCACCAACTTTCGCATAGCTTCCTTTAATCCCATAGATATCCTCCATGACGTGGCTTATGCGAGCATCAATGGGACAAGCCTTCAGATGACCTAGTGAGAATAATGCGATACAGTCTGCAACTTTCGGCCCTATCCCGTATACAGTCATCAAGCTAGCAATTGCTTCATCATAGTTCATCTCGTAGAGGGCTGATAGATTAAATTCACCGGACAACACACTTTCTGCATATTTTTTAAGACGTTCTGCTCTGAAACCCAACCCACATTGAGAAAGATCCTGCTCTACAATTTGTTCTGGTAAGGGGAATGCAAAAATCCCTTCTTCTAATTCTCTACCACATTTTTTGCAAACATTTTCAATCATTGATTTTATTCGAGGTACAGTAGCATTTGTTGCTAGCATATATGATGCTGAACACTCCCACAAGTCCTGTCTTAAAAGTCTCATGCCTTTAAATCGTTCCACTGCTGCTGCAACTTGTTGGTCTGTACATATGCTTTCATAAATTTCATCCAGATCGTCATCTAGGCGCAGATAGCTGGAGATGAACTCTTGTGACGCCCCTCTAAATGAAATTTCATCACCTTCTTGATGAATATGAATAATTTTGTCTCTGCAAACACCACGCCATTCATCGTCGATCTTTTTCCATCGAAATGCCTGACCATTGTTGAGAGTATATTCAATATTCACGTACGCTTTCATATGACCCTAAATTTCTTTGTAAGTATTAATTATAAGTGTTTAGGGTTCATTCCTGAATTCTTGCATTTAGAACCTCCATATACAAAAAGATATAAACCACTGGAGCTTTGCCTTTAATACACGCCACTGTAGCTCAGCGGTAGTCCTCTTTAAAAGGACCGTTAAGGAGCGGCGGTTTCGTAAACCGCAGGCCGAGGGTTCGAACCCCTCCAGTGGCTCTTTTTTCCAACATTTAAACATCCCCTATGCGCCGGTCTACCTTTATAAGCCAGATTGTAAGCAGTTTGAAATATATTTTTATAGACCTTCACGAATTCTCCAAATGTGTTGCCTGCCGAGAGTGCTATTGTTGTTCTTGCAGTATTCTTAGGAGGCGGCATCGGTGCAGTGTTGAGGTTGGGCATAACCACCTTTATTTTAGAAAAAGTTAGTAGCATCTTCCCTTTTGGCACTTTTATCGTTAATATTTCAGGAACCTTTGCAATTGGTTTTATCGCTACAATTCTGTTGTCCAGCGACTATGAATTATTGCGCCTATTCTTGATAACTGGTATCCTTGGTGGATATACGACATATAGCACTTATGAACTTGAATCCGCCCAACTATTTAGGAAAAATAAAGTGATTGCCTTAATCTATTGGCTGGGTTCAGTAATCATCGGCATACTTACGGCCTGCCTAGGAATCATGGTAGCGGAGGGTTTGATGTGAATCCCAATCTCTTCCTTGTTTTCTTAGGCGGTGGTCTCGGTGCATTGATCAGAGAGTTATTTGTGCTAGTGGTCCCCGCCACCGAAATTCTTTCTGCTTCGATATTCATTGCCAATATGCTTGCTTCATTTTTTGTCGGCGTATTGGCAGGAGCACTTGCTGTTAAAAAAATAAGCACGACCCAGAGTTCATTTTTATCTACAGGCTTGATGGGTGGCCTTTCAACATTTAGTACATTTATCTATGAAATTGTGTTGACGATGGACCAGATAGGAATAGAGTTGTTGGTGTACATCTTCCTAACACTGGTCATCGGTTTAGCGTTTGTCGTTTTGGGTCTTAAGATTGGAATTAGAATCCCACATCATTCATGACCTGTTTTTTAGATACTCATTTACAATTTTTATTGCACAAATGTCCCCGCACATTGAGCATCCTTCTTTTTCTTCAGTAATTCCTCGTGCACGGTATGCTCGTGCTTTCTCTTCATCAATGGCTTCGTGGTACATGATCTCCCAATTCAGCTCTTTTCTAGCTTTGGACATCCTGAGATCGCGGTCGCCACCACGGCCTAGAGCTAAGTCCGCAGCATGAGCAGCAATCTTGCTAGCAATCAAACCTTCTTTCACGTCTTCCGGTGTAGGCAGCGATAGGTGTTCGGCTGGTGTAACATAACAAAGAAAATCAGCGCCCTTCCACGCGGCATACGCTCCACCGATGGCGCCTACAATATGGTCATAACCAGGTGCGATATCTGTCACTAATGGTCCTAATACGTAAAACGGTGCATTATCGCAAATCCGCTTCTCAAGCCTCACATTAGCCTCAATCTGATTCATAGGCATATGCCCGGGACCTTCTACCATGGCTTGTACTCCTGCAGTCCTACACCGCTGAACAAGCTCTCCAAGGTTGATCAACTCGTTAATTTGTGGGCCATCGGTAGCATCATTTGTGGATCCTGGTCGAATCCCATCACCAAGTGAAAGTGTAAATTGATACTCTTCTGCGAGTTCAAGCAGATAATCAAAATTTTTGTAGAGTGGATTCTCCATTTCATGATGTAAAATCCAAGCTACTAAAAATGACCCTCCTCTTGATACCACATCGGTTACACGAGGGGAGCGTTTAAGGCGTTCAACAAGCTCTTTGGTTATTCCACAATGGACTGTCATGAAATCCACACCATCTTTGGCATGCTGGATGATGCCATTGAAGATGTCATCTTCAGTCATGTCAACAACGGCTCCTTTTCTGGCCAGTCTGACTCCTGTTTGATAAATGGGAACTGTACCTACAGGAATTGAACATTCTGATAAAATTTTTGAGCGGATGTCATCTATGTCACCACCGGTACTGAGATCCATTAACGCATCAGCGCCATACTTCAATGAAATCCGGACCTTTTCGAGCTCCTCTTCTACTTCTATGCGGTCTCTGGAAGTACCTACATTGACGTTTACTTTCACCGAGAGACCTTCACCAATTCCACAGGGCTGGGGAGCATGAATAGGGTTGCAGGGAATCACGATTCTTCCAGCTTCTACTCCTCTTGCTACAAATTCCTCAGATACGCCCTCGAGCTGTGCAATTTTTTTAATCTCCGCTTCAAATCCATTTTTCAGTCCGGTCATGGTGCCCATACCCTCTAGAAAACACACTCAGCTAGATGAGGTTTTGCTAAGTTTAGACGACCTCTCAAATGGTAATCCAGAATCTTGAAAAGTATTAGTATTAGGAAGCCATTAGGAAAGAGGTCAGAATGGCAGCAGGGATGCATAATTCTGCTAAGTTACTGGCGAACGAATAATGTTCGACGCGTCAGAGGTTTAATCATGGTTGAAAGCGATTACGGTGCGGACCAAATCCAGGTTTTGGAAGGTTTACAAGCAGTTAGAAAACGACCCGGTATGTATATCGGATCTACTGACATTCGAGGATTACATCATCTGATTTATGAAGTTGTAGACAACAGTATTGATGAAGCAATGGCTGGTTTTTGTACAGAAATCAGCATCACCATAAACGCTGATAGCAGTGTAACAGTATCTGACAACGGTAGAGGTATCCCCACTGGTATCAACCATAAATATGGAAAACCTGCCGTTGAGTTGGTGGCGACAGTTTTACACGCAGGTGGAAAATTCGATCGTAAAAGTTACAAAGTTTCAGGCGGATTGCACGGGGTAGGCTTGTCTGTAGTCAATGCCCTTTCTGAATACTTAGAAACCAGTGTTAAACGAGAAGGCCACATTCATGTGATGAGATGTGAACGGGGAGAAATCGTCGACTCTTTAAAAATTATTGGCGATACCTCTGAAACTGGAACTCAGCAACATTTTAAGCCCGATTCGCAAATATTTGATACTCTTGACTTTGATAATGAGATTTTAGCCAATCACTTCCAGGATTTAGCCTATTTAAATCGTGGTGTAAAAATAACGTTTATCGATCTTCGTGAGGGACATCTAAGAGAAAATGTCTTTTATGCAGAAGGGGGAATCGTTGAATTTGTAAAGCATTTGAATCGTGGCAGGACGCCAATGCATGAAAATCCCATCTACTTGTCTTGTGAAAAAGATGACATGGTTTTAGAAGTTTCTATGCAGTATACAGATGCTTTCTCAGAGAGTGTTTATTCTTACGTAAATAACATCAATACGATTGAAGGAGGAACCCATTTAATGGGATTCCGTTCAGCGTTAACTAGGGCGTTGAATGATTATGCAAGAAAAAATAAATTAGTCAAAGAAAACGAAAGCAATCTTTCTGGAGAAGACGTAAGGGAAGGATTAACAGCAATCATTAGTGTTAAGATACCAGAACCTCAATTCGAAGGACAAACCAAAACAAAATTAGGAAATGGTGAAGTCAGAGGTCTTGTTGATTCTTGTGTATATTCGACTCTAGCTTCATTTTTAGAAGAAAATCCAAAAGTGGCTGAAGCGTGTGTAAAGCGTTCCATTTTAGCATTCCAAGCTCGAGAAGCTGCTAGGAAAGCTAGGGAGCTTACACGGAGGAAAGGAATACTTGATGGGGGCGGACTCCCTGGAAAATTAGCCGATTGTTCGGAAAAAGATCCTTCTAAATGTGAACTATTTATCGTAGAGGGAGACTCAGCTGGAGGAAGTGCTAAGCAGGGCAGGGATCGTGCTTTCCAGGCAATTCTTCCCTTGAAAGGTAAGATCTTAAACGTTGAAAAATCAAGAATTGATAAAATCCTGAAAAACGTGGAAATTAGAAACCTAATTACTGCGATTGGAGTAGGCATCGGTCAAGAATTCGATCTAGAAAAAATACGCTATGGAAAAATAATCATTATGACCGATGCTGATGTAGATGGAGCCCATATCAGCACACTTCTTTTGACCTTATTCTACCGCTATATGAAGCCGCTAATCGAGTGTGGACACATCTATCTTGCAATGCCTCCTTTATATAAAATTTCCAAATCTAATAAGGTGACATATGCATATAATGATAAAGAATTAGAAAAAGTTATGAATGAACTGGGTAAAGGATTCTCCATTCAGCGGTATAAAGGTCTTGGTGAGATGAATCCTGCACAACTCTGGGAAACTACTATGGATCCAAGCGTTAGATTGCTAAAGAAAGTTAGTATCGAAGACGCTGTCAGAGCTGATGAATTATTTACGATCCTGATGGGCGATCAAGTAGAGCCACGTAGGGAGTTCATCATGGCGCATGCTGGAGAAGTTGCGAATCTCGATGTCTGAGGGGGAATAAAATGTCAGACGAATCAACTAATCATGAAATTGAAAGCACTCCCAAAGAATTCAAGTGCCCAATCGAAGCAGAGATGAAAAAATCCTACATTGATTACGCTATGAGCGTTATTGTCGGTAGGGCTCTGCCTGATGCAAGGGATGGATTAAAACCAGTCCATCGCAGAATTATCTACTCCATGCATGAAATGGGGGTTTTTTCCAACAAACCTCATAAAAAATGCGCAAGAATTGTGGGTGACTGTCTTGGTAAGTATCACCCACACGGTGATTCTGCTGTCTACGATTCTCTTGTACGTATGGCGCAGGACTTTTCACTGCGTTATCCAATGATCGAAGGTCATGGTAACTTCGGTAGTGTGGATGGAGACTCCGCTGCCGCTATGCGTTACACAGAATGCCGTCTTAATAAGATTGCAGAGGAGATGCTGCATGATATCGAAAAAGACACAGTTAATTTTGTGGATAATTTCGATGCTTCTTTAAAAGAGCCGGAAGTTTTACCTTCTAAGGTTCCCAATCTGCTGGTAAACGGGTCTTCTGGGATTGCCGTGGGGATGGCGACAAACATTCCTCCACACAACTTAAAAGAAGTCTGTGACGCGCTCATTCATTTGATTGATAACCCCTCTGCAGACACCATTGATCTCATGGCTTATGTTCCCGGTCCAGATTTTCCTACCGGCGGTACAGTCTATGGTACCAATGGCATCATCGAAGCATATTCTACTGGAAAAGGTCGTATAAAAGTTAGAGCCAACACATCCATTGAAGAAATGGAAGGCGGCAAGAAACGCATTATCGTTTCAGAAATTCCCTATCAGGTTAATAAATCTAATTTAATTGAAAATATTGCCGATCTTGTAAAAGATAAAAAAATCGAGGGTATTACTGACCTCCGGGATGAAAGTGACAGAGATGGAATGCGTATTGTAATTGAACTTAGAAAAGACATCATGGAAGAGGTCGTAATCAATCAGCTATACATGCATACCCAGATGGAAGTTACTTTTGGAATTATCAATTTAGCATTAGTAAATAATGAACCAAAAATTCTCTCACTAAAAGATATGCTTTCAGTGTATCTTGACCATCGGAAAGAGATAATTACTAAACGTACACAGTTCGATCTAAAACAGGCATTAGCCCGTGATCATATACTGCAGGCTCTTATCAAAGCCGTTGATGCGATCGATGAAGCAATTGCCATTATCAGGGAAGCAGAGGATGGTGAAAGTGCCAAGAGAGGTCTCATGGAACGCTTTGAAATTGATGAAATTCAAGCCAAAGCTATCCTTGATATGAGGTTAAGATCACTCAATAGTTTAGAAATTGATGATTTAAAAGCAGAATACGATCACTTAAAAATCAAGATTTCAGAACTTGAATCAATCCTGCAGGATGAACACAAGATCTTTGAGATAATCAAATCGGAAATCCTCGAAATGAAAGAACAATATGGGGATGTACGCAAAACCCAGATAGTTGCTGATACCGGCGATCTTGACATTGAAGACCTCATCCCCAATGAGAAAGTAGTCATTATGATCTCCAATGATGGGTACATAAAAAGACTCCCCTTAAGTACCTACAAACAACAACATCGTGGTGGACAAGGTTTAGTGGGTATGGAAACAAAAGATGAGGATGCGGTTGTAGATTTATTTGTAACAATGACTCATAGTTACATCTTATTCTTTACTGATCGTGGTAAGGTATACGTTCTCAAAGCTTACCGCATACCCATTGCTGGCAGACATTCAAAGGGAAAAGCTATTGTCAATCTTTTGCCCAAATTAGAGGAAGGAGAAAAGATAGAAGACAATCTGCCTTTGGATAACTTTGATGATGACTATGACCTCATTTTTGCTACTAAACGTGGACTTATTAAACGAACGAAATTAGAGAATTATCGTAATATCCGCTCTAATGGAATCATTGCAATAAGTCTAGAAGACGGTGACTCACTAGTAGATACAAAACTTGCTAAACACGATTCTGAAATCATCTTAGCCACTCGTGATGGGCAGGCTGGAAGATTTAGCGTCTCTGAAGTAAGATCCGTTGGAAGACAAGCAATTGGTGTCAAAGGTATGAGTCTGAGCGAAGGAGACGAAGTTGTCAGTATGGCAGTTGTTTCTCCTACTGACAAACTCTTAAGCATCACCGAAAATGGCTTTGGTAAAATTTCCCTCGTTTCTGATTACCGTAAAACACATCGCGGTAGCAAAGGTGTTGTTACTATCAAAATGACTGACCGTAATGGACATGTAGTTTCAGCAAAGTTAATCTCTGATGACGATCAGATTATAATCACTACGCAACAAGGAATGGTTATCAGAGTACCAGCTTCAGAAATTCGTACGATGGGTCGTTCTACCCAGGGAGTGAAAATTATGAATCTGGCAGAAGGTGATAAAGTTACGGCGGCTGCAAGACTTATCGGTACTGAGGAAGAAGCACTCGTTGCAGAAATCGAGACTCATGAAGATCTGAGCATTATGGACCAATCTTTACCTGAAAATGATGAAGAATGATTATCCATGAGGTAATTACATGGATCTAGGACATCAGCGCAATGGGATAATTCGAGATTATGAAAAGCTCTCGTTTGAATATGTTCCTGATGTCTTAATCCATCGAGAATTCCAAATGCAACGTTTGCAAACTATTTTCCGGCCCATCTTGCATGGAATTAGACGAACCGCAGTGTTAGTCGGCAATGTGGGTACTGGAAAAACTGCAACTGCTAAACGCTTTTGTCAAACGATGGAAAGATATGGCCGCTTATCTGATTGCAATATCGCGCATGTGGTCATCAACTGTAGACAGAAACGTAGTGAATACACTATACTTCATGCCATTCTCTCTTACTTTGATCCAAATTATCCTCGGAGGGGTATCGCTCAGGAAGAATATGTCCGTTCTATTCAGAAACATCTCTCTACTCGCAAAATGAATATGATCGTTGTTTTGGATGAGGCCGACATAATCTTAAAAAAGGGCGCAAATGACCTAATCTACACTTTAACGAGATTAAATGAAGATTACACCGAAAATTACTCCCTTTCATTGATTATGATTTCTCAGCGCCATTTGGTGGGAAATCTTGATCAAGCCGCTCTGTCTACATTTTGTAAATCAAATGTTGTGACTTTTGAAAGATATAATGCATTAGAACTGCGGGACATCATAAAATCTAGAGTTGACTTGGCATTTTATCCAGGAACTGTTTCAGAAGAATGTATAGACATGATCGCTGAAGCTTCTGCTGAATTAGGAGATGCAAGATTTGCAATCGAGCTCTTGGAAAGTGCAGGATTAATTACGGAAGAGATGGGCCTAACAGAAATGCTTCCAGAGTGCATTCGTGAAGCGAAAAATATGACCTACTCACAGGGAAGCAATGAGCTGAGACTATCCAATCTGGATCTTAACAGAAAATTAGTCCTATTAGCGATCTGCAGATCTATGGGTGAGAATAGTTATGCAACTAGTCAGGATGCAGAAACTGCTTATCGCATTGCGTCAGAGGAATGCAACATAAAACCCAAAGGGAGTACTTCTTTTTGGAAATATCTCAAAGATTTATCCGCAGAAGGCTGGATCGACCAAAAATCTTTAGTGGATCCCGCTGGTGCTGGCGGACGCACAACTTGCATCTATGTCAATGATTTTCCAGTTAAAGATTTAAAATTAATGATTGAAAAAGAATTAAATTTAATCTTATGATGAGTTTATATACATATTGCTAACACTCAAAATCATTGTGTGAGGTATTGCAATGATTGGGGTGTTGACTACCATCGTCCTTGTATTTCTGGGTGGAGGTATAGGTTCTTCACTTAGATGGGGTGTGGGAAAAGCAGTCGGATCCAGATATCATGGTTCTGTCCCTTGGGGTAATTTTATCGTAAATATTACTGGCTCATTTTTGATTGGTTTTTTGGCAACATTATTTTTGATAGATTGGGACAATCGATATGGCAGTTTTCTAATCGCCTTGGTAATAACAGGAATCCTTGGTGGATATACTACATTCAGTAGTTATGAGCTGGATACGGCTAAGTTAATTGGTAAGAAGAAGACTGGTTTAGCAATAACATATTGGATAGGGTCAGTTGTTGCCGGACTAATTGCTGCAGCAATGGGTATATTTCTTGCGGGGGCCCTTTAATGAAATATGATTTAGCACTTGTATTTGCAGGTGGAGGCATCGGTGCGATAATTAGAGAGGCATTGATGTTAATTGTACAACCATTTGGAGGTTTTCCACTATCAATATTTTTCGCTAATGTCGTTGCTGCTTTTTTTAATCGGATTAGCTACTGGCATGGTCACCAATGGCCGTTTGGGAACACGTGGTAATCTGTTCTTCTCTACTGGGATAATGGGTGGCATGTCTACCTTCAGCACATTCATGCATGGTACAGATCAATTACTCCTCGAAGCAATGGATTTTACGGCATTGATTTATCTAATAATATCCATGATCGTAGGATTGCTATTGGTTCTTCTGGGTATTAGGTTGGGCGAAGGAAAAAAGCACTCAACTTAAATTTTTTTATTTATAATTATTAACATTGTTCGCCATATCATTAGAGAATCGTTATATACTCTCATCTAAAGTAAAAATTTACAGACAAAATGTTTGGACTCGAGAGGTGAACAGATGAGGCTATCGCCTAGGGATGTAGATAAATTACAAGTTTTTACAGTTGCAAGGATTGCCGAAAGACGTATGAAAGATGGAGTAAAATTAAACTATCCAGAATCAGTAGCATTAATTGCTGACTTTGCTTTTGAAAGGATACGCCGCGGAGATTCTGTAGCTAAAATAATGGAAGATGGTCGGCACGTTTTGACAACTGATGATGTAATGCCCGGTGTCCCTGAAATGATTCCAGTTGTAGCAGTGGAAGGAACATTTCCTGATGGGACTAAGCTCGTAAGCATTCACAACCCCATCCAACCAGCAAATGGAGGAATGAAATGACCACAACAACGATGCAGGAAAGTGTACAAAAGAATAGCATTAAACAGGGAACATCGGATAAACAAGTAACTGTAGGTGCACTTATTCCTGGAGAAGGCAATGTTGAATTATTTCCTAATCGAAAGCATATCAGTCTTAAAGTTACTAATACTGGAGATAGGCCGATTCAGATAGGGTCCCATTTTCATTTCTTTGAAGCAAATCGTGCATTAGAATTTGATAGGGAAGCGGCTTTTGGTATGAAGTTGGATATCGCCGCTGGCCTTTCTGTAAGATTTGAGCCAGGACAGAGTAGAGACATCGGATTGGTGGAGATTGGTGGTAAGCACTATGTTCATGGATTTAATATGCTCACCAATGGAAGTACCAGAGCAAAAGATACTAAAACAAGAGCTATTGCGAAAGCAAAGTTACTTGGATTTAAGGGGGTATAGATTTGCAAATTTCAAAAAAACAATATGCAGATTTATTTGGACCTACCGTAAATGATAAATTGCAGCTTGGTGACACTAATCTTTTCATTGAAGTAGAGCATGACTACGCGGCATATGGTGACGAACTTTGTTATGGTGGAGGAAAAACCGTTCGTCAAGGAATGGGTATGAGCCCGGGAGCAACACAAGCAGATGGCGCTTTGGATCATGTAATTACCAACGTAGTAGTGATGGATCCCGTATTGGGTATTGTAAAGGGTGACGTTGGTTTCCGCAATGGTAAAGTTGCAGGAGTAGGTAAAGCAGGTAATCCGGGTGTGATGGACAATGTTGATGAAAATCTGGTTGTCAGTGCTTCTACTGAAGTATCCTCTGGAGAGGGATGTATCTTAACACCGGGATTTTTAGACTGTCACATTCACATGATCTGTCCTCAGCAGGCCTACGAAGCACTCGGTAACGGTACCACAACTTTCATCGGTGGGGGAGCAGGTCCAGCCGAGGGTACAGCTGGTGTTACAGCAACATCTGGACCATTAAACATGCGAAGAATGTTGGAAGCATCCGAAGAAATTCCGATCAATTGGTGTTTTAGTGGAAAGGCAAATGATAGCAAACCTGATACATTGGTGGAACAGTTAGAAGCAGGAGCTGGTGGATTTAAGCTCCATGAAGATTTTGGTGCAACCGCTGCTGCTTTAGACACCGCTTTGAATGTATGTGATGACTATGATGTACAGTTAGCCATTCACACCGATACCCTTAATGAAGGGCTATATGTAGACGATTCAATCAGCGCAATTGACGGTCGTACCGTTCATACTTATCACACTGAAGGTGCTGGTGGAGGACATGCCCCTGATTTGATGAAGATCGCCGGAGAACCGAACGTTTTGCCTTCTTCTACCAATCCAACCAGACCCTTTACTGTCAATACAATTGATGAAACATTTGATATGATCATGACTACCCATCACCTAAACTCACAAATTCCTGAAGATGTTGCCTTTGCAGAATCAAGAATTAGAGCAGAGACGATTGCAGCAGAGGACGTTTTCCATGATTTGGGATTATTGTCAATGATTGGGGCTGACAGTCAAGCTATGGGACGAGTCGGAGAGACCGCAGCAAGATGCTTCCAGAACGCTCACAAAGGCAAAGAGGTTCGTGGAAAATTACCAGAAGATTCTCCCGATAATGATAATTTCAGAGTGAAGAGATATCTGGCAAAAATTTCAATCAATACTGCGATTACTTGTGGTATCGCGGACTACGTTGGATCGCTAGAAGAGGGAAAAATGGCCGATGCAGTCTTATGGGATCCGCAGTTCTTTGCAACCAAGCCTAAGCGTGTGTACAAAGCCGGTTTTATTGCTTATTCAGCAATGGGTGATCCCAATGCGTCTATCCCCACACCTGAACCAGTTTATTGGCGACCCATGTTTGGCAGTTATGGCGCTGCAATGACCAATACTTCCGCCATCTTCGTCTCCAAAGCGGCAATGGATCTAAACATTAAAGAAAAATATGGCCTGCGCACCATGATCAAACCTGTCAAGAAAACTAGATACTTGGGGAAGCAGCAGATGCTCTATAATGATAGAATGGGTGACATTAAAATCGACCCAGAAACACACAAAGTCTATCTCGATGGTGAATTAATTACTACAGAGCCTTCAAAAGAGCTCCCTCTAACTCAGAGATACTATCTCTTCTAAAACTTTTACCCACAACCACCCCTCAAATATCTAAGGTGGGGAAATGGAAAAATTTGAAAAAAAATCTAAATGGGATGGAGAAGCGGAAGTCTTAGCTATCAATCGAATTGATGCTGCTAAAGGAAGGGTAAAAGAAAATGACATAGTCATTGAACTTCCCCGTGGGGAAGAGATAGCCAATGATGATATTTTTGGACCTTCTTCCACTGGTAAATATTATCGTATCAAAATCAGACCAGAGGATGTTTTAAAAATAAGTTTGCTGGATTCTTCAAAAGATGTTGGAAGTGCATTACGTCTTGGTTACATGATGGGTGGACGGCATATGGAAGTTTTAATCGATGGTGATGATGCATTCATACCGTTAGATCTTCCTCGAACGAAGTTGGAGTCGTTCATCCAAAGTACTGGCTTAGACATTGAAACCCAAATTGTTCAAAAATCAATAACTTCTGGTTCTGGATATTTCCGAGGAGAAGAGCATGCACACTGAAGCATTAATGAATTTAATGCGCATCTCCGACTCATTTTTTCCAGTAGGTTCTTTTACAGTCTCTCAGGGAATGGAACAATTCGTTGCAGATGATCTTGTCACAGATAGCAATCTCATGTCCATTCTGGAGGCCTACGTCAACAACATCTGGGTGCCACTGGAAATGCCTATTTTTAAGGAAGCCCTAGAGGCGGTCATTGAAAATGATTTAGAGCGTTTATTGGCGGTCGATAGACTATGCTATGCGTCTAAACTTACTGAGGAAGGTAGAGAAACATCAGTTAAAATGGGAAACAATCTCATTTCAATGGTTGAATCTTCAGAGATCGGCAATAGTTTTCAAAATCTGGTAAAAGATCATTCTACACCGGGAACATATCCAGTATCCTTAGCTGTTTTAGCTAATGAATTGAAAATAGATGACGCCGGAGAATATTCATTACTATATGTTAATTTAATGGAAATCGCCGCTGCAATGGTGCGTATGGGTGAAATTGATTATTTATCCGCTCAGAATCTTGTCAAATCTGTAATCACTAAGATCTCAACACCACCACCCTTTGGTGAAGAATACCAATCATTTCCCTTGGCGGATATTGAATCGATGAGGCATGAAAACAGCAGCAATAGGATGTTCATGAGTTAGGTGAATTTAATGTCGAGAACACTTAGAGTAGGGATCGGTGGTCCTATTGGGTGCGGTAAAACAGAACTAATTGAAAAACTAGCACCAAGGCTTAGAGCTGAAGGATTAAATGTAGGCATCGTAACCAACGACATTTATTCAAAAGAGGATGCTAGACGTATGGCCATTAAGCTCGATGGAGTTATCAATCCTGAAGAGATCATTGGTATTGAAACAGGTCTTTGTCCACATACTGCTGTCCGGGATGACCCTTCTATGAACTTGGAAGCGGTGAATAGATTAGAAAAAGAAAATGAGGATTTAGACATAATTCTGATCGAATCTGGCGGAGACAATGTTACGCTTACATTTAGTAATAAATTAGCTGACATGTTTATTTATATGATCGATGTGGCAAGCGGTGATAAAACAGTAAGAAAAGGAGGTCTTGGCATTTTAAAATCGGATCTCTTAGTCATCAATAAGATTGATTTAGCACCATATGTTGAAACAACAATTCCCGAATCAGACACCCCCACCGCTAATCTGCAAATTATGAGGGATGATGCAGTCAAGATAAGACCCAACAAACCAACAATTTTCGTCTCATTAAAAGATGATAATGGTATTGATGAGATTGTATCCTATGTGAAGGAAGAGGGGTTATATCTTTGAATGATCTTCCGCATTGTTTTGAGCCCTATATTGCAGAAGAATGCGTGCTCCCTGTAGGCTCTACGGGAAAATCAGCAGTGGCTGAGCTTTGCTTTACAAAGCATGGTGATAAAACCTACCTTTCTCGAAACTACAACATCACCCCCGCTAAAGTTCTTCATGCTTTATATTATGATGAACTTAGGCCGGGAATGCCCTATGTGATTTTTGTAAATCCTACTGCTGGCATAATCGAAGGCGATCGCTACACTTATGATATCCGCCTCGATAGTGATGCTGAGGCCTTCATAACTGACAATGCTGCCACTAAAATTTACAAGATGGATAGCAATTATGGTAGCAGACAAATCAATGTTTCTTTAGGGCCTAGAAGTCGCTTAGAATATCTTCCTAAGGAAAACATCGCCTTTGCTGGGTCTAGGTGGCATCAAACTATTACTTTCAATTTGGAAGAAGATGCTTCTTTATTTTTCTCGGAGATCTTCTGTCCAGGAAGAATTGCAAGAGGTGAATCTTGGGATTTTGATGCATACTCTTCACGAATTAAAATTTTAAAAGATGATCAAGAAATAGCAGTAGATAACGTATTGTGGACTTCTGAAGATAAAGAACGTTCTAATATTTTATTTGGTGATATGAATTATTATCTTACGGCCTACTTGGTGTCCTCATCCATTTTAGATGAAAAGGATAACATCGACTTATCGCAGGTATGTGGTGGTGTAAGTACGCTACCTTATGGTGCAGGGCTGGTCTCCAAAGCCTTATCTAACGACATGGACGATCTAAAAGACCTACAACTGAGCCTGTGGAAAGCCTTTAGAAAGTCCGAAACAGGGGAAGCTGTCCCTAATCTACGGATGCAGTATGGCCGTTTTGGATTTTGAGATAATTGTATCTAGCCAAACCAAACCCCTGTATTTTGTTTTATAAAAACCACAATGAAATATTTTTTCATCAAGTGGCATGCATTTACTACAAAAATACAAATATCGATAGAAAGTATCAACCAGTATGCCCACCAGACAGCCGATTGTAAGTGTTCTTGGTCACGTCGACCATGGAAAGACCACCTTGTTGGACCAAATCAGAGGTACAGCCGTGGTTAAGAAAGAAGCTGGGGCTATAACTCAGCACATAGGTGCTACTGAAGTTCCGATTGACCATATTTATTCCGTTTGCAAACAGATGATTGGCAATAAGAAATTTGACATGCCAGGATTATTATTTATTGACACTCCGGGACACCAATCATTTACTTCCTTACGGGCTAGAGGGGGCTCACTTGCCGATCTGGCGGTTTTAGTGATTGATATCAATGAAGGCATAATGCCACAGACTCTCGAATCTATTTCTATTTTAAAACGTTTTAAGACTCCTTTTATCATCGCCGTCAACAAGATTGATTTAATCGAAGACTGGAAAGTTTACAAAGATGAACCTTTTGCTTTAACTGTAAGAAAACAATCTGAAAAGGCAGTCGCTGGCTTTGATGAAAAGTTCTACAAGATCATTGGCGATCTTTATGAACATGGGTATGTGGCAGATCGCTACGACCGCATTGAAGATTTTACAAAATCTATTGCTATTGTTCCTATTTCTGCAAGAAATGGCATAGGGCTCCCAGACCTTCTTCTAATGTTGATTGGTCTCGCTCAAAGATTTTTAGAAGAAAGTTTGGAGAAAGAAGAGGGTCCAGCTAAAGGTGTAATTCTTGAAGTAAAAGAAGAGCGTGGTCTAGGGCAGACCGTCGACGTAATTATTTATGCGGGCACTTTGCAAAAGGGAGACACTGTAATTCTTGGTACCAAAGGTAAACCGTTGGTAACTAAAGTGAAGGCCATTCTCAAACCCAAGCCTTTGGATGAGATCCGTGATCCTAAAGATCGCTTCGATTCTGTGAAAGAAGTAAGCGCAGCAATTGGTGTAAAATTGATGTGTCAGAATCTGGAAGGAGTCGTTTCAGGTGGGCCCCTTAGAGCTGCCGGTGCTAACGCCGATGCTGCGAGAGATGAAGTCTCAAATGAGACCAAAGTAGACATCAACGTCGTGGACAATGGTGTCTATATCAAAGCTGATGCTCTTGGCTCATTGGAAGCTTTGGCCTTTGAATGTGCAAAGGCAGGCATTCCCATAAGAAAACACGATACTGGAGCAATATCCAGAAAAGATCTGATCGATGCTGCAGCCTACGGTGAAGCAATTCACCGTGTTATTTTAGGATTTAACGTTGGATTGTTACCAGATGCTAAAGATTCCATAATCAATTATCCAACACTAAAGGTGTTTACAAGCGATGTAGTCTATCGCTTAATTGAAGAATATACGGAATGGATGGAAGAAGAGCAAAGACGCATTGATGAAGAAAAGAGATCCGAATTCTCATTCCCGGGAAAGATTCGTCTATTGCCCAATTGCGTATTTAGAGCTTCAAAACCAGCAATTGTGGGTGTTAGAGTGCTTGGTGGTAGGATACGTCCAGGTCAAACACTCATAGACGTTTATGGAAATCCTGTGGGCAAAATTAGATCCATACGAGATGGGGAAGAAAGCATAAAAGAAGCCATCCAAGGGGAAGAGAAAGCAGTTGCAATCGATGGGCCCACCGTTGGCAGACAGATAAATGAAGAGGATATCTTATATGTGGATCTCAGAGAAACTTCCATCAAAGAAATGGAGAAACTGAATATCAATGCCGATGACCGTATGGTTATTGAAGAACTTAAAGAAATAAAACGAAAGAATGACAAGTTCTGGGGAATGTAATTGGCTTATGGATATCTATATATCTAAAACCGTATTCTAGGAACGAACACTATTTAAACGGTTTAATTTATGAGGGATGGTTTTACGGTAAACTTTTGTTGTACCGAATCATCTGTGACACTGTGAGGGGAAAGAAATGACACTTTTTGTTGAGGACACCGGACTGCGGGGAGTCAAGGCTGCCACAACTAAGATCAGCATGGTTGACGGACAAAACGGTATCCTGCTGTATCGCGGTTATTCCATAGAAGAACTCGCAAGAAAATCTACCTTTGAAGAAACCGCGTATCTACTTCTTTATGGGTATCTACCAAATAAAGAGCAACTTGAAAAATTCTCTGATGATGTAAGAGAATTTAGAAAACTTCCTGATGAATTAGGAGAATCTTTAAAATCATTATCCCCCGCCACCGATCCCATGTGTGTTCTTCAGGCCAGTCTGCCTACCCTTTCAGCACATTCCCCCATGAATGGAGAGACAAAAGATAGCAACATGAAGAAAGCTATCCACATCATTTCCTCAATGCCATCAATTATCGCTGGCTGGAAAAGGATTCAAAACGGTGAAGAACCTCTCAAACCTCGAGAAGAGCTTTCTACCGCTGCTAATTTTCTCTACATGTTCAATGGCGAAGTCCCCGATGACAATCTCGCACGATTCATGGATATTGCCATGATCCTCCATGCAGATCATACCTTCAATGCTTCAACTTTCGCTGCTCGTGTAGTGGCTTCTACTGGTGCTAACATGTACGCAGCCGTCTCAGCAGGAGTTGGTGCTTTATCTGGACCACTACATGGTGGAGCAAATGCACAGGTCATGAGAAATCTGATCGACATGAATGATCCTGATAAAGTAGAGGAATGGGTCACTAAACAGTTTGAGCGCGGTAAGCGTGTAGCAGGAATCGGTCATGCGGTTTATCGCACCACTGATCCACGGGCGACCATTCTGCAGGAAATGGCTTACGATCTTCTTAAAGACCATCCAGAATTCCAGTGGTATGAGATGACTGAGAAGATGGCTGAGGTCACCCAAAAACTCTTTTATGAAAAGAAAGGCAGAGCCATCTATCCCAATGTGGATTTGTACAGTGCATCAATTTACCATGCAATGGGCATTCATCATGATTTTTTCCCGCCTGTCTTTGCCATGGCAAGAGCAGCCGGCTGGACCGCGCATGTAATTGAGGAAAAATTCCCCAATCCCCCGGTTAAACCTGTACTCTATAGGCCATCCAGTATCTATATCGGGGAAGAAATGAGGCCGTATGTTGACATTTCTAAACGGTGAATTTGGAGTATGTTAGCTGATTTTTCAACAGCTATGCGCTCCATAAGTAACGATGCAACCGAAATTGATGTAATGGTCACTCCGAATGCAAAAGTAAATTCAGTCGGTAGTGTAGATCCTTGGCGACACAGACTCATTATCAAAGTGCAGGGTCTCCCTCTCGAAGGCAAGGCCAACATGGCTGTAATCGCTTTACTCGAAGGATTTTTTAAAGCCCCAGTAGAGATAATCCGAGGGCATACAGATAGACATAAAACCATTGTCGTTCATCTAGGTCTTGATAAAATTTTAGGACTTTTGATGGAAAATGAAAGACTTAATGGATGTGCTGGAAAGGGTTGAAAAAATTCTCTGTGAGTTGCGAGAACGCCCAGAGAACTCAATAATCCTTGTTGAAGGGAAAAAGGATGTGGAGGCCCTTCATGATCTGGACATCTATGGAGAAATTATTAAGATACAAGATTCTCGAAAAAGTGTTTTTACATTAGTGGAAAGCATTGCCTCCCAGAATAAGGAAGTGTATATTTTGACCGACTGGGATCGAAAAGGTGGTCAACTAGCTTCCTTGTTGCGCAATGCTTTACGAGCGAATGATATCCCCTACAATGAAAAGGTAAGAGTAGAACTTTCAAAGCTCTGTAAGTCAGAAATCAAAGATGTAGAATCGCTGCCTAGTTACCTTTCTCTATTGAAGTCACGCATCTATGGGCAATAAATACTCTAATCTGTATAGTCCCTTTAGATGAAAACAGTATCCAAGGGGCGTTTTCTAGTATTTGAAGGGATAGATGGTTCCGGCAAAAGTGAACTTTCTGCGCGACTTTCTGATTACCTTAATTCCGAAGGTATAGAGACGATCTTAACTGCAGAACCTTCAGACTCTTGGATTGGAGATACTCTCAGATCGGAAACAAAGCTTTCAGGGCCAATTGCCAACACGCTCTTTTACGTTGCAGACCGTGCAGAACACACCTCGCAAATTAAAAAATGGCTCAATTCTGGAAAATGGGTAATTTGTGACCGCTACGTCGGCAGTACACTTGCCTATCAGGGAGCAGTTCTTGCGGACAAAGTTGAAAATGCATGGGATTGGATAAAAGAAGTAAACCGGCCCGCGATTATCCCTGCCGATATAACATTTCTCCTGCGGATCTCACCAGAATTAGCCATGGAACGCTTAAGTCTGAGAGCAAGTTCACCAACTAGGTTTGAAAAACTAAACTTCTTAAAAAAAGTGTGTGACAACTATGAGGTAATTGCTGAAGACGACAGCTCTTACTGTATAATCGATGCTTCTCAGAGCCGAGATGAAGTATTTTCTTCTGTAATTAAGCGCTTGTTCTAACACATTTTGGCTTACAAAAAGATTAAACCAGATGATTCAATGCAATAGCATGCACCCCTCCGAGGGAATCTATTGCGCCAAAAGCAAAGCTCTGGACGGAAAAAAAATCGTTTTAGGCATCACTGGTAGTATTGCAGCTATCCAGTCCTTTGAATTAGCGAGAGAGCTCATGCGGCATGGAGCAAAAGTTTATCCCGTGATGTCTCAGGATGCAACAAAATTCATCACTGCTACTGCTTTGCATTTTGCTACTGGGAACGAAGTTGTGGTTGACATTGATGGTCGAACACAGCACGTATCCTATCTGGGGGAATATGAAGGTCATGCCGACTTACTATTGATTTCTCCTTGCACATCCAACACGATCTCGAAGATTGCCACGGGGATCTGTGATACTTCAGTTACGACTATGGCGGCAGTAGCGATGGGTACAGAAGTTCCCGTTATGATCGTTCCTGCAATGAATTTGGCTATGTATGAAAATCCTGCAGTACAAAGAAACGTTGAGTTTTTAAAAAGTGCGGGAGTCTCCTTTGTTGGTCCAGAGATCGCAGGTAAAAAGGCTAGAAATGCCGATTCACAAGAAATAGTCGAAGCAGTAATTGCTACACTCGGTGATCATAAATTATCAGGAAAAAGAGTATTAGTCATCGGAGGAGCCACTCAGGAAAAAATCGATGACGTACGTTTAATCTCAAACATTTCCTCTGGAGAAAGCGCATTAGAACTTGCCATTGCCGCTAGAAGGCAAGGTGCAGACGTTGAATTGTGGCATGCTGCGATGTCCGTATCCATACCAAATTTTCTAAACGTGACTAAATTCACATCAGTCTCAGATTTGCTTCGTTTGATCTCTGATGAAAAACAGTACGATCTTGTTCTTGTACCAGCGGCTCTTTCCGATTATGGTTTAGCAAAACTAGATGGAAAATTAAGTTCTGATCTGACTGACGTATCTCTTAAACTCATTAAGCTTCCTAAAGTCCTGCCCCTCTTGAGAAAATCTGCTAAATTTTTGGTGGGATTTAAAGCGGAATGTGTCGGAGGCGAAGAGTTAATCGAACGGGCAAAATGCCGTCTTGATGAGTACGCGCTCGATCTCATCGTAGCAAACAATATGTATGATGTTACTGACGGACACACGAAATCAGTTTTAATCCAGAAAGATGGTCAGAAAGTCTTCTTTGAAGGAACTAAAAAAGAACTGGCTAATGTAATTTTAGATAATGCAGTGGAGCATTTGCAATGAAAATTACTGCTTTCTGTCCTGGACATATAACCGGTTTCTTCGTACCAAAAAAACATCATGACGATCCCTTAAAATCAGGCTCATTGGGTGCTGGTATCTGTGTGGACAAAGGGGCCATAACTACAGTTACCATTACCGAGGGTAAAAAAAACATCGAATCCTTGGTCAATGGTCAACCAGCACCGGTTACCCAGACGGCACTTGATATCCTGCTTGGGGACAGGGAATACACAATCAAATCAACAACTGAATTGCAGTTGCCTTGCGGTTCAGGCTTTGGGACTAGTGCTGCTGGAGCTCTTTCTGCAACAATAGCTTTGTCTTCTGCACTTTCATTAACTAAAGAGTCTGCAATACAAGCTGCTCATCTTGCCGAGATAACGCACAATACGGGCCTTGGAGATGTAGCCGCCATTTCTAAGTGCGGTATAACTTACCGGGTAAAAGAGGGTGTAATGCCGCACGGCCAAATTAAACAAATTACGGGCTCACCAACAATCACCGCTTGCGTCCTCGCAGGACAGCTCAGCACAGCTAATATTTTAACCGATCCAGATCTGACTAAATTAATCACCTCTGCAGGTGAAAAATGTGTAGAAGAAATGGCTATAAATCCC
This sequence comes from uncultured Methanomassiliicoccus sp., assembly GCA_905203995.1. Lineage (GTDB taxonomy): Archaea > Thermoplasmatota > Thermoplasmata > Methanomassiliicoccales > Methanomassiliicoccaceae > Methanomassiliicoccus_A. Next base: position 168,036 of record CAJKXZ010000002.1, on the reverse strand, counting down.
ACCTTGGATAATTTATTTAAACTTAGTAAAAAATTTACTGAAGAAAGTAAGCTAGCTTCGGCAGAAGTAAAGAATGTTCTTCAGATGATGAAAGATATTCCTTCTTCGATGATTATGCTGGGAAACTCAGTTTTTGCACTGGGCAATCAATCTGAGAAGTTAGCTCCATTCGGCCAAGTATTTGTCTTAAATACTGATCTGCAGGGGCCGCGCGTAGTCACTCAAAGAGTGTAAACAATACATTGTCCCCTTCAACATCGAAGAGACCTATTCGCGCTCCGCAGTCAAGCCAGCCATGGGCATAATTGACACTTGCGAAGGCATTTACGTAATCACCCGTACTCTTAAAATGAACCGCATCATTGTAATATGAGCGTGCCATATTCTCAAAATCTTCGGCCATCCTTCGCCCATATGATTTTTCAGGAGCGGCAATTTTTATTTTATCCAATGCACGTTTAGTTATGTCAAGATATTTTATTATTTTTTCTTCAGTAATTACATTCATCACATCACCTCAAATATCGGATATGACCATAACGCTTTCTCCGCCATGTTTGCTTTCTCGAGGTCGGACTTCTACAATTAAAGGCATCTGTATGCCGCTGCCTACGCACATCGCTACCCCAATAGGCAGACGTTGAATTTCATCAGCCATGCTGGCTGTAAGACCTTCTACTGATCCCACAATGGCTTTAAGATCATTAGGGTTAGTTATTTTTAAAATGATCTGGGTATTGCACTGGCTTAAAACATTTTTATCGATCTTCGCCGCTCTTTGACTTATTATCGTCAAACCCAATCCAAATTTTCTTCCCTCAGCTGCAATTGTTCTAAAGATCTTAGATGACGCCACTGTTCCTTGTTGTGGGCAGAAATTATGAGCTTCTTCAACAACCAGCATCATAGGTGGTACGGCGCCAATCTTCCTAAGTTCAAACAAGGCTGTGCAGATACGATTAACAATTAATTCAGCTAGTTCCGGAGGTGTACCTTTGAGATTAACAATGGTAGTCATTCCGGTCTTAACCAGCTCGGATATTTTTGTCCCTGATGAGGCAAAGATCTGGGCATCATCAAGATATTGCAACTCACAAATCAACGCGTAATTGTTCAGATCTTCTTCTCTTTTCAGCACATTGATAATATCCTTCAATGAATAATCTTGTTTGGAGTTTCGAAGAGCTTCAATTGCTTTTTTAAGGTAACTGAGATGAACTTTGCTGTTTTTTATGTTGGTTAATGAAAGCAGGTCATTAGCTTCAATGTTGGACAATGTAAAACGCAAAGGAAGTGCATCTGGATTTGACTGAGGGTCGGTGGCAAATTCAATAATTTTATCTGCATAGCCCTTTGGCTCAACTTGAAAATCGCGAGTAGATTCTAAAATTCTTCCCTCTTCTTTCATTGAAGCATATTCTCCGTGGGGATCGAGAACTAAAACCGTAACATTGTGTTTCATCAATTCTTCAAGCAAATCACCACAGAGAAATGATTTTCCACCACCTGTTTTAGCCAAAATGCTGACATGTTTTTGAACCAGGGAATTGATATCTAATTCTACACGAATGTTATGCCCATAGAGCAGTCCAATATACGCTCCCGTTTTGGTATATTCTTTAATGCCTAATGTTCTTTTAATCGTTTCATCATCGGCATGATATACATATTGCCCGGCTCTGAAGGGTGTTCTTGGGACTTGTAGCAGTCCCCTTTCATCACGATAACCAATTATCTCAATTTTAGCAGTGGTTTTTTCATGGATGTCGATCTCAGCACCTTGCCCGATCATTCTTGCTTTATCTAATGAAAGATCGGTCTTTCTTTGAATATCGGAAACGTGGCCAATTACCCAGCCAATTTCTTCATGCTCAATCTGCACATATTCCAATTTTTGTAATTTTGATAAAACACTGATATTGAGAGAAGTAGTTCCCACATCACCGTATACTATACCTACTGCCGGCTCAGCAAATGAAGAATTGTCTTGTGAGGAATCTTCTTCTGAAAACATTTAGTGCATCCCGTCATTAATTGAACTTGAAGATTTATAGATAACTACCCGCTCTAAGAGAAAGAGCTCAAATTCACTCTTTGAAAAGATGTTTCAATATGGCCTGCAAACTTGCAGCTCACTATGTTCTTCTTTATTTCTAAGTTCACAATCTCCTTGAATATCTTTCAAGCAATCGTACTATCAACTGCAAAATTATAAGACATACATTCTTGTTGACTAACTAATGATAGTCATCGGTGGTACATCCTCTAAAAAGCTAGCTCAGGATCTAGCTAAGGAATTAAATTCAAAATATGTTCAAGCCCAGGTTTCAAGATTTCCTGATGGAGAATGTTATGTTCGCATCGAAGAAGATGCTCTCGATGATGACGTAATAGTTGTTCAGAATACACATCCAGATACTAATTTAGTTGAAATGCTCTTGATCCAAGATGCTGCATTAGGACTCGGTGCGAGAAGCATTACCAGTGTTGTCCCTTACTTTGGCTACTCTCGACAAGATGAGCGTTTCCATAAGGGTGAAGCCTTGAGCGCCAAGGTGATGGTTGACATCATGGGTTTAAACTCCATTCGCTTGGCTTCTGTCGATGTTCACAAACCTGTAGTTCTCGAATGGTTTGCTGGAAAAACCTACAACATCTTTGCTGCTGAAAGCATTGGGGAATTTTTCAAAGACAGTGGAATTGATTTAGTCTTAGCTCCTGATGAAGGCGCTCTTGATCGGGCAGCCGCCGTAGCCAAAGCAATCAATGCTGAATTTGACAATCTTGAAAAGACCAGACTATCAGGCGAAGTTGTGCGCATGGCTCCAAAAAATGTAGATGCAAAGGATAAGAGTGTCCTCATTGTCGATGACATCATTTCCACCGGCGGTACTATTGAAGCAGCGGCTAACCAACTAAAAATGTTAGGCGCAAAGAGCGTCATCGCGGTCTGTACTCATGGATTATTTGCCAAGGACGCTTTAAACAAACTACGCAAATGCTGTAATGCCGTTTATTCTACGAATACAATTGAAAACGAGGTTTCAGTCATCTCTGTAGCACCTCAGATTGCTAAATTATTGAGGGATTAAATTTGTCCAGTATCAAAAAAGATGAAAATTTCAGTGAGTGGTATAACGAGATTGTTGATGAGGCAGGTCTTACCGACAAGCGTTATCCGATCAAGGGCATGAATGTGTGGCCGGCATACGGCTGGAAAATCATGAGATTTATCGACTCATATATCCGAGAAGAGCTGGATGCTACCAATCACGATGAAGTTTGTTTTCCTTTACTGATCCCTCAAACCGAATTCCAAAAAGAAAAAGATCACATCAAAGGTTTTGATGCGGAAGTGTACTGGGTCACCAAGGCGGGAAACAATGATCTTGACATTCCCCTTGTTCTCCGGCCTACTTCCGAGACGGCGATGTACCCAATGTTCTCCTTGTGGATTCGTTCCCACTCTGATTTGCCACTCAAAACCTACCAGTTGGTCAACACTTTCCGGTATGAAACCAAACAGACGAGAGCCTTCATGCGTGTGCGGGAAATCCACTTCTTTGAATCCCACACTTGCCATGTTGATGAAGAAGATGCTCAAAAACAGGTTGAAGAAGATATTCAGATCCTGTCGAAGATTGCTGAAAAATTATGCATGCCTTACATGCTTTTGAAACGAACCGAGTGGGATAAATTCCCCGGTGCCTATTACACAGTGGGGATCGATACTACTTTGGTCAAGGGTCGCTCCCTGCAGCTGGGATCCATTCATCATTACCATGAGAATTTCTCTAAACCTTTCGACATAAAATACGAAGATATCGATGGAGAGCTAAAGTATGTACACCAAACGACCTATGGTATGTCCGAACGTCTTCTAGGAGCCGTAGTCGGTGTCCATGGCGATGATAAAGGTTTGGTATTGCCTCCTGCCATTGCTCCTTTCCAAGTAGTCATTATCCCGATTCTTGCCAAGGGCAATGTTGAAGAAGTAGAGAAACAAGCGTGTATTCTGCGTGATGAATTGAAGGCTGCAGGCATCCGTACCGAATTGGATGATGGTGATGAGCGTCCTGGCAACAAGTTCTTCAAATGGGAACTGAAAGGTGTACCTCTGCGTCTTGAATTAGGTGAGAGAGACATTAAGAACGGGGTCGTCGCCTTTGCGCGGCGTTTTGATGGATCAAAAGGATCTTTCCCGCGTTCTGAAATCGTATCTTCTGTACAAAATGAGTTGAACAACATCGCTTCTGAAATGAATGCTAAAGCCTGGGCCAAAATGAAAGAATCTGTAGTTTCTATCGATAATCTCGAAGAGCCTCCGGAAATGATCCTGCGCTTTGGCTGGTGTGGTGATGAAGATTGTGGAAAGGCCATTGAGGAGAAAACAGGTCTCAAAATTCTAGGCACACCTTATGTTCATGAAGAATACCATGGCAAATGCATTGGCTGTGGTAAAGATGCCGACACTGTTGTCTACTCAGCAAGGGCAATGTAAAACATTTCCCAAACTTTTTTCCTTTTATTTTCAATGCCATCAATTTAAATTAGAAAAATATAAAAGGGATTTATCCAGATCTTAAACCTGGATAAAAAAATCATTCGGATGTTGATTTAGTCTTAGTTAATAGAAGACCACAAATTCCGAAGAGAATCAATACGATCATTATTGCATAAATTGGAATGTACTCTGCACTGAATATATTCCAGCTTCCATAAGCGATGCCCCATCCCAGGTAGATGGCGAGTGCCAAGACTATCAACACGATGGAGAATATCTTTATGGCTTTAGTGGAAAAGTCAGAATCTGCCATTACATCGTCCAATATCTCGGACCTATTAAACATTTCTCATGCTTCTCTTCAAAAGTGACTAAATTGTTTTGTCAAACGTCACTAGTTAATACTTCATTCTTATTTCGACCTATGCTCCGCGAGGGAGAATTGATCTATCTCTTAGATTCCAAGGGACGACGTTATTGGCTAACTCTGCACAATGAAATGGTACGCGTTCAAGGCCTGGGCGTAGTCGATGCTAAAAAATTAATCGGCCAGGATGATGGTTACGTCTTGACGATCGCGGGAAAAAGTTTCATTGCCTTTAGGGCGACAATTTCTGAGTTAATGCAATCCTTGGAGCGAGGCCCACAAATCATAACACCTAAAGATGCGGCAACGATTGTTTTCCGTCTAGGCTTAAGAGCGGGAGAAACGGTCGTAGAAGCAGGAGTAGGTTCTGGTGCTTTAACTATGGCGCTTATCAACTCTGTGATGCCTCTGGGAAAAGTCGTTTCCATGGAGCTAAGAGAAGAGTTTGCCAGAGGGGCAGAAAAGAACATTAAACGCGCAGGTCTTCAGGAGTATTGGGACATCAAGATTGGGGACATCAAAGTTGATAATCCGGGAGTAATTGCTGATGCTGTTTCCCTAGATATGCCCGATCCCCAGCTTGCTTTAGACAATGTTGAAACTTTTTTAAGGCCCGGTGGACGCATTGCCGCTTATGTGCCGAATACTAATCAGCTGGCAGATGTAGTGCGTGGTTTGGAAGAGCGAAATTATGTTGAAATCGATGCCGTAGAAAACATTCAACGAAGAATGGAAGTTCATGCAGGGGGCGTAAGACCTTCTTTTGAGAATCTTGGACACACTGGCTACCTGATCTTTGCAAGAAAACCTTTGAGGGACGAGAGAGGAAATTAGAACTATATGGAGTGCATTGCAGCCAATGGTACTAATCATGGTTAACGCGGAGATCAGAATCGAACTAAAAACAGGAGTAGCCGATCCAGAAGGAACCAATACCAAAAAAGCACTAGAGCTTCTTGGGTTTAAAGGCATTCTGAGCGTCAAAACAGTCAAAGTATTCTCGATGGAGCTTGACATGAGTGCTGATGAAGCTCGTGTGGCATGTGAAGAGATGTCAAAAAAGCTTCTTGCCAATCCTGTGATTCAATCTTATAAAATCGAGCTGAAATGAGGGATTCGATGCTCGACGTAAAATTAGCAATGAAGCGAGAAGTCCCCTTCTCACTTTATGACATTGATATCTTTTCAGCGTCAGATGAAGATCTTAAAGAAATTTCGTCTAAGATGGGTCTTAATCTGAGCCTTCAGGAAATGAAAGCTGTGCGTGAGTATTTCCAGTCCAAAGGCAGAATGCCTACTGATGTGGAAATTCAGTCAATTGCCCAGGCCTGGAGTGAGCATTGCTGTTACAAATCATCTAAAGTTTTCTTGCGTGAGAACATCTTCAATATTCAAAATGACGACGTTCTTTCCAAAGGCGACGCTGGTGTGATGAACTTCAATGAAGATTATGCCTACTGCCTGCGGATAGAGAGCCACAACCATCCTTCAGCAATCGAACCTTATGGCGGAGCAGCTACGGGAATAGGTGGTATTGTGCGGGATGTCCTCGCCATGGGAGCGCAACCAATCGCGCTGGTCGACCCCTTATTTTTTGGTCCACCAGATCTGGCAGAAGTTCCCGTGGGCACAAAACTTCCAAAATATCTGATTAAGGGTGTAGTAGGTGGAATCAGAGATTATGGTAACAGAATCGGTATTCCCACCGTTGCAGGGGGCCTATATTTTGATAAATCCTATACCGGAAATTGTCTGGTGAATGTTGGCTGTATCGGATTTTTAAGAAAAGACAAACTGCTTGACAATGCCGTCAAAGGTGTTGGCGATGTCTTAATTCTCGTCGGTGGAAAAACCGGACGTGATGGCATTCATGGTGTTAATTTTGCTTCAGCAGAACTTCATGAACGCTCGGAAGATGAATCTCGCGGCGCAGTTCAGCTGGGTGACCCCATTATGAAAGAACCGACTATCCACGCTTGTTTAGAAGCTAATGACAAAGGTCTTGTTTCTGGAATAAAGGATCTGGGTGGCGGAGGACTTTCTTGTGTAGTGGGTGAAATCGCCTTAGCTGGTGGATGCGGTGCCGTAGTGCAGGTGGATAAAGTCCATCTTAAAGAAGAAGGCTTAGCACCTTGGGAAATCTGGGTTTCCGAATCGCAAGAACGTATGATGCTGGCTGTGCCTAAAGAGAATATCGACAGCGTTCTCGAAATATTCGATCTTTGGGATGTACCCGCTGTAGTAATCGGGGAAGTTGTACAAGATCAAAAAGTTACACTTTATTACAAAAATGAAATAATCTATGAACTCGATCTTGATTTCCTTACCAAAGGCCCTGAATATTGCCGCCCTTGTGCCGAAGCCAGTGATATCGCACCAATTGCTTTGAAAAAACCAAACCTCCCTAATGACCTTGGCGATGCTTTACTAAGTTTGCTTTCTGATCCAAACATTGCCTCTAAAGATTGGGTGATAAGACAGTATGATCACGAAGTACGTGGAAACACAGTGATTAAACCGCTGCAGGGTGACGTATCTCATCCAGGTCCTGCCGATGCGACTGTGATCAAGCCGCTTCCAGGAACATTTCGTGGCTTAGCCATTGCTATCGGGGTAAACCCTTGGTACACCTCTGCAGATCCCCTGAAAGGCGGAAAATCGGCAGTTGATGAAACTTGTCGTAACATCGTCGCCGTTGGTGGGAAACCCCATGCACTTACCGACTGTCTTAATTTTGGAAATCCCGAAAAACCCGAAAAATTATATGAGTTCCGCGAAGCTCTGAAAGGAATCGCGGACATGGCTAAAACTCTCGGATTGGCCATCCCCTCGGGAAACGTTTCCTTTTACAACGAAACGACTTTCGGATCAGTTTTACCAGCTCCAACCATCTTAGGAGTGGGGATCGTTGAAGATATCCGCAAATGTGTAACCACTGATTTCAAAAGTGAAGGCAATCCCGTCTATTTAGTTGGAAAAACTAGAGATGAAATGGGCGCCTCTGCCTTATGGCGCAAATATGGTGGAGAAGGCGGAACCGTTCCTGACTCTTGTCCAGAAGAATTGTCTGCTAATTCCGAACTTGTTTTGAAAGCGATCGAGCTGGGACTCGTAGAAAGTTGTCATGATTGCTCAGACGGTGGATTAGCGGTAGCAGTTGCCGAAATGTGTATCGGTGGGAACGTTGGTTTTGTTGGTACAGCTCCTAAAGAACTGTCACCTGAGATTGAATTATTCTCAGAATCCAACTCTCGATTTGTTTTGGAGATTAAGAGCGACAAAGAGTCTGAATGGAAAGAACTCGCTGGATCTAACGCAACAAAAATTGGAGATCTGAGAGGAGACAAAATCGTCTTTGAAGGCCTCATCAATGTCTCATTAGAACTTGCTAGAAACTCTTGGTCGAAACCCTTGTGGGATATTATGGGGTGATGTTCATGAATACTGAAGATATCAAAGTCTGCGTGCTGAGAATCGAAGGCACTAATTGTGAAGATGAAACATATGAAGCGTTTAAAATGCTAGGTGCTTCACCAGAAAAGGTACATCTTAAACAACTCACCTCTTCAACCGCTTCGACACTGAAACGTGAACTTGATGACTACCACCTCTTGGTTTTCCCCGGCGGTTTTTCTGCTGGCGATTATATTCGCGCAGGAGCGATCTTTGCAGCGCGGATGAAGTCTGCCCTTGCTAAAGACCTTGAAAAATTTGTTGATTCAGGGAAACCAGTACTTGGAATCTGCAATGGTTTCCAGATCTTAGTTGAATTAGGTCTTTTACCCACGATTGGCAAGACTATGAGCGATTTCCCACAATCTGCACTATACACCAACGATTCAGCTAGATTTGAATGCCGTCCAACTTACCTGCGACACGACAACCGGGGCAAATGTCTCTTCACCTCAGAAATTCCTCAAGGAAAGGTAGTTATGATTCCTTCGGCCCACGCAGAAGGAAATCTAAAGTTCCCCTTGGATAAGCAAAATGAATATGTGGACAAACTTGAAGAAAACGATCAAATCGTCTTCAGATACGTAAACCCTGATGGTGATGAGCCTGCCTATCCTTGGTGCCCTAATGGTTCAATTTCACAGATTGCTGCTATCTGCAACTCTGGCGGAAATGTGCTGGGACTCATGCCCCATCCTGAACGTGTTGTCTATAGATTCCAACATCCTGATTGGACGAGATCTAAAGAATGTCCAGACGGTCCCGGGGACGGAAGAGCAATTTTCCAGTCTGTTCTCAACAACGTGAAAAAATCTTTTTAAATTTTTAATCTGATGCGTTGTAAGTCCTTGCCTTTGGCAGGGACCTATGCGCAAATTCTATTACTGAGCATTAATCAGCAATGTTGATGTGGATATCAACTTGATCTCCATCAGTTATTCCCAGTGTATGTCTCAGGTTATATTTGCACAATACTTCCAGAGTATCTGAATAATGAGAACGTGATGGTATTGTGACTGCACAATTGAGATTTCTAATGGTTGCTATGTAGCATTTTACTTCACCAAAGGTTCTTCCTTCCTGTTGGAACCCTTCGATCACTATGTTTTTGCTTCTGCGGATCATATCTATTTTGGGCAGGTCCTTTTGTCCTACTTTAAGGTTCAAAGTGCCATCAAAGGGAATGTAGCCTAACTTTTCCTCAAATTGATTACGGTATCCTGGTAAATTGACATAATACTGGCCTTCACCCATTCCAGTTACAAGCGTACCGGTTATTGTTATATTGTTCTTAACATCAAAAATCATCTGATATTCTGAATACTCTTGTCTCAGCGCATCTATGCCTGATTGGGTAATCCTTATTCTTTGTTTTCTAGCACCCAGATCACGTTCGATAAGGTTTTCATCGAGTAATTCTAGTATTCTTTTTGAAGCTGATTGTTGACTAATGCCTAGATCCTTTCCAAATTCTCTGGATGACATGGAAACATAATCATTCATGCCGCCCATCAGTGCTATGCGCCTAAGAGCGATTGAAAACTTCTCATTCATAAATGGCCTCTGAATGGTTTTTAAGGTTAACATCTGCTCATTATTATTTATAGATTAGTCAGTACTGATGCTCCCCTGTGTTTATACGCTCATTAATAGAGTAAATTAGGAGAGATCAACTGGCTAATTTCGATCTCTCCCGTAAACACTTGCTGAAGATTATTCAGCGTCTTCTCCGCCTTCAAAATACTGCTGGACTGCATTATATATGTCTTCCATTCCGGTACCGTTTTCTGCAGAGACTGGTGTCAGATCACGATACATTCCGATGGATTCCATTGCTTTTAAAAATTCAATATTCATTACAGATTGTGAATTAATATCCCCATCAGTCAGTGCGTTATAGAGTGCATACGGATCCTTAGCCCAGTTTTCCATCTCATTAAGGACGTCATCGCTGAGGAGATCTGACTTAGAAAGAATATTGAGGATTGGTATCGAAAATCTAAACTGGGTTATTGCACACAACATCATATCTGATACGAATCCATTGGGACTTTTAGCAAGCATGGGGTCTGAAAGGAAAAGCAAGAATCCTGAATCACGACCAAGTTCCTCGATTATTGCTGTAGAGGATTGTCTAAATGCAAAAAGTTCCATCTGGCCAGGTGTGTCCACTAAGGCAAATTTGGCGCCCATTTCTTTGACCACTGGTCCCCATTCTTTGATATTAACTGCCATCAAATCCGCGGCAGCAATTTGAGCGCCGTTGGGTCCTAGTGAGTAATCTTCCATGACTTCATTGAGATTTACCCAGTCTCTAATATCCACATCGGCAGTATAGGGTAGATAATCGGCACCTGGATCAAGATTGACAATTATTGATTCCAAACCTATTGTGTCCAACCATTCTTGATATGCATGAACCAATGAACTTTTGCCGCTTCCAGCAGTTCCTGTAAAGTATAAATATTCCATAATCAACCCAGCTAGTCCAATTTAACACAAATAATCTGCTATATAAAAGTAAGGCGGGCTCGGAGGGATTCGAACCCTCGGCCCATCGGTTAAGAGCCGATTGCTCTACCTAGCTGAGCTACGAGCCCGTGTAAATGTGCGGAATATGCTAGGTCTACATAAGTCTTTCGAACAAGACAGGCTTCATTTCCCTGTAGTTTCACTTCAATAACCAATTTTAGACCATGACCGTTAGTTTTTTCTAGGAATGCTTCTCTGGAGGCATGAGGGTAGGCTTGAGTTTTGAAGTACATGTTTTGGCTAGCGGCAGTGATGGAAACTGTACTGCTGTATGCTCTGATGACGTCACTATTCTAATTGATGCAGGTCTTTCTGGAAGACAGCTTACTACTTTGATCAAGTCGGCAGGAATGGATCCAAAACAGATCACGGCTATCCTATTAACTCATGAACATATCGATCATGTCCGCGGCGCAGGTGTACTTTCCAGAAAATATGAGATCCCGATCTGCTGTAATGCTGCCACCCTTGCAGCATGTGAAATCGGAGAAATCACTCACAAAACCATCTTTAAAACTCTTGAAGAATTTGAACTGGGACATTTAAAGATCATGCCGCTCCCGATAACGCATCACGCGGCAGATCCCAATGCTTTTTTCATATCTTCTGAAAAAAATAAATTTTTACTTGCTACCGATCTTGGAAAAGTCAACAATGATGTATTTGAGGCCTTAGGGAAAGCAGATTTTGCGGTCATTGAGGCTAATCACGATCTCCGCATGTTGGAAAATGGTCCTTATCCCATCATGTTAAAAAGATTAATCAAATCTGAAAGAGGTCATTTGTCCAATATCGACTGTGCTCATGCATTATGGGCGTCAGGCTATGGTGACAAGAAAGTCTTCCTTGCCCACTTAAGTAAAAACAATAACATCCCCGATCTAGCGATCCGCACAGTTTCTAGTTTACTGGGCTGTCGGGATGACAAAGTAGATTGTTTACGTTCAGCTGGCGATATTAGAACAATCACTTTATAACTTCATTTCAATCGGCAAAGCCACATTTTGTTTTATTAAAATTTTTGCAATTGGTACCGGAAGTGTCACAACATCCTCTTTATTTAGTTTGAAATTGCGCTCGCTGGTTGCAATCTCAGGAATATTGTCTAATATCCTGACAAGAACAAACTCTTTTCCATCGAGTTTTTCTCCTTGAGTCTCACTCTCAATAGACTTGGAATCTGTTTCAGGCACATCTGAAGCGGGCCGTTCTATCTCTTCAACGGGCTCCTCATCCACAATCTCTTCTTCTACCTTCCCTTCAGGAACAAACTCATGCTCATTCTCAGAAACAAGATCGTTCGGTAACTCCTGAGTCGCAACTTCAGTTTCAATCGAGTTGGCAACTGCCGCTTCATCCTTGACAATCGGCGGTTTCATGTCAAGTTGGTTTCCAAAGTTGGTTGCTTTAGTATAACTGTCAATTGGTCTCGATGAAGAAAACTCTCCCCCGATAAGCATTGCCTTTTTACTGCCAATGATCTCCACAATCAAGTTAAAAAATTCAAGCTCTTCCGGTGTAAGTTTCCTTAGATCCACTTTATTCCCCAAGGCAGCCCTTAGAGCCATTGACTGGATCTTATCGAATCTAAATTCGAAAACCTGCTGTGATTTTTCTTGAAATTTGATGAGTTGATTAGATGCTAATTTCGATTTCAGTGAATACTGATCTATCGAATACTCCCTTTCCATCTCTTTTTTGAGCCGATCTCTACATTCTCTTACAGCGAGATAGAAATCTGGACGTACCTCTACTGGATACTTTGATTTCTGCTCTCTACGATAGATCTCTGTGAGATCTTCGAATGTAAATGGCTCTTGATGTAAAGGCATCCTATCCCAAACCACATATGTTTAAGCTTGTAAATCTTTTTGTTCCGCTGTGGTAAATGTTTTTAAACTTTCCACTGTAATAAGTTTTATATCTCTGTTGTCATTAAGTCCTCCATTCATAAGGTGTTTAGATGGTTGAATTTAAAGCTGTCATTAACGATGTAAAGACTGGAAAATCCTATCAGTTGGATGTTTCTGGTCATCATGCAAACTCCTTAATCGGTAAAAAGATTGGAGATGTTGTAGATGGGATCTTCGTTAGTCTTCCAGGATACAAATTAACGATTTCTGGAGGCAGTGATAAGGACGGAATCCCCATGAGGAGCGATCTTCCAGGCGGAAAGAGAAAAGCAATTCTCCTTTCAGACAGTACTGGTTACAATGCCCCTGACAAAGGAATGAGGCGCCGTAAGATGGTAAGAGGAAACACAATCTCCACTGACACTACTCAGATCAACATGATCATTAGTGGTATTGGTTCCAAACCCGTCGAAGAGCTTCTGAGTCAGAAAGAGGAGAAGCAATGAAGAATGCTCATCATCCCGAAATAAATATTGGGATGATTGGTCACGTAGACCATGGTAAAACTACGTTAACTAAGGCTCTTAGTGGTCAATGGACCGACCGGCACTCGGAAGAGATTAAACGTGGTATTTCTATACGTTTAGGATATGCAGACGCTGATTTTTACTACTGTGAAGAATGTGGTAAATATTCTGCGTCTGAAAAATGTTCTGTATGTGGCGGAAAGGCCAAGTTTTTAAGATCCATCTCCTTAGTGGATGCACCAGGTCATGAAACCCTGATGGCTACCATGCTTTCCGGTGCAGCCATGATGCAAGGAGCTCTTTTGCTGGTAGCAGCCAATGAACATTGCCCGCAGCCTCAAACAAAAGAGCATCTGATGGCTTTATCGATCATTGGTGTGGATAAGATAATCATTGTACAGAATAAGATTGACATAGTAACTAAAGAAGAAGCTTTAGAAAATTACATGGAAATCAAAAATTTTGTAAAAGGTACAATCGCAGAAGATGCGCCGATTATCCCAGTTTCTGCCCACCATGATGTCAACATTGACAAACTCATCGAGACTATTGAAAATTACATTCCCACACCACCTATGGACTTGAAAAAAGCTCCACTGATGTATGTGGCAAGATCTTTTGACATTAACACACCAGGTTCCTCTCCTGATTCACTCAAAGGTGGTGTCCTAGGAGGCTCATTGATCCAGGGAAGCTTAACCATTGGCGATGATATCGAAATTGCACCTGGTAGAAGAGTGGAACAAGGCGGTGGAAAAACCGTTTGGGAAAGCATAACCACTTCCATCCAGACCCTTCACACTGGAAATTCCGAAGTAGAAACAGCTACTACTGGTGGATTAATCGCTATCGGTACAAAGCTGGACCCTTCACTTACCAAATCTGACGGCCTTACCGGCAGAGTGGTTGGTAAGCCTGGAACATTGCCCCCAGTTTTGCATAAATTCATCATGACGACTCACTTATTAGAGAGAGTAGTGGGTACCGCAGATGACCTGATTGTTGAAAACATCAAAACAAATGAACCTTTGATGTTAAGCATCGGAACAGCAACTACTGTAGGTGTAGTCACTAGTGCACGTGGAGACGAGTCGGAAGTAACTCTTAAAATCCCCGTCTGCGCTCAGAAAGATCAGCGCGTAGCGATTTCTAGACGCATTTCTGGTAAATGGCGTTTGATCGGCTACGGTATTATCCAATGAGATCGCACCATGCAGAAAGTAGTGTTGGATGCCAACGCTCTCTTACTTCCTTTTGAACGTTCAATCAATCTTGATTCTCAAATTACCGCTCTTCTGGGAAACTGTGAGATCTATGTCCCGCTTCCTATCTTGGGAGAACTAAAACGTTCAAAGAATAAATATGCTCAAGCGGCACTAAAATTAGCTTCTAAATATCACGTCGAAACGACTGAAAACGTTGGTGATTATGCTATTTTGGAGTTAGCATCTAAATTGGGTGCTTATGTTGTTACCAACGATGCCTATTTAGTTAAACGCCTGCGAGAAAAAAATATTCAGACTATTCGCTTTAAAAGCAACAGTCATTTAGATTTCGACTAAGATTCAAAAAAGAAAAAAGAGTTTAGGCGAACATTACGCCTGACTCGACTATCTTAGCAGTTTCGGTTTCAAGAATTTTTGAGATTGCATGATCAAAATCTGTAGCAATTACACAATCTCTTCCTTCTCTGATTGCAAACATTCCTGCTTCAGTGCAGATAGCTTTTAACTCAGCACCGGTGGCTCCATCAGCCTTCAGCGCAATTTCCTGCAGTGAAATATTCTGATCCATACTCATCTTCTTGGTATGGATTTTTAGAATTTCCAGTCTGCCCTCGTAATTAGGAACAGGAACCTCGATGATACGGTCAAATCGTCCTGGTCTTAAAAGAGCATCATCTAAAATGTCTGGTCTGTTGGTGGCACCGATGATCTTCACTTCACCAATTGGGTTGAATCCATCCAGTTCAGATAACAGCTGCATAAGTGTTCTTTGGACTTCTCTATCGCCTGACGTTGAGACATCCAAACGCTTTGCACCTATTGAATCCAGTTCATCGATAAACACAATGCTCGGTGCTTTTTCTTTTGCCAATTCGAATAACTCTCTGACCAGTCTCGCTCCTTCCCCGATGTATTTCTGAACAAGTTCAGAACCGACAAATCTGATGAAGGTAGCATTGGTCTGATGTGCAACTGCTTTGGCCAATAATGTTTTTCCTGTTCCTGGGGGACCTACCAACAGCACTCCTTTAGGTGGATCGATTCCAACTTTTTTGTAAAGTTCAGGACGGAGGAGAGGATCTTCTACAGCTTCCCTGACCTCCATGATCTGTTCTTCAAGGCCTCCAATTTCGGAATAGCTTAATTCAGGTTTTTCAATAATCTCTGCACCAGTTACTAGTGGATCTAAGGATGGTGGAAGGACATTCATAACAGCTAATGTCTGTTTATTTAGAGCAACTCTCGAACCTACTACTAAATCTTCTTGTGGAACGTATTCTGAAGTGGTAACTATGAAATCTGGACCAGTGGAACTTTTTACGATAACGCGCCCGTCAACTAGAACGTCTTTTATCGATCCAATGATGAGCGGGGGCGATTTCATTCGCTCCAATTCACTTTTCATACGTTTAAGCTCTTTTTGCGTCCTAAACAATTCACTTTCGATATATCGTCGTTCACTTTCCACCTTTTGAATTTCATTTAACATTTCATTGTTCTTGGTTTCAAGAACTTCGATCTTTTCGTTTAGCTCTTTAACGAGCCCTTCTAATTGCTCTTCATTCATCATTTCCACCTTTAATTATTATTTTGACTGGCTAGCAGTCTTTTAAACGTTCACACCTTAACTAAGCATGCTGTTACATATATAGCTTTCAACGAAATTTTGTTAGCTAATAATCACTACATTTTAAGTATATACAATCTAAGTTAAGTTTTTCCAATATGGTTTTGATAATCTTGTAGGGGGAAGCTTCAAATCAATGTTATCTGATAATGAGATGACCTGAAATGATATGTGAGATGTGCGGCAAAAAATCCGAATGGATTAAGACGGTATTCATAGAAGGCACAGAACTAAAAGTATGCAAAGAATGTTCTAAATTTGGTGAAAGCGCCGATGGAACCAATCGTGCTAAAAGTTCTACTACTGCCCCTGTGAGCCGTGCAGTGGTCAACGAACGCCTTGAAGCGAGAGAAAGACGCATGCGTACAAGGGATGTCTACAAAGATATGGATACTTCTGAAGATCTCATTCCTGACTACGCTGCAGTGATTAAAGACGCTCGTCGTGAACGCAATATGAAGCAAGAAGATCTTGCGGCCAAGCTCAATGAAAAAGCAACAATCATCGCTAAAATTGAAAACGGTGACATGGTGCCAAACGATAAGCTCATCAAAAAGCTTGAGAAAGAACTTGACATCAAGTTGACTGAAAAAGTCTCTTCAGTCGCCTCTTCTTCATCTGGTTCAGGCGGTAAAGGCTTGACGCTGGGTGATCTAATAAAGAAAGCTTAAGTTACTTTGCACAAACTTCTTTCCAAACTTCTTCAAAATATACGTCGGGATTTATCCCGACTTCTTTTGCCATCAACAGGGCAGCAACTTCAACATCGACCCCGATTTTTTCTTGGATCTTGTTTATTCTAGCCACTACATCTCTCTTTTTAATACCGCTTTGAGTAGAGATATCCTTTAGTAGCTTAGCAAAAAGTGAGAGCTCTTCTTCAGGCTTTGCGCTCAAGATGTCCTTGCTTGGTCGAAATGACATCGGAATGTCCTGATCTTTAGGGTCAAAGGCTGGTTTTAAGAAATCATCGGATCTAACCAGTAATCCTCTTTTAAGTGCTAATTCTAAAAGATCTTGAGCTTCTTTGGGTGTGAACCATCGATAATCTAAGGACACCGCGAATACAAATTCATTGTCTGTTATGACACTTTTTCCTTTGCGTTTGAAAAGCGCCGCTATGCAGGTTTCAAGCTCATCCATCACTTGCACGATAGCATTACCAATCTATCAAATTATCTAAATCGACTTCCAATTTGATTGTGTTGTTGCTTTCTAATTTTAGTTTTATGCTGGCTCTCAGTATTTTTGTCGTTTTTTGATGATGGATAACCAATAAGGTTATATAGAAGATTAAACATTCCTTTGATTCTTAGTCTATATCAAAAGACTAGGAATCTGACAATTGGAGGCAAAAAATCATGGGAATGGGTAACACACCTATACTGATCCTAAAAGAAGGCACCAAACGAGATAAGGGTAAAGATGCTCAATATAACAACATATCCGCTGCAAGAGCAATTGCAGACGCAGTACGTAGCACAATGGGCCCCCGCGGCATGGACAAGATGCTTGTGGACAGCTTGGGTGACGTTGTCATCACTAACGATGGCGTTACTATCCTAAAAGAAATTGATGTGGATCATCCTGCAGCTAAAATGCTTGTGGAAGTTGCAAAAACACAAGATGAAGAAGCTGGCGATGGTACAACTACTGCCGTAGTATTAGCTGGTGAACTGCTAAAGAAAGCAGTAGATCTTATCGAGTCCAACATTCACCCAACAATCATTGCTGGAGGATACAGACTCGCTTGTACAAAAGCACAAGAAGTTTTAGACAAGTGTGCTAAACCAATCGATCCTAAGGACAAGAAAGCACTCAAATTAATTGCAGAGACTTCCATGATCTCCAAATCCGTCAGTGGTTCTAGAGATTACTTAGCTGATCTTTGCGTTTCAGCAATCAGCCAGATCGCAGAAAAGATCGGTAACGATTGGGTAGTCGATATGGATAACATCCAGGTGGTAAAGAAGACTGGCGGTTCAATGGACGACAGCGAACTCATCCAGGGTGTAATCATCGACAAAGAACCAGTTCATCCAGGTATGCCTACCAAGATTGCCAAAGCAAAGATCGCATTACTGGATACCGCAATTGAAGTCCAGAAAACTGAAATTGATGCCAAGATCGAGATCACCGATCCTTCACAGATGCAGGCTTTCCTTGATGAAGAAGAAAACATGCTCCGCAAGATGGTTAAAACCGTCAAAGACTCTGGAGCAAATGTCGTATTCTGCCAGAAAGGTATTGATGACCTCGCTCAGCACTTCCTTTCCAAAGAAGGAATCTTTGCAGTCCGCAGGGTTAAGAAATCCGATATGGAAAAACTTGCCAAAGCGACTGGCGCCGATGTTGTAACAAAGATCGAAGAGCTCACCGCTGATGAACTCGGAAGCGCCGCTTTAGTGGAAGTAAGAAAGATCCAGGAAGACGGTATGACCTTCGTGACTGGTTGCAAGAATCCCAAAGCAGTTTCCATGCTTCTGAGAGGCGGTACTAACCACGTAATTGATGAAGTGGAAAGATCTCTTGATGATGCAATGAGCGTAGTTGCTATCGCCGTTGAAGACGGAAAGATGGTAACTGGTGGAGGAAGCACTGCAATGGAAATCGCCATGAAACTCCGTGAGTATGCAGCTTCCGTCGGCGGCAGGGAACAAATCGCGATTGATGCATATGCAAGCGCCCTTGAAGTTATCCCAACTGCTCTCGCTGAAAACGCTGGTCTGGACCCGATTGACATTCTCATCAACCTCAGAAAAGCCCACAAAGACAAGAAGATCCACGCTGGATTAAATGTCTATACTGGCAAGATTGTTGATATGTCTGTTGAGAAAGTCGTTGAACCTATCCGCGTTGGACGCCAAGCCATCAATTCTGCAACAGATGCTGCAATTCTCATCCTGAGGATTGATGACGTCATTGCCTCCAGAGGCGGACCTGGTGGCCCAGGTATGGGACCCGGCGGCGCTCCTGATATGGGAATGGACGATTAAACGTAACAAGGGCCATCTGGCCCTCTTAAATTATTTAATGTTTCTGAGCAGTGGTGATATCATGGATAATCCAGATTCTGTAAATGATGACGTCACTCCCGAAGACGGAGAAAATGCTGAATTAGAGCAGCTGAAGTCTGAACTAGATCTGCAAAAAATAGAGAATAAAAAATTAATGGATCTAGCAGACACATACCTTGATTCAGCTCGTCGAATTAAAGCAGAATTTGAAAACTATCAGAAACGTACCGCGAGAGAGAAAGAAGAGACGACCCTTCACGCTACTGGGAAAGTGGTCTCTGATATGCTCCCGCTTCTTGATGATTTAGAGCGCGCACTGTCTGTGCAATGCTCCCTAGATGAATTCAAAGAAGGAATTTCAAAGATATATCTGAATATGTTGGCGGTCTTCAAAGAGTATGGCCTGAAAGAAATTCCAGCGGAGGTCTTCGACCCTACCTACCATGAAGCATTTTCGGTAGGGGAGGGTGAAGATGGAAAAATATTGGAAGTATATCAAAAGGGCTATCTACTCGGACCCAAGGTCTTGAGATGCTCTAAAGTTAAAGTAGCTAAAGAAACAGGTGAGAACAATGGCTAAAATCATCGGCATAGATTTGGGAACTAGTAATTCAGCTGCATCCGTTATGGAAGGCGGGAGACCTACAATGATCCCCAGCGCCGAAGGAACCAGCTTGGGTGGAAAAGCATTCCCTTCATACGTGGCATTTACTAAAGAAGGTGAGCTTCTTGTAGGTGAGCCTGCAAGACGTCAGGCTATTACTAATCCTGAAGGAACAATCGCCGCAGCTAAGCGTAAAATGGGAACTGATTACAAATTCAATGTCCATGGCAAAGAATACACACCTCAGCAGATTTCTGCATTTATTTTGCAAAAAATAAAAAGAGATGCTGAAGCTTTCCTGGGTGAAGAGGTAGTCAAAGCGGTCATCACTGTTCCAGCATACTTCAACGATAATCAGAGACAGGCCACAAAAGATGCCGGGGCAATCGCAGGTCTTGATGTAGTAAGAATCATCAACGAACCTACGGCAGCTGCATTAGCCTTTGGTCTTGACAACTCTGAAGACTCTCAAAGGATTCTTGTTTTTGATCTGGGTGGTGGAACACTGGATGTAACCATCATGGAATTTAGTGATGGTGTCTTTGAAGTTCTTTCAACTTCTGGTGATACCCAGCTGGGTGGAACCGATATGGATCAGGCCTTTGTTGATTTCACAGTCAAACAATTCCAGAAAGAAACAGGCATTGATCTTACTACTGATAAGATGGCTATGTGGAGAGTTCGTGAAGCTTGTGAGAAAGCAAAAATCGAACTGTCTTCTACAATGTCTACGGAGATCAATCTTCCATTCATCAGTGCAGACCAAAGTGGACCTAAACACCTTACTATGACTGTAACTCGTGCCAAACTCGAAGAGCTTGTGACGTCCATTGTAGAAAGGTGCAGAACGCCGATTATGAATGCCATCAAAGATGCTAAACTGAGCACCAACGACATTGATAGCGTAATCTTAGTCGGTGGACCAACAAGAATGCCTATTGTGCAAAGCTTTGTTGAAAGCGTAGTAGGGAAGAAGATCCAACGGGGAATTGACCCGATGGAATGCGTTTCCATGGGTGCTGCAATTCAGGGTGCAGTTTTATCAGGCGAAGTGAAAGACATTCTCCTTCTTGATGTTACACCCTTATCACTTGGTGTTGAAACCTTAGGTGGCGTAGCTACAAAACTCATTGACCGTAACACAACTATTCCGACTAAGAAATCTCAGGTCTTCTCCACCGCCGCCGACAACCAGACTAGCGTGGAAATCCACATTGTGCAGGGAGAACGTGAAATGGCTACTGATAATGTATCTCTGGGAAGATTCCAACTATCAGGCATTCCACCTGCACCGAGAGGTATTCCACAAATTGAAGTCACCTATGATATCGATGCTAACGGTATCCTTAGTGTTTCTGCTAAAGATTTAGGCACTGGTAAAGAAGCAAAAATCACCATCAGCGCATCAAATAAACTGTCTAAAGACGAAATTGATGAGATGGTCGCTCAGGCAGAAAAGTTCTCGGAAGAGGATAAAAAACGCAAAGAGAAAATTGAAATCCTCAACCAGGCAGATACTTTAATCTACACCACTGAGAAGAGTCTCAATGATCTAGGTGAAAAAGTAACTTCAGAAGAGCGTGCTAAGATTTCGGCTGCTGTTGACGATCTCAAGAATGCGGTAAAAGAAGACAATGTTGACAATGTCAAAGCAAAGATGGATCTGCTCATCAAAGAGATGGAGCCGATTACCACTCGCATTTATCAGGAAGCGGCAGCTGCTGCTCAGGCTACTCAGCAAGCTCAGGCAGGACCACAGCAGGCACCACCGAATTCTGGAGCAAACAATGGTGGCGCTGATGATGGGTTTACGGACGCAAACTATCGCATAGTTGATGACGAATAAACCGAGTGTCTTACATGCCTTCAAAACGCGATTACTATGAGGTCTTGGGCGTACCCAAGACCGCCACAGCTGATGAAATCAAAAAGGCATATCGTAAGTTAGCCCGGCAGTATCACCCCGATGTAACTAAAGAAGATCCGAAAGTAGCCGAAGAGAAATTCAAAGAAGTCTCGGAAGCTTATGAGATACTAGCGGATGAGAAAAAGAGACAGCTGTATGATCAATATGGTCATGCTGGTGTCGACTCCCAGTTCCAAAATGGAAACTTCACTTGGAATGATTTCAGCCATTATGGCGATATTCGTGACATCTTTGGGGACTTTGGCAGCATCTTCGACGCCATCTTTGGCGGCGGCGGATCATCTGCTAAACGTCAGCAATCTCAAGCTGGCCGCGATATGCGCATGGATGTGGAAATAACCCTGGAAGAAGCTTTTTCCGGAGTTAAACGTAAGATCTCCATCCCTAAATTTGAAAACTGTAGCAGTTGCAATGGCACCGGCTCCAAAGATGGTAAGCAGGTAAATTGTCCTGATTGTAAAGGTACTGGACAAGCAAGAGTAGTTCAGAACAGTGGATTTGGACAATTTGTGTCCGTAGTTCCCTGCCGCAAGTGCCGTGGAACTGGACGTGCTCCCGGCTCAGAATGTCCCGAATGCGATGGCAATGGACGAACCCAACATACTGCTCAGCTGGAAATTGAAATTGCTCCGGGCGCTGATACTGGAACAAGACTAAGAGTTCCTGGTGCTGGAGAAATGGGACGCGCGGGTGCTAGAAATGGTGACCTCTACATTGTAATCCATGTTCGTGACGATCCAACCTGGGATCGGAATGGTGCCGATCTGTACCGCGATGTCGAGATCTCATTCGTTCAAGCAGCATTAGGCGCAGACATCGAAATTCCGCTGCTGGGTGGTGGAAAGGTAAATATGGACATTCCTCCCGGAACACAACCTGGCCACACTTTCCGCTTAAAGGGCTCTGGAATGCCAGTAATGAACTATAATGGACGGGGTGATCTGTATATTCGTGTCAAAATATCTGTCCCACAGAAGCTTTCACCCGAGCAGAAAGAACTCTTGTATAAATTTGCAGAACTGGAGGGTGAAAAAACCTCTTTTCTGAAATTTCCTAAAAAAGACAGGAAGCGAAAACGCTGATCCTGCCTTAAATTTTTTATGATCTCTGGTCTTTTTATTTTGAAAGGAAGCTTTTAGATTAATTAGTTACATATCTGCTAGTCACTGCAGAAGTGATAGTCTCTAGGCAGCGTTTGACATCTATCCAGCAATGAGCAACGACTGTAGAACTTTAGCTTCTGGACAATTGGTGATGTTTATTAATTCTGAAATAGCATGCACACTGATCGGATTAATTCGAACTCATCTGGATATAGTGGTTAAAAATGATCCGCACTTTTAAAGAAATTAAAGAAAAACTCGCTAACGGTGATGCCGTTGTAATGACTGCACAAGAAATTAAGAGTTGTACGATGGCCGAAGCATCCAAAGCGGATGTGGTTACAACTGGAACCCGCGGTCTAATGAGCGGTACCTACGCGGTGTTTTCCATCCCTCTTAAACATTCAAAATTTTCTCGAGCAGTTTCTTTAAAACTTAATGACGTCCCAGCTCATCCAGGACCCTGTCCAAATGAGAATCTAAATCTTATCGAAGCCATTGTTTTGGGAACGTCCTCATCCAATAATTACGGGGCAGGAATGCTTTTCAGAGACATGTTGGAAGGTAAAACAATTCATGTCGAGGCAGTTTCCAAAGAGGGAAACATAATTTCTGATGACGTTCTGTTTGAAGACATTCCTTATGCTAAACTGATGGCTACCAGAAATGCCTTTAGAAATTATTCGGCAATGACTAATCCGCATGATTACGAGATTTCCACAATCTTCAACGCCCATAAATTTGCTACAAATTATCAAGAAATAACATTTTCTGGCTGTGGATCATTAAATCCTCTTCAAAATGACCCACATTTAAAAACAATTGGTATTGGCACCAAAGTATTGATCAATGGTGCCGAAGGTTTTGTTATGGGCACGGGCACAAGGGCCACAGCACAAGCACCTAATTTAACTGTCTGTGCAGATATGAAAGGGATGAATCCGGAATATCTGGGAGGATTCTTAACTTCTGCCGGTCCTGAATGTATTGTTTCTTGGGCGGTACCCATTCCTATTTTAGATGAGACAATATTGGCGGATGTGAGGGCAACAGACGATCAGATTGTGCTACCGATCGCCGATGTTTCAAACCGCAAAACAATAGCCTATGCGGATTATGGCCAGGCATGGTCAAATCGCTCTCTTTCTGTAAAAGTATATCCTGCAGAATGTGAAAAATGTGCTGTTTGTAAGGCGGCTGCTGCTTGTCCTACTTTTGCAATTTCACAGATACCTTCTATTGATCGGCACAAATGTTTCAATTGCGGTCTTTGCTCAACTATCTGCTCAAAGGTGTTTTCTGCCGATCTGGGTACGATTAGCTTTAGGATTAATGATAATTTTAAAGAAATTCCGATTACCTGCAGACAATCTGATCGACTACGCGCTTTACAAATCTCAAAAGAGCTCAAGACTAAATTGCTAAATGGCTCATTTACACTCACGGAGCCAGTGGAGAAATTGCAGCTTTCATAAATCTCTTTTTTATTTCTTGAGGCTCATGGGGAACTAAAGGCACAGAAGAATTCCCAGCTTCTATTTTTACAATGAGCACGCCCTTGGTCATGCTTTTTAACGCATTCACCAATGATTCTCTATCATTTACTTCCTGTACTGTAGCAACCCCTGCACCTTGTGCAATATGTGCGATTTTTCCTTTTTTACTAAGGGATGTAGGCTGTGATCCCGTTGAGCCATAAACGCCATTATCTAGTACAATCAGCAGATAATTGTCTAAATTCAATGAAGCTATGGTTGATAATGATCCAAGGTTCATTAAAAGGGCACCGTCACCATCTATGGCTATGATTTTCTTATTTGGTTGGGCAATAGCCACCCCCAACCCGATTGATGAAGCCAGTCCCATGGAGCCCAGCATATAGAAGATCTCGGGCCTGTCACCTACGCTGCATAATTCTCGACAAGGGAAGCCGATGTTACAGACAATCAGCGCCTTAGCGGATTCCGCCGCAATGACCTCTAAAGCGTCTAATCTTTTCATCTGTCACCTCTCCAATATGATGGTTTAATTAATACTGCACTTGGCCTTTGACGCTCTTCAGCAAGCCTCCAAGCATCTTCGATTGTATGCAATCCATCACCTCCTGCTTCCAGTTCAATATAAGGAATTGCCAGATCATTTAACAAAGGAATTGTAAGTTTTCCCATAGGGATTTGTGCGCATACCGACTCATTCTCCACTCCCCGATGGCTCATGATCATCAACAAGGGAATGCCGTACAATAGATCGAGTGATGCCAAGGCATTAATGGAGTTGCCCAGACCTGAATTTTGCATAATTAATGCACTTTTAGCTCCGCCAAGATATGCTCCCGCACACAGACCAACACCCTCTTCTTCTCGAGAAACAGCTATATGGCGTATGGGTGAAGCATCTAAGTTCGTCAACAGCGCAGAAAGATTAACACAAGGCACACTAGCTGCTACTTCGATGCCGCATTCGATCATCCCTTGTAAAATCTCCTTAGCCGCCATGTTCACCAGACCTTCAGATCAATGGCCTCAATCCTAATCTTTTTACCCTCTAAACTAACTACAATGCCGGAATGGACCTTACCCATCATGCAGTGATCTGGAAGAAATTTAACCGTCTCACAAACTTTAGGGATTTTTCCTTTGCCGATCACTCCTTCGAATGCGGCTACCATACATATCCCGATATCACGTGGTGCGAATGTACCGTCACCAATTAAATTTCGAGGGCCAATCATATGAACGGTGATCACGCCATGCTCAACCTTCAAGATCTTAGCAAAATGAGTGATTGGGCAGCCCAAAGGACGATATCTGATGATCTCGTCTTTAGCCAACTTAATTTCCCGGTCCATGGGAAATAAGTCTTCGCGGCATGATGGTTCTCCAGGCAAGGGTAGAATTGAAAAGGAAGCACGGCAGCCATCAATTATTCCGACAATTTCTTCATTCTCTATTTCGGTTGTGAGACATTCTTTAATCTCCTCGAGATTTTTTCTAAACCGCTCTTGAGTAAGAAATGGACACGCCTCGTAGTTATGCTCAATTTTCAGTATGTTAGCAAAATCACTACAGGTCCGATAACCGCATTTTCCGCAATTGTATCCTGGTAGCAATTCTTCCAGCATCTTACTCACCGCGGTATTCTGTAAAACCATCCATTTTTCTTAAGACGCCTCTTTGGTATTCTTTACCAATGCGCGTTTCACCAGCACAGAGCGTGCAGATCGAAAAAGGTGGATTATTTCTCAATTTCATTGTCGAGGAGATTTCTTTAGATTTAGTAACAATCTCCGCTAGTTCCGCTGAACCTTTTCCTGTGAGACCATTAGCTTCAATCGGCATGCAGGTGGGATTAGCTTCCAAGACTCTTTCTCTAAATACTTCCCGCTCCGCCTGAGAAACCATGTCGCCCTTAGTCATCATAACCACATCTGCTGAAGTCATTAACGGACCGACTTTCAAGGGATTGTTTGGACCGGAAGTAATGTCAATAACGCAAACTGCTAAGCAATCATCGGGGTAAGGAGCACATCTTAAACAAAGACCCGCTGTCTCATTCAGTAAGATGTCGGAGCCGTTATCTTCTGCCCAAGCCAACATGTCTTCTGTATTGTATATTGCAAAATGATCAGGACACATATCTTTAGACAAAGCGACTTTGACAGGAACTCCGAGTTTACCCAATCTTTTATCATCTTCTGTCCACAAACAGTCAATTTTTACAATTGACGGACGCATTCCTAAGTTGACTAAAGCGTTAGTGAGGGCGGATAACACTGAAGTTTTACCAGCGCCCGGTGTACCGGCGATCACTGCAAACTTCAGACTAATTCCTCCACAATTTCTCCCCGACGTATTGTTTCTCTTAGGGAGATCATCATTTCATCCAGTTCTGCTAACCTATCACAAACATCACGTTCTTTAGCTGAACGTTCAATAACTTTGACCATTCCGCCGTTTTCCATAACGATTCGTTTTCCAGTTAATAACGCTAAAACCGGATCGTGTGTTACTACAATCACAATTTTTCCTTCTCCTGACAATAATTTGAGCGCTTCTTGTTTCCGGATGCCAGCATTTTCTATTTCATCAATCAAAACGATCGGCGAATCGCTAATTCTGGCGATATCCGCGGTCATCAGGGCACGTGACTGTCCACCGCTTAACGCAGTTAGATGATCGTTTGGACCAAGTGGCTCTCCACATAATGTATTAGCAATCTCAATAACCTCGTCAGACAGCTCCTCGGCTTTTCCACGGCTTTTAGCATGCATTTTAAGAAATTCTTCAACGTTCATATCGGCAAGAAAATGCATATTTTGTGACAATTGCGCCACTAATTTTTTTCGGGGATCCGATCTGATTGAACTATCTGGACGCAAATCATCAATCAAGATTGTTCTTTTGGACTGGGTGTCATTCTGTGCAAGTTGTTCAATATCGCCAATCAAAGTACTCTTGCCCGATCCCGTAGGCCCGACTATGCCGATAATTTCCCCTTGAGTTATTTTTATTTCTTTGATTAGATCGTGATTGTTGAATTTGTCATTTCCACCAATTATTGTTAGAGACTTTATTTCATGCATTGATAACGGCCTCCAGTTTATTTGTAATTAATTTGGAAATTTCAGTTATATTCAATTCATCAGGTTTTAAAATCAAGTCTGGCTCAATGTATTTTATTTTTCTCTCTTTTTTGTATAATGCTTCGCCAGCCCCAGTTATATTCAGCAGAACCAGACTGTCTTTGTCGATATTCCCCTCTTCACAGTTATGAACAAGATCGGCTACAGCTATTGCTGCAGCATGCATAATGTCAATATTTTCTGTTTTGTAAAATAATTTTGATGATGCTTCTGCACAACTGTTTGTTATGCCATCGATGGTTCCTTTGGTAGCCGTTAATGCTTCAGCAACACCGCCTGGTATACCGAAGGGCGGATTTCGATTGAATAAAACGCTGTCATACATGCCCTGAGGGCAGTCTTTGCTGTACATTCCTCCGTGTACTTGATTGAATAAGGGTGCACAAGGGATATTTTGTGATAATTTAAGGATCGGTAATTTGTTACCGAAACGGCCATCTTTTATCAACCTCATTGAGGCTTCCCAGGCGGCAATGCCACCAGTACCGCTGCCAACTGCTTGGAAATAGTAGTCCGGGAGCCTTTTCATGGCAAATGCTGCATCGAGTACAACGGTACCCATCCCATCCCGGCGGGCAATATTCTTAGCGCCTCCTTCAGCTACAAAGTCATTCAAGGAACAAAGTTCGTTGCTAGCGGCTATCGCTTCGCTGTAGTCACCATCAATAGCTAGCAGAAAGATGCGTTCAGTGTTGCTTTCCAGAGGTACCCACAGCTTTGCCAAAGCATCGCGGGGAACCACCAACAATAGGGGTAAATTAGCTAGATGACAGGTATTGGCAAATGCTCTTGCCGTATTGCCTGCGGAAGCGACAGTTAAGATCCGCTTCTCTTTTGATTCCTGCAGCATTTTTACCGTAGGTCCGGCTTCTAAATCTTTAAAACTGCAAGTGTTTAATGCGGCATTTTTCTGGGGCCAATATCCATTAAATGCAATATACAAATTATTTAAACCAAGTTCTTTAGCTAAACCGCTACTTTTGTAGGTAACACAGCCGCCTTCAAAACCCGGGAGCGGATCATTTACTGGCAGCCAGTCAATGTACTTCCAAATTCCGGGATATGGTGCAAGATTAAGTTGAGTATGTGTGTATTCTGTACGGGGTAAGCCATTGTCGGAATTTGTGAGGTAATATTTACCCATAATCTGCTAGAGTCCATCAAATACTTTATGTGTTTTTCTATCATGAGGTAAAAAATTACCTCTTTGTGATAAAAGCAAATTAATATTCTACACTAGTCTTAAGAATCTTAACTAAAGTCATGCATCTCGGCTTTACCAGTTCCTAAATGAACGACTGGCAGAAGTGCAGGATCAGGACTAAAGTTATGCATTTTCTGAAAGGGGGTTTGTGACTGCCAGGTAGATGCACAGATTGTTGTAACTCCCCTATACATATTGATACCGGCACCATGGACATGTCCCGTAACAAAGATGTCGGGGATTTCTTCAATCACCAAATGATCTTCCTTTTCTGGTGCTAAAGGTGTTTTTCCACCATACAATGGTGCCAAATGTCGACGTTTTAACATCTCGTCCATCGTATCAATGGGGTTTTCGTAACTTAAGCCCTGTACGCTGCTTATCCAGTCATCTAAGCTGCGCCCATGATAGGTCAGGATTTTGCGGCCTTCAACTTTCATGTAGCAGGGATTACCGATAAGCATGCAGGAGGAATCAAAAATATCCGCGATAATCTTAGGGAAAGTCGGTTGCGGCTCTGCCGGTCGGACAGCATCGTGATTTCCTGGTTGAATAAGGATCTGAATGCTGTCGGGAACTTCTTTGAGTAGCTCAGCAAGCATGTGGTATTGTTCAAAAACATCTTCGATCTCTAATTCCTCTTCTTGGCCAGGGAACACGCCGATGCCATCAACCACGTCGCCAGGGAGCACAAGGTACTGAATCTCATCCTTTCCTTCTGTTTTTAACCAATGCATCATGCGGCCCCAAGCATCTTTAAGGAAAGTATTGGATCCGACATGAACATCAGACATGAAGGCAATTGAGGAAGAAGAGTCACTGGGCACCATGGCATTATTGATCGGTATATCCGGCCTGATCAAATCTTTCAAGATTAAAAGATCACCTTTGCTCGTTGCTTTTCCTACGATGCCGATGACCTCATCATTCACGATATTCTCATTGAGGTATTCTGAATCTTTATGGATTAAAACTGTGCAACGCCCCTCTTCATCTTCAATTTCAAGGATTTTATGACCGTTTTTGGTATTGTGCCATTCAGAAACCATGCCGATCGTCCGCACTTCACGATCATATTTCACCGCTTTTGCTACCGGCAAGCTGCCAGCCAGTTCAGGACGGCGTGAAAGGATTTTCTTTAACTTTTTAAAGCGGTCATTGAAACAGCGGGCAAAATCGTTAACGCTGCCTTCACAGGTAGAATTGCCTGTAATGTCACTGATAATCTCAATACTGCTGTCCTTAGGCCTGGCCATTACTCCGGGAGATTTTCTCAACTCTTCCAAGACGGGGTTTACCTGCACGGGCGGTAATCTTGAAGGTTTAACTTGTGCATAGGTTTTGATGTGCTCAGCAGTTAAAACCAGTGGGTGCTGGGTCATCACTGCCAGTATGGACCGTACGTAGGCTGCTGGATCTGCTTGAGCTAAGACCAGCTCCGCTGCTTCCGGATCTAAAAGTATGCCTTCATTCAATAGATCATCCAGCACACGGTCTCTCATATCGGCCTCATTTCTCTCTAACTACTTATATGCCTCGTCAGTTAGAGTAGGTAATGATCATTACGGTTAAATCCAAATGTTATCCGACCGAAGACAAAGAAAAAGTTTGTCAAGCGCTGCATAACATTTTTCCTGTAGGAGAAATCAGCGGCGATGAAACTTTGACGCTTGTTTGCGACTCCGCAGAGAGGTTGCGTGAGTTGATTTGGGATACACAAATTAGAGACTCGGCGCGATCTATTCTTCTGCACGGAAGATCTGAAACATCAATCAAGTTCAAACTCAACAAGCAGGCTGCATATATGGGCAAACTTTCATTTCAGGATGAACACGTTGCGTTGGGCAGTATTTTGGTAACGATCAAAGATGACAATCTTGATGAGGTCATTGATTATCTGGCAGAAAGTACCATCAAGGAGGAAGATGAATGATTGCTGTTTCTTCCCCCTACTTTTCTCATTTCCCCTTCTGCGATATGCTCGAAAAAATAGCTCATGAGTTCAATTCTTGGGAAATTGTCGCCGAAGGCAAGCACACTCTGCCCGATTTAGAATCTGATTTTCTTAAATATGCCCCTTCTTATGACCTGAGCTTTTCAGTACATGCACCGATGAGTGACATCAACATCGGATCCTTGAATGCAAATATCCTTGAAGTCTCACTCAAAGAACTGCTTTCCTGCATGAAGTCCTGTTATAAACTGGAAATTGAAACAATAACTGTTCATCCTGGGTTTATGACGCCAATTGGTCTGGCAGATCCAACAAAAGTGATTGACACTACAAAAGCTTCTCTTTTCCGACTGGAAGCCGAAGCTGCAGAATTGGGACTTAAGATTGCTTTTGAAAATATGCCGGCCAGTCCGATGTGCATGGGCAAAACTCCTGAAGAGCTGTTAACACTCATTGAAGGAACAGAACTTGGAATCTGCTTTGACATCGGTCATGCCCATACTACTCAGATGATAGATGGTTTTCTGAAACTGAAAGAGCGTTTTGTCAACATTCATATCCATGACAATATGGGCGTTAGCGATGAACACCTACCCATCGGCAACGGAACAATCGACTTTGAATATCTCCTGCAAGAGCTTGGACCTCGACGATATGTGATCGAATCGCGTGGCTGGGAGGATGCTTTAATCTCCCGCAATGAACTCCAGAAACTCTTGGATTCTAATTTTTAAACCGGCATTTGGTGCAGATCAGCTCCCCATTCTCAAACACTGCGGAATCATTTCCGCAATTTTTACATTTAAATCCAATGGTTTGCGGAGTTTCAGGTGGTGAATGCTTGTCATCTGCTTCTTGATCTGTTTCTTCCACGGCGGATGCTGCCATAACCGTCTGCTCTTTCTTTGAAGGTAATTTTTTAGCTATCCATTTTGACAATTTCAGTGTGTAGTTTGCTAAATAAGCAATGCTGAAAATATAAATCGCCAATAAGACAAACGACAGGATGAGGATTAGCAACTGATTATTAAGTATGATTGCTGCAAACCCGATTAAATTATTAATGGCATGGAAGGCAATGGACGCATACAATCCGAATTTTAAAAACAGGTAGCCCATCATGAGACCTGCGACTGTGGCAGGGATAATTTTAAAGGCATCCCAACTTCCTAGATGGGCATAGCCAAATAACATTGAAGAAATGAGCAAGAACACGATCTCCTTTGTTCCAAACTCAAAACCTCCGCCAAGGACATATCTTTTAAGAGGTTTTCTTTGATAGTCAGTTGTTTTACTCAACGCAAAATCAGCAATCATTAACGGAATGCCGAGCAGCAATACTCTGCTGATTAGTTCTTCCCAAACCGGCGCCTCAGCCGCAGAGTATAATATTGCCCACCGGTCTAGAGTACTTACATCCATTGAATTTGAAGTCATTCCAAATAGTGCTGGAATTACAATCTGGAAGATTATCGTTATTAGTACTGAGACCATTATGAGTGTACAAACTGTATAGAGCGGGCTATGCTCTTTAACAGGCTTCATTTGCAACTCATTAACTAAAGTAGCCTTGCTCCGCAGTATCAAAATCGCAAAGGAAATGGTTATTGCTACAATGAACAATATGTAAAATATTAGCAATGAGTTATTTATTTTAAATAATTCTACGACTCCATTTAAGATAATGTAGACTGTAAATGGTTTCTCCCACACATCAATAACTGTGGGGATACCTAGGTAAAGATCGGCAAGAGTAATCACTGCAAAAGCTAACATCGCTAGTGATAGAAGTGTTCCCAAAACACCAACGAATGATTTCACTGAGTCTTTAGTGCTGGGTGCAGACGTGACCACTGGCTGAACCGGTCGCCTATCCTGTGTGAGTCCGCAGTGTATGCAAAAATTGGAATCATCTGGTATTTCCTTACCGCAGTGAATACAAAACCTCATGATCCTCACAGATGAAGCTGTGATTATCTTAATCAACTACACGCATATAATCTTTCACTGAGTAATATCCGTAGAAAAATGCATTATCTTCTATCTGTATATTCTTTCTAATGTTAGAAATTGAGATAAAATCAGCTTGTGACGATCCTGTGAAGATAGAATCTTTACTTCAGGAGTTAGGAGCTGAATTTAAAGCTACACTTTTGCAGAGAGATACCTATTTTATGCATCCTTGTCGAGATTTTAAAGTTACTGATGAAGCATTGCGGCTAAGAAATGAGAATGGACAACACACTCTTCATTACAAAGGTCCTAAAATTGATGCGGAAACCAAAACCCGTGAAGAAATAGGTCTCCCCATTTCTGAACCGCAGCTCCTTTTGAATATTCTCGATCGTCTTGGCTTTAAAGAAGCAGCGGTTGTGGAGAAACATCGGAAAACCTATGTGCTAGCTGACATTGAAATCGCAATAGATGAAGTAACTAATTTAGGCTCCTTTGTTGAACTGGAGATCCAAGATGCAGATCTGGAAGATGCAAAATCTAGACTCTTTGAATTGATGGAAAAATTAGGATTAAGAAAAACAATTAGGAGTTCGTATCTGGAACTCCTTGAGAAAGGAATCAGATCGAACTGACCTGGTTTGCGATGAATTCTTTGATCTCAGTTTCATCTGGGATTGTTACAGACTTCTTGTATCTCTCAGTTCCATCGCGGAGAGTGTAGCCACGGGATATAGAGATGAACTCCGATTCTTCTCCGTCTTTAGAGATCGCCTTTTTGCGAGCCACTTCGATAAAGTTGCTTTTTCCAAAGGGGATCTTCTCCGATTTTACAGTCTCAAACTCGACGTTGCGTTCTGCACGTTCATCGGTCATTTTGTATAACCCTCCGATATTAGAAATACACGTATAATGATGTAAAGATTTTGGTATCATTTCGTAAAATAATTATGACTGACTGATTTATTGAATTTTTTTAAATTAGTTAGCAAGACCGGCAACATCATTCGTGAGAAAATATTATAGCCTATTAGTTAGTGTAATGTCCAATGAATCAGCATTGTTCAGTTTTCATTAACAATGTAACGATTAATTTTATTCCTTTTAAAAGAATTTCACAGTTTATCTTTAACAAACTCATTTCGAATAATCAATCAGGAGAGGTTGCATTTTGAGAGATAACCTGGTACAGACACTTCGAGAGTTAATCCTCATAGATAGCGATCTGCATTCTGATCCCCATAATATCATCAACTATGTTGCAACACGTTTAAGCGCCATTGGTATGAACGTTTCCGTTCTGAATTCCGATAGCTTCCCTGTTTTAACTGCTTCCTTTGGCTCGGGAGGGTTATTATTTTCTGGCCATTTAGACACAGTTCCCATCGGATCTGGATGGAGTATGAATCAGGGCGAAATAAAAAATGACAGAATCTATGGCAGAGGCTCTGCTGACATGAAAGGTGGTTGTGCAGCAATAATCGAAAGTGCCGACTACCTGGTCCAGAATGATATTCCTTTTTCAATCTGTTTTACAACTGACGAAGAAGAGCAGATGTGTGGTGCAGAACACTTGTCCAAGTCACAAGTGGTTACAGAAGCATCGGCAGTAATCATTTGTGAGCCTACTGCGGTTCGTTTAGTACATCATGAAAAAGGATTATTCCGGTTTAATTTAACCACTAAAGGCACAGCCGCCCATGCCTCACAACCCTGGTTGGGTAGAGATGCCATTCTGAAAATGCATTACTGCCTAGATCGACTATTGGATCTGGCAGAGATCTCTTCACAGAAGCAGACAGGTACTACCGTGTGCATCACAACCATCCATGGCGGCGATAAGAACAATGTCGTGACGGACACATGTACAGCGGAAATCGATGTAAGATTCCAACCACCTCTGGAGTATCATGATATTCAGGATCTAATTGTGAATCGATTACGGGGCGAATCTTATGATTTGACCGTGGGGTCAATCGTGGATGCTTTCGAGTCTAACCTAAATCATCCTTTAGCACAAGAAATTCTTAAGCTTACCCATACTGAGCCGGTTAACATGCCATATGTTACCGAAGCACCTTATTTTCTAAAAGCAAATCCCAACATCTTTATCTGTGGTCCAGGAGACCCACAAATGGCGCATGTTATTGATGAATTTGTAAAGATAAGTGAACTTGAAGCAGCCTATGATCTGCTAACCCACTCTGCAAAATTCATGTCACACAAAGATAATAAAAAATGAAGGCGCCGTCGAACGGGTTCGAACCGTTGACCTTATGATGACTGTTCTCCTTTGAGGAGATTAACAGTCATACGCTCTACCAGCTGAGCTACGACGGCCTGTAGGCTCACAAATAATCATCAGGTATTTAAGATTTTATGTCTGAAGCACCATTTGCGCTCTTGTCATGTCTTCTATCATATCCTAAAATAAACAGGGTGGCGCTAACAAAGTAAATTTTTCTTTGTCAAATCTTAAGTGTATGTACAGCACAGCTGTGACGGAGGAAGTACTTACTTAAGCTCATTTTTTAATTTATTGACGGTTTTTTCAATATCATCCAGTAACGATGAAAGGTCTTCCATGAATTCATCGAATTTTTCGGTTGTTATTGCGCCGTCAGGCGATGGCAAGATCAGTCCTTCTTGTTCTAAAATTCTTAAGGAGTATCTTACTTTATGCTGGGGGTGCCCTAATAACTCAGCTAAACGGATAATTCCGATTGGCTGGTTGTTTTTGATTGTTTTTAACATTTCAACATGGCGTTCGAGAAGGTTAACTTCACTTTCTAGCCTGTTGGTAAGGGCACTATTACTTTTCATAATCTTCACAGATGTAGTTGAAATCTTTAGTCGGTACAATGCATTGTTGTAGTTTAGTTGTTTGCAACCTTAATGCTAAGACTTTAAACAAGTGATATCGTAGACGTAAATCTACGATTAAGCATGCATCAAAATCATTCGATTGATGTATGATGTAAGAACAAGGGTTCACTTGTGTACGTTATGGTCCCCTTTGCGCCAGACGACGGTTCCAAAGAATCCTTTAGGTGGATACTTATCATGCCCTTCTTGGAAAGGTTGCATTGGACCGAAGCTTTTGTTGAGCGCTTCCTCTTCAGAGTTAAAGAGTCTACCATCCCATATGCACTGATATTTTACCTTCTTTGGTTTGGCTTTCTTCATTGGTATGGGATATCCCTAGGTAAGATATAAGGATAGCGATCTTGAATTGCTTTGGATCAAGGATCAAACACTATTTTTGTCTAAGCCACTGTTTCTTTTTAAAACCAATGATGCTGTTAAAATGTAAGATTTTATTTGTTTATTTTTATGCTATTTTTTATTTCAGAACCATGTAGCGGTCGTCAACAATATATATTCAGATAGCATAATGGTGGTGGCTATGAACAGAATTAAGGTAATCAACGAGCCCTCTGAGCTTGTTCCAATGTTGCGGGCCGTGGATACTAGCATAAAGCGGGACGTTTTGAAAGAAGTAACTTTAGAGTGGCGTACTGTTAAAGAAATTGAGGAAAAATTTGGAGAAGATGGTGCCGAAGCCCTCAAATTCTTTGAAAAAATGAAGTTAGTGGAAACAAGATGGCAGTCAACAAGCGGCTCGTTTCCCGAAAAAGCTTACCACACATACTACACCTCATTTCACATCAATGCTTCATGGCCAGTCTATGAAATCTCTGATGTATTGGCTGTAGCAATGATGTCAGAAGCAGATTTTGAAAAACTTGAAAAAGAGCTTTATGATGAAGTAGGGCCAGACGGTCGTTTTGCTGGAGACATTGCTGAAAAAATGGGCATAACCTCGACCATGCTTCGCAGCTTAGTAAAACGTTCTGTCCGCCTCGATTATCGTGGACACAGAATTGAAAGATTAAAGGAGTGAATCTTTAGATGCAGGAAATATATATCCTGCGTCTGGGGCACCGTCCCGAACGCGATAAACGAATAACAACTCACGTTGCACTTACGGCTAGAGCTTTTGGAGCAAAAGGTATTTTTGTATCCACCAAAGATGAAGTTCTGGAGGAAAGTATTCGTTCAGTAGTTAGCAGGTTTGGTGGCGATTTTACAATTGAAACTGGCACCAAATGGCGAGACTTCATGCGTAAGTTCGATGGCATTAAAGTCCATCTTACCATGTATGGCACACACATTGATGATGGCATTCCTCAAGTAAAAGCAGATGTCAGGAATAAGATGTTAATTGTAGTGGGTGCTGAAAAAGTCCCTCCTGAAGTATATCAATGGGCAGATTACAATATTGGCGTGGGCAACCAACCTCATTCTGAAGTTGCAGCACTTGCGGTATTTTTAGATAGATATCAAGACAGACAAGCATTAAAGAAGGACTTTGAAGGCAAAACTACCGTCATTCCTTGTGAAAGAGGTAAGAACGTTGTCGTTAAAGATTCCGAATGAGGAAGAGTGCATACAGCTTCTCAAAGATTGTAAAGTGCCTAAAGATGTTATTACCCATTCTTTAAAGGTCTGTGAAGTTGCAGAGATAATTGCCTTAAAATGTAATGCTGACCTTGATTTAGTAAAAGCAGGGGCTTTACTGCACGACATTGGACGTTCTAAAACGCACAATTTGATGCACGCTGCTTTAGGTGCAGAGATCTTAACAGATCATCATCTCCCCCAAAAAATAATTGACATCGTCCGTAAACACACTGGTGCTGGTTTTACCAATGATGAAGTTTTAGAACTGAACCTTCCCCCTGCGGATTATATGCCTTCAACTTTAGAGGAAAAAATTGTGTGTCATGCAGATAATCTTGTTGCTGGGACGTATTTCATGACGTCTAAGGAAAAAATCACCAAGGAACTCTCTAAGGGCCATGATGTTACTGCTAAGCGCATACAGGCTATGCATAATGAATTATCGAGTCTATGTGGCATAGACCTCGATACATTAATGAAAAAATGACCAGCTTAGATTTTTGCAGCTGGCTTTTTACTGCTTACTCTCTTTGGGAAATATCTGAGAATAATTATGTCTCCGATAGATTGTATCCAGCGAAACGGAACACTTACCGCTTTAGATTCTTCAACCAATAGTGGATTGGTTTCGTTTATGAATAACCCTTCTACTTTTTTCTTATCAAAATCTACTACCAGATTTGTGACATTTCCTAAATAGATTCCTGCAGAAGTATATACCTGCAATCCAATTAATTCTGAGGCTTCCTCAAGCATGTGCCATCCCAGCAGAATATTGCTTTCACTATCTTAAACTATCGCATCATCTAGAAAGGATATTCTATTTATCCAATGGATCCTTATTATTTGCTATGGATGAGTTAGAAGCTATCCGTGAAAGGAAACTTAAGGAACTGATGAAAGAGGTGGAATGGCCAGCTTATCCTCTGAAGGTAACTGATGCTAATTTTCTGGAGATTGTAAATCGCTATGGCGTTGTAGTGGTTGATTGCTGGGCACCCTGGTGTAAACCCTGCCGGGCAATGGGGCCAATAATTGATGAGTTATGTACTGAACTGACTGGGAAAGTGGCATTCGGTAAACTCGATACTGATCAGAATCAGCAAACCGCTTTAAGATTCCAAATAGAATCAATACCCACACTCTTGATCTACAAAGACGGTAGGTTAGTCAATCGATTAATTGGTCTACGACCAAAAGATGAAATTTTGGCAAAGTTACGCCCATTAATTGAAAAAGATTAACCCCCTTGTAAAGAATTGAGGACAAGTGTATAATATACACATTCTCATTTTACTTTAATGGATTCCGTAGTTGATGTAGTGATCATAGGTTCGGGACCTGCTGGCCTCCAAGCCGCAATCCACGCTTCACGAAGAAAAGCTAAAGTCGTGCTCATTGGGAAGTCATCAGATTCGGCAATTCTTAAGGCGGATATTGAAAATTATTTAGGAATTTCAGAAATTTCCGGCCAGAATTTATTAGACATCGGTCTGGAACAGGTAAAAAATTTTGGAACTGAAGTCTTAGTCGAAGAAGCAACGGCTCTAGAGAAAACTGATGTTGGTTTTTCGATTAGTACTGATACCGGTAAAACAATCCTTTCCAAAACAATTGTTCTTGCTGTAGGCGTTTCTCGTAAAAAATTAGGGATTCCTGGTGAAAAAGAATTGTTTGGTAAAGGCGTATCATACTGTGCATCTTGTGATGCTGGTTTTTATAAAGGTAAAACAGTGTGCGTAGTTGGTGAGGGAAGTGAAGCAGGTGAATCCGCTATCCTCTTATCTAAATATGCCTCCGCTGTATACTGGATTTATCCTTCTTTATCTGCATCTTCACATATCATTGAGAAAGTAAAACAGACCTCCGTTAAAATGATCAATGCCACCGCTACTGAAATAATTGGTGAAGAGAGAGTTTCAGGAATCAAATTAGCCGATTCACAGGTTATTGAGCTGGATGGTGTTTTTGTGGTATTGGGTGCGAAAGGGTCACTGGAACTGGCTCTGGATCTCGATATCATGCCAGATATTGATGGCAGAATCCCCGTTGACATGGATTGTAAAACCTCTCTTGAAGGTGTATATGCCTGCGGAGACGTCACCGGCAAACCTTATCAAGTCGCGAGAGCAGTAGGCCAGGGATGTATTGCTGGAGACCATGCAGCTAAATTTGCAATGAGGTAAATATGTCGCTTGAAAGTGAACTAATGGCTGGAATCGTAAGAGAAGAAGGGGGTTTTCGTGATTCATTAAAGAAGATCTTAGAAGAAGATCTGCAGATGAGCGTTAATGAGTTCTGTTCCAAAACTGGTCTCTCCACTTCGACGATTTATAAAATCATGAGTGAATCGAGAGAACCCAATCTTCGTACTGTTAGAGAGATTATACGTGCCATTAGGCGAATTGAAAACAAACCCTATGGTAATTTTATCGCCGTGATCGCCGCCCGCCCAGTCTTAAATAAAATTGAAGAACGTATTATCAAGATCGACAGTCGTGAAATTCTTGTAAAGGAGTATCCTGCTAATAGCATGGAGGATGCTATCATTTCTGCAGTTATGGGGCCGAACGAGATGGAGCTCTGGCAATCGTCTGTGCACCTATCGTAGCTCCGACTATTCAGAAAATTCTTACAATTCCAGTATCGATTGTAATTCCCAAGGAAAGTATTTTAAAAGCAATTGGGAGAGCAGCTGACGAGACCTTTTAAATGGCCTCTTTTCGCTGCTGTTCTAGATCTAGGAGGATTGATCTTCTAATAGCAATGAATTCAGGATCTCCTCTGTCCCTTGGTCTTGGTAGATCAATTTTATACTCTTTTACAACATGACCTGGTCTTGAACTTAAAATCAAGATACGGTCTGCAAGAAATACTGACTCATCCACAGAGTGAGTGATGAAGACAATCGTTTTTTTAGTCTCATCTTGGATTCTTAGCAGTTCAGTCTGCATCTGGTTTCTGGTTTGTGAGTCTAAGGCACCAAATGGTTCATCCATCAACAGGATGTGAGGATTGTTAGCAAGGGCTCTTGCAATTCCAACTCTTTGTTTCATTCCGCCTGATAATTCTGAAGGATGGGAGTTCTCAAAACCTTCTAGCCCTACAAGATGAATAAATTGTTCTGCAATTTTGGACCGTTCTTCTGGAGGGATTTTTTTGATTTCCAATCCAAATTCAATATTTCTCTTGACCGTTCTCCAAGGGAACAATGCAAAGTCCTGAAATACCATGCCCCTGTCAGGTCCTGGCCCAGTAATTTCATGACCATCTACGATAATGCTGCCTGATGTCTTATCCACTAAACCGGCAATGATCCTGAGGATTGTAGTTTTTCCGCAGCCAGATGGACCGAGTATACAAACGAGCTCCCCTTCTTTTACATCAAAGTTTACTGCTTCAAGAACTTGCAGTATCTCATCATCTTTGGGATACTCTTTGTATACATTTTTCATGCTTAGGATTACTTCATTCCCATCCATCTTGCCACCTCATTTTCTATGAATTTTCCCAGTAACGCTGTGAGTATACCAAGAATTCCAATCATTACCATTCCTGCAAACATATAGTCATAGAGTCCTAATGTGTAGCAGGATTGAATAATGTAACCTAATCCACCGCCTTTAGCACCGATCATTTCTGCAGAAACAATACACATCCACCCGATTCCCAGCCCTACCGATATGCCTGTCATCATGTGTGGTATCGTCGAGGGGAAAATTACCTTGGAAAATGTCTGCATCCTGCTGGCCCCAAAGGTCTTAGACGCATCAATCAAATTCTGGTCAACACTTTTTACTCCAAACATTACATTTGACAGTATCGGGAAAAATGCTCCGATGAAGATTGTTAACACTGGTCCTAAAAACACTCCGAACGCTAAGAAGAATAATGGTACCCAGGCCATTGGTGGGATGGGTCTTATGATCTCAATTGCCGGTGTAAATAGCATTTCTGCGCGTTTTGAATGACCTAATAACAACCCAAGCGGTACTGCTGTGACTAATGCTAGTATGAAACCAAACGCAAACCTCTCTAGACTTGAAAATAACTGAGTAGACATTGATAAGCCAATGCCCGGAACATTGTCAAATGACTGGATCAAGGCCTCAAATACTTCTGGTGGTGTTGGGAAATATATTTTATCAAGAATCACGGCCAGTACCCACCATGTTAAGATTAACGCAGCTATTGATATGGCAATATATCCAATCTTTACGGCATATCCTTTCCATTTTTCCTTTTGCATTTTATTGATTGGAGTAGTAACATATTCTTGAGCCATACTCTACACCGTGATGACTTGCATAAACAAATCTATTTCGCTATGATTCGATTAACACTATATATAATTGCTCAACTGCTTACATTATTCTGCTAGTTACATCATGAAAATTATTGCAAATGAGATATGGATTAGGCAATAACGGTGATGAAAGATAATTTTGCTAAGTTTTATGAGAACAATTAGTGCAGCAATCACTACAGTGCGTTTTGTTGATTACTGATGAGATCAATTGCGTGTGATCGCTAATATCTGCATATCCCGACATTAGCTTTGGACTCGACGCGCTATGTCGTCGATAAATTAAATCAAAAGATTTACATTATATGTATGTTGTAGTCAGTACTGATCATTGCAACATTAAAAAAATAAAACCATGAGCTAAAGCTCATGGGTAAAAACATACTTGCTGGTAGATAATCTCTCGAGTAAAATTATTATGCCATATTCCATGTATCACAACATCACAGAACTCTACTGTATAGACATCGTGTGTATCACACCAACTTCTTCCATTACTTCCTACTGGAGAACATATAATTTTTCCTGGCTCAATAGTGAGAGTATTGTAACCAGAATTTGTACATTCATTTATGTCATAGAACAACTTAAAATATTCGCGTCCAGGTAGTGATTGGTCCAATACAGTAACATCAGGGTATGAATGTGACCAACTTGCACCAACATTTACACCAATGCTAAATTTATCTGATTTCTCCAGTGAAACCCCGAGATCCCTTCCAACTGTTGTAGTACCAGCTGTAGTTGTAGGCGCATATGCATAGAGAGTAAGCCCACTTGGGCGACTGTCGGAGGTCGAAGATACATCATTTATAATTTGCATTCCGCTTTTGGAATGACCATTTGATGGTGTTGCTGAAAACCTATAGTGTGTCAAATAGTAATCATTATTTGGATCAGTATCTCCTAATAATTTATGATATGTAGTTTTTGATGCTATAATTCCCTTTGAAGTAGTCTTTTCAAAGTAGGATTAATATGGTTCACCAAGATTTCCTACTGGTGCCCCTGTATCATCATCAAGTGCTTCATTAACTAGTTGGTACGCCCTAGCTAATAAATCAGAGGTATTTATTGTTTCATCACCACTAACACTTATACAAGTTACCGCACCTGTGTCTGGAAAGTGAATCATGGAGTAAATCTGTGCTCCTTCAGAGAAGCCACTGAAACCTACATCTTGCCCAGATTTCATGAGCAGTTCAGGACTCTCACCAACAACTACTACTGGGTTACCACGTTTAATTAATGCACTAATGTCATTTTCTACACTGACTTGATTTTTATCAATTGCCCAGGCTTCATCAATAACGACCAATGTCTCGGGCGATGAAATCAATTCAAGATCTAAAAGGTCTGTTGAACTGCTTATTTTTGTAGTATATTTGTTCAAAGATGAATTGATATCTCCTGTTAAGTCATTTGTGAATATGTTTGTTTGAATCTCATCGTAGGCATCACTCTCTGAAGTATACTCGCTTTTCAACAACGATTTGCTGTCTGCCATCTCTGCAGATGCTAGAGGGGCTGTGACAGAAATCATCAATATTGCGGTTATTAACGCAAATATCTTGCCATATTTCATTTCTTTCCCTCCTAGAGCATTGTAGTTTTGAATGAATATTAAGCAGGCATATCATAATGCTCTACAATATACTGTATAGAAAATTAAGTATTTATACATACTTATTATTTATTAATAATATCCATTTATACAATGCTATATTTTAAAATATCGTAGGTGTTAATCATAAAAATAAATAGAGCTGCTAAATTGCAGCTCTTTAACGGTCATATTTTCAGACCCAGGATGAAACTTTCACATCATATTGAGCTCCAAGATACAAGAGCATCAATTGTTGGATGGATCCCATTGGTATGCCGACTACTTTACCTTTAAGGCCCTGTATCTTTTCTTCTAAGGTCATGCCTTCATCGAACATTCCTTCCTTTACAATCACAGCAGAACCATTAGTATTTGCACATGCAATTATCGATACGCCTAGATCTGTATGTTGAGCTAAATGCTGAATAACGGGGGGTGATCCTACATATGCAATGTCTAATTCTCCACCAATGAATGCCGTCATAACGTCCTTTCCTGATGGGTATTTGGTGCCACTTACAGCATTAATATTGAATTGTTCAAGCATGCTTTTCCCATCTTCTCCAGCAAGTGGACTCATGGCTACAACTACTGCTAATTGGTGAAGATCTCCATTGAGTTGTCCAATTCTCATTGTGACTTGTGTAGATAGGCCTGCATAATCCTCGCCAAGTTCTTTAGCACTCTCTAAATAGTCACCGTTTACAATTTTGTCTATAAACTCTTTAGAATTGTTACATCCTCTTGCTTTAAGATTCTTTTCAGAAATGATCTCTTGATTTATGAATTCATCTACATAATATTCTAACCAATCATTGAATCCTTTTTCTCCGTCTTGGACATTATTATTCATCTCATATGTTAGTTCCATGTGACTTAATGATGCCATAATCTCTGAATCATTTTTTAAGCCAGTATGGTCTTTTGTAATGTCAATCAATGCTTGATGGTTAGGACTATTCTCATCCATTGCTTCGTTAATCCAATTTAATGCTTTGATCTGCGCTGCTAAAAAGGCGATAATTGCATCTGGGTTTTTCTGCGCAAATTTATCATCCACTGCAACTACGCAACATGGATGTCCAGGCCAGAACTCTTCAGACCACACGAGTACTTCTGCACCTCCACTCATCTCCGCCGCAGTGGCGTAAGGTTCCCACAAAACACCCGCATCTATCGTTCCTTCTTTAATAGAATCCAATTGCTT
Organism: uncultured Methanomassiliicoccus sp.; assembly: GCA_905203995.1. GTDB lineage: Archaea > Thermoplasmatota > Thermoplasmata > Methanomassiliicoccales > Methanomassiliicoccaceae > Methanomassiliicoccus_A. The sequence continues at coordinate 123,960 of CAJKXZ010000002.1, read as the reverse complement.
GCTTGGATCTACCTTGGTATATTGTATGGCATCTGAGCTATCTCCTCTGGTAAAGACATAGCCAGCAACTCCCACAACAACTACCGCAATGACTACAATCACTGCAAGAACTGCTCTTTTGTCCATATTTATTGGATCTAGTGAACAATATATACTCTTTTGCTCTACTTGTGAAATATTTTCCCTCTTTGTATAAATTATCGGAGTACATTTTACACATGTATAGTAATACTGCATTTGTTCTACATATTGTAAGGGAAATGATGTTTATTTTAAACAGCCCGACTTTATAAGAAAAGCTAATATCTTTAATAGCTTTTCAAGACCGGATACAATGTTCTCTATAACCGTTGAAAGTAATACGCCACTCACTCCTCTTGAAAATGTAGACGATATTGCAATAGAATTTCTAACACACATCGGGTACCTTTCAAAAGGTTACACCCCACGGAGTGATGCTGAAGACACCAGTGAAAGCATCCCCTATGTTCTGTTTATGGATTGCTTTATGAAGTACCCGCATAAGGCCTGGACTGCGGATGAACTTGCTTACGAGTTAAAGACGACTAAAGCTACCGTTTATCGACACATAAACAAATTAAAATCTTTAGATCTCTTGGAAGAAGCCTCCGCGGAACAAGCAGATGGTAAAATCAAAAAAGGCTACAAAATTCGATTCGGCGATTTAAGAAAAGCTTGGAGTTTTGTTGAAGCTAACGTACAGATGGCTATGCAGAACTATCGGAAAACAGTAGAACATTTTTGTGATCTGATGGCCGATAAACAAGATTGAGCCGGTGTATAATTTGGTTAATTACTGTCGTGAAATTATTGAAGAAATCTTGGATAACAAGATAACCACCAAAGAAGAACTGCAGAATTATAAGATTAAAATTAGTAAAAAATATAATTTACCAGGAGTTCCTAAGAATTCAGAGATTTTAGCAGAAGTCACAGAGCAAGAGCGTCCAATTGTCGAAGCAATTCTGATCCGGAAACCAGTTAGAACAATATCTGGTGTAGCTGCCGTTGCGGTAATGACTTCACCTGCCCCCTGCCCGCATGGAAAATGTATTTACTGTCCAGGCGGCGTGGAAAACAACTCCCCACAATCTTACACAGGTAAAGAACCGGCAGCTAGGAGGGGAGAGTTTTATCATTTTGATCCTTTTGATCAAGTAGTTGGAAGAATGGAACAGTTAGAAGTTATCGGCCATTCTACTGAAAAAATAGATTTAATCATTATGGGTGGAACATTTACTTCACGACCTCAAGACTATCAGGATTGGTTTATTAAACGATGTTTTGATGCAATGAATGGCTTTGATTCAACCACTCTTGAAGAAGCTCAAAATGCCAATGAAACCGCCGCCCACCGTTGTATTGGTTTGACCATAGAAACACGACCGGACGCCATGGCCAAATCGAACATTGATAACGCGATGAGATTGGGCATGACGAGAGTGGAGATGGGTGTTCAGATTCTTGACGACTCTATCTTGAGAGCAGTAAATCGCGGTCATGGGCTGCAGGAAGTAATCGATGCTACAGCTGAAGCAAAACGAAGTGGATTAAAAGTATGCTATCATGTAATGCCGGGACTTCCAGGTTCTTCACCAGAACAAGACATTGCCTGTTTCCGTAAGATGTTTGACGATCCTCACTTTCGGCCAGACATGCTAAAAATCTATCCGACTCTGGTGGTAAAAGGTACTAAACTTTATGAGATGTGGGAAAATGGTGAATATGCACCATATGCCACTGAAGAAGCAGTCGAAGTTATTGCTAAGATGAAAGCATATGTTCCGCCGTGGGTGAGAATTCAAAGAATTCAGAGAGATATTCCTGTACCCTTGATTGAAGCAGGAGTGATGAAAGGCCATCTTCGTGAGTTGGTTAAGGCTGAGATGAAACGTAATGGAACTTCCTGCAATTGTATTCGCTGTCACGAAGTAGGGCATATGGGCGTTACAGAAGATCAATATCAGAATCTTGAGTTAACGACTACTTCATATGAAGCGTCAGGTGGTATGGAACATTTTATTGCTTTTAGACTTCCCGATGTTGATGCATTAGCTGGCTATGTGCGTCTTCGTACTGGTGATGGAGAGATCGCCAGCATTCGTGAATTAAAAGTGTTCGGCCAACTTGCACCGATCGGATCTTCTGGAAAATGGCAGCATCGTGGCGCGGGTAAGGAATTAATGCACGAGGCAGAAGAAAAAGCAAGGTCTTGTGGATGTTCAGCCACGCGTGTAACATCAGGAGTTGGTGTAAGAAAATATTATGAATCTCTTGGGTACACAAGATCTGCAATGTATATGGTCAAAAAGCTGCGGTGAAACCGCAGCATATTTTTTGTTTAAATTGTTGACATGACAACGACGTCACGGGCTGCTCTCATCTCACTAAATGGCAGGATTAAGCGCCCTTTAGCATCAGTTTTGTGAATTTTTACATCAATTTCTTCTGATGGTACGACTAAGACGTTCTTAATGTCACCACTGATGGTATCTACAAGAAAATTCTCAATCATGCCTAAGATCTGACCATCATTGGTCATAACAGTTTTTCCCTTTAATTCGCTAATGAATTTTTTCATCCCAAATTCCCCTCTGTTAGAGCTTTAGCTGGCACCCTCATTAATCTGTGCGTATTTAATCTTATCATTTATCGATAGGCACCTGGTTCTATCCATTCTGAACTTATGTGATCCACTCTTTTAGAAAATTCCTCATACCATTTCATTAAGCTTTTATCGCAAGATGGGTAGACTCTCTTCAAGGAATTTTCAAAATCGGCATGAGTCACGAAGGTCCGTTGTTCTCGGATTGCTTTCAGGCCGCTTTCACGACATAATGCCTGAAGATCCGCTCCTGAGAACCATTCTGTTTTAGTTGCTATGAGCTTAAGATCAACATCTGTGGCTAGCGGCATATTTGTCGCGTTTAATCTTAAAATCGACTCCCTGTCTTTTAGATTTGGAAGAGGTATCAAAGTAAGGGAGTCAAACCTTCCTGGACGTAATAATGCAGGATCAATGATATCTGGCCTGTTCGTTGCTCCGATTACCATGACGCGTTCCATGGCCTCAAAGCCATCCATGGAAGTAAGCAGCTGGTTTACCACTCTCTCAGTAGTGCCGGAATCGCTGCTGTTTCCTCTTTTAGGGGCAATGGCATCAATTTCGTCGAGAAAGATGATTGAAGGAGCGATCTGTTTTGCTTTTTTAAAGATCTGACGCACAGCCTTCTCCGAATCGCCCATCCATTTGGACATGATCTCTGGTCCTTTGATTGAGATAAAATTGACTTTGCACTCATTAGCTACGGCTTTAGCAATTAGCGTTTTACCAGTTCCCGGCGGCCCGTATAACAAAATTCCTCTAGCAGGAGTGATGCCTATCTTTTGATAATCTTCAGGATTGCGGATTGGTAATTCAATTAGTTCTCGCAGTGTGTTTTTAATCTCTTCCAGCCCGCCGATGTCTTCCCAGCAAACATTAGGGATTTCTACCGAGACTTCCCTCATTGCTGAAGGTTCCACATCTTTCAAAGCTTCTTTGAAGTCAAGATCTGTAACTTTCATATTTTCTAAAATGTTTGAGGGGACTGGTCGATCCAGATCAAATTCTGGTAAGTGCCTTCCCAGGCATTTCATGGCGGCTTCACGGGCTAGTGAAGCAATGTCTGCTCCGACAAAACCATGCGTTATTGCTGCCAGACGATCTATGTCCACTTCTTCTGAAAGCGGCATTCCGCGGGTATGAATCTGGATAATATCTCTTCTGCCTTTCAGAGTAGGAATGCCTATCTCAATTTCTCTATCAAATCTTCCCGGCCGTCTCAACGCTGGATCAAGAGCATTCTCGCGGTTAGTGGCACCAATCACAATGACTTGACCGCGTTCACCCAAACCATCCATCAAGGTTAGCATTTGTGCTACAATGCGATGTTCAGTCTCGCCTGAAACCGCTTCTCGTTTTGGTGCAATGGAATCAATTTCATCGATAAAAATGATCGAAGGGGCATTTTTCTCCGCTTCTTCGAATTTTTCTCGAAGCTTCTCTTCACTCTCTCCATAAAACTTCGACATAATCTCGGGGCCGTTTATGGTATAGAAGTTAGCTCCTGATTCATTAGCTACGGCTTTAGCAATTAGCGTTTTACCAGTTCCCGGCGGACCGTATAAAAGTACTCCTTTGGGCGGGTCTATGCCTAATCTATCAAATAACTCGGGATGTTTAAGTGGGAGTTCGATAATCTCTCTTACGCGTTTCAGTTCACCTTCCAAACCGCCGATATCATCATATGTGATTGACATTCCGTTGCGGTCTTCAGCTTCGACGGACTCAGTTTTTACAACAATTTCAGTGTTGTTGTCTATAATTACAACACCATTTGGTTGTGTATTAAGAATAATAAATGGCAGAAAGCCGCCCATCAGGGCGATATTGGGAATAATTATCGAATCTCCTTTAACCAACGGTCGGTTCAACAATCCTTTTTTAAAGAGTTCTTCCACGCCCTGTCCAAACCGTACTCTTTTTCCTGCCGGTATCTTTGGTGCTACGCTGATTTTTATTGCTGGCTGAACATTGGCTTTGGAGATTGTGACCTTATCGCCAATAGAAACTCCAGCGTTTGAACGTACCATACCATCAATTGAAATTGTGCCTTTGCCCTCGTCATCGGAAGAAGCGCGAAATACTTTCGCCGCTGTTTTCCTTTTACCAACTATTTCAATAAAATCGCCAATATCTACTCCAAGACGGTTTCGCGAATCGCTATCAATCCTTGCTCTTCCCAGACCAACTTCTGACTGATGTTGTGCGCTTTCAACACGCAGCGTAATGCTTTCAAGCATTTCTCGAACTCCCTCTCTAAATGCGCATCCGATATTAACGTAATGTCACTCTTTTCACTCGTCGTCGAGACAATCTCAAAGTAATTGCACACAACGCTGCGTTAAAGATGCCTACTCCGATCATGATCTCAGACAGCATATATGGAGTAATCACGATACCGAGCATAAGCAGAATTGCTATGGAGGCAATCAACATGATTACACTTAGGCCCATGATTGCGATGTGTGAATGGGCGTTTACTGCTAGACCATAATACATGAAGATATTTGCCACACCGATAAAGAGCATGGAGATCGACAAAGTCCTCATCAAGGGTGCAGTTTCAGCTACTGGATATACATCATGGACTAATACATTTAGAATAAACTCAGGAGCGATGACATAAACCAAACAGACAGAAACTGAAAGGATCAGCATCATCAATAATGATCTTCTTAAAATTGGTGTAGGGTCACGGCCTTCTTCATAGGCACGGGCAATTTTAGGGTACATAGCGCCGACTACTGCAGTAGGCAGAAAGAGCGCTACTTTTGCTAGTGTAGATGCAGATGTGTAATAGTTGGCAGGATCTTTATCAAACAAAAGGGCACCGAAGATGATATCGACATTAGTGAGAACTGTGTAACACAACATCCCTATCATTGAGGGAAGTGTGCTGTGCCAAATGTAATCTATTTCGACTCTTTTACCTTTTTTGAATAGATAATCTCTGACAAAAAATAATGAGAGTATGGAGGCAAAGGCGATACCAGCAATCACCCCACCAATTGCTCCTGCAACACCGTAGCCCACAAGAACAGCGCCCATTCCGACTACTAATTTAAGAACATAGTTGAGCATGCTTTGGGTGCCATATTTGGTGAATTGTTGGAAACCCTGCAAGGCACCCGAGCCGACTGGTTGTAGCAAGGAGAAAAATATGGCAACGCCAATCAAGATAATTGCAGTTGTAGAGGTTAATTTGAGAGCAGTTCTGATCGTGTCTGTACACAAAATGAATGAGGCAATGATGCCGATAGCCGCGCCTAATCCAGCTACCAAAATAAACGTTCTGCGCATCACCCAGGAGATCGCTTCATCCTGATTTTCTGCCCGATATTTTGAAACAAATTTTACCACGACACTCTGAACAGCGCCAGCGGGAACAGAAATAATATACAATATTGAAAGCAGGGTGTTTAACTCAGAGATCTGGTTGGGTATTGCATTCTGCATACCAATCTGGAACAGGAAGTTACAACCACCACCGGCGATCGTTGCGATTATCAAAATAAAAGCTGGACCACTGATGCTATCTGAATCCAACTTTTTTAAAAATCCCCCGCTCATTAAATGCCCATCCGCCATACTTCTTACCATATATACCATTTTTTAATTATAATCTATTTATCTGAGTTTGCTCAATCAAAATCTAGGCATACTCCTGATACTTAAAACTCTCCTTTGCCGAAACTCTATAAACACCTTGTGACTACACTATCTCTCATGAATATGGACCCTGAGTGTGTCCCTTGTCTTTTAGGGAGGGTGCGTTATCAAGCCGAACTATGCAACCCCGGAAGCTCCTATAATTGCATGATGCGTGCTTTAGAAGTGTTATCTACTGAATTTTCTCAAAATAAAAATTCAGCAGACATCGCCACCAAAGTCCACCGCGTCGCCTATGAAGAAATGGGAGTCAAGGATCCATATCGCGACTTAAAAATTCAGGCAGTAAATGTTGCCGCTTCTATTTTCGATCGTGCCGCTGCATATGTTCAAGGTTCTGCTGATCCCTTGGAGTCGGCAGTAAAAGTGGCGATCGCAGGCAATATTATGGATTTTGGAGTACAGGGCTTAACCGACCCGGAAGATCTTTCAAGAAATTTTAACAGTCTGATTTCACAGCCTTTAGCGATTAACGATCTTCCGCAAACCAAAGATTTGATAATGCCCGGTAAAAAAATCTTGTATCTGCTTGATAATTGTGGTGAAGATGTTCTGGACATTTTACTAGTCAAAGAATTACAACAGCGGGGCGCAAAGGTGACCGGTGTCGTAAAAGGTGAACCAATTTTGACGGATGTAACGCTAGAGGATGCACATCGTTCCGGAATTAGCAAAGTATTTGATAATGTAATCTCGACAGGCATGTTTGCAGTAGGCGTTTCCGTGGAGCGCATGGGCGATGAACTGCTAAAAGAAATCGAATCATCCGACCTAGTAATCTCTAAAGGGATGGGAAATTTTGAAGCATTATCCGATTCACAAATACATCCAATTCTCTACTTATTTAGAGCAAAATGTAGCCCTGTAGCCAAGGCTGCAGGGGTTGTAAAGAATGATAATGTGGCAAAATTAAACCTTTAAGTCCATCATTCTCGGGGCTCGTCTTTTAGGAGATTCCGATCAATCTTGAGGATGGTCTTTACGATATGTACGGCAATTTGTATCGCATGCATTTTAGTAATTCGTGAATCAATAATGCCGTTTTCAATCATATTGATATAATCACCATCAACAACATTGATACCAACCCCATCTGGTTGAGAGCGCAATCTAATCATCATCTCATAACCATTGTAGCCAGCATTATCTAGAATCTGTCGAGATATCGATTCTAAACCTTTTATGAGAATCCCGCAACCAATATTCTGTGATTTCCCTTCTAACATCTTTTTTTCAAGATATCTTGCAGCATTTAATTCGGCAATTCCCCCTCCGGGGACAATTCCTCCTTTTAAAGCATAATGGAGCCCGCAAATCCCATCAATGCAGGTGCGCATTCGTTCTTTAGACGTTTCAGTAGTCGCACCACCGATGATTAAGGTAGCAGCCACTCCGCTCTTGGGTGCTCGGAGAATTGTTAAATTTTTATCTTCATCCAATTCAATACTTTCTGCTTCAAAGAATGGTGGAACATAGCCCGATGCTAATTGAGCTCCATATATTGCTGGAACTTCTAGAGATCTTGAAAATAAAATAAGTTCTTCAGTGGATACGCGGATTAATAAGATGTTCTTTGCTAACAACTCCATTTTGAGAATAGCATCTATTTTTGGTGCGTTAGTCAGGACGACATTTATTCCTTTATTTTCTAAACTATTAATAATCTTCTTTCTTTGAACGTCGTGTTGCTCATCTTCTTCCATTTGATATCCGGGAAGGGGAAACTCCAATGAGTCCTTTATAAAACAAATCTTCGGCTTGATTATCTGTGAAATTATTGAGGATTCTTGCGGCATGGCTTCAATGGCGACACCATCAACGAAAACATCATCTCCCAGACGTCTGAGTAGTAAGATTCCATGGCGGAGATCAGTTCTATTTTGCGGCCCTAGATGATCTGCTGCCAACATTATGTGATTAGATAACTGCTTACCATCTAGTTTGGATGCTGTTGCTGTTTTAAGAACATCTTTTACGCGAGGATCTTTCAGTGACTCTATAGGTGTTTGTATTTGCTCAAAATACTCTGCTACTATCTCTACACCTTCATCCAATTCAGATAAAATCCGTGAAGGATGTATTCCACACTCTGAGGTCATTCTGTATCCTTCTTTCAACATTTCTGCAGCCATGATTACTGTTGAAGTTGTTCCATCACCAACATTCATTTCCTGCCGTTCAGCAATTTCAACGAGAAGTCTGGAAACCGGATGTGAAGTTTTGAGTGATACAAGAACTGTGTAACCATCATTTGTTATCACTCTATTGCCCATTTGATCTACCAGTAATTTATCAAGCCCCCGCGGCCCCATAGTAGTTCTGACGACGTCAGCCATACTGACCGCCGCCATAACATTACCCGCTAAGGCATTCAAATCTCCTGAAAACTGTTTAGTTTGTCTCGTTTCCTCCGAAGCCATATTAGATCTGTTTGACAACTTCCAGAATAATTACTTGCCGTTGGAACTTTTCGATACCTACATATACTGACCAGTAAGAGTTTTATTTTTACAATAGGTGATTGAATGTACATCACTCCAACCTTTGAAACGGGAAATCCATTGGTGGAGTTCATCTTCATACTCTTCAATGGGGTATCAGAAGTGCCTCTGGTATCTTCCGTTGTAAGCGGAGCATTAATCTTAATCGGTGTACTGATTGCGTCACGTCGAGCAGCTGCGATGATGGTGGCCGGGAGTCTCATCGGCGCAGGGATGGGATTGCTTTTGGGCGTTCCTTATCATCTGATAACTGCTGGCTTACTGGGATACAATTCAGTTCTTTCAGCGATGGCCATATGGTCTGGTCCATTTACTAAAACAAATGGCGCTACCTTAGTATTGTCATTGTTTAATGCAGCCATGACTGTTGTCATTTATCTCGCATTAGACAACGTCTTTGAAAATATGTTTGAAGTGGGCGGAGGCGGATATGGTGTTCCTTCCTTTACACTTGGCTTCTGTGTAGCGACATGGATGACCTTACTTGCCGCCAGATACTTTGGAATTGATATCTTTCCCAGAACCCCTTCACCGGAAGGTGCTATCAGTGCGGATGGTCGCTATCATGATACCGTTGCTACCGGAGTAACAAAATTATTACCCAATAGTGGCAATCCTGACAACTCAGAAGATTTTCATTGGACTGCTTGGGAACTCATAAAAGCTGCTTTTACTGGTGTTGCTCAGATTACTTTCATCAATAATTGGAAAACTGGTGTATTCTGGGTGGTAGGACTTACACTGTCCTTTTCACTGGTCAGCGGGGGCATTTTCAACAATGCCTATACGGCTAATTGGGATCCCCTTTCGCCTTTATTCCTTGCAGGAATTATGGCCTTCCTTGGATCCTTGATTGGGGCAGTATTCGCAAAATTAGTGAAGTTTCCAGATTCAGAAATACGTTCGGGTCTCCATGGTTTCAATCAGGCCTTATTGATGATTGCTTTGACTTCATTCTTACCATTAAATCTCACAACTTTCCTTTATGCAGTCTTTGCAACCATCGTGTGTACAGTAATCATTGTGCCCGCCGTGAAGAACTTCCTTGGACGCTGGGGCCTTCCTGGACTTACTGGACCCTTTAACTTTGCTGCGTTTTTCTTTATCTGGGCCGCACCATACATCCTGAACATTGCCTTTGGTCTCGGCTGGGGTAGACCATGAACGCACAGTTATCGGATAGAAACCCTAACTTCGCAACGATGATCGCCCTCATGGGCGCATTATCGGTGCTAAACAGTGTGCTAACCGTCATTTATGACGGTACACACATCGGAGATATTTCCAAAATAATGAATTATCTAATTACAATCATTTTTGCAATTAATTTTGTCTATCGATTTCTATCGTCAACATCTCCTAAGCGCTATTTCGTTCATGAATATGGATGGTTAGATATTCTTTGTATCATTCCTTTTTACTGGATATCTTGGATTTTCAGAGGTTTTCGTTCGGCGATAATTTTCGGACGCATGGGCTGGAAAAAATTAAAATATAATCTAAGACACGAAGGGGCAGAAGCAATATTATTTTTAGGAGTCTTTATAATTATATTAATTATTGAGTTTGGATCGATTGCCGCCTACTCTTTTGAAACAGCCGATCCTAATGCAAACATTCAGACGCCAACCGATGCGCTCTGGTGGTCAATCGTCACTATCGCTACTGTTGGCTATGGGGACTTTTATCCTGTCACCTTAGGAGGTAGATTAACTGCCGTGGTTATGATGACTGCGGGCATTGGCATATTTGCAACACTGACTGGTTATCTTGCTAATCGCTATCTTACACAAAATACTTCCAAAGTGGTAGTTGGTAAAGATGGACAAATATCGATATTACAAAGACTGGAGGGAAATTCTAAAGAGGAATTTGATAAAGCATATCAAGACATTGCTGAACGGCTTGAACGCATTGAAGAAAAATTCAATGATGAACATAAATGAAGCTGTTCACTTCTTTTTTGCCCAATGGCAAACCAGAAATTAAAACAGATCTAATTGCTGGAATAACCCTTGCTACTGTAGCTATACCTCAGGCCATTGGCTATGCAAACATCGCTGGTATGCCTTTGGCCACAGGACTATACACACTCATTGTCCCTGCCATTCTTTTTGCAGTTTTAGCATCTTCCAGACACTTGTCTATTGGGGCAGATTCTTCCACTGCTCTAATCCTGGCAGGAGGTTTAGCCACCGTGGCTGCCAAAGGTTCTGCTGATTACATTTCACTAGCATTAATGGTCACTTTTTCAGTAGGGATTTTACTCATTGTCGCTGGAATTTTAAAATTAGGGTTTATTGCCGACTTCTTGTCTGATACGGTAATGATTGCCTTTTTAACTGGTGTGGGAATTGTGATTATGGTCGAACAACTTCCCGGAATGATAGGCATACCCGATGTGGGAAATGGGGTGCTCCACATACTTGTTTCCGTCATCTCTAATTTGAATCTGGCTTCTTTTCTTTCAATAGTCATCTCTTTTGTTTCACTGGCGATCATCTTCATCTCACGCAGGATTTCAAAGAAAATACCTGATATGCTTATAGTAGTCATTGGTTCAATAATATTTAGTATTATATTTAATTTAGAATCAACTATTAGCACTATCGGCAATGTTAGTCAAGGCTTACCTCATTTGGCACTACCTTCTTTGGAAACATTTTCTATGCTTCCTCAACTGTCACTTACTATTGCTTCATTGTTTTTGGTAGCAGTTGCCAAAAGTGCTTCACTATCAAGAGTATACGCTTCCAAAGCCCACGACTCATTTAATGAAAACCAAGATTTAGTTGCATTAGGCGTTGCCAATCTTGGAGCAAGCGTCTCTGGTGCTTTTATTTCCAGTGGTACCTCTGGTAGAACAGAAGTAACTTATTATGCTGGCAGTAAAGGACAATTGACACAAGTGGTCATGGCTTTATTGGTTATTCTGACGTTGATCTTTTTTACAGCACCCCTTTCCGTCATGCCTTTAGCCGCACTCTCAGCAATTGTTTTTGTTATTGGTCTGGAGATGGTCGATCTCAAGGGGTTAAGATCCATACTTAAAAAGAGTCCTGGAGAAGCAGTAGTGGGCATAGCAAGTGTCTTTGCAGTGGTTTTCTTGGGCGTTGAGATCGGCATCGTATTTGCAATGACTGCTTCACTCTTATTTCATGTAAAATCTGGCTATCGACCTAAAAATAGATTATTGGTTTTCAGAAATGATCGTTTGAGGACAGTTCCTGTATCATACAACGAACAAATTATTCCTGGTTTGATAATATATCGATTCAATTCTTCAATGTATTACGCTAATGCTCCTGCTTTGCGTGAAGATATTGAGACATTAACAAATGACCTACAGTGGTTTTGTATCGATATGTCTGCGGTACCAGACATAGACATTTCTGCAGGTGATGCGCTCTTAGATTCTATCAAAAATCTCAAATCCAAAAATATTAAGACAGTTTTCTCAGATGTTGATCCAGATGTCGCCAGAGATCTCAAAAGATTGGGGATTCTCGATGAAGTCAGTTCTGACTCCTTCTTTGAATCCCCGCGAGATGTTGTAGATGCTTATCTACAACTTAAAAATGTTTAATTTTTTTCATACATATTGCATGTCGAATCTTCGATTACCGCGTATTTACTGGTGGTGGGTAATTTAGTAATGATCATGCTTTCAACAACCATTGGATCCAGCTTACGTGCGAGATCGATGGCCTGATCTAATTTAGCTTCATGATCTGCATAGATCGTATACAGGGTCTCTCCTTCCAACACTCTGTTACCGCGTTTTTTGTTAAGTAATATGCCAGCACCTTTGTCTTTGGGAGAGCCAGCGGCTCTTGCAATTTGTACTAGTTGTTTGTTCTTGATGGAATTCACATATCCCGACATGGCGGAGATGACATCATAGTGGTATTTTCCGATGGTGATATCAGAAGAGGAGATCTCTGCATTTCCACCTTGTGCAGCGACAATCTCTCTAAATTTAGACAGTGCTTGTCCAGATTCGAGAATCTCTTTAGCTTTAGCTTCCCCGTCTTTGATGCCACCCATTTCTAAGATCATTGCCGCCATCCCAATTGATTTCTCATATACGCTGCTGGGATGCTTTGAACCTTCAAGAATCATAATTGCTTCTTTGGCTTCCAGTGCCGGCCCAATTGATCTTCCTACTGGCTGTTCGCCATAGGTGATTGCACACCGTACTTCTATACCCAACCTTTCTCCTAGATCCATAAAGTCTCTAGCGAAAGCCTGAGCCTTTTCCATAGTTGGTACCTTAGTACCCGCACCGGTCGGGATATCAATAACCAAACAATTAGCTCCCGCTGCTTTTTTCTTTGACATGACTGAAGCTAACAGTTGTGGATGAGGGTCAATTCCCAATGGATACTCAACTTTGATAATGGTATCATCGGCAGGAGAAAGACTCATCGAACCTCCCCAGGCTAAAGTTCCACCGACTTTTTCAGCGACTGCTCGTAACTTGTGAGCATCCATATTTACATCGGCAAAGACTTCAACGATGTCAGCAGTTCCTGCAGCTGAACTTATTGCTCTGGATGATGTTTTAGGAATAATCAAACCAGCGGCAGCGATGATTGGAACAACGATCAAAGTGATTTTATTTCCCGGACATCCACCTACTGAATGGAAGTCAAAAATCGGGCCACGGTCAAACGTTATTACATCACCTGTTTCGACCATTGCCATCGTCAGATCTGCAGTTTCTCTGATGTTCATTCCATTAATATCGAGGGATACGACATATGCAGTCAATTCGATGTTACTGAGATTATGTTGAACAATATCATTGACGATCGCTCTGATCTCATCTGTAGTTAGTTCCTCGCCTCTCATTTTTTTCTTGATGTATTTTACCGATTCTGGTTTGGAGGTAGCAACAACTTCGACAATTTCATCGCGCTCTGGTCCCAGAATACCATAGGCTCTTCCGAGGATTCCCACTTCGCCTTTGTTGACGACGGTGTCGGTTGTTTGGAGAAGGGCAACGATCGAATTTCGTTCATGTTTTATTCTTATTCGATCCTGCTCCCTTACGCCAATTTCTTTGGCATCATCATCGTGGAGTACGCAGGTGTATTCCGCTGATTCCATGTCAATATATCTAGCCTTTAAATTCATGCAGATCCCCATTTGGTTAAAGCTTCATCAAGTTCGGTGTGTGTTTTGCGATATGTTTCAGCAGGGATTTTTTCATAAGCTGCATCCACTGCTTGTACGAGGGCCATCGCTCCCTTGCGAACGCCTCCTGGATGACCGGCAACTCCACCACCAGCTTGAATCTGGATGTTGGTGCCCGCGATCTCGACTAATTTTTCTACTAGTCCTGGGTGCATGCCACCTGAACAAACCGGTAACATCGTTTTATAAGGTACATCGTCGCCGATACATGCCCGTTGATTAGCAAAGTCTTCAGTTGCGGAACCAGTCATTTTTCCAACTCCAAAGGTTCCAATATGTAGTGCATCTCCACCACACATTCTGACCAACTTAGCAAAAACATTCATGGAGACGCCCAGATCTTTGTTCTTGGTTATGGCACCATGCATGGTACGGTGTACATGAATTGGTAATTTTATAGAAAGATCTTCTCTCAGAGCCTGGACAGCAGCAAAACCACAGGTTATCACATCGACCATGATTTCACTGGCACCTAATTCTTGCACTTTTTCTGCTACTTCTACAATTTTGTGGCCATCAGTCGAGACATTAATCGCATGAATCATGATATGCCCAGTCTCTTCTTTTACACGGTCAATTGCTTCAGCAACCGCGACTACACGGTCTTCCATGGGACAGAATTTTTGATTGGAAAGAGTCTCATCATCTTTGCCATTTGTAAGACCGCCCATTCCCGCTTCATAGATATAATTCGCAGTTTCTTTTGGTGAAAGTCCGATTTTAGGTTTTACGATTGTTCCGACAAGCGGTTTAGCTGGTCTTTTCAACACCTCTCGTAAACCTTCGGAACCAAATCTTGGTCCTAGAAAATCATTGAGCATCGACTTGGGAAAAGTCACATCTTCTAAACGGACACCTTTTAGTGCGTCTAATCCAAAAAGATTCCCGGAAATTACACTCAATACTTGTGGTATTCCGCCGATATCTAAGCTAAAATCCTCTTTGGGATAGGCAATTGTGGCAATGTCTCCTTCAATGGCCGTAACCCGTCCACTGTATAATTCAAAAATTTTCTCATTTAACGTAGATATTCCAGTCCACGTTCCGGTAGATTGTTCTGCGGCAATGGCGGCAGCTGCCTTATCCATGCCTAAATCTGTAGATATTTTGTATTTGCAAATGACATAATCATCTGGATCAATTTCTTCGCCAATATGCAAATATTTGTTAGAATATTCCATTTAGTCACTCTCCCTTTCAAAAAGACATTCGTGTCCTAGTTTATTTACTATCACTTCGTAAGCAGCATAAGGTGAAATCAGTCCGATTTCGGTTGCAATCGAATCAATATACTCCGCAGGAGTAGAATCAAAAACTGGGTTTCTAATCTTTACACCCGGTGGCAGATTTGTAGCAACCTCTGAGGTCTCTCTTTCTTCGATCTCTACCATTTCACCTTGGATTGTTTTTGGAGAAAATTTGTAACTTTCTGCACAAACCATTAGCGGAACCCGCGCTTCATGAGCAGCTAATGCAATCTGTGAAGTACCAATCTTATTAATTAGAGCGCCGTTAGAACAGACTGTATCTGCTCCAACCACTGCAAGATCAATCTCTTTCATGATCCATCTAACCGCACTGTCGACAATCAGGGTGACAGGAATTCCTGCATCCGATAGATCCTTTACCGTAAGTAATCCTTGACGCCAGGGTCTGGATTCTGTCGCATAAACTGAAATATCTTTACCCTGTTTAAATGCAGTTTTTATCACACTGAGAGCTGCTTTACTATTGCAATGGGTTAAGATCGTGTCACCATCTTTAATCCGGTTAGCCCCAATTTTACCAATAATCTCTACAGCTTTATTTGAATTTAAAATGAAGGAGTCTGCATTTTTTACAATTTTAGTCCTTAAGTCTTCAACATTTTCTGCACGTGGAGCATCCTTCAACGTTGCTTGGACTGCATTCCATAGCGATATCGCCGTCGGTCTTGAAGCGACCAAGGTCTTCCCGCCTTGATCTAACAAGTCAATAAACTCATCGAGGGAATTTCCTTGATAATTCTCAGCCAGATCTTTCAAAGCATCGGCAGCGCTGCGGGCAATCAAACCTGCCCCTCTAATCTCCATCGTTTTGATAGAATTAGCCGTCTCAATGAGTTTCATGCATATCATATCGCTGTATGAGCCTTTAATAGCTACCGCCAAATATCATCATTTTCTTACAAACAATTTTTAGTACTTAGGCAGATAACCCTCCGGTGTATCAACTATGATGGAAGCAGTGGTATCTATCGCGATGCCTGAAAACTGGATAACCGATGTTGTTGAAAAATATCCCTCTGTGATCAGAGTAATAAATTCGAAAGCTGGGTCATCGGAAGAAGTTAGAGATCTCGTCCAAATCGAAGTTGAAAACGAAAGCGATCTTCAAAAAGTAATCGATCAAATTCGTAATAACCCTAACATCTTTAATGTAGATATCAGCGCCTTGGATAAGAGTAAGGTGCTAGCCGCATTCTCCACGTGCCATTGTGTGGTGTGCAGGCTCTTAGCCGGATCCAATTGTTTTCTTACCGCTTCTACGACCACAAAAGAAGGACGTACCCGTTGGACTCTTTTAGTGACCGAAAGGGAAGCTCTGCAGCAACTGATCGCTGAATTAACAGCCTGTAATGCCGATCCGCAGTTAATCAAAATCACTGAGATAAAAAGTGAAGATGAATTAACGATGCGTCAGGAGCAGATTACACGCATGGCTTTTGAAAGGGGGTATTTTGACTTCCCTCGTAAAACTGACCTGAAAGAGTTGGCAGAAATATTTGGCATCTCTACTTCCACACTCTCAGAGATCCTGCGCAAAGGGCAACGTAGAATCATGGCTGGATATTTTTCAGAACACAGACAGTATTGATTAACTCAATACTCTCTTATTTTATCTTTTGAAGAAATTCGGTAATCTCTAGAAAAAGTATTAATCACCCTCCATTCGTTAGGTGCAACTATGGGACGCCGTATACGGTTTAGGGGAGCAAAAGCCACTCCAAAAACTTTAGAAAAGGGACTTTTGGAGAAATCTAAGGCATTAGCTGAAAATCCGCACATTGTAATGCCAAAATGCTCTAAAGACTGTAGAAAGTGTGCTATTAAAAAGGCAATAAGTAAAATGGAAGCAGTCTCCGATAGAAGGGACAACGAAAAGAAATTGGCGGCAGCGACATTGCGAGGCGATCCCATTGTAAAGGCGTATGCTGCGACTATTTCCTTAGCAATGGATGGTAAAATCCCCTATCTAGCTACTGCTAAAACCCCTATGGGTGAAGTCTCATATGCTATGCGGGGAAACGCTGACAGGGATCTTTTAATTGGACTCCAGCACTACGATCACCCTCAATTCAGGCTCATGGCATTCTGGAAAGTTGCTGATAAGTATGATTTGCATATCTATTCATGTGAAGACAATGCTATCTGTTGTCCAGATGGTCCCGAAGCTCCACAAGAATACATTGACGACATAGTCGAGTTATTACCTTATGATCTGGACAATAACTTTTGTTGCCCCCATAGTGAAGGGGAACATCTTGATATCCAGTGGAACAGTGCTAATCTAACAATTCATGTCTGTACCTCTTGTGCAAAAGAAGGTAATACAGTACATACTTTGGCAAGCCGCATCGCAGCTAAAAACCCAACAGATGATTTTTCCATTAGCATCGACCGCGGCCTTCAATGCTTGTCAAAATGCGATGTTTGCCCCATAAAAGAAAAATCACAAATAGATCCAAATTTGCTGGCGAGATACCTCCGTGGGGAAATCTCCGATAGTGTGCTTTTGGAGCAGTATAGAATTGATTGGGCCAAGGGGCTTCAGTCGGCTGGCAATGAATTATACATCATCAATGAATCTTGTTTTGGTTCTGATAAAGAAAAATTCATCGAAGCTTTGAGAGGAACTGATTCGGAGAAAGAAGCTTTAAAAAAGTTCATTTCCAGTGGTAAGCGTTGTATTATTTCTCGAAATGATCAAATTCCCAACCTTCTTTCAGATCTTTGGAAAGATTACGCCCGTGAGATCCTTTCTGGAATAGCTTCTCCTGAAACGGTCTCAACAGTCTTAAGTGATCGTACAGATCTCGCACCTTCACAAATGCTTGCTGAAGCAGTAAGACTTGAAAGTCATATCATGATTAATAACAAACTTCCTGCACTTGCGACCATGGGCCCCGTCGCTTCATTCTGTGATGATGTGGCAAGAACCTACAAAACTGAAGGTAAAACCGCCGCCATGCGCACGCTGGAAAAAAGTAAAGGTGCTAATCACAATATGAGATCGCTGACCTATGCGTTACTTGCAGCTGTTGGTGAAGGTCAATCAAAAGCATGGCAGTTTACTCGGGAAGAGATGGATTTTGGAACATATTTAGTTCCCTTTGCTAAAAAATTATTGGATGCTGAAGGCAATGAATATGCCAACGCTCTCAATCTTCTTCTGGAAGCCTCTGGTGCTATGGAAAAAGTCAATCTTCAACAGTAATATCCATAACCATATGTGAAACGCCTGGTGAATAGGATTTTACCTCATGGATATTGGTAACTGTGTAATTTCTTTCACCAGCGGCTTTTCTTATATGTTCTAAAGCGGCATCGGGAAAAATCTCAAGAGGATACGTATCATGATAGTGAATGATGCCTCCGGATTTTATTAATGCAAATGCTTTTTTCAAATGTAGATGTGTAGTGTGAACATAGCCCATGATAATTCTATCTGCGATTCTCTCTCCTTCTAAATCCATATTATCTCCTAAAATGGGAGTCACTACCCTTTCCACATTATTCAGTTTAATGTTGTATTTCAGATACTCATAGGAGACTGGATTTAATTCACAGGCAATGATTTTAGAAGCATTAGTATGTACAGCAAGTGGAAGCGTAAAATAACCTATGCCTGCGAACATGTCGATTATCGTTTCACCGGTACAATCAAGTGCAGACATCCTTAATTTCTCATCAATATTTCCTGAGGAAAACATTAATTTTGAAACATCTAATTTATAATATATTCCATTCTCAAAATGAACGGTCTCAGTATCATTGCCATATAATACTTCAACATCTGGAATACGCTGTATTCCTTGAATATGACCCTTCTCTCTGACTACACAGTTAACATCTAATACTTTGGCATAGGCTTCTGCTACCTTCATCCTCTGTTCTTCTAGTTCTGGAGGAATCCGGATAATCAAAACTTTCCCCAATCTTTCCCAACGCTGCGGTAGATATTTTTTTAGACAATCATCAATCTCCACGTTTTCTGCTACGAGTTCTTGGGGTGTCTTTCGATACTCTCTACTTTCTACCGTGCCCTCTTCGATGGTAAACTCATATTTCTCTAGTGTTTCTTTATCGGGAACATCTTTAAGTGGTAAGTAGATGAAACCATTCTCTTCAAAAATCTTGTAATCTTTACGCACGATTCCCATTTTAAATAATTTTTTGCGAACATACTCGCCAGTGTCTTTAGGAATTTTTGCCAGGATCACGATGGAAAATATTTGTAGAGCTATTTCAGCCTTTACACTTACCTTCCGATAAGTAAGGTCCTCAAAGCTCCTGGAGCAAGTTTTACCAGCGAAGGTACAGCTTTTAAAATGGGTTTGGCCAACTCGCAAGGATAGTCGATGTCGCCAGTAGCCAAAATCTCTTTCGCTTGTGGTTTATCTAGCAACTTCCCCGCTTCATTTAATTTTTTATCACTCATGCCAACAAATACCTTTCTGACAATCATGCCACGATCCAGTTCTTTTCCGATTTCGGATCGCCATTTGTCCTCATATCTTGAAAGGATTGATGCTGAATAATCATTTGCTTCAAGGGCTTCAATGGCTGTTTCGGCAGCATACGTGGCACACCGCAGACCAGTAAACAATCCGCCTCCGGAGATAGGTTTTGTTTGAGCGGCCGCATCTCCAACAATCATCACATTATCGGTGGAAGTTGATTTAGGATAACCAATTGGTATTGCGCCAGAATAGATCTGAGAACGCTTAGCATCTTCTAATCCTTTTTTCTCAATTAGTCTTTCTAAGTATTTGCTGGGAATTCCGTTTCCTTTAGATACACCAACGCCCGCCCGTGTAAATTCTCCACAGGGTAGGATCCATGCAAAAAATCCTGGTGCTATGTCTTTACCGAGGTAGACTTCTACCATGTCCTGTTCAGGCATTTGATATTCTAAATCTGCCTGGATACCTCTTACTATCTCTTTTGCGCAACCTAATCCAGCATAGCTTCCCACTTGTGATTTATACCCATCTGCGCCAATGAGCAGCTTGGTACGGACCTCTTTTTTATCACCATCGATCAAACACTTAACACTAAGTTCATTACCGTCCCGTTTAAAATCAAGGACTTTAGAACTAGTGCTTATTGTTGCATCAGCTTCTTTGGCAGCTTCACAACAGATGTTATCAAACATGCAGCGATCAATCACAACTGCTTTGGCCTCATTGGTTTTAACCTCAATCATTCTTCCGTCTGGAAAAAATAATCTCAAACCTTTAATGGTGTTTAATATGGATTCTTGAGCCTTAACTATCTCAGTGACTCTCGGATGAACCAGACCTGTGCATTGAATAGGTTTCCCTATTTCTGAATGCTCCTCCATAACTACTGTAGAATATCCTTTAAGCTGAGAGGCAAGATAATTACCAATAGGTCCGCCACCTGAGATTAAAATCTGAGGATCCATATGCGCTTAGTTAGCAAATAGGGGTATAATAAAGTGTTTATAATGATGGATAAACCATCATTTAAAAAATTTATTTTTTTGCTTTAGATGTATTTTTCTGTTTTGATGGACGTTTAGTTGTATTCTCACACTTCGCCCAGTCGTCTTTGAATCTCTTAATGCCGTTGTCAGTTAAGGGATGGTTAAACATTTTGTCTAATACATCGAAGGGTATGGTTGCGATGTCTGCACCCATCTGCGCTGCATCGATTACATGTATTGGATGGCGGATAGAAGCAACGATGACTTCGGTATTGAAATCATAATTATCCAGCACATTCATTATTTCGGCTATTAATTTCATACCATCTTGGCCAGCATCATCCAGACGACCGACAAATGGTGAAATATATCTCGCCCCTGCTTTGCAGGCAAGCAGTGCCTGAGCCGCTGAGAAAATCAAAGTTACATTGACATTTATTCCTTCACTGGAAAGAACCTTTGTTGCTTTCATTCCTTCTTTAGTCATGGGGATTTTGATAACAATGTTCTTATGAATCTTGGCAAGTTCTTTGCCTTCTTTGACCATTTCTTCAGCACTGTCACCCATTACTTCAGCACTTATTGGTCCGTCTACAACTTTGCAGATTTCTTTAACCAGTGTTTTAAAGTCCATGTTTTCTTTTGAAACCAGACTTGGATTGGTGGTTACTCCATCTACTATTCCCCAGCTGTTTGCTTCTTTGATCTTTTCTAGATTTGCAGTATCTATGAATATTTTCATTATTTTTTCCTCCTAATCACTTTTTCAGCTGTTTCCACCACGCGTTCGGGCGTCAAGCCATATTTTTTCATTAAGGCATCGCTTTCTCCTGACTCACCAAAGCACGCAGGTGTTCCAACCCTTTGCTGGGGTACTGGATAAGTTTCGCATAAGAATTCGCAGATGGCACTGCCAAGCCCACCTTCAATTGAGTGTTCTTCAGCAGTAACAATGCAGCCTGTCTTTTCAACAGAACTTAAGATTGTTTCTTTATCTAGTGGTTTAACGGTGGCCACATTCAACACTTCAGCGGATATACCCTTTGACTCTAAAATCTCGGCAGCTTCTAAACAAACTGCAACCATCTGGCCACATGCCGCAAGGGTAACATCTGTACCTTTTTTCAATATTGAAGCCTTACCGATTTGGAAGGGGGTTTCCATGTTAGTTACCAGCGGTACGTCTGATCTTCCTAATCTTACATAGCAGGGACCATCATATTCTGCCACGGCTTTTATTGCCTTGTAAGTTTCAGCTCCGTCTGCTGGAACAATGACCGTCATATTTGGCAAGACTCTCATGATGGCAATGTCTTCTAGTGCCTGATGTGTAGCTCCATCGGGCCCAACAGTTATCCCCGCATGGGTCGCCACAATTTTTACATTTAATTTTGAGTAGGCAACTGCTTGTCTAATCTGATCCCAGCATCTGCCTGTAGCAAAGGCTGCAAATGTTGAAGCAAAGACAGTTTTTCCTGCCGCGGCAAGGCCAGCAGCAGTACCAATCATATTCTGTTCAGCGATTCCACAATTGAAAAATCTCTCTGGAAAGTTCTTGGCAAACTCTACAGTTCGAGTGGATGATGAGAGGTCTGCGTCGAGTACAACAACGTCAGTTCTTTCTTTTCCCACTTCAGTCAATGCATTGGCATATTCTTTCCTTTGACTTGTGTACATCCATTTCATTCACAATCACCCAACTCTTTGAGGGCAATCTTGTACTCATCTTCATTAGGAGCTTTACCGTGGAATCCTATTGCTCCTTCCATGAATGATACGCCTTTGCCTTTAATGGTATTAGCAATAATCACTGTTGGTTTTCCGATAGTCTCTTTTGCGCTATTGCAGGCTTCTAATATTTGCCTCATGTCATGTCCATTGATCTCAAGGACATTCCAGCCAAAGGCTAACCATTTGTCAGCCAATGGTTCAAGCGACATTACTTGCTCAGTAGGACCATCGATCTGTAATTTATTGCGATCTACAAACACCGTCAGATTATCTAACTTATATTGGGCAGCTAGCATTGCCGCTTCCCAATTTTGCCCTTCTTGCAGTTCTCCATCCCCACAGATGCAGTAAACTCGAGAATTATTCCGGTCTAATTTTGCAGCCAATGCAAGTCCATTTGCCATACTGAGCCCTTGTCCCAGCGACCCTGTTGAGACTTCAACACCCCGCGTTTTTTGTCGGCAAGGGTGACCTTGAAGGTTAGAGTCGACTTTTCTGAGCGTAATCAGCTCTTCTTTTGGAAAATATCCGCATTCAGCTAAGGCTGCATAGTATGATGGTGCGGCATGACCTTTTGAAAGTACAAATTTGTCTCTTTCTTCCCATTGAGGATTTTGAGCGTCATGCTTCATCACTTTGAAAAATAAAGCAGCAATCATGTCTGCCGCGGAAAGAGATCCTCCCGGATGACCTGATTTGGCTGCATAGATCATCTTAATGGCGTGATAGCGAATTAGTTTGGCTTTTGCCTCTAATTCTTGAATGGTCTGATCATCGTATAATGTCATCATCGCACCTCATGGGAAAAGAGTTTGCAGAGGCAATGCCCGAGAGTAAATTAAATCTTTGGCGCAACTTTCTGAATATTCTCAGTTTTGCGCGCTAAAAGATCATTCATTCTCAATTCTGGGTGCTAGTAAGTAATTTACTAATCCATTTCCTTCTGCGATCTCAAATTCTAAGCGTACTGGGTAGTTTGTACCTAGATTAATATCTGCAGCTGTTCCTCCAGGTATTGATTTAACCATATTGGAGAAATAGTCAAGGGGAAACATGCTTTTTACTGATTCTTCGCATTCTAAGGAGATCAATTGATCTTTTGCCAGTTTCAGATTGACACTGTCAGTGTCCCCTTCGGAGTACATTTCAAAATCATCTGGAGATGCAGAAAGGGCTATGTGGTCAGATACGGACTCAGCAGCTTTTATGCCTCTTTGAAGTTCATCAACGCCTAAAGTGATTTTTGCAGGTAATGCAACATTAGGCACACGAGGATCACTCATGCCTGCTGTGTCGACGAGATTCATTTTTCTTACGATGTTGCCTACACGGATGATAAGTCTGTTTTTATCATCGTTCTGGTCAATCTCAAGTATGTCTCCGCCACGTGAGAGTTTGAGGACTTCCTTTATTTTATCCAGGTCGATGCCCAACTCCATATCATCTGCGCTAAACTCTTCAAAGGCAGTTTTTTCAACTCTCATATCAACCATGGCGACGTGCGCAGGGTCTACAGCTTTAATCTCCAATCCTTCTGGATCAATATTGAATTTAGCTTCATCAACGAGAGTGGACACAACATCTACAATACCCTTTAGGGTTTCAGATTTTATTTTAGCGTGAAACATATGAATCTCCCCACATTTACCTTATCCGGCTCTTAATTTTAAATCTTCTTAGTACTGTCTCCACTTGTTTCCACATTTGCAACAAGTGAGAAAAGTGGTTTCTGGCTCATCAGATTTTCTTGTCTGTCTAAGGTACCAATAAGCTTCATTATGTCCACATTTTGGGCATGGAACATTAGTCTTAGGCATTGTGCCTTCGATGGCCTCCACTACAGGACAGTCTTCTACATCTGTCTTTTTCTTTTGTATTGTGATCTTCTCCCCGCCTTGTACAGGCTCTTTGTGACCGCATCTGCAAGTCACGAACCCATCTACTGCCTGGGTAGGGAAGAGTAATGATCCGCATTTTGAACAGAACATAATCTCGCCTTACTGGAGATGAACCAAAGGATTTTAAAGTTTGTTCCGGAGAACTCAGTCCTATGGCCCCTAAACATGGCCCTTATGGGACAACAAACTTACATTTGAATATCTTATCTCTAATTATAGAAAGACATCAAGTTAAAATACTGATATTAGTTAATGATGAAGTCATAGACTGATAATCGTGAAACCATTTCCCCAGATGAGGGAAATTCGAGAGTAATTTACGAAATACGCCCTTGGTTAGGACGCATTTAACAATCCTCGCTACAGATGGCTTTCGCCGTATGAAAATTTACTTAAGTAAAGTTTCTCACGTCTATCCAACATTACACACTATTCAAAATTAAAATTAAGAGGTTAAAAAATGAAACTTAAATTTCTTGGAGGAGTCGAAGAAGTAGGAAGGCTAGGTATGCTTCTTCATGAAGATGATGTCGATCTTCTATTCGACTACGGAATGGCCGCCGATAAACCACCTACTTACCCACTACCTGCTCCAAGGCCAGATATGGTCTTCCTCACTCATAGCCACTTAGATCATTGTGGGATGCTCCCATGGATTGCTAAAAATTACGGAACAGAGGTTGTGGCAACGCCACCTACTGTAAAAGTCACGGATCTATTAGTGCGCGATTCTATCAAAATCGCTGAGGCAGAGGGCTATCCCGAAGTCTACAACGTAAACGATATCGATTCCTTGATGAGTAATTTTACAACTATGAGCTATACTGAGGTTATGGATATTGGACCTCTAGAGGTCTCCCCCTTCCCTGCAGGACATATCCCCGGGGCGGCAATGTATGAGATCTATGGAGATTCTACGACTGTATTCACTGGCGATATCCACACTTGCAATATGCGATTAGTCAAAGGTGCCAAACCGGTAAAGTGCGATAATCTGATTATTGAAGGCACTTATTCTGGCCGTGTACACCCAGATCGTAAGAAAACAGAACGAGAACTCATCGACAGTGTAAAAGAAACTGTGGAAAACGGTGGAAAAGCCATCATCCCTTGTTTTGCTGTAGGCCGGACACAAGAAGTGATGATGATTCTTAAAAATCTGAAATATAACATGTGGGTAGACGGCATGGGCCGTTCTATCTCTAAAATTTATAAAAACTTCCCTGGGTACATCAGATCAGAACATGATCTAAAAGAAGCTAGACGACGTTTTTCGGAAGTAACTTATTCCCGTGATCGGAAAACCGCCCGTGCCGAAGCACAGGTCATTGTTGCTACCGGAGGAATGCTTGATGGTGGACCAATCCAGACCTATATCAATGATGTTAAAAATGATCCTCACAGTTCCATTTTCTTAACCGGCTTCCAAGTGGAAAATTCTAATGGTTATAATCTACTGAATAATCGTACGATGACCATTCAACTGGCTAGAAACCAACCAGAGCAGGTTATCAAAGTGAAATGCAACCTTAAAAAGTTCGACCTTAGTGCCCATGCTGGTCAGGACGATCTTCTCAAATTTGTGGAAGGATGCGACCCAGAAAATGTTGTTATTATGCATTCTGATGATCGTGAGCCCTTGGCAGAAGAGCTTAGAAATCGCAACTACAATGTAATCCTCCCAGTTACTAATGAGGAGTTTGAGCTCTAATGGATGTTGAACGCTTCATCTTTGAAGATCTTGGGTATGCAGACATTACCTCTGACGCACTTCTTGGGAACCAAATCGGCAGTGCAAAAATTATTGCCAATGAAGCAGGAGTCGTGGCAGGAGTCAGCGAAGCTGAGCAAATTTTCAGCTACTTCGATCTGCAGACTTTTGTTTACAAAACTGATGGCACTAAAATTAACGCTGGGGACATTATTCTAGAAGTCAACGGAACACTCAAATCAATACTATCTGCTGAAAGAACAGCTCTTAATTTTATGATGAGGATGTCTGGGATAGCAACAACCACTCATGAATTAGCGTCTCGATTAAGTCATGCTAAAGTCGCCGCTACCCGTAAGACAACTCCTGGTTTCAGAGAATTTGAAAAAAAGGCAGTCATCCTAGGTGGTGGAGACCCTCATCGTTTCTGTCTTGATGACCTAATCCTTATCAAAGATAACCACATCGCGATTCTGGGCGGAATTGCAGAAGCAGTAAGCAAAGCAAAATCATACTCATTTACTAAAAAAGTGGAAGTCGAAGTTGAATCTTTAGCTGAGGCAAAAACTGCTGTGGATGCCGGTGCTGACATCATCATGCTTGATAACATGACTCCTGAGCAGGCTAAAGAGTGCTTTAATCTGATCAAATCTTTAAATTCACAGATTTATGTAGAAGTATCGGGAAATATAACTCCTGAAACTGCGCCTGCCTATGATGACTGCGCAGATATCATTTCTTTAGGGTGGATCACGCATTCAGTTAGATCTCTGCATTTTTCATTAGATGTAGTCTAGATTTTCCAGTAAAGACGAGACTCGATCAGTTTTATTGAGGGAATCAATATCTACTTTATGCGCGATTAATCTTCCATGGAGATTGAGGACGAGAAGTGCCAATTTTGTGGGGCACCGGCTAAGTATTTTCAGTTTGCAGCGTTCATCTGTGATAGTGATGAATGCATGGAAAAGGCAATGATTGAGCGTGGCGGTCCAGCAGGACATAAAAAGAGAAAATTGGAATTGATGAATGAAACGCCGTCCAACCGTGATTAAATGAAAATCATCGGTTTTATCGAAACTTCCTTAATAGACTGGGACGGACATATCGTTTCTTCAATTTACCTGCCAGGGTGTAATTTCCGCTGCCCTTATTGTCACAATAAAAATGCAGTTCTAAATCCAGAATCTTTTGAAGAAGTTCCTTGGGCTTACATTGAAAATTACATTGAAGACAATCGTGATTTTCTAGATGGGATTGTAGTAAGCGGCGGCGAACCGACAATTCATAGCGATTTACCCGATCTGCTGAAAAAGCTAAAGGCTATGGGTTTAAAGATTAAGCTTGATACAAACGGTACTAATCCTGACATGCTTCAAATGCTTATTCATGAAAAATTGATTGATTATATTGCGATGGATGTCAAATCCCCGCTTACTAAAAAATATTCGGATTTAGTGGGAATTGATCTTGATTTGGACACTATCAAACGTTCTATTGACCTGATCGAATCATCGGGAATTGATTATGAATTTCGTACAACGGTGGTTCCTATCCTTTTATCAGAAAACGACGTACTAGAAATCATTTCTGAACTAAAAGGTTCTAAAAAATATGCATTACAACAATTTCGACCAGATTATACGCTTGATCCTGCACTTTCGGAGCTAAAGCCTTATTCTTCAGAGGTCATTTTAAAACTTGCAGATAAAGCACAAAAGAACATTCAGATCGTGACAATTCGCGGTGATGTACAAACATCTTCTCTGTAAAAAAGTATATATTGTGGCGCCCTCTTAACCTTCATTTAATGGGTGCGTAGCTTAGTCTGGTGGAGCGTCAGGCTCATAACCTGATGGTCGCCGGTTCAAATCCGGTCGCGCCCACCATTTATAATTTTTATTGAATTACTTTCGATGATCTGTGCCGTCAATTATTTTCGATCTATTTTGAAACTATAAATATATTCACGGCAGAGCGATTTCATATATTCTACCTGATCTTCGTAGTACTCATCGAAGACACCTATCGTATAATAACCAGCTTTTATGGCAGTATTAGCCGCATATGGAGCATCTTCGAAAACTGCCGTTTCAGCAGGCTTTGATTGAAAATATTTTGCTGCTAAATCATAGGCATCCGGGTGCAATTTGTTTTTGCCAACCATCTCACAACTGATTACAAAGTCAAAAAGATCAATCAGTTTGTTTTGTTTTAAGCAGGCATTAGCTAGTCGTTCAGCAGTGGCCGTGACTACGGCTGTATGGATACCCTGTGAGTGAAGATTCTCAAGATACTCAATCACGCCAGGTTTAGGAGGAAAACCACGATAATACTTTTTTTCCATAATATTATAAAATTCAGCTTTCACTTCTTCCTTTGTGCTTTGTATATTGTATGTATCTATAAAGTACTGTGATGAGTCGCCAAGGGTCATATTTGAAATCAACTTTACTAGATTTTCGGGAGGTACAACTCCTTTTGAAATAAGATATTCACTCCACAGGGTTTTCCAAGCAGGCATGGAGTTGATGATCGTACCATCCATGTCGAAAATAGCAAATTTGTATGGCTTCAACATATGTTCCCTCACAACGTTTCGTCAACTAATTTTCGAAGGGTTTGTGTAGCCTGGCTAACATCTTCTTTACCAAATATTGCTGAAATGACTGCTATGCCGGCAACACCAACCCCTCTGAGTTTAGGAATATTATGTTCATTGATGCCACCGATTGCTACTACTGGAATAGATACAGAATTACAAATTTCTTTGACATAATCTAAAGTTAAGACCTTTGACTCGCCTTTAGTGGGTGAAAGTTCAATCGAACCCACACCAATGTAATCAGCACCTGCTTTTTCCGCGGCGATCGCTAGTTCAACGGAGTTAGCGGATATTCCTAATATTCTATCTTTGCCGATCAAGGCCCGTACATCTTTGTCAATGATGTCTTTCTGTCCTACGTGTACGCCATCCGCTCCACTAGCTATAGCGACATCAATATTGTCATCGACTACAAAGGGAACGCCATAGCGGTGACAGAGTTGACACAGTTCTGTAGCTTGAGTTGTGTACTCTGCATCAGTGATATTTTTCTCTCTGATCTGTAAAAATGTAATGCCTGCTTTTAAGGCCTTTTCTACTTCTTCAGCCATGGATCGATTACCGAGCCAATTGCGATCCGTGATAGCATACAATCTTAGAGATTCCTTAGTAAATTTCAACTTTCATTCCCTCCTCGATCATCTCTGCGGATAATTTACCGATGTAGTCAATTAGGTAGTTTCTGAAGGAGGAAGTACCTGTGTCGGTGTCAATGGTTTTTTGATAAGCATATTCGCCGCAGACTCCCATAACACCGACAGCTGCAGCAGTTGCTTCTAGAATCATATCGGGGTTTGCTGCACAATATGCACCGATCAAAGCAGTTAGCATGCAGCCGCTGCCCGTGATTTTAGCCATCATCGGATGACCATTTCGAATAACGAATGCTTTTTGAGAATCAGCAACAATATCTATCTTTCCAGAAATTGCGATTACCGCACCAGTTTTTTGACTTAACTCTTTAGCGAGTTTTATCGCTTCCATGATGTTTTCTTCAGTAATCATATCAATGTCGTTAGCATCCACGCCTTTGGTTGTAGCACTACCAAGAGCAATTGACTTTATTTCGGAGATATTGCCCCGGATAACTGAAAACTTCACTTTTTGGAGAAATTCGGAGCACAGTTCATTGCGGAGCTTACTTGCGCCAGCCGCCACTGGGTCAAAAACAACCGGTATGTTAAGTTCATTAGCTCTCTTCGTTGAAAGGAGCATAGCACGATCGTCTTCAATCGATCCCAGATTAAGAACAAGACCTTGGCATATCGAAACGATATCCTCTACTTCACGTATGTCATAGGCCATACATGGAGATGCGCCGGCAGCGAGCAAAATGTTGGCGCAGTCATTAACCGTTACAAAATTAGTAATCACATTGATCAGTGGTGATTTGGTCTCTACATTTTGGATAATCTCTAAAAACATCTTCAATCTCCTTCACGCGATATTAGCATATTATGTTATGCTTCTCAATGATCTGCTGGCTTTATGTGTATTAAATTTCCAGATTACACAAATCTCCTTTGTTCATTCGAAATGCAGATTAATTTTGCTATAAATCTATAGTAAATATACGTTTGCACTCGTATACCATTAAGTCTCTACGAAATCAATCAAATAACCCACTACGGCATAGGGTTTAAAATTGGTTTAAACACCCAATTGATGCATTAGTAGCAGCTTAGTTTAACACCATTAAGCCATGTTTTGTATGACAATTGTCTGACACTAAATGGAATCTACTTGTCAAAATCAATATTTATTTCATAATATGGATATAGTTATCTACTTTTTTAATGATATTTTTTTGCATACCAGATTTAAAAAAATTACTTTTATACTTTTTGAGAATCATGGCAGACAATCAGCAGACCTTGGTAATTATTTAATATAGTCATTGCATTGCAGTACCAAGGGATGCACATGAGATCATTAATTGATGAGGCACTTTCCAGGGGCTCTTCCCCTGCACAGCAAGAGCAGGCCCCTGCATATGCTATGCCGGATCAGGCTTACGTTCAACCACAGCCACAGCCGCAGAATTCTGCGATAGATGATGAACTTTCAAGGTTTTTAGACCAACTTAAAACAAACATTAAGATCGTTGGTTGTGGAGGCGGTGGTACCAACACCATTGGACGTATTGTTGAAGAAGGAATTACTGGCGCTGAGCTTTACGCTGCCAATACTGACGCCCAGCATCTTTTAGCTATCAACGCACCTAATAAAATTCTTCTTGGCAGAAGATGTACAAGGGGATTGGGTGCCGGCGCTTTACCGAGAGTTGGTGAAGAAGCAGCAGCTGAGGCCGATGATGAACTGCGTCGTTCGTTGATGGACGCTCACATTGTCTTTGTGACTGCCGGTATGGGCGGAGGAACCGGTACTGGTTCTGCACCTTATGTCGCCAAACTTGCGAAAAGTATGGGCGCTCTGACTATTGCGGTAACCACTATGCCTTTTGAGGGCGAAGGCCGTATGAGGATGGAAAATGCCATCTGGGGCCTCGATCGTCTCCGAGAATCTGCTGATACAGTTATTGTAATTCCCAATGATAAGTTACTCAAGGTGTGTCCCAATCTTTCGATAAATCTGGCCTTTAAAGTTGCTGATGAACTTTTGATGAGGGCCATCAAAGGAATTACTGAAATCATTACCAAGCCTGGTTTAGTGAATCTTGACTTTAATGATATCAAAACAATTATGAAAGGCGCTGGAGTGGCTTTAATTGGCTTAGGTGAATCTGAAGAAGATTCAGATGATCGGGCTACTGAAGCTATTGAGGACGCTCTGAACTCACCTTTACTGGAAGTGGATATCTCAGAAGCTACTGGAGTATTGATCAATGTCGTCGGTGGCACCAACATGACGCTCATGGAAGCAGAAAAGGTTGCATCTACGATCCAGTCACGTGTTTCACCCACTGCTCGTATCATCTGGGGTGCTGCTGTTGACCCATCACTCTCCAATAAAATGCGGGTTATGCTAATTATCACCGGTGTTAAATCAGAACAGATCTTCGAGAAAAAACCGGTTGATGACGAATATCTAGACGGAATCCCAACTGTGAGATAAACATCTCCTAAAACACACTCATGGCATTATAGCTAAATAGGTCATTGCCAATGACTTAGAAATCTGTCTAGCAATGATTAAGCTCATGACTCCGTTCGGAGTCAGATGCCATACTATTAGAAATTAAAACAGATTGAACTGCCCCAAGTCGCAGAGGTAATCATAATGAAATCATTCATAAACGATGCAATTTCCCGTGCCAGTATACAAGCCACGGACCCTTCACAAATTCCCGAAAGTGCAGCTGGAAGACAATTTTCTGCCGCTGATCAAGTTTTATTAGAAGTATTGGAGTCTCTAAGAACAAACATTAAAATCATCGGCTGCGGCGGTGGCGGAACAAATACTATCGACCGCCTTTCTGAAGTAGGGGTCACGGGAGCGGAAGTTTATGCAGCCAATACTGATGCCCAACACTTGCTGGCAATTCATTCCCCCAATAAGCTGCTCCTTGGGCGAAGAATAACTCGTGGATTGGGAGCTGGTTCTTTACCTCGTGTTGGGGAAGACGCAGCGCGAGAGGCTGAATTAGAATTACGTGCTGCCTTAGATCGTTCTGACATTGTCTTTGTGACTGCCGGTATGGGCGGAGGAACCGGTACTGGTTCTGCACCTTATGTTGCCAAACTTGCGAAAGACATGGGTGCTTTAACCGTAGCTGTCGTAACTTATCCTTTCAAAGCTGAAGGAAACATCAGATCAGAGAATGCTGAGTGGGGTTTAGAGCGTCTTCGTGAAGCCGCTGATACAGTCATTGTCATCCCTAATGACAAGCTTTTAGACATCTGCCCAAGATTAGCAATTAATGAAGCATTTAAAGTAGCTGATGAAGTCCTTGTCAGGGCTATCAAAGGTATTACCGAACTGATCACTAAACCTGGTCTGGTTAACTTAGATTTCAATGATGTTAAAACCATCATGAAGGGCGCCGGCGTAGCGATGATCGGTCTGGGTGAGAGCGACAGTGATAAAAATCGTGTTGAAGAGGCTATTGATGCGGCAATAAACTCTCCGCTGATTGATGTGGACATCTCTGAAGCTACTGGTGTTTTAGTAAACATTACTGGTGGCAACAATATGTCGATCGCGGAAGCAGAGAGAGTCGCTTCTGTAATCCAGTCCCGCGTTTCACCCAATGCGCGCATCATTTGGGGTGCTGCTGTCGATCCTGATCTGGGTGATGCTGTTCGAGTTATGGTAGTCATCACTGGTGTTAAATCCAACAACATCCTGGGACCGGATAGTAAGAGAGTCAAAACTACTGCTGAAGACATAGACTTCATTGACTAATAACTACAAGTTCAAGAGGAAAGAATAAAATAGCCGTAGGGATTGACACACTAGATTGTCCTTATAGGGCATTCTGCACTAATTTCTCTGCTCTTGTCTTAAAAGACAAAAAGTGGAGATGTCTGTAACCCTTAACGACACAGGCTAATGAAAAATTGAGAGCGTGCCGAAATGAATGTAGTCGAGAAATCTTGGGAAGTCCAAAAGAACGTCGAAGAACGAGCCAAAAACATTGGTAAAGGAAAGTATGGCAGAGTATTGAAAATGGCTCGTAAACCATCCCACGAAGAGTACATAGGTATCGTCAAAATTACCGCATTAGGTATTGCTCTTATTGGTGGAGTTGGCTTTGTGATTTATTGGCTTATGAATTATCTGCCAGGATACTTCTAAAATTCCGGGGTAAAATAATGTATCAGGATTCTCAAAATGCTGCTACCGAAAGTGGCAGCGGTATGCTTTCTCTTATTTTTGATAAAACTGAGTTTAGAGTGCCTGCTTCAGGCTCGATAAGCACATCTTTTCAAATCAAGGGTTCAGATTCTTCCAAGAAGAAGGTTCGATTAAGTGTCTCATTAGAGCTTCTACCAGATGACGCTGCAGAATGGAATGTAAGATTATTCGATGCCACTGGTGCATCATTATATGATAACCAAAGCTCTCAATCTTCTTCTGAATTTGATATTTTTATCGAAGGTTCAAGTGCAAAGATCATCAAAATGGACATCTATGCTCCAGTTGGTGCAGCACTCCATGACAAGCTTGTAGTACGCATAAGTTCTTGTCTGGTCGACATACCTGATGAATGCGCAACCGTTCAATTTAATGCCGAAGCACGGCAATCAATCATGGCGCTCAAAACATCCATTGGCCATGAAAAAGATGTTGCCGATGGCATTGCTAGCCGTGCAAAGGCTGGTAAATCAGATATCTCTGCGATTCTCGCGCCGACAAACCTCCGTGGAT
The DNA here is from genome assembly GCA_905203995.1 of uncultured Methanomassiliicoccus sp. GTDB lineage: Archaea > Thermoplasmatota > Thermoplasmata > Methanomassiliicoccales > Methanomassiliicoccaceae > Methanomassiliicoccus_A. The sequence continues at coordinate 89,978 of CAJKXZ010000002.1, read as the reverse complement.
ACGTTCTCATTGAAGGTATGAATACTGATAAAATGAGGGAAGTTGTCCGAGGCGTTAGAAAAGCCCACAGTTTCGTCGAAGGAGAAATGAACTTCGATGAAATCGATCACTACTTAGCACCCAAACCTCTGGTTTCTGGAATCGTTGAAGGTGATGTTGTAGAATTAGTAGCTGGTCCCTTTAAAGGTGAAAAAGCAAGGGTTCAGCAGATCGATGAAGCTAAAGAAGAAATTACAGTTGAATTATTCGAAGCGATGGTCCCGATTCCAGTTACTGTGAGAGGCGACCACGTAAGAGTTCTTGAAAAAGAAAGGTGATAATATGGCAGATACAGTTGAAGTATTAGTTGAAGGCGGAAAAGCCACTCCCGGTCAGCCACTCGGTCCAGCACTTGGACCTCTTGGTGTTAACATTCCTCAGATCGTGGGGGCTATAAATGAAAAGACCAAAGCATTCGATGGCATGAAGGTCCCAGTTAAAATCATAATTGACAAAGACAAAAACTTTGAAATCAAAGTCGGAACTCCCCCAACTTCCTCTTTAGTTACTAAAGAATTGGGCATTGAAAAGGGATCCGGATCAACAAGAGTTGACAAAGTCGGAAATCTTACCATTGAGCAGGTAGCTAAAATTGCACAGATGAAAGGCGATTCCCTGATGGGCAAAGACCTCAAAATGCGCTCTTTAGAAGTTATCGGCACCTGTGACTCAATGGGTGTTACTATTGATGGTAAAGAACCCAGGGCTATCCGCAAAGATATCCTTGATGGTGCTTACGATCAAGCATTTGTCGAATAAACATGTCCTACGGGACATCCCAATTTTCTTTTTTATTTCATTAAATGTTGTGTCAGGCACCTTCATGACGATCTCTAGAGCTTCTGTTTTAGAAACTGTTTTGAAAGCTTACAAGAATCATTTTGATATTGAACGATTCAATAAGCAAGACGGTCTGGTCGCAAAAGCCATTTTTCATTCTCGAACTGAAAAATTTATTCTAACAAAGTCAGTCAAAATGTGGGGAGTAGAAACAAACGATTATGTCTATATTTATTCTCTTCCTTATCTAAACAACGACCATCTTGCAGCCTGTAAAGAACAATCCGTGCAAGATGGTTTGCAACAGATACACCCCCACAAGGAACACATGTGTTCTTACATAACCGCGATCATTCTCGCCGACGATCTGGATTCTCAGATGGTTAAGGATATCAAATCATGTAGTTTCTCAAAGAATTTTCTTTTGACATTCCATGGGTGGGCGATTCTGAGAGTATTGGTAATAAATATTAGTACCTCTACGATAATTCCCAATCGAGCTGGGAGAGAATTAGTAGATTTCCTAACTTCGTGCTTGAAAGAGGCCGAATGAAATGAACTCCGCATACATCCTAATTGCAGGAATAATCATTCTTTTCATCGGGTACATTACCTATGGTGGATGGCTAGCTAAAAAATGGGATGTTAATGATAAAAATATTACTCCAGCACACACACAACAGGATGGAGTAGATTACGTCCCGTCTAAAGCACCTATCTTATTGGGACACCATTTTGCTTCAATTGCTGGTGCGGGACCGATAAATGGTCCAATTCAAGCTGCTATTTTTGGTTGGTTGCCTGTATTTTTGTGGATTGTAATCGGGGGAATTTTCTTCGGCGCAGTTCAGGATTTTTCTTCGATTTTAGCATCCATTCGTCACAAAGGCCGATCAATCGGTTATGTAATCTCTGAACATATTGGTTCAAGAGCGAAAAAACTGTTTTTTATTTTTGCTTATCTGACTCTTCTTCTAGTGGTAGCGGCTTTTGCTTCTATCGTCATCGATACCTTTGATGGTTTTACAGTTACGGATGGCGTTACTACCACGATTGCAGCGAACGGTTCAACAGCGATGGCTTCGATGCTCTTTATCGTTGTATCCATCATCTTTGGTATCTTTTTGTATCGCTATAAAACAAATCTGCTTATTACAACAATCTTTGGTGTCATCGCAATTATTGCCTGCATTGCGGTAGGTCTTTACTATCCTTTATATCTCAATGGCACAGCCTGGACTGTGATAATTTTCGTTTATGTTTTTATTGCTTCAGTAGCACCAGTCTGGATACTCTTACAGCCGCGGGATTATCTCAATTCCTTTTTGCTCTATGGTATGATGATTGCGGCATTCATCGGAATCTTATTTACTGGTACCCAAATGACCTTACCTGCGTATACGGGATTTGGTGGTATAACCGGCAGCAGCCAACTCTTTCCGATGTTGTTTATCACCGTTGCTTGTGGAGCAATCTCTGGATTCCACAGTCTTGTGGGTTCAGGCACCACATCTAAGCAGCTCAATCGTGAACACGATGCTAAGCTGATTGGTTATGGCGGAATGCTCATCGAGTGTGTGCTAGCAATAATCGCTTTGATTGCGGTTGGTACTTTATTTTCACAAGGTGCAATGCCTTCTGGTACGCCTACACAGGTCTTTGCAGCCGGTATTGCCAACATGGTCGCGGCCATGGGCATTCCGCAATATTATGATGTGGCATACATCGTTTTAATTCTGGCAATCTCTGCCTTTGCTTTGACTTCTCTGGATACTGCTACAAGATTGGCACGTTATATGTTCCAAGAGTTCTTTGCTGATGAAGGCATTCCTGCCAAAGCTCGAAAACTACTTACAAATCCTTACTTTTCAACATTAGTCACGGTTGGACTCGGTGCGCTTTTGGCCACAGGCGGCTATGAAAACATCTGGCCTTTATTCGGCTCAGCCAATCAACTTTTAGCAGTATTGGCCCTAATGGCTGTGGCGGCTTGGATGACTCATGAAGGAAAATCCAACAAGATGTTTTTGGTGCCTATGGCCTTCATGCTGGTCGCATCAATCTCTGCGCTTTGCATAACATTCTACAATAATATCATGAAATTGTTTGTGCTGGGTACCGGAACATTTGTCGCTGAAGGTCTACAGTTGGTGATAATTGTAATCCTAATCATCTTCTCAATTGTCTTGGTAATCGATGGAATTAACGCTCTAAAAGCCCACCGGCAGAAAGGCCGGGAAGACCAGGCAGATCCCGGCAATAACTCTGCATAAATTGATAAATATCATATACTCGACAGGATATGGGGCGATAAACGCAAGGGTAGTCAAGCTTGGCCAACGGCGCGGGACTTAAGATCCCGTCCTTAGCGGTTCATGGGTTCAAATCCCATCCCTTGCACCATTCTCTTTCTTTTATGGTTTAATCATCTATTATTTTCTTTAGATCTCAGAGATCGCCATGGGACTTTCTTTTCTGCTATTTCCGATGGATGTCTGGCTGTGGTTTCCAATCCTCCAGAAAATATCACTACGACTTTCTCATTTGGTATGGTATTACCAAGACTCATATAGAAGTAGGATAATACATCCTTGTAAAAATTTCAAGTGTGTATCATGCTACCGTTATATCTCGATTTAAAGTCCAAGAAAGTTACTGTTTTTGGAGGAGGGAATGTGGGATACAGAAAAGCTTCCTATTTTGGAGAAGAAGCTGATGTTACTGTAGTCAGTAAGGACTTTAACGAGAATTTCTCCAGCACTACTTTTGAATTAGTTACAGCCGATATTTTTGAGGTAGCAGATGAGTGGATTGCAAAATCTGATCTAGTAGTTGCTGCGGCAGATCCCTGCGTCAATGATTTCATCGCGAAGCGATCAGAATTGGCAGGCAAACCTTACAACCGTTCGGATGCACCCGGATCGTTTCTTATTCCTTCACTCGTTAAACGAAATAATTATTCAGTGGCCGTTTCGACTTATGGCAATAGTCCTGCCATGTCACGATATCTCAAAGTCTGGTTGGATCAATATCTTGATGAAAAGTATGACAAAATGATTGACTTCCAGCGGCAGTTGCGGGAAGAATTGAAGAAAACAGTTCCCGATCAGAAAGAACGGGAAAAAATTCTGCGTGAAGTGTTAGAAGATCCATCAGCCTGGAGTGCTGGTAGTTTTGGTATCGAGACGGTCATCAGTGCGCACATCACTCACAAACAGACTGAAATGTCCACCATTGACAGTTTAGGAAAGACCGATGCCCAAACAATACTTGATGCAGTCTATAATCTAGAAGGAGTCAGTGGAGCTGTTGTGCTTAAAACCTGTAATCGGATTGAAACCTACATCTCCACCTATGATCCGAAAGCTTCGAGAAAAGCATTGGAGAATTTAGTCAATTCTTACATCCCTTTTGGTACAGGCAACGATTTGGTACAATATCTCACTGGGAAAGATTCCGTGAAACATCTGATCAGAGTATCCTGCGGTCTTGAATCAATGATTATCGGTGAAGATCAAATTCTAGGGCAGGTCAAAAGTGCATACGATCTCTCTGAATCTCAAGGTGTAACCGGTGCAGTATTATCCGTCATCTTTAGGCAGGCAATTTCTGCTGGTAAAAAGGTGAGAACTGAAACTAAGGTCAACAAAGGCTCTGTTTCCGTGGGTTCAGCCGCTGTAGAACTCGCTGAATTGAAATTTGGTGATATCTCGGATAAGACGGTTCTCATCGTCGGTGCTGGTGAAACCGCTTCGCTCATTGCAAAACACCTCTTGGGAAAGAACCCCAAGACCGTTTTCGTTTCCAATCGTACTTACTCTCACGCCGTTGAATTAGCTTTCAGCTTGAATGGGATGGCAGTCAGATTTGATAATCTTCTTGATTATTTGAAAGATGCTGATGTAGTTTTATGTGCCACCGCGGCAGCCCACAATGTCCTTAAAAAAGAGCACTTCCTTAAAGCAATGGAGTCTCGAGAAGGACGGACGATGATTGTTATTGATGTAAGTTTTCCACGTAATGTGGATCCGGAAGCCGCTACAGTGCCAGGAGTTGAACTTTATGACATCGACGGTCTCCGAGAATTGGCTGAAGAAAACATTCTCAAACGAAGAGCAGAAATAAAAAATGCAGAATTGATTATTGATAAGGAATTATCGGATCTGGACTCTAAAATCCGGGAATTAAAAGCTAACGATCTGCTGGGCAAATTGTATACTAAATTTGATGCAATAAAAAACCGGGAACTCAGGAAAGCCCAATGCCGGTTGAAAGGATGTACAAAAGATCCCGATCAAGTTTTAGAAGACTTTTGCGACTCCTTGTCAAATAAGTTTCTGGCTGATATCACATCAAGTTTGAAAGAAGCTTCTAGAAATGGTAATTTTGAAATGCTTGAGATCGTCAGCGACATATTTTGTTTAAGAGGTGATGAAAATTCTACCAGGAAATCGTCTTCGAAGGCTGCGGATTAATCCGACCATCAGGTCTTTAGTCCGTGAAACTTCCTATTGCACATCTGATCTGATCTACCCTATTTTTGTTGATGAAACGATCAGCGAACCACGTGAAATTGCCTCCATGCCGGGGGTCATAGCCTATCCTTTGGAGATGATTGCTGAGGAAACAGCTTCCCTGCAAGATTTAGGGATCAATGCAATTCTCTTGTTTGGTATTCCTGCCCATAAAGATGAACAGGGCAGCGGTGCCTGGGTCAAAGATGGCATTGTGCAGAAAGCGACAAGGGCTATCAAGGAAATTTCCAACATGACTGTAATTACTGACCTCTGCCTTTGTGAATACACCTCTCATGGACACTGTGGTGTTCTTGCGGGAGAAATTGTCGATAATGATCCAACCATTGAGCTCTATGCACAGACTGCGGTAAGTCAAGCAGCAGCTGGCGCTGACATGGTAGCGCCTTCAGGAATGATGGATGGCCAGGTCGCGGCAATGCGTACTGCTCTTGATGACAATGGCTTCCTTAATACGCCGATTATGGCTTATTCTGCTAAATATGCTTCAGCTTTTTACGGCCCATTCAGGGAAGCTGCTGACAGCACACCTTCCTTTGGAGACCGGCGTACACACCAGATGGATCCTGCTAACTTGCGGGAAGCATTCAGAGAGATGGAAGCAGATCTCAGAGAAGGTGCCGATATTCTGATGGTAAAACCTGCTATGCCCTATCTCGATGTGATCCGTGAAGCGAGAGTGAGATATGAAGTGCCGATTGCCGCCTACCAAGTAAGTGGTGAATACGCAATGATCGTGGCAGCTGCTCAGAACGGGTGGCTGGATCGTCAAAGGGCAATTCAAGAATCAATCATGGCCATTAAAAGGGCCGGTGCCGACATGATCATCACCTACTTTGCCAAAGAGATTGCGGAGGGAATTAATGAACTCTAAGCGTTCGCAAGAATTGTATGAAAAATCATCTACTCTGCTTCCTGGTGGAGTATCCTCGCCGGTCAGGGCCTTTAAACCCTATCCACGTTTCATAAAATACGGAAAAGGGAGCCGGATTTATGATGTGGACGATAATGAGTACATTGACTACTGTATGGCCTTTGGCCCCTTAATTTTGGGACACGCTAACAACGCTGTCGCCGAAGCAGTATCAAAACAAGTATTCAATGGCACCATTTTTGGTGCACCTTCTGAATTAGAGATTGATTTTGCAGAGTTGATCTGCAAACATTTTCCCTCGATTGAAATGCTAAGGCCAGTTAGCACAGGAACTGAAGCCACAATGCATGCGATCAGGCTTGCCAGAGGTTATACGGGCAGGAAAAAGATCATCAAAATGGAAGGAGGTTTTCATGGGGCCCATGACACTGTGCTGGTGAAAGCTGGATCAGGCGCATTAACTCATAGTGTGCCTAACTCTGCTGGCATTCCCGAGGAATCTACTAAAAATACTATTTTAGTACCATTTAATGATTTAAATGCTATTGAAGAAGCCTTCAAAGCTAATCCCGGTGAAATCGCTGCATTAATTACTGAACCGGTTATGGGCAATACTGGCCCAATTCTTCCCAAAGACGGTTACCTTCAGGGATTGCGGGAGCTCACCACGGCCAATGATGCGCTATTAATCTTTGATGAAGTAATCACCGGTTTCAGATTATCTTTGGGTGGCGCTCAGAAATATTTTGCGGTACAGCCTGATATCACTACCCTGGGTAAAATCGTTGGCGGTGGCCTGCCGATTGGAGTCTTCGGTGCTTCTTCAGAAATCATGTCTTCGATTTCTCCCAGCGGCCCAGTTTATCAGGCAGGAACTTTTGCCGGTAATCCTTTATCGATGTGCGCCGGTATCACAACTATAAAATCTTTAGAAAAGATAAATTATGATGATTTAAATTCATTAGGTGAATTAATGAGAACTTCTCTGGGTAAAGTTGCCCAGGAGCTAAAAATTCCTCATCAAGTGCAGGGTATCGGCTCACTCTTTCAAATGTTCTTGACTGCCAAACCGGTAGAGAATTATGCCGATGCATTGACCTGTGATTCCGCAGCTTTCATGAAACTTTTCCATGGTCTATTAGATGAGGGAATCTATATTCCCCCCTCACAGTACGAGACTAGTTTTGTTTCCACTGCCCACACTTCCGCGGATGTCGAAAAGACTGCAGAAGCTTTTGCTAAAGTCATGTCCGAGGTGCTAATGTGATTATCGGAACACGGAGCAGTTCTTTAGCGATGGCGCAGACCAATACGGTGATTTCGTTATTGGCAGGAGAAGATATTGAAGTTAAAAAGATCAGCACTTCCGGGGATCGGATAACCGACAAACCGCTGCGTTCGTTTGGCCTTGGCGCCTTTGTTAGAGAACTGGATGCAATGATCGTCTCAGGGGAAATCGATCTAGCTGTGAATAGTCTCAAAGACATGCCCTCCGAAGATGCGGAAGGAACAATGCTAGTTGCTGTTTTACCACGAGGACCAATCGAAGACGTCTTATTGTCAGATGTTCCCTTAGAAGAACTTCCTCAGGGTGCAGTAGTAGGAACCTCCAGCGTTCGTCGTGCAGCTATTCTGCACCACATTCGGCCTGATATTGAAATAAAAGATCTCCGCGGCAATGTGCACACCCGACTTGATAAATGGAAACGTGGTGAATATGATGCAATCATTCTCGCACGGGCAGGTTTAGAAAGACTTCATCTGCAGGAAAAATATCATATTCTAGATCCCAACGTTTTTGTTCCGGCAGCTGGACAAGGAGCCATTGCGGTTGTCTGTGCAAAAAATTCTCCTTATCGGGAAAGACTCGCTCAGCTCAATGACGAGGCCACTAGAAAAGATGTGGATGTTGAAAGAAAAATACTTTGTGAACTGGGCTCAGGCTGTTCGATCCCGGTAGGCATTCATGCTACTGAAGAAGGATCATTCGTAACTGCCGTTGCTGTTTCTGAGGAACGGATTGTGCGAATTTCTCAAAGAGTTAATTCAGAAAATGATATAAAATCTATAGCGGCTGAACTGCGCCGCGGTATCGATGGTGAATAAGATGTCTGAAGGCGTAGTCTACCTAGTTGGCGCCGGTCCTGGCGATTCTAAACTGATAACTGTAAAAGGATTGGAGCTTCTGAGAGCTGCTGATGTTATTGTTTATGATCAGCTAGCCGGTTCTGATTTATTGAAAGAAGCTAAAGAAGGAGCAGAATTGATTGACGTTGGTAAAAAAGGCGGCTTCCACAAAGCAGAACAGGATTCAATCAACCAAATATTAGTTTCAAAAGCTAAAGAAAATAAAGTCGTTGTTCGGCTGAAAGGAGGCGATCCTTTCATGTTTGGTCGCGGTGGTGAAGAAGCACAAGAACTGATTGCTGCAGGTGTGGCTGTGCAAGTAGTTCCTGGTGTAACTTCAGCAATTGCGGGACCAGCGCTTGCGGGTATTCCCGTAACTCATCGCGATTATGCATCATATGTTACATTCGTTACTGGTCATTCTAAAGATGGCAACGCTGAAGCCGTAGATTGGGAAGCTCTGGCTAAAACGAAAGGAACATTGGTCATTATGATGGGCGTTTCTAATCTGCGGGAGACCATGCAAAAACTCACTGATTTTGGTATGGACCCGGCTATGCCGGTGGCGGTAGTTCACTCCGCATCAACCCCTGCACAACGTTCCATCCTGGCGGATGTTAGCTCGATAGCTGATGCCTGTGAGGCCAATAAAATCACCGCACCAGCCGTAGTTGTTGTTGGCAAGGTAGCTGTACTGCATGAACTCCTGGAGGAACTGCGATGAAGACACTTGCGGTGATGCGTCCTAAAAACCGTCTGCAGGAATCCGAGCAAATGGCAATAGCAGCCGGTTTCAATCCAATCTGTGCGTCACCAGTAGAGATTCTCTTTAATAAATCTACATTGTTTGATGAATTTATAAATAATTTGACAAATAATACTATTGATTATTTAATAATCACCAGTACCAATGGTGCTGAAGCAATGTGTTCCTTAGCGGCTGATCATCTGTCGCAGGAAAAATTCATCCAACTGCTTTCTTCTGTTAAAGTAATCGCTATCGGCCCTGTAAGTGCCAAAGCGCTTTCCCGCATGGGCATCAATGTTTTTGAAACACCTTCTGAATATTCTTCCAGAGGATTAGTGGAACTTTTAGCAGGAGAAGTGAAAGGTAAGAAGATCTACATTTTAAGATCTGATCATGGCGACGGCCTTTTATCACAGGGACTTACCGAAGCCGGAGCTAAGGTTGTGGATGTGCCTGTTTACCGTTTGGTTAAATTGAAAGATGAAGAAATGATTCGGCTTGCTGAAATGACTCTGGCTGGTAAAATTGACGCCTTTGCCTTTACTTCTGCACTCTCTGCATCTTCATTCATCGAAACGGTTTGTGAACTGTCGAAGGAAGCGATCGATCATATAAATTCAGCAACGGTGGCAGCTATCGGGTACCCCACCAAAGAACGCTTAGAGTCTCTGGGAATCAGAGTCGATATCGTTCCACCAGACGCAACATATCCAGCGATGCTGGAATCGCTTGCATCTCTGCTGAACAAGTCTACTATCTGAGTTTCTTGATTTTAAGAAATGTTTGAGGAGCCTGAAAGATTTAATAGACGTGATCTATTTCAGCCATGCCGAAAGGCACGTGACAAAAAGGGGATATAAAAATGAAAAGTGGAGTATTAGTTATTGGACACGGAAGTAAATTGGATTACAACAAAAAGGTAGTCGATTTTACTGCTGAGAAAATGAAAGATATGGGTCTCGGCCCAGTTACACCTGCTTATATGCAGATAAACACACCAACAATCGATGAGGGTATGAAGTGGTTAGTATCACAAGGTGTAGATACTATCTTTGTGCAGCCCTGCTTTTTAGCTTCTGGCATGCATCTTACGGAAGACATTCCACTCGCTATTGGCATACCATTTGGTTCTAAGGATGGACAAATCATGGTAGGCGACAAGCAGGTTACACTGAAGTACTGCGATCCAATTGGTGAAGATGAAAGGATTGCACAGATCCTTGCCGACCGGGTTAAGGAAAGGATGTAAATGAATGGTAACGTCCTTGTTCTAGATCTTACCCATGGCGGTGAGATTCTGGCCAAGGAGTATGCACAAAGAGGATGTGAAGTTACTGCAGTGGATGTCTATCACACTGCTAGTGAGGAAGTTAAGAATTCACTAACTAGCTGTGGGATAGAGGTCTTAGATGCTGCTCCTGCTCGCACATTTGATTTAGGCATTCTGCCAATTCATTGTCCTGATTCCTACATTGGAAAAGCTAAACTGGTAAAACGTTTAACATCACATGAGGCAGTTGGCCAGCTGGCCTCATTTAATTTTCCCACTGTAGAAATAACTGGTGTTTGGGGAAAAACTTCTGCATGCCACATTCTTGCACACATCCTCGTTGCCTGTGGTAAGAAAGTACTCTTGCATACTAGCCGTGGTCGGGGAATAGTCAGTACCGAGGGTACTGTCATTCTTAAAGATAAAGTCAGCATTGCCCCACCGGCAATCTTAGATATTTCTAAGTCTGAACTTGATGTAGACATTGGTATTTTTGAAGTCAGCTTAGGCGGTACTGGATTAGCTAATATCGCAGCTATTACTTCTTTAGGCAATAACTATGCTATCGCCGCTGGCACCAAGAAAGCATTTGATGGTAAGGTACAAATGATCGCTTCTGCCCGGGATATTGTTGTTTATCCACATGAAGAGACAAATCTCTGGGCACCACATGTGTTGCAAGGTGTAAAGACCGTTACTTTTGGTGGTGGCGATGTTCAATTAATCTTGCCGGATAAGTTAGTTCTTGGTAAACAAGTTAGAGCCCAGGTAATTACCCCTGAAAAATCATACGAGGTTAAGTTACAGGGGTCTTACCTTGTTCCTAGTTACCTCATTGCTCTTTCAACCGCTCTTGGCTGCGCTTATGCTTTGAAATTAGATATGGATAAAGCAGTTTCTTCCTTAGCTTCTTTCAATGGCGTTCCCGGTCGTGGCGAGGTGCTTAAAGAGAAAGGTTGGTACCGCATCATCGAACGCAATCCCGGTGTTAGTGCTGGTTCAATCGCCTGGAATCTTAAAACTTTGGAAGATTATTACGCACAAACCGATATCGGTGTCGCTCTTGATCCCGTAAATGCCAAAGTGTGTGAGAAATTAGATTTGAAAGAAGTGAATGCACTTTTATCGGCCGATAACTGTGTTACTGGTCAATATTTGATGAATATGCCCGGTTTTGACAATCCCGGCTTCCGGCGTATTGATGGCTTCACCGATGTCCGGGGAAAACACGCCACACTCATGTGTTGCACAAAGGAGGGATATCTGTGAATGACATCCTTCATCCACGGCCCAATCCGATTGTCGCCGCGATGTACACTCTGCGCGATTTAGATGCCGACGTCGTTCTCATTCACGGGCCCGCCGGTTGTGGTTTCATGCCGTCTCGGAGGCTAGAAGAAGCGGGCGTTAGAGTAATGACCACAGGCATGGAAGAAAACGATTTAATCTTTGGAGCTGAAGAAAAATTAATTAGAATTCTTAAGCACATCGATTCTCATTATGCGCCTAACTTAATTGGTGTAGTCGGGACCTGTTCTTCAATGATTATTGGGGAAAATTTAGATGGGGCCGTAAAAAAAACTGATTTACAAGCTAAAGTTATTTGTGTCGATATTCACGGTTGCTCTGGCCCTAATACTTCTGGAGCTATTAGAACTCTAGAGGTAGCCGCTCAGGGGGGCATCATTAGTCAGGAAGAAGCTGACCGCCAAATTGCAATTCTCAAACGTGCCACTCTCATCGAAAGAGAAAAAGGCCTGACTAGTAGAGAATATCTGGAACCGCACACTGGTGCTACTAAGTTGTCAGCAGCTATGCGGATCGTCAATACTTTAAAAAATGGTGGCAAAGTGACTGTGGCGATCAATGCTAAAAAAGAAACTGCCTATGGCTTTGCCGATCTCATCAAAGCAGTTGATTATGCGCAATCCAAACTAGGTGGCAGCACTGAATACATCGGCAATCTTGCATTAGATGTTGGACTTCCACGTATTCGTCGCTATGCTCAGGATATTCACAATGATCTTTCTGCTTGTGGAATTAATAATATTAAAATCACCGGTGGCTTGGATGAATACCCTGTATTAGGTGATATTTGTTCACAGAGCTTAGAGGCATCCAATGCCGATCTGCGCATAATCGCAGGATTGCCGCATATCATACCCAATCTCAAAAAAGATGATATTTTAGTCACCGATCAACCACGAGAAATTAGGAATTATATCGACCGTGGTTTTGAATATTCCATTGGTGAAATAAACACCCATGCCGCAGTGATGGGTGCGACCAAAATCATTCCCTCTGAGCTGGGAAACACCATCCGCGAAATTGTTGACGGGGGTCTCCTATGAAACAGATTGCCATCTATGGCAAAGGTGGAATCGGTAAATCCACCGTGTCTGCTAATTTATGTGCAGCTGTCGCTGAACTTGGTTTAAAGACTTGGTATGTAGGCTGTGATCCCAAATCTGATGGCAGCATGACTCTGATGAAGGGCCGGAGCATACCTACCTTTCTCGAGCAGAAAAAAGCAGGTGCAGAGGAAGTTGTTTTTGAAGGTTATCGCGGTATCCACTGTGTTGAAGTTGGCGGCCCTATGGCGGGTGTCGGCTGCGCTGGCAGAGGGATATTAGTTGCTATGCAGGAATTATCTAAAAATTATCTGCAGGATGATGATTTTCTACTCTATGATGTTCCTGGCGACGTCGTCTGTGGCGGCTTTGCTTCCCCCCTTAGAGAAGGATTCGCTGATGAGGTCTACATTGTAACCTCGGGGGAATATCTTTCGCTATATGCTGCTAATAACATTGCTAAGGGTTTATCCAATCTCGGAGTAAACCTGGGTGGGATAATCTGCAATGCCCGTGAAACAGAAAATGAAAAGGAAATGGTCGTTAAGTTTGCCGAAATGATCAACTCAAAAGTCATCGGCTACATACCGCGTCATCCAGCCGTTCGGGAATGTGAAAACCGCGGGATGACCGTGATCGAAGGCGATCCCGAAAGTTCACAAGCTGCAGCATACCGGAACCTCAGGGATGCCATCTTGGCAAATAATTCGGCAACTATTCCTACTCCCGTGTCACCGGAAGTTATCAGGGATGCATTACGAGGGATGAATTGAGCTATCCGCGGGTTGTCATCGCCGGTACCGGTAGCGGTGTAGGGAAAACGGCCATTACGGCCGGCATAATGGCCCAGATCTCTAAAAACAAAAAATTGCAGGGATATAAAGTAGGTCCAGATTTCATCGACCCCATGTTTCATACGTTAGCGTCCAAAAGACCTTCAAGAAATCTTGACTCTTTCTTTATGGACGAATCTACAATTAAAAATCTTTTTGGATGGGCCTCTAAGGATGCCGAGATTAGCGTTATTGAAGGTGTCCGTGGCCTCTATGATGGTTTAACTTCTGTTGGTGATGAAGGCAGCACCGCTGAAATCGCTAAATTTCTCAAAGCACCAGTGATTTTAGTACTCAATGCGCGAAGTTTAGCTAAGAGTGCAGCGGCACACATTTTAGGATTTAAATTACTAGATCCCGAGGTTAATATTGCGGGGGTAATCCTCAATAACGTCAGTGGGGATCGACATCGCAGAAAAGCCACAGAAGCAGTGGAGACCTTAACCTCTACTCCAGTTGTGGGTACCGTCGAGAAACTACCAGAAAAATTGGCCGAACGCCATCTGGGACTCGTTACAACCTCGGAACTCGATTCATCAAAACTTCTGAAACAGGTTTCAGACATGGTAATTGATATCGATCTTGCTCAGATCGAAGAAATTGCTGAAAAGGCTCCTGATTTGCAATTTGATGATAGTTGTCCATTTAATATCAACGATTCATTGAATAAGGTTAAAATCGGTGCTCCTTTTGATAAGGCCTATTCTTTCTATTACCGTGAAAATTTGGAATCTTTAGCTTATGCTGGTGCGGAAATCAAGTACTTCAAGCCTACTGAGGGCGACGCTCTTCCTGCTGTGGATGGTCTTTATCTCGGTGGTGGTTATCCCGAAGTACATGCTAGTGAAATTTCAGCCAATAAGGATTTTCTCGAGGGATTAAAGACCTTTTCTGAGGATGGAAATGTCATCTATGGTGAGTGCGGCGGAATGATGACTTTCTGTTCAGCAATCATCAATGATGGCGAATATGAAATGGCAAAAATCTTTTCAGAAAAGGCAGTTCAGACTTCACAGCGACAAGGGCTTTCTTATGTGCGTGCAGAAGCCACTGTTGATAACTTCCTTTTTGCCGGGCAGCAAATCAAAGCACATGAATTTCATTATTCTCATCTACAGCCTGTGCCGACTGGACCTTTTGCTTACTCAATCTCGCGTGGTACGGGATTTAATAATGGCTTTGATGGAAAAATTGTCCGTCGAACTATCGGGACCTATATGCATCAGCACGCTTTATCCAACAAACTCTGGGGAACATCCTTGGTAAATGCTGTTTTATCTGATAGATTATAATGTTTTTTTATACCAATAATTTCATCCCCGGTATCTATCACTGGGAAACCCCTTTTCAACAGTCTTCTTTTTTCAACGGGGCTTAAATCAGTAGCATAGTAAATTTTGTCGCCAGGTGACATATCCACATTACCATTGGCGTAGACAATTGCCAGAGCAATATCACCGGGGGTTAAGGCATCGATAGTCTCAATCGTGCCACCATTTTCAATCACGCGCTCAATAATATATTGTGATAACTTGGGTGAAAAGGCGATTCTGCTTCTTTTTTGAGAATGAAGGATTGAACGATAGGGAATATTGTTAGGCGGCAGGCTCATAATTGCTCTTCGACCAAGTTTAGCGGAAGCATGGAATTCAATGAGTCTTTCGGCTGTACTCTCTGGTGCGACCACAACAAGCTGTGATAAAGAAGCCTCTTCCATCGCAGCATCGATATCATCCATGCTGTAATGAATTGAAGCTAAGCGCACATCCTTACGCGGGCTGTCAATCCTCTCTGGGAAATCTGTAATGAATACAAGTGTGGAAACGCCCAAATCTTTCAATTTTCCTGCTAATTCTATGGTCCACATCTTATTGCTGATGAAACCAACACCATGACGAGGCGGCTCTGTAACTTCCAAGTGTCTAGCTAAGGGTAGAGCAAGGATGCTGTAGATGATGCCGGCACCAAGAACTACGCCGAAAACAACTGGTAACAAAAATTCACAGGCAATTCCTGCCTGAGTTAATGATACAGAAAACTGAGATGCAGTGGCCGCTGCTACAATACCACGTGGTTCCATAAAGGCAATCATTGCTTTTTCTTTACGGGTCAACTTTGTTCCCGCCAGGGCGATGCTCGAAGCCAAGGGACGTAATATAAGGATAACAAAAGCGAGAATGATCAGGATTGGGATGATATATTTTATCAGGCCATCTAATGGCACTAAGGCACCTAGCGTGACGAATAAAATGCCGATAATCAGAACTTCAATAGTCATGCCAAATCCTTTGATGCTCGTCATTGAAACGGCCCGTTGGTTGCCTAAAATAAATCCTAGTACGGTAGAAGCAAAGAGTCCAGAACCAGGAACGACTACTTCTGATAAGGTGAAAGCTACGACTGCAAACATCAAACAGACGGCGGCTTCAAGAGTGTCGGAAACCATATTCCGCGATAGAATTATTGTGAGTAATGCGGCTAAGACAATGCCTACTAAGATACCAAAACCAGCACAAGTCACTAGATTTAAAAATGGACTACTGTGTCCTGCGGCGACAATCACATTCAGAATAACGATGCCGATTGTAGCGCCGATCGGATCGAGAAATACGCCTTCCCATTCTAAGACGCTAGCTACCTTTTTCTTTAAACCTGTAGATCTAATCAGTGGTCCAATGACGGTAGGTCCTGAAACTCCTAAAATTGCACCAACGAGAAGCGCCATATCAATGCTGACATCCAGCACATAGTAGAGGAGCAAAGCCGTACCAAAAATTGTAATCACGAGGCCGATGCTTGTAAGGCGCACCACCGGCTTACGACTTTCAGCAGGCAGATCAACAACACGTAGTTTTAATGCGCTTTGGAAAAGTAAAAGGGACACTAAAAATGTAACTCCGGGATACAGAAGATCCCCGAAGATCTGCTCAGGTTTTACAATTCCTAGCCCGCCACCGGCAATTAAACCTGCGGGCAACAAGATCAAGAGTGGAGGAATTCTCAACAATCTTCCTAACCATTGAGCACCGATGCCAATGACGAATATTGCGAGCAGACCCAAATATATCTCACTTTCCACAAGCAAATCTCCCGGGCAATAGAAGGGGTTTGATGGCTTACCAAACCCCTCTTGGCTGTGATAGAGTTTTGTTTATAAAGCCCTTGCTTAAACCTTTAATCCGCGTCTGGCAAAGAACATTCCGAGGGCAGTAATGACGATGGCTACGATAAATAGCACCAGAAGATCCATGCCTAAGCTCATACTTGGTATGGAAATCATTACGTCGCCCACTGCTACTCTGCGTGCTGCATCCGCGGCATAGGTAAGCGGGTTGACGTTAGCAATGATTTTCAAAGCTTCGGGGAAGGCCGCCGTGGGGAAAAGGACACCGGAGGCGAACATCAGCGGCAGGTTTAGTAGCATGTTTATGCCCATCAGTACCTCTTGGTTTTTGATTACCAAGCCAAGAGCTACAAATATTGAAGAAAAGGTCAGAGCAACCATTGCTACAATGAGGATTAGGATTACTAGATCCAGTATGTTAAAACCAGCCACAAATTTCAAGCCAAACGCCAGGCCGATCACTAAGATGAGCATGGATTGAATTACGGCTTTAACGGTGGTTGATAAAACCTTTGAGAGAGGAATCACACCGCGAGGTACTGGTGCAGCTTTTAATTTATCAAGAAATCCAAATCTGCGGTCCCAAATGACGGACATGCCCGCATTCATTGAGGTGGTTAAAGCCGTGATAATGACCAGACCAATGATCAGAAAACTCATGTAATCTATTTCTTGGCCGACTTGTTCCATCGCTGAGTTAATGAACCCATTCATTGCAAAACCGAAAAGACCTAGCCAGATGATCGGTTGAATCAGGGCCATAAAGATCTGCATCTTGCTGCGATACCAGTGTCTTAATTCTCTTTTAGTAAGTGCAAGAGTTTGTCGGGTGTATGTTTTGAATCCTGACATTTTTACTGCCTCCTGCGACTTTGTACGGCGGCAGTTCGCGCAGCAAATTTATCCATGTGAGTAGTGTCATCACGCAGAGACTTGCCCGTATATTTGAGGAATACTTGATTCATACTCGGCTTCTGGAGTGAGATATTTTTAATTCTCCACCGTTCTTCGGCAATCATCGCCAAGACAGCTTCCATTACTTCATCACCATTGGGTGTTCTGAGGAAGTACTTACCATCTTTGTATTCAATCGCTTCAATGCCGGGAATTTTTTCCAATGAATTTTTGCACTCTTGCGATTCAGACACTTCAATTTCAATCGAATCACCACCCAGTGACGCTTTAAGTTCATTAGGTGTACCGATGACCACAATCTCACCATGGTCAATAATCGCAATTCGATCACAGAGTGACTCCGCTTCTTCAAGATAATGAGTTGTCAGAAACACTGTCATGCCGCTCTGCTTTTTGATATTCGTAATATATTCCCAAATAATTTCTCTTGTCTGAATGTCCAGTCCCAAAGTCGGCTCATCCAAAAAGAGAATTTTTGGGTGATGTATCAGACCTTCAGCAAGCTCCAGCCGCTTACGCATGCCTCCCGAATAAGTATCTACTCGCCGATCGGCGGCTTCTTGTAATTTTACAATCGCAAGCAGCTCTTCAATCCGCTCTTTAGCGACATCATGAGGTACGTCATAGAGGTCAGCTTGTAGCTGCATATTCTCTCTTCCAGAAAGTTGATCATCAGCTGTTAGCGCTTGGGGAACCAAACCTATGGTTTTACGCACTTGGGTAGCCGATTTAACAACATCTTTGCCGTCGATGGTAATTTTTCCACTAGTTGGTGTTAAGAGGGTAGTAATCATGGAAATGGTAGTTGATTTTCCTGCTCCATTAGGTCCCAAAAAGCCGAAAATCTCACCTTCCTTAACATCAAAACTTACGCCATTTACAGCACGAATCTCCTTATCAAAGACCTTTACTAGATCTCTGACTTCAATTATATTATCCATAGCTCTCCCTTCATTCTCTCAAAACACTCTTCACATACTCGTTCGTGACTATATATACTTTATATATACTCAGTATTATCCTTACCGACTATTTTAGAGATAAGTTTATTAATTAAGGTTATACTTAATCAATGTGCGTCATGGTTCAATATTCAAATCTACAGATCAAAAGATTGAAGAATTGTTAGACTCAGCAGTGGATAATAAAATACATCTTGGAAAAAATACGCACATCTCCGTGACCAAGGCGCTGATCTTTTTTATCATAGGAATTCTCTTGGTAATTGGTATCTGGTGGTTGGTCGCTGAAATCTACAATACTTATTTCATTGTAACCATGTCTTTTCCAACTCCTTTTGAAGTCTTTTCACAATTAATTGATTATTTGGGCGGTAAGACACTTTTCCGGGCGACAATCTATGAGCACATTTCGGCAAGCCTGTCTCGGTGGATTAAAGGATTCTTACTGGGAGCTTTGATCGGGATCATTATCGGGTTTATAATCTCTCTAAAAGATTCTCTTTATCAAATCGGAATCGTTCCCATTAACATTCTGCAGATGATTCCTGGTCTGGCCTGGTTACCAGTAGCCATCTTACTCTTTGGCTTTGGTGAAAACTCAGCAATTTTTATGGTAGGCGTTGTTGCTATTTCACCACTTGCTATTAGTGTCTCATCCGGTCTGCGTCGTGTTCCGCAAGTAAACAAAAGAGTAGCTAAAATGAGTGGCTTGTCGAGATTGGACACCCTTACCGACGTCCTTCTTCCTTTTGCTACTTTAGATATTTTAAGTGGTTTGCGGATTAGTATTGGCAGTTCTTGGCGGATGATTATTGCTGCTGAAATGGTCGTGGGCGTAGCGGTAGGCTTAGGCTTTTGCATTAGTAGCACGTCAGCATCTCTGAATTATGTAGCCTCTTTCGTTTGTATAGTCATTATTTGCATCATTGGTTTGATTATTGACAAGCTTGTGCTACAATCCGTTGAAAAATACACACGTCGTAAAATGGGCTTTCAGGAGGACTTCTGATGGCGGTTATTGAAGTCAATAATGTCTGGAAAGCTTATTGCGATCGTAAAAAAGAAACAGCAACTATTGTCTTGAAGGATCTAAGTTTGACGATCGAGGAAAATGAATTTGTCTGTGTCATTGGTCCTTCTGGCTGTGGAAAAACTACATTATTAAATCTCATCGCCGGCTTTGAAAAGCCACAGCGGGGAGAGATACTTTATCGTGGTGAAAAAATTACTGGACCTTCAGTCAATCGTGCAGTTGTATTTCAAGAGTACAGTCTCTTCCCGTGGTTAAGTGTATTGAAGAATGTAGAATTTTCTTTGAAAAAATATGCCAATAAAAAGGAACGAACAGCCGTTGCTAAAAAGTATCTGGAGATGGTAGGACTCTCAGAGTTTATGGATTATCGTCCTTCTGATCTCTCAGGCGGTATGAAACAACGGGTTGCTATTGCTCGAACTTTAGCTATGGAACCAGATGTTTTATTGATGGATGAACCTTTTTCAAGTCTTGATGAGCAGACAAGAAGCAAATTGGATAATGAAATTTTAGACATCTGGATGAAGAATAAAAAGACGTTTCTTTACATAACACACAACATCGATGAAGCTCTGTTACTCGGCACACGCATTGTAATGCTCTCTACTACTCCCGGAACAGTTGCTGGTGAGTGGTTATTGCCAGAGGGTAAGAAGAACCTCTCTTCCGAAGAGTTAGTTGCTATTAAAAATGACATTATGAAAAAACTTCAAACGTGCTCTTGTACCGCAGGAGTAATTCAAATAGGTGAAATATATGAATAAAAAAATAATTGCCGTGGCTGTAGTTTTAATACTTGTGATTGCAGCTGGCTTAGTGTATTTTGTCGCTCAGGGAAATGAGGATAAAAACACTATTAAAATTGCCATCGTGCAACATAATTTTGAACCAATCTATATTGCAGATGAATTGGGCTTTTTTGATGAGGAAGGAGTGAACGTTGAATTAGTAATCGTTCCTTCAGGCAGTCTCTCCGCAACAGCACTTACTACAGGTATGGTAGATCTAGCTGGATTCGGTCCCGATCCACTCTTGGGAATTTTAAATAATTATGGTTATGATGATTACAAATGGATTGGTACTTACATGCTTGATGATGGTGTTCAAGGCGCAGCATCAATCGCAAGTGGAATCGATCTTAATCATCCCGAAACGCTGCTTGGTATAAATCCCACAACCAATGTTTGCAAAGTCATCGGAATCAATACTACGGTTTCTTATTTCTCACTGTTTTTAGAATATCTGAATGCGGCCAACGCTCATGGTTATAATCTTCAATACCAAATTTTAGGTGAGAAGGATACTCCCGATCCTAATATGGTGAATATCAGAAACTATGATAACAACGCTCTTGCTTCTTCATTGGGAAGGTATGTGGACAAAGATGATGAGAATAAAGGGCATGTGGACATGATCATCGGCGGTGCAGCGAACGCTAAGGTTGTGGAAAAAAACCCTGATAAATTTAAGTATGTGGAAATTGACGACGATCATCCAGAATATAAAAGCTATATGCCCGTTGGTTTGATGTCTTCTGTGAATACAATTAATGAAAAATCTGAAGCTATTGAAAAGGTCATGCGGGCTATTCAAAAAGGTTGTGAATATATTTACAATGAGGATGGCACCGTCAACGAAGATGCCTGCAAAATCGCTATCGATTCCTTAGGCAACCAGTGGGACATCAACGTTCAGACTAAATATTTCACTTCTGCTGACTGGGGATTTGAATTTAGCCAGATCGATGTAGATTCCATGAATGCTGCTTTGAAGAATCTAGGGGATCGTTTTGATAAACTTGGTGACACTGTCGATCCAAATCAGTATTTTGAACCACGATTTCTCAAGGCGATTTTCGGAGACCAATTCATTTGGCCTTTGTAAACTAATTTTCCAACTGTCTGCTCTGCAGACAGTTAATTAATTTAATTACTATGGAGGAATAAACATTAGTGACTTCCTAAGTTTGAACATGTGTATGATCTGTGGTGAACCGATATTATACAAAAACCCTACTACTGCAGAGATATGCACTTTCTGTGGTGAAGAATTTACTTGTGAAGGCATGTGCGCCAACGGCCACAAAGTCTGTAAAGGCTGTAGTGACAACCAAGCTGTAAACTTAATAAAATCTACCTGCCTCAACACCCGCTCAAAAAACCCTTATGAAATTGCAATCGGCATTATGAAAAATCCTGTTATGCGCATGCATGATGTCAGACATCACATTCTTGTTGGCTCAGCCTTACTTGCTGCGTATCATAACTGTGGAGGAGATATCAAGCTAGCAGAAAGTCTCGAGGAGATGGAAAAAAGAGGAAAACAAATACCTCCAGGAGCTTGTGGATACTTAGGAAATTGTGGAGCGGCAGTGAGTTCTGGTGCATTTTTTAGTATAGTTACTGGGACTACTCCCCATAGTGAAAATAACTGGAGTTTAGCTAATACTCTGACTGGCACTTGTCTCATTGAAATGGGAAAACTAACAGGACCCCGTTGCTGTAAAAGAGACTCATTTATTGCTTTAGGAACCACCATTGATTTCATCGCTGATACCTTTGAAATACACATGGAAAAGCCTACTAAATTGATATGTGAATTTAGTGAAAGAAATGCCGAATGCATCAAAGACAAATGTCCTTATTATGCTAAAGAAACAGTATAGTATGGTGAAGCAATCATCAGCAACGATCATTCATTAGCTAAGAATCTCAGCCTGACAAAGTTGTAAAAATTAGAGAAATTGAGTGGGCTTAGCCGAATCCATGGGAAACTTAGACCTGCTGGCTACCTTATTGTTGACCTTGCAATTAGACACATTACTCATATCCGCACCTCACATCACAAAGGGAATGACGCCATCGCTCCTGTCATATCGTCCATGTCCAAACCTAGATACCTGTAAGTGACCTCGCCATTTTCATGACCATAAATTTTTGAAATGACATGAAAACTATTAGGGTCAGCCCGATAGAGAAGCCTCCCAAAAGTACGCCTCAAAGTGTGCGAGGTGAACTTGACGCCAAGCTCTTTGCCAAGCTGCATAAGCATCTTGTCAATGCCTGTGCCTTTCTCCGCATAGGAGTTCAAAGAATTCCTAGACTTCCAAATCAGCAGACTGTCAGGAACGATTATCTGCTGCATGCGGGGATGGTCTAACCTAAACTGCTCGATGAGCGCATCACGGTATTGCAGAAACCTGTCAAGCAAATCTTTAGTGTCGCGGTGGAAAGGCACAGAACGAGGCTTACCGCCGGCAGCACCTTTGCCCAAGACGTTAAGGTAACCATCGCGGATGTCCTGCACCCTGAGGCGCACTACCTCGACTCTACGCAGACCAAGACATAATTCCAGATGGACAACTAACTCCTGCCTGATGTCCTTAGGCATCTCCAGCAGTCTACGCGCCTGGTCCTCGGTCAGCCAGTCGACATGAGGTCGCATGTCAGATGGAAAACGGTATTTGACTTTGTCAAAAACATTATTATTGTAATACTTGCAAATCTGCCTCAAAATATTGAGGTATATCTTACGCGTCTTAATCGCATAATGCCGCCTCTGCATCTCAGCGATCAGCCAATCGACATGCTGCTTAGTTACAGTGTAAGGCAGCACCTCATCATCATAGAGGACAAGAAGGCGAAAGATCGTGTTACAGCCGTCCCGATAATGCACAACCGTGCGAGGGGAATAATATCCTGGGTTAGACTCAAGATACTTCACAAAACCATTGATACAGGCAGCAAGAGACTGAGGACGGCGACCCATGGCACTCAACACGCATCGTACTGCTCAGTATACCCGCACTCATCGCAAGTGATCGTAAACCAGGTATAATCATAAGTATTATCGACTGTCCACACGCGGCAATTGCAGACAGGGCAACGACGGCTGATCATTGATCCTCCACCTCCTTGCATGAGACATCAAAATATAGTGATCCGTTGCAGTCTCTACAAATCATGCTAATACACAGATTGCGCAGATCAAGATCCATCACCCAATGATCACCATGGCAGCGGGGGCAGATTTCTAATCCCGGCGGACTCAAAACAGCCATTTCAATCACCAAAAACAGAATCTAAGTCGATGATCATTTCATCATCAGACCCATAGAGAGCATGATAGCAATAACCGCACACACGCTGGCTCTTGTCAGATTTAAAAGCTAAGCAAGTCTTAGCACGGTCAATATCTACATTGCTGCAAACATTATGACAAAACACTTTGTTTTTCACCATATTTCACCACCTACATTTAAAAGGGTTTGATGGGGGACCAGCCCCCAATACTGAGGGATACAGGCTCCGGGCAGAGCCGATTAGTTTCATCATTACCGTGAAACATATTTATATCTTTTCATTGAAAAGATGAAAGATAGAACGATTTAAACAATTAATATGCAATCTTAGTTTTCATGAAAACAGGGAATCCTCTATTAGTCTCACATAATCTCGAGATTCTGACTATCGTTAGAGATAACCCTGGAATCAAAAAATCAGATCTATACAGCATGTTAGAAGGATCTAGAAATACACGACAAGAAAGAACAAATGAACTAATTGAACTAGGTTTAATAGAAGAAAAGCAACAAGGAAGATACAACATAAAATCCTTATATATATCAAAAAAAGGAATAGAAGCACTAAAAACAATGGAAGAATTAAACAAAATTCTATCTAATGAAAAGCAAAAAGAATCTGAAGAAGACTATGTACGGGATCATAGAAGAAGTATTTCGGATTCCATAAAAGGATCAAATAAAGGAGTGAGCAAATGAGCCTTTTTGATAAGATATTCACATCATCAGAACCAGCAACGCAAGAAAAAAACAACGAACAACAGGATCAATCGGATATAAACTATCAAAAAGGCGTAGACTTTGAAAATTATGTGCTAGATCTATTCCCAGAACAATACTTTAGCCTGATCCAAAGATCACTAACTTATGATCCATTCAGCAACAGACGATTCGAAGCATGTCTGAATCCAGACTTTAAATTAAGAGACAAAAGCAACGGATCCGCATTCTGGATAGAATGCAAATACCGATCAGGAACAGCCCCAGACGGCTCTATTGACTGGTGCACTTATGAAAAAATGATGAAATATAAAGACATCAGAGAAAAAACAAAAACAAAAGTATACGTAATCATCGGCGTACAAGGAACCCCGTCTAATCCCTATAATCTGCTATGCTTTGACCTTGATGACATGAAATACACAAAATTGTATAGGTCAACATGTCAGAAAACAGAGATTGACAAAAAACAATTCTACAGCTTAGAAAACTTGCAGAAACGTATCAATCACTCATTTTAATTTAGACATTATTTATTATCTTCGGTCTTGCATCTTGCAGACCGGAGACAATTAATTAAAGATATGATTGCTGTTATCTTTCATATGGCAGACGAGATACCACTTGCAGACATCCTATCAGACAAACATGCAGTGTTAATCTTAACGTCAATGTCATACATGAAAGAACGTCCAAAGATGAGCGATTTTGACACCGTCATAACTAATTTCCACCTACTAAACTCTGCAATAAAACATCTCACAGATGCAGGTCTGATTATAACTGAAACAATGACAAAACCACGGAAAACGACATACCTCGAATACACTGAAAAAGGAAAGATGATCTCATACTTACTGCAACAGATTAACGAAATCTGCTTAGATGATCATAAAACACCAAAGCTATCAAGCCTAGAACTGACTATCAAATAACAGTTATATGCAAGTAAGTAACTGTCAATCTATCTCAAACCAATCAAATTTTTCTTCATACGTTTACTTCTAAGATTCTCTTCAGCCCGTTTCATATTCTTAGTATGAGCTTTTCTGTACCTATCGTGTACAATGCATTTATCATCGCAAAGTTCAATAAACGCAGACTCATTAGAGCCAAGCTCAAAATCTTTAGACAATAAATACGCTTCAGCCATTAAATCCAGGATCGCTGTATTAAAATCAGAGTGTCTATTTAAATCTGAAAAAAGAATCAGATCATAATCGGGAATATCATTCCAGTATTCAACGTACTTTTTATAATCATCTGTATCTTTAAAATCTGGACTATCAGCAAGCTCTTCATAGCTAAGGTTTGAAGATTTTTTAACATACGCACCTTCTAAATCATGCAAATTCCAACCATCTGCAAAATGATATCTGACATCATAACCGACTTTTGATAGAGATTTGTCTTTAACTTCTGAACCATATTGCTTTTCTATGCATTGTAGAACGTCTGCCAGTATAGAACTGCGTTTATCGACCCAATCAATATACCCCGTCTCATCGCCATCAAAATTATCTAAGATATACTCTGAAACATAATCCTCCAGTTTTCTAATCTCTTCAAATTCGATACCGTGTATGCCAAAGTACATAACAATCAAGCAACCATATTGCCGCTGAGTCTATTAATATTCTCTAAATTATATGGCAGATGAGCAACACAGGCAAGAAAATCTTGATTATATCCACTTGGATTAGTGTTATACTCCTCAAGCCAAAGGAAGAAATTAGTAATGTCTTTAATTGAGCATAATGTAACACTTCTTTTATATTCCCATTCGCTTACTTCTTCTGGCTGAAGCTTCTTAAGCTCTGCCTGAAGATTGATTAGATACCCTTCTAATTCTATCAACTCTTGCTGAGCATTCTCTAATTCAGTCTTTCTAGGACTCAATAAGTATCCAAAATATTGCCTGTATCCTTCCAACTCTGCTATTTTCTCTTTTGTCTTCTCGATACGTCTCTTTGTCTCCTTTATCCTTTGTTTGAACTCAGTTATAGTGATATCATGTCGTACGTCTGTTGTATTTGTTTCAGAAAGCCCGATCATCCTTTGAAACGACTTTGAAAAAATATCTCTCAAGTTAAAAAACTTCATCATCGCATGAGTGTAAACAGCTTTTTCAGATGAGATATCAACGTCTTTTGTAACATACTTCATTAAGTAACTCATGACATTGTAATCCTTGTCTGTAGCATTCTCTGTTATCTTATTGCCAACAACACACTGTACATCAACATTTGATCCTGAAATATGATATCTTGACCAAGCTTCTTTGAGAGGTATAACAATTTTAGCATAATCTCTATTTGACACTCTCCAAACCCAAGGACGTTTACCCAGCTTATTCGGTTTTTTTGACTGAAGCAATTGTGTATCTATGTAATGATCTAAAATAACAATCATGTGAACATGTGGATACCCGCTACCATGAGCTTCTCTCCTAGCGTGAGTAGCATATCTTACTTCTTTACCTTGAAAAGATGAAAAAATCCTTTTCATTTGTGCATTAAATTTGTTTAACGCTGACTCATGACCTTTTAAATTAAGCCAAGCATCACGAACATCTACACCAGCAACAGGATTAGAAGTAAGCGTGATATAAAGCATCCGAGTTCTTCTAAAATTTCTGCGTCTTAATGGATCAGGCAGATCAAACTTAAAATTACTCAAAGCACCGTTTATCGGCTCAAGACGTTTCTTTTGAGCTTTTGCGTATGATTTATTACCTCGCTTAGTCTGCAATATTGTAATCGTCTTATGCGTCTCTTTATGCTCCAAAATGCTGTAATCATTGTGCTTCATCCACTCAATATATTCAGATGACACCGCACCAATCGGAAAGTCTTCAGCAGTCATTACTTTTTCCCATTCTATCGGATCAGAATATTTCCATGGCATACGCTAAACCACCTCATTTATTACGATTTTATAATTAATTAAAAAGTTTAGAGCTTAAGCTAATTTGAAAGAATTTTAATGCTAAAGCGGAGCCTTCAAGGGCTATGCCCTGCCCCGCTAGGGCATGTCCCTTTACGGCTCCTTTTCGTCGGCTAACGCCGACTTATCAAATATGATATCTCTGCTCAATCTCTCAACTCTAACAGGCTCTGGATCAATCGTAGCACACACACGATCAAGTGTAGTTGCCTTGGTCATAGCTACAGAGATTGCATCATCACGCAGTAATGACAAAATCTTATTTGACAAAGGATAAGCTGCTAAACCAAGCAAACTATAGTATTGCTTAGCTTCTCTGTATAATATCGATTCACCGCCCAAAGCAACATCTCTATCCAAATGCAATTTTGATGAAGCAATGCTTGAAAGGATAAGCTGCGCTTCAGAATCGGGAGTGATTGTAACGTTCATGATAATACCTCTTTTTTCTCTTTTTTAATTTTATAATTTCTCAGCGCATGTGATTGATCATAACCATACCAGACAGGCGGATGATCTAACAACAAAAGACGATTGAATTTAGGAACGTAAGAAATGTAATGAGGTGGCTGTTTATAGGCTGCAGAACACTCATCAATCAGAATATTAGCCATCTGGCATTGTAACTGAAATTCTTCACGTTCATTACTAACAGCAACATCATGCATCTTTTTGTGAATCATGACCACGTCTTGATCTCTAAAAAATGCAAGATCAACGTTAGATGTATTCTGCAAAGTAAGCATTAATAAAATATCCTTATGTGAAATAATGCCCATCCATTCCTGAATATCCGCATACCGAGACGATGATCTAGAAGGAAAGATACGATTAGCATCTTCAATAACACAAACACTATCTGGTTCTACTTCGTCAAAATCATCTATATTATATTGATTCTTATACGGAAATAATGCAGTACTATTAGGGAATCGATAAAAAGCGATAGGACGAGACTTCAAACCAGGACAACTATCCAACAATGTATAAAGTGTACCGCTTTTAAACGTCTTGCCAGAACCAAGAATCGAAACAATGCCATGTGGCATTGAATTGATGTAATCAAGGCAGTCAGTCATCCCTAACACCCTCTTCCAGCTCATCTAATGCTTTATCTGGATCAACCGTAGTCTTTGTATTGGAAATACCTAATAAAGTACCAACGATCTCAAGATTCTTGTCAACAGCAGCTTTACCAACCTTAAGACCTTCAACCATTGGAAGATCTGATAGCTGTATGACTCTAGTTGCAAGATTATGATTCTCGCTCAAAACTGCATTATACGACTCTCTGCGGGCAAATACTTCTGCAGGAGATACAGATTGACTGTGAATCCAACCAAAATCAATTATCTTTTCTTTTGGATCATAACGCACGCAGTTATATTTGATCCGTCCCGTAGCTGTAGGTATAGGATTACAAAAACCGTTGATCTTTGTTATGCGGTTAAAGTATGTAGACGATATGCGATACTCAGCATCCCCTTCTTGAGCATTTGAAACAGACAAGATGATAGGATTAAAAATATATCGTTTATATACAAATCTGCCAGCAATTGCACCAAATAACAGCGGTACAACATATGGTTTAATCAGTTCTAACATATGATCTAATTCATCAGCCCATTCTGCAAGCTTTCCTGGAAATGCAAGATCTACAAAAAAATAAAAAGATATGGCTACTAGAGCCATAATGTAATATTTGTATTGAACCAGGACATCCCAGCCAGATCTGCCCATTACTGCATCAGTAGACTTGTTCTGCACGTCTACCACCTCTCCAAATATAATACAACAATGTAACAGCAAATCCCGCCAAAGTGCTGAAAGTAGCATAGATTATGATATTCATCATTTCATCCATCATCACACCATCCCTGCAATCCAATCAGCTCCAAACAAGCCTAACAGCAACAAAACCACTGCCGGAAGCAGCAAGATTAAATTCTCCATCTTCAAGAGATCCCAAAGAAGGAACCAAATAACCGCAGCCTCAATCAATATCCACATAATATATGGTGCAAGATCCACAACATGCGGTATTGGCTGCGGGACAGGACCGGGTACAACCTCAATCTCATTCCACTGCTCAACTTCCAACACATCTAATGCAACTGAAGATACAAGCCTATCATGATGCATGATCTGAGCTGCATAAAATGAGTATCCAGATGAGACAGAAATAAGCTGAGGAGCATATCCGGAAGCCACAGACCAATTACGTATGTTGTCAGACTCTCCCCAAACAGCTATGTATCCTGACTGAGTAAAATTATTGGTCCCTTCAAGAATGTCCATCGAATCAAGCCAAACGTAAGGAGTAAAAACAACCGATTCGTAAATCAGCGTCCCATTTTGATCATAAATATTACCTCTAATATATAGATCAAGAGAATCTGGAGAGATATTAAAACCTGTTTTTGTCAAATTGCCATTTGCCCTTTCATAATAATCTGTAATCTGAGCAAGATACAATACAGTAAGCGTGTATAGCTCTTCAGACGATACTTGAATATCCCCTAAATTAGGAACTAATGATGACGGACTAAGCAAGATATTGGATTCCTGAGCAACATCAAAAATCTTCCAGGCAGCCTGAGCAGCAACATGCGACTTTGTTAATGATTTATACGTCTCATCAAGCAATGCCTTATGCATTGACAACATCGGCATGACATCAATACTCGATGATACAGCACCGTCTCCAGTATCAACATAGAGACTTAAATCGACATAATTAACATTGTCGATTAGTACTTGATTGTTGTAGTATTGAGCAATTTTAAATGTATTGCCTGACTCTAAAACAATACCTGTATTGACAGATGCTGCTGAAGATGCAATAATCGGGATTATTGAACCAGCATATGCATGACCAACCTGAAACGCATAAAGTCCTGATTCGATACCCATTGACGCAAGATTATTATATCCTGATGACAGCTGATATTCAGTACCATTTTCAGCATAAATTTTAGCATTACCATTGCTAACCCATAATTCTCTAGCATCAAGATATGCCACATTAGCAGATTGAGATGTAACATTAATCATATTACGTAATTTAATATCCAGATTTGATAAGTCAGTAATTGTATTATTGCCATACTGTACAACAATACTCATCTGACTATATCCAGATGTATTTTTCCAAACTGCAAGCCTATCATTCAAAAGATCAAAAGTAGCATCTGGTCCTTCTTCAACGTTCTCAAAAAGTTTTGCAAGATTGCCAATCAATCCAGAACGCTCAAGAATGTATGAAGCAGAATACTGAGATGTTGAAGCCCAGCGTTCCGCTGCTGCCACTTCTGCTTGACGCATCCAATAATTATTTGTAAACTTCCAAATATCGCCATAGCCACTGATACTATTTGCAAGTAATTCAGCATTTTTTGCTAAAATAGTGTATACTATTTCTGATTCATGAGCTCTAGTATCTTTAGCAATTTGATCAGGATCACTAGATCCACCACCGCCAGGACTTCCTTGATTGTAATATTCAGCAATATTCCAAGTAAGACCAACAATTGGACACATCATAACTAAAGCATCTATCAAATCAACATGACCATCAAAAATGCCTGAAAGAACAATCTCTTGATCATATGCACTATCAGCATCATCTAAAAAGACAGGGGTAGCAACAGTTGCAGCAAACATACATAATGCAACAATCAAAGCAAATGATACAAACAATCGTCTTTTATCTTTCATCATTTACTCACATCCTTAAATATTGCAATGATCACAAACACTGCTATAAGCAGCAGAACCAGCCAAGAATAACTGAACGATCCGCTGCCCCCTTCTGCTGCTATTTTGTCCCACTTCGCATAAAGCGTCATGTTTTCGACTATCACAGTATCAAAATCAAACAAAACAGTACAGTTTGCATTAACACACCAACCCGAAAATTGATAACCATCTCGAATAGGGTCTAAAGGCATTGCTAATTTAGTCCCAGACTCGACATATCTAGTATCAACACCACTGCCACCAAACGTTTCAAACGATACTTTGCAAAGAATATTATCAATCCATTTTGCATAGATTGTAAGATCTGAATCAACAGGCACAGTAAAATCATACTCATCTATGCAATCTGCATCTTTATACCAACCAGCAAAAGTAAAACCATCTTTTCTTGGGTCAATCGGGACTGTTACCTTATCGCCTGTAGCTATCATCTGAGACGCTATTATCGTACCGCCAGCAGTATCAAAAGTAATTGCATGCAATACTGCATCTAATGCATTGAATATCTCTGCAGAATTAGTACCGCTTACTTTTCCATCCAAATAGGATGACTGAACTGTTATAACATATGTAGCATTAACCGCATACTGATAAGTCAAACTTTGACTGACAATATTATCAACTGTAACTGTATGACCATTTCCCCAATCGATTCTATGATTAGAATATGATGACCAATAATTATCAAATTCAACAGCAACTGATGGATCAGAAACATTAAGCCTAAAATAATTAGTCCAAATGGGTGAAAGTATCAAAGACTGATTAAGCTCTATTTGCATACCAACTGAATTACCATTAGCATCTTTCCAGCCAGTTACTACTTGAATCCATCCATCATTAAGTCTAGAATCAAGAGATGGCAAATAAACAATAGTTCCTGCAGCAACACTGACAGTATTGGCATCTAAAAGTAAAACACCAGCTGAAGAATCCAATTGAGATATTACATCATCACAATTAATTGTAAGAGTTGGTGTAGCATACTGCGCATAAAATGACATGTATGTCATAACCTGTACTTTTTGACCAAGATCGTAATGAGTGCCAGTACCATCAGCTCTAGTATTCCAGCCTGAAAATATGTATCCCGGTTTAGAATAACCAGAACTAGGTAATGTGATATAATCTCCAGAATCATGAGATGATGTAATCCATCCAGCCGATGACGCATCACAAATGCCGCCGTTATTAAACAGCGTCACTTCAATCGTAGATGACGACCACTGAGCAACTGCAGTAACATTTGATTTCACAGTATATGTCGCACCGGGTGCATAAGTAGTACTGCCTATCTTCCAGCCATCTAATGTATAATATAATCTGCCAATATCTCTACCAGTAGGTAGATCTACAGTAGATCCCGATACAAGTCTCTGACTTGTATAATTTAAATCCCATCTCGTTGCTCCATTTTGATCATATGTAATCGTATAGTATGTTGTGGTAGACCCACCACTGCCAGACGATACATTAATTGTCACCAACTCAGAATCAATAACTGAATTGGATGCATTAGAATATATGGATATATCCAAAGTATATGTGCCAGCAGCACTAGGTATTCCAGAAAATGTTGACCCACTCCTAGACAACCAGCTAGGTTTTTGTACATTTAATGATAGGTCATCACTGGTAAGATCATATGATCCAATAATTGATGATGTATATGTCCAACGTTCACCAACAGTAGCACTAGAGCTGGCACCAAGTAAATACCCATCATTGTCCTCTGCATCAGATTCTACAGCAATCGCTGTTGTAACAATCATACAGAGAACAAGAACGAGAGCCAAAGCTCCTAAAAACATTTTTTTCCTCATCTCTTCCGACCTCCGAAAATTAAATAGAGAGCAATTAAAATAACAACAATCCAAAGGATCCAAGTATAATTTGTTTCATTTTTATCATCAATCACCTCATCTACTGGATCATCATTAATGTTAGACCAATCAGCATATAATGTGATATCTGCATCTACTGGACTGTCAAAATTGTACTCTTTTGTAAGTGCTACATTTGTATGCCAGCCAGCAAAATTATAGCCGTCTCTAACTGGATCATCGGGCTTTGTTAATTTATTACCAGACAGTAATATTTTATCAGCTATTGACGATCCGCCGTTACTGTTAAAATGCACTGTAACTGTGTCAACGTAAGATAACTTGATGTTATCATCAAATGCACTTGCGTCAATGACCGTATTTTTCGCAACTGAAACATCTGTTAATTTCGTGCATCCTACGAACGCATTAGAACCAATCTTTGTAACATTCGGACCAAGCGTTACACTTTTTAAATTAGTAACTCCATAAAAAGCATATCTAGGAATCTGAGTTACATTATCGCCAATTACAAGATCAAAACCATCTTCATTTAATATTCCAACATTCGCAAATGGATTATTCGTATTATATACCTTAATTATGTCAGTATTTGTATTGTAATATACAGTTGTAAGATTCAAAACAGACCTAAATAAGAGTACTGGTAAAGACTGCACAGCATCTCCTATGTAAATAGCCAATCCTGATGAACTGCCAGTATTGCCAAACCAAGGATAGCTACTGCCATATGGATCAATAACTGAAACAGCATTATAGTATATCGATTCAACAGATGTATTATTACTAAATGCATAATTTTCAATAATCTCTACTGATTCAGGAATAGTAATAGATCTTAAAGATGTACAACTATCAAATGCATAGTAGCGTATCTGTTTAAGAGACGATGCTTCAGACGTATCTATACTAACCAAATTCTTAGCATATCTGAATTGATACTGATGTATTACCTTAACATCAGAACCTATCTTTAATGTCCAACCTGCAGCACCTGCATTTACATATGGAGATGTAGTGTCTGAATAAGATGTATATTTTGTAGCATCTCCAATAGCATTATACTCTATAATCTCTAAATTAGAGCAGCCACTAAATGCTAATGTACCAGTTGATGTAAGACCTTTGCCAATCTCAATCTTATTTAGTTCTGTAAAATTGTAAAACGCAGAATTACCGATAGCAGTAACTTCATCTGGAATGATGAGCGTTACATACTCTTCATCTGATCCAACAGTCTCAAACGGATAGATTTTTGTCGACGACGAAGAGGATGGAGATATCAACGTGTATGATGCACTGTGTGCTATGACTGTTGATACATGCGTAAGACCGTAAAATGCGTAATATGGCAGAGATGTAACACTGCTGCCAATTATGAGCGTTATACCGTCTGCTGCATCTCTGCCAACGTCAAGCCAAGGAGTATTTGTCGAATTCCAAAGAGTACAAGACGCTATCTTGCAGTCATAGATTATTGACTGCACCGATACGCAGCCAGCAAAAGCATTGCTGCTTAACGATGTCACTGATCCAGGAACATTAATCTGCTCGAGAGCTGCACAATTTGCAAACGCAGATGTGCCAATCGATGTCAAGCCATCCATGTAAGGATAGCTGACTAAGTTAGCACATCCGTAAAATGCATAGCTGCCTATTGAAGTAACTGAAGGAGCTCCAGTAATAATTTTCAGATTAGTAAAATATGCAAAATTGTATGTAGCAATTTTAGTTACAGCATTGCCGATTATTAACGTAACTCCTTCGTCTGATCCAGTATCTAGCCAAGGAGTAGTCTCTGATGTGTATGATGCAGTGCTAGTGTTGTTCTGGACATTGTAGTATATCTTACTAAGCGATGTACAATCTGCAAATGCATTAGCACCAAGATTGATGCATTTAGAAGGGATAGTAACTTCTGTTAATTTCGTACAATCTTTGAATCCATTTGCAAGAATACCGCTTATCGGCAGATCATTGTAAGTCTCAGGTATCACCAGAGATCCAGAAATATTGACATTTGAAGCACTGACAGTGTATGAGGTCAAAGTAGTTACAGCACTAGATCCGCTGCCTGTCGTTGTGTATACTTCTGTATAGATTAAATCTTCAGAGCTTGCAGACAATGCTGAATCGTTGATAGTTTGCTGATCCTCTGTATCATCTATCAGCGTTACAGCACATAATGCCACAAGCAATAGAAAAAAGATGAGAGCCAGAGCTCCCAATTTCCATTTTTTCATAGAGAATCACTCCTTGCTGCCTGCACCCATTGATTTAGACATGCGGGATTGAGCGGATATGCCACGGTTGTAAAGCGCAGCTTCCCAAACTTCCCTTACATCTGTTGTGACCTTTTCCAACAATGCTAGGTCGCACTCAAAGTAATCAGAGGTCTGCGATCCATCCGGCATGGTTCTTTTGACTGTATATGATACAGTCAAGATTCCCGTATCTGGTCGTTCAAAAACTCCTAAATTTAGGTTTGACCTAACATCTTTGTAAGAATTGTAAGCAAGGTTGTTGCTGTATAAGCAAACTGATTTTGGTTTATCATCTGTCATTTTTAATCTCCTGATTTTGTTAAATTTACGTTCATAAGCTATGCAAAAATGGTGAGGTGGTGATCAGGAGATCATAGGCACCACCTCGCAGACTTCTGAGTAAAACAGAAGAGGAATTGAGAAAAATTGAGGAAAAAACTCAAAGAGAATCCTCCTCAAAGAGAGCTGGATTAAGCTCCTGGAAACGTGCTAAAAATAATCGATAGCTTTTAAGTAAAAAATCGCCACTTGCCAGACTAGAAGGAGTGGGCTTAGCCGAATTCGAATCGGCGATCTTCTCCGTGTGAAGGAGACGTCATAACCACTAGACCATAAGCCCTTACTATTCCACAATATCTGACGATATTTATATGCTTTGGGTGCAACTCACGGTCTGACTCTGGTTAGTTTTATATATTCTATATCTTGCGGTAAAACTCTTGCAAAGAGAATCTCTTTCTTTACTCCGTGAGCTAACCTTACTGCTCTTGACATCTCTGGCCAAATAGTTTCATAATCTAGAGGGATGGAGTGAACCAACCAACGGGCATGGGTTTTGTCAGGATCATCATCATAGACTCGGAAATGTGATCCGTATTTAAATCCAGTTTTAACGATCAGCGAGCGGGAACGAAGATCATTGTAGACAGCTAACCGTAAATCAAAGTCAGGTTGGAATTTGACTGCCCGCTTTTTAAAACGCTCAACATTAAGTCTTCGATTGGAAGCTATTCTCACAACCTCCAGCCAGCCTTTTTCCATCAGATGTGCCGCTTCAATCAGTGATAGCTGGAGTACGGTACCGGTCTGCTTTCCATAGTAGCCGTTTTCCTGTAGTTTCTCTGCAGATTCCTGATCGAAAACAAGTACCCGATCTTCCATCAAGGATGCCACTGCTGGATTGCCTTCCCAGCGCACATTTACATTACCTTTAGGCTCGGCTTTGACTGGATGATAGTAGGTAATGTCGCCTTCCTCATCAACAACGCCGGTGAGCAGCTCTTTGCGTGTTTGTTCAGCCTGCTCAATACTCGCCACTAGCGATTTTATTTGGAAAGTGGCCCGTTCACTTACGGACATGACCCAGCTTTTTGTCTGCGAGTTGCTGGGAGTACCTCCTCGGGGGAATAGACGGAAGTTAAATTCCCCGCCTGCTTTGACGATGTATCCCCTTTGTCGCAGATCCCGATAAACGGTGTAATCGATTTCAAAATCACGATGAATTAGTGAAGCAGCTCTGACGAGATCTTCCAGGCTTATGAGTTTACCAGCGCTCGTGACTTGCAATCTGCTAGATTCTACTAGGTATGAAGCTTCCATGAGGTCTAGTTCAAGACCTCCTCCTGAAACTGGATATCCATAACATCCTTTGTTATAAATGGTACTAGCTTCCGCCGAGTCATGAATAATTACGCTGTCCTCTACAAGCTCCCCGGGCATTAATCATCGAATGATTGTACTGTATTTGTAGCTATTCCTTTATTCGGAGTTTTTTTAAGCCTGGGCGTTTGCCAATGGGAAATCAATATATACTAAGTATACAACTCATAGTTACATAGATGTGAGATGTATGAGCGATCTTGATTCAGTCTTGTCGGTTATTGAAAATCCTGCGCGGCGGCAAATCTTAGAAGCGTTAGTGAGAGAGCCGCATTATCCTTTGCAGTTGTCTAAGGAATTGGGGATTAGCCAACAGGCAATTGTCAAACATCTCAAAGTCCTTGAAGAAAATGGTTTAGTAGAATCATATGTTGAAAAAAGCGATCTCAAAGGCCCTCAACGGAGAAAATATTATCCTGTCCAGACTTTTAGCGTTGTTGTTGATTTAGGTCCTAATCTCTTCCATGCTGAGTTGATTACTAGAACTCAGGATGAAGAAGCTACCATCACTGAAAAATCAGAGAACTTTACTGAAATACGGGAGCAGATGAAAAAAATTGATGACGAGCTTGCCCTTCTCAATGAAAAGCGAGAAGAACTTCTCGCCGAGAAAGAAAAGCTTCTGCAGTGTGCAAGAGACGCCACGGCTTCCATTCCTGACTACATGGTAAGAAAGATCATCCATGAATTTATTCTTCATCCTGACTGTAGTATGAATGACATTGCCCGCTTAATCTCTGTTCGCGATGATATTGTTTTTGAATCAATTAGGAATTGGCTATCTGAATGGTAAATTCAGGCAGACCCTTGACTTTCTTCTTTGAGTTCAATCACATCTGCCAGCTCTGAACACGCCAGGCATGATTTTTCATTCAGCAGGGAAACTACCGCATCAGCTCTTTCAACTTCAATTATTGCTAGAATATTGCTGTATGTTCTAGTAAGCGCTTTGATCACTGAAGCCATGTGTGCTTCTCTTTCTGTTTCTAAGGCGCGGAAGCCTTTACTTTTATTGACCACTGCATCCCATGAAATAGCAAAAGCCTGAGGGGAGGAAAAATCAAATTTGCCCCTTTTTCGCAGGAGACTTTTGGCTCGTCGTGACTCTTTAAGCATTTCCATTGTTTTGACATTGCGACAATATGATTCTGTGTAGACTTCATCATTCATGTCAATGGGCAGAATTGGTATATTTTGAGAAACCGCAGTGTTTAAGGCAGTTATGAGATAAGGAGAAGGCGTAGCTACTTCTCCAAATTCTTCCAACATCGCTGCATATACCAGTTCAATGTCATTTAACTCTACTTCATCAGTAGGTTCCATCTCTTTAAGACCTGCCAGTTCTTCTTTGGAAATTGAGACGGCAATTACGTCTGGAGAAATTGCATTCACCGCATTTTTTACTAATTCTGAATCAGAAACTAATCCTTTCACTGTGGATAAGATGGTTACAATGGAGTTTTCAATTTTTATTTGTTTCATTGCTGTCTCCCCTTGAGCTCACAATGTCATAAAGAACGTAGGTCTCATCAATACTCTTGAGTTCCTCGCGATCAATTAATGGTGTACCACCAATATTTTCTCGACCCCTGCCTCTTTCAATAATTAACACGGAATATCTGCCAGTAATTCTTGAAATGTCAGAAACACTTGCTGCTTTAGAGAGGATGGTGTTCTCATCTTTGCCCAAAGCGGTGAGGATCAAGATCTGGCTGTCTTGTGCCAGAGCTTCAAACGGACTCCGGGTTACCGGGGTAACTGAAAAACCCATTGTCGACAACGTGTTAAACACTTCTTTGGTGAAAACATCCTGTGTAGCAGGTTGTGGTGCGGGCGAGGTAATTTCTTTTTTCTGAGTATTTTTTATTTTTTGTATGGGCGCAAATGGATCAATAGGCATCAATATGGGTTGATCTAGATACTCTTCCAATCGTAGAGCAGCATCGATCATGGCCCCCATGCCGCCTTCATACATCTGAATGGTACGTCGGGAAACCCCGGCAATCTCCGCCAGGGTTCCGAGTGAAATATTCCTTTCTTCGCGGATCTTATGCATAAGTTCACTGTCGATTTTGACATAGAATCCGCCGGAAGCGGCAAAGATTAGCGGCGGGACACCTTCGATTATATAATCGGCAAGGGTCTCTACCGAAATAATTGGTATGCCAAAGCGCGAGTAAATAATGCCAGCTTCAATCTCTCCTGATCCCGATCTTTCACCGACAAGGATGGGAGAGGCGCCTAGCGCTTGACCGATACAGAGGAGTTCTTCGGCATTATCTTTGGAAAATGCATCAACATTGCTCAGAACTTTGATAATAATTAGAATTTCATCTCTTCTGGCAATGATATCAAATCTAGTACCCCTCATCGAGAGTGGATTTGATACTTCGAATTGTGCGCGAGTAAGCATAGATCTTACTGATTCAATAA
The DNA here is from genome assembly GCA_905203995.1 of uncultured Methanomassiliicoccus sp. Classification (GTDB taxonomy): domain Archaea; phylum Thermoplasmatota; class Thermoplasmata; order Methanomassiliicoccales; family Methanomassiliicoccaceae; genus Methanomassiliicoccus_A. Next base: position 50,681 of record CAJKXZ010000002.1, on the reverse strand, counting down.
CCTCCTCTCGAGTCATAGTTTCGATAGATGCGAACATCTAGAAATACCTTGGTCTGAAGATATCATCTTCAGACATTATCAATTCTAAAAAATAAGAAAAGTGTTTGGAAGATTATCAGTCTTCTTTCTCAATTTTGATTGAGGTTCCTTTCGCGGATGACTTTTCCATAATCACCGTCAATACTCCGTTTTTGTAGGTTGCTTTGGCAGAATCTGGTGAGACTGATGAGGGCAACTGTAATTTTTTAGAGAATTTGCGATCCTCACGGTCTACTGAAATATCCAAGACACTGTTTTCGGCATTTAGTTTGATATCTTCCAATTCTACTCCGGGGAGTTCAATAATCACTTTGACTTTGTTTCCTTCATCAACAATGTCGGTCAAAGGCTCCCTTTCACCATTTTCAATCTGATGGTGATTGGCGTTACCAAACTCTTGAATTTGGGCCTTTCCATCAGGACCAACCCTCATGGAAAAGCCATAGATCAATGGTTGAGTGGATTCGTCAGCAAAGTCTTCCATGGTATAGCGTGAAAACATGCTGTTCATACGCTTGCGCATGTCTTCAAACTCTTCTTCAAAGCTTCCAAATATATCGTCCCAGGGGGACACTCTTCTTGCCATTGTTTCACCTCACGTACACATAGTCTTCTGCTGCTTTCTCATAGATTCCTAATTCTGATCTTGATACTGGTTTTACTTTCTCCAGAGCCATCTCGAAGAAAGCCATGGTAATTTTTTGAGATTTCATCACTTCACTATTTTCGCCATTTTTTGCTACGGCCGATCGTATCGCTAGCATCACCGCTTCGTTAGTCAAGGCGGTCAAATCCGCGCCAGTAAATCCTTCCGTTTTTTCAGCCAAACGGTCAAGGTCCACATCATCTGCAAGTGGTTTTTTGGCAGTGTGAATCTGTAAGATCATTCTCCTGGCTTCTAAATCCGGCATACCTACATGCACGAGCCGATCAAATCGACCAGGTCTTAGCAAAGCGGGATCTAGAATATCTGGCCTGTTGGTGGCTGCGATAATAATCACGTTGTTTAAGCTCTGCATTCCGTCAATTTCCGTCAACAACTGTGAAATCACCCGTTCTGTAACCCGCGAGTCGCCGTCACCGCCTCGTGTAGGTGCGATGGAGTCAATTTCATCCATGAAGATGACACAGGGCGCGGCTTGTCTTGCCTTTCTGAAGGTCTCTCTGACCGCTTTTTCCGATTCACCTACCCACTTGCTGAGGAACTCAGGCCCTTTAACGGAAATGAAGTTGGCTTCTGATTCAGTAGCCACTGCTTTAGCCATCATTGTTTTACCAGTTCCAGGGGGTCCATACAAAAGGACTCCTTTGGGTAAGGAAGTGTCCATATACTCGAAGACATCAGCATATTTCAGAGGCCACTCCACCGCTTCCTGCAATTCACGTTTCACATCGTCCAAACCACCAATGTCTTGCCAGTGGACATTGGGTTTTTCGACCAATACTTCTCTTAGGGCCGATGGCTGCATTTCACGTAACGCGGAGAAGAAATCCGCTCTCTTCACAGTAATTTTATTCAGCACCTCCATTGGTATCGATTCCATTTCCAGATCCAGTTCTGGAAGTATTCTTCGTAGTGAACGTATGGCTGCTTCTTTGCACAGTGCTGAAAGGTCAGCTCCGACATAACCATGAGTTAAATCGGCTAGCTCTTCCAGCGATATTTCCGGTTCTAAAGGCATTCCTCGGGTGTGGATCTGGAGAATTTCCAGTCTTCCGTCCTTGTTAGGGGGATTGATCTCAATCTCTCGATCAAATCTACCCGGACGCCTTAAAGCCGGATCAATAGCATTAGGGCGGTTGGTGGCCCCAATAACTACTACTTTTCCTCTTGCTTCAAGGCCATCCATCAGCGACAGTAATTGGGCAACCACTCGTCGTTCGGTTTCGCCGCTCACGTCTTCCCTTTTGGGAGCGATCGAGTCTATTTCATCAATAAAGATGATGGAGGGAGCGTTTTCTTCGGCTTGTTTGAAAATTTCCCTTAGCCGTTCTTCGCTTTCTCCATAGAACTTAGACATGATTTCTGGACCACCGATAGTTATGAAGTTCGCATTGGTCTCACCGGCCACTGCTTTGGCCAACAATGTTTTTCCATTGCCTGGAGGTCCATGCAGCAGTACACCTTTGGGTGCCTCTACACCTAATCTTTCAAACAGCTCTGGATGTCGGAGTGGAAGTTCGATCATTTCTCTGACTTTTTTCACTTCCTCTTCTAAGCCGCCAATGTCTTCATAGGTAACTTTGGGGATACTAGCCTGCTCTTCTTTGACTGGTTTTTCGCTAATCTTCACTTCTGTTTTTCTATTGACAATTGCGGCATCAGCCGTAGGTGCAAAGTTAACCACCACCAGGTCTATTTTTCTGCCCATCACGTTGATCTGTACAACGTCGCCTCTGGTAACTGCCCGTCCTTCTAGGATTTGTCCTAAGTATTCTTCTCCTCCCATTATGCGTAATGGCTCTGTGGGTGCAAACGTTATTTTACGGGCTTCACGGGCTTCGATTTTCTTGATTGAAATCCGTTCATCAATACTTGTGCCCGCGTTTCTCCGTACATTACCGTCAATTCTGAGAATCCCTTTGCCGGCGTCTTCAGGATATCCGGGCCAGACAATCGCGGCAGTCTTTCGTTTACCGTTAATCTGAATTAGGTCTCCGGCTGTAAGTTCAAGAGACTCCATAACCGCAGGATCTACTCTGGCCACTCCTCTTTCTGCATCCTTAGATTTAGCTTCGGCGACTCTCAATATTTTTTCGTTCGCATCCATTCCAATCACGTTCTATTTTTACTTCATTTCTCAATACTTAACTCGTGCCTGCGCACCTGGCGGTTTTTTTCTGTTTATCGGGGATTATCTCGCCTTAAGCTGTGTTTCTCATGCTTTCTTTTTGATTATCTGCCTCCTTTTGTTCTAACTATCTTTCAGTATACAACTTTATGTTGTATACACTAACACATATACAATAGTTCTTCTATATATAACTTTCTAAAACTCAGTATTATATTCTTTCACCTCCATTGCGCAAATATGCAATCTAGCACTGAGGCTGGCGAAGAATACATAATTAAGACAAATCCGGCAACGCTGGAAGAGTTTGGAAGAATCAAATGCGATCACCCCGAAGATGTTCCCGCGGCGCTTCAAGCGGCTAGACTTGCGCAGTCAAAGTGGATGAAATTGTCTTATGATGAGAAGGCAGTGATCATGAGCAACATCCAGGAAGCTATTATTTCTAACATTGAAGATCTTGCAAGAACTATCTGTGGTGAGACCGGAAAACCAAAAAGTGAAGCTATCGCCACTGATATTTTCGCAGCCCTCTCTGCTGGTGAATACGCCAACGATATGATGCTAGAGGTTTTCAAAAAAAGCAAAATTGATTTGGGCGACATGGCTTTTCCTATGAAGTTAGCCGGCCGCTCTTCCTACATTGCCCCCAGACCTATCGGGGTCGTAGCAATAATTTCTCCTTGGAATTATCCGCTAGGAATTCCTTATTCTCAGACCATCATGGCCTTAGCCGCAGGTAATGCAGTAATCATTAAACCTTCCTCGGAGACACCACTCACTGCTGTAAAAATGCTCGAGGTTATGAAAAAAGCAGGTCTTCCTGATAATTTAGTTCAGGTACTCATCGGTTCTGGCCGCACTGTTGGTGATGCGCTTTTAACTTCCGATGTTGACCGGATTGTTTTTACCGGCAGCGGTTCGGTAGGCAGACGCGTAATGGCCCAAGCTTCGCAAAGACTAACACCGGTTACACTTGAATTAGGTGGAAAAGATCCCATGATTGTTTTGAAAGATGCGGATCTTGAACGAGCCACTTCAGCTGCTGTGTGGGGATCATTTGTTAATTCTGGACAAACTTGTGTTTGTGTAAAACGTATCTATGTTGATGAAACAATTTATGAACAATTTTTAGAACTATTTAAAAATAAAACATTAATGCTGAAGCAAGGATGGGGCTGGGACGATCAGGAGATCTCTCTTGGCTCGCTCATAAACGAAGCAGCTTTAAACGAAATGGAAATGCATGTTGAAAAAGCAGTAAACGAAGGCGCCAAAGTGCTTATCGGTGGGAAGAAAAATCCTAACTTAAAGGGATATTACTTCGAACCAACAATTCTTGTCGATACACCGCAGAATTCCGCAGCAGTTCAGGAGGAAATTTTCGGCCCCATTGTTACTGTAATGAAATTCTCTTCTGAAGAAGAAGCAATTGCCTTGGCAAATGACAATAAATATGCGCTTGCTGGCTCAGTATGGACTGCGAATCTTATCAAAGGGAAAGTTTTAGCAGAACTGGTCAGTAGCGGCACAGTCGTGGTTAATAATCTGCTCTATACATACGGGCTGGCAGCAACGCCTTGGGGTGGAAATGGCGAAAGCGGTTTTGGAAGGACTCACGGGAAGTTTGGTTTCGAAGAGCTTACTGAGCCGCATCATATTCATGTTGATAAAGGAAAATATCCTGAGGATCCATGGTGGTTCCCCTATTCTCCAGAAAAATCAGAATCTCTGAGTGGCTTCATGCATTCATTTTATGCTCAAGATGGCTCTTCAATAAAAGCACTGTTGCAGCTTCATAAAATGATGAGAAAATAAAAAAGGTTTGGGTTTATTGCTTACGAGCAATAAACAGGGCGATAGCAATAATTATTGCAGCAGCGAGTGAGATGAGAGCAATGGCCGATGAATTTTGATTATCGTCCATTACTCCGCTTGAGTCGACACTTCCTTGATTATGCGGTGGGTTAATGTCTCCTCCCGGTTTATCATTGGGAATTTCATCATCTTTGTTGCTGTCATTATTATTGTTATTTGAGTTCCCATAAGCAGGTTGTTCTGGATCTGGCAAAGTTCCGCCGGTATATGGGTAGCCTTCAGTTCCGGTCAGAACCATCGAGGTTATCGCTTGTCCACCAGCATTCCAGATTGCCTGCTCCCCAAATGTGTGGCGAATCAAAGGATACACCGAATTGTCTGCTAACTCTCCCCACAACAGTGGTATGCCATAGGCATCAGCCCATTCTTCTGGTTGTGAGAAAAGTGACGAATCTTTTGCGGAAGCATAGTAATGCCGGTGAGCAATTTCAAAACCAACATTGCCCGTTGACAGTCCGAAATCCTCTTTACTCCATCCGAATAGATTGCCTAGACCAGCAACACCCATTGTTCTTGGATGAGTAGAAGCTCCGTCTGTATCAGCAGCAACTGCTGAAGCCCATGTAGAGAAGGCCTGTTTATTACCATGCCAGTAGTTTGCATTACAGTTATTGTGATCTGGTTCGTTAAACAGATCATACATGGCAATTGCATTCTCATTCTCTAAGGCTGACATCATGCTTTTGCAGTATCCAATATAGTTGGCATATGCTGAAGAAGAAGTGTCAAAGACTGATCCTTCTCCACCAAACTGATACGTAGGATATTCCTGCGATCCTGCAAGCACAAAGCAGATCCACACGCCATGCTCCATGGCTTCTTCACACATTGTTCGAAGTAGTGAAAGGTAGGAGTCTCGATTGTTCATCCACGCTTCATATTGCAGCGCTGAACCCCAAGTGTCTCCTGCACCGATCCTTACTAAATTGCAGTCATAGTGGTTCAGAAGTGCAAAATACTGATGCCAAAAGTCACTGGCAGTAGCATTCTGAGCGATCTTCCCACCATCACTCGATGTGTCTGGACCGTTGAACACAGAGTTCTTTCCGGCTACTGTTTTATCGCCATTTACATACGCCATTATTGCGAATTGTAATGCCGTTGTATCCACGACACCAAAGAATTTCTCTTCAGGAACTTCACCGTCAATCAGAATATCTGTTCCCGATACGGTGACTCTTCCCGATGTTGAGCTTGCCGAAGCAGTTTGTGCTTCAGATGCAATAATCACGCCAGGCAATAGCAGCGCAAGGGCTGTTATCATTGCTACCATCTTGGTTGCTATTTTTATTTAATCCCTCCTGGTTAGAGCCGGTCGGGACTAGATGGGACTATTAAAGATACTTTGTATACAAATCTCAATCGTGATTTAATCTTTTACTTTTATTCATATAGGTCAAAATGAGCTATCTGGCTGATTTATTGGAATCTACAAATCATTCCGATTTTCGTTGATATAATTTCTTCTCCAAAATATCTGGATCAGTATTGATTAAGTTTAAGAAATTAGAAAAATGTGGTGCATGTTTATTATGCAATAATAAAAAAAATAAATTGATTTAGAGTTTTCCTCTAAACCTCATAAAGAGAAACAGCGCACCAATCAAACCGATTATGGAAAGATAAGGGTCTGCATTGTTTGTGGAGCTCGTCTCAGCGAGCTTTTCTTCTTCTGAAATCGAAGCAGACATTAGCTGTTTAGCAGGCTGGGGTTCCAGTTTTCCTCCCGTGTAAGGATAGCCTTCAGTTCCGGTCAGAACCATCGAGGTTATCGCTTGTCCACCAGCATTCCAGATTGCCTGCTCCCCAAATGTGTGGCGAATCAAAGGATACACCGAATTGTCTGCTAACTCTCCCCACAACAGTGGTATGCCATAGGCATCAGCCCATTCTTCTGGTTGTGAGAAAAGTGACGAATCTTTTGCGGAAGCATAGTAATGCCGGTGAGCAATTTCAAAACCAACATTGCCCGTTGACAGTCCGAAATCCTCTTTACTCCATCCGAATAGATTGCCTAGACCAGCAACACCCATTGTTCTTGGATGAGTAGAAGCTCCGTCTGTATCAGCAGCAACTGCTGAAGCCCATGTAGAGAAGGCCTGTTTATTACCATGCCAGTAGTTTGCATTACAGTTATTGTGATCTGGTTCGTTAAACAGATCATACATGGCAATTGCATTCTCATTCTCTAAGGCTGACATCATGCTTTTGCAGTATCCAATATAGTTGGCATATGCTGAAGAAGAAGTGTCAAAGACTGATCCTTCTCCACCAAACTGATACGTAGGATATTCCTGCGATCCTGCAAGCACAAAGCAGATCCACACGCCATTTTTCTCAGCTGCGTCACACATGGTTTGAATCAATGACATGAATTCTTCATTGTTTTCTTGCCATGCTTCATACTGAATTTCTGTTCCCCAGATATCAGCTGGGCCAATTCTCACTAGATTGACATCATAGTGTGCCATTTGTGCAAAATACTGATTCCAGAATTGCTCTGGAGTCTCATTTTGTTCAATTGGCCGAGGATGCCCAGTGTCGGGAGCATTAAACACAGAACTACGTCCTGCGAAGTGACTGTTTCCATTTATGTAATTCTCTGTCGCCATTGCTAACACAGTAGGGTCTACAACGCCGAACAGGGGGCCGTCTTGAATTGAATCATTGAAGACAATTTCATGACCCGAAACATCAACTCTGGCCATGCCGCTCTGATGAGCAGGATGTTCAGAGTGATCAGCAGCCGACGCATTTGTCGCCAGTAGTCCTCCACCAAGCAGTATGGCTGCCGAGAGAGCTACCGCTAGTACGGTTGCACCTTTCATGATATTCCCTCTTTCGGTCTGAGACTATCTCAGACAGAGTCTTTTCTTGGAGGACATGGCATCCTTGAAGTGCGTTATGATCTTAGAATCAAAAATGATACTTTCTCTTTATTGGAAAATTATATCAAGTGCCAGTACACAGAAGATATATTCTATCTATGACTGATATTGGCACAACCGACTATCAAGGCGTTCAAATAATGCTGCTGGTGAATAACTCTGAAGACTCAAAACATCGTATTGCTGAAGAATTGGGATCTGAAACTACCATCCGCTTATATCGGGCATTTGTGCAGGATACCATGGCCACTCTCGATGCTGCTGATTTGCGATATGCTCTAGCCCTCTACCCTGAAAATTCAGACTTAAGCGAGTGGATTGATCAGGATGTTGAAATATATCCTCAAAGGGGAACTACGCCCGTGGAACGAGTCAAAAACACCTTTCTCGATGCCTTTAGCCGGGGAGAAGATAAAGTCTTAGTCTTGGTAAGTGATGTTCCTGATCTTCCTCTAGAGGAGATTATGGAAGCTATATATTCCTTTAAAGAAAGTGAAGTAGTCATCGGCCCCTCTGTTGACGGTGGTTACAATTTAATTGGTTTTTCTAAAGAATCATTCCGAGAGTCAGCGTTTGAGGATATTTCTTGGGGTACAGACATGGCCTTCGCCGATACTGCAGAAAAACTTGGTGGAATGACTATTCATCTGCTTTCACCCTGGCCTGATTTGGACACTATTGCTAATATTCGAGCGCTGATCCGTGAAAAGCGTAATCCTCATTTTCAATCATCAAAAACGATGAAGATCCTCGAAGATACCAATCTACTCAGCAAGTCCTCTTGTGGTATAAAATAAATTAATACTTAGATGGCATCCTGCAAACGCGCGTAGTTATGTATGATGTAGTAATTTCTGGTTGTGGGCCAGCAGGAGCAAACGCTGCCTATCAATGTGCGTCAGCAGGATTGCAGGTGCTGATGATAGATCGGGAAGACTTCCCCCGTCAGAAATGCTGTGCGGGCGGTCTTTTAGCCCGCGCCTATGCACGTTTACCAGATTTTCCGGCAAGTATTATTGAAAAAGAGATCACCGGTGCCAAATTTGTCCTGGGTGACCAATCTTTAGAAATTAAATCAGACAAACGAGTCGCCGTTACTATCAAAAGAGAAAAATTTGATACATTTTTATTGCAACGCGCTCTTGAAGCCGGTGCCGAAGCCGTAACTGGTATACCAGTTACAAAAGCAATCGAGAAAAATGATCATGTGGACATAACCTATGGAAATGAGATCGTTTCTTCCAAATTGTTTATTGTCGCTGAAGGTGCTTCCAGCCGCATTGCTAATTTGATTTTTGGAGCTCCTGCCCACTCTGCAAAAGCTATTGCCTTTGCACAAGACCTCCTGGTAGACTCCGATCCTGGCGACAATTTTGTAATCTACACTATCGGGCGCTCTCCGACAAAGCCAAAACTCAGAAACCGCTTCCCGGCTTATGGCTGGGCTTTTCCAAGAAAAGATTCAGTTAACATTGGCGTCGGCGGTGTGGGATATCCAACTGCTTATTTTCAACAATCTCTGGAAAAAATTCTCAAACATGTTGACATCCAACATCACCTTGTAGCTGCCGAAACTATCAAAGCGCACCCCATTCCCTATTCTATCCGTGAAAAATTCTACACCCGAAGATGTATGGCCGTTGGTGATTCAGCAGGATTTGCCAGCCCCCTTTCAGGAGAAGGATTTACCTATGCTATTGTCTCGGGGCAAGATGCAGGACAAGCAGCAATAGATTTCATTCAGCAAAACACTTCTCTTGCTGAAGCTTATGGTTCACGTATAAAATCGGACATCTTGCCCTATCTGAGATCTTCCACGCTGGCTGCTCGCTTAGTGGCGTTATCTGCCAGTTTTTGTAACATTCCCACGCTTGTCGAAGAATTCAGTTCTGACGAAGCTATTAAAAAAACTTGTATCGAGTATGTATTAGGAAATTGTGATTGGACAAAGCTCTTTTCGTCATGTATGAATAAATTACCCCGAGCTGTCTTTAGATCATTTGGTCACCCCTTTGTACCAGAACCACCATTTTGTTAATTTTACTGTAATCTCATCAGTTCTTTGCAATGATAAATCCTGGCAGAGTTCGTAGTTTAGCTTGATTCTAATGAATCAATCGAGGTTTATTGAAGGTTTATTTGATATTTTATCTTATAATGTATTTTATAAAATAATCTTCTTTATCTGTGGAATTACCGCTTGATCTTTGTCTTGATTTATCATAATATTATTTAATTATAGATATGTTATTCTCCTTTTAAAATGAAAATTATTTTCATGATCTGGCTATTGTCAAAAGACCTATATTAACTATCGAATATACATTAATATTTAATGCATTTAATTTTAACATTGAACCAAGGTCAACTGCATCATGATAAACAGTAACTTGGTGTAAATAGGATAGTTTTATGTAGTCTCACGGGCCTTCGTAATTGACTAACTCGGATTTGAGACCATGTACGATATATTGTTTCTCATTTCGTTTCCGCTCATTATCGCGGCGATATTGCTTGTGTTCAAAAACGAGAGAGTAAGAGGTTTCATTGTAAAAATCTCGGCAGCAATTATTGCGATTGCTTCTATTTTTGTTGCAGCCAATTACATTGATTCGGGAACAGTACTTTTTGATTTTGAAAGTGTGATTATTGATTATCTAATGCTAATTACTGAAGTATGTCTTGGAATTGTTATCTTTTATTTAGGTATCAAATACAAGAAGTATCTCGTTTCTATCTTAGCTCTTATCCAGACGCCCTTGATGGTATGGTTTGAACTTACTAAAGCTCATGACATACATGTCTCCAATTACCTCTATATCGATGGTTTATCCTCCATAATGGTTTTAATCATCGGTATCATTGGCAGTCTGATCACTGTATATGCGATTGGCTATATGCAGGACTTTCAAAAACATCATGAGAATGAACCTGATCGACGTCCTTGGTTTTTCTTCTTAATGTTTGTTTTCCTCTCAGCGATGTTTGGTATCGTCACATCTAACAGCTTAGTGTGGATGTTCTTCTTCTGGGAGATTACAACCTTATGTTCATTCTTCCTTATTGGCTACACTAAAACTGATGAAGCCATCAAAAACTCATTTTTACAATTGGTGCTTAACCTCGTTGGTGGTCTGGCATTCGTTTTAGCAATAATCTCGGTTGCTTTCGATCACAATATTCTAGAGTTCAACAGTCTGCTCGCGCTTGGAACGGCAGGAGTTAACGTTTTGTTACCTGTTGCTTTACTCGCCTTAGCTGGCATTGTAAAAGCAGCCCAGATGCCTTTCCACAGTTGGCTGCTGGGCGCAATGGTGGCGCCAACTCCCACGTCTGCTTTACTTCATTCTTCAACAATGGTCAAAGCCGGGGTATTTGTCATTCTTAAATTATCACCAGTTCTGCATGGAAATATTGCTGGTGAAATGGTAATGATCGTCGGTGGAGTCACCTTTTTACTGGCTTCTATGGCAGCTATTTCTCAGAGCAATGCCAAGAGAGTCCTTGCATATTCGACCATTGCCAACTTAGGTCTTATCGTAGCTTGTGGTGGAATTGGTACTGATGCAGCCGTCTGGGCAGGTATTATGTTACTGATCTTCCATGCAATTACCAAATCACTTCTCTTCCTTTGCGTGGGTACTGCAGAACACCACATCGGTAGCAGAGATATCGAAGACATGGACGGCTTATTCTCCAAAATGCCCAAACTGGCAATGCTCATGATCATCGGTGTTGCGGGGATGTTCCTTGCACCTTTCGGAATGCTGGTTTCTAAATGGGAGGCAATGACTGCCTTCGTGGATTCCGGCAGCATCATTCTGATCATTTGTATCTGCTTTGGAAGTGCAGTAACCGCGTTTTACTGGACTAAATGGTTAGGTAAGTTAGTGGCTATTGTTGCTGGAAACGAAAATATTGAAAAGTCGGTCCATAAAGAAGAATGGTTTGTGCTGGGACTGCTAGCGGCATTAGTTATTGTTACTTGCCTCACATTCCCTCTGATCTCTGATTATGCAGTTATCCCCTACCTCGAAGGTGCATTCGGCTCAGTAAGCGGGTCGATTGTGGTTGCGTTACAATCAGGAAACATCTACATCCTCCTGGCGATGCTGGCATTAATCTTACTGCTCCCGCTTCCATTTTTTGGAAAAACAAAAAGAAAGATCGTGCCTACCTACATGTGTGGTGTAAACAGCGGTGACGATCTTTCGTTCCAGGGAGCGATGAACTGCAACACTCAGCTTTCTCTTAGAAACTGGTATATGGAAGATTGGTTCGGGGAAGCTAGGATGAATAAGTTTGGTCTGGTAATCACCATCCTAGCGATTGCCTGTGCGTTTGTGTTAATTCTTGGAGGTGTGACCTTATGAGTACTGCTTTGGCAGTTATCCTGGTGATTGGATACCTGATATTAGCTCCCATTTTAGGCTGTTTACTAGCAGGTATTGATCGAAAAATTAGTGCAAGAATGCAAGGCCGGGCGGGCCCTTCAATACTGCAGCCATACTATGATGTACGCAAGTTTCTCGAGAAAGATCAGATCACACCTAACCGGGTTCAGGATTTCTACGTAATGTGTTTCCTGCTCTTCATCGTCATCACCGGTTGCATATTCTTCTCTGGTGGAGATTTACTGCTGGTCATCTTTGCGCTGACTCTTGCCAACGTATTCTTGATCGTAGCCGCTTTTTCCTCCAATTCGCCTTACGCCCAGATTGGTGCTGAAAGAGAATTATACCAAATGATGGCCTATGAACCGATGGTTCTGCTTACTGCAATCGGCTTTTACGTATGCTGCGGCAGTTTCAAAGTAAGTGATATTCTCGTAAGCAGCGAGATGCCTTTCATTTATCTGATTGGAATCTTCATTGGCTTCCTCTTTATCCTTACCATTAAATTTAGAAAATCGCCATTTGATCTCAGCATGTCTCACCATGCACATCAAGATCTGGTAAGGGGTCTTACAACAGAATTCTCCGGTCGCTCCTTAGCTGCCGTAGAGATTTCTCACTGGTATGAGAACATCATGCTGTTAGGCTTCATTTTCCTCTTCTTCTGCAACGGAACTGCACTGGGCTATGTCTTAGGCATAATCGTTTGTCTCGTAGCTTACTTCCTCGAAATCATTATTGATAATTGCTTTGCGAGAATGAAATGGCAGGTTGCACTAAAGAGTTCATGGGTAGTGGCGATTGTTCTGGGTGTGATTAACGTGGCTGCTCTAATGTATATCTGGTGAGGGTTAATATGACATATCTATCAAAATCTCCATGGGTAATACACTATGACGGATCCAGCTGTAATGGCTGCGATATTGAAGTCTTAGCCTGTTTAACTCCAGTATATGATGTAGAAAGATTTGGCATAATCAATACCGGAGATCCTAAACAAGCCGACGTTTTCCTCGTAACTGGATCGGTTAATGAACAGAATAAAGAGGTCATTAAACAGATCTATGAACAAATGCCCGACCCGAAAGTGGTTATCGCTATCGGTATCTGCGCCAACTCTGGGGGTATCTTCCGTGACTGTTACAATGTGATGGGCGGTGTTGACACGGTAATCCCCGTCGATGTCTATGTGCCTGGATGTGCCGCAAGACCTGAAGCAATCATCGATGGCGTGGTGAAGGGACTAAGCATCTTAGAAGAAAAAAGAAACAAGATGAATGCTCAAAAGGAGGCTTCCAAATGAACGATGCACCATATTTAGTACAAAATTTCACTCCCGTTGATCTTTCAGAGTTAGCTGATAAAATCAAAAGTTTAAATGCGGACGGCTACCGGCTAGGACAGATCTGCGGTACTCCGGTTGAGCAGGGAATTGAGTTACTTTATTCGCTTGACAAAGATTTCTCATTGGTAAATCTTAAACTATCTGTGCCACTGGACGCAACGATTCCCAGCATTACTGAAACATACTGGGCGGCATTTATCTACGAAAATGAAATCCATGATCTCTTTGGCTTAAAATTTGCAGATAGCAAATTGGATTATCAGGGCAATTTCTTCAAACTATCACGGCCCACGCCTTGGAAACCACAAATTTCTCCAGAAGGTGGTGACTAAATGGGAAAAAGCACGATCATTCCCTTTGGACCACAGCACCCGGTACTCCCGGAACCTGTGCATTTAGATCTTGAAATCCAAGATGAAAAAGTAATCAGAGCCATACCCTCAATTGGATACGTTCACCGCGGATTAGAAAAATTAACTGAAACAAAAGACTACAACGAAATGTTCTATGTGATTGAGCGGATCTGTGGAATCTGCAGTTTTGGCCATGGTTGGGGTTATACTTCGGCGGTCGAAGGACTCATGGATATTGAGATCCCTGAACGTGCAGATTACCTAAGGACTGTATTCCATGAACTTTCCAGAATTCACAGCCATCTTTTATGGTTAGGTCTCTTAGCTGATGGTTTAGGCTTTGAAAGTCTGTTCATGCATTGCTGGAGAGTACGTGAAAAGGTGTTAGATCTCTTTGAAAAGACCACTGGTGGACGAGTAATCTTCTCTTTCTGCAAAGTCGGTGGTTTAAGGCGTGACATCACTCCGGAAATGCAGAAAGAAATCATCAGCGTGGTGCAGGAGATAAAGCGTGAATCGGAACCACTGATGAAGGTATTCTTATCTGATACTTCAGTAAAGAACAGATTATGCGGAGTTGGCGTCCTCTCTAAGGAAGACGCATCAGCCTTATGTGCTGTGGGACCAGTAGCCAGAGGCTCTGGTGTAAACAATGATATCCGCATGACTGGAATGGGCAAGTATCTTGATCTAGGCTTTAAACCGATTTTAGCTGAGGAAGGCGATTGTTATGCTCGCTGTAAAGTGAGAATTCTTGAATTATTCCAATCTATCGATCTTGTGGAAAAAGCCATGCTCGCTTTACCAGAGGGACCCGTTGACGTTCCGGTAAAAGGAATGCCCCCGGCTAAGGATTTTGTAATGAGAGTTGAACAACCACGGGGAGAAGCTTATTACTATGTCAAAGGCAACGGGACAAAACATCTGCAGAGGATGCGGGTCAGGACACCTACAAACGCTAATATTCCGGCCATGGTCAAGACTCTTCAAGGCTGTGATCTGACTGACGTCTCGATGCTCATCCTGACTATCGATCCCTGTATCAGCTGCACGGAGAGGTGATTCCTTTGGCATCTTTCAAAATGGCTAAAACGGTCCTGAAGAGTTTATTCAAAAAACCAGTGACCAAAATGTATCCTGTCGTTCCTCGAGAATGGGAAGAGCGCACTCGTGGACACGTTTCGATCATTAAGGAAAACTGTATCCTTTGTGGGATCTGCGCTCGTAAGTGTCCGACGGATGCTATCTCCGTTGACCGCAAAGGAAAAACTTGGACAATTGAAAGAATGTCCTGTATTCAGTGCAGTTCTTGTGTAGAAGCTTGCCCGAAAGACTGTCTAGTCATGGAGCAGACCTACACATCTCCTGATGTACACAAGATCTCTGATACCTTTGAAATCCCCCTTCCTGAAAAAGAGAAAGCTAGTGAAAACGCAACCTCTTAATCAAATTCGCTGGCACGATCTGCCAGCATCTACTCTTTTTTTAGATATCATTAATAAAATCACATCTTAATTTAGATTTTTGATACTGCTTTAATAGTATTCTTAATAGTTTAATGCTTATACCCAAACATGAGTCAAATTAATCTGTCAATAAGTCTGCCAGAATGTATCGTTAATCAAATCGATAAACTGATCGATGCCGGTCATTTTTTCACTAGAGAAGATGCTATTACCTACATGCTGCGCCTCTATTTCGATACCTTCTCCAAACCAAATACTTCCTGCAAATTGTGATGTTCTTTGATTGATGATTGCGGCTGATCGTCGATACACACCCAATCGTGGGTGTGCAATCCCCACGATCAGTTGAAAAAATATAGTTTCAAATGACTGAATTTTGCATCAAATCCCATTCATCTGATACTAGCCAGACTGTGCAGATTGAACAATTTAATGAAATTAGACATGTAGAATAGTAGAAATATTGGTGGGTCCGTCCGAATTTGAATCGGAGTCACCAGCACCCCAAGCTGGAAGGATACCAAGCTACCCCACGGACCCATTTGATAAAAGGGGAAAGGGAAAGAGGTTTATAAGCTTAGCCCAGAGGTATCACTTCATCTACTAGATCTGCATGAGCAACGATCATGCGGCGGCAACAGTAGCGAGTCAAACCTAGGTCGTCCAAGACTTCTTTGGGATCTTCTCCCATCTGGACTCTTTTTACGTATGTCTCGTATAGGCCTCCGACAACCTTGCCGCAAGTAAAGCACCTTACTGGGATCATCATATAGCATCACCTGTATGACTTCTGTCTCTTCTTTCTGGCACCGCGTCCCTGTGGTTTCTTTGGAAGTTTTCTACGCGGGTCGCTGATAAGTAAAGAGCGGTCATATTGTTTGAAGCTTGCTTCTAGCTCTGCATCTTGCAGAAATTCTACGAGTCCCTTGGCAATGGAAGTACGGACTGCTTCAGCCTGTCCCATAAATCCTCCACCCTGGACATTTACGTTGATATCTACAGCTGCGGCTTTATCTCCGGCTAGAGCTAAGGGTTCCATCATTTTGAGACGGGCAAGTTCAGGAGTGTAAATCTCGATTGGGACATTGTTTACTCTGACCTTTCCGGTCCCACTTTTTACGGAAGCACGAGCGACAGCTTCTTTTCTTTTACCGCTGGTATTAACTACGTCTGCCATACAATCACCTCACTCTAGATCCGAGACGTTCTGCAACTTCACCAAGGGTTACATATTTGTCAGTCCAAAGTGTCATCGCGCTTTCAATCTTTTCAATCTTAGCGGACTCTAGTTCTTTGGGAATTCCAACATATACCCTTACTCTGCGGTATGCTTCTCTTCCTCTTGGGTGCATGTAGGGAATCATTCCCCTAACAGTTTTCTTGAGGATAAGATCAGCTCTCTTAGGGAAGAACGGACCGCTGGTCTGTTTTCCACGGTGATATTTATCAAGGTATTTGTTGAAGATCACTTGCCTGTCGCCGGTAATGATTGCTTTCTCGGCATTTACCACAATTACTTCTTCACCATTGAGGATGCGTTTTGCGATGTTAGTGCTGAGACGACCGAGGATGTGTTTATCTGCATCAATAACGATTGCCATGAGATCACCCCATAATCCTTACGCCTTTACCAGTGGGGTTTTCTTTCACTAGCTCAGCGATCGTAAGCTTCTTTCCACCAGCTTCTTCTATTGCTTTTGCTGCTGTAGCAGAAAAACGATAGGCAGCGATTGTCACATTCTTGTTAATCTTTCCAGCACCCAGGACTTTTCCAGGTACTAAAATGATATCTCCATCGTTTGCATACCTCTCCAGCTTGCTCAAGTTTACTTCAGCCCAGTTTCTGCTGGGTTTTTCTAATCTTTGAGCAATGTCTCGCCAGATGGCTGCATCCCCTTCACGTGTTTCCCTCTTCAGTTCAGCGATGAGGGCCACTAAGTTGGGATCTGTCTTCTGTGTCTTTTTCATTCTGACTCCCTCGACATTGAGTGGGAGCTCTAAACAGGATGGAATAGATAAACCTTTCCAAAGCCCGTTTCGTAATCAAATGCCTGCTGGAGACCAAAAGAGTCTATTTACAAACTATTCGTAGGCGAAGATTTATAAACAATTCATCTTCTTCATTAGGTATAAATATAATCAGATATAACCTCCTTTTGGAAGTCTTAGATTTATATTGATGGTGATTATCCATGATACGATTTGGTCCCGCTGGTATCCCGCTCTCGTGCAAAGGAAGAACACTCAGGGATGGCATTGAAGATGTCCACAGCCTGGGCTTAACTGCCATGGAAGTACAAATGTTACGGATTAATGCCATGGAAAGATTTCCTGATGAAGAGGAAGTCGGCCTCTCTCCTTTAGAAATTGAAACTGACCTTATTGTGGAGATCATCCGGACCAAAGGGAAAAAGGAAATCAGCATCACCGACCCTTCTGAACCAATTAAAGAATCAGATGTACTCATTACACTTGTTTCCGGCCTGGCTCAGACTTATTCAGAGTTTAATGAGATTGGCGAAATGGGTAAAGAAATGGATGTCCAGCTCTCCATGCATACGCCATACTACATGGATCTCGGGTCCAATGATGAGTTAACTGAAAAATGCATAAATGCCCTGAGATGGGCAGGCATGATGACTGACCAGATGGATGGTAAAGTCGTTGTCACCCACATGGGCTTATACAATGATAACCCCAAAAAACAGACTAAAAAGAACATTATCGACAATCTTTCTGAAATCATGGCCTGGTGGGATGAAAATGGAATCCGCCCCAAGCTTGGTTTAGAAATGAGTGGCCGGCAGGAAGTATTCGGCTCAGTATCAGAAATCTTTGAAGTCTGCGATAACGTTGCTGGAACTATTCCGGTCATTAATTTTGCACATGTGCATGCCAGAGGAGGCTCACTACATGAGCCAGAAGATTTTGGCGCACTTATTGATGAGGTTCGCAAATACACCAGCGGTGACATCTATGCTCATTTTGCCGGTGTTGAACACGAAGGCGGTAACGAGAAGAGAATAACACCGATCAAACGCGGAGATCTTAAATTTGAACCGTTAGCCGAGTATCTCGCCGATGAATCTGCCAATGTCACAATTATTTCTTCTTCGCCCTTGCTCGAGCACGACGCCATGTATATGAAATTGATTTATGAGCGTATGCTGACCAGAAAAGTCTCTAAAGAAACCCGGGCTAAAAAAGGCAGCAAAGAGCAGAATGAAGATGATGAAGGTTACGACATCTCTCTGGAAAAAGTCTCTTCTGCCAACGGTATCAATCTGCCTGATCCTTCGCAGGATGAGGCGGAGGAAGATGAGCTGGTGGAGCTCGAAGAGTTAGATCAGGTCAAACCTGCGCCTAAAAAGAAGAAGTAAGGAGATCTCATGAAAGAGATTCTCAACTATCTGCAAAACGCTATCCAAAACTCTTTGGAGACTGTGGATTCCGCAGCAGTTGAGGCTATGGTCGCGGCGCTTATTGCTCCGCGGAAGATCTTCATCTATGGTGTAGGGCGTTCGGGACTCATTGCTCAGGCTTTCGCCGTGCGTCTTGTACAACTTGGTTTCGATGTCCATTTTATTGGAGAAATGACTACACCGATCGTTGATTCGGGCGATCTGGTAATTATTGTCTCCAATACTGGTGAAACAATGTCGGCAGTGCAGACCGCCAACATTGTGCGACGGGTAGGTGCTGAGGTAATCTCCATCACTGCACATCCCAACTCCAAACTTGGTCACGCTTCCAATATTATCATTCAGATAACTTCACCAAATGATCGCGAAAAGAAACGCAACGCGCCGCTGGGTACCATCTTTGAAGACGCTACGTTAATCTTTTTTGACTCCTTGATTCCATTGATTATGGAACAGACCGGTCAAAACGAATCTTCTCTTGAACGCCGTCATGCGATTTGGGTCTGAACTTTTAATTTTGATTAAATTCTGCTCTTTCCGCCATGCTACAAGCAAGGCAAAATTTAAACACTACCAGCGCTCTCTTCGGCTTTGGTACGATGGCTGAGGATTTTAAAGTCACTCCTTGGGAAGTGAGCGGTGAAGTAGATTACGAGATGTTAATTGAAAAGTTTGGAACGAAACATGTCGACAATGCTCTGCTTAAACGCATGTCGAAATATGGTGAACTTCATCCGTTGCTGCGGAGAGGAATCGTCTACTCCCATCGAGACATGGATTGGATTCTGGATCGCTATGATGCCGGAGAAAAATTCTATCTCTACACTGGCCGAGGACCATCCGGGCACACTCACATGGGGCACCTCATGCCTTGGATTTTTACTAAATATCTGCAGGATACTTTCAAAGTCCCTCTTTATTTCCAGCTTACCGATGATGAAAAATTCCTTTTTAATGATAAATTATCCTTAAGCGATACTAAAAGCATGGCTTATGAAAATATGTTGGATGTCATTGCTTTAGGTTTCGATCCAACATCTACTAAAATTCTTATCGACACTGATTGTGTCAAGACCCTTTATCCCATTGCCTTGAAAACTGCTAAAAAGATTACTTTCTCTACTGCTAGAGCAGTCTTCGGCTTTGAAAATTCTACCAATATTGGCAGCATCTTTTACACCAGTATGCAGGCGGCTCCCGCTTTCATGGTTTCGGAAATTGAAGGAAAAAATGTACCTTGTTTAATTCCCTGTGGCATTGATCAAGATCCGCACTTCCGGGTTGCCCGCGACATTGCTCCCCAACTAGGTTACTATAAACCAGCTTTACTGCACAATAAAATGTTTCCTGGTTTGCAGGGCACCGACAAGATGTCTTCTTCTCAGCCCAACAGCACGATCTACACTACAGACACGCCCAAACAGGTTCGTAAAAAGATCATGTCAGCATTTACGGGCGGTGCGGTGACTGTCGAAGAGCAAAGAAAAAACGGCGGCAAGCCAGAAATCTGTTCTGTCTTCAAATACAAACATTTCCTGTTTGAAGAGAATGATGAAGCTTTAGAGGAATTAATGAGAAAATGTCGCAATGGTGAAATCCTCTGTGGCGAGTGTAAAAAATCTCTTGCCGACTCGATGGTCAAATTCATCGAGATCCATCAGGAAAAACGTGAAGCGGCTAAAGACAAAGTACAGGATTATCTGTATTGCAGTGACTAAACGCTTAATTACTAATGCGTTTTTTCTCCCTCTATGAATGTCTCAGAAATCCTAGAAGGCTTGAATGCTAATGAATCAAGGCTACTTCTAGCGCTTGCAGCCCAGGATCAACCAATGTCTCCTGAGGAAATCTTCTCAACAGGCGGCTTCGAGCAATTGGTTGAAGTGATGAATGCTGCTTCCTGGCTAAATGCCAAAGGTCTAGTCATCCTTTCTGAGACTTCTTTTAAATGCTATTCTTTAAAGAAACCATTTGATGAACCTCTGCCTGAAAGAAGAGCTTTGAGCTACATTCTCGCTCATGGTGGCGAAATCGAGATGTCCGAACTGTCACAGGCAGTAGATGACTCCGAAACCTCGATTGCTTTAGGGTGGCTGAGGAAGAAAAATCTGGCTTCTATTAACAAAGCCTCAGGCAAGACTTTAATCATTCTTACTGAGGAAGGGAAAGCAAAGGCTGAGACCGATACTGCTGATGAAATCGTTCTAAAAACTTTAGCTAACGGAGAAACCGTAGAAAGTGAGCTTGATCCTAAGGCAGTTTCTCAATTAAAATCCCGACAAGATCTCATTTCTGAGCGGGTAGTCACCAACCGCAGCCTCACTCTTACCGACTTAGGACGAGAGATAGTCAACAGCGGTTTAGAAGTCAAGGAAGAAGTTGCCCAGCTCACTCCCGAATTAATTCAAAGCGGGAAGTGGAAAGAAGTAGCAATCCGCAAATATGATGTTCGAACCTTTGCTCCGGCGATCTATCCTGGAAAAAAACATCCGCTGAGTCGGGTAGCTGATGAAGTCCGGGCGATTTTTACTAGCATGGGTTTCAAGGAAGTAGACGACCAGTTCGTTCAATCTGCCTTCTGGAATATGGATGCACTTTTCACACCCCAAGACCATCCCGCCCGTGATCTGCAGGATACTTTTTATCTAGCACATCCCAGCAGTACCACTTTAGAGGATGCTGTCGTTGAAAAAGTCAAGGCAGTCCATGAAAACGGCGGTTCTACTGGCTCTACTGGCTGGGGTACTAAATGGTCAAAAGAAGAAGCAGAACGTCTGCTTTTAAGGACACACACCACTTCCACCAGTATCCGTTACTTGTGCCAGCATCCTGATGAACCTGTCAAAATGTTCTCCTTGAGTAAAGTTTTCCGTAAGGAAGCTATTGACGCAACACACCTTCCCGAATTCACTCAGATTGAAGGTATCATCATGGATAAAGATGCTAACTTCGATATGCTGTGCGGCGTCATCAAAGAATTTTACCGGCGCATGGGTTTCACTGATATCCGTTTCCGCCCTGGCTATTTCCCCTATGTGGAACCATCTTTAGAAGTGGAAGTTAAATTCAGAGGACGGTGGATGGAGTTAGGCGGTGCAGGTGTTTTCCGCCCGGAAGTTACTGAACCCTTTGGCTTAAAATATCCTGTTTTAGCTTGGGGAATGGGCTTTGAAAGGCTAGCGATGTTACGCTGGAATCTTAAAGATCTAAGGGATCTCTACATCAGCGACGTCGACATGCTGCGTCAAAACCCCATTCTTTAATTAATCTCAGCGTCTGACTTTTGATGGTTCAGGCAGTGGCAGATTGAGCATACACTCGTCTGCCATTAAGGCATATTCAATCGCTTTGGTTCTCATGCCGAGTGCATAATTTTCCTTGGAAAGCGTGGAAAGAATTTCAGCCTGGCGTTTAATCATCGCCCGCCGTGAGATGGTAAACATCCGTAACGCCTCATCGTCATCTCCTGTTTTGATGGCAATCGTTCCTAAGAGATAGTATGCCCGGGCTTCATCATCATAATCTTTGAAGCCCATAGAAACAAGTCTCATCAAAATTTCTTGGGCTTCGTGGAGATCTTCATTCTTGAGCAGTGATTCTGCAATGCAGCATTCAACATTGGTGTCTACATGGTCATCAAAGACACCGCGGGCCCGAATGAAGGCGCGGTATGCTAAATGATATTCATCGTGATCCATGTGCAGCTTACCTTCGATCAGGTAACCTTTGAATCTTTCCGAAGGAATGCTCGAAGCCTCCATCATCTTGGTTAGAATTAAACAGTATTCCGCACGGCCAAGTCTTCTTGCCATTTCGGCCTGCACATAATGGACTACGTCGCTGTATCCCGGCGTCATGTCTCTGATGTTGGAAACGGTCTCAAACAATTCATCATCGGGGGAAAGCATCAATTCTGTAGCATGATTGTAGAGGAGAATTTCTGCATCGTTGTATCGCTTAGCCATAATTAAGTGATACAACACTTCTTTGATCTCATCTTCATGAAGCCAATAATCCGCGGCAAAATTGTGGTAATCTTCGATGCGGTTGGAGTCTGTTACAGACAGGACATATTCTTTGATTTCCTGAGGCAGATCAACCATCCCTCGTTCATCAACTGGTAACAATGAAACGCTGATGTCAGGGAGAACATCGCGGCTAAACGGTTTCCTAAACACGGAAGCCATGGCGATAATTGGTTTGAATTTTTCATCAAGTGAATCCCATAACTCCGGACCTTTGCATTTCCGGATATCTTGATAGCGGCTGAGGTCAATTTCATTCTCTTCCACATACTGAAGAATCTCGGCAACCCGCTCTTCACCTTTGGGAGATAAGAAGTAAACTTTCCTTCTGGTTTTTCCTTTTTTAATATGAGACTGCTTCTCTGTCACGTAGCCATTTTCTTTAAGTTTCTTCAGCTCGATTGTAGCATGCGCTCTCGAGATCCTGAGTCCCGCGGCTATACCGTCCTGACTGATGTCGATGGGCACATCATACGATTCAAGATATTTGGTGTAGTTCGACAGATGGATGATAATCCGGTCTGCAACTGTTAATGTATTCGGCAACGTATCTCCCGCTTTCCTAATCGCCCTCTACATTAAAAAACGGTTTGTTAACGCCGATGATGAAAAATACTATTTTGCAAATCTCACTGCTTATGAATGTCTTGGTCTGCAGCACCCCTGATGTAGCAAGTATCAATCTTAAAAATGCCATTCTTTCTCCAGACTGGCTCGATTATGGTGACTTTCAGGGTAATCCAGCATTCGTCAAAAAGAATCTCATGCTCATTACTATTGAACGGCACCACGTCTATGCTGACGATCTTGATCTAGAAATCGTCGATCAGTTGGGGGTCGTTGCTGATAATATTATTTTCTTATCTAAACATAAATCTGCATCCGAAAAGAAAGCCTTGACGGTGCATCCGATTGGTAATTGGGGCAAAGCAGACCTGGGCGGCAAAGACGGAGAATTAACACCTGCCGCACCGCATCTCATGAGCGCACTTCTGCGGACAATGAAAAAGACTGCTGCCCACCTTGCCGACTATGATATTGTCTTTGAGGTGACACACCACGGGCCCTTATTGGCCACTCCAACTTTATTCCTGGAAATTGGCAGTACGGAAGCCGAATGGACCAATCCCGCTGCGGCGAGTGCATGGGCAGAAGCGTTATTTTCAGTAGTTGAAGAGCGAAATCATCCGATTGCAGTAGGGGTTGGTGGAGGACATTATGCCCCGCGCTTCTCGGAAACGGCCTTATCTAAAAAGTTGGACTTTGGCCACATGATTCCCAACTATGCCATTAATTTTGATGATGTCGCCGCGCTAGCCGCTTCAATCAGCAAAGCCATGGAAGCCAGCAATACTGATCAGGTTTTTGTCCATCGCAAATCAATGAAAAAGGAACAGGCGGCAGTGGTAATGGAAGCGATCGCTTTGGCCGGAGGCGCCGCCCTTGACTCTTCTTCATTGGAGCTGTTGGATTAATCGGAGATGATTGTTCCGTTAATCTCTAAGCTTCCTGAAATGGCTCTCCTCATCTCTTCTAAATCTCTGCCGGATACAATCAGCAGCGGTAAGCGGCGACGCATAACAATTTCGGCGCCCATCGCATCAAAAACACCTGATTTGCCGGCATCATGATCTCCCTTCAACATCTCATTCAGTTCGGCAAAAGTCATGTTTTTAATCTTTTCAGCACGGGGATCTTTTTTAGGATCCGCAGTATAAACACCATCTACGGAAGTAGCGTTAATGATTCTTTGAGCACCTACTGCTTCAGCAAGGGCCGCGCTGACACCATCAGTAGTATGTCCAGGCACTGTTCCACCCATGATCACAATCCTTCCTTCCGCACCCATAGCGGCTGCTTCTTCAACAGTCTCCGGAATCTTGTCCTCAGCGAGCTCTTGCAAGGCTAATTGTAACATCTTAGCATTTATCCGCGTAGTCATGATCCCTAAAGTATCCAAGTCAAATTCTGATCGGCCCATGGCTCTTGCCGTATTGATATAATAACGAGCAATCTTTCCGCCGCCGCAGACTACATACAATTGGTAAGTTTTTGACAATTCTTTAAGAAGATTTGCCAGTTTGGCGAGAAACTCACCATCATTCTCTCCCGGAATAAGGATGGACCCTCCTAGCGATATGACGACTTTATCCACTGAAACCACCAAAGATTTTATACCGCATCACTTCTTGCATTAAAAAAAGAGTGGTAACAGATGGCTGCTGACGAGGGCGATTATGAAAGACAGATGGAAAAGCGTAGATACGATTTTAAGCGCGCATTGGAAGAGATTAGGGATATCCATGGTCGCGGAACGGAACTCGTATCTGTTTACGTGCCCCCTGACAAACAGATTTCGGATGTAGCCGGCTATCTGCGGGGTGAATTATCACAATCACAAAACATCAAGAGCAAGCGAACCCAGAAAGCTGTTTCAGGCGCCATCGAATCAATTCTGGCTCGCTTGAAGTATTTCAAGACACCTCCGCCGAACGGAGTCATTTTCTTCATTGGGGAAGCTCCCACATCTGGTGATCAGACAAAACAAGTACAGTTTGTCTTGGAACCGCCGGAACCAATCACTTCTTTCCTCTACCGATGTGATTCAGAGTTCTATACTGAAAAATTGTGGTCGATGTTAGATGAGAAAGAATCCTTCGGCCTGATTGTTATTGACCGATCGGAAGCAACCGTTGGTCTGCTGAAGGGAAAAGCCATTGTGGTTTTAAAGAACGTTCAGTCTTTTGTTCCTTCTAAACACGGACGTGGAGGTCAGTCAGCATTGCGTTTTGAGCGTTTAATTGAAATCGCCGCTCACGAGTTCTTTAAAAAAGTAGCTGAAATTGCTGACGATGCTTTTCTGAATCAGAGCAACCTCTCCGGTATCTTAATTGGTGGTCCGGGAGATACTAAAAAGTTCTTCATTACTGAGGAATATCTTAACCATGAGTTAAGAAAGAAAGTCCTTGATCCCGTTGATACCAGCTATACCGATGAGTACGGCCTCAAAGAACTGGTAGAAAATGCCAAATCAATTTTAACCGACCTGAGTCTCAACCGCGAAAAGGAACTGATGCAGCGTTTCTTCCGGGAACTGCGTAAACCAGACGGCGGTCTTTCCTGCTATGGTGAAGCAGAGGTCCGTCATGCGTTAGAGCTGGGCGCGGTCGATATGCTGCTGATTTCTGAAGGTCTGCGACTTAAGCGGATTAAAATCAACTGTGCAACCTGCGGAGAGATGGAAATAACCGCTCCCGACGAAGACCACGTTCAATGTCCCCACTGTAAGTCAACAACTCCCGAAATTCTGGAAGTCAAAGATTTCATCGATGCCTTCTATGATGAAGCGGATCAAGTAGGTACTAAGGTAGAATTGTTGTCGGTAGACTCCGAAGAAGGCGATATCCTGCTCCGGGCCTTCGGCGGCTTAGCGGCAGTGCTTAGATATGGTATAGGGGGAATGTAAGTTTGGACCCACTGCAGACTTATCGTGATGAAGTGCAGGCGGCCACAGCTAAAGCTTTTGCTGAACTAGGCATCGACGATGCTAAATTCGATCTGGAAGTGCCTTCAACAGCGATTGCTGATTTTGCTGTTCCTTGTTTTCCCTTTGCTAAAATTTTGAAGAAGGCACCTGTTGCGATTGCAGCAGAGGTAGCCGAAAAGATTCAACCATCGGCGCTGATTTCTAAAGTCTGGGCTGAAAACGGTTATCTCAATTTCAACATCAACGCTGGCAAATTAGCGCAATCGACAATTTCCGCGATTATTGCGCAAGAGGCCGATTATGGTAAATGGGCGAAGAAAGACGGAAAACTGCTTCTGGAGCACACTTCCGTAAACCCTACCGGGCCAATTCATATCGGCCGGGCAAGAAATCCCATTATCGGTGATACACTGGCACGCTGTCTACGGGCCTGCGGCTATGATGTGACTACTGAATACTACGTCAATGATGTTGGTAAGCAGGTAATCATTCTCACCTGGGGCCTGGAACATCTTGACCGATCTTCCGAAGATGAAGGACGCGATAAAGCAGATCATCGTCTGGTGGGTTACTACCGTAAAGCTAATCAACTGATGGAAGAAGATCCAGAGGTTGCCAACGAGATTGGCCAGATGCTTCGCAAGTTCGAAGATGGCGATCAAGAGACAATCGCTCGCGTTCGCAAAACTGCGAAGATGATGCTGGATGGAATTCTTGAAAGTTTAGCGCTGATCAATGTTTCCTTAGACAATTTTACTTGGGAATCAACCTTTATCGAAAATGGAGCCGCAGCCGACGTAGTAAAACGTCTGCAGGCCTCAGAATTCTGCAAAGAAGAAGACGGAGCTTCCTATCTTGAATTAGAGTCTTTTGGCATCCATGGCCGCGAAACACGCTTTTTCTTCACCCGGGGAGACGGTACTACTCTGTACACAACCAGAGATGTCACTTACCATCTCAACAAATTCTCCCGCGCTGAGCGTATCATCAACATTCTGGGTGAAGATCAGAAGTTAGGGCAGGCTCAGCTGGCGATCGCTTTGAAACTTTTAGGTGTAGATCGAAGTCCGGAATGTGTCTTCTACTCTTTCGTATCACTTCCCGAAGGTAAAATGTCTACGCGCAGAGGGCAGGTAGTAAACCTTGACGATCTGATTGAAGAAGCTGAATCACGAGCCCTAGAAGAAGTGAAAAAGCGCCGCTCTGATCTTTCTGAAGAAAAAATGATCGAGATCGCTCAGGCGATCGGGCGTGGTGCTGTAAGATACAACATGGTGCGTGTGCAGCCGGAAAAACCTTTAGTCTTCCGCTGGGAAGATGCTCTTAATTTTGAAGGAAACAGCGCGCCTTTCGTTCAGTATGCACATGCTAGAGCCTGCAGCATCCTTCGTAAAGCTGGAACATTCTCCGAACAGGCAGATTTTTCCACGCTTACCGATTCCTATGAAATGCAGCTCATCAAAACCTTAGCGAGGTTCCCTTCGGTAGTGAAGGAAGCTGGTGAAAAAGCGAGAATCCACCTGATTCCGCTCTATGCGCATGAGCTGGCTGCTGCTTTCAATCTCTTTTATACATACGTACCAGTCTTAAAGGGTGATAACAAAGATGCGCACCTGACTCTCGTAGACTGTACTCGAATCGTTTTAGCCAATGCCCTTGACTTGATGGGTCTCTTTGCTCCCGAGGAGATGTAAATGGAGATTGTACCACTCACTGATGAAGATCGTCTCGCTGTCAGGATGCTGGAAGTAGCCTGCATCCGCGAATATGCCGAAGTAACACTAGGATTAGATTGGAACAACGATCTCCCCAAAGAAACACGAGACTGCCTTGGAGCTTCTGCGCCCAAATCTTTTGGCTATTACCGTGATAGTGCTTTGAGTTTCGTCGCTAAAGAAGGCGGACAAGTCGTGGGTGTAATTTTCAGCCAGATGCTGCATTGGATCGACAGTGTCGAAAATGTAGCCTGGGTTGAAAACATCTGTGTGGGTGAAGAATACCGGCGGATGGGGGTAGGTTATCTGCTGATGCGGCACCTCGCCCAAGAAGCTAAAAAGCAGGGTGCACAAATTATTCAATCCTCAATCGGTTTGAAAAACATCCCTTCGCTGATGCTGCACCGGAAATTAAATTTCTTAGGCGAAGACCGCAAAATTGCCACTCTGGATCTCTCCACGTTCAAAGGCTGAACGTGTATGAATCCAGACTGTACTTCGTCTTAACCAATTTTTCAATTTCATCTTTTTCAGCGGCAGAAAACCCATCTGCGTACATTTCTTCTTTAAGAGTCTCCGAGAGTGACGCTGCAACAAGTTCCGAAATATGATTTATTTCTGGAATAAAGCCTAATATGTCAAAAATAGAAGTCAAACCCGCTCTTCCACGTTTATCTGCCTGCAGAACATGCAACTCTGGACATTTCAACAATAACGTAGTCTGGATAGCGACTGCATTATTTCTTACGACCTGTCCGCTGCCTGATATTTTTTTACCATTTACTTCGATATCATTTATTGCTTTATATTCTGCTTCAATGTCTAATTCACCAAGTGCAGTAACTACACTAGCACAAACAGAACTAATCAGTTTACGCACATCATGATTTTTTCTTAATACTGTACAAAAGATTAATTGATGGGGATCAGTAACAATCGTGCCGCCACCAGACATGCGTCTGATGATCGTGTAATTAAGATTTCTCGCCGCTTCTAAATCAACTGTCGTTGCTGATTTTTGAAAATATCCTAAGGAGATGGTTGCTTTGTTTCGGCGGTAAATGTGAAAAGAATTAGGTTGGGATAAAAGAATTTCATCAGCCGCTGCGGAGTAAGCAGGGCTGAGAAATCCTGAATTGATTTTTCTGATCAGGTAACAATCTCCTTTATCCGGTCTTCTTCGATGGCCCGACGAACTTCCATGGCCAGACGGCGACCCGTGGACATGTTCGTTCTCCAGAGGGCGTTACCATAGGCATGTCCGACATTCATGTGGACATTGGTACCGCCACCAATTCTGGGCGCTACGTCATAGATGTAAAAGTTCAGGTCTTTATCAACACAGGTTTGTAAGCAGAAAGGACCGATTATTCCTGGTGAATAGTATTCTTTGGCAGCGGCCACATACTTTTCAGCAAGTTTGAAGGCATTTTCCAATAATGACTCACGCAGTGTTGCTGAATTATGTCCGCATACAGTATATTCTGGCACTCTCTGTGCATCATTCAAAGTCATTTGCTGCGGAGCTGGTAGCCTTACATGCCCATCCAGTGAACTTTCAAATCTCCAGTCTACACCAATTAACTCGACCTTTTCACCGAGTGTTTCTAAAGGTGAGTAGAAGAAATCAAGATTAAAGACGGGTCCAATGATATATTCTTCCATTCTGGCTGTTTCCAAGCATTCTCTGTCAATAACTCCCTGCCGGATCAGCTGTTCTGACTTTTCTACATATTCTTCATAGGATGCTGCTGTAAAGAAACCTCTTTCCAGTTTCTTTTTTGCATGATGTAGCTTGATTATACTCAAAGAATCAATGTCCTGTGGATCAGTGATCTTTTTAGGAAACGGCATACCTGCTTTTTCCAGCAACCAGTAATAATCCTGTTCGCCGCCGCGGTCTTCACTGCGGAGCATGTTTCGGGAGCCTACAAGAGGAACTGCAAAGTCATTCTCAACGGCATCGATCGAGCAGTAAGAGGTAAAAGAGCGGTTGGGAACAAAGAGGATATTATCCTTCTTTAGTTTCTCCATATTTTCTTTTTTGAGAACCTCATCGTATTTGTTGAGCATCATTACTTCATCGACCATTCCGCGGTAGATCTTTCCTTCTTGGTCACGGAACGCTTTGAAGTAGCGGGAATATGGCGAATCCCTACCAGGCTGGCAAATGGCGAGTGTTCTAAAGCCCTCTTCTACGGCACCATCACAAGTGTCAAGTGCGGAATGTGAGCCAACAACGCCTATCTTTGCTTTGGTAAGGTCATATCCATCCACGATATCATGGATAATCTTCCTATCTATCATATGACTGCACCTGCCCCTCAAATGCCAGTATATGAGATAAACTTAAGCCTTGTGCGTTAGCCAAAATACACCCGGTCAGGCGAGTCCCAGCAGAAGAATAGTAGCCACAAAGGCTACCACTCCGAAGACATCGATCATGGAAGTAATCAGCGGGATACTGTGATCATCGGGATCCAGTGACAGTCTGAAGGTTAAGATTGACAGGTAATACGCTAACACACAGAGAATGGTAGTCGAAATCATTCCGGCAATGAGTGATAAAGCAATCATCGTTGCTAAGGGGGGTGATTCCATTCCGAGAAATCCGCTCACGGTGAAGGTGGCCACGCCGATCAGGACAAAGGCGAAAATACCAAAGACATAGGTGATGGCAAAATTTTCAAAGGCCAGTTTGCCAGGTATTGCTTTAGGCCGCAAAAGACCCATGTGCAGGTATGATGAAAATCTAGAGGTCAAAATACCGCCCAGTGAGTTGGAACTGCCGAGGAATGGTGAAACCATAATCAAGAGGGCCGGGAGGGCAATGAAACTCTCTAATTCATTATTGATTAACGAACCGGCAACGATCTCGATGATAATGAAAATCAGCAGGGTGGGAATACTCTGAACAAAGATTCTTCTGACTTCATCTTTCTTTTTTAGCAGGACATAGAGGATTAACATCACGGCCACAATGACAAAAATGATCGAGAAGATCACAATCAGCCAGTCGTGCATATGCGGGTTGATTACCAACAGAGTCGTGGCAAACAACATTGGCATTGTCACAATATCCCCGGCGGCGGTAATGATTGGTGCAGAGATATTGTCCAGGTCCCAGTCGTGCTTAAAGCCAGTTACAGCTACGATGACATTAATGACAATTAATACTAAACTAGAGAGTGTCCCGCCCATTACTGAAATAAAGATGAATTCATGAAGGGAAATACTCTCGATGCCCATGACGATGGCTGCCAGTTTAGCAAAGGCCCCCATCACCACAGCCATGACAATGGTCAGAATGATGGAGGTTTCGACATTTTGTCTGAGAACACTTCCTTTTTTAAAGGACAGTTCAAAAGTACCCATGTGTACAGCTGTACCCAGACGGCTGCCCACTGCACCAAAGATGCTTCCTCGTACACCAATAGCCGGAGTAATAAGGAGCATTAAGGCCGGTACAATTGCCAGCAAGTCGGTCATGTACCCGAGGGTAACTCCCGACACTAAACCAACTAATGAGGAAATAAGAATTGAAACAAAGCCTAATGAGAATACGGTCTTATTTCTAAAGAAAAACGATCGCATCTCTGACATGTTTCCACCTAACTATAACATCATTCTTGCAGATCTTTAGGGGTTAGGTGTTCATTACCTTCTGCTAAATCTCTGAAATATTCTTCACCATCTTCTGGTCCGCTGGCAAATAGTAAATCTCCGGCTTTAATGGAAGAATTCATGTCAGGACCATAAATGTATTTTCTACCGCGCTTAATGGCAATTACCCGCATACCAGTGTTCGTTGCCAGTTTAATTGCGCCCAGGGTGGTATCTGCTAAATCAGAACTTTCATCCACCATTGCGGAAGTAATAATCACCTCAGATTCTCTGAGTGACAGCTGCACTACGGGATGAGTCGGCAGTTCAAACCTAACGACGCCGGCGATTTTGGTGGCAGCATAGGAAATTTCCTGCACTGAGTGAACCATCTTGATGATCTGTAGTGCTTTGTAGGTGTCCCCGTCTTTGAGGACTTCCTGGATTGCCGAGCGTTGTACTTCATCTCCCAGTTCTTCCATTCTTTCCTGAAGAATGAACACTTCTTCGGCAATTTCACGATTATTATAGAGTAATGAAGAATATGCCAGATCTACCATTAATTCCGAGGTGTCTTTAATTTCTAAGATCATCTCTTCTAAGCTGTATTCCTCTATTCCACTGGATACGTCGGCCATTTTTCTTCCCCATGGGCAAATTTACGCAGTCGGCGGAAACCGTCTTCAGTTCCACGCACAATCAGCATATCATTTTCTTTCAATCGCACATCGCCTTCAGGATCGTAAATCCACCTGATATCACGTTTTATGGCAATGATCCGCATTCCCGTTTCAGCTTCGATGCTGAGATCATCAATTGATTTTCCCCGCATGTCCGATTTTTTGTTAATGGTTAGCGGAAGAATTTTTTCTTCGGCATCGCGGAGTACAAATGATAAGAAAGGACCATTTTGTGGATTTATTTCTCTGATGCCTACAATGTCTCCGGCCGCTTTGGAGATGGCAGCTGCACTTTCAGCAATTTGAAGAAGTCCCGAAAGCTGAATGGCATCATCCTTGGTTCTTGAAGCCAGCATAGTTCTGCTTCTGATTTCATAGTTCAGAACATCCATCTTTGATTCAAGATGTTTGACTTCATCGCCGATCTCATTGCTATCAAACAGAAGTGACGCATAAGCTAGGTCAACAATTACTTCTGAGATATCTTTCATCTCTGTCAGCAATTCCCGGACTGTCAGATTTTCTTCTTCCCGTTCCTCGCTGAAATTGTCAAAGAATGACATATCATCCTCCAATTTAATTACTCAAGAAACTGGTCTAAACTATTTTAACTGTAGCTTGCAGCTTTGGACTTTAGAATCAGCGACTTGCGCCTTTTGCTTTAAAAATACCGCGATCTATGCTTGTAGTTACAGAAATTAATTAAATCAAAAGCGGATACCAAATAACCATGGACGATAAGATTGTTCTTTTAGGGGCACCCGGATCAGGCAAAGGTACCCAGGCCAAGAGGCTATGTGAAGAATTAGGTCTTACTTTAATCTCTACTGGAGATCTTCTGAGAAGTGCAGTCAGAGACGGCACACCTTTGGGTCTGAAAGCCAAAGAATTCATGGATGCCGGTAAATTAGTTCCTGATGAACTGGTAGTCGGCCTTATCGAAGAGAAGTTGAAAGGTCTCAACGGCGGCGTACTCCTCGACGGCTTCCCCCGGAATCTTGAACAAGCCAAGATGCTTGATAAGATCACCAAGGTGACGATTGCCATCGATCTCAATGTTGATGAAGATATTATCGTTGACAGAATCGTCAAGAGACGCAGCTGCAAAGACTGCAACGAAGTTTACCATCTTGATGCCAAGCCTCCCCGTGACGATGGCAAATGCTCAAAGTGCGGCGGTGAACTTTATCAGAGAAGCGATGACACTGAAGAAGTCGTCAGAAACCGTCTCAGCGTTTACAAAGAAAGCACCCTGCCTCTCGCTCAATTCTATCGGGACCGGGGTATTCTTGTCGAAGTTGACGGTCAAGGCGATATCGATGAAGTTTATTCACGCATCGTCAACGCCGTAAAGAAATTCAAAGCATAATCAAAATCAAACTCTGTAGCTTTTAAGCTGCAGAGTGCCTTAATTTTTCCAGATTATTCCCTCTTCAAGCAAAAGATTTAAAATAAAAGAGTTGTTGAAGCCTCTACAATAGCCCCGTAGTGTAGCGGTCAATCATATGGGACTCTGGATCCTGTGACAGCAGTTCGAATCTGCTCGGGGCTACCATTTTATCTATCTGGCTAACGGTAAAAGAGGAAAAATGCCAAATTGTGCCAGTATGAATTGATGATTGAATACTCCCTTAGGGAGGTAGCTGTTTTTCATTATTTTCTTGCATCATCTGCTCATCAGAGTCTTCTACATATTCCAATATGTCTCCTGGCTGGCACTTCAAGACCCGGCAGATGCCGTTTAAGGTAGAAAATCTGATGGCCGATATTTTGCCGGTTTTGATGTTGGACAGGTTTACATTGGAGATGCCAACCTGCTCTGCCAGCTGATTGAGGGAAATCTTCCGGTCCGCCATGACTCTGTCTAATCGCAGTATGATTGCCATTTTATCATAAAGTCTGATCAGACTCCTCCTGAAGTACCACACCGTATTGGAAAACGAGTGATATGCAATACACAACTATTGCTGCCAGCATGGGTGTGACTTCGATATTAGCATCATATTCCATTCCCGCAGTATTGGTAAGGCTAAAAGTCAAATTGAGTATCGTAACAACTACGCCCAGAATCAAGAGCAGGACAGCGATGCTTTTGATGTATTTTACATTCTGAATAGTAAAGGGAGTGCGGCCTTTACTGATGGCGTTCATCAGTTGATAAACAACAGTCAGGATTACCACCGTGATTACCACCGTTATGAAAAAGACAATTTCATTAAGCAGATTTAGGCTGGCATCACTGCTGTTGAAGATCTCATCGCGGATTTCCGGTACAAAGGCAGCAACGATAAACATAGCTATCGCTGCCAGAATTAGAAAGATGAGTAAAATTGCAATTAGATATGACCCAAATCTACAGATCTTTTGCAATCTTTTGATTTGAAATTCGCCGTCCATACTTCACCTTTATATAGAGAGGAATGCTCTTTTTATATATCACCTTTGTTAATGAACTTCAATAACAATTTAACGATTATCATTAAATAGTTAATGTTTATTAGTGTGTTACGATGCCTTCAAAAAGGGCATCAAAAATGAATGAGGCATGTAGTTGAAAGCATTATTCTTGAACAGCAGGGGTAATTATGACTTCTGAACATCCCATCGAGCTGATAAATCTCCATAAAGCGTATGGTGATTTTGTCGCTGTTGACGATCTTTCGCTGAATATTAAGAAAAATAGTTTTACAGGTCTGCTGGGTCCCAATGGTGCTGGTAAAAGCACCTCCTTAAAGATCCTGACCAACCTGATAGCTCCTACTTCTGGAGAAGCACTTCTTAATGGCATAAGTGTAACTAAGAACCCTTGGGAAGCGCTGCTAACCGTGGGAACCGTCATCGAAACTCCTGAATTTTATCTCTATCTTACTCCCCGAGAAACCTTCAGGTATGTCGGACAGCTTTTGGGAATGCGTTCCGAATCGATAAAGTACGAAACCGATGTACTTCTCGAAAAAGTAAAAATGAGCGAATGGGCGGATAAAAAATTAGGCACCTTTTCCAAAGGTATGCGGCAAAGAATTGCCCTCGCCCAGGCCTTATTAAACAGTCCCAACATCATTATTCTGGACGAACCCACCTCGGGATTAGATCCCCGTGGTATGGCCGAAATGAGAGAAATTCTCAAAAACCTCCGCAGCGGCAGCAAGGATCTCACCGTTTTGATGAGTTCACACATGCTGCACGAAGTCAGCGATCTTTGTGATTATATTGCCATGGTCAATCACGGTAAGCTGCTTGTTTATGACGATATTGACACAATTATTGGTGATACCGGTACCAGGAGATTAATTTTGAAAACGATTGAAAAACCAACGGACACCATCCTCAGCACACTTAGTAATCTTGACAATGTGCTTAGCGCTGAACTGTCAGGTACCGAGATTGAATTGATTTTAAAAGGTGGCAAATCTGAACAGATGGAGCTTTTCAATACTCTAGGCACAATGGGTCTTACGGTATACAGTCTCGCCGATGACGCCAATGCTCTGGAAGACAAGTATCTCAGTCTGATCAAGGAGTCGAGGTGAAAGCATGTTTGACGCAGATTATACAAATTCACCAGTAAGAATGAAACACAATCTCGGCACCTATCTTAAACAAGCTTACATCGTCATGAAGAACGAGATGGTTAAGTTCACCAGGGGAAAGAAAATTCTGGTCTACGGCGCCTTGATGGTACTAGTATTAGCTCTGCTGACTGGTATGCCTTACCTCTTTGGCGGAGAGCTGCCTGATACGACTACCACGCTTTCATCCTATTATGCATCATTTGTGGTGATTCTGGTCCTCTTATTCGCTACGCTCTTCTCTTCGACGTCATTAGTTTCGGAATTTGAGGAGAGAACCGCTTTGATCCTCTTCACCAGGCCAATTAAAAAGTCTTCCATTTTATTAGGAAAACTAATGGCCAGTATGGTGGTAGGAATCATCGCTGTTGGTATCTACTATCTGGTCACGGCAATAATCTCATTCATTGTTGCAGGCGGCGTTGCGAGCGATCTTTTCGTCTCCTTTGGACTGGCAGTTCTTTACCTGTTCTGCATGAGTGGTATTGCCTTGCTGATCAGCTCCGTGATGAAAAAAGGCAGTACTGCCGCCATCATTACCTTCATCATCCCGCTGATGATCTTTTCGATCATTTCCACGATCCTGATGATGAATGATGTAGCGACCTGGTGGCTGCCGCTTGATGCCTCCAACGCGATTCTCTCGCTGTTTGATCCGACAGTAGTTACTAATGTTTCACAGTCTGCCGGAGTCTTGGCAGTTTGGGGTTTTGTGACCACCATCATTGCTTATCTGTTCTTCAGAAAAAGGAACTTCTGAAGTTCCCCCTTTTTTTATTTTTTTAAATATTATTTTGATTAACTTAGTCTGAACAGTACTAACTTCCGCTACTATTCTGAACGCCGTTTAACCACAACTTCTGTTGTGCTTTCCAAGACAATCTCCCGTTTTTGATTGTAGACAGTAAGCTGACTCTCAACAATGCCGTTATATTTATTGCGCGGTGTTAAACGAGAAATCACCAGTTCTCCAGTCAAAGTGTCAGCCACGAAGACTGGTTTAAGCCATTCAGTTTTGGTGCTTTTGCCAGCGATTAATTCATCACCGAAACAATTGAGTTCCAGAAATCTATCCCATACGGTCAGCAGAGAAAACATGCCGGGAGCGATGAGCGCGCCAAACCTCGTCTTTTTAGCATATTCTTCATCAGTGTGAAGCGGCAGGTTATCATATTTTCTGGCAAATTCAAGCAGATCTTCTTTTGTTATGAGGATGGGTCCTAAAGAGTATCGCTTGCCCAGCTCAAACTCTTCTAAGAACATTGCCGGGGAATAAGCCTGAGATTTAAATTAAGTAGCCTGAAGGTCAACCTTCAGGCTGTATTTCGGCAGTAATTTTGTTGGGGCGTCTTTTCCAGTTTCCTTGATGGTATCTTATGAGGGAAGGGATCATTCCCAGCATCCAGCCGAGCGGTGCTGCATACCAGATACCTGTGTAGCTGAAGAGGCTGGAAAGAATGATGGAGAAACCCACTTTGGAGAAGAGCTCAATAATTCCCGACATCAGCGGAACCGAAAGTTCACCAATTCCCCGCAGGGTGTTATTGTAGAGGAGGATCATCCCTAAGAATGGGTAGAAACAGGCGGAGACGCAAAGGTACTGGTAGGCAATATTTACGACATTATTGATCTCAGCATCACTGTCGGCAATGAACCAGCGGGTAATATCATCTCCGAAATTGAAAATGAGTATCATTGATACAAAACTCAGGAGAATGATGACCACGGCGAGTTTTTTGAACCCTTCCTGGACCCGTGCTGTTTTTCGAGCCCCTAAGTTTTGTCCCGCGTAGATTGAAAAGGCCTGCGATAGGTTAATGAAAGCAAGGGTAGCGAACTCTTCGACCCGGACGCCAGCAGTGTATGCTGCTACTACTGTTGTACCAAAACCGTTGATGACTCCGGTGACCGCCATCTCACCTAGAGAAATGAGGCAGCTTTGCAGACCCATAGTAAGGCCCATTTTGGAAACCAACACCAGCTGCTTAAAATCTGGTCGGAACTCTTGACGTTTGATGTGGAAGATGGGGAATTTTCGGATAATATGAACAATACACAGTGTTGCGGAAATGGCTTGTGAAATAACGGTTGCCACAGCTGCCCCGGCAACATCCATGTGGAAGACGAGAATGAAGACTAAATCTAACACAATGTTAGCCAACGCCGAGATCATCAGGAAGTAAAGCGGCGTCTTACTGTCACCGATAGCTCGTAACAAAGCAGCAGCGACGTTATATGCCAGCTGCGCAGCGCAAAAGCCAATGCAGATTTGAATGTAGATTGTTGATTGATTAATGATCTCACTGGGTGTCTGCAGTAATTCCATCAAAGGCCGGGCGCCGTAAATCCCTACCAGGGTCAGAAGCACAGCACAGATTGCGGAGAGAAAAATGGCATTAACCACTGTTTTTTTGACCATTTGTTCATTTTTTGCACCAAAATAATGTGAGGTGACAATAGAGAACGCATTGGTCAAACCGATCATGAAAGAGATCATAAAAAACATGGTTGAGCCAGTTGCTCCCACTGCTGCCAAAGCCTGCGATCCTAAAGTATTGCCGACAATGAGTGTATCAACAACGCTGTAAAGCTGTTGAATTATGCCCCCAATAATCATCGGCAAGGCAAAAATCAAGATCTGTTTGAGCGGACGCCCTTCCGTTAAATCTTTTGTATGTCCGTTCCTTGTCATATTATCATATTTATATTCTAATCAAATTTTATCTTCTAACTAACTATCACCCTTTACTTATTTTTCTAACTTATCTGGCTCTCTAATTCATCACTAACATTAGCTGCTCTAATGGGCCATTGCATATGAACGTACAGCTCAGATTATCGAAGTTGATTATGAAATTATGATTAATAATTAATATAATAGCAATTTTAATCTTAAGTCCCCATACTCCTTGAAAAACTTTCCAGCTATTTTGGAAAATGAACACTCCGGACAACTAATTCAAAGGTTGAATTGAGGTATTTCTCGGACGAATGCGCGTTTGCTAAGAAAGGGCGTTGCTCCGGAAGAGGTGGTGGAATGGAGATACGAGTAAGACTGAAGAGTTGGCAACAACAAGCGTCTTGCGCTGGAGGTTAATTATATATACTTCCCAAACAAAACCGGGTATTAGTCAACGGAGACTCCTGAATGCTGATCAATTTTGTCAGAGGATTTTGCATGGCCATCGCAGATAGCGTGCCAGGTGTTTCCGGGGGAACCATTGCTTTTCTGCTGGGTTTTTATGATAAATTCATCGGTTCAATCAACAACATTCTTTCCGGCACTAAAGAGCAACGTCGTAATTCATTAAAATTCATTTTAAAATTAGGTATCGGCTGGGTAATTGGCTTCCTGCTTAGTGTGCTGATTCTCTCTAGTTTCTTCCAATCGAATATCTATCAGATCAGCTCGTTGTTCTTGGGTTTGATTATTTTCTCCATTCCCATCATCGTCATGGCTGAGAAAGATTGTTTGAAAGGAAAATATGCCAATCTGATCTTTACTGCCATTGGTATTATCATTGTGTGTCTGATCACTTATTACAATCCGGTATCGGGAGAAGGCAGTTCAATCGATCTGACTAACATCTCATTACCATTGACACTGTATGTTTTCATTGCCGCCATCATTACAATTTCAGCAATGGTGCTGCCCGGAATCTCCGGTTCCACTTTACTTCTGGCAATGGGTCTCTATCTGCCGATGATCATGGCCATCAAAGAGGTTTTCCATCTGAATATGGAGTATCTGCCGATGCTCTTAGTTTTCGCGGTAGGATTGGTAGCTGGAATCTTTTCCGTTATCAAAATTGTAAAATACTTTTTAGATAAGCACCGTAGCCAGACCGTATATCTGATTATTGGTTTGATGATTGGTTCTACTTATGCAATTGTCATGGGGGCAACTACTTTAGAAGTACCTCAGCCGGCAATGACCCTCCAGACTTTCCATGTTCTCTTCTTTATCCTCGGCGGGGTAATCTTACTTGGCCTGGAGCTGATGAAAAGAAGAATGGTTAGTGAATAAGGTATACGTCAAGACTTAATACACTCAATACCTTGTTGGAAACGGTCATATTATGCGTTTTGAGGAAATTACCAAAGATACCGAGATTCGAGCATCCGTTCGTCATAAAGATTATGCAATTTCTAAAGTAAAAGAATTCCCGGTCCAGGACCAGAGGATCTTTGCCGTAATCACCGATGGCCGGGAGATCAGCGTTATCGCCGAAGCCGACTTAGAGCTGGATTACATTTCTCAGGAGAAACCGTTGCGGATTATTTCTTTTGATACTAAGCTTCCTTTCGATCTTATTGGCTTCCTCGCATACATTACCAAGCTGCTTGCTGATCAGGACATCAGCATCTTTGCGCTTTCTGCTTTCTCTACCGATCACCTTTTCATGAAAGAAAAATATCTTGAGCGCGCAGTTGAAGTTCTAAAAGAAAACGGCGTCATCATCGAAGTCGAATAAGCTTAATTTTCGAGAAGAATTTTCACGGCTTTCGTATTTTGAGGAAGCCGGATCCTTTTTACTCTTCAATTTTGGGATAGTTTTTTTAATAATCATACGCAATGCGCAGTTAGTGAGACCATGGATCAAACAGTAGTTTCTGAAATTCAAGCAATCGTGGGAGAAGCTAACTTCTCAACCAACATCGCCGACTTGTATACCTATGGCTTTGACGCTTCAATTCATCACGTAACCCCTTCGGTAGTGGTACGTCCCTCTTCAACCGAAGAAGTCTCAGCCATCATGAAAATGGCTAACAAATACAAGATCCCTGTTGTTCCACGGGGTGCCGGTACTGGCCTCTGCGGCGGCGCTGTGCCCTTGAAAGGCGGCATTGTCATGGACCTGACGCGGATGAATAAGATCAAGGAATTGCGGATTCCTGACCTTTATTGCGTTTGTGAAGCCGGTGTTGTCTATGATGCTTTACAGAAAGCCTTAGCACCTTACAAGTTTACTTTCCCGCCTACTCCCGGTAGTGCAGAAGCTTGTACCATCGGCGGTATGGTAGCGACCAACGCCTCTGGAATGCGGGCTGTTAAATACGGTGGAACCAGAGACTATGTGCTCGGTCTCGAAGTAGTCTTACCCACTGGTGAGATTATGCGGGTCGGAACGAGAACCCTCAAAGATGCTTCTGGCTACCAGTTAGAAAGATTCTTTGTCGGCAGCGAAGGAACTTTAGGTGTAATTACTGAAGTAACTTTGAAAGTCGTGCCCAAACCTAAAAAGATGGCCATGGTTCTGGCGGGATTCGACTCCTTAGAAAAAGCCGGTCAATGCGTTTCCAACCTGATTGCCAAGCCGCTTTTGCCTTCAGCCATGGAACTGATGGATTCCACTTGTATTCGGGCAGTTAACAAGGCGATCAACGCCGGTCTGCCGGACGTTGCTGCACTCTGTATGATTGAAGTTGACGGAGAGCCGGAAATTGTTGCTAAAGAATTAATCGAAGTTGCTGAAGTGGCCAATGCTTTAGGCGCTGTTGGTCTCGATCAATCTGACGATCCTAAACAGATGGCGCAGTGGACCAACTCCCGTAAGAGTGTCATGTCCGCTTTATCCCGTTACGGCAAAGGTCTGGTTTCCGTTTCTTTAGCTGATGATATGGCGGTACCCATCTCCAAGATTCCCGATGCAGTAATGGCCTTTGCGGAAATTGCTGAACGCAATCACGTCATCGTTGGTACCTACGGCCATGCTGCCGATGGTAACCTCCATACTAAAATGCTCTTGAACCCTGAATCACAGGACGCCTGGAAGAATGGTGAAAACGCCGTCCGGGAGATTTTTGATACCTGTGTAAAATTAGGTGGAACCGTCACTGGTGAACACGGTGTTGGTATCTCCAAGGCTCCTTATTTCCAGAAAGAAAGGGCTTCGGCACTGGGTGCCATGAAAGTTATTAAAAAGGCCCTGGATCCCAACAACATCATGAATCCAGGTAAACAGCAGGAGTGGGAGGAAGGTTGTATTATCAAATACCTCCGCTACCCCTGCCAAGATCTTTAATTACCACCACCAGCCAAGGTAAATCCCAGCCGCCATAGCCACGGCGGCTGCCATTACCACAATATAAACTGGCAGGTTCCATTTGAGTACTTTATAACCATCCAGTGGCGGTACCGGCAGCAGATTAAAGACTGCCAGCAGTAAGTTGATGGAACCTACTAGATAACAGCCATAGCTGAGTAAGATATTATCAACGATGGCCATGGAAAGAGCAATAAAGATACCACCGAATACTAAGTTGGTCAGCGGTCCGGCGATGCTGATGTGGCCGTTTTGTTTTTTACTAATCATTCCTTGAATGTATACTGCACCGGGAGCAGCAAAGAGAAAGCCCATTACCGAGAAGAAAAGCGCAATCGCTAAACCCATCGGATAGGATCTAAACTCCGCCCAGGCGCCGTTTTTCTGGGCTACAAATTTGTGGGCCAACTCGTGCAGTAAAAAGCCGCTAAATACAGCTACACAGGAGACAGCCAGATAATATAGGAAATATTCTGCTGTACTGAGGCCAATGATATGTCGATCTCCATAGATGATCCCTGAAAAGGCTAAGGTAAAAGCAATGGTCAGAACTACTACGGAAAATAAGATGTGGCGTAGTTCTTCCTTACTAAACCTGATTTTGCCATAATCAGCAGGGATGTGCATAGGTTCTGGTCCGTACATCCTTTCACTCATGAACAAATGAGCGTATAAACGTTATTGATCCTACAGTAACTTTGAAGTAGAATACACTGATCAACACCCATGTCTCATTTCGAGCATGGCAAGACTGCATTCCGCTGGTGTGACCAGTGCGGTACGCTAATTTTGGGAAAAGAATGCAGCGGATGCTCTTCTACAGGAAGAGAGTTTACCGTCTCTAATCCTGGAGACATCAGACCGGCGATGGGGAAAACTAATGACTTGCTTGCTTCCCTCTTCCGCCGTTATTTCGGCACTGATAAATTTTTGAAAGGCAAAACGGTCTTTTTGAACAAGACTGCCGGTGAAGACCGGACAGACGAGATCATCGTCCAAGGCCGAGTGATCGCCACTCTTCGTTATGATCTGAAAAAACGGGATTTTGTTTTGGATCTCAAACTCGATGGTGCCCGGCTGCTGTTAACTGACGCGACTAAAGGGGTAGTGATCCTTGCTAAAGACAGCGGACATCTGAAAGGCAAAACGATTCCCGGCAGCTTTGTCAAAGAAATTCGAGGTGAGTTCCAAAACGGTGACCCGCTGATCGTCACTTCCGGAACCATGATCTGCAGCGCCGTCGCCAAAGTCAACAGCCAGGCTTGTCTGGCAGCTGAGAAAGCGATCGGCATCCGTGATGTCGGCAAAGGAACTTTAGAAGTTTCCAACCGCAAATCTTCCTGGACTGGTTTTGTCAATGCCAACAAAGAGTACTTTAAAAACTTAGAATCGAACGGTGTTTCCGATCTCAAATCCTTCATTAACAATACTGATCTGCCCGTCACCTTGTCTTTTTCCGGTGGCAAAGATTCTCTGGCGGCTTACGGGCTGCTGGCCAAAACCGGTAAGAAATTTTCACTGATGTTTGTCAATACGGGCTTGGAATTTCCTGAGACTGTCTCCTTCGTCAACGCCTTTGCTAAAAGCCGCCATGAGCGCTTGCTGATCGCTGATGCCGGCAATGCTTTTCAGGAACAGATTGATAATTTTGGCCCCCCAGCTAAAGATTTCCGCTGGTGCTGTAAAGTTTGTAAACTGGCACCGCTTACTTCGCTGATTGAGCGCAATTTCCCCCACGGAACGGTCACGGTTGAAGGTAACAGAATTTTCGAATCATTCGCCCGTTCCAATCTGACTTTTGTGGCTAAGAATCCCTTCGTTCCTAATCAGACGATACTCAACCCTATCCGCAACTGGCGGGCTGTGGACGTCTGGGGTTACATCTGGTGGAAAGATCTCGGCTACAATCCGCTTTATGAGGAAGATTTTGAACGCATCGGCTGTTATCTCTGCCCTTCGTGTTTAGAGTCAGAATGGAAAAACACTAGTAAAATCCATCCTGAACTGCATAAAGCCTGGAATGCCTATCTGCTGAGCTGGGCCGGCAAAGATGGGGAAAACTTCATTAAATACGGCTTCTGGCGCTGGAAAGCTTTGCCAAAAAAGATGATTAAAATCGCCGAAGAATTGAAGATTAAACCACCGGCGATGAATGCTGAGGCGCTCAATCTCAAATGGGTAAAAGGTGTCTCGCCTTGTGTAATGGGCGGCTATTCCGCCGAAGGCATTCTCACTGCTCCTTGTGAGCATGGTTTTGCCATGACGGCGGAGATGCTGAAGACGGTCGGCGCCGTGAAGTATTCTCCAGAATACGATATTGCTCTGGTAAAAGTCAAAGGCGGCACCCTCAAGGTTTTCGGCGGCGGACAAATCGTGGCGACGGCACCAACGCAGGCTGAAGCTGAGAAACTTTTTGAAAATGGTGCAAAAGCAGTTTTGCGGGCCCAGTTATGCACGGACTGCGGGATCTGTGTGAAAAACTGTCCAAGCCGGGCGATCAAGTTTACCAACGGCCATGTCGAAATAAATGACCAACGCTGTACTCACTGTGGAAAATGTGCTGCTGCTTGTGTAGTCGCGCACTATTATGACAAATTGGTCGCTTAACAAATAAAATCGCAAAGAACTAAATAGAGAAACATCGTCGGTGGGCGCAGATGAACTTCATATCGATGCTTGCAGCCCTGATCGGCTTTGCACCGCCTGTGGCGCTCATGTTTATTTCTTTACGTAATTATACGTATCCGAAAGTTGAGAAGCCCTATTTCAGTGACCCGACTTTCTTCGGCATGTTTG
The DNA here is from genome assembly GCA_905203995.1 of uncultured Methanomassiliicoccus sp. Taxonomy (GTDB): domain Archaea; phylum Thermoplasmatota; class Thermoplasmata; order Methanomassiliicoccales; family Methanomassiliicoccaceae; genus Methanomassiliicoccus_A. The sequence goes on along the minus strand of CAJKXZ010000002.1, from coordinate 6,182 downwards.
CTGTTGGTATTTTTGTCGGAGTAGCCCTCTATGCAGTATCGATTTTCATTCCAGCTTACTTTTTCTTAGCCTTCGTGATTGAGGAATTAGTTAAGTTAGTGATTCTTAACCTCCGTCGTTTCCAGCTCAAAGCGGATACGCCCTTCTACGCCTTTGGTTTAGGCGCAGGTATGGCGGCGGCCATTGCCTTCGGAACGATGAATGCCGCGATTGCGGGGATGTCCACTTCCAACATTGAATTTGCCTCCCTTGCGATTATGCTGATGATCACCATCCAGACGGCACTGTTAACCATCTCCACTTCCGTAACCATCGGTATTGGAGCAGCCCGTGGACGCATGTGGTCCTACTTTGCCCAGGCGGTGGTCATTCATCTGGCGGTCTTCCTCCTTGGTTACAAACTAACCACTGGTGGCTTTGACATCGTCGGTTATGCGCTTTACGCCCTCTCGATAGTCTTTGTTGTCGCCTATTATTACTATCTCTTTAACAAGATCTTCCCGGCGTACATCAAAGAAGCTTTACGCCATCTTGCCAAGCAAACAGCAAGGAAAGAGCGCCGTGAGCGTAAAGAGCAGAAGAGTTAATACTGAGCACCTCAACTTTGACTCTGCATGGGTATTGGAAAAGCCCTTGCAGGCATTGCTGTGGTTCTCATAGCTGTGTCTTTGCTTTTCACCCCCATGGGTCATAGTGTTTTGAATTATGTTGTCGATCCGCCGGGAAAATATCCGCAGGAAGCACAATATACCATGGATCGCAACATTGCGGTTACTTTACCTTATGAAGGAATGACCTATTCGGTCACTATTCCGCAAGTTGAAGACTATGTGGTTGACGGCATTACGCTGCAGAAAGTAAATTCGCAGCAGACTCTCAACAACCATGAACAATTCTCTAAACACGGACTTGATTGGATAAGGTGGAATGGTAGTGGTACAGGAACGCATACTGTAACGATCTCTTACGATGTTGAGTGTTATTCCTATGTCTGGGACATTGATGAAACGAACTCCCTTTCCGTAGAATATATCCAGCAGAATCTTGACGGTGCTCTCAGCGAGCTGAAACCTTATCTTCTGGCGGAAGACGGTAACGGCAGTGAATGGATTCCTAATGTTAACGGTTGGAATAACGGTTATGTGATCTATACTGGCGGAGAAGTCAAAGCTCTGGCTGATAAGATCGTTGGTGAAGAAACCAACGTCTACGAGATTCTCAAATTAATCTATGAATGGATTGATCGCAATATCCGTTACCAAGAATACGGCGGCATTCCGCAGACGGCTTTACAACTGCTGCAAAGTAAACGGGGTGACTGTGATGATCAGTCGGTGCTGTTTTGTTCATTAGCACGGGCCGCAGGGGTACCAGCCTGGCTGGAAATGGGTGCTTTGTACAGTTCGCATAAAGACACCTGGGTAAATCATGTCTGGGCACAGGTCTATGTCCCTACTACCGAAGGCGGTTCTAAGGCTACCGTTGATGTAGTTAACGATGTCTTTTTAGCACACACTTCGCGTATGTTTCATTTAGCAACGGATACCGGCAGCGGTGATTTTCTCAATACTTACTATAACATGTATCATTACACCTATCGGATCTCCGGTTCGAGCATAGATACCTCGGATAGCTACGACTCTCATACCGTCAATGACTCGCAAACAATTCTCCAACTGCCGCAGCCTTTTCAAAAATTAGAATTGCCGTCTCTCTTTGAATTTTCTAACATTCGTATGAAAAACGAGCTCTTAACTTGCTATATGTAAGGCCGTTAAGAGCTTTACTTTTTTATTTTTCAGTTAAAATTTTATTGTTAAAACTATTAGGGGTTAATATCGATTTTTAAGGATTTTACAAGGTTATTCTATTGTTGATTTATTATATATTGTGAAAATTTGTTTCACTGGATGGATGTACCAACCGCCCGATGGCTAGTGTATAAATATTTTTCTAAAAAATCCACCGCAAAGTATATTGGAGTCATCGATATGACTGTATATTTGATACGCGAGCAAGACCGAAACAAACCAAAACTCGCTATCAAGGAGTGAGTAAATGAGTTTAGATTTTGATGCAGTAAATGCTGATAAAATCTTGATTAGGTACGACATTGTCGTCGAATCAAGTGAGAAGCCGGAAGACATTGCAAAACAATACCTCCCTGAGAATCCTTTCTTAAAGCAGATTGCGCAGGACGTTATGAATCTCAAGTCTAAGGACATCGAGAAGCACGTTAGCGAAGCACTCGAAACCCTCAGTGCTGAAGAAATCATCGAGAAAGGTCTCCTCGCCGGAATGGATATTGTTGCTGAATTATATGGACGCGGTATCTACTACTTACCACACGTAATGGTCGCCTCTGACGCCATGACCCGTGGAACCAAAGTTGCCGAGGCCGCTTTAAGTGGCGAAAGAAAATACAAAGGCGTAGTAATGATGCACGCTGCTGAAGGAGATCCCCACGATATCGGAAAGAATATCGCTGCCGTTCTTCTCAAATCCAATGGATTCAATGTAGTAGATCTTGGAAAAGACATCCTTGTTGACACTGTAGTTGATGAAGTTCAGAAACAGAAACCAGATGTACTTACTGGAACTGCCTTAATGACTACCACCATGTCTGCTTTCTCAAGAATTTCCAGCAGACTGAAGGAAGTTGGAGTCGAGTTACCTTTCATCTGCGCCGGCGGTGCAGTAAACAGAGAATACGTCGAGTCTTACGATATGGGTATCTACAGCGCCAAAGCTGCTGAAGGACCTGGACTTGCTAACAAAGCAATCGAAGGCTGGGACTGGAAGAAAATCAGATCCAACTGGGATGACATTATTAATGGAAAGGCATGAATGAGGTGATTAAAAATGGCTACTACAAAATACACTAAAATGGCATACGCCTCCGCTGACGAAATGATCTTCGGAGAAGCAAAGAAGCCAATTTCATATGGATTGGGAATTAAAGTCGGACAGGGATCAGTCATTCCTGAAATTAACTTTGCTCCTAGACCAGGCAGCGAAAAGAGTCCCGAATCCTTAACCAAGGAATACGTTGACTACATTGCAACTGACATCATGAACAGGGCAGTAACTCTCGGTTTCCCCTCCGTTCAGCTGGAAAACGAATGGATCTTCCAGATGAGCAATGAACCTGAGAAATTCGCCAAGCCCGTCGTTGCTGGACAGAAAGCAGTTATTGAGAAATTCCACGACCAGTACGGTATCGCTTGCGCTGTCAGGCACACCTGCGCTGACTCTCGTCTCCACGAACAGGGAATGAGATTCGGACAGGACAAAATGCACAGCTACCCCGAAAAGATGATCGAGTCTTTCGAAGTTGCTGCTGACGCTGGCGCTGATGTTATCTCCATTGAATCTGTCGGTGGAAAAGAAATCTCCGACTTCGCTGTTGTCCGTCAGGATATCAGAGGATGGCTCTTCGGTATCGGTTACCTCGGATCCATTGATATGGAATGGCTCTGGACCCAGATCGTTGACCTCGCTAAGAGAAAGAAAGTCATCGCTGGTGGCGATACCAACTGCGCTGGTGCCAACACTGCTATGTTCATGGCTGGCGGTTACCTCGACAAAGATGTGCCAAAAACCTTCTCTGCCGTTACCCGTGCTATCGCTTCCGCCAGAACCCTGGTTGCTATCGAATGCGGTGCTACCGGACCTGACAAAGACTGCGGTTACGAAGGACCTATCCTCAAAGCAATTTCTGGTAACCCAATCTGTCAGGAAGGAAAAGGCGCTCAGGATGCCCACGCTGACTTAATGGGTAACTTAATCGCTCAGACCTGCGACCTGTGGTCCAACGAGTCTGTTGAATACCACCCAGAATTCGGCGGTTCATCTGTCCAGTGCTGGCTCGGTGTCATCGGTTACGAAGCTGCTTTAATGAACGCTGCTAAGCAGATGAAACAGGACAAAGTCCTCAGGGACATCTACACCGCTTCTGACAGATTCAGAGGTGCAGAACCTTACATCCTCGCTTACGACAACGCTTACAAGATCGGAGAAGCCATCATCGAGGCAGGCGACAGCTACTACCTCAGGGCCAAAGCCGCTGGTCTCAAAGCAGCTGAGTTAATCAGAGACTCTAACAACAAGGGTAAACTGAAACTCAACAAGCAGGAAAAAGACACCCTCAACAAGATCATCACCGATCTCAACTCTCTGCCCGACGAGGAAGGCAAATTCGTCGACTGGGCTCTCAAAGAGTACAAGGATGTTCCTGCCTTCAACCCCAAGAACTACGAACTCTAAGCGAGTTCAAAATTCTTGCAAACAAACCCCTTCCTTTCACTTTTTTCTATTACTGGCTCTTTTAAACCGTTAAAAATCAAGTAAGCATCTATAGCAACTTTTAAATATGAGCGGTACATGCCTAAGTTATCTCATTTAATCTGGCAGAAGTGCCGTAGTTCCTTTGAATTGCTGCGGGGTCTGCCGCCAATGTGGAGGCAATATAATGGCTGTTAAGAAAGGCAAGGCCGCGGCGCGAAAGGTGAAGGACAAGTGGAAGGCAAAAGAGTGGTACAAACTCTACGCTCCTCGTATGTTCAACCAGGTTGAACTCGGAGAGACTCCTAGCGCTGATCCCGCCTCGCTTATTGGAAGAAATATCGAAGTAACTGTACATGAATTAACTGGTGATTTCTCAAAAATGCACATCAAAATGCGTTTTAGAGTTGACGATGTCAACGGCTTTGAAGCCCACACCGCATTTGTCGGCCACGAACTCACCAGCGACTACGTTCGCAGATTAACCAGAAGAAAGAGAACCAAGACCGACCATGTTGTTGATGTTCGCACCAAGGATAACTTTGTTGTCCGTATCAAACCAATGAGCATCACCGAACAGCGTATTCAGGCTGCTCAGGAAACCGCGGTAAGGAACATCCTCACTGAGACCCTTAACACCATGGCTGCTGAAATGTCTGTCTCTGATCTCGTTAAAGCGATCATCTCTGGCGATCTTTCAAGGGATCTTTCCAACGCTGTGAAAGTAATCATCCCGATCAAGAGGATCGAAATCAGAAAATCAGAAGTCATCAAAGCTGGAACTCCTGATGAAAACGAATTAAGCATCCAGGAGCAGATTGGACAGGAAACAGCCGCTGCTGAACCTGAAGAATCTGAACCAGAAGAGGAAGTCTCTGAAGAAGCACCCGCTGAAGAAGCTGTTGCTGAAGAGGCCGAATCTGAAGAAATCGCGGAAGAAGCTGAAGAAGAAGCTCCCGCTGAAGAAAACTAAAACCTAACACTAAACCGTGCCGAGGTGGCTCAGCCTGGTAGAGCGATGGACTCATAATCCATAGGTCGTGGGTTCAAAGCCCACCCTCGGCACTAACTAGTTCTCTTTCTTTTACAATTTTTAGATATTGCGTATTGACTTGTTTTAGTGATTATCATCATTTTATGATCTTTTTAAAAAGTATGCAAAAATGCTAAGCACTATCAAACATTATATCGTGAGTAGCTGGGATGATGAAATGAAGTACGTCGGCACCTTGATCGCAGTTTCTAATATGGCAATAAGCAAACAGTTTTACAATGATATTTTGGGATTAAAGGTTGTTAATGATTTTGGTGCAAACGTTACCTTAGATGGGGGGATCATTTTGCAAACACTTGATACTTGGAAATCTTTTATCAAAACCGACAAAGTTATTTTATCAAACAATGCCGGAGAACTTTATTTTGAAGAAGATGACATGGATGCATTTTGCAATCATCTCAAATCCCTTGAAATCTGCTATGTTCATGAATTGTTTGAACATCGCTGGGGACAACGCGTTGTTCGATTTTATGATCCTGACAAACACATCATCGAAGTTGGAGAAAAATTAGATGCAGTCGTTCTCCGTTTTATAAAGCAAGGACTATCAGCCGAAGAAACAGCGGTTAGAATGGATGTACCTCTTGACGACGTTGTTTCTTGCTTAAAAGAACACGAAGAAAGCTAAGGCATATAATCGATCTCCACTTGGCAATAAATAAAAACCTTGTTCGGTGGCAGATGTTTATGCAGCCACATCAGAGTGTAAACGACTCATGGTTTTGAAACAGCCATACCTAGAATTCTATATGAATTTGGATATCATTTATGAAGTACCTGATAATTGATAGTTTTTTTATTAAAAACTTATTTTATTCTGTATTAATAGTTAAAATTTATA
>CAJKXZ010000001.1 GCA_905203995.1 uncultured Methanomassiliicoccus sp. | reverse complement strand
GTAGGCATATAAGCTAGTGAGGATATTGTTCTATTGTGAGAGAATAATTAACTTTTGAAGATTTTATTCTCTAAATGTATTGAGTTAAAAATCATTCCAGACCGGGAATTTTAACCGGTGCATCTTTCTCACCTAAAAGACAGACGCGACTATCTGGCCTCTCTCTGAGCAGTTCCATGCCTAAACGAGCAGCTACGCGGCGGCCGAACTCTGCCACGGAAGCCGGTGAAGGCATATTGTCAATCGTCATGCGGCGGCGGGAGTCACCGACGAAGACATACCCCTTGGGTTCAATAAAGAGTGGATCGGCCAGTTCGTCAAGTTTAGCATATTCGTCTTCCCAGCCGACGTTCCAACCCTGCACTAACGTATGCCGTATCACGGTCCGCGTATCTAATGATGGAAAGAGCTCTAGAGTCTTCAGCAGTTTTTCCCAGCCATCTGGTATCCGCGGCACACAGAGTCGTTTGTAGATTTCTTCATTCGGTGCGGCGACCGTCATATACAACTGCGTCGGCAGTGTATCCAGTTTTTCCAGAATTTCCGGGGTCGTGCCGTTAGTAACAAGAAACGTAGTCATGCCCCGCCGTTTGCATAAGGCAATGAAATCACTGAGCAGCGGGTAGAGTGTAGGTTCACCAGATAATGAAATTGCCACCTGCTTAGGTTCTCTGGCTTCCTGCCACATCTCTTTACTGCAGCGGGGATCGCCCCCAAAGCCGGAGACCAGTTTCTTCTGCTCTTCCAAACAATGTTCCAAAATCGCTTCTGGTTCCTTCCAGGCAATGTTCTCGGCATCGAAGCCTTGTACCCGCCAGCAGAAGAGACAGTTGTGCGTGCACATGTTGACAACCGGCGTCATCTGCAGACAGCGGTGGGATTTGATACCGTAAAATTCCTGTTTATAACAAGGACGGTCATGAAGCAGACTCTGCTTGACCCAGTGGCATAGTTTCACCGCTGCGTGATTGCCATGCAGTTTGTACTGCTGTTTCTTCAGCGTTTCTGTTACATCATTCATGAATAACGACCTCAGAACAGCGTGCTTTGGTTTACCGGCGCTCTCTTCTTTTCTTTGGGCTTGGCGGCTTTCTTCTCTTTAGCTGCTTTTTCTTCAGCAGGAGGTGCCATTTCTTTCATGATGCGTTTGACTGCTGCCGCATCAATTTTTTCTCCCAGAATATAGGCAATTTCTTCTTGCTCCAGTTCTAAATCCAGAGAAGTTTTCAAGGCAAACTCAGGATCGCTCTTGTAAATGCGAGAGTAGTAGGGCAGAATGTCCTGCTTAACCTGCCGGGCAGACATGTGCACAGCTTCACCGAGTTTGGCACAGACACTGTTCTGCACCGCCCGCACCCCTTTGGAACGAGACATCTTCATCAGATACTGCGGGAAATTGTAGCGCAGGAAGCCGTGCATTTCCCGTGTTTTGGCAGCACAGACGCCATAGGAAAGAAAGTCCCCGGCATAAGACCAGAAACCAAAATACTGGCGGCGGTAGACGCGGCCGAGATACTTATCAGCGTTGGCTACGGCTTTCATGCCGCGGTATAAATCAAGATGATCACGGTAAGCGATCGGCAGATTCTCTTCGATCCACAGCAGCTTGGTGTCCGGCGGTTCATCAACTTCCGCCAAAGAACGCCGTGCACGATCCGCATCTTTTGACTTAAGAATGTCATCCAGAACATTGTACATCGTTTTCTCTACTTCACGGTAGGAAACAGAAGTAGCGTCGAGATCCTTAACTTCCGTTTTACCGGTAGCTACAGCCTGCAGATCTCTGATTGCTGAACGCATATCGCCGTTGGCGTTTTCCGCTAAAAGCTCCAGTGCACGGTCGGAGATGATAATGCCGCGGTCTTTAGCAATTTTACGCAGGAGGCCGCGGATCGTAACTGACTTAATCGAAGTGAATTTGATCTGTTCAGTCTCACTTTTTAAGACCGAACTTTTACGAGAAAGAGCATACCAATCGTTGACGATGAGAATCACTGGCTGCTTGGTGTTTCTCACCACTTCCACCAGTGCCGGCACGCCCCCGCGGTCTTCTTTACCGCTGAGATTATCCGCTTCATCTAAAATTATGAGTTTGAGATCGCCCGCTAACGTGGAAAGAAACTCCCCGGAGTCAGTAAAAGTCTGAGTAAGAGCTCCCCGCAGAGCAACCGCCTTTACCGCATCAGCATTACGCTGATCAGAGGCGTTCATCTCCACAGTATCCCAGCCGTACTCACGAGCCAAAGCTAACGCCGCACTCGTTTTACCAACACCCGGTGTGCCGATCAGTACCGCCGCTTTCTTCGTCGGCTTGCCAGCTGACCAGGCATCAGCCCACTGTCTTAAGGAAGCGACAGCTTTGGGATTGCCCACGACCTCATCGAGGTTATTTGGGCGGTAAAGCTCAGTCCAATCATCACTCACAGAATCATACATGCAAAGGCAGGATAAATAGAATACTCCCTCAGTATGTGAAAATAGATGAGGAATACGACGTTTAAAAGGAGCGCTATTATTGCTCAATCATCGGCAGTTTATCGCTCCTGAGCTTATTTTGTCAAGATAACCTCAGTCACTGTGAATAATCGCTCTTGAGCATTGTCCATCTGAAAAATGCATTGAGAATGGTTAATGTAGATCATGAATAATCAGAGAACATAAACATCTAAAATAGAGGAATATAGATTTCATGAAATATCGCACCAAAGAATGGTATCAGCTTTGTCAAAATCAATTTGATTACTTTCATTTCAAAGCTGATGAAAGAGCGGAAATTTTTTCTGAGGAATATTATCAAGAGCTTTATCAACAAAAATTAAATAAATTCTTAACATGGATATAAGAAAGATATGATGAGGATTCTGAATATGGCCTAAAATATGGGTTTCCTGAAACCTACAATCAAGAAGAGTTGACAACTTATTTTAAGAAAAATCACGAAACGAGCATAAATGAGCTTAAGAATGATCTTTTTCCCGAGATCTTAACAAAAATAGCTGATCTACGGGTATGTAGTCTCGGTGTTGTTTCCGCGGATGTGCTTGGCTATATAACAATCTGGTGTGAAGCGAATGGAGAACAGACCAGAGCAATAAACCAAGAATACTTTGCATATGAAAAAAATTCCAAGGTTGCTAAAGAAATTCTCGATAATTATTCCTTTCATGACTGCCGGGTAATCGAAGCAAAGAAAGTTGATCAGGATTATGTGATCAAATTTGAGACGCAGTCCGGCTTTAGTTCAGTAGAATTTCTTATCTTCCACAATTATCGGATTATTGAACTAGATGGTGACTTGGCTGGTGCCTGGTGGCTGTATGATGAAGTTTATGCTGTCGAAGGAGGAAATGAATATCATTCCCTTGTCCAGCTGCAGGATAGATCATTGGCCTATGTAACTATTTTTGCGACAGATGTCGAGTTTATCGAATCTACCGAATCGTGAAGAGTCATGCACTAAACATTTTTCAAGAAACCATTTATTAAGAAGTTTGCAGCTGTCACGAATAGATGGAGATTTTTGAGATCGGTGGCTTGGAAGTTGAAGTAGAGCGGAAAAGGATTAAAAATGCCCATCTTTACGTTCATCCGCCGTATGGAAATATCAGCGTCTCTGCGCCACTTAAAATGAGCCGCGGGGAGATTGAGCACTTTGTCCTCGCAAATCTTTCTTGGATTGAAAAGCAGCAGGCTAAATTTCAAAGTCAAAAACGTACCGTTCATCGTTATCTTAACGGCGAAGAGCTTAGCCTCTGGGGAAAGGCGTACCAGCTGACCATAATCCCTTCCGCAAGCAAGAGTGTAATTCTCAGCGGTGATGATTTACTGCTGCTGATTGCAGAAAACAGCAGTTTTGAGGAAAAAGAGAAAATGATCAACTCCTGGTACAAACGCCAGTTGGAACCAGTAATAACTGAAGTAGGTAAAAAATGGGAAGCAGTTATGGGTGTCCAAGCTAGTGCCTATACAATTCGCAACATGAAGAGCCGTTGGGGCAGCTGCAATACCGCCACGAAGAAAATCTGCATCAATTTACAGTTAGTTAAAAAGCCTCCAGAGTGTCTAGAGTACGTTATCGTTCATGAACTGTGTCACCTGCTGGAAGCCAGCCATAATCAAGTATTCAAAGCCTATATGGATCAATATCTGCCCACTTGGCGAGAGACCAAATCAGAACTCAACAGACAGGCAATAGGAACCTTTTAAGGATCAGAACGCTATACACCCTTGTCTTATTTTATTCATTTAAATTAAGTTCATGTGATAGCAGGTGTGGTAAACATGGCAGAAAGCAAAGATAAAATGGTAGCCGTTATTTGCATAGCAGTGGCGTTGATGGCAGTGGCGGTGCTGTTGACATTGTCCTTTACTGCTCAATTGGTGAGCTACGCCAATGCATCAGAACAAGATCAGGTTGAATTCAGTAATCTACCCGTAGTAGTTCTTGGTTATCCTAACGAAGGCGAAGAAATCAAGGCTGCCTTAATCGAGTATACTTCAAATGTCACCATTCAGGAAGATTTTGAATCGATCGCGCCAGGAACGATTGTCTTTATCACCGAAACCTATACTTTTCGTCAGGACTATAACTACCTGATCAATGGTGTAAAAGAATTGGTACGCAACAAAGTGCCAGTAGTTACTTTATTTGAGTCCCCTTACATACTGATCATGGCTGGTGAAGGTGGTTATAGTTATTCGCAGGACGCAAATGCACATGGGTTATTATTAGGCCCCAGAGAAGGAGGATATCCCGCTATGTGGTATTCTGTTACTTCCGCCGATCCCGAGGATCACATTCAATGTTCTTACGAATGGGGTAAAGAGAGTCTCATCCGTTATGATCGTGCATGAAACACAGAGATACTGCAATAATCAAAGCAAAATATTGCAGTATCTTGATATTCTATGAAACATATGATCCGCTGCAGATGAGTTCAAGCACTTTCTGATAACTTTTGAATTCGTCAGGAGAGGATTACTATACCTTCTAAAAAATTAACCAATGAGGTCGGAGCTCCGGTAGCTGAGAATGAGCATTCATTAACAGCCGGACCTCGCGGACCCGTAATGCTGCAGGACGTCTGGCTGCTAGAAAAACTGGCCCATTTTGACCGTGAAGTGATACCCGAAAGACGTATGCATGCTAAAGGAAGCGGTGCTTACGGTACCTTTACCGTCACCCATGACATCACACAATACACCAGAGCCAAGGTTTTTGAACCAGGCAAGAAAACTGACGTTTTTGTTAGATTCTCTACCGTTGCCGGTGAAAGAGGCGCTGCTGATGCAGAACGTGATATCCGCGGCTTTGCCTGTAAATTCTACACTGAAGAAGGAAATTGGGACCTGGTTGGTAACAACACACCTACCTTTTTCATCAGAGATGTTCACGATTTCCCCGATTTAAACAGAGCGGTGAAGAGAGATCCACGGACCAACATGCGTTCAGCCCAAAACAACTGGGACTTCTGGACCATGCTCCCTGAGACTTTCCATCAGACAACCATCGTCATGTCTGACCGTGGTATCCCCGCCTCCTATCGTAACATGCACGTTTACGGTGAACACACCTTCAGTTTCTATAATGCTAAGAATGAGCGGGTTTGGTGTAAATTCCATCTGCACACTCAGCAAGGAATTAAGAACCTCACTGATGCAGAAGCCGAAGAACTCATCGGCAAAGACCGGGAAAGCCACGGCCGGGACCTGTACGAAGCAATTGAACGCGGTGACTACCCCCGCTGGACCATGTATGTGCAGATCATGACTGAAGAGCAGGCTAGAAACCATTACGAGAATCCGTTTGATATCACCAAGGTATGGAAACACGCCGAGTTCCCGCTGCATGAAGTAGGTGTGCTTGAGTTAAACCGCAATCCCGAGAACTATTTTGCCGAGGTCGAACAGGCAGCATTTACACCGGCTCACGTAGTCCCGGGTATCGGCTTCTCACCCGACAAATTCTTACAGGGCCGTCTCTTTGTTTACGGCGATGCTCAGCGTTACCGGCTTGGTGTGAATTACAATCAGATTCCAGTTAACCGCGCAAAGTGCGAAGTGCACGACTATCACCGTGACGGTATGATGCGGGTTGACGGCAATTACGGCGGTGCGCCAGCATATACACCGAACAGCCTCGGCGAATGGGCTGCCCAGCCGGAAGTTATGGAACCACCGTTAGATCTTAGCGGGGCCATGTATGCTTTCGATCCTAAAGACGATCCTACCGATGATTGCTTCCGGCAGGGCGGTGACCTCTATCGTCTGATGACCGAAGACAAACGCGCATTATTGATTGAAAATACCGCTCGCAATATTGCCCCGGTAACAGCCAACATCAAATACCGCCATGCAGTCCACTGTTATCTGGCTGATGAGGAATACGGCCGGCGGATCACTGAAGCGATGGGCATCAACTTTGAGAAAGTAAAAGAGCTTGCAAAGCTGTCCAACGCCGAATTGATCAAAGCTACACTCGATCAGAAGATGCACTAAGCAATAGATCCATCAGATGATCATCTATGAGTCATCTGATGGATATTTATATATAAAAATTTCAAAATATATGCATCTAATCATCATGTAAATTTTGGTCAATAAAGAGAAATTCATAATAGATTGCGTGTTGTAACAGAATAGCAAGGCCAATGCCAGAAAAAATACCCATAATTGCCCTTACAACTGAAGAATCAATCACATATGATTTAATTATCCACCATTCAAAAAAAGTTGTAGACGACAGAATTAGTGAAATAAATAATAATCTGATATTATAATGACGAAATATCTTTAATTTATTATCAGTTAATATAAGCCCAATAAGCATACCACACAATACAGAAAAATCCCTAATGCACAATGCAACTTCAGAACCATTGATGATAAAACTTCTATTCATTTGCTGATGACACAAATAATCACCAATTGCATATAGTGTTCCAGAAAATGGATCTAATTCATCCCATAGTGACGCGTGGTCTATGACACCAATTGATCCATCTAATTCAGAGATGAATCCGTGTGGATACAACAATGGTATGATAATCATTGGAATCAAGAATATGGCTAGTGCAATCAATACAATTCTACCTGGCAGATATCGATTCATGGTGAAGTCCTCAAGCATTGTACATGATAGTATTCTAATTTGATAAAAAATAAATAAAATGACCGTGTGTTTACGGCCATATTGTATTTACGATCTCCGTAATAGATGATAAACTAATGGAGTGCCCATCGATCCACCAAAAATCAAAGGTATAGAAATAACCAAAGATATGCAATTAGACCTATTCCACTTTGCATACAATGTCATGTCTTGTGATACTCCATCGGTAAAATCGTATTCATATGATAATGAAGAATCAGAATACCAACCTCCAAAAGTATACTCATACGTTAATCCACCCTTACGCGTGGGATCTGCAGGTTTTATAACTTTTCCATTTTCAACAACTGTTTGACTTTCTATGTTTGAGCCCCCATTTGACTCAAATAAGATTAAATAGGATTTTTCTGACTTTTCCCATTTTGCGTAGAGTGTCATATCCTGCGTTACAGGAGTAGCAAAGTTATACTCATAAGATAATGATGGGTCAATATACCAACCACCAAATGCGTAATCATATGTTCCATCTGAATAGACTGGTTCCGTAGGCACCAAGGCCTTCTTACCTTCAGATACGGTTTGATTAGATACGCTAGAACCTCCATTTGATTCAAAGATTATTGTATATTTGGGATAATCTACTTTGCTCCATTTTGCATAAAGCGTTATATTCTTAGTTATAGGCATATCAAATGAATACTCTTGAGTTAAACTAGAGTTTAAATACCAACCTTCAAATGAGTAATAATACTCATCGGTACCTTCACGAACAGGAGTTTGTGGAATCTCTGCAGTGTTGCCTTTGTATACATTTTGTGATTTGAGATTATTACCACCATTAGTGTTAAATGACACAACGTAAGATATGCTGGGCACTGTAGCTTCATCCCCATTTTGACCAATATTGCCTTTTCTGCCATCTAATCCATTTGGTCCATTTTTACCTTGAAATTGTTTATGTGTGATATCTGCAATTACGACGCCTTTGTTACCACCATATCCTTTAGTACCTCCTAAACCACCAGTACCATAATTACCAGAAATTAGCCCGTTACCACCATTACCGCCGTTTCCACCAGCGCCACCGTTTCCACCAGGTCCACCGTTTCCACAAATAGGTGTTTTTACTACAAACCATTGATTTTGGCCACCACTGCCACCATTGCCGCCATTTCCACCATTTCCGCCAGCGCCACCGTTTCCACCGATAGCATAGACATGAACAGCATCAGAGATGGTGATTGATTGAGAGGATATGCCATATCCACCATTTCCACCATTCGATCCCTTACCACCACTACCACCAATAGTACCAGATGTACTTTTTATGGTACCTTCGACAGCATTAGCACCTGTTTGTCCCTTTGATCCATTAACACCAGATGTGCCAATACCCCCATCACCTCCAACAGCAGTTAAAGTTCCATTACCTGATACTGTTAGATCATATGTACTAATGGCTGATAAACCGTTAGAAGATGATGCTCCATTGCCACCATAGATTTTAAGATCCCCATCAAGGGTTATATTGACATTTGCTGAATATATTGTCGACGTTGTTGCCTGTGAATTGGTCTGATTGGAACCATATATAACCACATCATCAGTACAGATTAAATTAATCTTGTATTTGGAAGAAGTTGAATAATCTTTAGAGTATATGGCTGGCTGTTCTTTAAGACTCTTGAATCCAACATTGGTTAAATAAATATTAAGATCATTAGATCTTGAATCTACACATATAGAAAAACCATCCAAGATAGTTTCTGTTAATGAATAATCTCCATCAATAATAAGGGTGTTAATATTTGATTTTACAGTATAAGTTTTACCAAGATATGCAGATGAAAGGTGTATATCTACAGATCCCATTTCATCTGACAATACATATGAAGATTCATCATAACACACATTGTCATCATACGATATACCATTACTAACTGCACATCCAAACAATGATGCACCAAACATAAATGCAATACAGACTACTAACGCTTTACATAATTTCACATTATTCCCCCCGTATCACGTCTACATTTCGATGATCGGCTAAATCTGGAGTAAGTGTAATCATGCATGATTTTGTCACACCCATGCATTCAGTTGTGACACTAATTAATCCAGATACATTTATTCTAAAAGTTGTTTTTATTGGGGTATGTTTAGGAACTTTTTGAGGTAATTGAATGCTCAAATCACCAATTTTCGTACAATCATCCAGTTCAGTATATGTTGTATCTGCAGGGGATGTATTTTGATATATGTTCTGAATAAATGAATCGGTATCATCATGTCTAGTAATGTACCCGCGCATACATTCACACGGTATGCGTTGACCTAGGAAAATATGATTGAAGCAAACAATTTCTTCACTCTCTTCTGAGCGATATGCATCGACCCCAAATGTATTTGAAAGATATTCACTAAGACTGTTTTCACTATACTCTTTACACCATATAGCTGCCCCTCGTGAAATTGATAAATCTGGATCTCGTATCAAAACTTTATTGTTAAATTCAGGATGACGCTCTATAATACCCCTCTTAATCTGAGGCATTCTTGATGATCCTCCAACGAGTATTATACGATAGATATCATCGCTGCATATTTTTGGAATGTCATCTTGCTCATTACAATACGCACTTTCTAATGCATTATCAAATACGGCTAGTGCTTCGAGTAATCTATGCTCTGTTTTTTTCTCAAAATCTTCTACACTCAATACAAAATTTATAGATTCTCCGGTGGACGGAAGTACGAATTGTTCATCAATTGGACCAGAAGATAGTTGAATTTTATATCCTTCAGATCTGTATCGAATCATCTGGTAATCTGTTGGAGCGTGTTTAATTTCATCTTCTGATCTGTTAGATTGTTTTGAACATTGAAGTAACAATTCACTTTCTAGTTCTTGATCCCACTGAAATCCACCTAAGCATTCTTTCCCTTTAGATACTACTACTTTATAAGTTGGATTGTTATTGTCATCCAATACACAAGTAGCCACCGTTACATCAAGAGTTCCTCCACCTAAATCAAACACTACTATAGTTTTCCCAACAGCATCTTGATTCATTTTAAAGAAACAAATCGCTGCAGCAGTCGGTTCATTTAGAAGACTCTTGACGGATATTCCAGCTTCATGAGCTGCTTGTAGAACTAGGTTTTTTTTATCTTCCATATAATTAGCAGGACATGTAATTACACATTCGTATTCTTCTTCACCATATTGTTCTTTATAATATTCTATCAATTTTTTTAAGATCTCAGAAGATACATCAACTGGAGTGACGTTTAAATCGTTACTTACTGCCCAGGTTTTATCTGTGCCCATCCACAGTTTTGCAAGTTCTACAGTCTTCTTTTTTTGACGAACATCGAACAAACGCTGTTTTGCAGATTCACCCACGATAACAGTATCTGCATCGTAGTGAACTACAGAGGGCATTGTGTATTTACCAGATAATTCAATTGTTTTCGGCTCGACATCCATGTCCGTAATCCTAGAGATACATGAATATGTAGTGCCCAAATCTATTCCTAAATATGCTTTCATTATTGCACCCCTACATTATTTTCAAATTCTGTGTAAATTATAACTTTTTGTGGATATATTAATATATTATTACGCTTATAACTTCCACTGTCGATTTGACGATAGATTGTACCAATCTTGGTCTCATCGATTGTAGGTTCATTAGCCATGATGAACATTGTATCATAATCAACATATTTTCCAATTGATGATTTTTTAATATATTCTACACCAACTTTCTTAAATGCAGAATTAAATAATCCACCAATGCTGATAAATGATTTTTTATAATCAAAATTAGTATCATTTTCAGACGCATTATACATTTTTTGATAATCTTCAAATGCATCTATAAAATGATTAATTATTCTGTTTTCTTCATCTCTAGCTCTATCTTTTGCTAAATTACCACAAGTCTCGTTTATTATTAATGATACGTGTTTTCCAATGTCATTAATTCCCTTAGAAAAATCTAAATTTGATGTTGATGGCATCACTATGCTCAAGGCATTCTTAATTTCATCAATATTTCTAGAAATACTAGCTAGCAATTCACAATATTTTGTATCCACCGATCCCTGTTGTTCAAACCCCTGTTGTTCAAACGCATGTACATCAGAAATATATGATTCTAAAATATATGAAGTCACCAGATTCAAAGATTTCTTCATATGGTCGATGTCTTTAGAGACATTAATCAATAATTCATGATCTTTTTCATCCCCATGCGCAGGACAAGGATCATCAGGGGATGAACATTTGTTTGCACTATGATCATCACATGATTGATCATTTGGTATATCTTCAAAATCAGTATCACTGGTATCCGTATTATGTATCAGACTAGTTTCATCTTTGCTATTAGAAATGCATGATGAAGTGCCTGTTTGCTGAGGAAATGGAGTATTTGAGTACCCCCCCCCCCTGATCTGTGTTTAAGTATTCTTCAGTCAGGATAATCACCCATAGTCTAAATGGGCAACTATATAGAATCTTAAATACCTTACATGACGTTTATAGAATGTAAGAATTGAATAGACTATCTATAAAAAAAGATTGAAGATGGGGGGGGTGATTACATCTTCATTGTTATCTTTTTTCTTTCTTCATCGGAGGCCATCGCCAGTTCTATAACTTTGTTAACATCAAGTGCCAAAGATTCAGCAACTCGGGTACCGTAGTCTTCATCAACTTTGTAGAACAAAGCGGTCTGACGATACTGTAGATCTTCTCTTGCACCCCCGAGGTGGCCAGCGATGTTAGCAATCAGATGATCCTTGTCTTCATCACTAAGAACTCTGTTATACAAAGCCCGCGGCTGGACAAAGTCAATATCCTCCACTGGTTTCTGATGTCTCTTCGCTTCATCATTTATGCGAGGAGCTGGCGGAGCATAAGATGGGTCCGGAGCCGGGGAGTCAGGAACGGAATTGGGATAATAATTAGGTTCAGAACCAACAATGCCCAGACTCATTAAAGCATCCCGCTGATAAACATTCAAGCCTTTAGGAGAATTAATTGGTAACTGCTGAAAATTCGGTCCCAAACGATAGCGTTGTGTATCGGTGTAAGCAAACATCCTTGCCTGCAGCAGCGGGTCGGGAGAAGCGCCGATACCAGGTACCATGTTGGAAGGTGCAAAGGCCGACTGCTCGACTTCATCGAAGTAATTTTCAGGATTGCGGTTAAGGACAATCTTGCCTAGGGGAATTAACGGAAAGTCTTCATGATACCAAACTTTGGTAGCGTCAAAAGGATCGAACTGATAATCTTCTGCCTGCTCAGGAGTCATAATCTGCACATAAACGGTCCAGGTAGGATAATTGCCCTCATCAATAGCTTTAAACAAGTCAATGGTTGCATGATCAGACTCCTTACCTTTAAGGACGGTAGCTTCGTCAGCAGTAAGAGTCTCGTTTCCCTGATCACTCTTAAATGTATATTTGATCCAGACATATTCATTTTTCTCATTGTACCACATGAACGTGTTGGTTCCAAAGCCATCCATGTGACGGTAGTTCTTTGGCGTGCCGCGGTCTGTAAAGAGAATAGTCACCTGATGAATGCTTTCGGGAGTGAGGGAGAGAAAATCCCAGTACATGTCATAATCATGCAGGTTGCTTTTAGGATTTCTTTTCTGACTGTGAATAAAATCAGGGAATTTGATTGCATCCCGAATGAAGAAAACAGGTGTGTTGTTGGCAACAATGTCATAGTTACCTTCTTCAGTGTAGAATTTTACCGAAAATCCCCGGGGATCACGATCTGCATCAGGACCACCACGCTCAGTATTGACAATCGAGAAACGCACAAAGATATCCGTCTTCTTGCCTACTTCAGAGAGGAAAGCAGCTCTGGTATACTTACTCAAATCATTAGTGACTTCAAAATAACCGTGGGCGCCAGTACCTTTAGCATGGACTACCCGCTCGGGAATTCTTTCACGGTTGAAATGAGACAGCTTTTCCGTAAGGTGTACATCTTGAAGAAGCGCATATCCGCTGGCCGTAATCGAGTTTTGATCGCCGTCTAACGGAGCACCACTAGCCGTGGTTAGTTTTCCTTTCATACTACAATGTCGTAATGCTGAGTATAATCAGCTTACTTGCAAAAAAATTGGTAAAACGGAGTTTTACTTCCGTTTAGATTAAGATTTGTTAAAGTGTTCATAATTTGCTTACTCTAAGTAGAACACTTCCGGTTTTTTATATTCTGCACAATTCTTATTGAATTTGCTTGCAGTTAACTCGTAATCAGCACCGCGGAAAGCTCTAGATTGGACCGGACAAACATGAATGCAGGCACCGCAGGAGATGCAGGTTTCCTTGTTAGTTTGCTGAGGGTCGTCAGCCGGGATTGAGTGAGTGGGGCAGAGCTTGACACAAGCGCCGCATTCGGTACATTTGCTGTCACCAGTGGGCTTTAAGGCTACATTACCTGCTGCCCGATACTGCGGATTGCCCTTAACGTTCAGCGTCGCTGTGCAGTCTGCATCATAAGCAGCAGCTAATGCTGAACATTTCTGGGCAAAGGCGACCATAGCTTTGTTGTCTTCTTCATCAGGTCGGCCGGCTCCTACTTGAGGAAAGATTGAATGCTGAGCAATGAAAGCACCGGCTGCCACTACACAAAAGTCATTTTGCACGAGAAGATCTTTCAGCTCCAGTAAAGCATCATCATAATCACGGTTACCATAAACAACAACGGCGATGGCCGGCAGCTTACTGCCTTTGAGATGACTGATCATTTCCCGACAGAGCGCAGGAATGCGGCCAGCATAAACTGGCATCGCCACGATCAAGAGCGAGTCAGCAGCAATCTGTACATCTTCCTGCAGAGGGTTTCTCAACAGATCATAGGTTATAGTTTGGGCAGACAGTCCACTGGCAATCGTCTGAATGACTTTTTCAGTTGTGCCATTAGGACTGAAATAAACTTGCGTTACGCTGTTAAACTGCATATTGTCACTAGCAATTAAACCACGGCTTTAGTATAAGTATTTAAGCAATTAAAAATAATAGTTGTATATTAAAAAATAATAAGGGAACTCAAGGATCCCCTGGTTCAAAACGCGCTTTAACAAATTTACCATTTTCATCGCGGTGAAAAGAGGTGCCGTATGGTGCATGCAGGAGTGGAATAATATCTGGATCGTAATTACAGATAGTGTTCAAAGAATAAACACCAGAATTATCAGGATTTTCCATATACTCATCCGTTTCATCACCGGCTAAAAATCTCCAGCCGCTGTCGGGCATCTCTGCCATCGGCTCTTCACGGTACATATAACCGACTTTCGCACCGTCGACCATAATGCGGTCAGTGGCAATACAGCCCTGCGCTTCATGCCAATCATAAAGCAGGGTTTTAATGTCATCCTGAGCGATCGCAAAATTCTTGGAATAAGTTGCCAGCCCATAGTTGGGACGGTTGATATCCAGAACGGTATCGATGCTGTTCAGCAGATGCAACAATTCATCACGGCTGTGACTTAATTTGAATTCTAATTCTTCACGATACAGTGGAATAATCTGATAGAAATTTACACACTCACCATTGGGCAGAATGCACTTATCAGCACCTTCATCAAATTCGGTCAGATCGCAGACGATCATTCCCGAAAGTTTGGTATTCTCAGCAAAAGGCTCGCCGTTGGAGACGGTATGACCCCAACCCAGCCAAGTATCTTGTTCGCCGGGCAGCCGGGCCATAATCTTCAGCCATTTGACCGGCCAGAACCATAAGTCATCATCACGATTAATCGGCCAATCAGGAGGCAGGGCAATCAGCAGTTCCGCCCGGTCAAAATTTTCACCTTCCAGCGAAAGGGGAACGCTCATGCGGTGAGCGCCCATGCCCATAGTAACCAGCGTGTAGTAATTACGTTCCGGTGTCGGCTCGATAATTGCCACATCAATGTGAATATCCGGTGAAACGATTTCATGAAACACTCGCTCATAGTGACCGATGTGTTTCTCGATGTGCCGTTCAATTGCCTCAAACTGCTCATCAGTGTATAGTTCAGGATCAAAATTTTCTTGTTTAAAACCCGCCTCTTCCTGAATCTTCTCTTTACACCAGCCGATAAAGTTCAGCACATCATCATCCTGCGGGTCCAGTTCTAACGCTGTTTCAAATTCTGCTTTAGCTTCTTGGATGCGGTCAAGATAGAAATAGGCATAACCCAAACGGAAGTGCCAAAGGAAATCATCCGTACCCTCTTCAGCAATAGTCAGCAGCAGTTCCGCTGCTTCTTCATAACGACCGAGATTATTGAGTGCTCTGGCTAAGTGGGAAATGATACTGTAGTCTCGTTCTGCTTCCGGTATTGCAAGTAATTCATCGACGATTTTCTGATATTCATCATCTTCATGCCATTTATTTAACCTGTGCAATAGTTCATCGTCCATATTTTATTCCTCACCGTAACAGATAATCATCAGAAAAGCCAAACGAGATCGTTAAGATAGCGCCGTCTAGATCCTTATTGTCCTCTTTAGCCTTGCAGATGACATTATAGATGGAACTGAGACTTACATATGCCGAGTAAAGTTCATCGGTGAAGCTATCATCATTAAAGCAAGTCTGTAAAGCTTTCTGGAGAGGATAAAAACTAGCAAGCTGGTGTTTGTACACTTCGTAGTTTTCCTCTTTTTGGCGGATATTTATTAATTCATTATAAATGATATTTGGAAAAGCATTTTCAGCGCACATTTCCGGCAGGAAAGCATGTAGTTCTTCCGCAAGACTTGTGTCACCCAGTTCAGCAGTTAGACGCTCAAGATAGTGATCGTAGAATTCATTTTGACATTCAGCAAAGATGTTAATCGCCTGTCTGGTTATTTCTAACAAATCTTCCTCGTTATAGGGATAAGGATCATAAGTAGCATCCTGCTGCTGGATGAAAAAGAATTGTTTTTTGGAACCGAACTGTTCGGTTTCCCACTTACTAATCGTCTCAGCAAGTTTTGCACTCAGTTCCTTGCTGACCACGTCATTAATCCGGCACTCGCTGGTAATCTCTTCACCATTTTTAGCCCCGTAGATTTTAACATAGACGAATTTCTGATTACCCAGACGTTTGGTAATGTCTTCCTGAAGAAGATCCCAGAACTCTGAAATATCGTCACCAATGGGGATATCGCCCATGCCGACGATGTCACTTTTATAAACATGCCAAAGGTGATCATTACCGGCAAATGAAGTTTTAAGATCAAGAGCGGTAGTCTCCTCCATCATCGTTCGCAGGCCATCAACCACTGAAAACAGAAAACTACGTTCCGCAGTTTCCAACGCATTTTTAGCATTGGCGCCCATCGAAACTGAGCATTCAAACATCTGCCGGTCCCAGTCTTCGCAATCGAGGTAGAAATACAAGACCGCCATATCATCCGTAAGACTCTCAATGTGCGGAGTAATGACCATCCGCCAGCTGGGAATGACAATACAATTACCTTCAATTTCATTTTCTTCAAAAATGAGTTCATGAAGACTAGTTAACAGATACTGCTCAGGATCATCTAAAGGAACTTCAGCTTCTGCACTCTCCAAAGAATAATTGCAATCAGCCAGCAGTTGTTGAGCATCTTCGTCCTGCGGGTTTAAAGCCAGAACCCGTTCAAATTCTTGTTTAGCTTCCGCATCTAAACCCATGTTATAATAAGCGTAACCTAAACGGAAATGCCAGAGATCATCATCCTGTCCTTCGTCTTTGATTGAATTCAGCAGTTCACAGGCAGTTTCATAGTCATCCAGATTGTTGTAAGCGCGGGCTAACAACATTATTAGTTGATAGTCACGTTCCGCGGCCGGAACTTCCAGAATCGCCTCGACAATTTTTTGATGATCGTCCGCCTGATGCCAATCCTGCAGTTGCTTAATGAAATTTGAAGACATTGTTGATTCCTACCCATATTCTCAATAATCCAGCCTGATCGGCACTCTGTTTTCTTTAGCAAAGACCACCGCTTCATAAAACATCGCAAAAGCCACTTTCGCCAATGTTTCTAGATCATACAGCGCTGGTGCGTCCTCTTCCGCAGCATTTGCTAAAGGCTCACACTCAATAGTCAGCCAGCTCAAGATTGTTTCCTCATCAGCCTGCCAGCGGCGGTTGTTGATTTCCTGCAGCTCAGCTTCTAAAAGACCCACGGAAGCCATCACCATTTCTTTGCCGGTCGGCGTTACATACTGAAACCACAGAGATTCAGCAAACGGCAGCCATAATTCAATTCCATTTAAAAATGAATTGATGTAGACTTCCTCCATGAGGCAGTTTTTCACAGCCTGATTTTCTCCCCAGTCGGAAGAGATCTGATAAACTTTGGGAATGTCCTCTCCAGTATGCAGACAGGCGCTGAGGATTAAGAGCGCACCATAGGCATCCCAGTTTGGCTTATTTGTATAATATGAGCGTTCATTATCTTCAATCCAAGGAAGAACTTGTGTTCCGCCTTCGGCCAGACCGTCGACCAACGCACTCAGCCATTCTTCTACCACAGGTTGAATCTCTTCGGCTGGCGTCTGTGTATATTCGCCATCAGGCGTCATGACTTGACAATCTACACCATTTTCTTCTGCCCACTGCTGGACGACGTTTTTCCAGTTACGAGCATAATATCTGGTTAAAGTACCGGCATAAATATCTAAACCCATTAGATCTCCCCCGTCAGTTTAACTAATTTACCCTGCTGTCGGAATTCCGCGAAATAGAAAGTATGAGGATAGAGCACTAATATCTCCTTAAATTTAGCGAGAAATTTAGCTTCGTCATAAAGCAGCAGATCGATGTAGGAATAGATAGTGCCGGTAGCACCACCCAGAAGAAGTCCCAATTCTTCACCGCTACCTTTGGTTCCAATGATTTTATTCTCAATAAGTTCTTCCAGATCATAACGCAGATCGACTAGCCCATAATCTGCTTCCATATAGGTAGGGAAGAAAAGGAATACTGGCTTAGCACCGTATTTTTCTAGACCATCAGCATTAGTATATGTGTCAAAATAATAATCATTAATTAAATCAAGATAATGTGTAACTCCCGTTATAATATCATGACGAGGTATTTCACTGTCGATAGGGTCAAACTCATAAGCAACGTAAAGTTCGCTGGGATCGTTAATCAAATCTTCGCCGCTGGCGGTAATAGTTTCCCTGATTTTATCATCCAAATCTGTTAAAGAATACATGTCCTGCCGGGGACTTTCCAACCGTTCCACCTCCGCCACATAAACATTGGCTAAGGCTTCTCCGATCGATAATTCAACCAGCAAATGGAAGATGTTGTGGGCTTCCGCGTCTTCGAGGCTGCAGAGCGTATCATCATAAAAATACAATGTGAATTTTCCACTATCAGCATCATAATCTGCAAAAACTTTAACCTCATCCAGATTAATTCTGGCTCCGTGCATTTCGAAGGTAAAGCCTTTGCCTTTAGCTCCTGACAGATAAGGAGAAAAATGCCATTTGTCACGGAAACGCAGTGGCATTCTTGCAATGATATACGGATATAAATAAAACAGATAATTGTCATCATCTACCGCAAAGGTAAATTCAAATTCACCGCCGATATTAAAATGCACATCTTCGGCAAGCAAATTAGTTCCTTCCGCAATAAACTCAACGATGTCATCCCGATCATAGTTGTTAGTGTTGGTAACAATATCTGCTAATTTTTCTTCATTCTCAGAAAACCATTGCCAGAATTCATCAACTCTGGCGGTAAATGATTTTTCAAAAGTTAACTCACTGTAAGGAATAGCTCTTTCAGCAGTACGCTGCAAATGTGTCTGGATGGCTAACTCCTTCTGGCAATGACTTAAGAAATTCTGAGCATCTTCATCATCAGGATTTAATTTCAATACTTCTTCAAACTCGCTTTTTGATTCTTCGAGTTGATCGAGGTAATAATAGGAATAACCTAAACGGTAATGCCACAGCGGGTCTTCACATCCTTCGGCTGCCACAGAAAGCAGCAACTGTACTGCTGATTCATAATTTTCAAGATTGTTGTAAGCTCGTGCAAGATGATTAACAAGCTCATAATCCCAATTTTCAGCGGGAATATCTTGAATGGTTTCGACAATCTCGTAGTATTGATTTTTCTCGTGCAGTTTGACTAAACGTGCTAAAAGTCTTGGTTTCACACAAATCGGCTTTGTATCCAAATATTACTATTTAGAGGAATAGGTAACGAATACCGATTGGTCATATTTCCATAAAAATTGAAGATGGTGCCAGCCCTTGCTCCAGAGATTACTGCTTACTTAAAAATAAGAAATTGGCGTTTGCGAACAAACGCGGATTGTTTCGAAAAGGTGTAATTATTCGTCATCAAGCGGTCCGTCTGTTTCACCATAGGCCAATTCAATATCAATGAATTGGATAACTAGCTGACAAACTTTTCCGTCTTGATCGTAGCCGAAATAGACAGGATAGACCCCATCGCCAAATCCCGTTTGGAAAATCGGCAAGTGGTAATTTGTTCCCGGAATCAGCCAATTAATCCAGTCCCCGCCTTCCCGCTGATTTCGAGGTGCGTCCTGATAGCTTTTAGCAAAGAGGGCAGCTAGATAATCATCATAGAGGTTACCGTCAGGGTTAGCGTCACTCCATTCATCACAGAAGTTACAAAAGGCATCTCTCACCGCGACATCACAGATACAGGCAAGACCGGCATCCACATTGAAGCCGAAATATTCATCATCTTCCAATTCAGCCAATTCCTCATCACCCAATAGGGCTTCTTCAAACCTCACAGCCTCTTTGTTAGTGAACTGGACTCTTACTGCCGCATACCTTGCACAATCTTCATCATCTTCCATAACCACGCAGGCAATTACATGAAAATCGCCGGTGGGGACTTCCACAAAATAGGGCTCCTCTTCACAATCTAAGTAACACAAGGGATCGCGGACGAGAATCTGACCAGTAGGAATCGAGACGATGCCGAAATCAAGCAGATCCAGTTTCTTGCCCATGATCTCCTGCGCAGTAAAATAATCATTAAGCTGAGTTGGACAAGCCAGTTTTTCACGGTTTTTGTCCAGAAGTTGTAACCATTCTTGCGTGGGTTTCATCACTTACGCATATCGCTAATGCGCTATACACTTATGCATCATCTCGTTTTTTAAGAAAGATCGTTCAGTTTGAATTTATTCTTCTCAAACGCAATAATCCCTTCTTTCCTCAATTTGGATAACTCATTGGATAAGGCACTGCGGTCCACGGATAAATAATCAGCCAGTTGCTGGCGGTTAAAGGGGATGATAAATTCAGGACTATGAGCTTTGCGTGCTTGCTCAGAAAGATAGGAGAGTAATTTTTCTCTAATGCTGCGCTTAGAGGTATGTTCGATCCTGCTAGTTAAGAGCAGGTTCTTTTCAGCAAGATCCCACAGCAGGTTGCGAATCAAACGGGTATGAAATTCACAAGCGGAATCGCACATGGTCATCATCCGCTGCACATTTATCCACAGCACGGCTGTACGTTCAAGGGCAACCGCACTCACTCCCAATCTAGTGGTAGCTAAACAAGCATATGCTTCAGCAAAAAGCTGCCCGGCTTGCAGTTCCGTGAGAAGGTTGACATTATTCCAAAAATCTTTTTGCACAATGTGAACTTTGCCGCTGAGCACGATGCCCAGCTCATAGACAAGGTCGCCGGTACGCAGAATCATAGCGTCTTTGGCATATTTGGCCACCCGGCCCTGCAGACAATCTAAGACAGAAAGAAGTTCCTCTTCAGAAAGACCGGCAAAGAGAGAAGTTTTGGAAAGAATCGATAGATATTGTTTCATGAAGATCACAATGTTGTAATTACAACGTAATTGTTTTAATCATTAAATTAGCTTTGCTCCTTGGAGATGGCAGAATGATGAGAAAAATTGTTAAAATCGATGAGGAAAAATGTAATGGCTGCGGAGCGTGTGCAGAAGCCTGTCATGAAGGAGCGATAAAAATAATTAATAATAAAGCAAAATTAATCCGAGATGATTATTGTGACAGCCTCGGGGACTGTTTACCAGCATGTCCGATGGAGGCTATTTCATTTGAAGAACGGGAAGCTGCTGAATATGATGAAGAAGCGGTTAAACTGCATTTACAGAACCGGAATTTAGCCGCCCATCCCGGTGAAAATAGCACTGAGCTAATTGAAAAAGGTGGCAGCCAGTTAAAGCAATGGCCTGTAAAGATCAAACTGATTCCAACAACCGCACCTTACTTCAAGGATGCCGAATTGCTAATTGCCGCCGATTGCACAGCCTTTGCTTATGCTGATTTTCACGAACAATTCATCAAAAAACGCATTACGCTCATCGGCTGCCCTAAACTGGATAACGTTGATTACAGTGAAAAACTTGCAGAGATTATCAAAAACAACGACATCACCAAGATCATGGTAGTAAGAATGGAAGTGCCCTGCTGCCGCGGATTGGAAAAAGCAGTAGATGAAGCTCTGCAGAAAAGTGGCAAAACACTGCCGCGGGAAACAGTGGTCATCACAACTAAAGGAGCCATTAAAGAGACTGATGAGAATTTCTGTCTGCATTGTTAGAACACAAAAAACAATAATCAACAAGCAGTTACAAGAGGAGCATCCAACTCTAGAAAACGACATGTTAGTGAAATGCTGAACGGGGATTAACTTATGGAGATGAAGAAATTAGGATTTGGCTGCATGCGCCTTCCCTTAATCCATAAAAGAGAGAATGTCGACATACTTGCTGCTGAAGATATTGATCTTGAAGAAACTTGCAGAATGGTTGATACCTTTTTAGAGAACGGTTTTACCTATTTTGACACAAGTTATGTTTACCACAACGGTAAGAGTGAAATTGCCCTCCGCGAAGCATTGGTGAAAAGATATCCCCGCGAACAATTTGTTCTAGCCAATAAACTTCCCGCTTTTCAAATCACTGAACCGTGGCAGCCGCAAGCTATTTTTGAAGAGCAGCTGGCAAAGTGCGGTGTGGAGTATTTTGATTATTATCTCCTGCACTGCGTATGTGAAACAGATTATGAGACAAAGATTAAACAATGTGATGAGTTTGCATTTCTTAAACGCTTGCAGAAAGAAGGCCGCATTAAACATCTAGGTATTTCTTATCATGATACACCAGAAGTGCTTGACCGGATTCTTACTGAACATCCAGAGATTGAATTTGTGCAGATAGCTCTCAATTATTTCGACTGGACCAGTGAGTTTGTACAGTCCCAGCGCTGCTATGAGATCATTCGTCAACATGAGCGCAAGGTCATTGTTATGCAGCCTGTCAAAGGCGGCCTGTTGGCAAAGGTGCCTGAGGAAGTCAGAAGTGAAATGGAGCGTATTTATCCAGGTCTAAGTCCGGCTTCCTGGGCAATCCGTTTCGCCGCCGGTCTTGAGGATGTTATGATGGTGCTTTCGGGAATGTCCAGCTTAGAGCAGATGGAGGATAATATCCGCAATATGCAGAACTTCACGCCCCTTAGTGCAGAAGCCCTCGCGGAACTGCCAGAGATCGTCAGAGCGATCAAAATGGACAAAACGATCAATTGCTCTGGGTGCGGAAAGTGCAATGCGATTTGTCCCGAAAATATCCACATCTCGGAGATATTGACCAGCTACAACACGATCATGTTGCAGCGGAAACAAGGATTAATTGCAAATGTTGAATCAAATTACTATTTGCCCTTAGAAAGAAGAAATTATGCAGCAGACCGCTGTACTAAATGTAACAAATGTCAGGCAGTATGTCCAGAAAAATTAGATGTTGTGGCTGAACTGCAAAAAGCCGGGAAATTTCATAAAGAAAATAGTTTTTAGAATGCTTCCTAAAAGATTGGCAGGCATTGGAGCATTAGATTGGACTATAGTGGTTGTGATAAGGCTGACTACCAAAACACTTACAAACAGGCAGCATGTTTACTAAATACGCGGATACTGCAATTTTACAGAATTCATATTCATGAGGGGTTAAGATGGAAAAATCAAAAGTTTACTTTACAGACTTACGTACAGCAGCCTTCGGTGACGGACTGCCGGCTAAATTAAAAAAACTGATAAAAACCGCAGGAATTGAACAGATTGAAATGGCTGGCAAATTCGTAGCGATCAAAATGCATTTCGGTGAACTGGGTAACATTTCCTATCTGCGCCCCAATTATGCTAAAGCCGTGGTAGATGTTGTTAAAGAACTGGGCGGAAAACCATTCTTGACTGACTGCAATACTATGTATCCTGGCAGCCGTAAAAATGCTTTAGAACATCTAGAATGTGCCTGGGAGAATGGTTTTACACCTTTATCCACTGGCTGTCCAATAATTATCGGTGATGGCCTCAAAGGTACAGATGACTTGCTTGTGCCGGTGGCCGGAGGCGAATATGTCAAAGAAGCTAAAATCGGCCGGACAATTATGGATGCAGATGTTTTCATCAGTCTAACTCATTTCAAAGGTCATGAAATGACAGGTTTCGGCGGCACCATCAAAAACATCGGTATGGGCTGTGGATCACGCGCTGGTAAAACAGAGCAACACAGCAACAGCCAGGCGACAATCGATGAAGAAAAATGCCATGGTTGTCGCTTATGCCAAAAAGAATGTGCCAATGATGGTTTACAGTTTGATGAAAAGAGTAAGAAGATGAGAATTAATCTCCAGAATTGTGTGGGCTGTGGACGCTGTCTGGGAGCTTGCAATTTTGATGCTATCGCCTTTGAAAACTCCAGTGCAATGGAAGAATTAAACTGCCGCATGGCAGAATATACTAAAGCGGTTGTCGACGGTCGTCCTCAGTTTCATATTTCACTCGTAATCGATATCTCGCCCAATTGCGATTGTCATTGCGAGAATGATGCACCGATTCTTCCCGACATCGGAATGTTTGCTTCCTTTGACCCCTTAGCACTGGATCAAGCCTGCGTAGATGCTTGTCTTGCTGCTCAACCGCTGCCCAACAGTCAACTGACAGACAATATACAGAAACAAGACTTTGTTGATCGTCATGACCATTTCACGAACAACACTCCCGAATCAGAATGGTGCAGTTGTTTAGAGCATGCCGAGAAGATCGGCTTAGGCAGCAGAGACTACGAACTGATCGTCGTAAAAACTGCTTAATTTGCTAATAGTTCTATCAAACAGCCTCCGATTGGAGGCTTCGATAATTTTAATCAACAAGATTAATTTTTGATTTTCGTTGAATAATATTTTTGATAGGTACTCTTTGGTTTATCGGGAAGAGTCATTGTCAGCAGTCCCTGTTCCAGCAGAGGTGCTAAAACCGATCGTCGGAGGTATGCTTTAGACAATCCCGTAAACGCGGTTAGTTCATCTCTTGAACGGGGAATTGAGCAATATTCGAGAATTTTTTTGATGAGATCGTCCTCAATTTTTACTTCTGATACTTGATTCATATTGTTTCTAAATATAACAATAAACATGCCGCCTTTGCTTTTAAATTCTGGTTCAGGAAGATTATACGACCTCAATTCTCGACGCATTGTGGGGATGCCTGAATATCTATTTTCAGTTTCTCCTAAGATTTCCAAAATATTTGCTAAAGTTTGATTTCGTGTATCTGGTCGTACTCTGCCCAATTCATCAATAGAGACCCTTCCATACAAGCCGCCATTATTGATTATTTCCATTCGATCGTTGTAGATTTCCACCCGGACCGGAGTGCGTTCTGAATAAGCACTATAATCCCTGTGCATTAAGGCATTTAACACAGCTTCCCTGACAGCAATAATGGGATACTCCAGCTTATCATTTCTTTTGCCATCTTGGATGATCGTTTTTACCCGCAGATTGCGTTTTATGAACCCCACTGTTTCTTCGAGTACTTCGGGGATCGTTCCTACTATCCGCTGATTTGCTAGAAATCTCTCCCCTTCATCCCCAATTTCACCCATTTCCAAACCAGGTATGACTACAGCCGTAACGCACAACTGAGGAAAATACATTTGAGGGTATTTAGCAAAAACCAAGAGGCCTGCGAGAGTTATTGCACCATTTCTGAGAACTCCTTGGAGCTCTAGAATCTCTTCATCCTTAAGAGTCCTAAGATTAACTGTCTGGGCTTTAACTTTTTCAAGGAATGTTTTCAACTTCTCGGCATCTAAGGCATCCATGCCAATGTCGGGAACTATTCTCAAATCATCATGAATGTTTTGTCGATAGGCATCATATGTATATATTTCATATTCGCTCATTAATTCATTAGAAGCTCCAGATCGCAGATATGATCCTTTTAACTTGCCCTTTCCTTTATAATATGCGGGCCTCTGAGCGATATCAATGGCGGGGATCTCTGCTGATACGATTCGTTTGTTATTTAACTCACAGAAAGTAAACAACGGCCTAATTATGGGTTCCATTTGCTTACATTGTTCAATTAACTTATGCTGTAGATCTTGAATATCATAGACTCCAGCTATCTGAAAATTATTAGACTCATCCAAGCCAAAGATGATTGTGCCACCTTCATCTTGGTTTGAAAAAGCAGAAAGAACCTCATAAAGATGAGTTGGACAACCATTAGAGGCTGTTTTCACTTCAATGGTTTGTGATTCGCATTGGTATTTTTGAATATCCTTAACCAACGCTATTAAGTCTTCAGTAAGCAAGATCTTCACCAATTTTCAAGATGTCGGATATGAAAAGGCAATAAACCTATATCAAGGATGTCGATTAGAATTATATATTAAAACAAGAATCGCACCAGAATCGAACTAGAATCGTACATTTTTAAGAGAATCGCACCAGAATCGAACTAGAATCATACATTTTTAAGAGAATCGCACCAATCTAAAAAAATTAATTAAGAGAGGGATTGCTCCCTCGGTAGCGTTTATTTGGCAGGAGTTAGAGCAATGGTTACTTTTTCTCCTTCGATGTCCCACTCCACTGCATAGTCACCAGCAGGTGCTTCCACCAGCGTCAAGGCTGTCGAGCGGGTTTCTTTCATGATGTGCTCTTTCCAGGCAGTTACAGCTTCCGCCAGTGATCCGGCATTGAGCTCTGCTGAAACAAAACTCTCCACATCAAGCTTCATATCTTTACGCATCTGCTGGATACGGCGGATTACCTCACGGGCATAGCCTTCCAGTTTGAGATCTTCATCAAGATTGAAATCGATGTAAAGGTCACCACGGCTGAAAGGCACGGCAATCACATCAGAAGGCGGCACGTAGTTGTAAGAAACCATTTCCTCCGTGATCTCGTAAGTCTCACCGTCGATTTCCAGCAGGTAAGCTCCCATATCAGTACCGGCTTTAATGGCACGGGCATCCCCTTCTTTAATGGCAGGAATGATTTTTGCTGAAGCCTGTTTGTAAGTGTGACCAATCGGTTTAGGCACCGGGCTCACCACCAGTTGCAATTCATCCCAGTTACTGGTAGAATATTCAATCTCCTTGACATTAGCCTGCGAGAGTAGGACATCCTCCATTCTTTTGATCAGATCTTTGACTTCCGGCGTATTGATCCTGACGACAATTCTGCGTAAAGGCCAGCGCAGCTTGACATTATTTTTCTGACGCTCACGAGTAATGTCCTCTACGAGCTCCTGCATCAGTTCCATAGCAAGTTCCAGATCGTCATCGATGAAAGAGTTGTCAACAGTCGGCCAGTCCAACATGTGGATTGTCTCTTTGCTGCCATCCATGGCCGCGTAGATTTCTTCAGTGATGTGCGGGCAGAAGGGCGAAAGTAATCGGACTACAGTCATCAAAGCAGCGTAAAGTGTATTGTAAGCAGCCAGCTTATCTTCATCAGTCGACTCGCTCCACATCCTATCCCTGATTAAACGTACATACCAACGAGAAAGATCGCCCAGTATGAAATCTTCCAGAGCCCGGCAGGCTTTGTGGATATCGAGTGAGTCGATGTTTTCAGTTACTGCCAGCTTAAGTTTTTCCGTTCTGGACATCAGCCAGAGATCTTCTGGACGTAAGGCGCTTTTAGCAACTTTCTGCGCCTGTGGATCGAAGCTGTCAATAGCCATATAAGTCGAAGCAAAACTGGCTACATTCCAGAGAATGTTGAGTGTTTTTCTAGCATTCTTTACGCCTTCCATCTGGAAAGATACATCTTCCCAGGGAGAAGAAACACGCAGCAGGTAGAAACGAAGAGCGTCAGCACCGTATTCGGTGATCACTTCATGGGGCTCTACGACATTGCCCCGGCTCTTAGACATTGGCAGTCCTTTAGCATCGAGCATCCAGCCGTGCATCAGAACACGGTCGTAAGGTGCTCTTTCAAAAGCAACACAAGAAGATCCTAATTGTGAGTAGAACCAGCCACGGGTTTGGTCATGAGCTTCAGTGATGAAGCGGGCCGGCCACCATCTTTCAAACTCCTCAGTTTTACGAGGCCAGCCTAAGGCAGCCCACGAGGCGACACCGGCATCAAACCAGACATCAAGAACATCGGGGACCCTTTTCATCTTGCCACCGCATTCACAATCCAAGGTCACATTGTCAATCCAAGGACGGTGAAGGTCCATTCCTTCTTCATAGCCAGCTGCACCTTTTAACTCATCAGCTGAGCCGATAACTTTCATCTTACCGCAGGAACATGTCCAGACTGGTATAGGAATTCCCCAGTATCTTTGACGGGAAATGCACCAGTCACGGGCGTTCATGGTCCAGTCATATTCACGAGAAGAACCAGCCCATTCTGGAACCCAGTCCACGCGAGCGATCTCTTCCAGCATTTTGTCTTTGACCTCGGTGATCCGCAGATACCATTGGTTAGTGTTGCGGTAAATGATCGGTGAGCGGCATCTCCAGCAGTGACCATAACGGTGGTCAATTTTGCCGGAGAAGAACATCAGACCTTTGTCAAGTAAATTATCGATCAACAGAGGATTGGCTTCTTTTACTTTCATACCGCCATAGCGTTCACCGACTTCAGGGATGAAGCGGCCGCTGCCGTCGACAGGACAGAAAGGCGGGATGCCATAACGTTTACCGATCTCAAAGTCTTCCGGACCATGGCCAGGAGCAATGTGCACCAAACCGGTCATGTCTTCTTCGACAGTATCAGAAAGAAGGACTTTGTGCACCCATTCACCGGTAATTTTCCGTTGAGCGTCAATTTCCTCATAGAGTGGAGGAATGTATTCCAGACCCTCGATGTCTTCTCCCATATAGGTCTCTAAAATTTCATAACCGTCCCAGCCACCGACGGCACCCACCGATTCCACCAGTGATTTCATCATGATGACGGTGTCTTCAGCGCCTTCTTTCTTGAATCGGACTTTAGCATATTCATGTTCAGGATGCGCAGCAACGCCCATGTTGGCAGGCAGCGTCCACGGCGTGGTGGTCCAGATCAGTAAAGAGACTCCCGCTTCATTTTTGAGAGGGAACTTTACATAGATGGAAGGGTCGGTCTCGTCAGCATATTCAATTTCAGCTTCAGCCAGTGCTGTTTCACAGCGAGGACACCAAGAGATAACTCTGTTGTCTGAAGAAAGCAAATTCTTTTCGTTAGCTTTCTTTAGTGTCCACCAAGCCGCTTCAATATATTCAGGAGCCAAGGTACGATAGGGTCGATCCCAATCCATCCAGATACTGAGTTCTTTGAACTGCTCGGTCATCATCTCTTGATGTGTTAACGCAAAATCCTTACACTTAGAGATGAAATTATCAATACCAAAGCTCTCAATTTCTTTTTTGCTTTTAATGCCAATAGACTGCTCGACTTTAACCTCGATGGGCAGCCCGTGCATATCGAATCCAGGCTGATCGCGGACGTTATATCCGCACATCCTTTTGTAGCGAATAATCGAATCTTTAATCGTCTTGTTCCAAGCGGTACCGAGGTGGATATACCCAGTGGTATAAGGAGGACCATCTACGAAATAATAGTCCTCTCCCTCGGCACGCATTTCTTTAGTCTTAGCATACGTGTCGTTGTCCTTCCAGAGTTTCTGAATCTTTTTTTCAAGCTCTGGAGGGTTGTATTCAGCCTGAACCTGCTTTATCATCGCCTGTTCACTTCCATCGCAGTAATCCGCTTGGTGTTAATTAAGGATGCGGTGTTGCCAGAAACTTTGGATGAAGATTCTACTCTTTAATTCAGATTACTTTGGAAAAACCAACTTTAAAACTTATAGCTAGATCAAACTCTACAGTTAGGCGCAAGTGTTGTTGTAACAGTTCCGGTTAATGTAAAACACTAGTATGTGCAGCAAAAAAAAACAGTTGGTTTCTTTACATCTCAATCGAAACAAATGCTTAATGTAACAGCACAAATGGTTCGAAGCAGGGAGTGATTCTGAAGAGAGTCGGCTTCTCCGAGATCATTGCAAAAATCTAAGTTGAAGAACTCACTGAATTTTCGGTAGAAATATGTGTTTAATTGAGATATTTAATCAAACACAGTTTTAACTCAATTAAGATTAAGTAAAATGGGGAGTTAAGAAAAGAAGATGTGAGCGGTTATCACCCACCGTTCTCACACCAAGTAAAGTGATTAATGCCAATCATCCAGACTCATTTGTGATTTGGTAGGCACCGGCTTTTTGTAATCGCCTTTTACCCGCTTCTTGTTCTCCAATTTATTCAAAGAAGATTCAACACGTTTACGGGAGAAACCATGCTCTTCACACATGAACTCGATAATGCGCCCCGTATCAGGACGTTTCCACTCCAGAGAATATTCATCAGTAACTGCAGTGTGAATAAAGGCTTCTTCGACTTCTTGTAATCGAGGAATGGATTCACCGATGGCTTCTAAAACTGCAGAGGCGGTGCCGTACTGCCGAATCAGTTTCAGACCTTTTTTGGGACCGATGCCCCGGATTCCTTTGTTATAATCAGTACCGATGAGAATGCAGAGGGAGATTAACTGCTCTCGGCTTTCTAAGCCATTTTCTTCCAGAACCCGCTGCAACTCTACTTCTTCAATAAAAATATCTTTGTATTCTCTACCGCCCGGCATTTTACGACGTCCGGTAATGTTGAGGTTGCGGACTAACCGCGGTGCCCCGAAAAGCAGCGAGTCAAAATCCTGAGAAGAAGCAGCCCAGACGTCTCCTTTCATCGCCATGTAGGCCGCTTGCGCTTCTCCTTCACAAGGTGCCTGAATAATCGGCAGACCCAAATAAGTAAGGAGAATTCGTGAACTTTCAACAATCTCATTGCTGATGCGGGTGGACTGCGATGCTTTGGATTTGGCACGTTCTACGTCACCTTCATCAATGGCTTTTTTCCACTCTTCATGAGCCCTGTTCCTTCGTTCAAATCGTTCAGCCAAGGTTTGAGATTTTAAGCCACTGGGAATCCCATCAAAAACATAAGCAGGTCGGATGCCGTTTTGAAGGAAGTTGATATTACGATACAGTAACCCAGTTAAATGGGAAGTTACTCTACCACTTTCATCTTTGAGCGGAGTACCATCCCGGCTACGGATTATACTCAAAAATTGATAGATCGAATTATAGGCATCGATCGCAAGAGTTTTGCCAGAGAGACCAGGAAGTTCCATTTTTTCAGAGGGAACTATGTCAGAAATATTTACTCCCATGCGGGACAGTTAAGCGCCCGCATGATATAAGCAATTCGTTAGGGTTTTAAAATACTGAGGGACTTAACAGTCCCCCAAATGTACTAAATTGATCATTCTTCGTTCTCAGAGTACCTTGGCAGATAGAAGATGATAAAGATAGCACCCATCCACACGATGAAAAACACCACAGAGCATAAGCCGGTTCCCGTAAACAGAGATACCAGTAAGAGTATGAGTGGAACTATAAACGCTACCAACAAGAGGAACCATTTAGTTCCGGCAAACTCGAATTTCATGCATTGCCCCAATACAACGCGGATTAAAAACTTTGTGAAGCAAATAAGTAGTTCTTAGCTTCAAATAGCTAAGGTAGTAAAGAGATGAATTGTAAGAAGATTACTTCTTGCTTTCATCATCTTTTTTAAAATCCATCCTTTTTTGAGCATCTAAGTAATACCGTATTGCGTACAGTACAAAATCACCGCGACCCGTAAATTCTCCCCGCTCCACGTGCTCATCAATTAGTTTTACAACTGCCGGAGGGGCGGTAACTTTAATTTGCCTTGTGTTGGCCATGCTTAGAAGATAATGGGAGTTGATTAATGAGGGTTTATGTACTGATCAGTAACTAATTGGTCCTGATTACAGATCTGGCTACCATAATATTAGGTCCTTAATATGTGTAATAAATCATCCCAAAAATGCTCTTATGAGTCCATTAAATCATCATTTTAATTCATGAGTATATATTATTAATAGTCAAAATAGGTTGAAGGTTATTTACCTCAGTAATAGCTGAGATTGTGGTTAAGCGTTTAACATTAAGATGATGATTTAATTATCTACCGAGTCGTCTTTTTTATAATGCCGATAAATAAAGTAGACAACCAGGATGATTATCGCTGCCGTGATGATAATTAAATCGATGTGAGCCGCTTCAAAGAGTTCTTCAATACGGCCGTAGTTCTCACCGAGCAAATAGCCTGCCGAACCCAATACGCTATTCCAAATGGCTGCCCCAATAAAGGTAAATGTTGCAAAACGTTTGAGATCCATGTTGGCCAGACCCGCAGGGAAAGAGATGATTGAACGGATCCCGGGCAGGGCGTGACCGATGAGCACGCCGTATGAACCGTATTTTTCAAACCACTGGTTAGCCTTGTCCAATGAGCTTTCTTTTAAGCCGATATAACGGCCGTAACGAAGGATTACAGCTCGTCCCAACCATTTGGCTAGATAGTATGCAACAAGCGCTCCCGCGGTAGCCCCGATAGAAGCAACGAGAATAACTAAGACTAAATTGAAGCGACCGCTTTCCGCCAGATAACCGGCAAAGGGGACGATGATCTCACTGGGGATTGGTGTCAGGATGCCTTCAATAAACATGGCTAAGAAGATACCGGCATAACCAATAGTATCAATAAAATTAGTAACTACTTCAAATATTGTATCTAAGAGGCTTCCGACAAAAGACACTTATGGATCCCAACTGAATATTATAGAAGTGCTCCACAGATATATTGTTTTGGTAATTTGTGCTAAAAACAACTCAATAGGGAAAACTACTGTACGTAATTTTTAAAGTCTTGCAACTCAAAGTGACAAGTAATGATGAGTTTGCTTTGTCCCTTATGTAATGATCCAATCTCTGGCCAAAGTGAGGTAGATCTTACTCGTAACTTACAGCATCATTTTATGATTAAACACAGTTTAAACGCGGGTAACATTCCCCAGGGAAGTAATGTCCAGCCGGAAGATTATTCACCCCGACCATATGATGAAGAAGCGATTGCTGAATTTCATGGTCCACAGTCTGAAAAACTTCCGGGGGAAGCCTTGTCGGAATCAGTACTTTGTCCTTTATGCGGAGACGCCGTAAGAGGTCTGACCGAGGATAAACTCTCATACAACCTGGCTTACCACATGGACGTGGTTCATCATCTGAAAGTTAAGTTTGGCGGCAAATCCTGATCATTCTTTGATCTTGACAATTGCCGCCACACCTTTCTTATTTTCCGGTGCGAAGTAGACAAAGATGCAGGTAATTACTTGACAGATAAACATCAGCAGCCAAAGGAACTGAAATTCTTCAACAGTGCTGTTGACATCGACCAAAAAGTGAGAAAGACTCTGCATCACGCCGGCGCCTAAAAACAAGAAGACGTTCATGGTAGCTACGGCAGTACCGGAAATGGCTACCGGAAACCAATCCTTCAGTTGCGCATAAGTAACGATCATCCAAGCGGCGGTGAACCCCATTGCGAGATTGATTACAATCCAAAATGCATAGCTGTTAATCATGCCGGCGAAAGCAAAGATTATCAGCCAGACTGCTGCATAACCGATGTTTCCCGTAAGACTTACCTTTTTTCTTGAATGAAATACTCGATCAGACATCAATCCTGCCAAAGGCGCTCCGATGATCATGCCGACTCCGACTGCCGTAATCATCCAGCTGGCACTGTGTTCAAAGTCATAGGCGGTATTGAAGTAAGTACCTGCCCACAGGCCTTCATAAGTCATCAAGGTTCCATAGAGGAAAAAGTACGCCAGAGCCGGAGCCCAAAACTTCTTACCGCTGCTGAGAACGGTGATTAAAGCGCTGCGCATCGAGACTTTGGCAGAAGTTGATTCGGCCACTGGCATACCACTTTCGTAGGAGACAATCTCTTCAATGCTGGGATAACCTTTATCTGCGGGATGGTTGCGAATAATGAGATAACACATAACCGCCAGAATCAGCGTGATTACGGCTAGCATTAGAAAAACATCCTGCCAGCCCAGAGCATCAGAAAGCAGTGCTAAAGGAGTGGCAGCGGCAATTGCTCCCGCATTACCAACTGCGAGAATTACACCATTGAGTGAAGCAAATTCATTTTTTCTAAACCATACTGCCAGGATCTTAAGCATCGGAATGTAGATTGCCCCAAGACCTAAGCCAATGAGAATTCTGCCCAACAAAACAAGATGCCAGGAGCTGCCAGTGCTCATCAGAAAAGCACCTAGAGCCGCAATGAGTAGAAAAATACTTACGAGTGAGCGGACCCCGTAGCGATCAGCCATTAAACCGCTGGGAATCTGCATAATCATGTATGAATAAAAATATGCTGAGCCCAAAAGAGCTACCGATCCACCAACTGCCGTGACGATGTCTGTACCAACGACAGCCGTGGAGGTGCGGTGAAAGTAAACAAAGAAATAAGCTACAAGAAGGATGATCAAAATGCTCCAGCGGTAGCTTAATGTTTTTTTTGCTTTCTGATTGTTCACTGTAGCCGCTAAATAAAAACATTATAAAACAATATTCGTAACAGTAATTTAAATAAGAAAGCTTATAAATTTACAGCCAGAAGCAACCTGCTGCTCAAAGATTATTATTGGTTGGGTAAAAAAAATATTGACAAAGATTCTTAAGTCCTTTGACATATAGCGTTGTTGGTAACTGCTATGTATGAATCGCGCTGCGGTGTTCTCTGTAACCAATGTGAAAGAAAAGAAAGTGTAAATTGCCAAGGCTGTCTGTCAATGGAGAAACCATTCTGGGGCGGAGAATGTAAGGTAAAATCTTGTTGTGAATCTAAGAAGCTTAAGCACTGTGGCGAATGTGAGATCTTTCCTTGTGAAATGCTCAGCAATATGGGAAAAGATCAGGGATACGATCCTTCGATCAAAATTGAACGACTTCGTCAATGGTCACTAGAGAAGTAAATAGTTAGTTTCAAACTAATCTATTATCAAGGTCAACTTAGAAAAATAGCAGTTGCAGTCGATAGAAGAGGGTATTCCAAAGGCAACTGAAGAATTGTCAATTTTCTCAGAAGAGCAATCATCAAAAAACCAGATTTTATGGTGCGAGGGGGGGGATTCGAACCCCTGAACCTCTACGGAACAGATCTTGAGTCTGTCGCCTTTGGTCGATGAGTTGTCTCATCATTGACCTGGCTTGGCTACCCTCGCATAGCAAGCAAGTTGGTATATACATGGGGTAATTAAATGTACCGTTCAACGTGTGGTAACAATTGTTTTAGACCCATCGAGATAAACAGTATGTTCTTTCTGCGAGACCAGACCATCTTTTACTTCATTCAAAATGGAGTATGAATAAATAATTCCGCGTCGCAGAAGGGTTTTGAGATTGGTCTGGGCATTACTATCAATAGCTGCACACCACCGTTCACAGAAAGGCAGTGTATTAAAATTATCTTTGATCTTCTGCAGAAGTTCATCAGCACCTTTGTCTTTGGCAGAACGGTCCCGCAGAATACGATAAATGTTTCCCGGTTTGCCGTTATCAATCTCACCAGCGCCATCAGTAGCAAAGGGTTCAATAGCTACTAACATCCCGCTGGATACCTTTGTTTTATCACCGTTGTCATAATTAGGGACGGAAATGCCTGCATGCAGATTGTACTGTTTCATGCTGTGACCAGTTAGATTGGTAACCGGTACGTAACCGTTACTTTGAATGGCTCTTTCCACCACCGCTCCAATCGCACTGACCGCGATGTTGTCAGTCACGGTGTTCAAGGCCATTTCCAAAGCTTTTGCTGAAGCTTCAATAAGGGCAGTGTGGGTTTTGGTGCCTACTTCCACCGTCTCAGCTGTGTCACCAATATAACCGTTGACCTGAGCACCTACATCGACCTTCACTAAATCCCCTTTACGGAATTTTAAGGGATCTTGTGAATGCGGCGTATAGTGAGCAGCCTGATTGTTAATGCTGAGATTAGCAGGAAATGCAGGCTTCGCACCCTTACGGATGATATAAGCTTCCACTTCTTCCGCCACATCAAGAAGACGGACGTTCTCGTCTACCATCGAAGCCCCTAAAGATCTGGCTTCTCCGGCAATTTTACCAGCTTTTAAGATGCACTCAACAATATCTTCATTCATTCAGAACCGCCTCGACGCGTTCTTTAGGAAGAGAGCCTGAACGAATTAGAATTGTTTCGGTTTCAGTAAGCTGAATAATTGTTGATGGTTGTCCAATCGGTGATGGTCCCCCATCAATATATAATGAAACGCTGGGTCCCAGATCTTTCATGGCATCTTCACAAGTAAGTGAAGACTTGTGTGAGTGGACGTTGGCTGAAGTGGAAACGATAGGCCCAAATTCTTTGACAATCGCAAGGGCGATTTCATTGTTGGGAATTCTGATGCCGATTTCTTCAGTGGAAGCGGTGAGAATATTGGGTACAACCGCTTTTTTAGGTAAGATCAGCGTAAGTGGACCGGGCATGAACTCTTTAACAAGTTTTATCGCCCGCTCATCGACGGTGGCTAATTGTTCCATCATCGAGACATCCTGAACAATAATGGACATGGCCATATCAAACGGACGCCTTTTTGCCATGAAGAGCCTTTTAACTGCTGTTTCATCAAATGGATCACATCCCAGACCGTATACTGTTTCGGTAGGATAGACTATGAGTCTCCCCGCAGAAAGTTCACTTACGATGGAATCCATATCCTCTTTATTAAGCGAGAGCTTTCCTTCATTATTTTCGCAAACTATCGTCCGCATTAGAATCCCTCTACATACATTAAAGCGTTAACAATTTTAGACTTAGCGTTTCCTTGCACACTTGGTCCATGACCAGGATACAAATAAGAAGTCGGTAATTCAGATAATAATTTCACTGAGCGTTTAAGGCTCATTAGATTGCCTGTCGGGAAATCCCACCTACCCACCCCTTCCGCAAAGACTGTATCGCCACTGAAGAGGATTTGGGCATCTTGATCGAATAAAGATATGCTACCTGCAGTATGCCCCGGCGTGTGGATTACTTCTAAGCAATGATCACCGGTATCAATGACTTCACCGGCTTTTAACTCAGTAACCTCAACAGCAGACATTTCACACCCGAAAACATCAGCAGCAGTGTGTTCAGAGGAAGCTTCCCTGACCGCTGCCGCATCATTTTGATGAATGGAGACTGGGGCTTGAAAATGCTCAGCTAATTCTGCAGCGCCCCCAGCATGATCATAATGGCAGTGGGTGAGGATTATTTTAGAAATAGAATCAGAAATACTGCATACGTTTCTAATCAATTTGGCGGAGTACATCCCCGATCCAGTATCAATCAGGACCGCTTCCGTCCCTGTGACCAAAAATACGTTACTGTCGTATCCAGTCCCAGGAAACATGTGGACAGTCATTTAGGTTTGTGAAGAATGAAGTCTTATTTGTGCATTTCGCAGGTTTAAATATTAAAAATCCACCGAACAGAGAAAATCAGTAAAAAGCCATAAACTGCCGCAAAAAGATTGAAAGAATCTGGAGTAAGCTGATTAATGGATGAGGAATGGTAAATAGAAGAAAGATCATTGCATAATGGTGTCACGAATGAGCGATGAGGACTATTCCCCCATACGAGAAATATTATACGCACTACCCAGAGTTCCTAAAGAAATAGCGGTAAAGTATGCTAAAATTCCTGGCATGCATGTCAGGGCTAATGATGACTGCCGTGGTTGTGGTCTTTGTGTTAAACGAGAGTTCTGTAAGGTTCATGCCATCCAGATATGTGAAGGAAAAGCAGTTGTTGATGACCGCCGCTGTCGCGGCTGTACCCGCTGTGTTCATATGTGTCCTTACGGAGGTCTAGAGCTCTATGGACGAACAGCAAGTGCGGTCGGTACTGCTAAAAAACACGTAGATCCCGTAATAAATAAAGTGATGGACGATTTTGAAAAGCTTTAAAACCGTCTTGACCAGCCTAAAAAGTCAGTGATGTCTTTTACAGGATCTTTGGTCGGTTTAGCATCGAGCTGGCTACAGTATCGAGACACCCGGGAATCAAGGATAACGGCTGCTCCTTTATCAGTTTCTGTACGGATCAGCCGCCCCAATGCCTGCTGCATTTTGCGTACTGCCGGAGCTGCCGAAACATATTCCCAGCCTGTTCCCGGCCCGTATTTTTGATCATATCTCCTTTTCAGCTCTTCTCCGACAAGAGTTGGCGGCGGATAAGGTATGCCCACAATAACCGCAATATCCAATTCCTGTCCGGGAAAGTCCAGACCTTCGGCAATCTTACCACCCATTACGGTAAAGAAAACTCCGTCTTTATGAGTTTTAAAGGCTTCAATCGCATTAGCCAGCTTATAGGAATTACCAGACTCTTCCCAGTACAGCTTACGGTCGATTTCAGTTTCAATGGAATACCTCATCGACTTCAGCATTTCATACGAACGGAAGAAGACCATTGTGTTGCGGTCGGTAGCGTTGCAGATATCAATAATATAACTCTCAATTCTTGCTTTCATTGAGGGGTCTTCTTTCATCTCCCGCTGGCCAGCGCTAACATCTTCCGTGTAAAGCGTAAGGCGGTTGGTGCTGGGAAAAGGTGAAGGAAATTCGCGTAGTTCGGAAATCGGTGTCAGTTCCAGCAGATCGGCATATTGCCGGAGCGGTTTGAGTGTTCCAGACATGTGGACCGCACCGCCGGTACCTTTTAAGAACTGCGCAATCTCATTGGGTTCCAAACAAGCAGCGACAAGCATACCGCCACTATCGGCAGAAATTGTTTTGAGATAAATCGAATCAGAAGAAGCGATCCACGAGCGGAGATTAGAACCCAGCCGGAGGATATGGGAAACGGGCTCTTTGCCAGAATCCATGCGGTCTTCGAGAATCTTTTCACCGCGATCGATCATCGAAAAGCAGAGATTATCCAGATCTTCACCGCTGAGACCTAATTCCTGCCGCAGTCTTCCTTCCAAGAAACGCCGTCCTAAGCGAGCATCATTGGCCCTGGCCGGGATCAATTCTTTAACTGCCGTTTCAATGATTTCTTTTAGAACGAGACAGACATCCTGGATGGAAATATGATTCTTCAAAAAGGAATTACCCATTTCCCGGATTTCAACTAAGACCGAATCAAGGTCAAAAACTGAAATGGAAAAACTTTCCTGG
Source organism: uncultured Methanomassiliicoccus sp. (assembly GCA_905203995.1). GTDB lineage: Archaea > Thermoplasmatota > Thermoplasmata > Methanomassiliicoccales > Methanomassiliicoccaceae > Methanomassiliicoccus_A. The sequence continues at coordinate 236,531 of CAJKXZ010000001.1, read as the reverse complement.
TCTCGGGCCGCATCGATCAAATTATGCGCCTCATCCACAATTACTGTAAAATCTCCGCCTTCCAGTTTCAGCCGGTCAAAGAGATTGTTGCGGATGTCTTCGGAAAGCAGATGAATGTACGGTACGGCAATGATTTCCGCCATCGGCATGATTGCTTTCCGGGCTTCATAAGGGCAGGCTCCTTGTTTCTCACAAAAACGGTCAAATTCACCGACAGTCGGTAAGTTGGCAAAACAATGCTGCGTAAATGCTAATTCACCAATGGCTAGAAAATCAGCGTAATAGGGACAGCCGCCCCGTTCATTAGCAATAGTCCGCGCCTTACGATCCTCACAGATCCGTGCCATGACAGCAGGCGGCACATCACGCATGCCTTCCTGCTTCTGCAGAAGACAGGATTTCATACGGCCGGCTACGGCAATACCAGTAATCTTATTGTTGCGGGCGATAGTCCGCAGTTCTTTCATTACTTGGTCGCTCTGCGATACAGTTCTGGTAAGGTAGATAATCTTCTTTTTCCGCGGCCGTGAATGTTCCAAAGTTCCTACCAGTGAACAAACAGTCTTACCAGTGCCGGTACCTGATTCCATGATGATGTGTTTTCCCGAATCCAGCGCATTGCGGATAGCATCGACAATCTCCAATTGAAAAGGTCTCGGCTCATAGGGAAATAATCCATGGCCCTGTTTCGCGATGCTTTGTGAAGACCTTGCTGTTTTAGGAGGGGAGGGACGAGATGGTCCCGAAAAACACCGCGGACAGCGCCCTGTTGCGGGATTTAAAAGGCTCCCACAAACATCACAGAAATTAGCGACCATGTGGGTATCAAGGCGGTCTGCATTATCAAACTAACGCCCTGATACTCTCATTTGGTAGTCTCATTCGTAAATGACTTGCGCGTTCTTTAAGGCCTCTTTTTGTTCGCGCTCAAAATCAATTCCCAAACGGTTCATTGTTCCCTGATCGAGGATTTGTTTAGCGATGGGAATGATCGTCTCTTCTTCAAAAGACATATGCTGCTGTAAAAGACCCTGGAGTGTAAGCAGCTTAGGCAGCCAGATCTCATCATCAAGGGTAGTGTCTTTTAATTCTACAGCCAAAATCCTAGCCACACGCTCTTGTTCTTCAGCAACCAAAGCAAGTGGCTTGGTTTCATCATACATTTTCATCTGCGAATGAATGGTGGCTTGTTCAGATTTTTCATGAGCATAAAGTCGAGAGAAGATCTCAGGATAGAGTTCCAGACGTTCATCCACATCCGCGATGGAAGTAGATGCAAGTGCATCCATTCCGTCTCGCAGCAGATTATGATCTTCAATAATCATCTGTTCAAGACTCATTTTCATGAATCGTTCTTCTCAGCGATGGTAGTAGTAATTTACTCGCTATGGGTGCGAGAATAAATAAAAAATAGTAAATTTCGGTGGTTATAAAATCCTTTTTCCAGCCGGAAAAACCTATGAAATCAGCATTTCTGCTATGTGAGAAACCGTCCTTCAAAGGGTAGAATGGTGCCCAAGCGAACAAACAAGGTTATGAACAGTAGCATAAAGTAATGAAACGAAATGAGCTATTTGACGTTTTCATGCGGTCATATTAAAATGAAAAAAAGATTATGGGTTTGTACGCCTTAGGCAAATAAGGCGTACTCGACAAATCATATTTTGGAGATACACTCATGAATATGGAGCGAAAGAACTTTATAGACAATTTAAGATGGATATGTATTCTTTTGCTTATTCCTTATCACGCTGCTATGGCGTATAATTGTTGGGGCGAAAGTAATTATATAATTTTAGGAACAAGCAAAATTTTAAGTTCCCTCATTGTCGCTATCTCTCCATGGTTTATGACTTTGCTGTTTTTATTGGCGGGTATGAGTGCAAAATACTCTCTTGCACGGCGTTCTTATAAGCAATTTATGATGGAACGCGTATTGAAATTATTATTACCGTTAATATTTGGCACTTTGTTTTTTATGCCCATACTGACCTACATTGCAGACAAAACGAACTGCGGATATACCGGCGATTTTTTTCAACACTACACTGTGTTTTTTACCAAATGGACGGATATATCAGGATATGACGGCGGTTTCAGTATAGGACACTTATGGTTCCTTTTATATTTGTTTATAATTAGTTTTTTTGTCTGTCTGTTCGATATTCTATTTAAAAGACAACTCATAAAAATCAAAACGGTTAAATTTGATGCGTGGGCCACTGCTCTTCTGATATTACTTGCAATGTGTGCCTACCCCATAAAACTCGGAGGTGAAAATATCATAACATTTTTACTCCTTTATCTTATTGGCTACTATATTCTATCTGATGACCAAGCTGTGGGCAGGCTTATAAAATTCAAATATTTTTACTTAATGAATTGGATTATTTTGACTTTGTTGAACATATGGCTTTTTATTTGGACGGATTATGATTTGCCAGTTTTGAGCGCTGTGTTAAATTTTCTTGCAGGCGGCTTCGGCATATTGGCTTTATTTTGTATGGGGCACAGATTTTTTAATGGTACAAACCGCTCTACAAAGTTCCTTACATCAATATCTTTCTGTATATACATAGTCCATTTTATTTGGGTAGTTGCGTTTGAATATTGGTTTTCACTTATAAACATCGACGCTGCTTTTATATTTATTTTATCGGTTTTATGCTCGATGGGAGCATCGATTATTACCTGTATTGGCATAAAACATTGCCCGATGCTAAATGTTATGTTCGGTTATAAACCCAAAGATAAAGTTAAGCTATAAAATCCAGTTTGTCAGGCTAAATTTAATACGTCTTAAGTGCCAGCGTATTTTTTTAGAAACACTGTGAAATCACGAAAAACGTGATTTCCGCGCTGCGCGCGAAGCAAAATCGAAGATTTTGCAGCGCCACTATAAAAAATAGTAGAATTTTCTGTCGCTCCACAAGCTAAAAGTTGATAACGTAAACTTATGACAGAATATAAAGAGAAATGGCAAAACCCTTGAAAACAAAGGCTTTCTTGCCGTTCCTGTAAACACCTATAAGAAGTTATAAGACGATTTCCGCCTATAAAATCAATAAAAAATTAATTGAGGGCGATGGAGCCCACAATTCGCAGTTTTCCGCCATCAAGGTACATTAATACAGCTTTATCTCCGCTCAAATGGACCAGTGATTTCTCCAAGGCCAGTTTTAACACAGGTTTTTCACTATTGGTTACTGCTTCCACACGGGCAGGAATAACCTGCATCCAGTGTCCAACATGGAAAACCATACCCTCTTTAAGAGGCGCCTTCCAGAAAGGCACCAGATCTAATTCAACTTCAAGATTTTCTGTGCATTTGATGTTGGGATCGGAAGTAAGAACGTCTCCCCGGTCAAGGTTTTCGACAGTGATGTTTTTCAGCGCCAGACCCACACGGTCACCTTTGATTGCTTCATCATAATCATCATCGTGTTTCTGGATGGAACGGACCTGGGCGGTCTTATCGGTCGGCAGCACTTTCAGATCCTCATGCTTAGCAACCTTACCAGACGCAACATAGCCTAAGATGACAGTTCCTACACCTTTTACATTAAAGAAGTGGTCGATGGGGATAGCACAAGGTCCGGTACTTTCTGAAGAGCTAGCCCGGGCATCATCTAAGAAGCGTTCCCGCAGCGCAACCAGATCTTCCTCAACAAATTCATATGTTTCAAGCAGTGTCCCTTTCAGTAAAGGCGCTATCTGCTCGGGAGTTAGATAATTACGCAGAATAATGTAACCATGATTGATACCAGCAGCATGCAGCATAACAATGCTCTCTCCCAGCTGCGCGTTGAGCTCTTCCACTACTACGAGAGCGCTGTCAGCCATAGAAACAGCAAAAAATAAAGGGGCCAGACGTTCAGGATACTTGGTCGCCTCAATGAAAGTAACAGTGTCTTTTCCCTGTTTTAAATCATAAAGAGTAATATCTGAAGCTGTTCCTTTTTTACCCAATTCTTTGGCGAAGTCGAGGGGGCCGATAACAGCTACATTAAGATTGGACATATCTGATGAGTAAGCACAAGAGGATATAAAATTAAGGTTTAATCAACAAAAGTTCCGAGAAATCTAGCAGAATCAGCAATTTGACTGCAAATTATAAGAACGTAGGGAAACATAAATTTTAGAAGATGGTTCAAGATTATCTGGATTCTGAGATACTCAAGTATCTTCAGAGGAACAGCAAATTAACCTATGAAGAGATTGGCGAAATGGTCGATCGTTCTCCTTCCACAGTGCGCGACAGAATTAAAAAGCTAGAGGAGAACAAAACAATCACCGGATACTCAGTAATCGTCGATCATGAAAAAATGAGCATCAATGCTGATGCCTATGTGGCCGTATCACTGCCTTCTGACGATACCGAAGCCGTGGAGGCTTTAAAGAAAGTAGAAGGGGTTTCAGAGATTTTAAGAGTCACTGGCCGCAGAAAAATCATGTTCAGGATTTCTGCTACTGACAATAAGACTTTGTCGGAGATCATCGATAAAAAGATCAGGCCTTTGGGTTTCTATGATATTGAAATCACGATGATTCTGGAGCCAGTTATTAGATACCCCGGGATTTAATAAAGCGTCTCCTGCCGCCATTTAGCAATAATTTCCGCATGATCGAAAGCTAAGGGCGGAAGCTCATCAAGTGCGAAGAATTCCGCAGTGGCCGCGTCATCTCCAGCTTGGGGTGTTCCCCGTAAGATTTCCAGCGCGAAGGCTACAGAAATTGTATGGCGCCGTGGGTCCCGGTTAGGTGCTGAAAATACACCAATTAAGTGCGAAATCTGTGTATCTAGGCCAGTCTCTTCCTTGATTTCTCGTAAGACGGCCTGCTCTAATGTTTCGCCATACTCGACAAAACCTCCCGGGAGTGCGTAGCTGCCCCGAAAAGGTTCGGCATTTCGTTTGATGAGGAGAATTTTACCTGAGGAGACTATGAGTCCATCCACAGTCGGAACCGGATTGCGGTACATGGCTGCCAGCGAATCTTGAAAGTAAGCAGATTTAGTAAGATATTCTGCTAAAATTTCTTCCCCTTCCAGAGTGAGTTTATTGCCCTCGGGAGTGACAAAAGGTGACTGGTGAGGAAAATGAGCAAGCTCTCCTTTTTTCAAAGATAAAAGAAGTTCAGCATCTTCTGCAGTAAGGATGACTTGTTCATCTTTTTTCAAACGGATTACTGCCTCAGGGGTATACATCGCCTTCAGTCTCACGCAATTTTAGCTTGTGATTGTACACGATATGACTTAAAATTATCATCCCAAGCAAGATCTTGACACGCTTAGCTTTAATAATACCATTCCTTATAGAATGGTATGACCGATTGGAAGAGAAAGATACCAACCATCATGAGTTCACAAGAATTGCTGGATAAAGCTTATGCCAGAGCCTCTAAAATTTCAGTAAATGGTACTGTAGCTTTCGATACGGTCAAAAAGACCAACATTGCCAAGATTACCGCGATCGGCGATATGACGGTCGTTACTTTGCTCAAATACGTGCGTGGATTTCCTAAGATCGAAAAAGAAGATGATTTCTTTGCTCAGCTAGTGGATGTAATAATCGGTCAGGATAAGCTCAAAATTTCACTAGCCAATGTTTCATGGTGTGCCGAAAAATGCTCAGAGCTGCAGAGAAAATATTTAAAGATGGTACGAAAAGCACCGAGCATTGACAGCGTTGCTAAATTGACCAAGGAATTCTACGGACGTTTTTCATCAGTCATTAAACGGATAAATGACGATTTAGTTTTCCTTCAAAAGGCCAGAGACTCCTTGAAAGTCCTGCCGTCGGTTGATCCTCAGCTGGAGACAATTGTAATTGCGGGATACCCTAACGTCGGTAAAAGCAAACTGGTAGAAAGGATATCAACGGCCAACCCTACCATCGCTTCCTACCCGTTCACCACAAAAGGCATCATCATTGGCCATCTGACTAAAGGCTGGCGCACATATCAGATCATTGATACGCCAGGACTTTTGGACCGTGAACTCGAAGAAAGGAATGCCATTGAACTGCAGGCAATTTTAGCTCTGAAATACTTAGCTGATCTGATTGTCTTCATCATTGATCCATCGGAAAGCTGCGGTTACAGTACTGAAAAACAATTGGCTCTGCTGGATTCTGTTAAAAAGAATTTTGAAGGCATCCCCATCATCGAAGTCGAGAACAAATGCGACCTCCCTGGAAAATTCACTGACCGGAGGAAGATATCTGGTGAGACGGGCGAAGGTGTCGAAGAGCTCATCGACGAAGTGGAAAAGTTCTTAAAAGCCAAACGCTTTGAAAAAATGGACGAATTGCCGGAGTGAAGTAATGCCTGAAGTTGCGTGCAGCCAGCACATGAAAGAGTATTTCCAACAATTAGCAGATGGAGCAGAACACTGCTATCAGATAGCTAATGAAGCACGGAGCAAAGGTTTAGATCCCGAATTGAGCGTGGAAATTCCCCGTGCCGAAGATCTAGCCTCCCGTGTAGAGAAACTATTGGCAGACTGGCATGTAGAAGGCGTAGCGGAAAGAATCCGGGAGCTCTCCAAAGATCATAACCGTGAAGAAGTCTCCTTGCTGATCGCCAAAGAAATGGCTACCCGTGAAGCTAAAACTAAAGAAGAACGGGTAGATCGAGCGGTGAGAGTAGGATTAGCGGTTCTGACAGAGGGTATTTTAGTTGCGCCTCTGGAAGGTATTGCCGGTGCTAAGATCGGTAAAAATGCTGACGGCAGTGAGTATCTTTCACTCTCTTTTGCCGGCCCTATTCGTGCTGCCGGTGGAACTGGTCAAGCTTTAAGTGTGCTCATCGGTGACGTGGTCCGAAGAGAGTTAGGACTGGGCAAATACCAGCCCACGGAATCGGAAGTTCAGCGTTTCAAGGAAGAAATTCCCTTATATCGTCAATGCCAGCATCTGCAGTATTGTCCGGGAAATGAAGAGATTGAGATCATTGCCCGTTCCTGCCCGGTGTGCGTTGACGGTGAAGGTACTGAAAAAATGGAGATATCCGGTTTCCGAGATCTTCCGCGAATTGAGACCAATCAAGTCCGAGGCGGTGCCTGTCTGGTTATTGCCGAAGGTATGTGTCTGAAAGCCCCGAAGATTCAGAAACACGTTAAAAAGCTGGGCATTGACGGCTGGGAATTTATCGATGAGTACCTCAAATGGAAACAGCACCATGAAGCAGAGGTTTCTGGTGGTAAAGAGACTAAAGGTATCGTTCCTGATTCCAAATTCCTCAAAGACATGGTGGCCGGAAGACCGGTTATTGGCCACCCTTCGACTGCCGGCGGATTGCGGCTGCGCTACGGGCGAGGCCGGACAACGGGTCTAGCTGCTTTAGCGATTCATCCCAGTACTATGTTCGCACTGGATGATTTCCTTGCCATCGGTACTCAGATTAAAATTGAACGACCGGGTAAAGCCGGGGCAGTTACTCCCTGTGATCAAATCGAGGGTCCGATTCTGCTTATGAAAAACGGTGATCTCATTCAACCAGAGACTCCCGAAGAAGTTCGTAAGATCAGAAAGGACATTGATGAAATTATCGATCTGGGCGAAGTGCTTTTGCCTTATGGTGAGTTCATGGAAAACAACCATGTTCTGGCACCGGGAGCTTACTCCATTGAATGGTATAAGGTCGAATTAAGAGCAAAATGCAACGAACTTCCTGAAGATTGGGAAGATCCTACATATGAGCGGGCCAAAGAAATTGCCAGGACATATGATGTACCGCTTCATCCTAAATTCAATCTTTTCTGGTATGATGAGACGATTGCCAATCTCAGTGAACTCCGCGCAGAGATTCTTAAAACCGGCAGCTATGCTGAGGGAAAGTTAATTCTGCCGCGAGAGAACTTTCCAAAAAGGACCTTAGAGACCCTAGGAGCCTTACACACCATCGAAGATGGCAAGATCGTCATTGATTTTTACACAATGCCCTTGTTGGAAGGTTTAGGTCTAGGCGTTAGCGAAGGAAAGATCGTTGAAAAATCACCGCTGGCTGATCCTGGTGAAGAAGAAGAGCGGGCCTTTTCCTCAGACACCCTACGGGCAGTCTCTCAGGCCATGGGCATTGAAGTCAGAGCACGGGCGGTAACCAGAATTGGAGCGAGAATGGGCCGGCCGGAAAAAGCTAAGGAAAGAGAAATGAAACCACCGCCACACGCTCTCTTCCCCTTAGGTCAAAACGGCGGTATGCAGCGTCTTGTTTCCGTAGCGGTGAGAAATCGATCGATTGAAGTAGAGGTCGGCGTGCGGCAGTGTACAGTCTGCGGTCGGAATACCTATTTCTGTGGATGTCCCGAATGCGGCGGACATACGATACCGACTAGCGAACCCACTGCACAAAAAATAGAATTGCCGAACATACTCTCAGATGCACTTAAAAGAGTGAACATTTTCCCGGCGCCCGAAATAAAAGGTGTGCAGGGAATGATGTCCCACAATAAGACCCCTGAGGCCTTAGAAAAGGGCATACTGCGGGCGGCCAATGGACTGTTTGTTTTCAAAGACGGTACCATCCGCTATGATATGACCGATGTCCCCGTCACCCACTTCCGACCGAATGAGATCGGTCTAAGTGTTGAGAAAGCCAAGGAATTGGGCTATGAAGTTGACGCTTTCGGGAATGAGCTGACCAGCGGCGATCAGGTATGCGAACTGCGTGTGCAGGATATCATCCCCTCGGTCGGCTGTGGAAATTATCTGGTCAAGGTATCAAAATTCATTGATACCATGTTGGAAAGACATTACGGCATGGAAAGTTTCTACAACGCTGAAACAAAAGAGGATTTGATCGGACAATTGACGATCGGTTTGGCGCCGCACACTTCTGGTGGTATTCTCTGCCGTTTGATCGGTTACACAAGATCAAATGTTGGTTACGGCCATCCTTTCTTTCATGCCTCTAAAAGGCGTAATGCCGATGGTGATGAAGATTCAGTTATCTTGTTACTAGACGGTCTGATCAACTTTTCCAGATCATTCTTACCTGATCGCAGAGGAGGGCTGATGGATGCACCATTAGTTCTCACAACGAGACTGGATCCTAATGAAATTGATAAAGAAGCACATAACATCGATGTATTGTGGGAGTACCCATTAGAGTTTTATCAGGCAACGATGGAATACAAGCATCCTAAAGAAATTGAGAAAATAATGGATACGGTTGCCGCTAGGATTGGTTCGTCACTCCAGTATGAAGGCTTTGGCTATACACACGACACCTCCAATATTTCAGCGGGCCCCGCCGAATCAGCCTATAAAACTTTAGAAACGATGATCGATAAGATGAATGCGCAGCTTGAGATTGCCCGCAAAGTACGAGCCGTGAATGCACAGGATGTGGCTCACCGCGTCATTACTAAGCACTTCTTACCCGACATGATTGGTAATTTGAAGAGTTTCTCTTCACAAACTCTGCGCTGTACCAAATGCAATGCCAAATATCGACGGGTTCCGCTGATTGGGCGTTGTTACTGCGGAAACAGCTTAACGCTAACAGTGCATGAAAAAAGTGTTAAAAAATACTTGGAGATTGCGAAAGAGATTAGCGAAAGATTTGATCTCGACGCCTATACGCAGCAACGGATAGCAATCGTTGAAGAATCAATGAATTCACTATTCCAATCAGATAAAATTAAAAAGTGTAAGCTCACCGATTTCATGTAAGTGATGTGTGCAATGATGTATGACCGTAAGCACCGACCAGCTTGTGGGTTACTATGAATCTTATTGAGCTCATTCTGATAGCCATCGGTTTGTCCATGGATGCTTTTGCGGTTGCCATCTGCAAAGGTATCACTCTAAAAAAGACGACTGTAAAAGAAGCAGCCATTGTTGCCCTCTTTTTCGGCGGCTTCCAAGCCCTGATGCCCATAATTGGTTACTACATTGGTGAGAGTTTTCATGGCTTTATCGAATCATTTAGTTACTTTATAGCCGCCGCATTGTTGATTATCCTTGGATTGCGGATGATTAAACAATCCCGAGAAGAGAAAGATACTGGCAAAGGTCTGGATTTTAAAAATTTAATTGTGCTTTCTATTGCCACCAGCATTGATTCGCTAGCAGTAGGCATCTCTTTCTCATTTGTAAATGTTAGTTTAATTCCAGCCGTAATCGTCATCGGCCTGATTACTTTCATTATTTCTTACATCGGTGTTAAATCAGGTAGCTTTTTTGGCATGAGATTTCAGTCATGGGCAGAGATCTTTGGTGGCATTGTTTTGATACTCATTGGTTTGAAAGTGCTTTTAGAGGGCATCGGCGCCATATGACGATTAACTCAAAGACATAATGACGCCTTTTAAATTTACCAGGATATGGTACCTAATCTGCACTAATTAGTATCTAATATGCACCAAATACTTAAATTAAATACTTTTTGATTTTTTAGACACTATTTTATCAACGAGTGTTTCTAGCAGATGCAATTTACGAGCATCAATTGAGGTAGGATCAATTGTGATGATGAGTGTATGGTCGTTCTGACTGACGATCTGTTTGATATTCTGTAGGGTGGCGTAGATCTTACTAAAGTACGTCCAGTTGCTCATCACATCGATGCCGTTGAGGACAATCACGCCGTTTGGACCGTGACTAATAAACTCCTTTATTGTCCTACTAAGTGCTTCTACATTCAGCGGTGAAACGCAATCCGGTTCTGGTCTGGCCGAGAACCATTTTAAATTGATCAAGTGATCAGGAGCGTCCAGCTGTGATTTTAAAATCGGCAAAGGAACTTTGGAAACATACAAAATTCGTTTTCCATTGTTAATTTCATTTCTGACGGCAATATTGGTGTTCCATGGCTTTTTCTCTTCGAACAGGTAGATTTTAGTATCACACCTTAATGTCATAGATATCACAGAGAATGAGGCGATATCATTATATCTAAATTTTGTAATTAATTATTGTTATATCTATTCAAATTTAAATTTTGAAGATGAAAAAATAGAATTTTGATAAAAATAATGTTAGCCAGTACACTAATTGTCACATTTTACAATAGTATACTTTAATGAAAAAATATATCTATGCCCTAATTAGAAATCAATGAAGCATGGCAGTAGCATCATTAACCGAAATAGAATTAGCTTTAAAGAACACTCTTGGAAAAAAAGGCATGGAGGAAGAAGACCTCAAGAAGCTTGCAGAATATGTTGCTAGTTTCTTTGGATATGCAGGTTCTGTTATCGATAATCGATTAGCTTCGGAGGACAGAGATATCTTCTACATGTTGGAAGAAGAGGGACTTCTCACCACGATGGAAGAAGAAGTTCATCTGAAAAAAGGAAAAATGTGGAGGATTCACTACTGGATGTTGAAGACCGATCAAGTCATCAGATTAGCGAGTATGGAATCTCATGATTCAGATGATGAAGAGATGTTGAGAATGTACGAAGGACTTCCATCAGACGTCTGGGGGAGAGAATAAGAGGATGTAAAATATAAATACAGCCTGTTCCAAACAAAACCAGTATGACTGAGGGTTCATACAAAGAATTGTCGCACAATCATGGTCATGAACATGCTAATCCCCATATCCATGAACATCAACACGGGGAGCTGGTCCATACTCATGAACACATACATGATGATGGGACCAGACATACGCATGAGCATCTACATGGTAGCATAACCCATACTCATGAACATAGCGATGAAGCTCATGATCATGATGATGAGGTGCATGATCACAAACACTAATAGCGATGAAACTGAACTAACTCGTAAGAGTTAGTAAATATTTATTCATTAATATTATAAATTAAAATCACTAAAAGTAATACTGCATAGCGCTCGTGCATAAAAAGATTAGGGACAAAGGGTAACGAGCTATGGGCACCTATCCGGATGAGTTGGAGAGCTAGTGCAGATTGCTCATATCAAGATCACTACACAACCGCTGAGCTAACTCACGAAGATGATATACATGATAAGCCATAACTAGATTCTAAGTTCATTCTTGTTAATCTTTGAGGGGATTAATCAGACCTATGGACCGCCCAGGAAACTACTGGCAGCGGGTCAGCAGCCCCCGCAATTGGTTGATGGCTGATGAGATATGTCATAGTGTCAAGACTTAAACACGGTAAAGACTTTATTAAGAAATACTAAAGTTTTTAATAATATGTCATGATTCGTTGCTTGATCACGATGAGTACACTAGTCGAACTAGCAGTCTACATATTAGCAATAATTATCATTTCTTTAATAGGCGGAGCGTTGCCGTATCTGCGTAAATGGAGCTCATCAAATCTTCATTATTTCGTGGCCATCAGTGCTGGTGTATTCATCGGTGCAAGCTTTTTGATTTTGATTCCAGAAGCGATCAATACCATTCTTGAAGAAGGTGGCGACCCCCACGATGCAATCTCTTCCGCACTGATGTGGGTAATGATTGGATTCGTAGTGCTGCTGATGATTGAGATCATCATCAAAGAACGTCATGAGAAAAAATGTCACAATCATACGAATGAGCACAAACACAAACTCACTTCAATGGCTGCCTTTACAGGATTAGGCATTCATTCAGCAGTAGATGGCTTAGCATTAGGTGCGGCCATTGTTGCTTCGGAATACAATTCTGAGTTGGGTGCAGTTGTTTTTATTGCGATCTTAGCCCACAAAGCAATCGATCTCTTTTCACTGTCAACCACCTTCTGCTTAGCAGATATCCCTCGTAAACAGGGTTTAATCAATGTGGCTTTGTTCAGCTTGATCACACCTATTGCCGCAATTGCCTCTTACTTTGTGGTCGATTTGGTGGAAGCGGCACCCATTGGTATCTTGATGGCGTTAGCTGGTGGAACATTTACCTTCGTGGGTATCTATGACCTGCTTCCAGAAGCATTCCATGAAAAGCACAGCAATTACAAGTCCTATGCGCTGGTAGTTATCGGTATCCTTCTGATCTTCATCATCAACATGCTTACTGGAGAGGCCCATACTCATTAACTTTAAACTTTAGATTCTGAAAGGGAACCGCTAAGCTCCTCAATTGTGGAATTGAGTTTCACCACATCGGAAACTACTTCCACATACCTCACCGGGAGTGCAGTTTTAGTTCCTTTCAACATTTTCTTTTTTAAATCTAACATTTCGGCTACGTCTTTTTCGACTTCCACAATGAGATGTTCGACGTCCCAGGTTGAAGTGTTGATCCACATGCCCGTTAATTTACCAAGAATTCTGCCATCTGCGGAGACCACATTTTTCTCTTCGACTTCACCAATCTCCAAGGGCCTTGTTTCAACAAGAGTTTCTGATTTAGACATATTACACCTGTAATGTGTTTTGTAAACTACCACTAATTAAAGTTTAGACGCCTTTTTTCATAACTCTCTTGAGAATTTCACGATCATCTTTGTTCAAACCACCCAGAATGAGGAATACGCTGAAGTATGAAATAGCGCCCACCAGCAGGGAAACAATTAGTGAAGTATGAGGCAGGATCAAAAGAACAATACCCATTACCACAGCAGCAATAATCGGTTTTACGATTATATCCCGGATGTCGACTGAGAAGACCTTGTGCGCCATGAAGCGTTCTCCGGAGACAACAATCGCCACATAAGCAATGGTGAAGGCAGCGGCAGCCCCGATAGCACCATAAAAGGGTACTAAAACCACACAGAGAATAGCATTTACACCAGCCCCAATAGCAGCAGAAAGCGTATTGTAATTAATAAGACCAGCAGAAGCTAAGACACCTCCAATCCCGGTCCCAAAATAACTAATAGCAATGACCGGAGCAAGAACAGCAAAGATCTGGTAAGAATCGATAAACTCAGGTGAGTATATCAGAGATATGATATCTTTAGCGAGGATGATTCCCCCGATCGCCAAGGGAATACCCAGCGCAAACATGTATTTCATCACTTTTTGCTGAGTGAGTTTAGTAAGATCAGAAGAAGTTCTGTACAAGCGAGAAATCGCCGGCATCAAGGCCGTCATCAGGACAGTAGGAATCGTGATTAAAGCAACAATAACGTTAAATGACAGATTATACAGGGCGGTATCGTGGGCGGCGTAAACAGCACTTCCACCAGTCCACAGAATGACGTTCCAGATAATAACGGCATTTAAGGAGTACATCGAGGTGTTTAAAACTCCCGACGCCGCGTAAGGAATAGCGGTTTTTAACTGAGTAGCCGATTGCTGGAGATTGGGTTTTTTAGCGGGTTTGACGATATATTTGGAAGTGACCGCCCAGCTCAGGAAGACATTTAGAATAGAGCCGATGAGTACAATCAGAATGATTATTTCCAATCTGTAGCCTAAAAATAAAGCAACAATGGCAACGGATGTTGTAAAACAGCGTTCCACCAGTGTAGTGTACATAATATAATGCATCTGCTCAAAAGCAGAGAGCATCGCCGTAAAGGATTGTGAAATCCAGTTAAAGGCAGTACTTAAGGCAATGATGAGAATCGCCAGATTGGTCTCATAACCAAGATTAGATACGGCAATCACAATCAGGGTTACAGCCATGCCAATAGTGCCCAAAATCATCCGCAAAAAGATGGTGTTAGTAAGGTACTGAGAGGCAACTTCACGATGGGGAGCAACATCAACAACCGTTTGGAAATTGAGACCAAAATCAGCAATGATGAAAATAAGCGAAGCCAAAGAGAATGCATAAGAATAAATTCCATAGCTGTTACCCAGATAAAGCTGCAAAAACACTGATAAGATGAAGGTTGATAGTTGGCTGGCAAGTTGTACCGAGCCCATCGCTATCGTGTTCTTTGCTACATTCCTCGCTAAGCCCATGATCCCCGTCCGTTTTGTAAGACTTTGGAGCGTCGAGTATTTAAAAAATATTATAGGCCAGAAATAACTCAAAGAGCGATGTGGCCCAACATCCAGCCTTCAAAAATAAAAGACTTTAAGAAAAGAAAGAAATTTATTTTTTAAATAAAATTGATAGCACCAGAATCACTACAAACGCGACGATGGCGTAAGTATAGTCTTCCATCACAAACCAGACAATGACAGCGGCGATCGCCGGGGGTATCAGGACAAAAACCGCCTTGATCAACGCAATGATAATGATGATCGCGGCAATGATGATCACTAGCTCAGTAATTCCAATCTCAATCACTTTTCATCCCCAGTAGGGCGATATAATTAAAGTATCTAAAGTTTAGGAGGGTGTCCTCCATTGTTCTGGAAATTAAATGAGTGAACAAGGAGAAATGAAGGGAAACGAGTTAAGCTTGCAAAATAGGAACTTTTTTTTATTCAGTGGTAGAAAGATAGTGCTATGAATATTTTGATAACTGGTGCCTCTGGGCAACTTAGTTCTTACCTTTTTGAAGAAGCAGAACTTAGAAATCATGAGGCATGGGGTGTCGATCTTGTTACACCCAGACATCAAAGTGCCGAGGGCAAGGTGCAGATCACCGATATTAGAGATACTTCCGAAATGATTGCTCAGCTGCAGGGAGCAGAGGCAGTTATTCATACTGCTGCCCAGGTTTCAGTTCAAAAGTCCTTAGAAGATCCTTTGTACGATGTCGATATCAATGTCATGGGTACAGTTTCTGTACTTAAAGCGGCAATCGCCGCGAAAGTTAAGAAATTCATTTTTATTTCCAGTGCCGCCGTCTATGGCAATCCACTCAGTACACCGGTGAATGAGTTACATCCCGTCAACCCACTTTCCGTATACGGCACCAGTAAACTTGCTGCTGAAAATTATGTCAGGATGTTTGAGAACACTTACGGCCTGCAGACCGTGATCATCAGACCGTTTAATTTTTATTCACCACGGGCAGAGGTCGACAGTCCCTATTCGGGAGTTATTTCAAAATTTATTGATTGTGCTGCGCACAATAAACCAATCATTATCAACGGCGACGGTCAACAAACTAGAGATTTTCTTCATGCACAGGATGTCTCTAAGATGATTTACACTGCTCTGGAATCCGAGGTCAGCGGAGTCACGTTTAACTGCGGGTCGGGACAAGCTGTAAGTATTGAAGATCTTGCTAAAAAAGTGGCAAAGCTTGCCTCCAACAAGATTGAGATCCAACATGGAGAGCCGCGAAATGCCGATATTCGTTATTCGGTAGCGGATGTGCAGTTAGCCAGAGACTTGCTGGATTTCCACACATCCATTACCTTGGAAGAAGGACTGCAGGAATTATTTGACGCCAGCAATCAGCTTTCTGCAAAAATATCCATGTCGATGCAGTAATCGCTGTCCACGTAAGTTCCGTCAATCATTTCAATACGAGCACGAATACCGTTTCTTTCCATCGCGATCGAAGCGGATTTTACCCGTGCTTTGTACATATTCACCCTTTTTCCGGCCCGAGTGAGTTTTCTTTCCTCACAGCAGATCAAGCCAGCGGATTCTAGAAGATTGATTTTCCGATAACAGGCAGCAATGGGAATGTCCAGTTTATCTGATAACTCCAAAGCACTCTTGGGTCTGCCCATGAGTGCCAGGAGAATTTTTGCTGAGTACTCTTCGGTCAAAAGTTTAGATGTTTCTAGGGCGTGCATAGATCATACACCTCACAGCTCGAGGTAAAGATTCCCTATTTAGAGAAACCTTTCTGATTATCAGTAATGACGTGCACGCAGAGAAACTCAGTGCTTTTCAGTTTTTGCTAATATTTTGTCGATGATGCCTTCTAAAGCTTCTGAAGCGGGAGAAGAACCATCAGCGGCAATCAACGGCAGACCATCATCGCCAGCATTGACCACATTGGGATCGATAGGTACTCGGCCTAAGAAGGGAACGCCCAGCTCATCAGCGGCTTTTTCCCCGCCACCGATTTTGAAAAGGTTAACCGTTTCTTTACAATGTGGGCAGACAAAGCCAGCCATGTTCTCAACAATTCCGAGAATCGGTAGTTCCAGAGCATTGGAGAAGGACACACTTTTCCGAGAGTCCAGCAGTGCTACGTCTTGTGGAGTGGTAACAATCACGCTGCCATCCGCATTGGTAATTAACTGAGCAATAGTCAGAGGCTCATCACCAGTTCCCGGTGGCAGATCCACAATCAGATAATCCAGATCGCCCCAGTAAACATCCTCGATGAATTGACGGAGCGCGCCCATCTTCATAGGACCGCGCCAAACAATCGGCGTATCTTTATCTTGAGAAAGGAAAGCCATCGACATGACTTTGATTCGTGGTGGAACTTCTGCAGGGTAGATTCCATTTTTATCGGCTTCTAAGCGAACATCCTCCAGTTTCAGCATTTTCGGCACATTGGGTCCATGGATATCAGCATCCAGAATACCAACTTCGTAGCCTCTGAGAGCCAGTCCAACTGCGATGTTGACACTAACGGTACTTTTTCCTACTCCACCCTTACCAGACATCACAATAATTGTATGTTTGATTTTAGAGAGCTTCTTCATCAGTTTGACGTCTTCCGGTTTCGCGGTAACTACGTTAATATCTCCTTCCATCAAGAATCACCAATCCAATGTAGCGTACTTAACGCATGTGCGCCACAAGAACGATGCATAATTACCATTAACAGCATTAAGCTTATGGCTGAAAAAGAAAAACTGCTTAAGCTTCAATTACTAAAAAGTAGTACTAATGAGGAGTTTAGATCAGATCGTGGGCTTACCGGTCATTACCGCCGATGCCAAAAACATCGGCATTGTCAAGGATGTCAGCATTTCTACAGAAGATTGGAAAGTCAAAGCCATCCAAGTTTCGCAAAAAAAGAGAATTCTCCAGATGTTGTCAGAAAGCATGTTCATTTCTTCTGCGGACATTCAGGCCCTGTCTGATACCGTCATGCTTGATATTCCCGCTGATGAGCTTACTAACAGCATTCAAGAAAATCCTGAAGGGCTGGGTGCTAACTCCATTTTAGGCACAGAAATCATTTTAAAAGATGCCAATAAGATCGGTTCGGCGGATATGATTTTCTTTGGTTCTGAAGATCTTACCGTAGCTTGTATCCGCGTCAAGCCAGAGCGAGAGCTGGTGGAAACGCTTAAACTGCATCATCTGCAGCCGCTTTATCTTAAAACACATGATATCAAAGCGGCCGGTGACATGATTATAGTAGATATCACCAAAGAAGAACTGACGACCTTTCCGGGCGATGCCTAAAAATTAATATGAATATCTTGATGGACTGGGCATGGAGCGATACTCCAGACAGATCATTCTCGAAGACTTTGGAGAAGCTGGCCAAGAACGACTCGCCCAAGCAACGGTATGCATTCTGGGCGTAGGCGGTTTAGGCTGCCCGGCTGCCACTTATCTGACGGCCGCCGGTGTAGGGCGCATCAAATTAATTGATGCACAATCTCCCGAAGAAAGTAATCTCAACCGGCAGATTCTCCATTGGCCAGAAGATATTGATCAGCGGAGTAAAGCAGAATCGGCAGCTTGGAAATTAGCCAGATTCAATCCAGAAATCGAACTCATTGCTGAAACAAGGAAAGTTAATGAGGAAAATATCGCGACCGTGGTCGGAAAAGCCAATGTAGTCCTCGACTGCAGCGATAATTTCACCGTCCGCATGATTCTTAATGATTACTGCCTCCAAAAAGGGATTCCTTTTATTCATGGCGCAGTGGAAGGATGGCATGGTCAAGTTACTACCATTATTCCGGAAGTAACACCCTGTCTAAGATGCTTATTTCCTCACCAGCCTCCGCAAAAAGAGCTCTTTCCAATCATTGGCGCAGCGGCCGGCATTTTCGGCTCACTAGAAGCTGCCGAAGCGATTAAAGTTCTAACCGGTGTAGGATGCCCGCTGGCTTCGCAACTGCTGATTGGTGATCTGCAATACAACCAATGGGATGTAATAGAAATAAACAGACGGGAAGAATGTCCCGCCTGCAGTAAGACGTTTAAATGAAATAGAATCGGGTGCCGGTTTTAGCGCAGAGGTCGGCCATCGTTTCCAGACGATCAACGACACCGCTGTAACGCCGGGCCATTGCCTTACCCTCATCCACTAACTTTTCCCGTAAAATCTTGCATTCAGCAGAGAGTTTTTCTGCATCCTGCGGAGTTAATTTTTCGCCACTTTCAGCGTACTTCATAACATTAGCTACAAGCGTGCAGCCGTTTTTCTCAGCAATTGAAGGGAGCAGGGAAGAATCAGGACCAAAAGCGCCAATGCAGCCGCGGCCTTTGTCCCAGGACATGGGGCACTTTGAACAAATTTCATTGGTTTCCGTGAGGGGAATGGTATCCCATTCGGTCATCAGGTTATCGGGACCGGCTTCGGCAATGATTTTAGCTTTGACATCAGCAGACAGTTCACCCAGATTTACCCAGCCTGTGTATGATTTCTTAGCATAAGGCTGCAGTTTTTCAGCATCATCAGGGTTTTTAAGCTTAGAAAGAAGGAAGGATTCTTTCTCACCGTCTAAACGGTTTTTCTTTAAGAATTGTTCGAGATCTGCGGAAAAGACTTTTTTTGCATCCGACATGGCTACAACTTCATCATAATCTGCATACTGCTCATACCCGCTTACGGAAGGTATCCGAGCTTTAATGACTGTTTCTTTTCCTATTTTGCAAAGAGAGTCTTTGCAATCCAATTCACAGATGGCCATGCTTATTCCCATGTAATCACTCTTCACCCACTAGTGTTTTGAGCTATATAGGGCTTGTGAATGAAATGTTTACAATTCACTCTCAGTATGCAGAGATGAATCGATTAGATTCCGTTCTTTTTTCCAGCGGCGGCGGTAAAAGAGCAGTTCACCTAAAACATAGATGAATTTCATGCCACAAAAGAGACCAATGAGGAAAATGAAGAATGAAAAATCCACATCCACAAAAACGTTAGTTAAATCAAACATCACGGTGATGATTGCTGAAATCTGCCATAAAAAGAGGAATAAACTGCCTGCCAGCAGTGCCCCGGCAGCAGCACGGGAACAGGAACCTTTAGGATAATAACCATAAAAGAAAGCTAAAGCGGTGAGAACACCACCAATAATAATGATCGTCCAGAAATCCTTGGCATAGTTGCTGAATTCAGTGAGGATGCCGTAGTGATCAATGATGTAAGAAAGTGAGAAAGCTAAGACAATGGGAATAATGATGACTGAAAGTGCATAACTTGCAGCATAAGAGAATCCTGCTCTAAAGGAGCCATATTTCCGCTCAAAATCACCCATGCTTTATTTCTCCATCGCGGCCATATTGCAATTAACTCTTCTGATATAGCTATTTAACTTCATAAAACACACTCTTTAAAATACACATGTAACAATTAACACTCATGGCCGATGCAGATAAAAAATTCAGCGAAACTAATATCGGAGACGTATTTGAGGAGATGGTGACGAAGCCGTCAGTCGTCCAGAAAGGTGCCAAAATACGTGAAATTATCGACCTCATGATTGAAAATCCCTTGTCTCGTAAAGCCTATGTAGTAGACGTAGACGGCAAATTACTGGGGATGGTTAACACTGAAACTTTACTCCGGTTGGTCGGCTACCGCGTAGGTGTGAGAAAAAGCGGTGGTGTCGCTCTCTATCAATTCTTAAGAGATTCATTAAAAGAGGAAATCGATGACATCATGACTTCCGTGGTTCCTATTAAAAAGGATACCATGCTCACCGATGCCATTGAGTTAATGGTCAAACAGCATCTTAACGATCTGCCGGTTGTGGATGAGGAAGGGAAACTCATCGGTGAGATGATCAGCCTGAATATTTTTAGAAAAGCAAGAGATCTTTTTGAAGCTGACTAGTGACGAAAGTCACTAGATCTTAAAGCACTCTATCGCGTCAAAGAGTGTGGTTTTCAAAGACTCGATCTTGCCATCTTTAAAGCAGGCTACGTAGCCGTCACAGCCTCGTAAAAAGAAGCCTTTGCTAGCAAGATCTTTTAAGATCTCCAATTTACTTTCTAAAAGATCAACATCATATGCTCCGTCCTGATCTTCAGTAAGTACTATTTTTAAAATCAGGGCATAGCTGCCGTCGCAGAAGAGATTCAAGGTTGCTTTCATACCAGAGATGGTGATACAGTGGTCCTGATCTAAGGAAATATTAGAAATAAATTCCTCAGCTTCGAGGAGCTGTCCGTCCACTTCGATGATGTTCATGTATCCTAGAAACTTTGGCTAGTGGAATTAAACGCATCGCTCTGGTAATTATTACCTGATAATCAGAAAAAGTCATTCAGACTGGTAGTTTTAGGTGCTTTCTTACTTGCCGGTTTGGATTTTCTGGGCGAGGTGGGGGCAGTTTCGGCAAATGATGAGTCAAATAACGTCACTTGCTGCGAACCCATCAGTAGATCTTTTTCACTCCAGCCGAAATATTCTGTAACACGGGCCAGGGTCTGTGCCAGACGTTCAGCATAATATTTGTAATCAGGACGAGCATTAAAGGGCCTGCCGCTGATATATGGTTCCACTTCTTGCGGTGTTTTCTTCGAATCAGTAACAATCCAGGAAACTTTCATTCCCGGTGTAAAATCATAGCCTAAAGCCATCATCTTTTTGGCGGCAATTACATTAACCTGAGTATCAGGATCCTTGTAGGAATTGAATGATTTGCTGGTTCGGGAAATAACCAGATCTTCTACGGAAACATCACCGGACAATACTCTGGCTACGCACTCTTTGGCAACTTTGATCGCTTCCTGCGGATTATCATCAAGAACTTTTTCAAATACGGCCATCAGACAGTTGCTTTGATATTCAAAAGCATCACTGCGGCGGATTTCATAACCGCGGATCAGCATTTTATTTTCTGGCCAGACTGATCTCCCGACGTATCGCTTTTTCTTACCATGAGAGAATAAAGGCTCCAGTACTTTTTCAAATTCCATTTGTGAGACTTCTTGCGTAAACTTTTCTGCCGCTTCCTTACCAAACTTTACAGTATCTTCCAGATTATCGTAAGGAGATTGGATAAATAGTGAATCGGTATCGGAATAAACTACTTTCAGACCTTTTTCGCTTAACTCAGAAATTAATTTTTTAACGGTCTCCCTGGCAAAGCCAGTAATCGCACTGCCGATATCGTGATCGGTAAAACGATAAAAAGAGGAAGCAAAGACGCCGTAAAAAGCATTCATGAGAACTTTTACGGCATTCTGCAGACCATCGTAGTAGCGAATTTCATCCGGATCGTTGGTACCATTCATTTTCTTTTTGATGGAGTCCCTTTGTTCCATCAGACCGGTAAGGATCCGGGGCAGAATGCCTTCTTTGACATCTTTGGCAAGAAACCGTGCCCCGTTAGGAGCAACAATCGTCCCTTCAGGATTTAAAGTGGTAAAACAGATATTATTGCGAATAATTAATGAAGGATACATTGATTTAAAGTCTAATACGATTACCCAGTGGTATAATCCAGGTTCAATGTCATGAACATAACCGCCTTCAATTGTATCATCATCATTGTTCATGGTGCTCGTCATGGGAACACCGGTTGGAGGTTCTGTGCGGTCCGCTTCCCTGATAAGAATGGAATCGATAAGTGTCGAACTTCCCGAAGTATGGACATCTTCCATCGGCAGTTTGGATACAGCTGCTAAATCCATTAATTTTCTTAATGCTTCTAAATAATTAACAATCTTCAAGGCGAGTTCCGCATCTTTTTTACAATACTCCAAAACTTTCTCTTGATTATTGGCCCATTCCTCATCCATGTGCGAGGGATCAACATCCAATTTTTCTTCACCAAGATAAGTCTTAGCTACGTGGTTAAGAGTTTCCTGTTTGGGGCGCAGCTGCATTTTGGCTGACCACCAGGCATCAACAATCAAACGGCCAGTGATCTTCCAGCCTCGTTTACCGACTTTACGTGGTTCCGAAAAGTCCCGGCCCCATTGAAGTTTACCAGCTTTGGCGATACTGGCCCTTTCCATAATGGTAGGGATATCGTAATTATCGATGTTATAACCAGTAATTACATCAGGATCCTCTTTTTGGATTATTTTAGTAAATGTATCGATGATTTGCCGTTCATCACCAATGATCGGCTCGTGATATTTCATGATCCCGCGTTCTTCAGTAACGTAACAGATTGCCAGGATCGTCCCTTCTTTAATTGAGTTTTCAATATCAAAGGACATGATCTTCAGATCAGGATTGAAAGGTTCAAGATTAGTGAAAGTAGGGCCGTCATTCATGCGTACAGTTAAGTCTGTACCTTCGCCTTCAATTTCTTCCCCTTCCACGGTAAAACAGGCATGCATGTCGATATCATACAAAAAGCGGTGATGGAAGGGAATATCAGCCGCAATAACTTCAAAATTGGATTTAAATCGTGAACGGAAGTCAGGTACCAGCCAAGGATAGGTTACATACACTTTGGCAGCTTTTTTTACTTTGCCACGGAGAAAGATCTCAAGTTTTTCAATGTGAGTTACATTTTCATCATTCAGCAGTTCAGCGAGAACTTCTTCCGAAGGCTCGACAATTTCAAAATACGGGCCAAATCCTGAATAATAGATGCAGATGGATCGCCCATCATCAGTTACGCCATATAACTCAATTCTCAGACTGTCTTCAATACGTTTGTAACCTGCTGACAGTAACCGGACATTCCACTGACCCAACGACTTCACTTCCTCGATACAATTGAGATTACATCATTATTCTGAAGAACGTAATCGCTACCAACAGTCCTATGAGTTCTAACATTGATCGCGCGGATGAAAGTGTCTCCCAAATCAGTATGGATCTTATATGCCAGTTCTCTCGCAGTGGTGCCGTTCGGCACTAGAAAAACATCAGGAAGTACGCGCCCATCATGATCGGTGAGCCGTGATTCATCTTCGACGGGATAGACGGAAATCATATTGAGAAGTTCATAAACTGCTTTTTCGATACATTTCTGCACACCAGTACCGCCAAATCTGGCTATTTCTGAGGAGATCTTGTCTAAAGCAGCTTTTTGACCGTCAGACAGCTGTACACCATCTCCGATTTTAAAAGAAACATCGCCTGGCTGATAAGTGATTAAACCACCTTTCGCAGCTTTTTTAAGGGCCAGTTCTGCTTCGGCACAGGTAGGCTCAGCCATCCCATCTGCTGCTTTTTTAAGACGTGCGAGCGTCTCCTCATCAGCCATATCTGCCTTATTCATGGCCACAATAATTGGCTTGGCGTGTTCACGAATGCGGTGCATCAATTGCAGCATATCTTCTGAGGTCCATTTTAAAGGATTAGGATCCAGAATGGTATCCCGTAATGCGGCACTGATCTGCGCTTCCGTAACACCCAGACCGGTGAGTTTTTCATAGATGACGGCGTCAATCCGTTGTCCGGTCTGATGAGCCTGACGAGCAGCTTTATCCCAGCCTTTTTCCAAGATGCCTCTCATCCAACAGGCAATCTCATTTTTTAAAAACTCAATGTCTTCCACAGGATCATGGGAACCTTGCGGAACGGCATTGCCTTCAATATCCGTTGAACCAGAAGCATCAACGATGTGAATTAATACGTCGGCCTGTCGTAAATCATCAAGAAACATGTTTCCTAAGCCCCGACCTTGCCACGCATCGGGAACTAATCCCGCTACATCCAGCATTTCGATCGGAATGTGCCTAACACCGTCTTCGCAGACTGCATTGCGCGGAACACACTGTGTTTCAAAGTCAACATGCGGGCATTTGCCCCGTGCATAAGCAACACCTTTGTTAGCTTTAATCGTAGTGAAGGGATACGCGGCAATTTCTGCAGGTGCCATTGTCGCTGCACTAAAGAACGTAGATTTTCCGACATTAGGCTTTCCGACGATTCCAATTTGCATAGTATCGTTTACCCTTAATGTCTCTTAGTTAGAAATACTAACGGTTCTTTAGTGACCAAACTGCCTCTGATAATTCACCTATCTGTTCCGGAGAGAGTACCTCTACTCTAAGATCCAGATAAGGAAGATCATAGTCGGCATCGATTAATCTTTTAGATTTTAGAATGGTTCTAATCTTTTTTCGCCGCTGTTGGAAAAGCAGCTCTGTAATCTTAAAAAAGAATTTTTCGTTAGAAATAGAAAAAGGTGTACTCCGCGGCACTATTTCAACTACCGCTGAATCAACTTTGGGTGCAGGATAAAACTTAGCGGAAGGGACATCTTCGATAATTCGACAGTCGGCATGATAATAAGTGGTCACCGTTAAACGAGAGTAGTCTTTGCTGCCGGGATGGGCTACCATCCGTTCAGCAAATTCTTTCTGCAGCATTACTACCGCATTTCTAAAGTTATAAGTCAAAAGTTTGAAGATAATCGGTGATGAGATGGAATAAGGAAGGTTAGAAACCATTACATCAAAAGGAGGAAAATCAACAGTTAAAGCATCAGCCGTGATTAGTTCAACATTAGCTGGTAATCGTTGAGCGAGATACCCCGCTAATTTTCGATCTGTTTCAATGGCAATGACTTTATCGGCTTTAGCAGCCAAGCGATGGGTAAGCATTCCCAAACCAGGACCGATTTCTAAAACCGTATCAGTAGGTTGGATTTTAGCCGCCGCAATCTGTCTTTCTGCTACATAATCATCAATAAGAAAATTCTGTCCCCTTGCTTTAGAAGGGGAAGCATCGATTAAGGAAAGTTCGTTAGCGATTTGAGACGGCTTCATGCAGGTCTCACTTGGAGATGAAGAGATGATACTTTTGGGTAGGATCCGAAAGTTCTTCTTCAATACGCCGAGCGATCAGTTTCGACGGACTTTTAATCGCCGGGACACGTTTTGTGATATCTTCATAACTTTTGAAGTTACCTTTTTTTCGCTCTTCGACGATTGCCCACATCAATTTCTTGCCCAGACCAGGAATGAGTTCTAACATATGGTATCTGGTACTGATGGCCTGTGCTTCACTGAAGAATCTTACAAAGCGCTCTTCGCTGTCATCGACAATTTCCTGAAGAACGAAAGGCAGTTCAGCCTGCGCAGCGGCAGTAAGCTCTTCATAACTCACACGCTTTTTTACATGAGCGACTTTATCACGCTGTGAAGTTTCTTTTCCTATGTAGACTCTATCTCCCATAGAGATTATCGCATCGGACTTAGGAACTAATTCAAAGAGTTTAAACTCAACCTCGCCAACGCCGTAAGCCACTGGGTCTTTTTTAAATCCTTTTTCTGAAGGATGCCCCTGCGGCAAGTAATCTATGATACGCGCATAATCTTCCATAGGATCCGCTCCGGGGGAAATTTACCTGTATTTCCCTACAGCAGATAGTATCTGATCGATATGAGTCTTTTCCAAGACCATTCTTTCTTTGGAGAAAAGAACCCTTACTTCTTCAGAGTATTCGGGCAGAAAATCGACAATCTTTATCTGAATGTTCTCAGGAATGAAATTCATGCCTGCGAGTTCTGCCTGAAGGTTCTTTGCATCCTCTAAACTAAGTCTGACAAAGCGTGATGCGTGCTCCTCTGCAAACTTTTGAGTAAGGTTTAATTCCCGCTCTTCGCTTGCACTGTCAAGCATCATCTTTGCTTCTGAAAGAGTTAAATAGCGTTCTTCAGGCATCATATCGCCTCACAAGCTCTTTTTTAAGTGTTCAGGACGGGCAACTACTGTTTTTGGTTTGTTACCGTCTTTTAGTTCTACAACGTATGCACGGCCCTGACGACCGGCAACAACACCGGTTTTACCCTGGAAGCGCATGTGTGGCATTCCATAGTGGACGGCAGGATCGATTACAACGTTTACCTTCTCACCGATTTCAAAGTTTCTAAACTCATGGGTGATGGGGGACATTCCCTTTGTACGTGGGCTTTTTCCAAGAATGTTGCGTGTTTTACGCTTGAGACCTCTAGAAGCTTGGACCATGTTTATACCTCGTGAATGTTATCGAGTATCTGTATGACATCAAGCGCCGTAACCTTGCAGTCGGTGCCGAGTTTTTCAGAGATACTGGGGACAGTGCGTCCTCCATCGCCACTGACGAATTCCTTGATATAGGTACCGGATTCCGCCGTGATCTCTAACACCATGCCATCTTCCGAAAAATCCACGAGATGGATTTCCCGAATGTGTCTTTTGCGTGCAAGATCTGCTCGTCTGTGGCTCACTCGCACTGGCGTCTGCTGGGTAATGCATACTTGATTTAACGACTGGAGTACCTCATCCACTAACCCTTTATTAACTTTATCATGGAAAGACACTACCGCTGAATAGGTTTTATCGGGTGCTGCCGACTTAATTTTACGCACTTCATCTTTATTAGAGAATCTTAGATCAGAATAACTAGCATTTTCACTCTCATTGGCTTTTGCTTCCAAGATATTGAGATCGATAGAACGTTTCTTAGGATTGGAAATTTCCAAAATAAAGGGTCGTCCAGTGCCTAACATCTTAGCATCGATGTCCTCTCGTCCCATACCATGGAAAAAGTGATCTGTCCCTTCAGCCATTTCCAGAGCGATATCACCCAGAATCTCTTGCACACTGGTGGAATACATTTTACCTAACCCGTGACAACGTTCACAGCCTTTGCCGCGGCAGACTCTGCAGGGCCATTTTGTCTGGGGGATTTCCCGTGAAAATTTGTTGTAACGACCGTAGATGAACAGGGGCGTAATCGTCATTTCCACGTGGCCAAACCTCGTATCGACAAGTGTGACTGCATCAGGATTTTTAAATTCAACTTCTTTTTGTGTGAGTGCTTCGATGAGCTTGCCAATTTCTCTGTTTAATTCAGCTTTGATCGGTTCTGCATCATCGCCCCCGACTTCCGCCCATAACCTTTCTTCACGGTCTTGAATATCCGGACTTACTTTTGTTCCTACAAGGAAAGTACGGTATTCTATTTTGGAAAGTTCAGCTATGCAGGCATTGGCAAATCTTTCGAGATCATCAAATATTTCTTCACAGACCCAACACTCTTCATGAGCTGGAAGCTCTTCGCTTCTCGCTGATCTTTCCAGACTGACCGCGATGCGCATATTACGTCCGCGCTCGGCATTGGTCATACCAGTATCAACATGGGCAAAAAGTCTTCCTAGACAGTGATCACACAAGTCATGCGCTTGGAGAGCCTGATCGGCCCTCGCCACTATTCTGTTCATAGAGAATCACCGCCTCAGTCAAAACCCATTTCTGCAATCCGCAGCATCGGTCGAGATCTTTCTAAATAGCGATAAACAGTAGAATGTTCACTGCCACGGAGGATCATTTCCACAGCGGTTTTGGCGACGGGCAGTTGCACAGAATTTCCAATTAGACAAACGGTGCTGCCAAAGATAGACATGTTGACACCCGTAAGATCTTCAATGATCTTTCGTGTTTTTCCTTGTGAACCAATCAGTCTTGCTCTGACCCTAATGGTCTGTTCGGGCTTTTTGCTGCCAATGTAATCAGCAATTTCAATAACTTCCAGATATTCGTCCTCTTCCAGCAGGCGCATTGCCCTTTGCGGAGAGAAACCTCTACCAACAGCTTTAACAAAATCCATTACTTTCAAAGATGCTACTGGATCTTCGGGATTTTCTTCAATATCTACTTCACCTTCACTGCTGATGATTAACTTCACACCAGTACGCTTTTGAACCAGCGCTTTCGTTTCACCCTTTTCTCCAATTAGCGCCCCTACTCGCTCTTTTGGTATGCGTATAAGTCTCATCCTTTAATCCCCGTTATCTCTTGAAATATGCGTTCCGAATCGTCAATCTCTACATCTAAGGACTTAAAATACCTATTGACATTTTTTATATCTCGCTTCAAAAAATCTTTTGCATTCAGATGTTCGGTCAAAACTGCCTGCCCTACATCAATGATTACTGGTTTGCGTTTATGATAAAGAATATTATATTCACTCAGATCAGCATGAACCAGACCTGCGTCTTGGTACATTATCCGCATGTAATCAACAACTGTTTCATAAACAGAGTCTGGGTCTTCTAAAACCACCTGCCTGATAGTAGGTGCCGGTGCAGTTTTAGTACCGATATATTTCATAACCACCATATTACGATGAAATTTTATTGGTTCGGGGACGTTCACTCCTGCTTCATACATCTTGTGCAGATTTCTGAATTCTTTACTAGCCCAGGCCGAAATTATTTTTCTCTTTGATCCAGAGATTCCCAGAAATCTTTTGTCTCCTTCAATATATTTGCAGATCCGATTGAAGGTAGCATTAGAAGTCCGATAGATCTTCAAAGCGACCATTTTACCTTTGGGATCCTGGGCGGCAAAAACATTACCCTCTTTCCCAGTTGAAATTGGATACTCAATCGTATCGATGATGTTGGCAGTCATCAGTTTATAAATGCCCATTATTGTATCACGGTCAAACACTTCGTCAAGAGTTTTTCTTTCGTCTCCTGTACGACTGTTCTCCCTGAGTGCCATTAGCTTATGCTCTAATAGATCATAAGCTTCTTTGTCCGGCATATCCAGCCCAATCAGAAGATATCTAAATTCTTAGGAATTGCTTTCCTGCGGTGCAAATAACTAGCCTGGGTTTTGGTATAACGGTACTTAATGTCAGCTTTATCATCCTGAAATTCCCAGGGCCTAATTATCAACAAATCGCCTTCTCTGATCCACATTCTCTTTCTAATTTTACCAGGAATGCGTCCAATGCGGGAGGTACCATCTTCACACATTACTTTAATATGAGATGCTCCAAGAAGTTGATCGGCTACTCCAAATATTTCGCCTTCTTTGTGATTGGGGAACGGACAGCGAGTAATTTCCTCACTGACCTCTTCTGAATCGTATGATGTCACGTGAATCCTCCGAAATTCGATAGCGTGCATAGCCTCGATGGCTAAAACGCTGAGTCATCTAAGATAACTCAAACATATATTCAATACTTACTCTAAGGTCAAGTAGGTTACGACGGGATTTTGAAACGTTTTGAAGAGTAAAGATTAAGTACTTATTCTTGTATCGAGCCGATCACAAGCTCTTGTAGTGTAGCGGCCAATCATGAAGCCCTTTCGAGGCTTCGACTCGGGTTCAAATCCCGACAAGAGCACCATTTTTTACTTAAATATCTAAAAACAAGCTTTTTGTGGCTAAATTTTGCAAATTATAGATATATTATTATTTAGTGACATCTTAGTAATACCATCTTATAAAAAGTATTATTAGATGTGCAAGATATGCACCCGCATGGTGAGCTCGAAGACGATAGCTGCACTTGCAGTGGTTGTTATTCTCATTGCTAGTGCCGTGGGATATGTCTTCATATCTGGCGATAATGATGCTCCAGATGATGATGGATTGTTAAGAGATGCAGCAGGTAATGAATTGAAACCTGCATATAATTATGATAAAATTGTTACTGTTGGGGTAGGGGCACTGAGATGGGTGTCTTATTTTGGCCTCAGCGATCATGTTGTTTCTGTCGATATGGGTGATGTTAATCCAGCTTCTTGGAGTGGAAAGGGATATAGATCACTACTAAGTGACGAAGCTAATAAAGCGGCTGAAGGAGCCAACAGCGCTTCAAAAGATCCACTGCACTCTGATTATGTAAATTATGGCATCAGTGCCCATGATCATAATAATTTTAGTACTTCAAACTTAGAAGTTATGAAGCAATGGCCAGCTGAAGATAAACCAACATTATTCGTTATCGCTCACACTGTCTATCAAGGATTGACTAAAGAATTAATAACTGGCATTACTGCTTCTTTTGGACTTGCTGCGGACATCGTAGTCATCAATGAAGTAGATTCCTTTGTTAATTCGGATCTTACACTAAGTAAGGGATTTAAGGATAATCTGCAAATATTAGCCCATACATTCAATGCGCCAGCTCGGGCAGAACAATTAGAGAGAGGAATTTTCAGTCTGTTTGCAGATTTAGATTCATTGATCGATGGAAAAACTCCAAAGTATGCTAGCGCATATATCGGCGGTGTAGCGTTGTCAGGGGCTAAAGAACTTAGCAGTACAGTTGGAGACTATTTACCATTTAAACTTGCAAAAATTACTAACTCATATCCTGGTACAAACACCACTGCCATAGATCTTGGGTCTGAAGCAATGTCCAAAGTAGATGATCCCGATATTATCTTTATCGACTATACCTCATTAGGACCACAGATGGATAAAAAAGGAAGCATTAGTGTATGTAACTATGCAGATAAATATGACATACATGCCTACGTATTACTTCCATATTATTGGTTTGGATATAATTTCGACAATGCAATTGCAAATGCGTATCTCTTGATATATTATTGCTATGATGATGCCTTAACATATGAAGAAACAATGCAAAGGATAGCGGCATCATATGAATTGTTTTTACCAGAGATTTCAAATAAATCTTCCATAATCGCTGAAGAGACATATAATGGAGGAGAAGTCATCATCCCCAACATGGTTCATAACTACTATTCTAAACAAAAATATAGTTTAGAGTTAGGAGCTGAATATGATATCGATGTAAATAATGACGTTATCACATTCAAAAAAGTTTAATAAATGACTCATGCTGAAACACTTTAATTAAAACTAAATGGTAAGAATACTATGAAAACGATGATAGATGAACCAGAAAGAGGCATTGAAGGATATAAAAAGACTATTAAAAACAAAGTACTCTGGATAGTCCTTTTTCTAGTCATTTTAATCGTCGTTTTCATAATTTCTTTATACTTAGGTTCCACGAGGATGTCCATCTCAGAAATAATTTACAATATATTTTTAAATCCATTCAACGCAAATGATACTTGGTTTGGATATGTCACATGGGATGTGCGCATTAAAAGATCAGTAGCTGCAATAATTGCAGGCTGTGGACTTGGTGTTGCAGGAGCGGCAATGCAATGCGTTCTTAAAAACCCCTTGGGATCACCATATACTCTAGGAATGTCGAATGCTGCAGCATTCGGTGCAGCATTGGGGATAATAATTCTCAACGGGGGCGCGGTAATCGGGCAAAGCGTAGCCAGTTACCAGATAAACAATCCCTATATCGTCACCATCTCTGCATTTTTATTTTCAATGGTCGCCACAGCAATAATCATCCTCATGATGAGAGTTATAAATGCCTCGCCAGAAACAATGGTGCTGACGGGCATGGCATTGAGTGCAATATTTTCAGCAGGTATTGCTTTTCTGCAATATAGTGCAAGTGATATGACTTTGTCGGCAATCGTATTCTGGCAATTTGGAGACTTAGAAAAAATCGGCTGGGATCACATGTGGATTATCGCATTGGCGACAGCTGTGGTGATAATTATCCTCTATTGTCTCCGTTGGGATCTGAATGCTATTGACGCTGGAGATGACGTGGCTAAAGCACTGGGTGTTAATGTTTCATTCCTAAGAATTTCAGTGTTAACATTTTCTGCCATCGTTACTGCAGTTATTGTATCATTTGTCGGAATAATTGGCTTTATTGGCTTATTAGCACCACACCTAGCCAGAGAGGTAGTTGGCAATGATAAACGATTCTTGATACCAATGTCGATGCTCATTGGCGCAGTTGTTCTGATGATTGCTATGATTATCGGAGAAAATGCCTTTGAATTTACAGTTCCAGTCGGCATAATTACTTCTGTAATCGGCGGTCCGTTGTTCATTTACATACTGCTAAAAGGATATAGCCGAAAAGGAATATGTTGATCTTGAGAGATTAAGATATGAATAAGATCACCGGCATAACAGATTATCCAGATAAAGATCTAAAAGAAATGTGGAATCAATTCAATGACACTTTTGACGGCATGAGACAGGCATGCATCCTTAAAACTGCATTGGAATACAGAGTCTTTGAAATTCTCACAAAACCACATTCAGTTGATGAGTTGTCTGAAATCACAGGCATTAAAAAAGAATTAGTTGAATATTTTTGCTTGGCGCTTGTATCTATGAATCTGATAAATAAAACAGGTGAAAAGTTCATCGACAGTGAAGTAGCAGTAAAATACCTCACCAGCAACTCAGAAATTGATCAGACACTTCGTTTAGCTAATCAATTATCTCGTTTACAACTATGGGCTGAGCTGCCAACTATTTTAAAAGATGGACCAGTTAAAACAGAAGAAAAATTTGATGAAGAATTGTGGATAAAATCTATAGCACAAGGATCATTGAATGGACAGATCTGCAAATTAAAAGAAAAATTAGAAAAAAATATTAATTTATCAAAATGTAATGATTTTTTAGATATCGGCGGAGGCCATGGGCTATATTCAATAGGTCTTTTCTTAGCTTATCCACATGTACGATTTACACTATTTGATAAACCAGAGATTATCAAAGTAGCAAAGAATTATGCTGAAAAATACAATGCACCGTTAAGATTTATTGAAGGAGATTACTATCAAGATATGATTCCCGGCACTTATGATATTGTTTTCTCCTCATTCACCTCCTGCGGTGTCGACCCTCAGCTCATTGATAAAATTAAATCTTGTTTGCATGACGGGGGTTATTTCATAGTCAGAAAACACCGAAACGAAACAAGTGAAGACCCTTTCATGAATTTAGAGTGGAATTTTCTAGAAACACCAGGTTTCAAACTAGGGCGAAAAAGATGGGAATTCGATACGTCAATGTCTACAAATGCGTACCAGGCGATGTTAGAATCCAAGGGTTTTAAGATTGAATATTTTGAGAAATTTGACAGCCTTTCAGAATTATTAATTGCTAAGCTCAATAAATGATAGGTTGACACAATTAGGCGAAAGTATTATATCTACAAATTTGAATAAGAATTCAACAACCCCCATAGTGAATTATTAAATTCCTCTGTCCCCCCATAAGGGGGGACACTCTTAGTTTTGAAATTGCACCATTACATTGTTTAACTAGATTCCTCATTACTGTTCTGAAATGCTTGTTACACTCACGATTGCCGGATCAGACTCTTTAGGAGGAGCAGGGATTGAAGCGGACATTAAGGCCATGTCCTCGCAAGGCGTGCATCCTGCTGTTGCAATAACAGCCATAACTTCTCAAAACAGCCAACGAGTAGCTGCCATTTTTCCGCTTCCAGCATCAGTAGTAATCTCACAAATTGACGCCATTCTTGAAGATGCCACCGTAAGCGGTGCCAAACTAGGTATGCTTTATTCTTCAGAAATTGCAGAAAGTGTGGCTTCTAGATTGAAAGATGAACAATTTCCAATTGTAGTAGATCCAGTTCTTATTGCCGGAATTGGCGATTCGCTTAAAACAAATGATCTATCAACAAGCATTGCAAAAAACGTAGTGCCTATCGCTTCACTGCTGACGCCCAATATTCCTGAAGCAGAAGAGCTGAGTGGAATCGAAATTACTAATGATCAAGACGTAGAAGAAGCTTGTCGGAAATTACATGCTATGGGTGCTGAAGCAGTGTTGATCAAAGGCGGCCATTTAGCCGGGCCTTGTATTGACACTTTGTATCACGATAATAAATTTTTCAAAGTCAAAGTTCCGCGGGTAGAAATAAGGGGACATGGCGGGGGTTGCATCCTTTCGTCATTAATCACAGCTAACCTTGCCAAAGGAGCAAAGGTCTGGAAAGCATACTTACAGGCTAAGATGACGCTAGATAAAGCGATCAGTCTGCATTATGCAGTTGGGCAAGGAGTGCCGGCAATCAGTCCCATTCTTCAGACATATCTCGACGCTGAAACATTCAAGAATAGTCCAAAACTCTAAATGGCAGTCTACAGTTAGCCAAGCAAGTTCAATATATCCCAAGAGGATGGGGATGGGTCATTGAAAATTGCAATGTTCACAGACACATATCTGCCAACAAAAGATGGAGTAGTAACTTCGATATTGACATCCAAAGAACAATTAGAAAAAAAAGGTCACGAAGTTATTATCTTTGCACCAGAGCCAGCCAATGGTGAGAAAGAAGAAGGTGTACAGTACTACCGATCAAAAGAGTTCCGGAAATATCCTGGCTACAATCTTCCCGTTTATCCCGATGTTAAAACAGATATTCTGAAACAACTGGATGTGGATGTGATTCATTGCCATGCCTTAGCAATAATGGCGCTGAGAAGCATGCTTGCCGCAAGAAAAACTGGCAAAGCTATTGTGGTGACTTTTCATACCATGGTAACTGATGCTGCAAAGTATTACCTGCCTTTTCCCGAAGGACTAACTCAAAGATTATCCTGGATTTATCTCAGTAAGTTACTGGAACGTGCCGATGCAGTTATTGCACCGACAGAAGCCATCAAAAAAGAATTGTACAGTAAAGCACCAAAAATGAGACATGTCGAAGTTGTTCCCACCGGCATAGACTGCCATCGTTTTTCACCGCTGGTTGACGGCCGAACAATACGTGCAAAATATGGCCTCGATAACAAAAAAGTGATTTTACACTTAGGCCGACTAGCAAGGGAGAAAAATCTCGAATTAGTAATGGAAAGTTTTGCAGATTGCCTACAAAAAGAGCAAGATTTAGTTCTCCTGATCGCCGGCAATGGTCCTGCCAAAGAATATTATATGGAGTACTCAAGAAAATTAGGCATATCTGACCATACCATCTTTGCTGGCTTTGTTCCTGAAGAGCATTTACCAGCATACTATGCGGCATGTGATCTATTCATAACTGCATCTAAATTTGAAACACAGGGTCTAACAACTTTGGAAGCAATGGCTACGGGTAAAGCGGTTGCTGGCATTAACTATCGGGCTACTGCCGAATTAGTGCATGATGGCCAAAATGGCTATCTTTTTGAAGATGACGTTGGCTCTTGTTCGGCAGCCATTTTTAAAGCAATAAACTGTACACAAGATATCAGAGATGAAGCACGAAAAACCGGAGAAAGTTATTCTTCTGAAAAATGTGCAACGATGCTATTAAACACCTATGAGTATGCGATAGCAGCTAAGCTTGAACGACATGCGGGGCGGCGATAATCTGGATATTGGTACCTTCTTCACAGAATTGTTTGGACCCCTAGGTGTCGTCGGTGGGCTGATTTGCATCTTTTTATTATTCTACATTGATGCGATCGTTTTCCCTACATTACCAGAGTTGTTTACGGTAATTATCTTCACTTCTTATCCCGATGCAAATATTCCTTTGTTCGCGATTTCAATTCTAATTACTATTGTTCTGGCAGAAGTAGCTGGCGTATTTACATTGTATACCGTAGTAAAGAAGATCAAAGTACCAGAAAGGATTGCCAAAGTTGCCCACAAATATCGAGATTTCCTGATTGTATCAGATGAGCGGATGATCCTTTTAAACAGGGTTGCGCCAGTCATTCCCTTTATGGGAGCTTTTGTATATCTTTTTGATTGGAGTGTAAAAAAATCTCTCGCGTATGTTATAGCAGGAGGTTTAATAAAATATGGAGTGATTCTTGCACTCAGTGGCGCCTTCTTGGCCTACATGGAACATGGAACTGCCCAAACAGTCACTATCATAATGATCATTATCGTAATGATTATTAGTCTAGCAGCATCGTATTTCAAAAAGAAAGGTGTGGAAAATGCGAATCGTTCAGCTTAATCCTTACTACTACCCATACAAAGGAGGAATAGAACATCGTATCCATGAAGTATGTCGCAGATTGTCTAAAAAACATGAAATGATTGTACTTACTGCGCAATTAAAGGATACTGAATTAGAAGAGGAGATAGATGGGTATCTAGTAAAACGATTACCTTCTAAATTCTACACTAACTACAATCCTCCACATGTTTCAACAGCAGGTGTTTTACAAGCACTGAATGAATTAGAGCCAGATGTTGTAGATTTTCACTATCGTTGGGCACCTTCCTATACTAAAGCCATGAAAGCATATGAAGGAAAATGGGTTTTTACCTTCCATAACACCTATGGTGAAGGGCAAGGGGCCATGCGCTACCTGAGTACGCTAAATGATTTCTTTTTCTGTCAAATGATTAAAAATCGTCAAGTAATCTGTGTTAGCGAATTTGTAAAAAATGATTTAGTTGCACGTGATTTTCAAGAAGACCTTCTTGATGTAGTTCCTACTGGTGTAGATTTTGTTACTAATGATGAAAAAGATGAGAATTTTATACTCTATATGGGCCGACTTGTGAAAACAAAAGGTCTAATGACTCTAATTGAAGCGATGAAAACTGTTGATAATAAGCTCATTATTGCTGGCACAGGTCCTGAAGAGGATGCTTTGAAAGCCATGGTGAAAAAGTTTGACATTGCAGACCGAGTTGAATTTACTGGATATGTCGATGAGACTACCAAAACAAAATTGATGTCAACCTGCTCCACCTTTGTAATGCCTTCCATATTCGAATCTCTCGGGTTAGCAGCGGCAGAAGCCATTGCACATGGCAAACCAGTTGTAGCATCGCGCGTAGGAGGATTACCGGAAGTTGTGGGTAACGCAGGAATACTAGTGCCTCCAAAAGATTCACAACTGCTGGCTGATGCACTTAATGCGATCATGGACAATAGGGACTTAAGAACTAATCTCACTAAAAATACCGCAACCCAGCTTCAGAAATATGATTGGGACAAGATTGTAGCAGATCTTGAAAAGATTTACATCCAAAATGTAGATAATAGTCGATGAAAAATAAGATCATCTGATTTGATTTTGAGATGCCGCAGCATTGGATGTACAGAATATCTCTGCTTTCAAAGGTGATAGGTTGTAGCATCTTTTAAAATACAATTGCGATTAACAAATAATCATATTCAAAAAAAATAGTAATTAGGGGTATTGATTTTTAAGATCGTCTCGGCTAGAGCAATCCTCAATATCTCCCAACAACATAGGTTATTTACTTTTTAACAGAAATTCTTCAGCATAGTGTGACGCTACTGCTCCATCCGCAGCGGCGGTGACAATCTGACGCAACGGCTTAGTTCTTACATCTCCGACAGCAAATACACCTGCAACTGCAGTTCTCGTTGTTTCATCAGCGACGATATAACCTTGCCGATCTAACTCCAGTTGCCCTTGGAAAAGACTGGTGTCAGGAACGCGACCAATCGCCACGAATACACCATCACAGGAAAGTTCTGTGTGCTCATCCGTGATGAGGTTATGGAGTTTGACGCCAACAACGCGTTTGTCGTGCAGAATTTCAACAACCTGGCTGTTCCAGATAAACTGTACACCGCTGTCTTGTAAAAGGTCAAGATATAACTTAGAAGCACGCAGTGAATCTCGGCGGTGGACCAGATATACTTGTTTGCACATTTTTGATAAGTACAAGGCGTCTGTAGCCGCACTATTACCACCCCCAACGACGATGACGGTTTTTTCTTTATACATCATACCATCACAAGTTGCACAATATGCAACTCCTCGGCCCCTCAGCTGCGTTTCTTCGAGAAGACCTAATTCTTTAGGAAAAGCGCCAGTAGCAATAATTACGGCCCGTGCCGAAATTTCACCCATGTTGGTCGTTATCCGTTTGGGATTTTCAGATAGGTCTACCGCAGTTACTTCTGCAAAGAGTGTTTCAGCGCCAAAACGCTCTGCACCCTTTTGCATTAATTCGCCCAATTCAAAGCCATCAACGCCCTCATTAAAACCAGGGTAATTGTCAACTAAGCCAGTAGTGGCCATTTGACCACCAGGTGAGAGCTTTTCAATCACGACAACGGAGAAGCCACTGCGTGCACAATATAAAGCAGCAGTATAACCCCCTGGTCCGCCGCCGATGACTGCAATATCGTAGGAGCTGTTCATTTCAACACCTCACATTACGATGCCGCCATCAACATGGATGATGGTTCCACTGGTAAAGGATGATTCGTCGGAAGCCAGGTAAAGATAAGCACCGGCTAATTCATGGGGATCAGCCATTCTTCCTAAAGGAGTAGCGGCTTCCAATACGGACAGCATTTGCTCAGTGACGGATTGCGCTACCATATCAGTGCCAACAACACCAGGCGCTACGGCATTAACACGTATGTTATAGGGTCCAAGCTCTTTAGCACAGGATTTAGTTAATCCATTGATTCCGAATTTGGAAGAGGAGTATGCAGTCTGCATTTTGCCGCCATACGTTCCCACCATCGAACTAGTGTTAATAATGCTACCACTGTTTTGATCTCTCATGATCGGGGCCACTTCACGAATGCACTTGAAGGCCCCTGCAAGATTGATTCTAATGACTGAGTCGAAATCTTCATCAGTCATTTCAAAAATCTGTTTGGCAGAAGTGACTCCTGCATTATTGACTAAAATATCGACACGATGCCATTTGTCCATGACTGTAGCAACCATGTTTTTGATATCTTGTGTAACTGAAACGTTAACCCCGATGGGAAGAATATCTGCCTCGGGGTAGGTTATCAATAATTGTTCTGTTGCTTTTTGAGCAGATTTTAAGCTACTACCACACACAGCAACTTTTGCACCTTCTTGAACAAAAGCGGCTGCAACGGAATAACCGATCCCGCGGGAAGCCCCAGTGATGATTGCTACTTTGTCTTGTAATCTCATAAAATCGTCTCCCTTTAGAGAGCGCCATATTTTGTTAGCCAATCGATGATTGCCATTTCCGACGGCGGGCTGATGACAATATCACTAACTTCACCGTTTTGAAATAAGAATACTGCAGGAATGGCATCAATGTCGTATTTTTGAGTAAGTTCTTTGTTGTCATCTACATTAACTTTGACAACTTTGATCTTTTCACCAAATCGCTGTTCAATCCTGTCAATTACTGGAGAAAGTCTTTTACAGAAACCACACCACGGAGCCCAAAAATCCACCATAACTGGCTGTGATGCCTGTAAAACTTCCTTAGAAAATTGCTCTTCACTTTCGATTGAGATGATTGCCATACATATCACAATTTAATTTATATAATGTGTTTGAAACACCACCATAGTTTTCACTAACACCTAGATTGTGATAGAGATCAATCAGAGGTAGGCCAGATTGATTGAGGTCCAAGTCAAAGAAGTGTGTTAATTTACTATGGAACGAGTGATGATGATTGGCATTGAATTTTAAATTTATGCCTTATCTCGCGTGATTGTCTAATTCAAGTTCGATCTAAAATGCGCTGATAGTGGAAGCTGGCCATCAAAGATTACCTTGCTGCACATAATTTGAAGAGGCTGATCGGTGATGAGTATCATCCATCAATGAGTGGAAAATTCAGGATCACTGCATCAGAACAAAAGCAAAGACTACGGAACCCACCATAATTGCGACAATGAAGAGGGCAACGGCAGCTTGCATCTTCTCTGCAGAACTTCTTCGTGTTTTAGACATGTTCATCCTCTGTTCTTATAATACTTTACCTATATGTAAGTTACAATTTATTAGGGATTATTTAGGATCTGCTCAACAGCTTTGACGAAAGTCATCTCGGAATTGATTCTAATTGTTCTACAGCCT
The DNA here is from genome assembly GCA_905203995.1 of uncultured Methanomassiliicoccus sp. Classification (GTDB taxonomy): domain Archaea; phylum Thermoplasmatota; class Thermoplasmata; order Methanomassiliicoccales; family Methanomassiliicoccaceae; genus Methanomassiliicoccus_A. Next base: position 196,322 of record CAJKXZ010000001.1, on the reverse strand, counting down.
AAAGTTTTACCGGCATCGATATCAGCATCGCTATCGCCAATAACCCAAGACTCGCGGAGATTGATGTTATGCTCACGAACCGCTTGCATATACATACCAGTCTGAGGTTTTCTACAGGAACATTTGTCTTCTGGAGTATGGGGGCAGAAGTGGATTGAGTTAAAGAAAGCTCCATCTTTGGAAAGTTCAGTGTTCATCTTGTGATGAATTGCTGCTAAAACAGATTCAGTAAAATATCCCCGGCCAATTCCTGATTGGTTAGTAACTAAAACTGTTATATAACTAGCATCATTTAATTTTTTTAATGCTTCTCCTACTCCAGGATATAAGTTAAAATCCCGTGGATCGGCACAATAAGGAACATCAGGCGCGATAGTATTATCTCGATCGATAAATACTGCCTTCTGGCCAAACACACCTTTTTCAACTAAGCCACAGATGATATGGCCAGCACACAGATAGGCTTCCTGTATACGGGGCGTATGCGTAGACGGAATAACTAAAGGATAGTCAACAAGATCTTTGATTATCCCTCCAGAACCTGTGAAAGAAACAGTTACTCCCTTAGTTTTGGCAAATTCTAGTGCTAAGACAACATTTTTGGAATTGCCGCTAGTGCTGATGCCTACTGCAACATCACCCTCTTTCATACAGGCCTCTAACTGCCGGACAAAAACACGGTCATATCCATAATCATTGCCAATCCCTGTAATCGAAGAAAGAGATGAAAGAGCGATTCCATCCATTGCGGGTCTTTCCATTAAATAGCGGCCAGAAAACTCAGCAGCAATGTGAACGGCATCTGAGGCACTACCGCCGTTGCCGAAAAAGATTACCTTGTTGCCCTTTTTTATGGCAGCAATCATTGCCGCAGAAATAGCTTCAATCTGTTGTGGATTAATTGCAGAAATTACTGATGAACTCTCCCGCAACTCATCTTCAATCAGATAAGTCATTGTGTAAACCTCCAGGTCTGAAGCCCATGTTTTTCAAAGTTATATTCAACAACATTAGCACCAAGTGTTGTCAATTCCCGAGCTACATCACGTTTTTTATCATAATCACAAATAAAAAACATGAAACCTCCACCACCAGCTCCCGAGATTTTGCCACCTACTGCTCCACTAGCTAAAGCTCTGTCGTAAATCTTATCAATATATTCATTGGAGATGTTACTGGTGTAATTCTTTTTGTACATCCATGCCTCATTAAGTAACTCCCCCATCTGTCGGATTTCACCTTTGAGTAAGGAGTTTTTCATTTCCTCGGCAAGACGTTTAGCATTGTCTAAAGCTTCCGCGGTTTTGGAGTTACCGTTGATATAACCTTCAGTCTGCGATTTTATGATATTTCCAGAATCTCGTGTTTTACCAGTATTTGCCAGTAACATCACATAATTAAGTTCATTGAGAATGTCAGTTTTTACTCTCAAAGGCGTTACCAGTGTCCGGCTGCTGTTAAACTCCATGAAATTAAACCCGCCAAAGACGGCAGCATATTGATCCTGTTTGCCGCCAGAAAGTTTTAATTCTTTCCTTTCTAACACATAAGCGAGATTGGCAATTTCGTATTGATTGAGAGATTCGTTCAACCATTCAGAAACGGCACCGATGATCGAGACAATCACTGCCGAAGAAGAGCCTAGGCCCGAGCCTGGCGGTGCACTGCAATGAAGAAACATATCAAAGCCCTCGGTGATGTTAAAATGATTGACTACAGCTTTGATAAGATCGAGATTTCCATCATAAGTTAAGGTCTCACCAGTTTTCCATTTTTGGATTGTTTCGTAATCTAGAGAACGAATTGTCGCTTGATTGTCACTCCTAGGAGAAATTGTACAATATGCAAAATGATCGATGGTAGAATTTAAAACAGCACCTCCGCGTTCATCACAATAAGGAGATACGTCGGTTCCACCTCCAGCAAAACTTATTCTAAGTGGTGCTTTGCATCTAATAAGTCTTTTACTGTTTTGCATATTAACCTGCATTAGCCTATTCCATATTTAAAGAGCGCTTTGTTAAGAAAAAAGCAATATTATTTGTATAGGTCAGGCGATGATGAGCGCTAAATGAAGACCTTATACATTCATGCAGATTATCTCGAATTTAACGTCAAAAAAGCTACACCGGTAGCTGAAGATATTACTGATGAGGAGAAACAAGGACGTTTCGAAGAGGTTTTAGTAGCATTTATCAGTGTTGAAAAAAGAGATGAAGACAATCCCGAAGGAGTTGCTAAGGCAGCTGCTAAAGACATTAAAGAAACTGCCGAAAAAGTAGGCGCAGAAAGAATTGTACTCTATCCCTATGCTCACCTCTCATCATCGTTGTCCTCCCCCCAAGTAGGAAAAGACGTAATGAGAAAGATTGAAGAATTGGTAGGAGGGGATGTTCACCGTGTACCCTTTGGCTGGTACAAAGCATTTAAGATCTCCTGCAAAGGACATCCTTTGTCAGAATTATCACGGGAAATCACTGGTGAAGAAGAAGTGACAAAACCCGAAGGAGAAGATGAGCATGTTGTCTTCACTACCGATGGCCAGTTAATCAAACCTGAAGATTTCAAAGATGGTACCGAGTGCTTCCAGGTAATGATGAAAAAGGAAGCGTTGCACGAAGAGTCAAAATTAAGTGGTGAACCCAAATATCTCAGACTCTGCAAAAAGTTTGGAATCCAGTGGGAGTCGATGAGTGACGCCGGCCACATGTCATTTAGCCCCAAGGGAGCCTTGATGTTTGATTTGTGTGCTGATTATTCCTGGCAGACGGTCAATTCTACCGGTCTTCCAGTATACACCATTAAAGGAACCAATATGTTCAATCTCGATGAAGGGCCGGTGGCTGAACACGCCAAGCTCTTCGGTGATAGATTATATAAAATCGAGACAGAAAAACACTCATATGTTCTAAGGTACGCAGCCTGTCATCAACAGTTTGCGATGATGAGAAACTGGAATATGAGCTACAAAAACTTACCATTTGGTGCTTTTGAAGTAGCCGATTCATACCGTCTGGAACAATCTGGAGAAACCATGCTTTGTTTCCGTACCCGGCGGATGAACATGCCTGATTTACATGTAGTCTGCAATGGTATGGATGCCGCTGAAGAATGGTTTGCAAAACTAGATGAAAGAATTTACCAAGAAGCAGCAAAACTGGGCCGTGACTATGAAATGCTGGTTAATTTCTCATCGAAAGAGGCTTTTGAGCAGCATAAAGGATTAATTTCCAGTCTAATGAAAAGACACAATAAACCAGCACTGTTGCACTTTTATCCAGAAGGAATTAATTACTATTGGACAGTCAATATTGAATACCACATTCTTGATGATATGAAACGCGCCAGAGAAATCGGCACGGTGCAGATCGATATTGGTAATGCCCATCGTTTCGGCATCAGGTATGTTGATGAGGCAGGAAAGGAAGAATATCCCATTATTCTCCACTGTGCAGTAATCGGCACTATCGAAAGATATCTTTACACACTTCTAGACACCGCAGTACAAATGGAATCAGAAGGAAAGGTTGGATGTCTGCCAGTATGGGTAAATCCTGAACAGGTAAGGCTACTAACTGTTTCTGACAGCCATCAAAAACGTGCTACCGAGCTTGCCGATTTAATCCAAGCTAATGCAATCCGGGTAAGCGTAGATGAGCGGTCAATAACTGTCGGAAAGAAAGTTCGCCAGGCAAAACAAGACTGGTGTTCGTACGTGATTGTCATTGGAGACAATGAGCTGGAAGCAGATTCCTTTGATGTGTATGTGAGAGCTGAAAATAAGAATGTAAAAATGAGTGCTTCAGAACTCATCCAACGCATTAAAGAAGAATGTGCCAACAAGCCTTTTAGACCCTTATACATGCCCAGAGAACTCAGCCGCCGTGTTGACTTTGTTGATCAGGCATGAAACATTCCCCTTCGGGGGATTTTACTTTTTATCTCTAACTTTTTTGTTTTAACCGCTTTTTCTGCGACGGCTACCTAAAAATAACCAGAGTTGAGTTGGCAGACTATAAAGTGGTGGGGCAACGGAATAATCAGGAGATGAAAACAAAAAAGAAGATTGATTGGAAACGCCTAATAATTCTTCTGGCGATTCCTTTGCTAGTCGGCGGTCTGTCTTCTCTTTTAACTGGAAATGACATGAGCAGCATGTATACCAGTATCGAGCAGCCGCCGCTGTCACCACCTTCAGCACTTTTCCCCATCATGTGGACGATTTTGTATATTTTAATGGGTGTATCTTCCTATCTCGTTTCGGGTCCGGAAGTTCCCACTAGAAAACGAAACGTCGCGTTAACGATTTACGGTGCACAGCTGGTAGTCAACTTTTTCTGGTCGATCTTATTCTTCCGCATGCAGTTAATTCTTTTCTCCTTCTTCTGGATAGTACTCTTATGGATCTTGGTTTTGATCATGATCTTAGTCTTTGGAAGAATTAGCAAAGCTGCAGCATGGCTGCAAGTCCCCTATCTGATATGGCTGACGATTGCTGCCTACTTGAACATAGGAATATATTTACTAAATTAAAAATAAAGATGAGAAAGAGCCCCTTGTCGGCTGCATAATAGCCGATAAGTCCTCATCCCTCTAGTTAATGAGATTAAATAGAGTAGCCAGCGGTTTTGAACATTTCTTTGGCATCTTCTATGTTAAAGCCTTTCCAGGCATCACAGCAGTTTGTTTCACTACGGGGAATCGCCCCTTTTTCTACAACCAGCACATTAGCTCCCCATTGGAGCGCTTTTTGACTAGGTGGGTGAACACAGATTTCAGGAACATTGATGCCCCCGGCAATTCTCGTTACTGCTACAATCTGCGCTAGCCGGTCTTCATCGATTTCCTGACTGCCTTGAAAAGGAGTGTTGGCAATATTCACTCTCGCCATCGCGCCACATAAGGTTGCGTGATTGCTCAGTCCAACGTCAAGAACGTCCAGAATTTCATCATTGGTGTGTTCAGCACCAACTGGTTCTACTAGATAAGCTAACTTCATCGAAGAGTCTCTTACAGCATTGATTGTTTTCACTCGCTCTTGTGGTTTAAAAGGTGTAGCTGTGCCTTCACCAAGTCTCAAAGTATGATAGACTATGTCAATTCCCGAATCAGCAAATTTGTTGGCCATTTCTAAATCAAACTCACCGGTATTGACAACTAAACCATAGTCACCAAGTACGTTTTCTCTAATCGTCTTAGCAATCCCGCAGAGACGATTCAGATCAAAGAATTCAGTCGTGCGCAGGGTTACCCAGGAAGCCCCTTGATTGACAAAATTTATTGCATCTTCAACAATTTCTTGATCGGTGAGTTCGCGAGTATTGCTCATTAAATTCCACTTTTCACCAAAGGAACAGAATTCACAATTCATACTACACGGGCGATAGTCAACCCCGATGGCTGTCCAAACCTTTCCCTGATTGCCTACCACACGGGCAATTTCTCTTGCAGCATGTCCCAAGTATTCTGATTCTTCCGACAAAGGATCAAGGTCTAAGAAAGAGCTTAAGAGGGAGCGGTCTACCAATTTACCAGCTAAAGCAAGGGCCTTTGCTTTGTCGATTAGTTCTTTTAACACAGCATCCATCAGATCACAACTTGGCATCTTCTGCAAGCATTTCTTTTACAATTTCGATTGTTTTACAGACAATCTTTGGACAGAAATTTTCAAAAAGCTTCTTTTCTTCGATGATTTTCATCTCTGCTGGGACAGAGAGATCGTAACCCATGACTTGACGGCAAACGATTGAACCATATTCTGCCTGAAATCGGCTTTTAAATTCCATCAATTTAGACATGCTCAGATTTTGAGCATCAAAGTCACCAGCTTCACTGTGACCATACTTTAAACCAAGAGCCATAAGCGCTCCAGTAAAAGCTCCGCAGACTTCTCCCGACCATATGCCTCCCCCGAAGAAAGCTGCTATTTTTTTAGCATTCTCTTTACTCACACCCAGATCTTCTGATACTTCAGAAAAGACGATCTGCGAACAGGCAATGCCGTTTTTAAAGAGATCTGCTACGGTTTGTTCATCCATAACGGTTTGTTCATCCATATATAAGACCTAGATTAGATAACGCATTACTGAATTATAAAGGTTATTATTTTAGTTTAGAATTACATAATGGCGTAAAGCACTTAGCCATACATGTCAAAGAATAAGATGAACTAGGTGAAGAACAAAAAAATTTCAGACAGTTGCTTTATAATTTCAACCAAAGATTTGCCGAATCACATAATTTCTGCATTTCGTCAAAAAATACGCCGATGTGATAACCATCACAAGTTGCGTGTTGAACAGATACGGAAATAGGCAATAATGTTTTTTCATTAACTGTGTAATATTTCCCACAGATGACTCTGGGAAAATAATTGTAGTCTGCATAGTGGTTGAAAATTGAGAGATTTTTAAAAGACACCCAAGGGATATTTGAAAGAATGTAACAATTTTCTGGCTCATCTGGTTGCCCATAAAAACCAGTGCAATTCTTGAAACGTTCGGTGTTGTCTAAGTAATTTAGATAGAATTTTTTAAAGTCTTCAAAATAGTCTACCCACAGGCAGGAGAATAACTTCGAGTCGTCGTGAAAAATAGGATAGGATGGTACGATCTTGTCCCAGCAGACTAATTCACCATCATGCAATCCCAATTTAAAGTCATCATATTTGTTTAAAACATGAGAAGTAGCATAGATAAAAGAAGGATAGAACTTTAATCCTTCAGCTTTCGTCTGTTTTAGCAACAGGGAAATATCTACATCAGCAGTTATTGAAAATCCTTCATCGTGATTGTTGATGAAAAATTCATAATAACTTTTACGAGGCCAATTGGCAATGTCTATTTTTCGAAAGGAACTTGTATGTGCCATAATCTAACCAGTTATTCACAGCGTTTTGAAATTTATCAGTGCTGTGGAGCCATTAATCAAAGATATTTCACTTAAAGTTTTTCACTGATTGCCCACCAACAATAGATTCTCAAGCGGAACTTCTTGGAAAGAATGTAAGAATATGCAAGAGAGTGGTCATCGCCAGATTTGTCAGTCCATATTGTCTTCCCCATCTAATCTAACTAACAATACAACTATAAGCAATAATAGCGTGTATCTAAAAAAAATATAAAAAATTGCAATTGTGCAATATTAAAGGTTTTGCGGAATGTAGACGATTTCAGCTCCGAGGATTTTAAGATTATATCTCAGATCCTGCAGTGTACCTGGTTTTTCTGCTTCGATGGTGACTACTACAAAATCAGCTAATTCATAAGCCTGCTGTTTAGAGATCGTAGCGGGCACTCGGTGATGTCGACCAATTTTTCCACCCATGAGATATGTCCAAGCTTTAGTTGTGAGATTTACTGCCCAAGATCTAAATGAAGCGGGATCCAGATCCCAAGCCGGGATGAAGATCTCCATTTTTCCCCGATTTTTATCATTATGCCGGGAAGTCCAAAATCCAGAAACTTCTGACGAAAGAACGATAAACTCAGAATTTAATTTCCAAAATGGAAGATATCGTGTATTTTCAGTTTCCTTATCTGGTTTTACCACTTCATATTCTACAGCCTGGGAAGCATTGTTTTCTACATAGTGGAGAGTTTCACAAGTCTCACACATAAAAAGCAGATCATTTTGATTTAATTTGGAAGGTGCTCCACATTTTGGACAAGTTATTGCTGAAATGTTCATATCTTCATACCTCCCATCAGACCTGACAGTTCATTTAGATTTTCAAAAAGTCCTGTGGAAGATTTTTTACTGTTTGATTTAAAATCACCCTCCACCCTTTCAGACCCATTTCTGAAAAAGCGATAGGCAATCGCTGAAATTGCAATACCGATGATGAATGAAAATATTCCTAATTCCGGCGAAGAGTATAGCGTAATGGGGATGGAGGCTGAAGCGACAAGTCCACCGGCAGCAGCTCCACCAGTAACTGCCAAACTTTGGAATAATGCATCACCTGGAGCACGGCCAGACAAAATTGAGCAAGTAACACCATCCACGGTAGCAAGATACATTCTTTCACGATGCTCATATTGAATAATCCAGATTGGATAATAAATCATGGAAATGTTCTGAATTATTGCATTTACTTTATGGAAAGTGATGTGTGGCACACCAGCAGAAGCAATGCCATTATCAATTGCATATTTTTTAGCAGATGATAGCGCATCGTCTTTACTAGTAACAGCTTCAAAAGTAGGCAGCATGGTGAAATCTTCTAAAGTCAGCTCACCATGAAAATTGTGCAGTTTACGAATGCCCAGATCACCGGGGTCGCAGGCAATGTTACTATAAATTACATCACGCAAAACCATACGTTCCAAAGGAATCCGTTCAACACGTACATTGCCATTACTGTCGGTAGTTCGGCGTTCTTCGTAACCACACACCCAACCAGCAGTACGCACTTTAATTTTCCAGAATGGCAAATAAATAGGATAACATTCGATGATTTTACCATTGGTTTTCAGATCTCGTGACTTAAGACCTTTTTTCCACCATTTTCTAACAGCTTCAATGGACTGTTCTCTAGTAACCTTATTTTTGAAGGCGGCAATCATAACCCCTTCATCACCATCAATGTGGAGCGCGGAGTTGCAGTATTTGCATTCAATATTTTTCTCACCGTCACCAACGGAGATTGAACCACCGCATACGGGGCAAGTTAGTCCGACTGATAAATCCGCTGACATCTCAGGCCTCCTTAGTAATTTTATAAGCGATTAAGAAAACAGCCATTGCTGTGGCTCCCATCAAAGCGGCAGCAATCAGTGTGTGATTCACTGCTAAGGCACCTTCTAAAAAGAAAGCGATGAAACCACCAACTGTAACTGCCAAATAAGACGCTGAACTCCTTGCTGGAAATGATGATGAAAATACTTCCGATGAGGAAGCATCAATAATCACCCGATAATTTTTTCCTTTATAGGAATATTCAATATTCCAGATTGGGAAATAAACTAAAGCTTGTTCTTTTCCTTCGCCGGGAAGCCCATCCAGATAATGAAGCATTTCAATATCTGGTTCCAACAATTCAGCACCATGGAGATCGAAAGAATTGTCAAAAATCTTAAAATCTCCCGCAGGAATTTTTAAACTATGCAAACCAGGAAGTGTTGTTGATTGGGCTGGCTCAATAATTATTTTTTCTTTTCCTGCTACATGCCTACGGAAAAAGTAAGTGGGGAAAAACATTTTTTTGAGGCTGGTTATTGAAGCTTCACGGTCTAGATTTTTTACTTTGGATGGTCCGCTAGCCCATCGTTTAAAGGTACCAATGGCTGCTTCTTCATCCAGAGTAAAATCAATAATATAATAAAACCCAGCCCCCGAGCGGTCGATGTAGATTTGTGTACTACAAAAGGGACATTTGGTAAATTTAGTCCCCGCATCAATTTCGACGGGTGCTAAACATTTCGGACACTTTACTGAGACCATGTACTCACTGCACAGGCTTTCCACATTCCGGGCAGAATTTTGCTCCGGCAGTCAAAGTTGCTCCGCAGGCACATTTAGAAGGTGTCATAGGGGTCCCGCACTCCGGGCAGAACTTTGCTCCAGCAGGCACTTCTGATGAGCATTTCGGACATTTTTTAGCAGTTTCGATTTTAGCTCCGCATTCAGGACAGAACTTGGTATTCAGCGGTATAACAGACTTGCACGCAGCACAGGTTGTAGTGGGTTGAACAGTCGGAGCAGCCGGCGGCGGTGTTTGCTGTGGTTGCTGTGCTGGTTGCTGAGCCTGCTTCATTTGGTCGATCATCATATAACCCATACCAAAACCAGCACCTACTCCTACACCTGCACCGGCAGCACCGCCTGCAGGATTAGAAGCGGCTTCACGCATCGCATGACCAGTCTGATAGCCCATATAGTCAGTTCCCAGAATCTGCATTGAGGAGCGAGTGTCAACGGCTTTTTGCACTTCCTCAGGAAGTGAAATGTACAGTCCTGAAACTTTATCGATGCTAATGCCGTATAAACCAAAATGATCTTCAGATTTTGCTAACACTGCCTGTTCGATATTCAATAAAGAAGAAGCGATGTCAGCAACACCCATCCCCTGATTTTTTAAGTCGCCCAATACGGCATAAATCAAAACCACGATCTGATCTTTAATCCGCTCTTCAACTTCTGCAGAAGTTGAATAATTAAATGTTCCGACAAATTGATTTACAAAGTTTTCAGGGTCGGCGACTTTATATCTAAATTCACCAAAAAGTCGTAAATTGACCATACCAAACTCTGCATCGCGAAATTGATAAGGTTGCTTGGAGCCAAATTTACCATCCAAAACACGTTTCTGCAGGTAAACAACTTCTGCCTCTTGTTTGACACCAGAAAGTGCTTCCACCACTTTTGCGACAATCGGAATATTGGTGGTGGTGAGCGCATAACGATCGGGTCGATCGAAATAAGCCAGAGCTTTGCCGTCCCGGTAGAAAACAGCAATTTCATCTTCTCTGACAACAATGTTATCATTGTAGCGGATATTTTTTGGAACCCGATACATGATATTACGGCGTTTTTGGGAGTCGTCCCAGGCAATTGTTTCTGCACCAATTAAGCTCATGCACTCACCACTGTGTCTTGAATGACGTCAAGCCGCTTTTTGAAATCTGCTTCAAAGTTGTTTAAGGAATCTCTCAAATTCATGATTTCATTCATCGCCGAGAGTGAATCACCAGATAAGGTTGTAGTTTTTACGCGGCCATTGGCATCCTTGAGAATATCAAGATCTTCAAACATTCTGAAATCATACTCGTATAAGCGATCCAGCTCAGCTTCTTTGATGGCAATGTCTGCTGCTATCCCCGAGTAGCCGAAAGCAGCGTGGCTGATTAAAGACTCCAATGTTTTATACTGATTAATCAAACTTCCAATCTGTTCCGGTTCTTTGGAGTTGAATTTTATAGGCATTGTCCGTCGAAGATTTTCTAAGTCTTCACGAAGAAGAACAAGCTTATCTACCAGCTGATCACGCAGCATCCGGTCTGCATCACGGATGTCTTCTTTGATACGGTATCCTCTGAAACCAGGGACGAGCATCTGAATCTTTTTCAGCCAGCCTCGGTCCTCTTCAATTCGCTCACGAATGTCAGACATTTTAGATCATTCCCTCATACGATTATGAACTTAATTGTGTTGCCTCACGGATTCAAAACTGGAAGTAATGACGAACATAATTTTAGATAATAAGTTATTACAGGATCAGGTGATTAATATGGAAAAAAGACAGTATATATGCCCCAAATGCGGCTGCCAGTCATTTATTCATGATCAATTTCAAGCTACTGGCGACACTTTTACAAAGATTTTTGACATCCAATCAAAAAAGTTCATTACTATCAGCTGTAAAGAATGCGGCTACACCGAACTATACAAACGAGATACTACGTTAGGCATGAACATTCTTGACTTTTTGATTGGTTGAAAAATAGAAGTAAAGTTGGTTAGTCCAACTTTACTTACTTGCTAAAATATTTTTAACGATGGCATCGCCGGTTTCTTTTGTACTGAGCCGGCCGCCCATATCGGCAGTTACTTCTTTTTCGTCCATGGCTTTGCGCACAGCTTGTTCAATTAGAAGACCGACATCGCGCTGACCAAAATTATCGATCATCAGTTTTCCAGCGAGAATTGCAGCAATTGGATTTGCTTTGCCCTGGCCGGCAATATCTGGTGCTGAGCCATGTACTGGTTCAAACATAGAAACACCGCCCGGAGAAATATTACCAGACGCTGCAACACCTAAGCCGCCCATAATTTCGGCACCGATGTCAGTAAGGATATCACCGAACATATTGGGACAAGCAACAACTCCGAATTTTTCAGGAGAGCGGACGAGTGCCATTGCCATCGCATCAACATACATGTGCTCAAGAGCCAAGCCATATTCATCTGCTTTCTGCTTAAAGATCTCCCGCCACATGCCATAAAGAGAAGTACAAACATTAGCTTTGTCGACAGCAGTCACTTTAGTTTTACCCAGATCTTTAGCAGTGCGGCAGCAATAATCAGCAAAACGCTCAATTCCCTGCCTCGACATCATCCCAATCTCAAAAGCAAATTCATTAGCCGGCGTAGCATCGATTTGGAGATTAAGTTGGGCTTCGTACAATTCACGCTTGAGTTTCATCGAGACGTTTCCACCGCTCTGCGTTTTACCGCCGGCGCCCATGTAGAAGTCTTCCGTATTTTCTCGCAAAAAGAGAATGTCGAAATCTTTCTCATCCTTTAAGGGCGTATAAGGGTGCCAGGCTTTGGAAGGCCGCATGTTGACATACTGATCGAATAAAGTACGCATGGAGATTAAAATGCCTTTTTCCAGAATCCCCGGAGCGACCCGGGGATCGCCGATAGCCCCGAAGTAAATAGCATCATGGTCCTTGAGGAATTTTACATCCTCTTCAGTAAGGAGCTCCCCCGTGCGGAGATATCTTTCAGAACCAATGTCCCGATAATCAAGAGTGAAGGAAATATCAGTCACTTCTTGTAAAGCCTTGAGAACTTTGACTCCTTCCGCTACTACTTCCTGGCCAATACCATCACCAGGAACTACCGCAATTTTATACAATTACTTTCCTCCTTTTAATCTCGCCATCAAGCCACCAGAAGCAATCAGTTCTTTGATATAAGGCGGATACTCAGGGAAGGACCAAGACTGGCCACTTGTTTCATTGATGATTGTCCCCTTATCGACATCAACTGAAAGAATGTCTCCTTCATTGGCTTCAATTTTACATTCAATCAGAATTAAACCGATATTTATTGAGTTGCGATAGAAGATTCTCGCAAAACTTTCGGCAACGACACAAACGATGCCGGCCTGCAGCAACGAACGCGGTGCGTGTTCACGGGATGATCCACAGCCAAAATTCTTACCAGCGACAATGATGTCCCCTTGCGAAACCAATTCAGGGAAACCTGGCCTTACTTTTTCAAAGAGGAAAGTTCCTAATTTATCATTATTCTGACTAGTAAGTCTTTCTGCGGGAATAATCTGATCGGTATCAACGTGATCTCCAAATTTCCATACTTTTCCTTTAATTGTCTTCATGTCATCACCTCAGGGTACCGCGATTTTACCCGCAATTGCGCTTGCCGCGACGACAGCTGGTCCGGCGAGATAGACTTCCGAATCCTTGTCGCCCATGCGGCCAATAAAGTTACGATTAGTACTGGAGACACATTTTTCACCAGCTGCTAAAACACCCATGTGTCCACCAAGACAGGCTGCACAAGTAGGGCCTGAAACAAAGGCACCGGCTTCGCTGAAGATTCTTAATAGGCCTTCATCCATAGCTTGGTTGTAAATTTCTGTCGATGCCGGAACGACAATCATTCTCACATCAGGATGGACCTTCTGGCCTTTGATGATCTGGGCGGCAGTCCGGAGATCTTCAATACGGCCATTAGTGCATGAGCCTAAAAAGGCTTGATCAATAGGTACGTCTACTTCGCGGGCATTTTTACCATTTTCTGGTAAATGAGGAAAAGCAACCATATAATCTAAGTCAGCAAGATTATATTCTAATTCTTTACAATATTGTGCTTCGGCATCTGGAGAAACTGGTGTGTAGGTTCCACGTACTCTTCCTGCCAGATATTGTTCGGTAAGTTCATCACAAGGGAAGATACCTGCTTTTCCCCCGGCTTCAATAGCCATATTACTTACCGCAAGCCGATCTGATACCGTGACGTTTTTTACATCACCGGCAAACTCAAAGGCTTTGTAATTAGCACCATCCACACCAATGTCTGCAATGATCTTGAGAATCAGATCTTTGCCAGAAACATAATTCTGAAACTTTCCTGCCAATTTTACCTTGATAGATTCCGGCACTTTAAACCAAAGACGTCCTTCCGCAAAACAAGCAGCTGCTTCAGTGCTGCCAATACCGGTCGAAAAGGCGTTTAAACCACCATATGTGCAGGTATGAGAATCAGCACCGACGATCAGTCGACCGGGAGCGGCAAAACCTTTATCCACCATCACTTGGTGGCATACGCCGCCTCGTCCAACTTCAAAATAATTTTTAAGATTGTATTTTTTAACAAAGCGCCTCATTTCAGCAGCTTGTTCAGCCGAGGCAATATCTTTGTTAGGTACAAAATGATCAGGAATTAAGACAATTTTGTCACGTACTGGCTCTCTTCCCAGCGCTTCAAATTCCCGGAAGGCGATCGGTGCTGTCACATCGTTGGCCATCACATAATCAATTTCGGCTTCAACGATCTGTCCTGCACTGGCATCAACACCCGCTTTCGTGGACATTATTTTTTCAGCAATTGTTTTTGCATTTACCATTATATCTTCACTCCAGTCTTGAATATAAACGATCGAGCGCTTCCATGGTCGCGTCTACACTGGTTTGGACAATGTCCGAGCCAACGCCTTTACCTACGGAAATCGCCTTTCCTTCACCCTTCTTACCGATCTTGACCATTACTTCGCATAGAGAGTCACTACCACCGGTGATCGCATTTAAGCGATACTCTTCAAGGGTAAAGACATTACCCATAACGGTTTTGATAGCGTTGATAGCGGCGTCTACTGGCCCAATACCAATTGAGGTGCCGGTCTTCTTCTCACCGTTAATGTCTAGTGTAACAACAGCAGTCGGCGTTGTTCTTATTCCTGTAAATACAGCAAATTCATCTAGATTAATATGTTTAGATTGACGCTGTTCAGCAAGGTGAGTAGCTAAGACTACCAGTTCTGCATCATCAATCTCTTTACCATTATCCGCCAGATCTTTTATTTTTTCAACAATCTGGGCGATCTGTTCATCATCCAGCTCAATGCCATACTCATGCAGTTTTTCTTTAATTGAATGAGCACCGGAGTGTTTTCCGAGGACGATGTTACGCTCCACACCGACTAACTCTGGACCAAACGCCTCGTAGGTTGAAGGATCGCTGAGAACGCCGTGTACATGGATGCCAGATTCATGGGCAAAGGCGTTTTTGCCGACGATGGCTTTGTTAGGCGGGATCTCGTAGCCAAATAAGCGGCTTACCAGTTTCGAGGTAGGTCCAATCATTTTTGTATTAATGGAAGTTTCAACATTATAAAAAGCCATTAAAGCCAGCACGGCTTCTTCTAAAGAAGCGTTACCGGCCCTTTCTCCCAGGCCGTTGATTGTTGCGTGGATCTGTTCAGCTCCCCCCCTTACCGCCGAAAGGGTGTTGGCCACAGCCATACCAAAATCATCGTGACAGTGAACAGAAATCGGCACTTTAGTAACTGTTTTAAGCTCACGGATCAGGTATTCCATGGCTGTCGGCGAAATTGTTCCAACGGTGTCTGGAACATTAATACGGTCAACGCCGGCTTCCTGTACCGCAATGTGCATTTTCTTAAGAAATTCGAGACTGGTACGGGTAGCGTCTTCACAAGAGAATTCAACTTCAAGACCCCTTGCTTTAGCATATTCAATAGTTGCAACAGCTTTCTCCAGTACCGTTTCCTGCGTCATCTTCAGTTTGTATTTCAGATGCGAGTCGGAAGTAGCAATAAATGTATGAACATAGTTAAGACCGCTATCGGCAACTGCGTCGACATCACTTTTTACACAACGAGCAAGGCCGCAGATTTTAGAAGTTGGGCTAAGGTCCATAACCGCTTTTACCGCATCCTTTTCACCCTGTGAAGCTGCCGGAAAACCTACTTCAATCACATCCACGCCCAGTTCATCTAAGGCTTTGGCAATGCGGACTTTATCGGCACAAGAAAGAGCGACTCCTGGTGTCTGTTCTCCATCCCTGAGCGTTGTATCAAAAACAGTTACATGCTTAGGAATTTCATCAGACAGGAAAAGCTCATTAAATTTACTAGTGTACACTCTCTTTTTGTCTAACGAACCTTGACAGCAATTTGAATCTATATGGGAATCATTCATAAAAAACGCCTCACGGCATCTACCCTACAATGTGATGTTATCAGTAATGCAAACGCAAGAATAGCAACTCAGTTCTGATTGCATTCCACATTTAAGGGCCTCGGTAAGCCTGCGAGGTAACTAACATTATTTTAAGATTACTATTGAATAGTCATTTTGAGCAATAAAGTACACGGAGGCTGTTTGTAATAAAAAAAGAGGGAGATTATACTCCCCGGGCATCGCCCCAGATCAATTTATGCATCTGTGGCATGACTCTTACTAATAGACAATCCTGCAGCACCCACTCCGCCAGTGGTTTTAGATCTAATCCACCGACTGGTGTCATGACTACCGGACAATTCACATCATTTTCACGCAGGACTTTCTTAGCAAAAAGATAGTCCACCCGGTCAGCAATGACAAATTTCAGCTGATCCTGAGGAGATAAAAAGGAAAGATTATCATACATCTCACTCCGCGTCATGCCCGAACTGGGGCATTTCATATCCATCGAAATCATAATTTCCTCTGAGACGGGGAGTTCATTCAGAGCGAGTGAGCCGTTGGTTTCAAGAGTAATGTGATAAGATTCCTCTAAAAGGCTGGTAATCAGTGTATTAATGTCCTCTTGCAGCAGGGGTTCGCCACCAGTCAAAGAAACAAAAGGTGTGTTGAAATGCTCAATTTTATCAAGAATTTCGTTAACAGTCATTTCAACACCGCCGCTTTTAGCATAATTAGTATCACACCAAGCGCAGTCCAAATTACAGCCGACGAATCTCACAAAAACGGTAGGTGTACCCATCAGTACGCCTTCACCTTGCAGAGAGAGAAAAATTTCTGCGACTTTCATGCTGATTCCTCATAAGCAATGGGATCTTTCAAGCCGGCTTCTTTGAAACCTTTGAGTCGCAGCAGACAAGAATCACAATGGCCACAGGCTTTTTCACCGCCATTGTAGCAAGACCAAGTATATTGCAGCGGTGCTCCCAGCTTGGTTGCTAACTGCACAATCTCAGCTTTGGACATTGAGAGAATGGGAGTCATAATCTTCACAGCCTGACCTTCTACCCCGCATTTAGTGCCCACTTGTAAAACCCGCTGAAAAGCTTCAAAGAATTCAGCACGGCAATCGGGATAACCAGAATAATCTACAGAATTAGCGCCGATGTAAATTGCTTCACCGCCTTCAGACTCACAGAGTCCCGCAGCTAGACTGAGCATAGTGATGTTTCGTGCTGGAACATAAGTTACGGGAATGTCCGCAACTAACTCCTCTGCGGAATCGTGCGCAGGAACATCAAGGTCTAATGAGGTTAAAGCACTGGAGTGTAGAAAACTCATATCCATATCTAAAATAATATGTTTGGCATGATAATAATCAGCTACTTTCTTGGCCGATTCGATCTCCTTTACATGCCTCTGACCATATACGACGCTTAGTGCAATTACTTCATAACCGTCATTAACTGCACAAGCCATAGTCGTGGTAGAGTCTAAGCCTCCCGACAAAAGAACAACGGCTTTTTTCATTAGTGAAGCCTCCGGCCGGCCCAGGCGGTTTGGCCTCTTTCTTCATCCAAGCCGATTTCAGCATATTCAACATTGGCTGGAAAATCGATTTTTGCCAGCAGCATACCGAGAATCATCTCCGCCATTTCTTCAGCGCTGGTCTGTGAGATTTCTAATAAGCTTACATCCTCCAAGGGGAAAATATAGCGCTTTGAACAGGTAGTCACCTCTATTTCCGAAGTAACAGTTATTTTCAACTCAGGAGAGTTTTTCGGCAGGAGAATCTTGTGATCTAATTCGTTAACGATCTCACGTAAACATTTTTTGAGATCGACAAAATCCATGATCATGCCCTTTTCGCCCTTTTCGCCACACAAAACAAGGTGCAGGATGTAAGAATGGCCGTGTAAGCGACCACACTTGGAGTGGCCAGGAATAAAATGAGATGCAGAAAACTTAATGCCTGAATATTCTCCATCGATTTCTATGCGCATGCTCTACATGAGATCGAACAAGATATTGAAGCTTATCGTCTGTTCCTTGTCTGTGAGGCCGCGAGGGCCGTAGCGAGAGCAATGGATTCAGAATAATCCAACTTCGCTCGGGAAGTGTCGATAAAGATTTTGTCAAGATTTAAGATCGGTGCACCCAGTGCCGTACCGTGTCCTAGAAAATGCAGGGTTCTGAAAATCAAGTTACCAGAGATGCCATCGGGAGCGATGATCACTTCACAATGTGAAACTGCATCTTCAATAAGAATCTGCACATGTTCTGCTTTGATACCTTGTAAGGCAGCTAGCCTTACTGCTTCTTCGGCATTATCGATACTTTGATCGATTTCCGGCATTCGGCCACAGTCAGAGGATCTTCCACCAGACATGATACCAACAACAGGCTCGATTCCCAATCTCCGCCAGAAATCGGCGCCTAAGGCTGCTAGTTGTACTTTTTCTGCTACTGTCCAACCTTCATCGATGCCAGCGGGACCCAGCAGGAACAATTTTCCCGAAAGGGGTTGCATGAGCACCGCCCGGAGTACTTTAGAAAGGCCAAAAATTTCCCTTACTGCCGACATGGCCGTGTTAGCCGGCATATCACCGCGGACTGCTGCATCGATTTTGCCAGTGAATAAATCGGCGACTAGTTTCTCTGCATCCTGATAGACTTCAACGTGTCCATAGCCCAGCGCTTGTGCTTTCGCGGCACTAGCCACTGCTTTGTCACCTCCACCAATACCGATACGGGCTTCAGAATTTTGAGCCAGATTGAGGATATCTGTGACATTAAGCATGAACTCTGCAATCAGCATGATAAACAAATAGCTTTGCTCAGGAAGTATCAGAGAATATTCAAATCTTTTATATTACTAAATTCATCAAGAACTAGTCAGCCCACAATAATCACAGAGGATGTCGTGTATGTTTGAGATGATACAACCTTTGGACAATTCAATATTATTGTGGATACAAGAAAATCTCCATAGTTCTATTCTGGATACTCTAATGGTCGCTTACACGACATTGGGCAATGCTAGCCTCATGTGGTTACTGATTGCCGCGATTATGGTTTACTTCCCTAAAAGCCGTAAAGCTGGCATAATGGTGTTATTCGCCCTGATTCTGGGTTATCTCCTTAACAATGAATTTTTAAAAGAATTAATCGAACGGCCACGGCCCTGGGTTGATCTTGCCGGATTAGAGCCATTAATCCACGCAGCAGATCCTAATTCATTCCCTTCAGGACATACCTGCTCGGCCTTCGCCGCAGCCGGCATTATTTGCAGGACGTTACCTAAAAAATGGGGTTTGATAAGCGTCATCGCTGCTGTTCTCATGGGTTTTTCCAGAATGTATGTTGGAGTCCATTATTTTTCCGATGTGCTGGTCGGTGCAGCAATCGGTATCCTCTGCAGCCAGATCATCTATTATCTCTTCAAAGCGGCATCGGCAAAAACCAATCTAAGTATTGATTGCCCTTCAGAAAAAATCTAGATGATAATCATCCCAGCTTCTTACACCAAGCAGAATTTCCAATTCAATGGGAGTTAAAATTGGCTTGCTGTAACGTAAATAATCATCAACAGCAATCCGTGAACAAGCTGTTGACACATAAGCATCAGCTTTGAAAGGCAAGATATATTCTGGATCGAATTTTTCCATCAATACAAGATCGGCAGTTTTTCCTTTGCTCTCTAAAAGAGCTTTGATGGTTAGTGCCTTTTCCATTCTTATCTGACCTGGCTTAGATGATACCAGCACTAAAAAATGATTAGCATCTTGCGCCCTGGTAATGGCCCCATAACGCTGGCGAAGAATTTTTTCTCTAAGCGGTGTCAGATCCCGCACTTCATTCATCTGCGGATCCAGAACTAACAGCTCTTTGCCGGTTTCAATTGCGATACTCAAGGGGTGAAAATTTCCGCTGCCAAGATAGAGATACTGCTCCACGTCCACTGCAAGAGCTGCGGAAATATTGCAGCCTAGAATCTGACCACCAAAGATTACCCGCTCATCTCCCGTACCAATAACTGCCTCGATATTATGAGCTTTTAAGAAAGATTGAATTTCAGGGAGCAGCTGCACATACTGCACTGAAGAGACTAAACCAATTTTTGTTTTTAAGCGGGGTAACACCTGCTCAATCAAAGGAGCAAGATCAAGATTGTAAAAAACTTCAACGAATAAGACATCTGAGGAAGCATTCATTGAGGGTATGGAAGCATGTCCAAATTGGACTAAAACATCAGCATATTGTTTAAAATTAAGATCATAATCGCAGGCCCCATAACAAGGATCTGCACAGATAATGCAACGTGCATCAGTCTCGGCTTCTAGCTTAGCTTTTACGCTTTGGGCATAAATCTTCAAGCCCTCTGGCATCTGCACAGCTACTGTTGCCGCCTGTTTGGAAATTATCCAGGAGATGACATCATCGAGTCGAAGATCCAGATGCACACCTCCCGAGAAAAAAGATCAGCAACTGGCTCAGGATACGAGCTCAGCGCCTTGCTCAATCTCGATTTGACATGGAGATGGAAGTTTCATTGAGGCTTTCCACAAAGCATTTTTACCGAGCTGGAAAGCTTGTGGGGTAACTCTCAGAGTAATGATCGCCGTACCGCTGTCAACCCGGCAGGCAGTGCCGACGCACTTTCCGAAAGCGCTACGCATTCCACCAGATACACGGTCTGCTCCGGCGCCTGTTGCCATTTTGTGCTCTCTTAAGACAATGTGTGGGTATAAACGAACACGGAGATGGTAAGAAGCGGAGGTTGTTCCTTTGGAAAGAGCTCTGTTAGCAGCAATACGAGCGGCTTCCAAGGCAGTGTGCCTTATCTGGCAGGGCTCCTTTATTCTTAGGTTCATAACAATGGGAAAGTCTCCAGTTATATTGCCTAAGTTATATGTTGTGATACGGTTAGCAGGCACTCCTCCCATGTACTCCCTACGAGTATATGCCTGTCCCCTGATTTGACGGTACATTCTATTGGGTTTCCTTGCCATTTCTAATCACCATAAATTAAACTGAAGATTCGGTTGCATTAGCCTTGTTATATTTAACTCTGTCTGTTCACATCAGACTAATCGCCGTGATCCAGCGTAAACACTCACCAGGTGCTATTTCAAGTTACTGATTTTTGGATTCAGATTCAGGATGCAGAGGATCGGGAACGGGCACGAAATCAGGCCCATCTTCATAGCCCTCATGTTCGTGAGTATCGATATCGGATACAAATCCTTCTTGATCAGCCACATAGGTCTCTTCCTTAGAATAAACACGGATCGACCGCCGTTCGGCTAAAGAATTTACAATAGCAATACGAGCCCGTTTGTAGCTGCTCTTTTTACTATACAGCACATAAACGACGACAAGGATCAAACAGATCAACAAGCCAATGAAATAGTTCCAGGTACCAAAGGAAACTGGTACAATAATGAGAATTATAAGATTGAGCACCGCAACGCTGAGGACTGTGCTCATATTCTGTACAAAGACAAGGAAGGGTGTGATCTCTTTTGTTTTGGAGGTTTTGGAGAGTGTTCCACCTACGATCATTAATTTAGACAGTGCCTTCAGACTTTGCACCAGTGAACTCGTTATCGGAATAAGCACTATGAAGTTGCAAATCAGGAAGAGGAGCATCACAAGATTGCCCCAAACGGCAGATATTGATTGCAATACATAATCGGCAAGATAGGGTGTTATGTAATACGACAAAATTTCGACAACGACGATTACTACGATGTCGATCGCAATCATCAGGATTTCACGGGTGGCGATCTTCTTAGAAGCCGGCGAGAATGATGCTCTAGCATACATCTCATCGCGGATATCCGTAATTTTGTTGAACCAGCTGTGCAGCCAGCCAGGCGATGCATGAGAGATCTTATCATAGATCTTAATGGAATTCTTGGAGATCGGCGGTAGGAGGATCATTGAGACTAAACAGGCGCCGATTACGGAAGTGTAGAACCAACTTTCAACAGCTCCTGCATCATAAGCAGTCTTGGAAATAATTAATGCAAACTCACCCATAGCTAAGAGGCTTGCTGCAGATACAAAAGCCGTTTTGAGCGG
This sequence comes from uncultured Methanomassiliicoccus sp., assembly GCA_905203995.1. Taxonomy (GTDB): domain Archaea; phylum Thermoplasmatota; class Thermoplasmata; order Methanomassiliicoccales; family Methanomassiliicoccaceae; genus Methanomassiliicoccus_A. The sequence continues at coordinate 174,339 of CAJKXZ010000001.1, read as the reverse complement.
ACGATTGGCAACATAACAAGCAAAGGTTGCAGAGAATCCTTTGAAAATGATGAAGAATGCAACAATCAGGAAGATCAGGAAGAGATTGTCAAAGAGCTCCATTGGTATGATCTCCATTCCAATAGAAATGAAGAAAACTGCCATGAATATCTCTTTTAGGGGTTCAACCCGCGCCATGATCACTTTTGAATATTCACATTGAGAGATTATTATCCCCATCAAAAAGGCACCAATGGCAATAGAAAGGCCGATAGATGAAGCGAATAAGGCCATCACAAAGCAGAGACCTATAGAAATAATCAACAATGATTCGGGATTGTATTTTTTTCCAACCCAATTTAAGAAACGGGGGATTAACAAGACTCCTAAGGTTATACTGACACCAATGAAAATGATGATGCTGAAGACTAAAAATAAAGTCGAATCGAGAGCAGGAGAACCACCGGTTAACAGTGGTGTTGCCATCGTCAAAATAATGACCTGTCCGATGTCTTCCATCACAGTGATCAGAATAATGCCGTCTTTTGTTTCTTCATCAATAATGTTGTTTGACTTTAGAACTGCTGCTACCACAGCAGTACTGGATCCCGATAATACTGCGCCTAAGAAGATGGATGCGGTAAAACTCCAGCCCATCATCGTTCCGGCAAGATAGCCGAACATGACCACTAACGGCAGCTGAATGGCAGCGACCGCTACCACATATTTACCAACTTTCTTAAGTTTCTGAAGGTTTAATTCTAGTCCGATATAAAACATCAAAACTACGATACCCAGATCAGAAAAGATGGAGACGATGGACATCATTTCTGAAGATGTGGATAATTCCAAGATGGGACCGATGATGATTCCTGCGGCTAGATAACCAATGACGGATGGAAGTTTCAATTTAGAAAAGATAAGCGTACAAGCTCCAGCTACAAGCATGAGATATGCAAGGTTTATTAGTAGCATCGTCTCGTCCAAGTCTGTCCATCCATCATCAATTCATAAAATACCGTTTATCAGCTAGCATTCGCAATATTCATTCATCATTTATACATTTTTCATACCACTAGTCAACCATATGGCTTACTATTTTAATAAAAGTAATATCATAATGAGCATTAATGCGAAGCATCTAATAGACGTAAAATGTTAAAATGATGAATATGGCAAAAAAAAGGATTTCCAATAAAGAGGTAAAGCACCTTGCACGAGAACGAATCCACTGCCTAATGCAGATGGCCGTCGATGAAACCAGACAAGGCCATTATGAAAGAAGCAAGAGATATGTCCAGCTAGCAAGGCGGATCAGCAACAAAACAAAAACTGAAATTGCCAAAGAAGATTTGTATTGTAAAGGATGCCTATCGCCGCTGGTCCCAGGGATGAACTGCAAAGTAAGATTAAAAGCGCAGCATCAAAGCGTGCATTGTCTAACTTGTGGTAAGGTTATAAGAACACCATACGCATACAAACACGGTGATTAAATGGTTGAAAAATTAAGTAAAAAAGAGCTGGTTAAACAAGGAAGCACGATTAGTCCAACTATTCATGTAGGAAAAGAAGGAGTCTCTGAGGGCGTCATCGAAGAGATAAAAACACAGATCAAAAGATCCAAGCTTATCAAAGTTAAAGTGCTGCCGGCAGCGGGCGAGGATATTCGAGATGTTGCTTCAGAACTAGCGAAACTGGCAGAAGTTAAATGTGTAGAGACAAGAGGTTTTACAATTCTGCTCTGTGATCCCAAAATAGCAGAAAACTGATACAAGACTTTTTGAATACCAAGGTGATTAGCCGTGCGGGGAAACCGCATTGCTAGACATTGATCTAATTCGTAACAACCCCGAGCTGATCAGGGAATCACTAAAGAATCGCAACTATTCAGAAAAATTGCTCGATGACTTTTTAGAAGTAGATGGCGAATGGCGTAAAGCTGTTGATGAGAGCAATAAACTAAAGCATGAACGTAACGACGCTTCTAGCCGCATTCCCACCTTGAAAGGTGATGAGAAACAGAAAGTTATCGCCGAAATGAGACAGGTTTCTGAAAGAATCAAAGAACTAGATGCGCTTAAAATTAATCTTGAGATAAAAAGAGAAGATGTTGTTCTCAATATCCCCAATCTTCCTGATCCGAGTGTGCCGATTGGCGCCGATTATGGTGGCAATAAAGTTGTGCTGGAATGGGGAACTCCTCGGCACTTTGATTTTGAGCCTAAAAAACATTACGAGTTAGGCGAAGATTTAGACATTATTGATTTTGTCAGAGGCGCTAAGATAACCGGTAGCGGTTTTTACATCATGAAGGGAGATGGCGCCCGCTTAGAACGGGCTTTGATCCAATACATGTTAGATGTACATTATGATCAAGGTTATACCGAAATTATTCCACCGGCAATTGTCAATAAAGAAGCAGTAATCGGCACCGGACAGTATCCCAAGATGAAAGATGATATGTACTGGTGTGAAAGAGATGATCTCTGGCTCAACCCTACTGCCGAAGTGCCGGTCACCAATATGCATCAAAATGAAATTTTTGAAAAGACTGATCTTCCACGATATTATACAGCCTACTTACCATCATTCAGACGTGAAGCAGGCCGCAACGCTGATACCCGCGGAATTATCAGAGTTCATCAGTTCAATAAAATTGAACTCGTAGAGTTCGTCTTGCCGCAAGGTTCAATGGAAAGATTGGAGACTTTACGTGCCAATGCCGAAGCAATACTGCAGGGGCTTGAATTACCCTACAGAGTACTTTTGTTGTGTACTGGCGACATGGGTTTTGCGTCTGCTAAGACATATGATCTAGAAGCTCACGCACCGGCTGCTGATCAGTGGTTGGAAGTCTCATCCTGCTCCTGCTTTACAGACTTCCAGGCACGCAGAGCCAAGATCAAATACCGCCCCGAGCCCCATCTTAAAAGCGAATTTATCAACACATTAAATGGTTCAGGTTTAGCTTTGCCAAGAACAATGGTGGCAATTATGGAAAACTATCAGACCGCAGAAGGAAAAATTGTAATTCCCGAAGTTCTGCGCCCATATATGAAAGGACAAAAGATTATTGGATGAGCACTCATCCTTTAATCTTCTTTTAATAAAGATAATAACAAAAAGGACTGCATGTGTCCGACAATGAATTCATTGTCGGTATAACCACAGATACCAAGATCATTGGAGGCTAACATCGCCGCCTTGCTATCTGCCAGAACATCTGTTGCCAAGATACCCCTTTTTACTATTACCTCTGATGCATGGTTAATTTCCGGTCCAGGAGTGGTAACAACTACAATATGCACACCGCGTTTGATAGCTTTGGAAAAATTGCTGGTGCAGGCCCGGTAGATTTCCCCCATCAGTGGAGAAGCGATAAGAAAGTATTCCTGGGTAGAATCCAGCATCTCACCGATTTTGGCAATTATGTTTGGTTTTCCGATCAAAGTGTAAACAATCTGCGGCATGCCTCTTTCGGTGATTAAGCCATAAACCATCTCTAATCTTTCAAAGGACTTGCTAAATTCCGCAATAAAGCGATCACGGATATCGCGGGGATGGACTGGATAATATAATTTTGGGCGCCCGTCTTTGGCAGTTGCATAACCTTTGGCAATCAGGCTTTTGAGAACTTTATATGAAGAAGTGCGGGGAATTTCAGCCATTTCAGCTATTTCTTCAGCTGAGGCCCTGGTTCGCATAATCAACGCTAAATAAACTCTAGCCTCATATTCCGAAAAACCAAGATTACCCAATAGCGACAATAATTCCGATTTGGTCTGGTCGACTTCCATAGGATCTAAAGAAAGGAATTTAAACAAGTTTTGTTCAGACATTTGTAGCAATAACAGCTACAATTCTATTAAATACTTATCAACCGTTTTAAGCAACTGCTGGAGACTTGTTATGATAACAAAAGAGAGTGCACTCAAAAAGGGACTTCCAAAAGATACAAAGTCTCTGTGTCCCGAATGTAAGAAGATTATACCTGCAACTATCTATGAAGCAGACGGCAAAGTAATGATGGACAAAGTATGTCCAGAACACGGTAAAGTCACAGACATCTATTGGTCTGATGTAGAACTTTACCTCAAAGCCGAAGAGTATGCATATGATACGACAGGTGTATCCAATGCTCAGATTCAGAATGCTACTAGCTGTCCCGATAACTGCGGTTTATGCAATCTTCACACTAGCCACACAGTTTTAGCTAATTTAGACCTGACAAACAGATGTAACATGAATTGTCCAATCTGTTTTGCCAATGCCAATCAAGCCGGTTATGTCTATGAACCATCATATGATGAAGTAGTCAAAATGCTAGAAACGCTACGTGCAGAAAAACCAGTTCCCTGTACAGCAGTCCAGTTCTCAGGTGGGGAACCAACCATCTATCCGCGCTTCTTTGACGTCATTAAAAAAGCCAAAGAACTAAAGTTTGCCCAGATTCAGGTAGCCACCAATGGTATCAAACTAGCTGCTGATCCAGAGTTTGCAATAAAATGTGCAGAAGCCGGATTAAATACAATTTACCTGCAGTTTGACGGTCTCGATGATGAAATTTACATGAGATCCCGGGGCAGAAAAATGTTAGATGTCAAAATAAAGGCAATTGAAAACATACGGAACGTACCAAGCAAACGTCCTTCAGTTGTTTTAGTGCCGACCCTAGTAAGAGGCATGAACGATCACCAGATCGGCGACATCATCAGGTTTGCTCTGAAGAACAATGATGTGGTGAGAGGTGTCAACTTCCAGCCAGTAGCTTTTGCTGGCAGGATGGAACAAGAAGAGAGGGAAAAGGGCAGATATACTATTCCTGACTTAGTCAAAGATATTGAAGAGCAGACTGGTTTCGCTCACAAAAAAGACTGGTATCCAGTTCCCAGTGTTGTGCCCATCTCTGCCTATGCTTCAGCCTTCTTAGGTAAAGACAAAGTAACCTTCTCAGCCCACCCTCACTGTGGACTAGCCACTTATTGGTTCGTTAAGGATGAAAACACAGTCGTTCCGATTACCGACTTTATTGAGGTTAAAGGACTGTTTGAAGATTTATTCGAATTAGCCAAAAAGACAGAGGATGCCAGCTTTAAGAAATTATCTCTCCTCAAAGCACAAAAGATTCTCAAAAAGCACATGATTGAGGATAAGATACCAGATGGTATGAATACTATGCAATTTATTAAAATGATGACTAATGTCTTCAACAATGAGACTAAAGAAGGTCTAGCCAAGTTCTCATGGAATATGATGCTAGTCAGCGCCATGCACTTCCAAGACAATTACAACTACGATATTGAAAGAGTGAAGCGTTGTGTAATTCACTATGTTGTGCCTGACGGAAGAATTATTCCATTCTGTGCCTATAATGATGGTCCAGAATATCGTGCTGAAATAGAAAAAAAGTTCTCAGTTCCACTGGATGAATGGAGAGCTAAACAAGGAAACGAATATACATAATCGCAAAGGAGAGAATTCCGTGATAGTACATATTGAAAAGTGTCATAAATGTGGAGCATGCGTTGGTTCATGCCCACAAAACGCCATCTACCTCAACGACGTTGTGTTGGAATTCAACGAAAACTGCAATCACTGTGGAAGATGTGTCAAAATATGCCCTGTGGGTGCAATTGAAATGGAGGGTAAAAAATGAAGCAGATGAAATGTGATGCGGTTGTTGTGGGAGCCGGCCCTGCCGGAAGCATGACGGCTAAATGGGCAGCAATGGGTGGCGTCGATGTAATCATGATTGAAAAGCGCCAGGAAATTGGTTCCCCGATTCGCTGCGGTGAAGGTATCTCCAAAGCTTGGCTTGAAGAAGTAGGCATTGAAGTTGATCCTAAGTGGATTGCCCGCGATATAAAAGGCGCTAAGCTCGTATCACCATCGGGATTTACCTATTTCGTTGATGAAAAAAATGCAGGTAATGAAGTCGGCTGGGTAGTAGACAGAGTTTTCTTTGACAAAGCTCTGGCCCGTGATGCCGCCAAAGCCGGTGTAAAGATCATGCTGAAAACAGCAGCTACTGGACTCATCTGGAAAGATGGCCAGATCGCTGGTGTAAAAGCTATTAGCAACGGTGAAGAAATTGAGATTCTTGCTGATGCCGTTATCGGTGCTGATGGTTTTGAGTCGCAAATTGCCAGATGGGCTGGTATCGATACTTCATTGAAAGCTAATGATATTCTCACTTGCTTCCAATACAGATTAACCAACATCGAATATGATCATGATTATTGTGAGTTCGTCTTAGGTTCAGCAGCACCAGGCGGTTATGTATGGGTTTTCCCCAAAACAGAAGACACTGCCAATGTTGGCTTAGGCATTCTGACACCATTGATCAAGAATAGTGGCGACCCCAAGGCATATCTAGACAAGTTCATTGCTGAAACACCAGGTCTTCAGAATGGTCAGCCACTAGAATCTGTTGCCGGAGCCGTATCGGTTTGTGCACCCTTGGATTCTGTATCGATGGATCACCTAATGTTAGTTGGTGACGCTGCTAGGCAGATTGATCCAATCACAGGAGGCGGCATTTCCAACAGCTGTGTAGCGGGCATGTTCGCTGGCAAAGCTTTAGCCAAGGCAAAAGAAACCAATGATTATACTATGAACGTTTTCCAAGAGTATGAAGACAACTGGAGGGATCGTTTAGAGAATAAGCTCTGGCGTAACTGGATGGCTAAAGAAAAGTTAGTCACGCTGGATGATAGCATTTTGGATACGCTGATCAAATCAATCTCAGAAGTAGGTGTTGAAAAATTATCAGTCAGAAACTTGTTGGCGATAGTTAAACAGACCCATCCTGAATTGGTAAAAGAATTCGAAGATTTAATTTAAGCGGGATCACTCCCGCTCACATATTTTTAATCCCTCTACCCCGCTGTGTACAGTATATGGAATTCCACCGCGGAGTCTGATAGCTTTACACACTTTTTCTGGTTCATCAGTAAGAGCAATCATGCTTCCACCACCACCGCCACCAGTAAGCTTTGCACCATAAGAATAAGGTAAAGCCGCATCGACCAGTTTTTGGAGTTCAGGAGAAGAAACACCTAAGATTGTCAAAAGTTTATGATTTTTAGTCATCAAACGTCCAATCTTTTCCAGATCATGATCATGAACAGCCTTTGCACCATCTAAGGTTAAATCCCCAATTTCATCAATGATCTCATAAGCAAATTTAGTCCGTTTGCAGTATGCAGCAACCTTTGCAACCATTGGTCCAGTAGGTTTACGGATACCGGTGTAACCAATGACCATCCCCATGTCAGGAACCTTCAGATCATGGATATACCAGGTTTTATCATCTTTATCAGCCTGCCAAAGGAAATTAGGTCCTTGCGACCGGTCAAGGAAAATCCCGCCACCATGAGTACAAACGGATGAATCCATGGGGCTAGCCCGACCCTGAACGCCAAATTCAACTTCAAAGGCGTCTTTAGCGATCTTTTCTTCATCAATTTTCTTCTGCTTCATAGCTGCGATAGCTCCCAAAGTTGCGACACTTAGAGCTGCAGAAGAACCCAATCCAGATCCAGCAGGGATGTCAGAATAAATGTTAAACGCTAAAGGTGAACTGTTTTGATCAGCATTTGCTAACCAATGATTGTTGACAATATAACTTAAGTAAGGGTTGCCGGCAGCCTCCAGCAACTGGTCATTGATCACCATTTCACTAGAGTTATTAATTTCACATTTCAGACGTAAATTAACAGCTATCGCTATTGCAGGTTTCCCAAAGACCACTGCGTGTTCGCCCATTAGGACAATTTTGCCCGGGGCAGAGGCTGAAATCACAGAACTGTATATACTTCTTCTTTAAAAGCTTCCCAGTATTGTTAGGGGTATCTAGAAATACATCGTGTTCTCAAATGATAGAAAAACTTGGAGAATACGACATGACCGATCGATTTGCAGTCTTAACCACACTAAACGGAAAAATTGTCGAGTGGAAACTTTTTGACAATAGAATGAGAGGAATGGAATATTACTCGGCGGGAGTAAACAAGCTAAGTGAAATCATTACCCATACGGGAGATGCCAAGTGGGAAGTATTATTTTGTGATGTGAATCAATTTGCGCGTTCTTTCCCGGAAAATGAAGCCCAAGGCGGAGGTTCAATCTCTGAAAACATGCTTTTAGAAAGAGATGAAGGTGGCGTCTGGGAGCAGGAAATTTCAAACATTTTGTCTACGGAATGAAATTTTTTCGGTAGCGATTGGATCTTTTACATTTATCAAAAAGGCCACCGGCAGAATTGAAATTATGCTTGCAACAATAAATGGCAGGTATGAAACAGTCTGGCCAGAAAGTCCGGCTAAAGTAGCTAGAAGAGTTGGGCCAATAATAAATCCAATATCACCAACGGTACGCTGAATGCCCATCGCACCACCCAAGTCTTCTGGTTTTGAAACATCAGTTATCCAAGCGGAAACGGGACCAGCTAAACCAAGAGCGATACCTAATAGTCCCATAGTGATAATCAATGCTGAAAAACTCCGGTCAAAGGGAATAACGGCGATAATAACGGCCGAAAGAAGAAGACTGGCGATCATAAAGGTCTTTCTCCCAAAACGATCGGATAGTTTACCGACAATCAACATCATGACTGTGTTTCCCGCAGCTAAGACACCAAGAATGATGCCCAGATCGATTTCACCCAGTCCGAGATTATTATAGGCATAAAGTGGCAAGACAGTATTAACCACACCCTGCCTTACTAAAAATGTTACCAGCACTGAAAGGCAGATGGCCATGAGATCGTAATTTTTCAAGAGTTTGGTAACATTCATATTTGCAGGTTTTGCAGGACTGTGGCTATCTCCTGGCTCTTTCACAGCAATCAGAATGATCAGTAAGGAGATTAACCCAAATACCGCATAGATATAGAAGGGTGCTGAAAGGCCCCAAGTGTGAGAAATAAAACCACCGACGACAGGACCACTAACGGTTCCCAAAAGCATCATGCTCACATAAAAAGAAAGAGTCGCGCCTCGGCTTTCGGGCGGAGAAATGACTGCAACTAGCGTCATGGAGACGGTCGTATACATAGCGGAACCGGCTCCTTCTAAAATACGCGCCATGAGTAATACTTCATAAGACGGTGCATAGCCAGCAGCAAAGGAAGAAACAGCGATAAGGATGAGTCCGCTGGCCATGAAAATTTTCATTCCCAGCTTGTAAGCAACAATTCCTGCAGGAATGTCTAAAAACATTCTTGCAATCGCAAAAGAAGAAATGATTATGCCAATAAGCGCATAAGGAATACCAAAGCTGGCCGCATACATGGGTAAGACTGGAGAGATAATTGAAACTCCGGTCATGACCATGAAGGCGGCAATTGACATTGCCGCCACGGCACCATAGCTTTTAGAAAGTTTCATAGACCATATTTTTCAGAAAACTCGTCCATGAGTTCATTCATGGTTTTACCATTAAGGTAGTCTTTTTGTTCATTCCACCAAGTCTCTTCAAAGTTCTCAATTACCTCCAGATCTTCAGAATCACCGACAATTTTGGCATAATCTTCCATGTATTTTTCCATCGTGTCGATGTTATACTGTTTGTTGATCAAGAGTGTAGCGAGAAAACGGCTCATGTTATTAGCCGAAGCAATAGCAAGCTCTTGTGGTACAATGTCGAAAAACATATCGAGCAGTGCATTGGATAAAGAGAGGAACATTAATTCCGGTTTTGTTTCTGCCGGGGCATCACATTCATTGAGATATTTATTCATATCTTCAAACCATAATTCCTTAATCGCCCGGCTGCGATTTTGATTTCTACCAAAGATCACTTCTTCAGCGAGTTCATCTAAAGAAAGGATGTCTTCTTCACTTAAGTCTTCACAGGATTCGCATCCGCACTTACATGATGGCTTCTCATTATCGTGGCTCATAAATTCACCGTAAATATAGAAGAGGCATGGCTACCTAGGTATAGGTAGTTTTGCAACTTCTGATGTGAAAGTTTTAATTGCTGGCTTCTTTAATCCTTGCAATGACAAAATCTTTCTCAATCGTCGAGAAAAAGAAACCAAGTCTGGGTCCCTGTTTTTGATTGCAAAAGATTTTGTAAAGCGCCTGGAAACAACCTTTGGGTCCGAGTGTTGTTTCTTTTGCACATTGATAAATGGCATTGTGGATATCTTCGCCGCCCCAGCCACTGGCGGACAGGGGTTCTAAGAGTGCAGCGAAGAAGCTCTTTTCTTCAGCTGAAATTTCACAATCTGGCAGAGTCTGGCAGATTTCAAATTTAACATTGTCAGGTGCAAAACCGTTTAACCAGTAATTCACACAATCGATTCTTTGCTTAAGGATCTGTAGGTCTTCGGGATCGACATTATCATCGACCATGTTCATGCGCCGGAGAATCGCCAGAATGCCATCAAAACCATCGGCGATCTGTACCAATGAGACTAAGTGCCTATAGGGAATTTGCAACGGAAGCGAAGCACGGGGACCTTCGGGCTGTGAAAGTTCGTAAGCGCGCAGGAGATCTTTGTCACGGTCCTGGCACTCACTATTATAATACATAGCTTCGACACGGTCATATTCATCCACCATGTCAAGAATACCTGCCCCAGAATCATAATCAATATGACGCGAAGGGTTTACTCTCAACACAATGTAATTCATAACTGCCGCTGGTGTAATGTGAAGAGCGTCGACACCAGTTACAGAAGAGCCAGTAGATTTGTGCATTTGTCCTTTTCCTTTGAGCTGGACAAATTCATACGGAATCGGGTAAGGTGCATCGATGCCAAAGATTTCCTTTGCTAGTCTGACACCAGTGTCGTATGATCCGCCTGCCGCCGCATGGTCTTTACCAAACGGTTCACAGGTAACACCAAAAACTTTCCATTTGGCTGCCCATTCTACCCGCCAAGGCAGTTTGCCGTCACCTTTGCGGATGTCTGCTTTGCCTTCGTGTCCACAAGCACATGTGTAGGAAACATATGGATACTCATAGCCCACTACTTTAGTATGACTGAGACGGCCGCATTCACTGCAGCGCGGTGAATAAGGGAAGAAGTCTTTAGAAAGTTCACGTCCACTTACTTCTGTGAGGATCTGGGCAATCTGCTCTTTTTTATTTATGGCGGTATCGATAACCTGCTCAAATTTACCCTGTTCATACTGCTCATGGGTCCATAAGACATCACAGTGGATGCCTAATTCTTTAATGGAGTCTAAAAAGGGTTGGATATAGTGCTGGGCATAGTTTTCATGTTCCCCGCAAGGGCAGGGAATGTAGGCTAAAGGTCTGCCAACTTCCGCTTCAAAACTTTCAGGAAGGAAGGGATATCTCTTTCGCAGAGGATCCCAGGAATCAACCAAATAAATCATCCGCACATCGGCATTCTTTTCAGCCAGGGCTTTACGGATAGATTCAGCGGTTATCGCTTCGCGTAAAGTACCAACGTGTAGGGTACCAGAAGGTGTTATTCCTGTAGAAATCAAGTGAGTGTTTCCTCTCTCCAGAAGAGTATTGGCAAATACATCTGCCCAGTGCATAATATCAGTCACCCATAAATGTAAGAAATATAAAGTCTGCGGTTCAATCTACAAGAATTATCTTAATTATCCCAAAAGATTAAAGACTCGGAAGAGCGTGGGAGCTTTGCTTTCGGAAACCGGAAATGATTCGTGATTTTCCTTGCAAACCGTTAGTATACAGATCGCCGTTACAATTATGGGTCTTTCCATGAACAACGATGTGACATCGCGTCATGATTGGGAAACAACCCCGGCGAGCGACAATAAACCCCCAGCCTGGGTCAGTGTGGGGAGAATAGGCATACGCCGTCCGTGAACTAATCTGTTAAGGCCTGGGGGACAATCGCTGATGAAAATTACAATAAAATGAGCGAAATCGCTTAAAATGCGCTGCAAATGCGCTCTTATTTTTGAAAAACTACGAAAAACATACCACAAGCGCCATTTTTTTAACCGGCGTAAGAGAAAAGATATATTAGCGTTGACTTTATCAGACCGTAGTTCCACTTAAGATGATGTGGAACAGTTTCCGGGGATAATCATGAAAGGGATAATGAGCATCAAGGATCTAGGTGTAAATGATATTCCGATTGCTGGCGGTAAAGCTGCCAATTTGGGCGAACTTACCGCTGCAGGGTTCGACGTACCTCCTGGGTTCGTGTTGACAACAGAATCCTATGACGCGTTTGTAGAACACAACAAACTTAAAAATGTCATATCGGAATCAATAAAGGACATTGACGCAGACTCGGATGCAGCGCTTCAAGAAGCATCTGCAAAAATCCGTAAGGCTTTTGAAGAAGGAGAAATTCCAAAAGAGCTTGAATCCCAGATCGTATCCGAATACAAGAAATTAGGAAAGGGGAAATATCCGCTAGTAGCGGTGAGATCAAGTGCAACCGCCGAAGATCTACCTACAGCTTCCTTTGCTGGACAGCAGGATACTTACCTGAATGTTTCTGAACCTTCATCACTTTTAATTTGCATTAAAAAATGCTGGTCATCATTGTTCACTCCGCGTGCTATTTACTACCGGGTGTCAAAAGAATTTGAACATGAAAAAGTCAAATTAGCCGTAGTGATTCAGCGGATGATTAATTCTGAAAAATCAGGAATTATGTTCACAGTGGACCCCAATTCAGAATTGCCACACATCATTATTGAAGCTGGCTATGGATTAGGTGAAGCACTGGTGGGCGGAAAAGTAACACCTGATACTTATGTTGTGGACAAATTCCACCGCAGCATCCTCAACAAAAGGATCTCTACGCAGACTTGGAAACTGGTACGGGGCGAGAGCGGTGAGTGTCTCCGCGAAGAAATTGCTAAGGAATTAGTCAAGTCACAAAAATTAACTGACAACCAGATAAGCGAAGTAGCCGACATTGGCAACCGTATTGAAATGCACTACAACCGGCCGATGGATATTGAATGGGCTATCGAAGATGATCACGTTTATATCGTACAAGCGAGACCGATAACAACTTTAAGCAAACAAACCAAGCAGGAAAAAACAGAAAGTTGTGAAGAAGAAGGCGGACGGACCATTTTAGTCCGCGGTCTTGGTGCCAGCCCCGGCAATGCCAGCGGTAAAGTTAAGATTTATGACGAAAGCATGAGTCTCGACGTCGTTAAGAAAGGCGATGTTTTGGTAACGCAGATGACTACCCCGGACATGGTTCCCGCTATGACCAGAGCAGCAGCCATTGTTACTGATGAAGGCGGAATGACTTGCCATGCAGCCATCGTTGCCAGAGAGCTGGGAATACCATGCATTGTCGGTGCTACTGAAGCTACTACGCTACTGAAAGACGGCATGGAAGTGACGGTTCACGGTCAAATGGGTGTTGTTTATGAAGGCGGTGCTACACCAGTTGAAGTTATCGCTACTTCAGCAGCAGCTACTGCCGTCGCAGTCGCAGTGCCGGTTACAGCTACTAAGATTATGGTTAACGTGGGTGTTCCCACCAAAGCTGCCGAATATGCTGAACTGCCGGTTCAGGGAGTAGGTTTGATGCGCAGTGAGTTCTTGTTCACGTCTCACGTGCAAGAGCACCCCTGTGCCCTCATTGAAGAAGGCCGCGAAGATGAACTGGTTGACAAACTCGCAGAAGGCATCGCTTCAGTTGGCAGAGCCTTTTATCCCAGACCAGTGGTACTCAGAACTTCCGATTTCAAAACCAACGAATACCATGACATGAAAGGCGGAGCAGAATATGAGCCTAAAGAATCCAATCCCATGATCGGCTGGAGAGGCTGCTCACGTTATATCTCTGAAAGCTACAACAAAGCCTTCCGGGCCGAACTGAAAGCGGTCAAAAAAGCCCGTGATGAAATGGGTTTGAAAAACATCTGGGTCATGCTGCCCTTTGTTCGTACCGTCGAAGAAGTCGTCAAGATTGAACAGATGATGAACGAAGTTGGCCTTTACCGCAGTAAAGATTTCAAATTATACTTGATGGCTGAAGTTCCGGCAGTAGTGTTCATGATCGAAGAATTTGCAGAACACTGCGATGCGTTCTCAATCGGTTCCAATGACTTAACCCAATTAGTAATGGGTGCTGACCGGGATTCCGATGTGCTGGGAAAAATGGGTTACTTCGATGAAAGAAATGAAGCACTGAAAAGAGCAGTAAAACAGATTATCGATGGTGCCCACAAGAAAGGTGTGACTGTCAGTATCTGTGGACAAGGTCCTTCAGTATACCCAGAATTCTGTGAATTTTTGGTCCGTGCAGGCATTGATGCCATTTCCCTGAATCCAGATACAGTCGTCAAAACGATCAATTACGTAGCGGCGGCTGAAAAAAGGATTATAATGGAATCAGTACGGAAACAATTGAGCCAATAAAACAAATTTAAGCAGGCTCATTCCGAGCCTGCATCTTTATTTGTTAAAAGTCTGGTTGCAACCTGCACCAGAGGATGATTTTTTCCTTCAATGATCTTAATATCATCAACGGTTTTGACACCCATTTCATCAGCAGATTTTTCCATACCTAGTTCAATATCGTGTTCCGGCTCTAGAACAAAGGCCTGAAACTGCTTGACACCCATTTCTTTGGCGGCTAAGACACGGTGATGTCCATCGACAAGCACGTAGTAACCATCTTTACGGATGACAATTAATGGTTCCACTAAGCCCCTTTTTATTTCATATTGGCGGCCCCGCAGTTCATCAGCATAGACCTCTTTCTGCGTAGGTCGTAATTTATCAATAGGAATTACCCGTCGTCGGACTTCAATATTAACATCATGCTGTTGTGAAAGGAAACTTTTCAGCATTTTGATTTTATTGGGTGTTGCTTTTTCAATAGCGGAACGGATAATGTCCATGTTGGAAATCATACCGACAGCCATGCCATCCTCGTCAACCACTGGCGTATTTCTAAGCCCATAGCGGAAAAGAACCCGTGAAGCGTCATCAATATCCATGTCTGGCGAGACGGTCACAGTACCATCTTTGATGATTTCGCTGACTTTCTTATCAGGATTATTAATCTCTCTTAGAAGCTCTTTGGCCGTCACAAAACCTAAGATTCTGCCGCCTTCCGAGACCGGGAGTCCATGAAACTCAGTGTTGATCATTTTTTGTCTTGCTTCTTCAACTGTATATGTGGGAGGAATTGAAACGACATCTCTCACCATATAATCGCTGACTTTCAATTTTGATTCCATGATGATCCTTCTGCTAAGCTATATACACTTAACAGAAATAAGATATAAAAAAGGGTGAGGGTGGAGCCTCACGATTTATGACTTTCCAAACCAGGATCTTTGGGTTGGAAGAAACCGATTAAGACTGAGACAAAGGCCACGATGAAAAAGACAAAAAATGTCTCGTGGATATTATCAATAATCGGTCCCAGGATTTCAAGAGGAACACCTCCGCCTTCAATAAAGATCTGCTCCATATAGTCTTCAATGCCTTTGAAGAGAATAGGGAAGGCGATGGTGAAACTGAACATTCCTCCAGCATTCATCAGCATCATTCTCGTCGAAGCAGCAGAGCCTCTTTCTTGGGGCGGTGCGGCCTTCATGACCGTACTTGAATTGGGTGAAGAGAATAAACCCGAACCAATACCAATTAAGATCATGAAGAATGAAAGCAGCACAAAACTGGTGTTCTCATGAATGGTCGTTAGACACAGCAGGCCTACCGCCATCAGAATTAGGCCGGAAAGTGCAACATATTTAGTCCCATAGCTGTCGGATAAACGCCCAGCGATTGGTCCCAGAATCATAAAGCTAATTCCATAGGGGATTAAGGCTAATCCTGCCGTAAGCGGGTCCATCCCATATGGTCCCTGGAAATAGCAAATCAAGGCAAAGAGAATAGCACTTCTCGCCAGACCAGTAGTAAAATTAGTGAAATTACTAACGGCATATGCCCGATTCTTAAAGAGCCGCAGATTGATCATGGGCTGTTTTACCTTCAGTTCAGCATGAATAAAGAGTACCAAAGCGACGGCCCCGACGATGATCATTACATAGACCCAGATCATGTCGATAATCGGGAAAGCCAGGAGCGTTATACCTAACAGAAGGAAAGTAAGCCCGACTGAGACAAAAATACAGCCTTTGACGTCAAAAGAGTCATTTGCTGATTTTATGACTGTTTCTCTTAAACTCCGAAGTCCCCACAGGGTTCCGATGATACCTAGCGGGACGTTGAAAGCAAAGATGGCCCACCAGCCATAGCCGACAAGCATCCCACCAACAACAGGGCCTAAAACAATGCCTGCCGCCCCGGCTACCTGATTGATACCGAGACCAAGACCTAACTTACGCGTGTCGAAGGCATCAGCGACTAAGGCCGTACTGTTACCTAATAATAAAGCCCCGCCTAAACCCTGAATAGCACGGTAAATTACTAAATCCCAGCCGTTAAACTGCGGCAGGGAAAAACAACACAGTAGTGAAGCAATAGTAAAGATCGCGAATCCTGACAAATACAGTTTTTTTCTGCCATAAATGTCAGCCAATCGGCCGACAATCGGCAGCATGACAGTCGTCAGGAGCATATATGCCAGAATTACCCACATGATGGTCAGAAAGTCTATGTTGAGACTACCCATCAATTCAGGAAGAGCGATAAGAAGCGCAGATGATTGCATTGACGCAAGCAAGGCCCCGATAGTAGTAACGGAAAGTACTATCCACTCATAACCAAATTTTCTCTTCCCCATAAAATCTCCTCTCGTATTAACCTAATCAAAATCAAGTATTTAAATAATAGTATAATTTAACTCAATATAAAAATGAGCTATAGCCAGCGCTAAAAAATCGTGCAAGTTTAAGGTACCAAACGTCTTTTGGTGAGAGTGTTAATATTCTGTAAAATTAAAACTGTGAAAAAATTTCACATCGTTTTACAAAGATGTTCACTCAATTAACATATGCTAAAGGAACAAGTTCTAGTATAAGTAACTTAAAATCGTTTTTTAAGCGGACGAAGCTAATATTCAAAAAGATTCCGAAAATCGTATATGAAAAAGATTGTTGCAGCGGCATTTGTAGTCCTGCTCCTGACAATCGTATTTGTACCCGCTGTTAGTGCCCACAGCCCGGTGTTTTCTGAAGGGAATGATACGCTCGAATCAGCTCACCAAATTAATGATCCTGAGAAATCATGGGTGATGTATGGGCATCTGCAAGAAGGTGAAAGTGACTATTACAAAATGAATATTGAAGAAGGGCAGACGATCTCGTTAAAAATGATCATTCCTCCAGAATATTTCAACAGTGGATTCATACCTGAAATGACTTTAATCGGCCCTGGACTACCAAGTGATGGTTTAGAGCTAACGGCAGATTTTCCTGACGATGGTGCAATAACAGTAGAAGGAACAAAAGTGTCTTCTCCAGAATATGAGCCCTTTACTCCTTCAGCATCGTATACTGTAGCAGAGTTGGAAATAAAAGCACCTCAAAGTGGGGAGTATTATATCCAGATTTTTGACAATGAGCATGTGAGTGGCAACTATGGGTTGACGATTGGAGAAAGAGAATCATTTACCCTCAAAGAGTGGCTGACAATCCCACTGAATTCAATCAAAATTTATCATTGGGAAGGACAGAGCGTCTTAGAAATTTTTACAGTTGCAATCATTACCTTTGCCGGTGGACTGGCAATAATGTTGCTGCGTAAAACACCAGAGAAGAATAGATTGTGGATACTAGCTACAATTGGTGGTTTACTGCTCATTGCATCGGGATTTTCATTTTTGTATCAAATGATCTGGTCGCTTGTACAAAGTGGAATTGACACGATGGTCTGGGTAACGCCGATCTTTATTGCCATACCCATCATACTTGGTCTTCTGGCAATAAGAACGTCAGAAAAGAAATTTAGCAAAAGAACAAGACTTTATCTCTTTCTGATTGGCATCACATCTTTGTTCTTATGGGGTGGCTGGATAATCGGTCCGATAATGTTGATGGTGTCCGCGTTGCTTCCAAAAAAATGGCTGCTTCATAACTTCTAAGGGGCACCGTCCCCATTTTTTATAGGTGCCAGTGATTAGGTAGCAAGCAGATAGAAATCAATATATACAACTTACTTATTGAGGAGGAAAAGCAAGGTATTTTTAAACAATACATACGCCCCGGTAGTGTAGCGGCCTATCATGAAGCCCTGTCGAGGCTTCGACTCGGGTTCAAATCCCGACCGGGGCGCCATTCTACAAAAATGAATTTATTCTACTTCAAAAGAGATTGTTGATGTAGGAGCCCTTTTTGCAGCATTTTTTGAGATCATTCCACATTCTACCCAACAAGCATTATAAACAGCTACTGGCACTAGACAAGTTGGAGTAATGTGTGAAGTCTCGGCCAACTTCATGATTTTAGAATCGATTAGGTTCGTCAGGTCCATCAAATCGGCTTCAGTAAGAACTTTAGCATAATCGCGGACATGACTGCAGGTTGATTTGATATGAATTTTTACACAGCCATCATCACCATTCTCTGTTTCAATTACAGTGCGATTTGGACAGATTGGCATTTCCACTACTACTTTAGAAGTCATATCTAAACCCAATATATAATCATAAACAAGCTATATAATGGCACACATTATTGAAATAAACACCTAAAGCGAGTTAGTGTTATCAATCGCTGTTTCCAATAACGATGATGTTTAAACCATCTATAAGTTCTTCATAATACACTTTTGTATTTATTCCAAAGACTTCTTTGAGGTTTTTGGAAGTGATTGTTTCTTTAGCTGAACCAGCCGCATAGATCTTTCCATGTTCCATGATGATTACACGATCACAATATCTTGCTGCAAGAGATATGTCATGTGTTACAAACACTACAAGCATATTCTTTTCACGAGATAGACGTTTAACAAGGTCCATCAAGGAAAACTGATGGTTAATGTCCAGATGCAAAGTTGGCTCATCTAACAACAAGATTGATGGTTCTTGAGCAAGGGCTCTGGCAATGAGAACTCTTTGACGTTCTCCTCCACTCAATTCGTCAATAGATTTATCTTTAAACTTTGTCACACCAGTTTCTTCCATTGCATTATACACGATATTCAGATCTAGCTCATTGACTGAATCAAATTTATTTTGAGTGGGGAATCTTCCCATCATGACCGTATCTATAACAGGATATGGAAAGATGATGGTAGATGTTTGAGATACAACACCTATATTTTTTGCGATTTCTTTTCTAGGCATCATTTTCAATTCTGTATCATCAAGAAATATAGTTCCAGATTTTGTATTTAATGATTTATTAATACATTTTAACAATGTTGTTTTTCCACAGCCATTTTGGCCCAAAATTCCTACAATTTCACCCTGTTCAGCAGAAAAAGTTACATCATCCACAGCATTGTTGGCAGAGGCATATGAGAAAATTACATTTGACAGTTTAAGGTTCATTTAATTCCCCCATATCTCCTTTTTTCTAGTTCTAAGAATGTATATGAAGAATGGTGCACCCAAAATAGCAGTGAGGATGCCCACTGGTAGTTCTGATGGTGCCACAATTAATCTGGAGAGTGTGTCCATGACGATCATAAATATTGCCCCTCCAACGATGGACATGGGAATAAGTAAACGATGATCTGGGCCCAAAAGCATTCTAAAAATATGAGGAACGATCAAACCTACAAAACCAATTATCCCACTTACAGATACTGCACCAGCAACAGTTAATGCAGCTGCCAATAATACAATTATACGCGTACGTTCAACATTTACTCCCAGATTTGTAGCTTGGTCATCACCAAGAGATAATAAATTAAGTTCAGTAGAATAACAAATTAGGATTATAGAACCTACCAGAATCGGTAGAATGATTATGTAAAACTGATCCCAGCCGCAATTTGAAATATTTCCCATTAGCCAAAATACAACACCCTCGAGTTTATCACCTGCATAATATTGCAATAAGGAGACTAAACCATTAAAGAACGCACCAATGGCAATACCTGAAAGCAACAACATAGTGATGGGAACTCCAAGTTTAGTCCTAGCCATCGAATATACTAAAATTAAAGTTACAAATGAGAATATAAATGCCATGGAGGGTATTGCAAATGCCCCAGATGCGATGCTGAATCCCAGGACCATAGATATGCATGCACCAAAGGCTGCACCAGAAGATATACCCAATACAGATGGCGATGCCATTGGATTTCTAAATATACCTTGCATTGCTGCACCAGAAACAGAAAGAGCAGCTCCGATGCACATTGCACACAATACTCTCGGCAATCGAGATTCAAATACGATATTTCTGACATCTACCGGACCATACGGGCCGTCAATATATCGTTCACCAAAAAATAAAACGTTGACCACATCTTCTAAAGACATTTTGAGATATCCAACAGAAATGGAAACCAGTATTGCTAAAACCAATAATATCAATGAGATGACGATAACAATTAGTTTCCGCATGTTGTTTTTATGAATGTCTTCTTTTATTTCAGGAAGAGATGTGTCCATTTATTAACCTTCAAATAAATAAAAAAAGTGATGTATTATACATCACTTATAGATTAGATCATACAGGTATTCCAGCCCATCTACAAGACTAGGCGTTGCAGATGCCCAATTACCATTGAAACCAGGTTCGCTTTCAGATGTGTAAATTGATAAGACCGTGTCTGGATTTCCCCAGCCTTTTGATTCTGGATCTAGCATTCCATTTCTAAGAATATCTGATTCTGACTGATTACGTGGTCCCATGAAAATTAGATAATCTGGTGCATATTCGATTATGCTTTCAGTTTGATAATATTGAGTTTTATCAGCATTTTTTCCGATGTAGTCTACACCTAGAATGTCAAGCATCGTACCAGTGATTGAGTTGGAATTTGGAGAATTATAATTTCCAGATGAAAGCGTATCTAACTCAATATACACTCTAGAGTACGAACCATACTGCTCTCCAGCTTTTTCTTTAGCTTTCAGAGTTATGTAAGAAATTTTCGTGTCCATGGCATAGAGTATTGATTCTGCTTTTTCTTCTTTAGACATTATAGTTCCCAACAGAGCGATGACGTGTTGGACGTCCTCAATAGTTTTTGGATACAAACCAATTGCAGTTATCCCAGCTGATTCCAGTTGAGCGATTTGATCGGGATAATAGCCCCAAACGATTACTAAATCAATACCATGAGTCACACAATAATCAATTGTATTCGTATTTGGTTTTCCTGATTCCACTCGATCAATATCTGCAACTTCAGGATACATTGATTGTAGCCTTGTAACGCTTCCTTTGTCAACACAAGCAATATTTTCTAAACAATCCAGATAAATCATGCTCTCAGTAAATGAAGAGCCCAAAGACATGACTCGTTCCGGAGTCTTTTCAAATGGCACTTTTCTACCTAGGTCGTCCTCAATGATGAACGCCCATTCGGTATCATCGTCATTTGCGCTAGTGTAATGCCACACAACGGCTACCGCAGCAACGATGATGATTATTGCAATAGCTACAGCTATCAGTTTTTTATTCATATCGTATCCCCGTTCTGAAATAGAATTAATCTACAAAAAGATGTGGGTAGTTAGCCACATGGTATAATGACTAAAATTCGTCCTTTTTCATTACATTAGATGGAGCAGATCAAACGTAGAATCAAAAGTATTTAAAACAAGGTCACTATAAACATTTTATGCGTTGCCTCTTAAAGAGCAAGATCCATCGCGCAACGGTAACGGAAGCGAACATAGAATACGTTGGCAGCATTACTATCGATAGATCTCTTTTAGCTGAGGCAGACATTTGGGCAGGAGAAAAGGTATTGGTTTCCGATGTGGACAACGGCAGCCGCTTTGAGACCTATGTGGTACCTGGAGAGTCTGGCGTAATCTGCGTTAATGGTGCTGCTGCAAGATTGGTAGACGTTGGAGACCGGGTAATCATCATGTCTTTCGAGTATGGCAATGAACCAATAACTCCTAAGATCTTACTAGTGGATAAGCAGAATAAATGTATCCAGATTCTGCGATCTGTAGAAGACCAGGCCCTTTAGAGTCTTATACTTTAAACTCCTCGAGAATGCTTTCAATTTTTACTAATTTCTGTTCTCCAGAAGCCATATCTCTCACCGAGACACAGTTGTCAGCGTATTCCTTTTCACCAAGAATGATTGCTTTTTTAGCGTTGATCGAAGAGGCATACTTGAAATTTTTAGAAAGACTGCGTCCCATGAGATCCAGATCTGCCGAAATGTTTGCAGATCGCAACATGGCAGCAAGTTTGTAACACTCTTCTTTCATCGTTTCTGAAACGGGAATGACGTAAGCTGAAATTTCAAATTGAGGTGAAGTGAATCCTTCACGTTCCAACGCCAGAAGCGTCCGGTCAAAACCAATGCCAAAACCAGTAGAGAATACTTTTTCGCCACCGAATAATTCTGTCAAGGAGTACGAACCGCCGCCACAGATCTGTTTTTCAGCACCGAGAACTGGTGCATCCATTTCAAAAACTACACCAGTGTAGTAATCTAAACCTCTGACGACACCTAAGTCAATTTCAATATTCGTAAAGCCATAGTTGTTGAGAATTTGAAAAACACTTGCGAGGTGATCTTTAGCAGCGCCTTCGATTTTGCTTAAAACTTCCACAGAACCGACGGTTTCGGTGATCTCAATGATCTTTGCGATTGTCTCATCGGCAATTCCCGCTGTTTTCATACGCTGCGTGGCTTCTTCATACTCCTTTTTGTCAAGCTTTTGTAAGATGAGTGGAATGTTCTCAGCATTTGCTCCTGCCGAAGCAAGCATGTCCCGCAAGACACCAATGTGTCCAATACGAATATTATATTCTTTTAAGCCGATGTGTTTCATGATCGAGGCGGCTAAAGCGATTACTTCTGCGTCGGACTGCGGACCGGCAGCACCGATCATTTCTGCGCCAAACTGGAAAAATTCACGGTACCTTCCAGACTGTGGCCGCTCATAGCGGAAACACTGTCCAAAGTAGAACATTTTCAAAGGCCGGGGTTCAGAAGAAAGTTCATTCACAAAGAATCTCATTGCCGGAGCAGTAAGTTCTGGTCGAAGGGAGATTTTTCTGCCGCCTTTGTCTTCAAAAGCATAAATTTCTTCCACCACGTTAGGGCCAGATTTTAAAGTAAATAGCTCTGTGTTTTCAAAAATAGGTGTGGCTATTTCTCTGAAACCAAAAAGTGCCGCTTCTTCACGCATCAGTTTTTCAAGATATCTTCTTTTTTCCATCTCGTCTGAGCGGAAGTCCCTTGTGCCACGTGGTTTCTGAATCATTAACAGCACGAATGGGAGAAGAATATAAAATCTTTAGTCACCGCCACGCTTCACAACTACAGTTACAATGTCGCCGTCTTTGAGGATATGATCGACACCAACTGTTTGACCAGGGAATTTAGCACTTTTACCCCAGACAATGGCATAGCGGAAATTTTTCCTAAAGGAACGGTGAATTCTGTCACAAAGATCGCCAATGGACGACCCACCCATAATTACCATCGGCTCAGCCATGTCAGCTTCCTGACCTTGCGGCTTCAAAAAGATGTGGATGAAATCAAGCTCTTTGTAAATGCGTTCCTTTAAGTCGTCTAGACCAATCTCTTTGTTCGCTGAGATATAAACTGGATCATATTTGCTCAGTTTTTCTTTTACTGACTCTAGCAACTTAGGATCAGCGGAATCAATTTTATTAACTGCTAAAATTGACTTCAGATAAACCCTGTTTCCAGTAAGAGCATCGATTAATTGCTCTTCATCAATATCTTCCCTGATGATTACTTCAGCATTTACGTAGCCATAGGCTGAGACCATTTCTGCAGCGGATTCTGGTGTCATTTTAGTCATGGTGACGGTCGGCTTGACCTCAATGCCCCCGCGGTCAGTTTTAGTGATTACGACATTGGGCGGATGAGTGTTCAACCTGATACCTGCATTATATAATTCAGCCATTAAGACTTCAACGTGGATATCGTAAACATCAACGACGAAGAATACTAGATCAGAAGTTCTGACCACTGCTAAAACTTCTCTTCCCCTTCCCTTACCTTTAGAAGCATCCCGGATCAGACCAGGCATGTCGAGAATCTGAATTTTAGCAAATTTATAGGTCATCAGTCCAGGGATGACATCTAGTGTGGTGAAGGCATAAGCAGCGACATCGCTCTTGGCTCCCGTAAGTTTAGTCAAAAGTGTAGACTTACCAACACTAGGAAAGCCCACTAAAGAAACCGTAGCATTACCCGATTTTTTAACAGAGTAGCCCTGGCCTCCTCCACCCGAAGCTGCACGGCGCTTTTCCTGTTCCATTTTTAATCTGGCAATCTTAGCTTTTAGCAAACCGATGTGGCCTTGGGTTTTCTTATTATATTGGGTCTTGCCGATTTCTTCTTCAATTGCTTTAATTTGTTCATCGATCGTCAGAGCCAAATATTCACCCGCTTAGCTGCACTTCTGGTACTCTATGACCTTATTTATGCTTTCCCTGCAAGGAGTAAGAATTCTTAACAGATATAATCTGTTTGTGATTTCATATTAGGCATAAATGTATGGGAAACTTATATATGGAGCAATGCATGAGTGATTCGGTTAAATATGACCGGATTTAAATCAACTCTAGACACGATCTCCAAAAAGAAATGGGGACCAATCTTGGGTATTATCCTAGCATTTATTATTGGATACTTATTGCTTGTATACGTACATGTATGTTTTACAATCATCCTAGTTGCGTTGGTAGCATTATACATACCCTACTATTTTGGATTGAAAAGTTTTAAATGGCTGGCTGTATGGGGCATAGTATTCATTCTCTTGATGCCTATTCCCTATGCTGCATCTCAGGTAGACGTAGCATACGATTATGAATCACATGGATATACTGCTTCATCAGACGACAAGACGCTAGTAGGTGGAGGAGTCGATCCGTATACGCTATCCGAAAATGGAAGTTATACGTTCTATATCGAAGCTGATCCAAAATATGGTGGTGTGGAGCTCCATCTGTTGAATGTATATACTGATACAAAGGCTTCAACATTATTAATGGAGAGAACAGACATCACTTCAGAAGATGGTAAGATCAAATACACTTACCAGGCAGAAAATCTGAAAACTGGATATTATACATTCTATTTTGAAGGGATATATAAAGACGGTGTAGAATTAGAGAATGTAAAGACTGGAGCATTGATTGGACCAATAAATGACACTGAAAATGGTCTGTACATGCAGATGCTCAAATCAGCATACATTAGCATAGCACTGTATGTGGGTTTACTCTACTTCTTGCTGATGTTCATGATGTACTCCAACCGCAAAAACAGGGAAGCTTTTGAAAGGCAAAGAGCCGCTCAGAGCCAACCGACAGTCGGCGCGGATGGTATGTTCCACTGCCCGAAGTGTAACGCAGAAGTAATTAAAGGGCAAAAGTTCTGTCCACAATGTGGTGAAAACTTCGCTGTCGATCCACGAGAAGTTAGCATTCCTTCAGCACCATTCAAAGGCGCAGATGACGACTACTTCTGTACAGAATGCGGCACCAAAGTAGATGAAAATGCTACAATTTGTCCTGGCTGCGGGAAGAGATTCGAGTAAAACAGGGAGTTTTTACTCCCAAACCTTTTAATCTTTTTAGGCATTGCCGGATCTGGCATGGCAGCAAAGACTACAACTAATAGATCAATGAAAAGTCAAAAAGACATTTCAGTATCCGAGTTTTTTGAAAAAAACCGCCAAATCCTTGGTTTTGATTCCCCCGTGAAGTCATTGCTGATGGGTGTAAAAGAAGCGGTTGATAATTCCCTGGATGCATGTGAAGAGGCAAGAATTCTCCCTGAGATTCTCGTTGAAATCAGCAAAGTTGATCAAAAGGAGTATCGTGTTACTATTGAAGATAATGGTCCAGGAATACCTTCAGCGGCAATGCCTAATGTATTTGGCAGACTGCTTCATGGATCACGATTCCATGCGGTCAGACAGTCACGTGGACAGCAGGGTATTGGCATTTCAGCGACAGTAATGTGTGCTCAGATAACGACCGGTAAACCAGCAACTGCCCGATCTAAAGTCAGGAGTGCAGAAGCAGCCAAAGAAATCGACATTATTATTGATACCAAAAAGAACACACCGGTAATCTTGAGAGAAGAATATATACCCTGGAATGAGAAGACATCCGGAACCAGGATTACGTTCTGCATGAACGGCAGATATATAACGGGAAAACAATCCATCTATGAGTATCTGCGGCAGACGGCAATTGTCAACCCCCATGCAACCCTTACATTTATTGATCCTGACGGTCGCAAGTATATCTTTGAGCGGGCGACCGAGGAAATGCCGCCACAATCTAAAGAGATTAAACCACACCCCGAAGGCATTGAACTAGGAACTTTGATGAACATGGTTAATGCCACTTCTGAAAAAACATTGATTAAGTTCTTACAAAATGATTTCAGCCGCATATCTGAACGAGTTGCAAAAGAGATTTGTGCAGCGGCTAATATGACAGAAACGACCAGACCCTCAAGCATGGATCTAGAAAAATGCAAACAACTGCAGGATGGAATTGGCAAAGTAAAGATCATGGCTCCCCAGTCGGATTGTTTATCACCGATTGGTGAAAACCTGATTAGAAAAGGTCTGAAACATGTTCTTTCTGAGATTAAACCTGAATATTATGCCCCGCCGATTACCAGAGATCCTAAAGCGCACTCCGGCAACCCCTTCTTAGTGGAAGTGGGTATCGTCTATGGCGGAGGCTTACCTTCGGACCAGCAGGTCCAGATTTTACGTTTTGCAAACAGAGTTCCTTTGCTTTATCAGCAGGGAGCTTGCGCAATAACTAAATCAATTGAAGCTACCGATTGGCGGCGTTATGGTTTAGAACAGCGCGGCGGGAATGGTATTCCTTACGGGCCAGCAATCATCTTAGTGCACGTCGCTTCGACAAAAATACCATTTACTTCGGAAGCTAAAGAAGCCATTTCTTCAATTCCGCAGATTCAAGAAGAAATTATGCTGGCACTCAAAGCCTGCGGCAGAAGTCTTCGTACCCACTTAAACAAAAAAGAAAGAAAGAAGAAGACCAGAGCGAAATTTGAAATCGTTCAGGTGATCATTCCCCTCATGGCAGAAAAAACTGCCAACATTCTTGGAAAGCCCATACCTGATCTGCGTGGGACGATTACCAAAATCATGAATGTAGTGTGGATTGATGAAGCGATAACTTATGAAAATGGTAAACACCGTGCAAAAATAACTATTTATAATTACACACCAAAGAGTCAAAAATTCAACATCCATACAGTGCTGCCCAAAGGCAGATCTGATCTCATCTCTTACTCATTGAATCCTTCGGAAGTTAAAGATGACTTGAAAGTCACTTGGAACTTGCCGCGGATTGCTTCCACCGAGATCTTTGAGCTCAGCTTTGAGTTAAGCGGGCTGGACAAGGAAGCTTTTGAAGAGATGGATGTTTATGTTTCTAACATTAATCCCGTTGATGTGATGGGTGCTGACCCTCTACCGGGTGACTGGGATCTGCAAGGGGTCAACTTCACAGAAGTTGATGTGATTCCAGAAGCGGACATTGAAGAAGAGGAAGATGACGAGCCTGATTATGATGAAGCAGGGGAGGATTTAGATGACGAATGAACGTAATACTGAGGCAATAAAACGCCTTTATTCCATATCTGAAGATATATACAATCAACTTGAGTCGGGAAAAATCCCCAAAATGGTGCTCCCTCTGCGAACTAAGGCCAATATTAAATTTGACAACCGTTCCCAGGTATGGACCTATGGCAGCTTAAATGGTGCCAGAACAGCTAAGAAAGTAAAAGGCGCCATGATGTTGTTGAGAACCTCCTACATGCTGGAATTAATTCAAAGCATGATTGAAAGCAACAAATCTTCAACCTTAAGAGAAGCGTATTATATCTCTGAAGGCTGGGGAAAGGCTAAATTCCACTCCCAGGGTGAATCCAACTTACTGGCAGAAGATTTAGAAATTGTCACTTCCTGCCTCCGCGAAGATTTTAAGCTAAGGCCAGAAGAAGATGGAGCCCGTGTGATCGGCGATCTTAACCTGATTGAAACCGATCGTAAAGGTAAGAAAAAAGCATTGAACTGCCGCGATGATGTGGGCGATTCTGGTTATGGTATCCCTTACAATGTTGAAAAAGAGAAGGTAGAACTTAAAAGCACCAGTGCTAAATTCGTCATCGCCATTGAAACTGGTGGTATGTTTGATCGTCTTGTCGAAAATGGTTTTGATGAACGTAATGACGGCCTGTTGGTTCACCTTAAAGGACAGCCAGCACGTTCTACAAGGCGCTTCATTAAGCGGTTAAATGACGAGCTAGGCTTGCCGGTTATCGTCTTCACTGATGGTGATCCTTGGTCTTTTAGAATCTATGCTTCTGTTGCCTACGGGGCAATTAAAACAGCCCACCTTTCGGAATATCTGGCTACACCTTCAGCAGAGTACATCGGCATCACTGCCTCCGACATTGAAAATTATGATCTCCCTACAGACAAATTATCCGATGTCGATATTCGCGCACTCAATGCCGAACTCAAGGATCCACGGTTTCAGACTTCATTTTGGAAGGGCGAAATCGAATTAATGCTTAAATTAAAGAAAAAGGCTGAACAGCAGGCGTTAGCAAAATACGGTCTTGACTTCGTTACCGACACGTACCTGCCAGATAAGCTTAATGAATTTGGTATACTCAGAAATTAATCTGAGCATACTTTTTTATATTTTTAAAATTAATTTTCAAGGTTGGGAAAATCAAAACCCACCAAGATCGTAGCGAGTTTGGGATCGTCTTCATAACCATGGGTTTCCCGAATGTACATGTCAGAAGGCGGAGCCGGTGAACAAGAGACGATGTTCGTAGCGCCATCATACTCGCCAACTTCTGGAAAAGATACGGGAGGCATGAGGAAGCACTCTTTACCACCGCCATATCTTTCAGGATACATGACGAATTCCTCGGAAAGCCAAAGAATAGATTCTTTTACATTTGCAAGAAATTCTTCTTTAGCGTGAGGTAAAACCTCTTCGCCTAAAATGATATCATCCGAAATTAATCTGATGGTGGGTTCTGGCGGCGGGCGGAACCGTTTATCCTTGATGATGCAGATAACATATTGTCGTTTCAGACATTCTTCCACACCCACATTAGAAACGCGGATGCCGGCAGTAGCCGTGATGTTTCTTTCAATGTCCAGAATTTTTTCACGGCATTCATCCTTTAAAGGAAAAACGTAATGAGTACCTTCCATTGATTTTATCCGATCAACAATGTCTTGAAGCTTTACCATTGAAGTTGTGATGAAAATGTCTATAGATAAACCTTATTACTTATTGAATAAATATTGGATATATGATCCAATATGAGCCAGATAATTATAAAATTACATAGATCCAAGATCGTGTGCAAGATGGATAAATCAAATCAAAAGAAGAGAAGCATGCACTACACATTGCCTATCTCCAAGTTGCAGATTAATAGAAGATGAGTTAAGTATATCTTGACAATTAGGGTATCAGTACCATGGCTCCGGAGATCATACCATTAAGCTCAGGAAACATAAGCGCCCGACCACGGGTCAGAGCGGTTGGTGTAGGCGGGGCTGGACATAATATTTTAAAAGATTGTCCTCTCAACAAAGTGGCCTTATGTACTCCCCGCGATACACGCATGGATCCTTTGCTTCCAGCATTTCATTTAGATGCTGATGAGGTCCAATTCCTGAGTTCATTGGCACCAGAGTTGATTGGGACATTAGATCATCACCAAGCAATCAAAAAATTATGTGGCCTGGCTAATGAGCAGCAGATTGTCACTGTCTTTTCAGGATTGGGCGGGGAAACTGGCAGCAGAATAACTCCGCTTACTGCGTATGGAGCTAAAAAATCTTCAAGTTTGGCGATAGCCTCTGTAGCCATACCCTTTTCAGCCGAGGGTTCAACCAGAAAACGACTTTCTTCCGAAGCATTGCCAACGATCGTCAAGTGTTCCCATTTGACAATTTCTTATCCTAATGATGGTTTACTCAGATTAGCACCAGATTTACCGCTTGAGTCGGCACTTAAAGTCATGAACTTTTTCATGACCAAACCGATCCTGGACATCATCAGCGTGATTGGTGAAGATGATCTGGCAGTCATCAAAACCAATCTTAACCGGTGCCATATGCGCATTGGCATCGGCCGCGGTGGCGGTACCTGGGGTGAAGAAGCGGCCATTCAAGAAGCATTAACTTCACCATGGTTTGATTTTGATTTATACAATGTAGAAAAAGCATTGATGATTATCTCTGCACCGCAGGCTGACGAATACACGTTCAAAAATGTTATGAAATTCCTTGCACCGCGGATACCTCAGGCCAAGGTGTTATATTGGGCCGTTCCGACAGCTGATGAAAAAGCAGAATCAGAAGTGACCCTGCTGCTTAGCTGCCCCGTTAGTCGTCAATGAGGATTGAACGGGGAGCATCGGCAAAGGCGCAGAGAGCTTCTGCTTCCATGAAATGTAATTTACCCGGCATCACTAAACAATGTAAGGGAGCGCCCAATTCAGCAGACAAGATAGCAGCGGGGAAGCCGGCCACCAGCTTCTGGGTCGCAGAGCCGATTCTGGCTCCGGCACAGAATAACGAATTTTCCGTGACCAACTTTTTTCCCAGGCGTTCTTCTGCATCGAGGAGCCACTGCATCGCTGTATTGGCCGTCATGTAGCGGTTCTCATCAGCTTTAATATCCAACAGAATCAACGTGTGCAGACCACGCTCAAAGTTTTCCAGAATGTTATCGTAAGGAGAAGAGGGTAAAAAACCGGGTTCAGGGAAAGGAATGGTCACGGCCCGTCCAAATTTATAGGGCTGCAGACCAAAAGCTGCTGCACAGGCAGTAAAGATCGAAACACCATTGATCAACCGCGTGGGAATATGTTCTGCTTCAGCTCTTAAACGAATGTCAAGATGAGTTGTTGCGGACATCGGATCCCCGGCGGTTACAAAAGAAACTACGCCTTTCCGAGCTTCTTCAAGAATGATGTTGTGCTCTTCAACATCTGAGCGTTTGAGGACTTCAATGTCTTTACCAATAAACGCTTCTAACTCTTCCAGAGAAGCGTCGATAAGTTTGGAAGTGTAGAATTCAGCAAAGATCCGATCCGAATTTTGAAGTGCTTGGAGTGCTTTTACACTCATATCTTCCGGCTTTGACATGCCTAAACCCACAAATATTATTTCGCCCATGGTGACACCGTGCTAGCTACCTGTCTTAAAGTACCACGCGAGAAAGCGGAATCCATACGTAAAAAACTTATAGAATCCGATCTGCTGGATGTTTCTTTCAGAATAAAAGGTCAGGATGGATTTATACTAATACCTGTCGTTTCTAGAGAACTAGACTGTGAGTATGAGATTGTCGAAGAAGACTTAGAGTTCAGAGAGAAAATCGAGACCGATTACCGCAATCTTGCCGCCGTCCCGGCAGCACTCAAAGAGCTCTTACCAGCATCATATGATATTATTGGTGAGATCATTATTATTAAGCTAGAAGAAGAGCTTCAGCAGTATGCAAAAACAATCGGGGAAGCACTGCTAAAAATCCACCCTAATATTAAGACCGTTGCTGAAGACCGCGGAGTAAAGGGTGAACTGCGGGTAAGAGATCTGCAGATAATCGCAGGTGATGCGCAAACAGAAACAATGCATACTGAGCACGGAATCCGCCTGCAGCTGGATCCCGCTACTGTTTATTTTAATCCCCGTTTATCAACCGAACGCTATCGCATTGCCTCCTTAGTCAAAGACGGGGAAATCGTTGTGGACATGTTTGCCGGAGTGGGACCGTTTTCGGTGATGATTGCTAAACACGCCCAACCAAAAGTAATCTTTGCCATGGATCTCAATCCCTACGCCATAGATTATTTGAAAAAAAATATTGAAATAAATAAGGTCAATAACATTGTACCGCTGGAAGGAGATTCCGCAGCAATGATTCATGATCTGCCACCAGCTGACCGGATCATTATGAATCTGCCACATTCGGCACATGAATTCTTTTATGATGCGCTCACTTGTTTAAATCCTGGGGGAACAATACATCTCTATACCATTTGTGAACGGGATCAAGTTGATCTCTTTTTCATGAAGTTATCAATGCAGGCGAGGAGCATGGGCTCTAAGATTACCATTGATCGCTTGGAAGAGCTGAAAACATACTCACCATCAATGAGTGTCTACAGTGCTGACATCAGGTTTGCGGAGTTAGACCTTGTTGAGTGGTGAGAGGGTGATTCCTTCTTGCCCCTGATAATTTCCACTTCTTTTTCCATAGCTCAAGGAAGCGGGAGCGTGCAGAGTTTCAAAGATAATTTGTACAAAGCGGTCGGCGATGTTGAGCTCAATTTCCTGATCAGAAACATTGTAACCCATAAAAGTTAATGTTCCAGCAAAGCCAGCATCGACTTTTCCGAGACCTGCGAGAATGCCTTTGCGGATCCATGAAGTTCTCAACCACAGCTGGGCAGCGAGGTCATTGGGCAACTCCACACGTTCAATAGTGGAAACATAAAACATTTGCTTGGGTGGGATGGCAACCTTCCCCTCTTTACACTCTAGATTGAGACTAGGAATGGCGATTTCGGCAATACGGAGATCATAACCATTAGGCGTGAGCGAATTTTCATAAAAATTATCAATCTTCAATTCACCCTTTTGAAGACGCGTCATAATTTCATGATCAGCTAAGATGCACATAAGGCAGGAATAGCTCCTTAAAATAAAAACTAAAGGGTACCAAGAGGATGAGTTAGAAATATTTGATCTGCATTATGGGTCTGAAACGTGGCGATATTTGTGAGTATTCAAATCCACAAAGTGAATGAAAGCAGAATCGATGAAGTCGATTTTGACAACTTAGTGTTTGGACACACTTTTTCTGACCATATGTTCCAAGTGGCATACCGCAATGGCCAATGGAATCAGCCAGAGATTGTTCCTTTTGGAAAGATCGAAGTGTACCCCTCACTATCCTGCCTGCATTATGGACAAAGCATATTTGAAGGATTGAAAGCTTTCCGTTCAGTAGACGGTAGCATTAACATATTCAGACTGGACAAGCACATCGCCAGAATGAAGAACTCTTGTGAAAGGATGTGTATTCCTACCGTGGATGATGAGCTTTTCAGAGAAGCAGTCACAAGTCTCGTTAGCCTCGATAGGAACTGGATACCTAAAGCCAGAGGTTCTTCACTATACATTCGGCCATTCATCTTCGCCTCCGAAGATTATATCGGCGTTAGAGTTTCAGAGAAATACGAATTCTTTGTGCTGACGGGTCCGGTTTCGACTTACTTTAAAGAGGGTCTCAGCCCAGTTAAACTGATGACTTCTGAAGGATATGTTAGAGCCGTCCGCGGTGGACTTGGTGAAGCTAAAACCGCCGCTAACTATGCTGCATCATTACTGCCAGCAATGGTAGCACAGAAGCGGGGATTCTCCCAAGTGCTGTGGCTTGATGCTCTAGAAGGCAAATACATTGATGAAGTGGGAACGATGAACATCGCCTTCATAAAAGATGGCGCCTTGATCACTCCCCCGCTCGAAGGTACCATTCTTCCCGGCGTCACCCGTGACAGCGTTATTCAACTGGCAAAGAAAAAAGGCATGCGGGTTGAAGAAAGAAGGATTTCTATCGACGAAGTCATGGAGTCGGTTAAAGAAGGCAGTATGACTGAGGTTTTTGGAACGGGAACGGCAGCAGTCATCTCTCCAGTCGGTGAAATTTATCACAATGGGGAGACTGTGAAGATTAATAACTTCGAGACTGGCCCCTTCGCAAAAATGTTCTATGACGAAATAACTGGTATCCAATACGGCGAAAAAGAAGACACGTTCGGTTGGATCACCAATATCCGCTGAAGTGCCAAGAGCGAGAGTTGAAATAACCTTTGATCTATGAGAGCACCATGCGTGTTCTCAAACAAGAAGAACAGACAGGAGAGATCAAAGTTCTTATTGAAACTCTCGACGACCTCTGGCACTTATACAATATCATCCTCCCCGGAGATATTGTCATTGCAGTTACCTTCCGCCGAGACGAAGTGAAAGCGGATAAGATTAGAGCAGAACGCGCAGAAAAGAAGAGAATGGTTTTAGGAATAAGAGTTGAAAAAATAGAATTCCACGACTCTGAATCACGCTTACGGATTTTGGGAACTATTGAAGAGGGCCCGCAAGACATTGGTTCACATCATACCTTAATTCTGGGTGAAGGTGAATCTCTGACTATTAGAAAAGAGAAATGGAATCGTGTTACTCTAGAAAGAATGGAAAGAGCAGTTCAAGATTCCAAAAAACCCAAGATAATTTTTGTGGCAATTGAAACTGATGAAGCTTATCTTGCCACTTCCCGACAATTCGGGGTTCAAGAAATCGCCACCATCAACGCTTCATCATCAGGAAAAATGTATGAACAGAAAGAATCCGGCGATTTCTATGGAGAAGTTTTAGAAAAAATAAAAATGAGTGCGGAGCCAGGTGTTCCCCTTGTGCTTTTAGGTCCGGGTTTTGCCAAAGAAGCACTAATGACACTAGGAAAAGCAAAAGCACCAGAGATTTTTTCCAATGCTTACATCTACCACACTGGACAAGCAGGGATGGCCGGCATACAGGAGCTGATGAAAGCAGGAATGGGTGCCGAAGTAATCAAAGACTCACGAATTGCGCTGGAAACAAAACTTGTTGAAGAAGCCCTGGAACAGATCGCTAAAGATGGCTTGGTCTCTTACGGACCAGCAGACGTCAGACACGCTGCCGAAATGGGCGCAATTGATACGTTACTGATTCTTGATTCAGAAATAAGAAAAAATAATGTCGATGACATCATGAATATGGTTGAAGATTCCCGCGGACGAGTAGTTGTCGTCAGCGAAAATTTCGAAGCGGGAAAGAAACTAGACTCCATCGGCGGAGTCGCTGCCCTCTTGCGTTTTGCTATCTAATCAGTTAGTTAGTAGCTGTTTCGCCAGCTGATCTCATCGCATCGTTGATAGCTAATTCGGCGATATCTGCAGAATACATCGCCACCCGACCAATTGAATCGAGGATCGACATTATTTCTGCATTAAAGTTATTTTGAAGGGAGTATGCTGATTTTTTTATCTTTTCCGACAATAGATCAGCACTGTCAATCACTTCATTGGCTTTATTAACATCTCGTGAAAAGAATGATTCCATTGCAAGCATGAGGATGTTAACACTTTCTTCGCTAAATTTCAAGATAAGATCTGCTTCTTTCTGTGAGATTTTTTGTGCCTGACGTTCCACAAGGTGTTTGGCGATTTTTTCCGCGTGGTCACCGATGCGTTCAATAGCACGGGCGACCAGCATCAGACTCATGGAGTCATAGATGTTGGTTCCCACAATTTCAGCAAGTTTGCGATCTTTTTGAATAAGATTGAACTGCTTCACGGTCATCCAGTACAATCGATCAATGTCTTGATCGCGATCGATGACGTCTTCGGCGAGCGCCGGATCTTCTGAAAGGTAAGAGGTGATCGCATCGCGATACATTGCCCCGACCAAAAGATGCATCCGCCTCACACATTTTTTCTGCGGCAGCTCTACGGGATCTGAAAGATCATGGAGAGTAATCGAATTACTAGTTTCCTCAATTACTTCAGGACCAATCACCAGCCTAGAGAAGGCTTTGATAACGTGCTTCATCTCCAAGCCAATTCTTTCTTTAGATCTAACTTCAATAATATTGAATCCAGCCAGATAAGCTCCGATTAGTTTACGACCTAGATGCTCTGCTTCGCCTTCATCTACTTCGATGATACTTTTAGCAGGCATCGCCTTTTTGCGCTCACCGGCGTCTATACACAAGGTACCATCATCAGCAACAACCATGTTTACTCTATCACCTGCTTTGATGTTGTTGGCATCAATCCAGCTTTTAGGTAACGATACAGTAATCGTAGAAGTACCGGTTTTTTGCACTTTCCTTGACTCGGCATTGTTATGCATAGAATTACGAAGTATAGAAAAATATGATAAGATATAGTTTTTTCGTCTAAATATGGTTTGATGAAAAAATTACATCAATACAATATAGATTATCAATATATCTATTGCTCATACCAATATGTATATACTATATATAGGTAATCTATATAGTTCGAAATTTAATTTGAGATTTAAACCCGTTTGGATGTGAAAAAATGGGCAACAAGCTGATAGCTGTCGGATTCGCAGTGCTTATCGTCTTTTCTACACTATTGGCTACGTCCATGGCTATGGATTTTCCCGGAGTGGGTGTGCTGAACATCAAAGAAACGGATACTTCAACCGAATATTCTCCGTTGGATAATCCCTATGAATATCCCATTACCCGTCCTTTGTACATTTATACTGACGGCGTGCCGCCAGAAGACAGTTCTTTGTATAAATGGTTGGAATATGTTTATTCAGAAGACGGGCAGCAATATGTAAAGAGTGCTGGGTTTTACGCAGTGGACAATGAGATGAATGAAAAAATGATGAGCCAGCTGCACAACCCGGAGACTAATGATCGTTACCGGAATGGGGCGATTACCCAAAGTGGATCTACTACTCTGGGTGACTTGGCATCACTGTGGGCTAATGATTTTCAGAAAGAGGAAGGCATTAAAGTCCTCCTCACTACGCCTGGCTCAGGAACTGGCATCACCAATCTAATCAATGGTTTTGTTGACGCTGCTCAATCCTCCAGAGAGATTAAGGAAAGCGAGCTTCAAAATGCTAAAGAAAATGGTGTTGATGTTGTTGAATGGGTAGTGGCCTATGATGCTCTGGCGATCATCGTGCATCGCGATAATACCGTCCGGAATCTGAGCGTCGAAGATCTGAAAAACATCTATACTGGGAAATACACTAATTGGGCACAGTTAGGCGGTGAGGACCGTTCGATCGTGCTATATGGCCGGGACAGCGCTTCCGGAAGTTACGATTATTTCAGAGAGTTTATTTTAGATGGAGAGAATTACGCCGCAGCAATGCAACAATTCTCTTCCAATGCCTTGATTGTTGCCGAAGTTGAGAATAATCGCGGCGGCATTGGTTATGTCGGCGTCGGCTATGCTGAAGAAGCATTAGCGGATGAGTGGATTGAGGGATGAAGATGGAGTTGAAGATTTACAAAAGGAAGAACCGTGTACGCCGCTATGCAGAACATGGTGTGACCGGCGTCTTAGGAGCATGTGGAATCCTTTCGGTTCTCATTTTAGCCATGGTTTTCATCTTCTTAATTGTCAATTCAATTCCGTTTTTTCAAACAATCGGCGTTACCCAATTCATAACTGGTACCACTTGGGATCCTTTTGCATCAGAACCCTCTTGGGGCGTGCTACCGCTGCTGATGGGGACCATTCTGGTTAGTTTTGTAGGAGCACTTATTGCCATCCCCATCGGACTTGGCTGCACTATCTATCTTTCCGAATTGGCCGATTCTAAAATCAAAAGAATCCTCAAACCCGCGATTGAAATTTTGGCGGGTGTACCTTCAGTTATTTATGGTCTTTTTGCCGCACTTGTTCTTTCCAACTGGATTATGGAAATATTTGATCCATCTTATCGTTTAAATGCTCTGAATGGCGCCATAATTTTAGCCGTCATGATGATTCCCATTCAAGTTTCTGTCTCAGAAGAAGCGATGAACGCCGTACCCAGAAACCTGCGGGAGGCTTCATACGCCATGGGCGCCACGAGATGGGAAACAATAAAAAGCGTGATTATCCCAGCGGCTTTGCCCGGAATTATTGCTTCAATCGCCTTGGCAATCGGCAGAGCAGTGGGAGAAACAATGGCTGTATTAATGGCCACGGGAAATGCCTCTCAATTTTCAATAGACATTCTTACTTCTGTCAGAACGATGACGGCCGCTTTAGCCATTGATGTTCCGGAAGCGGCAATTGGTTCGTTGGAATATCAAGGTCTCTTTGCGGTCGGTTTGCTGCTCTTTATCATTACATTTATAATCAATCTGATTGCCGATATGGTCCTTTCAAAATACCAGGAGACCTACAAATGATGATGAATCGTAAAAATAAGGAACGGGTGTTTTTCTGGATATTCCGCGGATGTGCAGCCGCGGTAGTCATCTTCCTTACGATCATCATCATGTTTGTAATCGTCAACGGTATCGGCACGATCGATTGGGATTTCTTGACCCAAAGCCCCATGCCTAATGAAACAGGGGCACTTGTTGATGGAGGCATTTTCGGTCCGATCGTCGGCACCCTTATGCTGATGGGTCTCGTCTTAGTTATTGCAATCCCCGTTGGCGTCTTGGGAGCAGTCTTTTTAGTTGAATATTGTGGATCATACAAATGGTCCCGCTACATGTGGATGACCGTGAACAACCTAGCAGGCGTTCCTTCTATCGTCTGGGCACTGTTAGGTGTGGGGATCTTTGTCTATTACCTATCCTTTGGTTTGAGCTTAATTTCAGCAGCAATAACACTCAGTCTGATGATTTTGCCCATCGTGATGGTTTCCACCAAAGAAGCTTTAGAAGCCGTTCCTGATTCGATCTATGATGCATCAATAGGATTGGGTGCCACTAAATGGCAAACAATCATCCATCATATTCTGCCTTATTCTGCTTCCGGAATAATTACCGGCATAATCTTATCATTATCGAGGGCCGGCGGTGAAACAGCACCGCTGTTACTGACAGGAGTTGCCCTCAACGCAGCGATTCCGCTGTCCATTTTTGACCAGTTTCAGGCGTTACCTTATTACATCTATATGATGACCTCTGCCTCAGATCGTGCAAGTGCCTATCCTATGGCCTACGGTGCCGCGCTGGTCTTAATAGTAATCGTCGTGGTTATGAATCTGGCTGCAGCTACTTTACGTAACAGATATCGTGAAAAATATAAGTGGTGATTAAATACCAAAAATAGAAGTTAATAATCTAAATTTATGGTTCGATACTAAACATGTACTGAAAGATGTTAATATCGAAATATATGAAAAAGAAATCACTGCGATTATTGGACCATCGGGGTGTGGTAAATCAACATTCTTACGATGCTTGAACCGGATGAATGACTTGATACCTTCCACCAGAATAGAAGGTGAGATCAAGTTAGATGGTAAAAACATAATTGCTGATGACATTGATCCTGTTGATTTAAGAAAAGATGTGGGCATGGTCTTTCAGAAACCAAATCCTTTTCCCAAAAGCATCTATGAAAACATAGTGTTTGCACCAAAGATCCATGGCATTGAAGAAGTTAAAAAGGATCCTCATACAGGAAAAGAAAAAATCGTACGTCGCAAGCCCACTAAAGAGGAATTGGACCAGATTGTTGAAAAATGTTTAAGAAGAGCTGCCCTGTGGGAAGAAGTTAAAGACCGGCTGAATAAATCTGCTTATGACTTATCTGGTGGTCAGCAGCAAAGACTGTGTATTGCTCGAACGATGTCGATAGAACCAGAAGTAATCTTATTTGATGAACCCTGTTCAGCTCTGGATCCAATCGCAACAGCCAAAATAGAAGATTTGTTGGTAGATTTACGTAAAGACTATACAGTAGTCATCGTCACCCATAACATGCAGCAGGCCGCAAGAGTCGCCGATAGAACTGCCTTCTTCTACATGGGCGATCTGGTGGAATATGGTCCGACTAAGAAACTATTTGAAAAACCAGAAAAAGAACTGACTGAACAGTATCTGACGGGGAGGATGGGTTAATGGCCTCAAGGACTGTTTTTACACAAGAAATGAAAACGCTGGATGAGGAAATAATCCAGATGGGAGAATTGGCTGAAAAAATGATAAGAACGGGAACTAATGCCTTCGTTAATGGCGACCCTTGCCACTTAGAAGAGATCAAGATCCTGGATTACAACTTGCATGCCATGGATCAAAAAATAGAGCGGCATTGCCTAGATATCATTGCGCTGCATCAGCCCTTAGCGATTGATTTACGGACCGTTTCATCAATTCTGAAGGTAATAACGGACATCAACCGCATCGGCCGATACGGCCGAGATCTGGCAGAAACCGGTGACTCCAGCAAGGCAAAGCATGTTCCTCAGGCCTTACTCACGATGATTGACGAGGTTCTAGCCCTCGTTTCTGATGCCATTAAGAGTTTCGTTACCCGCGATATTGAACTGGCTAAGAGCATCTCAACGCGCGATGATGTAATCGATGAACTTTGGAAACGAACATTAAAGGAATCATTAGATTACATTAAAGAAAATCAAGAGTGCAAATCTAGTGTTTCGGTGGGAGCAGAAGCAATACTGGCCTCTCGCTACTTAGAGCGGATCGCAGATCATGCCTGTAATATCGGCGACCGGGTTATTTTCATGATCTCCGGGCAAAGGCCAGAAATCTGATTCTGTCACGAAGAGCAAAAATCAGCGTTTTTGTTCTTCCAATTCTTTTTCCATCATTTTCGTAACACACCAGACTATCCCGTGAGATCGACTAGCGAAGTCACGTTTCTCCACCTTTGCATCTAACCAAGTTAGTAACTCCAGCGGAAGTCTTGTTACGATCGGTTGAGATTTGGGCAAGGTATCAGAAGTAGTATTGAAGATTAGCTAATGAACTAATGCAATATAATGTATACTCATGTAGTATATTGTATTCTCAATTTAAAAACTTAAGACATGTTTTATAAAAAAACACCAGTTATCACATAAATGATGGTCACCAAATAGTAGAAATTAAGGAGATTTTTCATATAGATAACGCAATTCTGATCCGATGATTGGAAATAAACATGCTGGAAATCTTCACCCTGGGGATTGTGGTGATTTTTTAAGGACTGAAAAGTCCTTTTTTAATAATAAATTGGTGACATATTTATGCCCAGAATGCCAAAGCCCCTTGCGTAATGATTGTATTGCACCCGATCATAACAAGTGGGTTTGCTGCAATTGCGGTACCCGGGGCGAGTATCTAATATCACCACTAGATAGTGAAAAAAAGACAAAGAGATATAAAATTGAAGCCGTGCCAAAAAAGATGAGAATATTAGCTACAGAGATTCCTGATGGATACAGTTGGGTAGCCTACGCATCCGAGCAAGAGAACATTGCTAGAAACTGCCCATCATGTGGAGCTAAGGATGCTATCCTCTTTTCAATACATAATGATCAGCAAGTTGAGTGTCCTCACTGTCATCTTAAGATGAGCCTCAAACGATCGAAAGTGGATGGATGCATTATGGGTAAAGTAATTTCAGATCCCAATAAAAACTATTTTGTAGAAATTTTGGTAAAGCCATTTTTCCCAGAAGATGTGGTCTTTACAGAACGAGACGAAGAGGGAATGATTCTTTGTCCTTGCTGCAATAATGCGCTGGAAATGCATTCACCGATACTCTATTCGGGAAAGGTAGTGACGTGTCCAACATGTAGAATGAAAGGCGTGATTTTCAACTCTGATGAAAAAGACCCCAACTTGTGGAAGGTAACTATCCTGCATCCTGCTCAAATCTTTCAAGAAGATTGCGCTGATCATTGCCCTTCGACGGATTTGGCTACTGCAAAGTTTAGCAGAATTGTCTGAATTTTTAGGGAAGGATCGTTGCAATTCCAAAGAGGTAATGGTAAAAGATTATATACGTGCTAGAGTTTGTCTAGCACGTAGAGATCTATGTCTGGTAAAGAGATTAGAATCGAACGTATCTTGGATAGGAATACGAAAAAAGCCGTTGTGGTACCATTAGATCATGGTGTTTCAATGGGACCTATCCCTGGCATTGTTGACCTGAAAGAGACTGTTGGCAAGGTAGCTGAAGGTGGTGCTACCGCTGTTTTGGAACATAAAGGTGCTATACCTCATGGACATCGTGCAGTAGGTAGAGACGTCGGCTTAATTGTCCACATGTCGGCTTCCTCTTCGTTATCTCTGGACCCCAATTCCCGAGTGCTGGTGTGTGAAGTTACTGAAGCACTAAAAATGGGTGCCGATGCCGTTTCCATCCATGTCAATATTGGTGCTGACACTGAAGCTGATATGCTACGCGACTTTGGATACGTTTCCCGAGAGTGCCGGGAATGGGGCATGCCGCTTTTAGCCATGGTCTACCCACGCGGTCAGAAGATAAAGGACAGTTTCGACGTGGATATGATTAAACGTTGTGCCCGTATCGCACAAGAATTAGGCGCAGACATTGTAAAAACATCCTACACTGGTGACATTGATACTTTCAAAGAAGTTACCCGTGGTGTTTCGATACCAGTCTTAGTAGCCGGCGGTCCCCAGATGTCATCAGATCGTGAAGTCCTGCAGATGGTACATGATTCAATAGAAGCTGGCGGCAGCGGTACTAGTATCGGGAGAAATATATTCCAGCACAGTAATGTTGTCGGCATAACGAAAGCTATTTCCGGAATTGTATTCAAAGATCTGGATGTAGATGAAGCGATGAAACTCTTGAAGTGAGCAGATATGAGTGCCAAAATCGTTTGGGTCAGGGCAGACATCCCTGAAGATTATGAAGACAGAAAGGCGATAGTATCAACCGCTCTTGAAACGGGCTTTACCAAAATAGTGATACGCGAAGAAGATTCTTCACTGCGGCAATTAGGCCGCTTTGAAGCAATCATTCACCAAGATGGTTATCGGCTCAATGATGAAAAGATCGGTGAAGATATCGTGATCCAGTCAGTTGCAGACCAAGATGCAGCAGCTGCCTTGGCCGGCAAAGTTGCCAACGTAGTAATCTCTACCGAAAATTGGAAAGTGATTCCTCTGGAAAATCTCATAACGTATTTCCAGAAAACAGATTCCAATCTACTAATGTCTTCATCCAAACCAGACGATGCTAAATTATTTCTGGAAACGATGGAAGTAGGCGCTGATGGGATAGTGATTACGATCAATGATGCTCAGGAGCTAAGTGGCTTTGCAGGTCTCATCGACAATAATGAAAAGGTAGAACTTACTGAAATAAAAATAACAAAAATAGAAACACTCAGCGTGGGCGATAGGGTTTGTGTTGACACTTGTTCACTATTGGAAGTCGGTGAAGGAATGTTGGTTGGATCGCAATCTTCATGTTTGTTCTTGATCGCTTCCGAAAGTATGGAAAGTGAGTATGTTGCAGCAAGGCCATTCCGCGTCAACGCCGGTGCTGTCCATGCCTATATCCTCACTTCCTCAGGAGCGACAAAATATTTATCAGAAGTGACGGCAGGCGATGAACTGCTGGCAGTGAAACGAGACGGAACTTCCAGAAAAGTTAACGTAGGCAGAGCTAAAGTTGAAAAACGTCCTCTGTTGCTGGTTGAAGGTACAGCCAATGATCGCAAACATAGCGTAATCCTCCAAAATGCAGAAACAATCCGCATGTGTACAAAGGAAGGAACAGTGTCCGTTTCAGACTTGAAAGTGGGTGACTGTGTATTGGCTAGACTTGAAAAGGGCGGGCGCCACTTTGGGCGTGCCATCGATGAAACAATCATGGAGATCTAATGAAAATCTGTGCAGCGATCTCGGAAACTTCCGTTGTCGAAGCCGTGACTTCAGGCATAAACTCCGCAGCCATGGGTGCAGATCTGGTAGAGATCAGGTTTGATGCACTATCAGAGCTGCCGGAGGATCTGAGCGTCTTTCAAAAAATACCTTTGCCGAAGATAGCCACGCTCAGAACCCCCGCCCAAGGCGGGAATTGCAAACTCACGGAAGAAGAACGGCAGCAGTTCTTTACCAAGTGTTCAGCATCTTTTGAATATCTTGATCTGGAATATGATTCACCGCTGGCTAAATTGGGTTTCGATCAATGCGAGAAGATTGTTTCCTATCATGATTTTTCAAAAACACCAACAACTGCAAAAATTGTTGAAATAATCAATAATTTACAAAAAATAGCAGATATTGCTAAAGCCGCATTTTACATTCATTCAGTCAGTGATCTTTACGAACTGATAAAAGCAGCAGAAGTAGTCACTGGACGTTACATTTTAATCGGCATGGGTGAGTTAGGAGAGTTGACACGCATTTGCTGCGATAAGCTGGGTTCCGAAATAACCTATGCTGCTCCACAAAAAGGTAAAGAAACTGCCCCCGGACAGATCGATGTTTGTTCATTAAAAAATATTGAGAAAGATTATTTCTTAGCCGGAATTATCGGCAATCCAGTCAGTCATTCAAGATCGCCCGCTATGCATAACGCTGCCTTTAAATCGTTAGATATCGGCGGAAGATACCTCCGCTTCAAATGTGAAGAAGAAGAGCTCAGTAAAATTATTGAAATCGTTAAGATTCTGGGGATCAGAGGTTTAAACATAACCATCCCTCACAAACAAGCAGTGATAAACTACCTTGATGAGCTTGATGAAAAAGCAAAACTGGCCGGGGCAGTTAATTGTTTGATTAACGATGACAAACGATTAAAAGGCACCAACACCGATATTGCTGGCTTCCGGGAATCATTCCGCGCAATTGGTGCAGAAGTTAGGGGTAAAAAAGCACTGATTATCGGAGCGGGGGGAGCGGCGAGAGCTTGTGCAACATTCCTTGCCCAGGATCAGGCACAAATTTATATCATCAACCGCACCCCGCAGAAAGCTGAAAAACTAGCAGCAGAATTTGGCGGCACGGCAGTTAATGCCATCACTGAGGATTTTGACATAATCATTAATTGTACACCAATGGGCATGGAAGGATATGCTGACGATCCAACCATTACCGACAATATTTTTCATGAGCAGCAGATTGTAATGGATGCCGTTCCAGTACCGGAGATTACAACTTTCCTTGAAAAAGCTAAAAGGAATCGTGCAACAACCATC
The DNA here is from genome assembly GCA_905203995.1 of uncultured Methanomassiliicoccus sp. Classification (GTDB taxonomy): domain Archaea; phylum Thermoplasmatota; class Thermoplasmata; order Methanomassiliicoccales; family Methanomassiliicoccaceae; genus Methanomassiliicoccus_A. The sequence goes on along the minus strand of CAJKXZ010000001.1, from coordinate 129,548 downwards.
TCCGGCAGGGAAATGTTAATTTATCAAGCCATCGATGCATTTGAAGTTTGGAGTGGGCAGAAACCTGACTATTCCATTATGTCAGAAGCATACGGTGAAAAAAGATGAGGGGATCTGGTACAGCACACAGCGCGGCAACGGTAGTTAATGCGATGGCTACCGGGTGCGGAGCGGCATTTGGAACCAAGTTAAAGACGAGCGCTGAAGTGTCCATCAGTTCAGGAACTGGCATCACCGTGGAAACTGATGTGGATGAGTCTCCGCAATTAGTGATTACCTGCATAGAACGTTTTCTGAATAAATTTGCAAAGGATGAGGAATATCAGGTTAAAGTCAAAATGACCTCAGAGATACCAGTATCGCGGGGGCTTAAAAGCAGTAGTGCGGCCTGCAATGCCGTGTTGAAGGCGATGCAAGATGCGTTTTCTGTCGAATGTGACATACTGGATTTGATAAGTATCGGCACAGTCGCCTCGATTGACTGCGGCGTCTCTTTGACGGGAGCATTTGATGACGCCTGTGCTTCGATGCTTGGCGGTTTGGTTCTAACAGAGAACAAATCAAATACACTTTTAAAAAGAACAAAAATTGAAGAAGATGTGGCCGTCGTTATTGATATTCCTCAATATCAGATACGAAAACCCTCCTTGGACCGTAACCGCATCAAAGCCGTAGCACCGATTGCCCAGATTGCTTTTGAAAAGGCAAAAAAAGAACAATACTGGGAAGCTTTGACCCTTAACGGCATGTGCTATTCAGCCGCCTTTAACTTGGACCAGGAAGTTTCCATAAAAGGTTTATGCAACGGTGCTCTGGCGGCTGGGCTGACCGGATCGGGACCAGCAACAATCATGGTTGTTGAAAGTAGTAAAGTCGATGACTTTCTGCAACAGATGGATAATAACGAATTAATTGTAACATATATCAATAACGGGGATTTTGATGAAACTTCAAGTTAAACCATCCAGCGTATCGGGAGCGTTGACCGCTCCACCTTCAAAAAGCTGTACACACCGGGCAATAATCTTAGCCGCACTAGCCAAAGGTACTTCTAAGATCAACGGTGCCTTGCTCAGCCGTGATACCCGAGCGACCATGCAAGCCATGGAAGCGTTTGGCGCTACAGTGAAGGAAGAGAACGGAGTACTGACGATTCGTGGCGGGCGCTTAAAAGCACCAATGACTGCCATTGACTGCATGAACTCTGGAACTACCTTGCGTTTATGTTGCGGAGTCGCCTCGCTGCTGGATAAGAATGTTACCTTTACCGGCGATGAATCGCTAAAAGGCAGACCGATGAAACCATTATTCAGTGCCTTTGCCGAAATGGGTGTCTATTGTGCAGCGACTCCGCAGGGCTTCATCATCCGCGGACCCAATAATGGCCGCTGGGCACACATTAAAGGCGACATTTCTTCACAATTCATCTCTTCCCTGTTAATTTCTTCAGCGCTGAAACCAAGAGATACTGATATTGTCTTGACCTCGCCGCTGATCTCCAAACCATATATCGCAATTACCCAGACCATGATGGCCCAGTTTGGTGTGAAATGCAACGAAATGAAAGATGGTTACCGCGTAATGGGCGGACAATCTTACCGACCACGCGATTACACCGTGCCCGGCGATTATTCTTCTGCCGCGTTTGCGCTTGGTGCTGCCGCACTGGCAGGAAAAGTAACCATTTCCGGATTGGATCCTCAAGATGTGCAGGGTGATCGCGCAATCATCTCCTTTTTACAGGAGTTCGGAGCGGAGGTTACCATCAACGGCAATGAAGTTATCGTCCAGCAGTCAGAGTTAAAAGGCATTAAAGCAGACATTGGTGACTGCCCAGATCTCTTTCCGATCCTGGCCGTAATCGCCACACAAGCCGAAGGAGAGACTGTTCTTTATAATGCCGCCCATTTGAAACATAAAGAAAGTGACCGGATTGCTGCCGTCGTTACTTTCCTTAAAAATATGGGTGCCGAGATTGAAGAAAAGGATGATGGTTGCCTCATAAAAGGCAAATGTAAACTTACTGGTTGTACCATTAATCCCAGCGGCGATCACCGTATTCTCATGGCTGCCGCGGTAGCCGCATTGGTTGCCGAAGGCAAAACAATAATCAATGACGGTGACTGCTATGATGTTTCTTACCCCGCGTTTCTTAAAGACTTTAAAGACATAGGGGCCGACGTGGAGGAAGTCGAGTGAATACGATCGGCACGAGATTCCGCGTGACTATCTTCGGTGCAAGTCACGATAATTGCATCGGCTGTGTAATTGACGGTATTCCCGCCGGCATCAGCCTTGATCTAGATTACATTCAAAAAGAAGTAGATCTCCGCAAACCAGTGGCGATGATTGGGACCCCGCGCAAAGAGCCAGATATCGTGAATATCATGGCAGGAGTGAAAGATGAAACTACCACTGGTACACCCCTTGTTATTCAGATCAACAATACCAATACTGATTCTTCAAAATATGAAAAATTCAAAGTTACTCCCCGACCGGGACATGCGGATTTCCCTGCCGTAGAAAAATACGGCGTCTGTCATGATCTGCGCGGCGGAGGTCAATTTTCCGGGAGAATGACGGCTCCCTTAACTGCCGCCGGCGCGATCGCCAAAGAGATCTTACTGGAACTGGGCGTTAAAATTGTTGCTTATACTCAGAGCATCGGCGGCATCCAGGACTCAGCCGAACATTCCTTTAAAGAAATCAAAAGAGAAAGCCGGGAGAATCCCGTCCATGCTGCCGATCCCACATTAGCTTTGGATATGCTGAATGAAATCTTAGCTGCCCGCGAAGATGGTGACAGCGTCGGTGGTGTTATCCGTTGCCTTACTGAAGGATTACCAGTGGGAGTAGGTGAACCATTCTTCGATACTTTGGAAGGCGAGATTGCTAAAATGATCTTTGCCATCCCCGGCGTCCGCGGTATCGAATTTGGCAAGGGTTTTGCCGCAGCGGCAATGCGTGGTTCGGAGCATAATGATCCTTACACGATTGTCGATGATTATTACGTTAAGACTGAAACAAACAATGCTGGCGGAGTCTTAGGCGGCCTGTCCACGGGCATGCCTTTGGATTTTAAAGTGGCCTTTAAACCCACCGCTTCAATCTTTAAAGAACAACAAAGTGTCAATCTAGGAACAATGACTGAAGAAATGCTGCTGATTGAAGGACGTCATGACCCTTGCATAGTACCGCGAGCGGTTATTCCCGTGGAAGCAGCGACGGCGATTGTTTTAACAGATTTATGTTTAAGGGGAGATTTTATTGCGTGAAGATATAGAGGACATTAGGAAACGCATAGAAAAAATCGATAATGAGATTTTGAGAATGATGGCTAACAGAACAGCTGCCGCAGTGGAGATGGGTAAAAGAAAAGCCTCTGATTCCCTGCCTCTGCGTGCACCGGAAGTAGAAGAAAAAGTTATCGCACGCTATGTTTCCAAAGCCAAAGAATTCGGCATGTCCGAAAGTTCAGCTTCGACTATCGCCAGACTGCTTATTCACGAATCAATTGAACAGCAAGGATTAATCCCTCGGCCGGCAAAATCTAAAAGAATATTAATCGTCGGCGGCAATGGTAAGATGGGGCAGTGGCTGTGCAGATTCTTTGCAGCCCGCGGTCATAAAATAAAGGTTTATGATACCACAGAAAGCATCAAGTATCCTTCCGAAAGTGATCTTAAACAAGGTGTGTTGGAAGCCGAAGTCATTGTTGTTTCGGTGCCGATCTCAGCCACCAATGCAATGCTGGAAGAGATTTACTCTTATTCTCCAAGCGGCTTGATCTTTGATATTTCATCCATCAAAAGTCCCTCTTCAGAGGTTCTTAAAAAAGGAGCAAAGACATTTGAAGTCTGCTCAGTACACCCAATGTTTGGTCCTGAAACGAACTCAATCATTGATGAAAATCTAGTAATCTGTAACTGTGGATCGTATGATGCCGTAGAAAAAGCAGAAGAGCTCTTTGACGGTGCCAACATCACCAAGACGGATCTGGATGAACACGATCGCCTCATGGCTTATGTTTTAGGATTAAGTCATGCTACCAATATCGCCTTTTTTGAGACTTTGAATCGGAGCGATAAAAGCTATGTCGAGTTGTCGCGGGTTGCTTCGACCACCTTTAAAGAGCAGGTGGAAACTTCACATAATGTTGTTTCAGATAATGCACAACTATACTACGAAATTCAAAATCTCAACCCCTATGGACAAGAAGTTCTTAGTACTCTGATTGATTCGGTCGTTAGTATCAAAGAGGCCGCCGCTAAAGGCGATAAGGAAGCTTTCACCAAGATGATGAGTGAAGGTAAAGGATATTTTGGAGGCGATTAAGCATGTCAAAGATAAAAGTAGCAGTCCTTGGCGCGACAGGAATGATCGGTCAAAGATTCATTCAACTTCTGGAAGATCACCCTTGGTTTGAGATCGGAGGATTATATGCTTCAGAGCGTTCAGAAGGCAAAAGACTTACGGATGTTCTGAAAGTCAGAGACCACCGGTTCCAAGATGAGACGCTAGCCATGAAAATTGAGCGTCTTGAAATAAAAAAGATCGCACAGACGAACAGGATCGCCTTTTCTGGTCTGCCGTCCGATATTGCCGGTCCCATCGAAAGCGATCTTGCTACCGAAGGAATCGCCGTCTTTTCTAATGCCGCCAATCACCGGATGAGGGCTGATGTGCCGTTATTGATTCCGGAATGCAACGCTGCGCACCTTGACGCTGTTAAAAACCAAGAGACCTATGCTAACGGCGGTTACATCGTCACCAATGCCAACTGTTCAACTACCGGCATTGCTTTGCCCTTGAAGGCGATCGATGAAGCCTTTGGTTTGAATTTCGTGAGTATCTCAACATACCAAGCTGTATCAGGCGCAGGTTATCCAGGTGTTCCTTCTTTAGACATTCTCTGCAACGTAGTGCCTTACATTAAAGGAGAAGAAGAAAAAATGGAGATGGAATTGTCTAAAATTCTCGGGAAATATGAGAATTCTCAGTTCACCAATGCCGAAATAAATGTACTGGCTAACTGCGTACGTGTACCGGTAATCGATGGTCACCTAGAGTCCTTAGTACTAAGAGTAGCTCAGAAGACCAAAGTTGACGAGATGAAAGCAGCAATGGCTTCTTTCCAGGCTGAACCACAGAAACTGGAACTGCCTTCGGCACCAGTCAAACCAATTATTGTTCGGGAAGAGCCTGACCGCCCGCAGCCAGCTTGTGATGCTTTTGCCGGTGAACCGTCAAGAGCAAGAGGTATGGCCTGCACCGTTGGCCGTGTCAGAGAAAAAGACAATTATTTCAAGATGTTCGTACTATCACATAACACTCTGCGCGGGGGAGCGGGTGGATCAGTGCTTAATGCTGAATTAGCAGTAGCAAAAAAATTGATATGAGGCTGTAAAATGAAAAGGACATACGAAGAGATTAATGCCAAAATCAAAAGTGGCGACGCAGTAGTCATGACTGCTGAGGAAGCCATTGTTCTTGCTGAAAGTAAGGGCATTGAAAAAGCGGCGGAAGAAGTGGACGTGGTCACTACCGGCACTTTTGGAGCCATGTGTTCTTCAGGAGCCTTTGTCAATTTTGGGCATTCTGAACCACCGATTCGTATGTCAAATGTTACTTTAAACGACGTGCCAGTCTGTGCCGGTTTGGCGGCTGTTGACGCCTATATTGGAGCAACGGAAGAACGCCCCGGTTCGGAACCAAAATACGGCGGTGCGCATGTAATTGAAGCACTGGTAAAGGGTGAAGCTATTCACCTCAAGGCCACTGCCCCCGGTACCGACTGTTACCCCCGCAAGGAAATTGATACATACGTCTCGTTAAAAACACTCAACCAGGCGTATCTTTACAACCCGCGCAATATGTATCAGAATTATGCGGTGGCAACTAACTCATCAGACAAAACTTTATTCACCTACATGGGAAAGCTCCTGCCTGAATACGGCAATATGACGTACAGCAGCGCCGGCCAGCTTTCACCGCTGCTTAAAGATCCGACGTTAAGAACCATCGGTATCGGCACGAGAATCTTCTTAGGCGGCGGCATCGGCTATGTAGCCTGGGAAGGTACCCAATTTAAAACTAATGTGCCGGTCAGAAACGGCGTGCCTTCAGCCTCCGCTAGAACCTTAGCAGTTATCGGTGACCTGAAAGGCATGAGCAGTGAATTCTTAAGAGGCCTGAGTTTCCACGGATACGGCGTATCTTTAGGAGTAGGCATCGGTATCCCGATCCCCATCCTTGATGAGAATTTGATGAAGTCAGCAGTAGTTGCCGACAAGGATATTTATGCGCCGGTTTTAGACTACTCAACACCCTCCCGCGACAGACGGCCGATTGGCGAAGTGAGCTATGCAGAACTTAAAAGCGGCAACGTAGAGCTGCTGGGTAAGAAGATTAAGACTTCTTCATTATCTTCATACAGCAAAGCGCGGACCATTGCTGAAAAATTAAAAGGCATGATTAATGCCGGTGAGTTTTTACTTACTCAGCCGGTTGAGCAAATGCCTGCGGAACGTAAACAAAAACCACTGAATATCTGTGCCAAAGAGGAGGTGCTGTAAGTGGTAAAAAAGAAAGTTAAGCTTAAGTTCGTACCGGAGCAGGCTAACGAACCAATCACCTACGTACTGGTAAAAGATTACAATCTGCGCTTTAATATATTACAGGCTAGAATTGTTGATGGCGGCGGTAAACTACTCTTGGAAGTAGAAGGTGAAGAAAAATGCATTGCCGCCGGTCTCAAATACCTCAAAGACTGCGGTGTCGGCGTCAAGGAAGTCTTTGATTTTGTGGCAAAAGATGAAGAGAAATGCACTAACTGCGGCCTTTGTGTTTCGATTTGTCCGGCGGAAGCGATTGATGTTGACCGCGATACCTGGGTAGTGAAATTTAACACAGAAAAATGCATTGGTTGCCTGATGTGTGTTGAGGCCTGTCCGCTTAACGCCATGGTTCTCAAAATATGATCGTTCATCAACATTTTGAAATGGCAGAAACGGCGGTAACCATCATCGCCGAAGAAGAGTATCTTCCTGCCATCACTAATTCTATTTTTGATTCACGAGAAATTGTTGAAAAGTGTATCGTGGCTCATCCCGAATTTCGCTGGTCACTGGAGCCTTTGAACATTGCAGGCGATGAGTTGATAATGAGAATGTGCAACGCGGCTAATAAAGCGCAGGTGGGGCCGATGGCAGCAGTCGCCGGCATCATTGCAGAAAGAGCCGTCCAAGCTGCGATTGCTGAAGGTTGCCGGCATTGTATTGTCGATAACGGCGGAGATATTGCTATGATCTTAGAAAAACCATTGGAAATCGGCATTTTTGCTCCAGGTCTAGAGAATCTTGGTTTTCACTTAGAACCTTGTGACCAGATCATCGGCATTTGTACTTCCTCAGCCACTGTTGGACCGTCGATCTCTTTTGGAGCAGCGGATGCAGCAGTTGTCATTGCTCAGGATGTGGCACTGGCTGATGCCTGCGCTACCCGCTTAGGCAACCTTGTAACTTCCGATAACGACGAAATAATCAAAGATGCGCTTGCACAAATACTCAGCATTGAAGGGGTGGCGGGCGCCTTTGTAGCAATAAATTCCAAGATTGCTATGAAAGGAACAGTGCCTGAACTCCGTAAAGTACACTTTGATTCCTCACAGATAACTAAAATTCAGTTTTAATAAAAAATTAATTAATGAGTAGCACCATTCCCAATTAATGTCTAAGTCCACTAAAAAAAGTGCAGTTGCAATTGTCATAATGATTTTACTGCTCTGCATACTCATTTATCCCTACCTTTCTGATATGGAAGAAGGCGGTGCCAGTGGCGGCAGTATCTCCGGCAATGGCTTTATTTCAACTGCCGATCAATCTCACAAAATCGATGATAAAACCGTAGAGATTACTCTGGGAGAACTTAAGCCAACACCAAAAGTTACTGACGCTACCATCGTATTATATAATCCTGAAAATGATGTAAAATACAGCGAATCATTTGAGGGTTCAGAGTATAAGATCACTTTTGAAGATATTACGGTAACTTTCGATGACGCCGATGGTGATGGCCTCATGGATGCAGAGGAAAAATTAGTCTTCGAAAACGATGATGCCTTTGGCGCTGGAATCTGGAATATAGAAGTGAATTACGACGGCTACAGCAACGGCACCAACACCTACCGTTTCCACATCTTTGAAAACAATGTGGAAAGTTATACTGAAAACGTCAGCGTTAATTTTCTTGATGTGGGTCAGGCTGATTCGGCACTGATCTTTACCTCAGATAATAAGACGATTATGATCGACGCGGGTATTCCCTTGAATAAAACTAGCTACATCCCTAAACTGCTTGATCAATTAGAAAAGCTGGGCGTAGAAAAGATTGATGCCTTAATTTTAACTCATCCAGACTATGACCACATTGCCGGTGCAGCAGCGGTTTTAGAAAAATATGAAGTGGGCAGCTTTTACACCTGCAAAAAAGATTCACCCAGTGCTACATATAGTAAATTAGTGGAAGCTGTCAACAATGAAAAATGTGAAGCACACTACGGAGACTTTTCTGCGGGTGATTACTTAAATCTCAGCACTACAGAATCATTCAGAGTATTAGCTGTGGATGCTCTGAACACGGACGCTAATTCAGCCAGCGTAGTTATCAGAATGAGCTGTGCCTCATCGTCCGTAATGTTTACTGGTGATGCTCCTTCAGAAGTTGAACAGATCATCATCAAGGATTTTACCAGAGATGCTGATGTGGATGTACTGAAAGTAAGTCATCACGGATCGCGAACTGCCAGTTCTGAAGAATTTTTAAAGATCGCCACCCCGGAGATTTCGGTGATCTCATGCGGGGCAGGTAACAGTTATGGCCATCCGCATGCCGAAGCCTTAGAACGACTGGAAAAATATTCAACAGAAATCATCAGGATCGATGAAGTGGGAAAATACACCTACGTTTCGGAAGGCGGAACTATTGCTGGGCTGAGCGCAGCTAGTTAAAATTAAACACCAATGAAGATCGTACCAGCGGTACGGTTCTTCACACTATTTTTTCATGCCATTACGCGACTAGGCAATATTCTTAATATATGGTAGCAATGATTGCCTCCAAAGACCGGTGAATCTAATGCCCATTAAACTGGCTGTACCAAATAAAGGAAGATTAAATGAGCGTTCTTTAGAGATGCTTAAACGTGCGGGATTAGAAGTAGAAACAGGAAGCGACAGACTGCTCTTTGCTTCAGTCAAAAACGGGAATTTTTCGATTCTTTTCTTAAGAGCTCAGGACATTGTACGCTTTGTACAAACAGGGGCTGTTGATGCCGGCATTACCGGTTGGGACCTTGTTCTTGAAAACGGCAATGATGTTGAACTGGTAAAAGAAATGGGCTTTGGCAGATGCCGCCTGTCAGTAGCAGTTCCTGCTGCTTCTGGCATTAAAACAGTGGCAGACGTACCTAACGGCTCACGGGTGGCGACCTCCTTCCCCAACATGACCAAAAAATTCTTTGAAGAACAGGGAAAGGAAGTAGAGATTGCCGTCATTTCCGGAGCAGCCGAAGTAATGCCGCGGATGGGCGTCGCTGATTTTATTACAGATCTGGTATCGAGCGGAAGCACCCTGAAGAGCAATAACCTCCAGGAGATTGCAGTTATTGCTGAATCACAAGCGGTGCTGATTGCCTCCAAGAATCTTGATGAAGAGCAATTAAAAGAGTTGCAGGAACTGGCCAGTGCTTTGGAAAGTGTGGAAATTGCCGAGCACAAAAAGTATCTGATGGCTGATGTGCCAGTAGATTCTTTGGCCGAAGTAAGATCTTTCCTGCCCGGCATCGACGGCCCGACCGTGATGAACATTGCCGGCAGAGACGATGTGGTGGCGATTCATGTGGTCGTAGACAAATCACAAATTTACAGTACAGTTAACAAACTCAAAAAATTAGGTGCTTCCGGCATCTTGATCGTACCAATTGACAGGATGGTGCCGTGATGGAATCATGGCTCCGCGAGACTGTGAAAGACCTCGAGTTATATTACAACCCCAAGATCAAAGCGATTCGCATGGATACTTCAGTCAACGTAGTCGGGGCCAACCCGGCAATCGAGACGGTATTGCACGAAGGAGCAAACTTGGAAGCTAATCAATACCCATCACCTTACTCCGATAACCTTCGTAAAGCACTGGCTGAAAAATACAGCTTGCATGAAGACAATTTTGTAGTGGGCAATGGCTCGGATGAGGTTTTAGACATTTCTTTCAAATCGTTTTTAAATCCTAACGAACTCGTTATTGCACCTTATCCCTCTTACGTCCTTCACGAATTTTTTGTAAAGATTAACGGTGGGCGCTTTGCCACCGTTGATCTGCGTCCCGATTTCCAATTGGATGTCGAAGCGATGTTGGAACCTTCGAGTAAAATGATCATTCTCTGCACACCCAATAATCCTACGGCCAACTGCTTTAAGAAAGCCGATGTGCAGAAAATCATTGAAGGACACGAAGGACCGGTTATTGTGGATGAAGCCTATGGTGAATATGCCACAGACAGTTTCATCTCCCAAGTAGATGAATTTGACAATCTGATTGTGACCAGAACTTTCTCTAAAGCTTACGGCCTGGCCGGCCTTAGAGTCGGCTACATGGCAACTAATAAAAAGCTGGCCAATGCGCTGCAGAAAGTAAAAATTCCTTATTCGCTCAATAAAGTAAGTGAAGCCGTCGCTATTGCCGCCCTGCAAGATACTGCCTACCTGCAGAAAGGACAGCAGGTAATTAATGAGCAGCGGGCTAAACTTTCTGCGGGACTGCAGGCCTTAGGCTTTGAAGTATTTCCTTCTGAAAGTAACTTTATTATGTTCCGCACTAAAGTGCCTTCGGCGGAGTTTGTAGCACGTTTGGCAGCTAAAGGAATTTTAATCAGAGATTTTGGAAAACGCAGACTCTTGGAAAACTGTGTGCGCACGACGATCGGCACTGAAGAACTCAACACGCTGTTGTTGACCAAAATCCGTGAGGTGAATGAAGAATGGTAGAAATCCGCCGTTCAGTGAAATATCCCGAAGCGAACGACTCATATCGCATTGGTCAACGGCCCAAAGTACGGGTCTCCATCGTGGATTATGGTGTCGGTAATCTGCATTCGATCCGCAAAGCCTTGGAAATTGCCGGGGCAAGACCGGTTATCGAATCCAATGTCCGCAATTTGCTAGATGCTGAAGTGATGGTCTTCCCGGGAGTGGGTGCTTTTGATCCCGCAGCCAAAAAACTTGAACCCTATCGAGAGATCATTCTTGACCGCCTTAACGCCGGCACGCCTTGCTTAGGCGTCTGTATCGGTACACATATCCTCTTTGAAGGAAGCGCTGAAGGTACGCTGCCGGGAATCGGTTTCCTCCAGGGTAAAGTAGAGAAGCTGCAGACGGAAAAGGTTCCTCACATCGGCTGGAATCAAGTAAAAAGTGAAGATGCGTATCTGAACGGGGTGGAATCACCTTACTTCTACTTTGCGCACAGCTATCGCGGAAAGCCCACAGAAGATGTAGTCCGGGGAACAACTGAATACTATGAAGTCTTTCCCTCATTAATCAGAAAAAAGAACACCGTTGCCGTTCAGTTCCATCCAGAAAAAAGCGGGGCTTCGGGTGCCATCTTCCTTAAGAATTTCATAAAGTTTGTAGAGGAAAAATTATGATTGTGATCCCAGCAGTCGATATCCTTGGCGGAATGGCTGTACAATTAGTAGGCGGTAAACCTGGTACTGAAAAAATCAGCCTGCCTAATCCCTGGGAAGTTGCTCAAGACTGGGTGAGCAAAGGTGCCCAGCGCCTGCATCTTGTCGATTTAGACGCGGCTATGGGCAGCGGCGATAATCTACAGGCAATCGCCAAGATTGTAGAAGCAGTTGACGTCCCCATTGAAGTCGGCGGCGGCATCCGCACCACGGAAAAAGCAGAAACACTGCTGGATCTGGGCGTGGATATTATTGCCGGAACACGGGCGGTGAGCGATCCCGAGTGGTTAAAAGATCTCGCCCAGCGCTATCCTGATAAAATCATTCTCGCCTTGGATGTCAAGCAGGGCAAAATCCAGTTAAAAGGCTGGAAAGAATCATCATCAAAAACATTAGCTGCCGTTTTAGAAGAAGTTGCAAATCTTCCGCTGAAGGGAGTGTTGCATACTAACGTCGATGTGGAAGGACAGAATAAAGGAATAAATGTTAATGAAACAAAAAAATTCCGCGCGTTGTGTCCACACCCCATTATCGAATCAGGTGGCATTTCCAGTAAAAAAGATTTGGCGCTTTTGGAAGAAATCGGCATTGAATATGCCGTGGTAGGAATGGCCATTTACACCGGGGCCATAAAACCAGAAGAAGTTTGGAGGCAGGAATGATGAGATCTGCAGATATTAAAAGAAAAACAAAAGAAACGACCGTTTCGGTGAGTCTTAACTTAGACGGCACAGGAACAGCTCAGATAAAAACAGATGATCAATTCCTTACTCATATGCTGGAAACTTTCAGCCGTTACGCATCGTTTGATTTGCAAGTTGATGCCAGCGGCGATAATTTCCACCACTTGATTGAAGATGTCGCTATTTCACTGGGAGAAGCGTTTAAAGCGGCTTTGGGCGAAACACCAATAGAACGGGTCGCTTCGTTCATGATGCCCATGGATGATGCCTTGGTAACAGCTTCCGTGGACATCGTCGACCGGGCCTGGTGTGATGCTGATTGTCCCGATGAATTGTATCTTCATTTCTTCCGTTCCTTTGCTATGTCAGCAGGGCTAACACTGCACATTATAATTCACCGCGGGTTTGACGAACACCACTTGATTGAAGCTTCGTTTAAAGCCCTAGGCAAAGCCCTGAAAAATGCTACCGTCGTCAGAAGCGACGTGTTGAGTACTAAAAATAAAGTAATTTTGGAGAAATAATCATGTTGACTAAAAGAATCATTCCTTGTTTGGATGTTACCGATGGTAAAGTAGTAAAGGGAGTTAAATTTCAAAACCTAAAGGGAATTGGTTACCCGCCAGATCTTGCTCACATCTATGAGCAGCAGGGTGCCGATGAAATTACCTTCCTAGATATCACCGCCTCCTCTGAGGCCCGCGATACGCTGTTGAACATCGTGGAAAAAACTGCCGAAAAGATTTTTGTCCCGCTTACCGTCGGTGGCGGTATCCGTTCAAAAGATGATATGCGGGCCGCGTTAAAAGCAGGAGCTGATAAAGTATCAATGAATACAGCAGCCCTACAAAATCCCACACTCATTACTGAATGCGCGGAAGAATTCGGCAGCCAGTGTGTAGTCGTAGCTATTGATGCTAAACAAGATGGTGGAAGCTGGTCAGTATACACCCACGGCGGCCGCAACAAAGTCGACCTCGATGCCGTTGAATGGGCACAAAAAGTAGAAGATCTGGGTGCCGGTGAAATTCTCCTGACGAGCATGGATGGCGATGGTACGACAAATGGTTATGATTTGAAATTAACAGAAAAAATTGCAGAAAGTGTAAACATCCCCGTTATCGCCTCAGGCGGCTGCGGTAGTCTGGAACACATCTATGATGTGTTTTCACAAACCAATGCTTCAGCAGCCTTGGCCGCTTCCATTTTCCACTATGGAACTTACACAGTCAGTGATGTTAAAACGTACCTTCGTGATAAGGGAGTGCTTGTCAGATGAAACTTAATTTTGATGCACACGGTTTGATCCCGGTAGTCGTCCAAGATTATCTCACCAACGAAGTATTGATGGTGGCCTGGGCCAACGAAGAAGCTTATGAAAAAATGCTTGCTACCGGAAAAACCCACTTCTGGTCCCGGTCACGGCAGAAACTGTGGATGAAGGGCGAGACCTCCGGACATGTGCAGGATATCGTCTCCATTCAAACAGACTGTGATGCTGATACTCTCTTAGTAAGAGTAAAACAAACGGGAAATGCCTGCCACTTGGAAAAACCATCCTGCTTTGATGAAGTACTCTACGGCAACACTGAAAAAACGGCTGCCATCCTGCCCGAATTAATTCGCGTAATCCACGATCGCAAGGAGCATCCACAAGAAGGCAGTTACACGAACGAACTGCTTAACAATGAAGATAAAGTCCTCAAAAAAGTCATTGAAGAAGCGGGCGAAGTAGCCATTGCCGGAAAAGGAAAAGACCGGGAGGCTCAGATCTGGGAAGCTGCCGATTTGATTTACCACCAGTTGGTAATGTATGAGTATCTCGGCCTGCCGCTGGAAGAAGTTTTCGGTAAACTGACCCGCAGGCATGGGGGCGCTAAGGAATGAGAATCGACCTCCACACGCACACCTTTCTCAGTGATGGCGAATTATTGCCAATTGAACTGGCAAGAAGAGCCGCAGTCATGAATCATGAAGTCATTGCCTTTACCGATCATGCTTCCTTGAGTAACCTGGAAGACATCATCAACAAAGGTACGCGCGATGCTTTGCTGGCGGAAGAGTTTGGCCTTAAGGTCCTACCAGGTGTCGAAATCACCCATGTACCGCCTTCAAAGATTGCCGAAGTTTCAGAAAAAGCTAAAAAATTAGGCGCCAAGATCGTGGTGATTCATGGCGAGACCATTTCAGAACCGGTGGCTCCAGGAACCAATCACGAATCGATAATGTGTGAATTTGTCGATATTCTAGCCCACCCTGGCTTCATCTCAGAAGAGGATGTTAAACTGGCTGCTGACCGCGGGACTATTCTCGAGATAACCTCGCGGCCGTCTCATGCACTTACTAACGGGCACGTTGCCAAACTGGCTCAGAAATATGGCGCCGAGATGGTAGTGAATACTGACACTCATTCACCCAAAGACCTCATCACCGAAGAAAGAGCACTCCAGATTGCTATGGGTGCCGGACTGAAAAAGGCTGAAGCCGAGCAGTGTGTATACGACATCGCGCAAAAGCTGGTAAGGAAATTAATATGAACTTACGCATTGCTTTTCAGGGAGTTAAAGGCGCCTACAGCGAAGACGCTTGTAGCAAGATCTTTGGTAAAACTGAAACTTTGCCCTGTCATGACTTTTATGAATTGTTCTTAAAAGTTGCCTCTGGTGAAGCTACACATGGTGTAGTACCAGTGGAAAATTCACTACATGGCAGCGTTACCCAGGTTAATGATCTGTTACTGGATAACGATCTTACTATTACTAAAGAGACAATCGTTCAGATTAGACATTGTCTGATTATTCAACCACAATCGAATATTTCCAAGATTAAACGAGTATATTCCCACCCGCAAGCTTTGGGTCAATGCAGTAATTATCTTAATGAAAAAGCATGGGAAGTCATGTCGGCCTACGACACCGCAGGATCGGTAAAGATGATTGCCGAAAACGGCACGGAAGAAGAAGCTGCGATTGCCTCTAAACGGGCGGCGGAAGAATATGGGATGAAAGTTGTTGCCGAGAACATCCAGAATGAGCCAGAGAATTATACTCGTTTCTTTGTGATTGAGAAAAATCCTGAAAAGACCGAAGGCAATCGCTTTTCAATTGCTTTCGCAGTTAAAGATGCTCCGGGTTCGTTGTATAATGCCTTAGAGGCTTTTGCTAAACACAATGTCAATCTTACGCGACTGGAATCTCGGCCACGAAAAAATCATCCTTGGGAATATGTGTTCTATGCCGATATGAATTGGAGCGAAGATGCGTCTAAAGCAGCCATAGAGCTCGGTAAAAAGGCCGCTTTTGTCAAGATTCTCGGACGTTATTCGCGAATCGATGACGACCGTTAATCACACAAAACTTTATTCGCTCTTCACCTTATCCTTTTTTAATGGCAAGACGTAGACGCAGCAAACCATTGGAAGAAGAAAAACCGATTTACACTGAGAAGATACCTCTGAGTCTAATGCCTAGAAAATTACTGAGAGGTAAGAAATGGAATATGTTTGAAAACTTAGGTAGGTTTGTCAGTTTATTCTTGATCTTCATGGCAGTTCTTTCACTACTCTACGGATTAAAAATTGAATATATCTTGATCTTTTTAATTGGCGCGGTCTTGCTCTTTTATGTGACAGAATTCGTTAGTCCAGATGCTCAAAGAACAATCAGGCCCATTAGAATCTACAAATCCGGACTTCTAGTATATACGACTAGTTTTGAGCGTCTCATTGGTAAAAAATCATACCTTACTCCTGATGATCTGAAAGGCATCAAAGTACGCAGGATGAATATTCAAACTGATGCTGGTGCACAGATTCTGCCGACCCACTTGACCTTTGTTCTAAGTTCTGGAATGAGAATAAAAATGGGCAGGAGAAACTGCACAGAGTTACAGACCATCATCTCCATGCTGAATAATCTGGGAATTAAAGAAATTTGAAAGAATTGTTTTCAATTCAATCATATCTGAAAATACGCTCATTAGTAGGGATGAAAGTCTTCTCAGCGGGAGCAGCAGTCTGCGTTCCAAAAGGCATCTGTGCAATTAAGAGCCAGTCATCAGGAATATTCCAAGTCTGCTTAACTTCTGCATCAATCAGCGGATTATAGTGTTGCAGAGATGCACCTAAACCAGATTCAGCCAATAAATTCCAGATGTTATATTGAAGAATGGCATTTGCCTGCTGTGCCCAGGTTGGAAAATTATCGCGATAAGTATGGAATTTTTCAGCATATTGCGAAGTAACCGTGGTGTCATCAAAATACAAGATTGTTCCGTAGGCTTCAGCAAAGGATTTGATTTTAGTTTCAGTGGGTGAGAACTTATCAGCGGGTACCTTCTTTCGCAGAGCATTCATGACAATCTCCCATAAGCGATCATGATTGGGCCCGAATAAAACCAACACACGAGAACTTTGCATGTTGAATGGTGAGGGCGTATGCAACATCGCGTCTTCAGCTAACTTACAGATCTCATCGTTAGAAATTGGTGAAGATTTTTCAAGCCCATAGATGCTCCGACGATTTTTAATGGCTTCGAGATAAGTATTCATGCAGGTTAGAAAAACATGGATGATATTTTAGGATGCTCCCTGAAGCATAGAAGAGAGCTAATTCCGTAAAAGACATTTATATTGTAGTGGATATTGTAGATCATGCAGCCTAAGATAGGAATTGTTGGTGGTACTGGCGTATATCCAGAAGGATTGAAGATTATCAAAAATCTTGATGTTCATACGCCCTATGGATCACCCTCTAATTCAATAGCGATTGGTGAACTTAATGGGGTGGAAATAGCATTTCTACCAAGACATGGAAGCAACCACACGATTCCTCCCCACATGATCAATTACCGTGCCAACATCTATGCACTGAAACAGATCGGAGTCGAGAGAATTATCTCTCCCTGCGCAGTTGGATCACTTAAAGAAGAATACAAACCAGGAGATCTGGTAATTGTTGATCAGTTCATTGATTTTACAAAGTCAAGAAAATATACGTTCTTCGATGGTCCTCGAACCGAACACATCGCTATCCCGGATCCATTTTGTCCCGAGTTGAACAGCATTGCTGAAAAAGAATGCCAACAGATGGGCATAAGATATCACAACAAAGGAACTTGTGTCTGCATAGAAGGTCCCCGGTTTTCAACAAGAGCGGAATCCAAAATGTTCAGACAATTTGCAGACATCATCAGCATGACGCTTGTTCCCGAGTGTCAATTGGCTAGAGAGATGAATATGTGTTACATGTCTTTAGCAACCATCACAGATTATGATGCCTGGTCAGAAGAGACCGTTGATGCTCAAACTGTATCTAAAGTAATGGCCGAAAATTCTGAAAAAATTAAGAATTTACTGGGTGCCGTCATACCGAAAATACCTGTTGAAAGAAAATGTGATTGTTTTAAAACACTAGAGTCCTCTGGACTCTAATCTTTTTTTAAAAAATATCTACTTAAAAAAATGTGTTCGTTTGAGTTAAACAAACACTGAACTAAAGTAGATCAAAAATATTGATAAAAATATGAATGATCAAAAATCCAATATTGAAATAATCCAAAAAGGATGGAAGATGATCATACGCAACTCGATTGACTGTCAAGTCGACACGTTCGCGACGAAGCAAACGTTAGTAACTGCGGGCTGAATATCTCGGCGAACCTTGATACTTACACCCCAGTCCTATCAAACTCATCATTTATGAGCGTTCTAAGATGCCTCTTTTCCGGGGGAGTTTCGAGCTTAGATGCTTTCAGCTCTTATCCCTTACAGCGTGGCTGCTCAGCAGTGCCTTGCCAGACAACTGATGAACTAGAGGCTACGAATCCCCGTTCCTCTCGTACTAAAGGATCCTTCCCGTCAGGCATCAATACACTTCCACCAAAAAGCAACAAACCTGTCTCACGACGGTCTAAACCCAGCTCACGATCCCTTTTAATGGGCGAACAACCCCACCCTTGGCAGCTGCTGCACCACCAGGATAGGGAGAGCCGACAGCGAAGTAGCAAACCGCTAGGTCGATATGAACTCTTGCTAGCGACGACTCAGTTATCCCCAGGGTAACTTTTCTGTTATCACTCGCCCCCATTCAGAAGGCTGAGTGGTTCGCTAAGCCCTACTTTCGTATCGCCGATTGTTATTGTCCCAACCGACGTCAAGCCAGCTTTTACCTTTGCATTCAACGGCAGATTTCTGACCTGCCTGAGCTGACCATTGGGCGCGCTTGTTATCTTTTTGAGCGCGTGGCGCCCCACCCAAACTGCCTACCTATAGCTGTCCTCTCAAAGAAAGTAAGTGGTACGAGTCCTAAAGGGCAGTGTTTCATTGATGTCTCGGAACTTGTCTAGCGGCAAGCCCTGATAACGACTCCTGCCTACGCTACACATTAGGGCTCGTATCACAACAACAGGTTGCAGTAAAGCTCCATGGGGTCTTCGCTTTCAGGTGGAAGATACCGGATTGTGCGCCGGTACTATCAGTTTCACCGGCTTCGAAGCGGGGACAGTAGAGCTCTCGTTGGGCCTTCATGCAAGTCGCCAATTAAGCGACAAGGTATTACGCTACCTTAAGAGGGTCATAGTTACCCCCGCCGTTTAACGGTCCTTCGCTCAGTTGAACCCGAGGTTCAGATACCGTCACTGGGCAGGCTTCAGCCACAATACACATCCTTTCGAACTAGCTGTGACCTATGTTTTTATTAAACAGTCGGAGCTCCCTTGTTACTGAGACCAGCTATCTTCATGGCTGGCACCCCTTCTACCAAAGGTACGGGGCTATTTTGCCGAATTCCCTCGCTACGATTACGCCGACACGCCTTAGGCTTCTCACCTAGGGGCACCTGTGTCAGTTCTTGGTACGAACATAACAGACTAAACTAATGCAATTTTCATTGACACCTGGAATCAGCTGAAGCGGGCCTTCGCCCGCCTACTCGCGCATTCACCTAATTCTCACCATTACGGTCCTCCAAAGGTTTCGACGCTTGAACAGGTTGACACCCCTGCTCAGCCTATCCGGATGTGTTTCACATTAGGCGATAACTATTATGGCACAGGAATATTAACCTGTTTCCCTTTCGGCAACTTCGATTAAGAGTTGTCTTAGGATCGGCTAACCCTCGGCTGACGAACATTGCCGAGGAACCCTGGCCCCTGCGGCGGAATGGATTCTCACCATTCTTTGCTGCTACTCCTACCAGCATCCATATACGAGCACGGTCCACTTGACCTCACGGCCAAACTTCTACCCATGCACGTCACCTCTCTACCAGATCACCTTGCGGTGCTCTGAGGTATCGGTAACCGGCTTTAGACCCGTCTCTCTTCCCGGCCCATGATCTCGACCGGTGAGCTGTTACGCTTTCTTTGAAGGATGGCTGCTTCTAAGCCCACCTCCCGGTTGTTTTAGACCACGGACTCGGTTTCATGTTTCACTTAGCCGGTATTTAGGGACCTTAACCTCAGGCTGGATTCATTTCCTTATGGACCCCAAGCTTACCCCAGAGGCCCTCAATCCCAGCGTCTTCGGCGATCGCAGGTTCGGAGTTCAACAAGAGACCGACCGATTTCTCGGCCTAAATCCCTAATTGGTCGCTCTACCCCACAATCTACCTCGGCTGAGGTCTTGCTGCGACAAGTTTCGAGAGGAACCAGCTATTTCCAGTTTAGATTGGCCTTTCACCCCTATACGCAGGTCATCAGAGCGATTTGCACATCAGCACCTGTTCGGACCTCCACCCCCCTTTCGAAGGGCTTCATCCTGCCCACGCATAGATCAACTGGCTTCGGGTATCCCACCAGTGACTCCAGGCGAGCACACCTCGCACCTCACCCGAAGGTTGCGTGCTTGTTGGTTTCCCTTTGATTCCAATATTCAATATTTTAATCTCGCCACTGATCAGAACTCGCTGGCCCGTTATTCAAAACGGATGATGCAACGCTGCTCCACCATAAAGGTTTCTTTGCTTTTGCGCCACATCAGTTTATAGTTATATGGTTTCAGGCTCTTTTGACCTCCCGTCAAGGGTGCTTTTCAGTTTTCACTCACGCTACTACTGCGCTATCGGTCTCAAGACGTATTTAGAGTTAGAGATGAATGTTCCCTAGCTTCACGCGCGATATCCAACGCACGTTACTCCGGATCACCAAAACTCATCTTTCCAATTTACCCCTAAAGGGCTATCACCCACTATGGCGCGTCTTTCCAGACGACTTCGGGTTGATCGGTTAAGATGTATCTGGGTCCACTACACCACATCTCCCTTACATTTCTATAAGGGATTCGGTTTGCTCTGTGCCGCGTTCGATCGCCTTTACTGACGGCATCTCGGTGATTTCTTTTCCTGCGGGTACTAAGATGTTTCAATCCCCCGCGTTCCCGTTCATTACTGAACATTCCGAAGAATAGGAAGTCCCATTCGGCGGTCACCGGATCATAGACTTCTTGCGTCTACCCGGCGCATATCGCTGCTTGACACGACCTTCATCGGCGCTTGAGCCGAGCCATTCCCCATACAACGTAGCATATGCCGCTACTTGTGTCGACTTAACACACGTCCGAATTGCATATGATCGAATTCATCAAGCAACAACGTTATCTTCCAAACCGTCGTTACTCTCCATCTCTTCCCCGGGAAAAGACATTTCTCGGGTGCATATTAATCGTTACTGTGATCGCGACCGAATATTTCTATTCGACCGCAGCTTCCCTCCATAATCGAAGGGGTATATATAAGTTGTCATAGGAGACAATCCTATATCCCTGAAGTCTTACCGACTTACTCAGGTATCCCATGCTATACACATCTAGTATATAAACATTTTGGAAAAATGCTTCGATAGAGGCTTTTTGCCTCAAAAAAAGCGATTTTTATCAAAACGATAGGGCAAATGATACCTGTTTTTCCCCACTAGGTCGTTGTAGTATATCTACTAAGTGCAGGATAGCTACGCCATTTGGGCATTTTGATCGAAGTCTATATATGCAAGTGTAGAATACAGGGAATTAAGGGCTGATAGATCAGCGGTAGATCGCATGATTTGCAATCATGAGGCCGCGGGTTCAAGTCCCGCTCAGTCCACCATTTTATAATTTTCATCAGAGATCTTTCACATTCATAGCCAATGCTGTAGAAATGATCTACATCCAGCCGAATTCAAGTGTTTGCTGCCATCTGGAGCCTTGAACGCTTGCCAGCGTGGTTTTCTATTAAATACGTAAAGACGTAAGCAATTAGACTTACCAGCCTTTGTAAATCCACAGGCCAATCAATTCTCCAAAAAATGTACCAATTGGGACCAAGCAAGTACTAACTCGACAGTGGCCATAATAACTAATGCAGAACAACAGAAGTATCCATTATAGTTGTATTTACAAGGATTAAAAAGACCTAATGGTGTGTGATAATCTGCAGTGCATTCTACATAGTATATAGTATTGTATTTACACGGGACATTTTTAGCCAGTTAAACGCAAGCAAATGAAGATCTTCTTTGAATTATTGACCTTCATATCAATAGTGGTCACTATTTAGGAACTAGTTGGTGATTACTTAGATACTTAATGAGCGGGACTTGAGTCCTAGGCCCCCTTTTAATAATGAAGTATTTCGACTAAATTTGCCACGATGTGCTGCATTTACTACTTGGACAACTCGTGATTGATTAGCTGTTTCAACAAGACAAAAAACAAGCATTGTGCGTTTAAGAGGGACTGTAGCTGCAGCACACAAGCATCCTAAAAGAAATACTTTCACCGACAGGCGTTATGTATCGAGATATGGTGTTGATTAGACATAGATAAGAAATAATTACTATATTACAAAATATAATTTAAAATACCCAGAAGATCGTATGAGCATTTAAAAAATTAAAAAAGAAAGAGTTTGGACGCGGAGGAATGGAACCCTTAGATTCCATTGAGCCGGTAGTCATATTCACCAGTAGAGATTCTTTCGATGATTCTCTCCGCAATCTTTGAAAGTTCAGACTCAGGGAAATATCCCGAAGTAATCGTTCTCTCACCCATTGAAGAAAGTAAAGAGATCTTGCATTTCGCTAAGCCAAAATGATGAGCTATCCGCGAAGAAGCAATGTTGATAACCTGCACTCGATCATAATTGATGATTGTTGTTTCACGATCTACAATCCCATTTACAAAAGTAAAGAGGTTACCACCCATGTCGAATTCTTTCACATTGTATGAGAGATGGGCACAGGTCAAAAGCAACAGGACGATTAAGGCACTTATGGCAACTGGTATGTACATGAGTATTTCTGTCTCAACAATCCGTTCTTGAGCGAGAAGGTAGTCGATGAGAGAGTATCCCGATAGCGTGGTAATAATAACCGCCACAATTGCAACAAGTGAATAGCCAAGGAGGATAGGATACTTGGCGGCTGGTGGTTGTTTCATCGTCGCATGCTCATAAACAAACTCAGGCAGGAGATTGTCTAAGATCGAGGGTATTTTGTTGACGTTGGTCAAGAGACAAACTGTTGGTTTCTTCCCGTCGGAGCCGCTGAGTCCCACTACTTCTAATTCAATCGATGCTTTTTTGATTAGTCTTGACAAAAGTGTCTGACGGATGCAAACAGCATTGATCCTTGTAATTTTGAAAGAGGATCTGTATGTTTGAATCATCCCGTGTTGAATATGAATGGAATCTCCCTGCCGATACATCCGGAAGTTGTAGTATTTAACAACACCAAAGATTGGCGGGATAATGTCAGTTATAATGAAGATCAACAGCGGAACAATGACTCCACCTGAACTTTGAAAGAAGACGGAGACCAGGGCATAAAGTAGGAAAAATAATCCCACTACTGATTGTCCAGTAGGCAGTCCACAGATGCTGTGAATAAAGATATCCTTAAAGGTGAAATGCACCAGTGATTCTATTTTATCATCTGCTTCTTTTGAGTATTCATGATCGAATAGCTTGTTAGAAAGTTCTGCTCTAATTTTCAGAGCCAGATCTTCTTTAAAGGTTAAAACTGCCTCCGGCGCTAAAGCATTTACTCCTGAATTGATATTAATCTTAAGAGCAGAAGTGCCGAAGATCCTGTTTAGTACTTTACGTTCAACATTAATAGATGCAATTTTATGATAAGGAATTGTTTTTTTACTTTTTATAAGTAAATTCCTTTCGATAACTAATTCATCATCTTTGAAAAAGATATAGGTTTTCTTCCAGATTACATAAGACACAAAGATGGCTACAATAATCAAGAGAAAAATGTATATTGAGTATGATGTAGAGTCGTATGCAAAGATGAATAAGACGAAGAGGATGACTAATACATTCACCGATTGCTCAATAATTATCGAAGGGTGTAAGCGTATTCCCTTGTCACTGTTCAAGCACACTACCCCTGTCTTTAATCATTGAACGGACGAAATCATTCAATGTATCAGCGATCTGTTCCGCTTCGTCCCGGTTCAGATATTCGATAACAACTTTTCCACCAGCAGTGGTAATTTCAATGTTGGCGAGGCCGAATGCATTATTAATCGGACCTCGGGTAATCTCCACCTGGTGAATCCTTTCGATAGGGACTAAGATCCGGCGAAGAATGATAATGCCCCGTCGGATGTCGATCTTCTCATTAGTGACCATGTAACGATAATGTTTGTAGAAGATCGGTGGTGCAACAAGGCAGTAGATCAAAACAACAATCGTCATGATGATTAAGGCATATTCGATAGCTGCCAAATTTTCAGGAGACTTGTTATCGGTAAGAAGAAAAACAGCATAAAAAATCACGAGCATGACAGCAAAAGATATTGCATAGTTGATGTACATCGACTTTTTACACTTGGGGTTGAGCATCTTGTATTCGTCAGCCATTAAATCACTCCAAGTAAGCACCTTCAGAGGAATCGTGAACCAATTCCCGATATTTTTTCAGAACACCAGTTGGCTGGCGGTCGAGGATCTGGATTTTTTGCATACGCGCGTTGAGCTCATCATCAGAGATGCAGAGATTCAACTTTCTTGCAGGAATATCAATCTCAATCAGATCGCCTGATTCAACAGCCGCGATCGGCCCAT
This sequence comes from uncultured Methanomassiliicoccus sp., assembly GCA_905203995.1. Lineage (GTDB taxonomy): Archaea > Thermoplasmatota > Thermoplasmata > Methanomassiliicoccales > Methanomassiliicoccaceae > Methanomassiliicoccus_A. Next base: position 105,075 of record CAJKXZ010000001.1, on the reverse strand, counting down.
AATCAAAGGCTTCGGGAGACACATGACCAATGCTGCCACCGCGCGTAGCTCCTGAAAAACGGCCATCAGTAATTAATGCAACAGAATCACCCAAACCCATACCGGCAATTAGACTGGTCGGTGTAAGCATTTCCGGCATTCCCGGTGCCCCCTTAGGACCTTCATAACGGATGACTACTACCGAACCGGCTGTTACTTTTCCAGCCATGATGGCTTCAATTGCCTCTTGTTCGGAGTTAAAAGCCATAGCCTTGCCTGTGAATTTCATCATTTTCTCGCTTACAGCCGCCTGCTTAACAATGGCCCCTTTTGGTGCAAGATTGCCTTTGAGCACTGCAATACCGCCTTCCTGATGGAAAGGATTGTTGAGAGGCCTCAGCACTGCTTCGTCTAAAACTCTGGCGGATTCGGCAATTTCCAGAATCGTTTGGTTATTGATAGTTGGTGCGTCATCCAGCTGATCTTTTAATCTGTTTAAAATTGCCGGTACACCACCTGCATTATCCAGATCACGCATGCTGTAAGGTCCACCGGGCCGCATGCTGGTGATGTGTGGAATTTGTTTAGAGATGGAATTGAATTCGTCAATTGAAACAGCATAACCAAAGGCGCGAGCAATAGCCGGAAGATGTAATGCAGTGTTGGTTGAACCGCCTATCGCCATATCGACTTTGATTGCGTTTCTGAAGGAGTTTAAACCAATAATATCATGAGAAGTCTTGTTAAGCTTGATCAGCTCTACAATTTTACGTCCGGATTCTCTGGCAATTTTTAATTTCTTTTCGTCAACAGCCAGGGAAGTTCCACAGCCGGTGATGCTTAAACCAAGTGTTTCAGTAAGACATGCCATGGTGTTAGCAGTAAATAGTCCGGAACAACTTCCTTCGCCGGGACAGGCAGCGCATTCGATTGCTTTGACTGCATTTTCATCAATTTTACCGGCTTTGTATTCACCAATTGCTTCAAAAACAGACTGTAAATCGAGCTGTTTATTGTCAAAAACACCGACTTCCATAGCTCCGCCGGTGACCATTACAACGGGAATATCCATGCGGCCGGCAGCAATTAGCATGCCTGGTGTGACTTTATCACAATTAGTGACACCTACCCAACCATCAAGGGCATGGGCTTCCACCATGATTTCACAGCAATCGGCGATAGTTTCTCGGGAAACTAAGGAATATCTCATTCCCTTGTGGCCCATGGCAATACCATCACAAACCGCAGGAACGCCAAAGACAAAGGGCACTCCGCCGGCTTCGATGATTCCTTTTTTGATCTCTTCGACAAGCTTATTCAGATGAATATGCCCGGGAACTACTTCATTCCAGGAATTAGCAATGCCGACAAAAGGTTTCGACAGCTGCTCATCAGAAATACCGCTTGCGCGCAAAAGACTGCGACTTGGTGCTTTTTCAAGTCCAGTTTTTATTTGATCGCTTCTCATCAGCTCACAGATTACATGTTTGCTAAAAATACTTGTCTAATGAATATGTGGCAGTGGTAATAGCTAAAAATTGCGTAATCTACAACATAATACTAAAGTTAGAAAAATGTGAAAGGGAAGGGGTTTGAAGGTACGTGAATTTAAGATCTCAAAACGATCTCAATGTTCACGCCGTCAGGAACTTGAATTCTCATAAGCTGCCTTAACGCACGCTCATCAGCATCAAGATCAATAAGACGTTTGTGGATACGCATTTCCCAGCGGTCCCAAGTCTCAGAACCTTCACCATCAGGACATTTCCTTACTGGAACCACTAATCTCTTAGTAGGGAGTGGAATTGGTCCACGAATAGCAACGCCTGTCCTTTGAGAGATGGCTTTGATCTGAAGACAGACACCGTCTACTTTTTTTGGGTCTGTACCACTCAATGATATTCTTGCTCTCTGTGCCATAGACATTCGCCCCAAAAAAATTGGGAAGGAAGAAGATTACTGCACCTTCTTCTCAACATCTAAACAGACACCGGCTGCCACGGTTTGACCCATATCACGGATAGCGAACCTGCCGAGCTGTGGGAATTCCTTGGCTTTCTCAATGACCATTGGCCTGGAAGGCTGGATTCTAACAATAGCGGCATCTCCAGTCTTGAGGAACTGTGGGTTCTCTTCTTTGACTGAACCGGTAGCAGGGTCTAACTTTGCCAGTAATTCGACAAAGGTACAGGCAATCTGCATGGTGTGGCAGTGGAAGACAGGTGTGTATCCAACAGTGATGACGGATGGGTGGTTCAGAACCATGACCTGAGCTTTGAATGATTTAGCAACAGTTGGAGGGTTGTCGACTGGACCAGCTACATCTCCTCTGCGGACATCATTCTTAGCGATACCACGGACGTTGAAACCAACGTTGTCACCGGGGATAGCCTGGGGTAACTGTTCGTGGTGCATTTCAATGCTCTTTACTTCACCGACGACGTGGGAAGGTTCGAACATGACTTTGGTATCTGGTTTTAAGACACCGCATTCAACACGTCCAACAGGGACAGTTCCGATACCGGTGATGGTATAAACATCCTGGATTGGAAGTCTGAGTGGTAAGTCAGTGGCTTTGGCGGGCTCTTTCAGGTTGTTGAGAGCTTCCAAGATCGTAGGTCCCTTGTACCAAGGCATGTTTTCAGAGCGCTTGGTAGCGTTGTCACCAGTGTAAGCAGAGTAGGGGATGATTGGTACATCCTTGTAACCGGTTAATTTGAGGAGTTTTTCAACTTCAGCTTTGGCTTCGTTGAATTTCTCTTCAGACCACTGGGGTTTGACAGCATCCATTTTGTTTAAACCAATGATGAGCTGCCTGACACCGAGGGTGAAAGCAAGGAATAAGTGTTCTCTGGTCTGAGCCTGAGGTCCCTCGATAGCGGAGACGACCAAGACAGCGGCGTCAGCCTGGGAGGTACCAGTAATCATATTCTTGACGAAGTCACGGTGACCAGGTGCGTCGATAACGGTGAAGTAGTACTTGTCGGTGTTGAACTTCTTGTGAGCGACATCGATAGTCACACCTCTTTCTCTCTCTTCTTTCAGAGAGTCCATGACCCATGCGAATTCGAAAGTGGCTTTTCCAGTTTCCTCAGCCATCTTTCTGTATTTTTCAATCAAATATGCATCTACGTTTCCAGTATCAGCGAGCATACGACCTACGGAAGTTGATTTACCGTGATCGACGTGACCGATGAAGACTAAATTCATGTGTGGTTTTTCTGTTGCCATTTCTATGTCTCCTGAGTATATATTATATCGGAATTAGTTTCACTTCATTATGTTAGTTGTATATAACGCTTATTCACCTCATGCGGAATAATAAGCTGCATCGTAAGGTTCTGGCTTCAGACCTTTTCTTGTTCTAATTTGTTCAACTACTTTGGGTTGAAGTTCTGGGGGAACCGGAACGAATCCTGAGTTCTCAGTAGACCACAAAGCACGTCCCTGAGTAGCGCCACGAATTGTCGAAGCAAAGCCGAACATTTCAGCGACTGGTGCTCTCGCAACAATTACAGTTGCTTCCCCTTCCTGAGTAATTTCATCGATGACGCCTCTTCTCTGTTGTAATTCGCGTAAGGCATCGCCCATTACAGATTCAGGACAGTTAATGTAAATCTTAGTCAATGGTTCCATGAGAACTCTCTTGCCTAAGCACATTGCACCATAAACTGCAGAACGGAAAGCAGGAATAACCTGTGCCGGTCCTCTGTGGATAGAGTCTTCGTGAAGCTTAGCATCGACTAATTTGACTTTTAAGCCCATTACTTTTTCCTGAGCCAATGGTCCCAGGTTCATGGCCTCTTCAAATCCCTGTTTACACAATTCAATGGTCTCATTAAGGTACTGAATACCTTTGGTACCATCGATGAAGACGTTGTTGTCTTTGAACATTACAACGCCCTTAGCTTCTTCACGGTCCATACCGAGATCCTGCAGTTTCTTGGCAAGTTCTTTTGCATCCTTGATCTTACCATCAACGGAGATTTCACCGGTCTTGATGGCATCGATGATTGGCTGCTCCAGAGGAGTAACTTCTACGAAGAAACGGTTGTGTTTGTTAGGTGATTTTCCTTCAAACACTTCGCTCTTGCCTTTTACAGATTCTCTGTAAACAACGATTGGTGGAGATTGGTTGATTTCAATCTTGAAGTCGTTGACGATACGGTAGGTGGTGATTTCCAAGTGAAGTTCACCCATACCAGATAGCAGGTGTTCACCAGTTTCGTTGTTAATTTCAACTTGAATTGAAGGGTCGGCTTTAGCTACAGTTCTCAGAACTTCTACCAGTTTTGGCAGGTCTTTCATGTGTTTAGCTTCTAAAGCGACGGTAACTACTGGTTCAGTATAGTGGCTGATCTTTTCAAAAGGCTCAGCATCTTTTACAGAGGTTACAGTAGAACCAGCGATAGCATCCTTCAAACCAGCAACGGCAACGATGTTACCGGCAGTCATGGAATCAACGGGGATACGGTCGGCACCGACACTGAGCGACACAGTTTGAGAGCGCTGCATGTTGGGCATACCAGAAATCCAAAGTTCCTGACCACGGGCAACTGTTCCCGAGAATAATCTACCTAAAGCTACCTCACCAGCGTGAGGGTCAATTACAATTTTAGTAACCATTAAAGCAACTGGTCCGTTAGGATCGCACTTCATCATTGATTTTCCAATCTCAGATTCCATGTCTCCCTTCCAGATTACTGGAATACGGAGTTTCTGGGCTTCCACGGGATTAGGCACATGTTCAATGGCCATGTTAAGAAGAACTTCATGAACTGGTGATTTTTTAGCAAGGGACTTCTGGTCCTCGTTCTTACAGTACTCGTAAACATCTTTGAAGTTGATGCCGCTTTTCTGCATGAACGGCACATTTACGGCCCAGTTGTGGAAGGCGCTTCCAAAAGCGACGCTGCCATCAGCGGGGTTGACTTGCCATTCTTTGTTCAGAGGTTCTGGTAACTGAGAAGCGATACGGCGGTTGACATCAGTGATAATTGAGGTAAACCTCTTCTGCATCTCTTCAGGAGTAACCTTCAGCTCGTTGATCAGCCTGTCTACTTTATTAATGAATAATAAGGGTCTGACACGCTCTTTAATTGCCTGCCTGATAACAGTTTCTGTCTGAGGCATGATACCTTCGACAGCACAAACAAGGATGATGACACCGTCTAAAGCTCTCATAGCTCTTGTAACATCACCACCGAAGTCTACGTGACCAGGAGTGTCGATTAAGTTGATGAGGTATTCTTTACCATTGTAGGTATGAACCATTGAAGCGTTAGCTGCGTTAATGGTGATACCTCTGGCCTGTTCTTGCTCATCAAAGTCAAGCATACGCTGCTGACCGGCGAGCTCCTCGGACATCATACCGGCACCGGCGATCAGATTGTCGCTTAAGGTGGTTTTTCCGTGATCAATGTGAGCAGCTGTACCGATATTTCTAATGAATTCAGGATTCCTAGCTACTGCTTGTGCTCTTGCAATATTGTCTTCTTTACGTCCCATAGTTAGTCACCCTGATTACCTTGCAGATGCGGCTACACGTTCTAATTCTTCTTTCTTAGCAACAGCGAAAGAAGTCATATCTCCTTTAGAGGCAAGGATTAATTCATCAGCGAGACAGTCTTCAGCAGACTTTTTGCTTTTGAATGCTGCATCTACAGAACCTCTAGCGATGTTTCTAAGTGCGATATCTAATCTTCTTGAAGGGGAGATATCAACAGCTTTCGGCACTGAGATTCCACCAAACTGTAATCTGGTAATCTCTTCACGGGGAGCAGCGTTTTCAATAGCTTCTACCAGTACCTGAAGAGGATTGTTGCCGGTTTTGCGTTCAATAATCTCAAAAGCGCCTTTTACAATCTTGATGGACTTTACCTTTTTACCGGTATATACTTCAGTCCTCATCAGATTGTTAACCAAGCGTTCAACAATGCTCATCTTAGACTTTGCAAATGACTTGTTGGCATGCTTTCCACCAGTGTGCGGCACGGTGATGGGGGAGAGGTCTATGTATTTAGCTAATCCGCCGTCCCTGATGGCGATGTCAGTCATATCATATTTACCAAAGAGCAAGATGCTGCTCTGAACTTGAGTTTCTCCGTCCACAGTTTTCACCTAACCGGCTTCTCCTTACGACCTCTTACAAGTTCGTTAAGGGAAACGTTGTTTACTAAGATGACTTTATAACGGACACCAGGAATGTCTCCATACGACCTTCCCATTCTGCCACCGATGCCTTCAACCATAACTTCATCGTGTTCATCGATGAAGTTGATAGCACCGTCGCCCACTGCGAAAGCAGTAATCTGACGTCCGTTCTTAATGAGTTGAATCTTTACGCATTTCCTGATAGCGGAGTTAGGCTGTTTTGCTTCGATACCGACTTTTTCCAAAACGATACCGCGGGCTTGTGCTGCACCCTCCAATGGGTCAGACTTCTCCCGTAATTTCAACATTCTCCGCTTGTATTTGCTGTCAGACCATCTTGATTTCTGATGATCGTGTTTCAGCTTACTAGCAGTATATAGACCTCTAGCCAATGTTTCACCTTCTTATGTCAGAAGCGGTTCCCCATAATTGATAGTTATATTTAACAGTAAGGGTCAAGAACCTTGCTGAAGTTACAAGGATTCTGCGTTGATTGAAGTTTTTCGCTTCACGACTTGATAAGGTTGGAAGATTGCTTACCTATATAACATTTAGTTTTGACGAGGTGGGCATTATATAATTACAATAATGATCTGACAAGATAGTCAGCTGTAAAAGAGCTCACCACAATTTGAGGTGGCCAGTAACCTTATCGAGCACTTCGCTGGTGCCGGGGCCGATGCCTAGGCAAGTCACCGTTCCGGGCGGAACTTCAGTTAAACCAGCATCACAGACGAGAGAAGAAGTTAAACCCATGGCTTCAACAACTGCTTTGAGTTCATAGAGCTCTTTTAGCGAGTCGATTTTTACAACAATTTTTCTCTGGCCATCGGCATACCACTTTTCAAAGATCAGCGGCTGCTTTTTTTTAGAGGCAAAGGCACATGAAACCGCCGCATGGGCAGCCTGGGCAGCCATCTTTCCCGGAGACAGTTTAATGTCTTTTCTCATGGCGATTACCATCTTATATTCCATGGAGCCCGCAAGCTGCAGGAGAGTATATGAAGATTAGCTGCACGCTGGTTGGTGGGATCGTCAGTAAATAGATTAATTAATCAGTATGATGTCCTACCATTATGTTTGAATTAACCCGCAGGGACGGTTTAGCAAGAATTGGCAAGCTAGAGACGCCCCATGGGATACTTGAGACTCCTGCTTTATTACCAGTAGTAAATCCAAAACTGGGCACAGTGCCCCCCCGCGAATTATTTGATGATTTTGGCTTTAAAGCAATAATTACTAATTCCTACATAATTAGAAGTGATGAGAAGTTAAAAGAGCGGGCCCTTAACGAAGGGTTGCATGCGATGCTGGATTTTCCCGGCGTCATCATGACTGACTCCGGAACTTTTCAATCACATATGTATGGCGAAGTGGAAGTCAAAAATGAAGATATTGTTTCCTTCCAACGTGATATCGGCTCCGACATCGGCACGGTTTTAGACATCTTTACCGAGCCAGAATGGAGTGAAGAAAAAACAGCTCATGCGGTTGATGTCACCATTGCCCGCACGGAAGATGCTGCAAAACTCAAAGAAAAAATGCTGCTGGCCGGCGTAGTGCAAGGTTCCGTTTACCAAAATCTGCGGGAAAACTGTGCAAAGCGTTTAGCCTTAGTGGATGTTGATGTCCACCCGATCGGCGGTGTGGTCCCGCTGATGGAACAATATCGCTTTGCTGATTTAGTAGATGTGATTATTTCATCTAAAAAAGGCTTAGATCCCAGCCGTCCCGTGCATCTTTTTGGTGCTGGTCATCCAATGGTTTTCGCTTTGGCGGCCCTCTTGGGCTGCGACATGTTCGATTCAGCATCATATGCCAAATTTGCACGGACTGATCGTTTCATGTTTCCTGAAGGCACTGCTGGTCTGCAAGATATGAAAGGTTTACACTGCCACTGCCCTGCCTGCAGCTCCCACACTTATGAAGAAATTGTTAAAATGAAACCTGCTGAACGCTCGGCGATCATTGCCCGCCATAATCTCTGGGTTTCCAAGTGTGAGATTGAACGCGTAAAGAGAGCGATTCTGGAAGGGGACCTTTGGGAACTAGCAGAAAGAAGATGCAGAGCTCACCCCGCACTGCTCAGTGCCTTACGCAGGCTGGAAAAACACCGCGAATTTTTAGAGCAGTATGAACCCCTGAGTAGAGATAATTCATTATTATATACAGGCATTGAAACGCTCAACCGGCCGGCTTTTCTCAGATATTCTAAAAGGTTCTTTGCCCGTTATGAATATCCTTCCTCTGAAGCTCTGGTAGTCTTTGAAGATAGTACGGGAAAACCTTACAACCGCTACCGTGAAGGTGAGATTAACAAAGTTTCTGCAAAATATAATGCACATTATATGGTCCACAGCCCCTTCGGGCCAGTTCCTATCGAATTGGATGAAATCTATCCTATTGCGCAGTCTTTATTCCCTACGCCTGAAGACGTCGAAACTAAGGAGTACTCTAAAACCCAGATGGAAAAGATGTCTCATCAGCAGCCTTACCCCATTACCATGATGTGGGATGAAGAGAATACGATGGACGCCTTGGAAATGATGTGCCAGGAAGCTCCCGCCTTTGATCTAGATAAAGCGCGCGTAAAGGCTGTGGCGGATTATCAGTTTGGTAAAGGTGCGGGTGAGGCTTTCCTCAATGGTGAAGTAAAAATCGTAAAATCCAAGAGCACCGGCAAAATCCGCAATGTCCTCCTCAATGGCGAGCACATCCTCTCGATGAGAGCTAATGACGGTTTCTTTACCCTCAGACCGCCAGGAGCGAAGATTCTCTTGCAGACTTTCCCCCGCCCAAGACTAAGAGTTATCGTCAAAGATGATGCTGTACCCTTTAACCGTGAGGGTAAAAATGTCTTCTGTGCATTCGTTGAAGAATGCGATGAGGATCTGCGCCTGACTGATGAAGTTCTAGTTGTTGATCAAAAAGACAATTTGGTTGCCATCGGTCGCGCCATGATGATCCGCGAAGAAATGCTTTCATTCCAGACGGGAGTTGCCGTCAAAGTACGTGAAGGCGTGAAAGAATAAAATTATAAGTGGGATCTAGAGCGATCTAGATCACCACTCCTCTTTTTTTAACGAACTAAGTTGAAAGTAGCTTCGGCAATTTTGATACACGACAGAAGATCTTCCATAGTGTGCAGCATCTCCATGGGCGTATCTGAAGAGGAAGTAACAATGAGTGTGCTCCCTTCGATTTGTGCTTCTACATAGGGTTTGTTGTCAGGAGCGATTGCTTCTAAAACAATATTTGCCTCTTCAGGAGAAGCATAATCTAATTCGATTGTACAGCTAAGACTCATGGATGGGAAATGAATTTATTACGAATAAACTTTGCGCTTGGTTATAATAAAAATGTGGAAAATGTTTAAATAATAATGAACAATCATTCTCAAATTCTGTCGGTTAAGAGCAGATAGACAAGAATTGTCACGATTATGCAGATGATGGCGAACACCACATAAAACCAGTTAAGGTTGCCGTCACCATTAGGCGGTGTTTTCTCCGATTTTTGATCGACTTCCCATTCTGCCGTCAGGATGATATCTTGCGTCACTGGCTGATTGAAATCATACTCCTGGTTGTTAAAACTCCAGTGAGTAAAGGTCGATCCTTCTTTAGTCGGTATGGCTGGCGGCGTTAAGCATTCACCATCCTGAATCATGACTGGTGCTGACCTGACACCATCAATCATGAAGTATACCGTGTGTTGTGGTATTTCGTCCCATATTGCCACAAAGGTTACAGACTTAGACGGCATGTAAAACCGGGCATTTTCCGCATAGATGGCATTGTTGTATGACCAGCCGCCGAACGTATAGCCTGTTTTTTCGAGATTGCCGGGACCCGCGATAATAACAGTATCACCGGGTTCATAATATCTAACCAGCGGTACCGATCCTTGTGTGTTCCCATTACCATCATAGCGTAGCGGGTAATCAAGAGAATAGCTATGCCATTTAGCATAGAGGGTAAGATCTAAAACTACCGGATTACTGAAGGCATAAGGATTTGAAAGTTCAGGGTCTGTGTACCAGCCTAGAAAATTACTGTTGGCTTTGACAGGATCGGCCGGTATTGTCAATTTTTTACCATATTCGATTTTCTGTGCTTCGATAGGGGTGCCGCCGCGGGAATCAAAGGTAATCGTTTTGTAATGTGGAGACCAGATCGCATAGAAATCCACATTTTCAGCAGGCATATCAAATGCATATCCAGGCTTATAGATTATATCATTTCCATCAGCATCCAGACACCAGCCAATAAGATTAGTTGTGTCCCATGTAAAATCTATTTTGTCTCTAAGCAGGAGGTAGCCTGGCGAAACAATGTCTATTTCTTCTAGATTAGCCCCATCGTTTGAATGATAAGTAATCGTAACTTCTGAGGACTCGAGATTATTAATTTGCATTAAATTATTTTTATCTGAGTAGTCGTCGGGTTTGACAGAATCACCTAACACATTAGTTTGTCCAAACTCAAAATTGAGAACCCCCCCCCCCAGGAAGGCCTTGGTCCATAAAAGCCGCACAAACACCAACGCTTGCTAATCCTAAAAGTGCCAAGAACGATGCTATAATGTATTTTTGACCAATCATCTATACATCACCAAATCACAGGATCGGATAGGTTAAGGCAATATGTTATGATGTATATAAAGAGACTACCATATAGGTCCCGGATCAGTGAAGCTTGTTAAAACGCTACAAATTCAAATGAATGGAAGAATACCGCACTTCACACAAAAAATGATGATATAAAGGACGGTACACAGTTAATTTATCTGGAAGCGGGGCCCGACTTTTCCTCCTAAGCGACAGTTCTAAGAATCCCCACTGCCCCGCTCCGGATCGTAGTAAAGATTTTGATCTTCAAGGGTGTTCGCTGTTTGATGTCTTTAGAAAAAGAGATCCTCGAGATCATATCTCCTTCAGCAAGTGAAAAGAAGGCGATTGAGGACTGTGCGCAAAATCTCTTACAGGAAATTAAAGAAGATGAGGATGTTTTAGAAAGCAAGGCTGAAGTAATGCTCGTCGGCTCAGTCTCCAAAGGCACTTATCTCAAGGATCCAGACATCGATGTTTTCCTACTATTTCCGCCGTCCTTGCCTAAAAAAGAGTTACAAAAATTAGGACTAAAGATTGGTAAAAAATATCTGCCAGACCATGAAGAAAGGTATGCTGAACATCCCTATGTACACGGCATCCGCAATGGCTATGAGGTTGATATTGTCCCTTGTTACAAATTAGACTCTGCCAAAGAACTCAGATGTGCTGTTGACCGGACTCCGTTCCACACTCGCTATATCAAAACCAACATGACCGAAGGGATGAGTAATCAGGTGAGATTGCTCAAACAGTTTGCAAAAGGTCTGGGAGTCTATGGTGCAGAAGCCAAAGTAGAAGGAATGTCCGGCTATCTGATAGAATTACTGATTCTCAGATATGGCAGCTTTAAAAATGTCCTTAGTGCAGCCTCTGCATGGAACTTCGGGCAGAAAATCTTTTCAAATGGACAAAAGGAATTTCCAGAAGATGCGCTGGTAGTGTATGATCCCGTTGATGATGAACGTAATGTCGCTTCTGCACTATCTACACAATCTTTTTCTAAATTTGTATACGCCGCCAGAGAGTATCTGACAAACCCCTCGAGGCAGTTTTTCTTTCCCCAGCCCCGGACAACGTGTTCTCTAGAAGAAATCAAGAAAATTACCAGTCACAGGGAGAGCCATCTGGTAATCATAGAACTTAAACGACCGCCGATGATCGATGATAATCTCTATCCACAAGTAAGGAAAACTCTGGAAGGGATCCAGACCATTCTTCAAAAAGAACAACTGGAAGTTATTGATGCAGCTTATGCGGTAGAAGAGAAGGAAATTAAATTCGCCGTGGAGATTGATCGTTCAGATCTTCCTGCCACCGTTGTGCATTTTGGTCCCCCGGCCTGGAGTGAAAACGCACAAGCCTTCTTAGATAAATGGCGTGAAAAGGCAACTCAACCTTATCTGGAGAAAGGAATCTGGAAAGTTGTACTGCAGCGGGCTGATCGGGACCTTACTTCTTATCTGAATAAAAACTTAAAATCCGCCGCTCTTGGTAAAGACTTCCGCACACTGAACGGTTTGAAAATTTACTGCGGTGCTGCTGCATTGTGTGAAAATAACATGGCCGTTTTGTCAGCCATGTTTGATAAAAGAATGAATTGGGAAGTAGTTTAATTTGTAAATGGCGGGTTGATCAATAAGATCCAGACACCCAGGGCCAGCAGTGCGTAGAGCAGGATGTTTCCGACCAGACTCATCTTTTCGATTTCATCCTTCTTCATGCCCAGCAGTTTGTAGGACTGGGTGACTGCAATCGCACCGGCAATCCAGCCAATAAAGCCATATGCATAATTTCCTAGGGCGATGCCGATTCCAGCAGCCACAATACCAAAAACAATGGCGATTACTGCCGTTATAGCCATTAGTTTAGTGCTCAGAATATCCTTTTTAAGGAATGCCTTCTCATCAAATTCTGGAGGTACCCAGACATATTCTTCTTCCAGCTCTTTCTTTTTTCTTTTCTGAGCCATAAAGGTTCTGATACCGTAAGCATATTATAAACTTTCTCACCATTTCAACAAAAATTAAGCTTTAGACGAGTAGTTAATTCTTAAACGTTAAGGATGTAAAAGAGAAGAATGGTAGTCCTGAGCAGATTCGAACTGCTGTCCCCGGCTCCAAAGGCCGGGATGATTGACCACTACACTACAGGACTTTAAAATCTGCATTACGCTTCTAATACATATTTCTTTCAATGATTGCTGTTATTTTCAGGGCAGATTATAAAATATAAAAAAGCAATAAATATCAGATCGTATGGGCAAATTGACCAAAGAATCTAAAATTGCAGTGGTTTTAATTGTAGTTGTTCTGATTGCTGCACTTGCTTCAGCTGCTTATGTGTTGGCAGATGATAACGAGAATAAGAAAAAAATTATCCTGGTGATAGACGAGCCAGACGTTGGCGAAGGGAGTTACGGCGAACTGGTTTGGAAAGGCATTGAGTCGGTTTCCAGCCGAGCAGATGTGTCATACATCGCTGATGAGCGAGATATGAAAAGCAAACTAGATGACGCGGTATCAAAAAATGCTGACATTATTTGGGCAGTATCCTCGATAACCCCACAAGCCGTGCTTGACTCGGCAAAAGAGCACCCTGCGATTACCTACATTTTGGTTGATTTTGAAGCAGAAGAACAGATAGACAACCTGATAACTTTGTCATATAATTCGCATGAGTCATCCTTCTTAGGCGGATGTGCTGCAGCTTTCAACACCCAGAGCAACACTGTGGGTTTCATAGGTGGCCGGGAGTCAGAAGTAATCGAAGCCTTTGAATGTGGATATAAAGCCGGAGTTCTCTATGCCAGCAAAATTATTGGTCAGGAGATTGCTGTACAGGTAGCATATGCCAATAGTTTCTCCGATCCGGAAATTGGCAAACAATTGGGGCGTGAAATGTATCAAACTGGTTGCGATGTAATCTTTCAAGCTGCTGGTAGTACTGGAGTCGGCGTGATTGATATTGCTAAAGATAAAGAGTTTGATAAATGGGTAATCGGTGTCGATACTGATCAAGAGCATCTTGCTCCCGATAATGTCTTGACTTCAGTAGTCAAAGAAGTCACTAAAGCCGTAGAGTTAGTAAATGAACGTCTGCTTGACGGCGAGAATCTTGGTGGACAGAATATCATCTACGATTTTTCGAATGGTGCGGAAGGAATCGTTAAAGGAAATCTCAGCGATGAGCAGTACAACAAAATAATGGAGATTAAAAACCTCATCGCTAGCGGGGAAATCAAAGTACCATACGATGAACAAAGCTACCAAGAATTCAGTAGCAAAGATTAAACATCTTCAAAGAAGAACTTCCCCAATAAGGTAAGTGGGTTGGGAGTCGGTAATCTTAACGACGACTTCTGAACCCAGGGGAAGTTTTTCGCTAATTACTACCGGACGATAGGAGTTTGTGCGGACAATCATAGTTCCTGGTTTTCCGATTTCACAAACCATGCCCGGATAAGTTTTACCAACTAAGGAGCGGTTTTTTTCTTCACCGATCGTAAAGCGTAATTTAGTTAACTCCCGGGAACGTTCTTTGGAAATCCATCCGGGAACTTGATTTTTAAAAGTAGCCGCTGGCGTGTTGGGCCTGGCAGAATAGCGCGTGACGTTGACGATATCCGGCAGTATTTCCTCAATGAGTTTTACAGTCATTTTGTGATCGTCCTCAGTTTCACCCGGAAAACCCGTGATCACATCAGTAGAAATCATCACGTCGGGAAAAGCTGCCCGCAGCTTAACTACTAAATTTTTGAAGTCCTCTGGAGAATAAGACCGCTGCATGGCTTCCAGCACTCTGGCACTGCCGCTTTGCACGGGGATGTGAATGAACTTATACACTTTGGGATGAAGCCAGGCGGGAATAAATTGATCAAAAATCTGCATCAAATGATTGGGATTCATCATGCCGATGCGCATCATAAACTGCCCCTCAAGGGCCGACAATGATTTGATCAATGCAGAAAGATCGGAATTAAGATCGAAACCGTAGCAAGCAGTGTCTTGCGCGGTAAGCAATAGCTCCCGTGTTCCAGCATCCACCAGGCTTTTGGCTTCTGCAACAAGATCCGGGAGAGGATAACTGCACAAAGTTCCCCGGGCAAAGCGGGTGATGCAGTAGGTACAGGTGCCCAGACATCCCTGAGCAATCGGTAAGACAGAGGTGACTGAAGGATCTCTCAAGATGGGAATGCCTTCTTTGCCCACCAAAGCCTGGATGTTGCCATAGTTTTTAGGCTCGATGATCTGCGCAGTGGGGGCGACGGCTAAAATGTCATCCGGCTGAATGGAGGCCATGCAGCCAGAAACAATCAGCTTTTTACCACTGTCGTAGATCTCTTTGGCCCGTTTGAGCATGCGATTCTGGGTTTCGGTGATTACCGTGCAGGTGTTGAGAACTATCAGATCTGCAGCTAAGGGATCGGTAACGACCTCATGACCCAGCAGAGAAAGAGCTGTTGCTAAACGCTCTCCTTCACCATGGTTCATGGTGCAGCCATAGCTTTCAACATAGACCTTCACGATTTCACCACGTCGCCTTAATCAGAAGGTAAATGGAGATTTCGATCGGCCAGACGCTGTCTGCGGACGACTGCAGCTTTCAGCAGTCCCAAATGCAGAGGTGAAGGCTTACTAGGGCGTGACTTGAATTCCGGGTGGAACTGTGAAGCCATGAAAAAGGGATGATCGATTAGTTCACCAATTTCCATTTTAACGCCGTCTTCTGATCTGCCGGTGAATTTCCAGCCCACTGCTTCCAGTTTATCAATGTAGTCAGGATTGACTTCGTAGCGATGACGGTGGCGTTCACTGATTTCTAATGCACCGTACAGCTCTTCGGCCTGTGAACCTTCAGTGATTAACACCTTCTGAGCGCCCAAACGCATAGTAGCTCCCTTATCCACGACATTTATCTGATCAGGCAGCAAATCCACAACGGGATGTTTAGTATTGGGATCGAATTCAGTACTATTGGCATCCTCAAGGTGGGCAAGGTGGCGGGCGATTTCCATCGTCGCAACCTGGAATCCCAGGCATACGCCTAAGAAAGGAATGTTATTTTCTCGGGCAAATTTAGCTGTGAGAATCTTACCATTTACACCCCGGTTTCCAAATCCTCCCGGGATGAGAATACCATCGACATTAGCCAGATCTTTAGGAATGCCGTCCTGCTCAATCTTTTCGGAATCAAAGAATAAACAATCGATCTGTGTTCCGAGTTCTGCAGAAGCATGGTGGAAGGCTTCCAGATGTGAAAGATAACTGTCGGCTAAGTTAGTATATTTACCAACAAGTGCGATTTTCACAGAATTCATTGGATAAAGAATGCGATCCAAATATTCCCGCCACGCAGTTAGATCTTTACATTTCGAAGGCAGATCCATCTTTTTCAACAAGTAGTCGGTGATGCCCTGCTCTTCCAGAACGATCGGAATTTCATAAATTGAATTGGCATCGGCGGCAGAGACCACAGCTTCAATGGGAACATCACAAAAGAGTGAGATCTTTTTTCTAATCGAATAGTCGAGTGGTTCTTTAGATCGGGCCACAATGATATCCGGCTGAATACCAATAGAACGCAGTTCCTTTACTGAGTGTTGAGTGGGTTTTGTTTTCTGCTCACCCACTGAACCCATCACAGGAACAAGAGTGGTATGAACAAAAATGCAATTGGTTCCTTTTCCCAGCTCACTACCCATCTGCCGAGCAGCTTCTAAGAAAGGCATAGACTCAATGTCACCAACAGTTCCACCAAGCTCTACAATACATACATCTGCACCGGTACTTTCCGCCACCGATTTTATACGGCTCGTGATTTCATTGGTGATGTGGGGGATAATCTGTACAGTTTTGCCTAAAAAGTCTCCAGCTCTTTCTTTCTCAATTACAGATTTGTAGACTTTTCCCGTAGTGATGTTGTGATCGCTGCTTAAGCTGATATCCAAAAAACGTTCATAATTACCGAGATCCAAATCCACTTCCCCACCGTCGTCCAAAACGTAGACTTCACCGTGTTCGAAAGGATTCATCGTGCCGGCATCAATATTGAGATAAGGATCAATTTTAATTGCAGTAACTTCAAGTCCTCTTGATTTTAAAAGACGTCCTATGGATGAAGCTGTTATCCCTTTACCTAATCCAGAAATAACTCCACCAGTGACAAAGATATATTTCATCATCTGCATGGGATTTGTTGATGAAGATAGCATCATATTTAAAGTTAGCTTAGAATAACACAGACAAATAATAGAATAAAAAAACAAACATTGACGTTCGATGCAAATTTTTGGTGCTTGGAATCCTACCTGGAACTGGGCAGAGAAAGGCACGGGGCCTCTCCTTGCTTTGTTTGTTACGTAGGAGGTGATCCATCTGCAGGTTCCCCTACAGATACCTTGTTACGACTTAACCCTCCTTGCTGAATCTCAGTTCGAAAGCCCCAATTAGAAACATCCTCACTGAAACCCAACTCGGGTGGTTTGACGGGCGGTGTGTGCAAGGAGCAGGGGCATATTCACCGCTTGATGTTGACAAGCGATTACTACGGAATCCAGCTTCATGGGGGCGAGTTACAGCCCCCAATCCGAACTATGGACGGGTTTCAGGATTGTCTCCACCTTTCGGTGTTGAAGCCCATTGTCCCGTCCTTTGTAGCGCGCGTGTTGCCCAGGAGATTCGGGGCATACGGACCTACCGTTGACCTCTCCTTCCTCTGACTTAGCGCCAGCGGTCCCATTAATGTGCATCCCCTCCGGAGAAAGGATTAGCAATTAATGGTGAGGGTCTCGTTCGTTATCTCACTTAAGAGAACGCCTTACGGTACGAACTGACGACGGCCATGCACCACCTCTCGGAAAATCAGGTAAAGTCATCAGCTTGACCTTCATATATCCGTCGCTCCTGGTGAGTTTTTCGGCGTTGAATCCAATTGAACCGCACGCTCCTCCCGTTGCGGTGCTCCCCCGCCAATTCCTTTAAGTTTCATCCTTGCGGACATACTCCCCAAGCAGCAGGCTTAACAACTTCTCTCCGGCACTGGGCGCCCACTAAGGACCCCCAACACCAAGCCCGCAGCGTTTACACCCTGGACTACCGGGGTATCTAATCCCGTTTGCGCCCCAGGGCTTCGTCCCTCACCGTCGGATCCGTTCTAGTCAGACGCCTTCGCCACCGGTGGTCCTTCCAGGATTACAGGATTTTACCCCTACCCCAGAAGTACCTCTGACCTCTCCCGGTCCCAAGTCTCCCAGTCTCCCCGGAATTCGGACAGTTAAGCTGCCCGATTTACCCAAGGATTTAGAAAACCGGCTACGGACGTTTTAGGCTCAATAATATCGACCACCACTTGGGGCGCGGGTATTACCGCGGCGGCTGGCACCCGTCTTACCCGCCCCTTACTTCTTATGTTTTTTAGACAAAAGAACAGCCAACATTAAATGCTGGCACTTGGAATTCCCTCGTCGGGGTTTCCCCCATTGCGAAGTTTTCGCGACTGCTGCGCCCCGTAGGGCCTGGACTCATGTCTCAGAGTCCATCTCTGGGCTCCCTCTCTCAAGGCCCATATCCGTCACGGGCTAGTGGGTCCATTACACCCACTACAACCTGATAGACCGCAGACCAATCCTAAGGCACCGGAGTTTTCGGCCTAAAAGCATTCCAGCAGATTAGACCTATGGGGTATTATCCTCAGTTTCCCGAGATTATCCCCCACCTTAGGGCATGTTGTCCACGTGTTACTGAGCGGTCCGCCGAGACCAAATGTCTCTCGACTCGCATGTCTTAATCGCATTCCAATAGCGGTGGCCGCCGGCAGGATCAACCGGAATCCATTATTCCACAATCAACAAAGAGTTGTTGCAGGACACACTTAATTTAATTGGCAGGATACCAAGTTTCACCAGCGTAACCACGCTGATATTCTTGTACTCACGTTATAATTTTGATTTGGGTTACATTTTGCATCGAACGTCAGAACCAAGAGTGCACGCATAATTGCGGAGATCTTAGTCCTCCATGTTTTGTCCAATCACTTTGGATACGAAGACATCATAGCTGATCTTCCGATCTTGGCTCTGTTCCGTTTCGCAGTGTTGGTTGCTGTCAAACGCAGCTTTCCCTCCAAAGCGGAGGAAGTATTTAAAGGTTCCGAGTAGTCCCCGAAAGCCTTCAAGGCTTGCGTTTTTCTCTGAGGAAGTGTACGCATGTGTTACCTCATGCCTCAGTATTTCCGTCTAAAACACAAGTAGTATTTAAAACTTTCTCGGATTTAGAGGACATATTCTCAATTTTTAGAAAAACTACTAAAAATTGGGCGAATTTTGTCTTTTTCTATTAAGGAATTAAGAGTATAATACAATATAGGAGAGTGAAAAGGTTGCATAAATCTCAAAAAATACCTAAAAACGGCCCCATCTCACAAAAGATTTAAATCCCGCATTGCATTGGGAGGCTTACGCGGAGGTGGCCCAGCCCGGCAAGGCGTTGGATTGCTAATCCAATGTCCGCAAGGACTCGGGGGTTCAAATCCCTCCCTTCGCGCTCTTCTTTTTAAACAAATGGTACAAAGGATTGATATCTAATATCTATATAACTAAACGATGAAACCCCACTTGAAGGAATACGCGTACCCAGCAATATTGGAATTTATCAAAGAGCAAACGAAGGGCAAAAAATGTGTTGTCATCGGTTTAAGTGGTGGCATTGATTCAGCAGTGGTTTCAAAACTATGCTGTGATGCCTTGGGGCCCGAGAGAGTTTTTAACATCATTATGCCTTCCAGCGTTTCATCAAAAAAAGATGTGGATGATGCTCAAAATTTGTGTACGGAATTTGGCATGAATTATAAAGTAATTCAGCTTGATACATTAATTAATGCCTTTTCCGCAATTCTGGACTTGCATGATCCACTCTTAAAAGGAAATATCATGGCTCGTGTGCGAATGACTATCCTTTACCATCATGCACACCAGATGGACGGCGTGGTAATGGGCACCGGCAATAAAAGTGAACTCCTGACTGGCTATTTTACTAAGCATGGCGATGGCGGCGTGGATCTGCTACCCATCGGCGATTTATATAAAACAGAAGTAAGAGAGCTGGCAGAGAAAATCCAGATCCCCCAGACAATTATCACCAAATCCCCTAGTGCAGGACTGCGCGCTGGCCAGACTGATGAAGAGGACCTAGGCGTAAAGTATGACGAATTGGATCAGATCTTATTGGGCCTGGAGCAATTGATGAGTGTGGACGAGATTCAAAAAGAAACAGGCCTGGAGATTTCGATTATCAATTCAGTATTTGATAAATATCAGTCATCGACCCATAAACGAAAAATGCCCTTGATTCCCAAATTAGGAATCAGAACGATCGGCTGCGATTGGCGGGAATAACGCCTCGCCTGCAGATTAGAGATTATTACTAATTATTTTCATATTGCCGATACGCATCCAAATAGCTGCTGAGAACATGGAAAGATTAATATAGGGAACGTCATTTTGCATCTCATACGCTCCTGTAGTGTAGCGGCCAATCATGAAGCCCTCTCGAGGCTTCGACTCGGGTTCAAATCCCGACAGGAGCACTTTTTTAAAATACACCGCTGCGAACATCATCTGGCCTGATTTCAGCTAAACCGCTCAAAAGAATTTTGGCACGAACTCTTCATTGTACAAAACGTCTGACACATCAGTATTGATTTTTGCCACTAGCGGCGCTTTGTTATTATTGATTTTTAAAAGTTCATTGATCAGATACTTATTTGCTGGCGCGGCCAAGATGGCTTCTTCCGTCCAGTTTGCTGCCAGCTCTTCAACATGTTCTTTGCCGGCATTTTGAAAAACATCAGCAAGGAACGAGAGAATTGTAGTGTCCTCCGAAACGACTGCCAGATTGGACGTGCAGATCGCGGAAGGTGTCGCGTTAAAGGCTACCACCAAACCACCGCCTTCCCGTACCATGTGGGCAATAAGCGTGTCTGAAGCGGAAGAGCAGATGACCATCATGTCTTCCAGATCGAAGCCTGTTTTACGGCGGATATCTAGCAAAGAAGCTGCTTTCTCTTCCCGCCCCATCGGCGTTGACGAAGAAAGCATGCGGAAGGTTTGAAAGCCGACCAGCTCATTTTCAAAGATGTCATCAAGGCGCAAGACGTTTTTACGATCTTGTTCGGTAAGGTCATCAAGATTCACGTCATCGCCAGTAGGTGCGGTAATCGGCGTCATCGAAGAAATTTCAGCAGCTAATTCTTGCAGACGTTTCTTTTCGGTAGCAGAGACATCCCAGTAATCCAGATCTAGACTCATGGAATAAGTATTCTCTAAAGGAAAATCTAAAGCTTCACAGACTTCACAGATATAGTGCTCATAAGATGATGAGACCAAGAAGGGAATGCTGAATTCCTGGACAAAACGCAAAGTTCGGCTGGCACCAGATGCTATGTTCAGTGTGTTTTTGAAGTAATTTTTTAAAGCAGTATTGGAAAGATCAGCTGCTCTGAGAAAAGGCAAAATCAGACGATATGCGTCTTCACGCCGATAGGCTGGTCGTTCCAGCGAAACGATAGGTAGCGAAGTGTAGCTGTAAAGAACATCGTAGAGATTAGAACCATTCTGCAGATAATTCGTACAGACACTTTTGACTGTGTCGTTGGGAAAGATCGTACCGTCTCCGCAGAGTATGAAAAGTTTCCAGCCGTCAAGAAATGCGTTATCATTCGGTTCAAAATCCATATGGATATCCTCTGTTCAAGATATAAGGCGTTTGAGAAATTTAGCATCGGGATAAGCGTCTCTTCCGTAGGCAGTACTAGTTAATGCCGATAAAGTTACCGCCGCCGTGCCGCAGGTGAAAAGATCTGCCCCTTCCAAATACGCAGCGATGAAACCCGCTACGCACATGTCGAGAAAATCACTGTCGTCTTTGAGTACTGTTTTCTTAAAAGGCACCTGATATTGTGAGTGTTTAGAAACAATCAAAAGATGCTCTTTACCGAGGCAGACTACCACTTTTGTTCCCATCTCCAGTAGTTTGCTGCAACCTGCCTTTATCTCAGCAGAAGTCAATAAAGCAAGCTCATCTTCTGTAACAAAAACTACGCGGGCGCGAGAAAGGATGTCTTCGAGCTCCGCCATCCCCAGGGCTGCACAGTCTTCGCCAGGCGTATAAAACAAGTAAAGATCTTCCTCTACAAAATGCAAAATCTGCCGATAAGACTGGAGGGCGGTCATTGTTTCGATAGGGCCCAAATAAAGATATTTTGCAGAATTAATTAAACCCAGATCATCTTCAATAAAGGAGAGATATTCGTTAGCGTTGGGAAATTTTAGAGTAGCGGTCTGCCCCTGATGCCTGATCTGGAAAGACAAACCAGAAGTACCATATTTTCGGAGTAAACGTAAATCCACACCTTTGCCGGAAGTCAAGAGTTCTTGGGCAGGCTGGTCTTTACCGAGGGTTCCCAGAAAACCCACCGCATAACCTAATTTGGATAAAGCATAGATGGTATTCGCGCTGGAGCCTCCGAGTCCCTGATAAAGGATGCGGCAGTGAGCGCGGAGATACTCGAGATCTGATACAGATCCAGAAAGATTTTTAATTAAATCTTTCCCCGACAGGTTGGAATTTTCTGGAAGTTCACAGATGACTTCGAAGTAAATTGAACCTGCACCTAATAAATCCATATTGATCCTCAGCCTCCTAAAGAATAAATAACTTACAGTCGCAGCAGCAGCATTTACTAAAATCAAACATCAAAGAGCACAACGATGGACGGTTCCTCGAGATTGATATCCATGCCATGATAGGTTACCGCTTTGATTTCAGTTTTGGGCTGATGTTTGGCTGGATTATAATTTTCACCTTTTGCTTCACAAATAAGCATATTTTCAGCAAAGGATATTTTAAACTCAACAGGAACAAAATGTTCACCGTCGAATTGGTAAAGCAATTCAGAAAGGAAATTGTAGAGTTGATCGAAGAGATTGTCACCCTCTACTGAGATGGTTACCGTTTTGCGGATTTCGACCGTAGAAGCATCGAGGATGGTATCGATCATCGCCAAAGCCGCATTGGCGAAACATTCCTCAATAGAATTACCAAAGGCTTTGATCATTACGTCAGCAGTATGCTCGAGCCTTTCGTATTTCATGTTGTTCTCATGTCATTGAAGATATGAAAATCTTTCCCAAGGATTATATCTGAGACTAAGAATGCCGAAGTATGCAGATACTGATAATTGGCTGCGGTTCAATAGGTTCTGTTCTTACCCAAACCGTTCACGAATTTTCCGAAGTGGAACGTATCTATCTTACAGATCAAAAAAGAGATTTTGCGAACCATCTGACCGAAGCTCTCGAAAAGACAGAATATGTTGACCTTGATCAGCTTGAAGAAGTCATCGATCAGGTTGATTTAGTTGTGGAAGCTGCCAGTCAGAATGCTGCTAAAAAATATCTGCCGTTGATTTTAAAAAAAGGCATTGACGCTATGGTGATGAGCGTCGGGGCGTTTGCTGATGATTCCTTCAGAGCCGAGTGTTTTGCATTAGCCAAAACCAATCACGCTAAAATCTACGTTCCCTCGGGAGCAGTCTGCGGAACAGACGGTATTCATGCCGCCTCTTCAGGAACCTTTACAGAAATTCATCTAATCACGACAAAAAGTCCTAAAAGCTTAAAAAATGCCCCCGGCCTTCTGGAAGCTAACCTTGATCTTGACTCGTTGGTAGAACCAACAGTAGTTTTTGAGGGCAGTGCCAAAGAGGCTATTGGTAAATTCCCTAAAAATGTGAATGTTGCGGCCACCATCTCACTACTGGGTGTCGGCTTTGAAGAGACGAAAGTTACCATCATCTGTGATCCCACCACTGATAAAAACTCTCATGTTTTAGTGGCTAAAGGCAGCTTTGGGGAGATGCGCTGTGAAATTAACAATGTGCCTTCGCCGATGAATCCCGCTACCAGCTACCTTGCCGCGCTGTCGGCAGCTTCTTCGATAAAACGTATCCTCGGAGATGTCTGGATCGGCATATAAATTAGAAAATGGATGAGTTGTGCACTCATCCATCAATTATTAAAAAAGGACGCTCACCGTGAGCGGGAGTTAGCTTTTGGTTTTGAATTGGCTTTGGGCTTAGCATTAGATTTGGGTTTTGCTGAAGCCTTAGGTTTGGACTGTTTTGCTGGTGCTTTGGCAGCAGCCTTGGGTTTAACTGCCTCTTCGATGATTTTCATATCTTCAGAGTTTTCATCTACTTCTTCATAGTCAAGAAAGTCGAGTAATTTGTTTTCCAGATCCATGAGGATCTTTTCGGCTTCTTTGCTCTTTTTTTCATCGATGAGATCTAATGCTTCGGCCACGAGATCTAACATGTCTTCGAGCTCATCTTCAATGTCACCAAATGCTGTGCCAAGTGTAACCATTTTGTTCACCGTATAAAACATATAAAGTCATTCAAATATATTAAATATCAGTTTTAGAACAAATCACATACGACAAACTATAAACGCCAAATGTCCATCTATTGCAATGAGATTATGAGCGAAAGAGTGAAAAAAATATTTTCTAATTTAACAAGAGAATGTGATGCCCTGGTACTGATGAATGGCCAGGAACCCATGCTGGATTCCTCCTTATTTTATGCCTGCAACCTCGACTCTGGACTCTTTGAAGACTGTGCCGCCGTACTGCTGCCCGATGGGCAGGCCTTTCTGATTACCTCTCAGCTTGAAGAAAGTGCAGCGAAAAAGGCAGAAGCGGAAGTGATTGTTTACCGCGACGCTCAAGAACGTGCGGAAGCCCTGAAAAATGTGTTGAAGGGTGCGCAGCAGATTGGAGTCAACAGTCGCAGCATAAGTCATTTTTCAATGCAGCATCTCACCAAATTAAAAGAAGATAGTGAATTTTTCGATGTCGGTACAGCGCTGGCTAAAGCAAGAATGCTCAAAGATGCAGCAGAGCTTGAGAAAATCCAGCGGGCCTGCGATATCGCTTCGGAAGTAGCCGACATCATTCCCACGATGATCACCGACGGAGTGACTGAGTATGAAGTAGCAGCAGAAATTGGTTACCAAATGCAGAAAAAAGGTGCCTCGGCTACCTCCTTCGACACCATTGCCGCTTTTGGCCAGGCCGCTGCTGAACCGCATCATACGCCTACGGATTACCGCTTACAAAAGACCGATATGAGTCTCTTTGATTTTGGTTGCCGTGTCTCCCGCTACTGTTCAGACATTACCAGAACTTTTTCACCCCGTGAAATGTCGGCAAAATATACTAAAGTCTATGAGACAGTGCTGGAAGCCCAGCGGCGGGCGATTGCCGCAATCAGACCCGGCGTCATCTCCGCAGAAATTGATAAGATTGCTCGGGATTATATTGATGCGGGAGAATTCAAAGGCCGAATGATTCATTCGCTGGGACACGGTGTAGGTCTTGATGTCCATGAAGGCGGATCGTTTTCACCACGTTCACAGATTGTTCTCGAAGAAAATATGGTCATGACCGTTGAGCCGGGTATCTATTTACCAGGCTGGGGCGGCGTGCGCATTGAGGATGATGTCTTGGTCACTAAAAACGGCTGTCGGCTGCTGACCCACGCCAAAAAAGATTTGGCGGAGATGAAGATTGATTAAGACTGAATCCAAGGGATATTAGTCTTAATGATCCCAAACAAAACCTCTCCACTTTTTCCTGACAATAAAGCACCATAGGGGAAATTATTAACCGGATCGACAAACTGTTCAATCTTCAGCGTACCATTTTCTTTTTCTTCGATGCGCATATATTTTTCCAGTTCTTTATCACCAAAAGGCGTCGGTACTTTTTCCTTGCCGATGCGGATACCATCGAAGACGACGGACCATCCCGCAACGATGCCGCCGAGATTGGAAAGATCATTGCCAGTCCAGGGAAAATCCAATTTAGCAGCATTCATAAAGGGAATTTCTTTGGGCAGCACGGCGATCTTAAAACCTTTGTCGTTAGCGGCGATCACTTTTACCGCCAGAATGCCGTTTACTTCTTTATCGCCGAGTTTTCCGGTTGCGGAATAAATGTAATAATCACCCTTGTTGAGAAGGTAACCTTTTTTGAGGGCCATCTTATGCAATCCTCACTGACACTTTAGTTCGATCCCCGACTTTTTCCAACAATTCAAGGGGGCAGTCGACTTTGCCGATGGGGGCTACTTCCGAAATAGCCGCGGGTTGATCGCCTTTGCCTACCGGGGTTGGTCCAAAAAAGATGCATAGTGCTTGCCCCTCCGGCCAGTATGCGATTTCTCCTGGCTCCATAATCTTTTTACCATTCTCTAGTCTGGTTTTGACAGGTATTTCAAAATAAATTTCTCCGCCCCAGGTGTTAGTATAAGAAGTAAAAGGGGCGGCTAACCAGACAGCATTGGCGGTATCGGAGTCATTGAGTTCTGCTTCAAACTCAATGTTGCCGATGAGGAAAGAGAGTCTATTACCCATAATGCCGCCCCTAACGAGCTTGTGTGTATTAGCGTTTTGCCTTCAGAGATAACTCTCCGCTTTTCTGTTTGCTGGGTTGAGCTTGTCTACCGCGGCTAGGAAGGAAGACATACTGACTTTGGCCTCGTTTAAGCGTTCATCAGAGATCTCTTCATTTTTGACCAGTTCGCGGACCGCATCCATGATCGCTTCGTTGACCACGGCGGAAAGGTCTGCCCCGGTGTAGCCTTCGGTTTTCTCAGCAATAATGTCGAGATCGACATCCTCGGCCAGCGGCGTGTTGGCCGTTTGAATTGCCAGAATGCTCTTGCGGCTTTCGAGATCGGGTAAACCGATTTCTACCAGACGGTCAAACCGACCGGGACGCAGAAGCGCGGAATCGATCATATCAGGACGGTTAGTAGCTGCGATGATGACTACGTCTTGCAGACCTTCGAGGCCGTCGAGTTCCGTAAGCAGTTGTGAGATTACCCGCTCCGTCACATGAGAGTCGTCTCCGCTGCCCCGTGAAGTAGCGATGGAATCGATTTCATCCATGAAGATGACACAGGGTGCGGCCTGCCTTGCCTTTCTGAAGGTCTCTCTGACCGCTTTTTCCGATTCACCTACCCATTTGCTGAGGAACTCCGGTCCTTTAACGGAAATGAAGTTGGCTTCTGATTCAGTAGCTACCGCTTTGGCGAGCATTGTTTTACCCGTGCCCGGCGGTCCATACATGAGGATTCCTTTAGGCGGGACCGCATTCATTTTGCGGAAGACCTTGCCATATTTCAGCGGCCATTCTACTGCTTCCCGGAGTTGGCGTTTGGCCTCTGCTAAACCGCCGATATCGGACCAGTGCACATTAGGACGCTCAACCAGCACTTCCCGCATGGAGGAAGGCTGCATCTCCATCAGGGCGCCCATGAAATCATCCTGCGAGACAGTAATCTTGTTGAGGATCTCAATGGGGATGATATCGTCTTCCAAGTTCAGATCGGGAATGATTCTCCGCAGAGATCTCATAGCTGCTTCTTTGCACAGGGCAGAGAGATCAGCACCGACGTAACCATGGGAAAGATTGGCGAATTTGTCTAAATCGACATCATCTTCCAGAGGCATTCCGCGGGTATGGATCTGCAGGATCTCTAAACGGCCGGCTTTGTCAGGCACACCGATTTCAATTTCCCGGTCGAACCTGCCCGGACGCCGGAGCGCCGGATCGAGCGCATTGGGTCTGTTGGTAGCCCCAATGACGACTACTTTACCGCGTGATTCGAGACCATCCATCAGCGACAGTAGCTGTGCCACTACTCTCCTCTCAGTTTCACCGGTGACATCTTCCCGCTTGGGGGCGATGGAATCGATTTCATCGATGAAGATGATGGTTGGTGCGTTTTCCTGAGCCTGCTTGAAGATTTCACGGAGATGTTCTTCACTCTCTCCATGGTACTTCGACATAATCTCCGGCCCGCCGATGGTCATAAAGTTGGCATTTGTTTCGGAAGCCACAGCTTTAGCCAGCAGGGTTTTTCCTGTACCTGGCGGTCCATGAAGAAGTACTCCTTTAGGCGCTTCAATACCCAGCCTTTCGAAAAGTTCAGGGTGCCGGAGCGGCAGCTCAATCATTTCCCGCACTTTCTTAACTTCATCACCTAAGCCACCGATATCCTCATAGGAAATGCGCGGAACCGAAGGGACCTCACTGGCTGGTTTTTCACTGATGACGAATTCAGTGGAGGATTTGACGATTAATGCATCAGCAACCGGGCTGCAATTGGTTACCACCAAATCGATACGGCCTTCAAGCGTGTTGACTTCCACAATATCGCCTTTAACCACAACACGGCCGTTGAGAATCTGGCGTAGGTATTCTTCGCCGCCGACGATCCTCAAAGCTTTGGTTGGCGCTACCGTTATTTTAGTAGCTTCTTTAGCAGAAATCTTACGTACGGAGATACGGTCGTCAATACCGGTATCCGCATTTCTTCGCAGAGTGCCATCGATCCTGACAATTCCTTTATTGGTATCTTCAGGTAGTCCTGGCCAAGCTATAGCTGCTGTTCGCTTTTTGCCCTCGATTTGAATTACATCACCAGCGGTGATGCCCAAGATATCCATTACGGCAGAATCAATGCGAGCGATGCCGCGGCCGGCATCTTTAGAACGCGCTTCAGCAACCTTCAGCACTTTGTCATCTTTTTTCATGATTACACTCTCCTGATGCTTACATCTAGAAGTAGTTAACTAGTAGTTGTATAGATAACATACTGCAGTTCTTCTATAAATAATTAACTGATAACGCCTTTGAGCTGCTGAATTAAAAGATCGATCCCGTTCAGAGCGACTGAACCGCGGGCGGTTAAGGAATATAGTTTAGTTTTGGTATCCTTCATCACATAACCTGAGTCTTTGAGCGCATTGAGGTGAAAAGTAATGTGTCCAGTCGGCATATTAAATTCTTTGCAGAGATAGGAAAGCGTCCGTGGATTTTCTACCAGACTGCGCATAATGGCAATCCGCTTTGCATTAGAAAGGGGCGCCAGATAATCTTCAACTTCTTCTTCGGTAGAGACTACTGGGGTTGCGGGCACTAATGACTCAGTACTCATGCTGGCGATGATCCGCAGGTAGGTGTTTTGCACAGAATTGATCTTCTGTAAAACTTCCAGAGTCTTGCGGGAACACTCTTGATCCTGACAGCTGTCAGCATTGCAGCAGACTAGTTCTTTGGCCTCGTTGAGAATTGCCGAGGCTTTCTCAACATTCCCGTTTTCAAATTCCCGTGTCGAGAGTTCTACTAATTCCTTTAATTTAAGAGTGCAGGCGGCCCTCGCGCTGCAGGTTGAATTTTGCTCAGTCAGCAGCCGGTCATTTTCAAAAACTTTTCTCCCTTCGTCAGCAATAATCGGACGCATGTATTCCGTACAGAGATTTTTAAAGTCAGAATAACGCAGCCGGGCTAACTTCTCACTAAGAGTATTCATTTCTGCCCGCAGCTCACGGATTTCCAGTAGTATCTCATCGGTCATATGTATAGGATAATATACATTCTAAATATTTATGTATTACCTCTTCGATTTAGAGATTAGGTGAAAATATGGTCGCATTACCAGAAAATGTTATGAACCTTGTAAACAACCCTTCGAGCGTCAAAATCTTAGCAACCGTTGATGCTAACGGGGATGTCCATGCCATCCAGGTCGGAAGTCTTTCAGCACCCAACCCCAATACCCTCATCTTTGGTGCAGTACTGATGAAGACCACAAGCAAGAACTTAGAAGCCATGAAAGCCAAAGGCAGCAAGATGTCGGTACTCGTTTCCGGCGGTAAAGAATCCTATTCAATCAGCGCGGCCATTAAGGATTATCAGACTGAAGGCCCCATGGTAGACGGCATGAATGAACATCTGGCCGCTATCCATCTGCACGCCAATGGTGTTTGGGTTGTTGAACCAGTCGAAGTCTTCGACCAGGGTGCCAGTCCCAATGCCGGTAACAAAATTGCCTAAAACTTAAAAGCCGCTTCCGCGGCTTATTTATTTTAAATCAACTTTGCGGAGTACTGTTTCTTTTTTAGATATGGAAACGCTCAAAACACCATTGGCTAAGTGAGCATCAATATGTTCTTTGTCGGCATCTTCCGCTAAATCAATCCGTCGATATACGGTAGAAACTCCGCGCTCTTTCCTTATGTACCCAGCGGCTTTTACTTCTTCATTATCGACACGGGAAGCTTTAACGATAAGTGCATGTTCGGTGCATTCCAGCGAGACATTTTCTTTAGCAATCCCCGGAAGATCAATGTCAATGAGATAATGATCGGCATAATCACGAATATCTACTGCGGGAAAATGGGGGGCGATCATATTACCGGCCGATTGCACCATGCCACCCAGCGCCAGTTTGAAACTTTCCATGGCTTTACCGACTTCATCTAAGGCATTGTTTTGTGTTCTGTAAGCTTTCTCTTCATTTTCGTTCATAATTCACCAAGAGAAAGCTTGGCAGCTGCCAGTATAGATTAGTTGCCTACTTAATCAACATGCGCTTCAACGTGCGTTGAGGAAGACTCATTTAACATCTGTGCGGCATTTGCCACCCATTTGCTCTTTATGTTCTCGATGCTGTTGCCTTCCAGATAAGTCGCCAGACCTTCAATAAACGAACTAACCAGATTGTTGATTACCCGTTCGACATTAGCGATTTCTTCAACAATCGACATGGCTACCATCTGGGCCAAGAAGGATTTTACGGCAAAGCCCATGCTCCGCGAAGATCTCACCATCGCATCTTTCAGAACTTTATCTTTTGTTGCCTGATATAAGAGATTGAAATATGATTCTGGACCCCAGGGGCTTATGGCAGCCATTAAACCATCAAACATTACTGCTAGATGACTGTCCATGCTACCCATGACCGGTTCACGGTACAGCTCTTCCATTCTGCGCTGTCCCACTTTGAGTGCTTCCTGTAAGATGTCTCCCGGAATTTCATAAAGTTCAAGAACTTCCGGCAGAGGAACCTTAGCTCTCTGGGCGATCTCGGCCAGTTCTACATTAGTTAGACCTTTTTCTGCAAAAAGGGCTGAAGCGGCAGCGATGATGACTTTCTTTTTATCGGCATTTGGCATTGCAAGTCTCCACTCCCATGAAAGCCGTTGTTGTTATTACAATTTCCTTCAATCAAAAATGCGGAAAGCAGGGAATATGCCGCATCAACGTGGGCGAGATTGCATATAACGGGCAATAAGCCTCTTTTCTATGGAACGCAAACATCACATGCTGAGCATGGAGCCTAAAATTTTAAAAACTTTAGAAAAAAGAGAAAACTTCACTAAACTCCTTGATGCCGTGCGCATAAGTGGTCTGGAAGAAGAATTGAACAGCAGCGGACCCTTTACCCTCTTTGCACCGACTGACAACGCTTTTCTCAACATGCCGCCGGGTCTGATGGATACGCTGATGATGGATAAATCGCGCATAGCGGAAGTGGTTAAACACCATATTGTTGCGGACCAGATTGGCTCGGCAGATGCCATTCACTCCAAAAATGCCATGGCCTTAGATGGAGAAGTCCTTAACTTTGAAACTTGCAACGGTTTTAAGATTGGCGACGCCGCGGTCGTTGAAGCCGATGTTGAATGCCGTAACGGTCTGGTACAGGTTATTGATCATGTGTTACTGCCACAGGTTGTAGAAAATGAGCATAACAGCAATATTCCCCACGGCGGCGACATTAAAATGGTCCCTCATGAAGGAAAGATGGATAAGGCCATGTCATCTGGCAGTCAAAAGATGCAAGAAGTGAAAGAGGAGATGAAGGAGAAAATCCAAGGTTCAATGAATAACAAAAACAAGTGACCAAAAAATAAGTAACTATCCCTCTTTGGAGGGATATCCTTTTATTATCTTACAAGTACTGTCCTGCTGAAAGCGTGGGTAGGAACATACTATGAACATAGTCATCATAGGCGCAGGTAACGTCGGCTACCTCTTGGCACAGATTCTTTCCAAACAGCATTCAGTAACTGTGGTTGAAAGAGACAAGAAGAAATTTGACTATATTATCAACTCCTTAAATGTAGGAGGGATCAATGCCAACGGTGCCAGTCCACGAATTCTTAATCAACTTTTGAATGAGAAGACGGACTTGCTCATGGCGGTAACCGAGAGTGATGAGGCCAATATTTTCGCCTGCATGACCGCTAAGCGCTTGCAACCGGCGGTAACCACTTTGGCCCGTATGAGGGACCGTGATTACACCTTTGGTGACCAATTAGAGAATTATCTAAGTGTCGACTGCATCATTTCTCCCGAATACATCGTGGCTTCCAAAATGAAAGAAATCGCGATGATGGACAATGCCATTGATTTTGAAGAGATTGAAGCGGTCGGGCTGTGCCTGGCAAAATTCCGCGTAGGTCCGGATAATCGTCACGGCATTCAGGGCATCGCTTTGAAGCATCTGCCCCTGCCCAAAAAATGTAAAATTATTATGATTCACCGGACCAGCCAAAAAGGGATGGAAAGCATTGTGCCCGATGATGATGACTACTTCATTGTTGGTGATGAAGCTGTCGTGATTGGCGACCGTGAATCTTTACGAGAATTTGATCGTTTTCTTAGTCCCCACAAAAAACACCGTGACATTTTAATGATCGGCGGCAGCATTCTGGCTGAGTATCTATTAGAGATGCTCTCCGAAGAAAAAGTAAGCGTAAGACTCATCGAGAAGGATGAAGCGCGCTGCCAAGAACTCTCCAAAATGTTCGACGATGCGATCATTATCAATGATAATGGTACTGATCCTTTGGTTTTGAGAAGCCAGGATGCAAAAAATACTGATGTTTTGATCTGCACGACCAACAGCGAAGATGGTAATTTATTGTCCTGTCTGGTTGGAAAACATCTGGGAGTCGGTAAAACCGAAGCTGTCTACACCAAAGGTGACTACCATGACATTTTCCGAATGGCCGGCGTTGATGCCGCCATTGGTTACTACGGGGTTGTTGCTAACGAAGCCATTCGTCAGACTGTCCCCGAATATGAAGTGTTAATGACCATGGAAAGTACGACCGAAGAGTTTATTGGCTTGACCGTTGGTCCCCGTTGCCGTATAAAGGATAAGACACTGATGGAAGCCAACTTCCCGGAAAGGACTAATGTCGCGCTGATTATCACCGGAACAGATATTATCATTCCCGGACCGGAAGCCGTGATCAAAGAAGGCGATACCCTGCTGATCTATGCCGATAAGATGGATATTCATGCGCTGGAAAAGCTGTTTGGAACAACGATCCCCATAACTCCTTAAGAGGCAATCTATGGAACCCAGCCCGCCGTTACGAAACCCCCCAGTGACGCACGTCAAGAAAAAATCATTTTTAAAGCGTCACGGGGTTGATCGTTATGAGATCTCCAAAAAACTCTCACGCCGAGAGAATACGGTTTTGTATCTTTTCGGGACTCTGATTTTCTACATCGCGTTAGCGATGATTATTCCGCTCATTGCTTCCTACATCTACCATGAGTCACACCGGCCATGGATTATCTCTATCAGCATTTGCATAATCTTATCCATCCCGCTGCTGCTCCGCTTTAAAGCGGCAGAACATACCCGCTCAACGGAGACTTTGTTTGTAATTACTACTTCTTGGGTATTAATTACGCTAGTCGGTTCGGTGCCTTTCATCCTCTCCGGCATGAGTGGCATTGATGCTATTTTTGAAACGATGAGCGGCTTTACGACTACTGGTTCGACAATCATGGGCGGCGGCACCGTAGCCCCCATTGAAGAGTGGTCAAAAAGTCTGCTCCTGTGGAGAAGTATGACCCAGTGGTTAGGCGGAGCAGGAATCATTATGATTTTCGTAACTATCCTCCCCATGTTGGGAGCAACAGGACGGAGCTTAGTTACCTTGGAATTAGCCGGCACTGATACCCAGAATATCACACAGAGAATGCAGGAGGAATCACGAAAATTCCACTACATCTACATCTCTCTCACACTCTTGATGTTCATTCTGCTGATTATTGCAGGAGTAGGAGTTTATGATTCCATCAACCTTGCCTTTACTTCCTTGTCCACAGGCGGCTTTACACCCTATTCCGACAGCATCGCGCATTTCAACAGCAGTGTTGTGCAGTGGATTGTCATCATTTTCATGTTTCTGGGTGGTACCAACTTCTTCTTGCAGTTCCGGGCACTCAAAAAAGGCGGGTTGAAAGTCTTTACTAAAAACTCAGAATTCCGCGCTTATGTACTCATTGTCATCCTTGCCAGCGCCTTACTCTTCATCTTCCTCAGTCCTGAACTGCTGGGGATGAGCGTCTTTGAGCAAGTGACTGCCTCAGTATTCCACATCGTCTCCTGCATGACCACTACTGGCTATACTACCGTCAACCTAGCAGGAGTCGGCAGCATTGTGGCGATGATTCTGATGGTCGTGATGATCATTGGTGCCTCCTCCGGTTCAACATCTGGTGGTATCAAGGTTGTCAGATTTGTTATTCTACAGAAATTTATTTCCGCTACACTCTACCGGACTATTCACCCTAAGGCCGTAGTTCCGATCAAAATCAATGAAAAAACAATCGAAGAAAAAACAGTCACTTCCTTGATGGCTCTCTTGGTTTGTTATTTTGGAACAGCCCTTGTTTGCATCTTCCTTTTGATGTTACTAGGTGTCGACACTATGGGGGCGATTGATGCCACCATTGCGTCCGTATCTAATGCAGGAGTAGGTTTAGGCAGTGTTTCCTCCTCCTTCGGCGGTTTACCAGATCTGGCAAAACTAGTACTGACCTTTGCCATGTGGGCTGGTCGTCTCGAATTTATTTCCGTCTTCGTCATCCTCAGTCCCGTCTTCTGGAGAGAATTCTTACGATTCCGCAAAAGATATAGCTGAGACGACGATAGGTAAGGTGAGAGCGACTCACGGATTGATGTGAAATCATGCCAGAATACGTTAAAGTTTGTTCCCATTGTGGAAGTAACGACATAGATTTACCAAGCGGTATCGAATCGATTCCCGGGTTGACTGTCAACGAAAAATGTTATTGCCACACTTGTGGCCGCATATCTGTACCAATCATGGTTGAAAAAACTGCTCAGCAGCAGCCAGAGGACACCGATGGTGATAATTTTCAGACTCTTTCCCTGCTGCCTATCGCCGCCGATGCGCAAGCGCTGGCGGCACTGGTTGCTGAAATCAGCTGGGAAGAAGGGCAATATGTCCAAACAGGACGGACTGAAAATTTTGAAAGCTACCGGAGCCGCGTGACCACCAATCCCGATTATTCCGGCATGATGATCTTAGATTTAAAAGGCATAAAAACCGGACATCCCGACTTCAATATCTTGAAAAAAGCAGTGAAACACAAGTATAATGTTTGGCTGGATACGGGAATCGCTACCGAGTCAGATGTTTTTGATGCTTTTACTTTGGATGCTTATCGAGTAGTCTGCAACAGCCTCTGCGCCGCTTCGATGAACCTTTTTGAAGAAGCATTTACCCTTTCAGATCATATTTTACCCTGTCTCTGCCTGGCAGAGAATAAAGTTCAATGGTCACGATTTGCCGGTGAGAAAGACGTTTACCGCGCAATCAGGATGCTTAAAGACCTAGGTTATGAAGAAATTGCCGTTCTCGATCTCGATCAATTAGGCAACGCGCAGTTCAACAGCCTCGCGTATGCTGCTAAGCTGAGTGAGACTTTCAGCGGCATTATCTTGGGCGGCGGTGTTCACCAGTGCGACGTTTCAGCGTTAAAAGAAGCAGGGTTGGCCGGAGCGATTGTTGAGCCCGGGTTCGATTAAAACATATTGATGCTGATGCGCACATCTTTTTGCGCAGAGAGCTTACAAAATAAGTTTTTGATTTCCGAAGCCGGCCCCTCAAGAACGATCTGTTCTACACACTGGCCATTGATGTGGGTATGCATTGAAGAATGGACAACATCGGAATAATCATGAACGATGTCGTGGACATGATGTTTCTTTTTATCAGTGTAAAGGATGGTTACAATACAATTCAGCAGTTCGTCAGTATCATCAATCAGTTTTTTAGCCGCAATGAAATCTCTGATTGCTTCCCGGATTGCATCTGATCGTGATGAAAAACCAGCGTCTTTGGAAACGCCGTCGAACTCCTGTAATTCATCTTCCGGAAGAGATACGCTAACTACTACCATCGCCAGCCGATATGTATTATGCCTTAATGCAACTTTCTACCAACTAACTGAATTCCGGCAGCTCGCGCCTGCTCCAAAGCAGAGGGATCGTCCAAAATCGATGCTTGTTCTTCAAAACCAGCGAATAAGAGCGACGGTTCCGGCTTGATGCCCAGACTGAGGAAAAAAACCCTTACCGTCTTTTCAATACTGGTAAAATCCGTACTGAGCCGGGCCGCGACCGAGATGAAGAGGCCGGGTTTAGTCAGCGAAGCACGTTTATCCTGGTGCCAATAAGGCTGGCCGCGGTCAATAAAAGTCTTCATCCAGGAAGTCACATTTTCAAAGTAAACCGGAGAGGCTAAGATGACCGCCGCTGCTTGTTCTAAAGTCTGATAGACTTCAGTGATCTCATCTTGAAGATGACAGTGACCGCTGGTGAGACACTGGCCGCAGTCTAAACAACCAGAACAAAGCGCCTCGGCCAGGTAGAACTTTTTAACCTCTGCCCCCTGGCTTTGGGCCCCTTGAAGCGCGGCATCCAGCAGTAAATCAGTATTGCCGCCTTTGCGGGGACTTCCAGAAATTCCTACTACCAGCATCGCTACTCCTACCACATACCCGGACTTGACTACTTAAAGATAATTTCCGAATCGAACCTTCAAAGTTGACCGAGAAGATACAAATAGCCGGCCATGGTTAAGGTGATTAAATGGACGAAGGTAGCTTTGGCAAAGTTCGCTCGATGCTTTTCCCCCGTAATGTCGTGATCGGACATGGAGTCTTAGAGGACATTCCGCAGGTCTGCAAGGATTTTGGCTTGTCAGGAAAAGCAGTTATTATCACTGGCGGTAAAACAAAGGATGTTGCCGCCGAGACTGTCGCTTCCCTTCTCAAAAATAACAATTATGCCGTTGAAACGGTAAGTGTAGGAACGGCTACCAAAGAAAATCTCCAGGAAGTGGTAGATTTTGCGAAAGATGAACAGGCTGATTTTCTGATCGGCGTGGGTGGCGGTTCCAAGATTGATCTTGCAAAAATGGCCGCGATGGAACTAGAGATGGAGTTCATCTCCGTACCTACTTCGGCTTCACACGACGGTATCGCCTCCGGAAGGGCCTCCATTAAAGGACCCGATGGTCCCATCTCCATGGAAGCCAAAACACCACTGGGCATTGTTGCTGATACCAGTGTGATTGTTAAAGCCCCGTTTAGACTGCTGGTCGCCGGATGTGCGGATGTGATCTCTAATATCACCGCCATCAAAGATTGGGCCTACGCCGAAAGACTGCGCGGGGAAGAGTTTTCCCGCTCAGCCTGTGCGATGGCGCTTTACACTTCCGAAGCAATTATCGAATCAGCAGATCTGATTAAGCCTGGCGTTGAAGAAAGTGTCTGGCTTGCTTTAAAACCAATTATTGTCTCCGGCGTCTCCATGTCTGTGGCCGGATCATCAAGACCCACGAGCGGCTCGGAACATATGTTCTCGCATGCACTAGACATGATCGTTCCCGGCAGAGCGCTGCACGGCGAACAATGCGGCGTGGGCTGCATTATGATGATGTATCTCCATGGCGGAGATTGGATGGCAGTGCGCGATGCCCTCATCAAACTAGGAGCACCGACAACAGCACGCGGGCTGGGTGTTACCAAAGAAGAGATTCTGGAAGCGCTTACCATGGCTCACAAAATCCGCGATCGCTTTACGATACTTGGTCATCAGGGCCTTACCTATGAGGCCGCTGAGAGATTAGCTAAAATCACAAAAGTCATTTGAGGAATTAATATGGTCGTAGTCACTCTAATCGGAGAGCAATTCGCAGAGCCAGGGAAAACTTTTGTTTTCCGTGGACCCATCACCGAATGCCGGGATTGTAAATTAAAAGGGATTTGTTTCAATCTCGACGCTGGTTGCCGCTATTGCGTAAAGGAAGTGCGAGATGTCCATCATGAATGCCGCATCCACGAAGGCGGCGTTCGCGCAGCGGAGGTTGAGAAGCTGA
Source organism: uncultured Methanomassiliicoccus sp. (assembly GCA_905203995.1). Lineage (GTDB taxonomy): Archaea > Thermoplasmatota > Thermoplasmata > Methanomassiliicoccales > Methanomassiliicoccaceae > Methanomassiliicoccus_A. The sequence goes on along the minus strand of CAJKXZ010000001.1, from coordinate 67,204 downwards.
GTATCGACAGCGCTGTCCCGAAAAAATACGCTTTAGAAGGTTCAACCTTGTCTTTCAACCCCGTTGAATGTGAGCAGATCGGCTGCGAGAATTATCGCCTCTGTCATCCCATCGGCGTAAGCAAAGGCATGCGCTTCAAAATATCAACAGCCGGCGAAGAACTGCAATGTCCTGCCGGCCAAAGAATAATTAAAGTTGTTTTTGAATAAATTAAATAAAAAGTTTCACCGGAAACTTTCTCCGGTGAGACGTTCAAACATTTCAATATACAGATCCTGAACTTTTTTGATCCATTCTTCCGGCAGGGCGGGAATGTCTGGTTCAGAGATGCCTTTTTTCCGGGCAGCCATCAATTCATCAAAATAGCCAGTTTCACGATAATATTGTCTTACAGCTTCTTTTGATAATTCCACGCATTCACCGGCGGCATAGGCATCTTCATCCCACCAACGGTCTTCATCAGAAGTGCCGAAGGTATCGATGAGCATGATGTTGCGCTGGGCATCCATGGCAAACTCTTTCTTACCATCGACATGGATCAACATCCTCTCGCCGACTTCTGAGTCGATGATCTCATCGATCTTGGCGACTAATTCAAAGACATGATCTAGTTCAGCTTCAGTTAAACCTGAGATTTTAAGGGCTTCTTCCCGTGTAAGGAGTCTGTCTACCTTTTCCAGTTTAGTGGTGGTTTCATAATAGGGTTTAGGCAGTTTTTCACCATATTTCACTTCATGGTTTTCATCAAAGCCCAAGTCCTTGGGTGATATTTCACCAGAACGAACTCTGTCGAACAAGGAACCGGCGATATATTGCCGAGAAATGAATTCGAGGGGGATGAGGTAATTCACCGTGGAAGTGTTAATCTTGCTCGTATCCTCGATGACGTCTACTCTTTTGACCCTCATGCGGTTAGGAGGGATTAATTCAGTAAAGTGCGTCTTAATACCGGCTTTGCGGCATACTTGGAACCAAAAGGCAGCGGTTCTGCAGAGAGTCTCGCCCTTGCAAGGAATATTAGATGGGATGATCTTATCAAATACAGAAATATTATCAGTAAATACAAATTCCAACGTATCATCATCTACTTCGTAGACTTGTTTCACTTTACCTGTTCTTAGTAGGTTCATTACATAGCCCCAAACAAGAGACTCGTATGGCGGTATATGAGCCTTTTGGATGAATGTCGAAGATCAAATGTGTATTTCGAAAAAACAGTGCCTGATTTGTGACCCTGAGAGAATCATAAGGGCAGCCCAAGTCGTATTAAGAAGGTGAATCTTGTTCACTAAGAAATCTACAAGAAAAGCAACCGCTTACAGAAAATTTAGCATCACCCTATTTTTAGTTAATACTAAAAAGGTATATGTGGCCATTGCTCCAAAAATACTACTAATGGTTCTTGAAACTGACGAGGTTGATTCGTTCCCGAAACTGCTTACTTTTGAAGAACGGTGGAACGAATTATTGGATTCCAGTAAAGAAGATGGTTTCTTTCTGTCGCTGCCCTGGCTGAAGAATTGGTGGGAAGTCTTTGGTGCTGATTATCGATTAAAGTGCGTTACCGTCCGTGAGCAAGGAGAAGTGGTGGGCATTGCCCCGCTGGCGATCGCAACAAGAGGGAGATTTCTTCATTGGCGGAAGCTGCTTTTCCTCGGTACAGGACCTTCTGACCGCTGCGGCATAGTCGCCAAGGATGATCGTCAAGACATTCATCAAGCGGTCTGGGATTATCTTAAAGAGCAGGAAGACTGGGACGTTATCGAATTACGAGATATGGTCTCACTTAATCCCACTTTCCAAAATGTACAGTTAGCTTTTCCTGCTGCCGAATCGATCAGCAGCAAGTCACCATATATTGACGTTTCCTGTGGTTATAAGCCCTATCTGGCTGAGCTTTCGAAAAACATGCGTTATAATCTAGGGAGATCTCGACGGAAGATTGAGGCAGCGGGCGGTCAGTTTATTACCCGAAAAGGAAACGAAGAATGTGAAGAAGGGATAGCAATGCTGAAAGAGTTGAGTAATGCCCGCTGGGAAAGTGCCAATGTCTTAAAACTTCCCAAAATGATGGATTTCGCAGAAAAGATTTCTAAGATCAGGAATGAGGCCGGCGGGACAGTTTTTCATTCGATAGATGTGCACGGTAAACCAATCGCGATTGCTATGGGTTTTGAAGATAAGAATCGCTACATGTACTATCTTTCAGGATTTGATCCCGAGTATGCGAAGATGTCGCCAGGATATGTCTTGATTTCCGAGATCATTCATGAAAACTGCCAGAAGGGCATTAAAGAAGTAGATATGCTGAGAGGCACCGAGGATTACAAATACCGCTTTAATGCCGTTGACCGCACTCAAATCACCATGAGAGTGGTTAATGAAGGTCTCATGAGGGGCGTTGAAGCAAGATTGAGAGAAGCTAAACTTACTCCCTGAGCTTCAAAACATCCGCTTCAGATCTTTGCCCGGCATATACAAAAATGATTCGGCATAGCCGTTCAAGCGATTCATTGCCGCCCGGTATTCGTTGATGCCCCTGACCATCCGCACATAATCAATATCGGCCATCTGGGTGCCATGGAGGCGAATAACGCTGAGCTTTTTATCCATTGTTTCAGTAATTGGAACGACTAGGTTAGGCATGAGAGCTCCCCAGACCTCATACATCAGCACATTGGTTTTTTGGTCGTTCTCAAGCAGATCAGCTACGGCATGGAAAGAGCGCAGGTGTTCATCGTGATTTTCAAAAGGTGAAGGGATCACGATGACATCTGGCTGGAAATCAGCGATTTCTTCACTGATTAATTCCTTGAGATCGTGAGTATTGGGAAAAGCAGCTCTATTCAAACGATGATCTAAGATCCCGCTCTCATAAATAGCCGCATTGATTTCAGCCAGACGTTCATCGGCGGAGAAGTTGCCCTGCTGCATGCTGGCATACAAGGTTCTGATTTTTGCACCGCGATCATGCAGTTTGAGTAAGGTGCCCATGCAACCGATGGCATCATCATCGGGATGCGGCGAAACCACCAGAAAGCGATTACCTGGCGGCAGATCCATAACCTTGGGATCCCAAGTTGTTCCTTCTAAGGAGTCAATCACTCTAAACCGCTTTCGAATCTTCTCAGTGATGAATTTTAGCTCTAATGAAGCGCTGCTCATACCCACATTGAATATACTGAAAGGTGCCCTTAATAAATTAACCGGAGGAACGCGATTGAAAATAGCAATTGTTGCTTTGAATGATTACGCGCAGGTCAAAGGGGGAACGGAAGTCTTTAGCGAGCACTTGCAAAAAGTATTCCCGCAGTCAACGCTGATCACGGCAGCACATAGTAGCCGCGCGATTTTCAATAAGCTGGGCTTGCAAAATGAATATCGCTCTTGGAAAGTAGGTCAAGAATTTAAGCAGCGCCAGGAAAAATATGATGTGATTTTGCGTAATGTCTATGCCGGCTGGAACATCGGTAATCCGTGTCCCATCGTAAACATCTTCCATTTCACCTACTCAGGTTTTGCTAATGAAGCACTCAAGGACCAATGCGGACGTTTACAGGCCCGATATCTCTCTACGTTGTTTGAGAAAAAATGTTTGCGGCAGGGAATTAATGTTGCCGTGAGCGCTAAAGTACAGAGAGAGCTGAAAAAGTACTACAAAGCGGAGTCACGCGTCATTGAAAATGCAGTACCCGATATTTTTCATAAAATACCCCAAGAAACAGCGCGTGCGGAACTGGGAGTAACCCACAAAGGGCTGATGGGCATCTTTGTCGGTCGTGCAGATCAGACTAAAGGTTTTGATATTGTCTCTAAAATCTCCAAACAGATGAAGATCTTGTGTGTGACACCCAGTGAAGTACCGAGCAGTAAAGGGATGATCGTCAGACAGAATGTTGATTATTACGATATGCCCAAGTATTACTCTGCAGCCGATTTTTTATTATTTCCTTCCCGCTACGAATCATCGGGATATTCGATCATGGAAGCTCTCAAATGCGGCATACCAGTGGTAGCAGCAAAAACCGGGATTTTGGAAGATATGCATTCAGAAGATGTGGGTGAAATTGTCGAACTCGACAATGAAGAAGGTTATCTTAAAGGCATTAAAAAGGTAATTAATGCTGATCGCAAGCCCTCGCCGGAGATTATGGCTAGATTTTCCATGGAACGTTTTGAAAAAGAATATAAGGAATTGTTGAAGGAGCTGGTCTGAGTTAGAAATGTTTGCCGTTAGCTCCGTCATTCCAACCTTTTAAAAGACCTATTGCCTCAAAAACAGTTCCGATCGCAACCACATAAAGCGGGAGACCTTTGCCTTCTGTTTCTTCTTTTTCCAAGATACCTTTGGGAATTCTTTTATTGAGGAAACTAGACATTCTGCAGTTTACATAGTGTTTAAATTTCATTTCCTCACTAAAATGTTTTCTTACTAAGTATGAATTATTTCTGCCCCAGAGATATCTCAGTTTTAGATACCATCTGACACGGTCTTTACGGTAAGAACCTTCACACCATTCATGCCGCACAGAAGCGCCATCAGCATAAGCGATGATGTAACCTGATTTTACTACCTTGAGGCAAGCATCGGTTTCATCTTGATGGAATCGGAAATAAGGATCAAAACCACCGGCCTCGATGAGGATCTGCCGTTTGAATGACATATTACAGCCGACCATGACTGGATAAAGTCCATCCAAGCATTCCTGACGGGATTCATCGAACCAGCGGCCGTCAGGAGCTACCGCATTCTTACCCATTGATAAATTCCCATTCATATCAAAAACAGGGCCGCCGACACCGCCGACGCGGTTATCATCATAGGCGTTGAGAATAGCATTTAACCATCCTGGTTGGGCTACGGCATCATCATCAATAAAGCAAACAATTTCTGACTTAGCTTCTCGCAAACCAAGATTTCTTGCCGAAGAAATACCGCCCAGTGATTCTTGACGAATTAGTTTGAGCTCTCCTTTAGTATCCAATAGTTCCAGCATATCGCGGGTACCGTCATCGGAGGGTCCGTCGACGACAATAATTTCATCGGGCTGCGGTGACTGTGATTCAAGAGAGCGTAAACATTTGGTAAGCCACTGTATGCGGTTATAGGTGCAGACAATAACAGATACCGAGGTCATGGCCGTTCACCTTTGCGGAGTTGCATCATCAAATGCCAGCTTCTTTCACCGTAATCTCTTTGAAAATCAGATTCCTCGATTCTACGCACCGCATTCGAGATTTTCCTAATGCCGATGCTGTCAGTAAACATCAAAATATATCCACACAGGGGATACAAAAGAAGACCTCCGTAGTGTTTGTTTACAACGGTATAGCCGGGAAGCAGTTCCAGCAGTTCAGCAGTAGTATAGTGTTTATGTTCTAAAATTTCATCATTTTTTCCTAAGAGTATTTTTCTACCGGCTGCAAAAATCTTAGAACGCTGGGCGTCAATAAACCAAAATGATCCTTTGTGCGGTACAGAGATGATTAAATGACCACCGGGACGGAGAACCCGATCGATCTCACTTAGTGATTTTTGGGGATCGGGGACATGCTCCAAAACATCAAGCATGGAAACGGTTGTGAATGATTCGTCGGCAAAGGGCAGGTTGTCCGCACTGCCTAGAACAAAATCAAAACCGGGATACTGCTTTTTAGCTTCTGCCATGGTTCGGGTATCTACATCGATACCAACGGCACGAGAACAACGATTACCGACGGAACCGATGACTTCTCCGCTTGAACATCCCACATCGAGATAGATCTCGCCATCGGACATCCATTCCGAGAGTAAGCGGGTTCTGCCGAGTAATTCGTCTTCGGTGCTATACACTGTTTTAATTTTTGTAGCACGGGGTATTTGATACGTATCGTGGTTACGCAGGTTAGAGGACATGTACAGGCATCCAAAGTTGTAATGTTTCTTTATCGCTGAGTAGTGTGAAATAAATCACATGATCGCCAGGAGTAGGGACAGAGAAAGGTATGTTCAGGTTCAGAGTCTCACCCTCTGCAACTGTTAACATCGTGGTTCTCCCCACAGAAGGATCCAAGGAGATCACGGTTCCCGGAGAGAAGTAGACTGTTCGGCTGTAACCTAATCCATCCGAAACAACAAGCGTCAAGTTGGTTTCTTCAGCGATGTGTGAAGTGATGTTGACGGTGACACTTGCAACTCCGGCTACGGTAGTAGGCAAACTTTCCACATTTCCAGCCGGTCCACTTATGCTGAATTCAACAAAGTTTTCCTGCTGCGGCTCTTTAGCTAAGGTACTTGCCGAGACAGCTACGAAGAGCACCAGTGCTACCACAACTAAGCCCATTAGCGATTTTTCAGCAGTCGTGTATTTGCGACCAATCCCAGCTTTGATGGTTAGCGTGAAAGGATCACGTATCCAGGCCAGCCGCCGACTGAGGGCAATTAAGGTAAAGATGGTCGTAAAGATCAATACCTCGAGGGTAGCCGTCAAAGTAGTCAGACCAAAGAGTCCACGGGAGAGCAGGACACCAGAAATACCAAGGATTACGGCACTCAAAGCTACCGATAAAGCGATCCTTTCCAGCATCGTAATTTCATGGGTCTTTTCAACTCTCGGCAGTGTAAAGGACTGCGACAGTAAAGCCATGCGCCCAGGGAATAATGCAGAGACGAGCGCATATCCCGTAGCAAAGAATACTGCATAAAAAGCAATGATATCCAAGATAATTCCGTGCATCCCGGCAATACCCATAACAACAGCAATTACAGCAATAGCCATGTTGAGCAACAGATCAAATGGCCGTTGTGGGCTAGCAAATACAACTTCCTTCATTCTAAACCCTCTAAGCAAGATTTTAGTTGGGGTGCAACTGCGCCCCAAGAGTATTTTTCAACAATCAGATTACGACCTTCAGACCCCAGAGCTTCTCCCAGCTGGGGGTCATCTAAGATCTGCTCTACTTTTTCATGAAAATTTTCACGGGTACCAATTAAACAATTTTTACCATCGACTAATTCCGGTATGCCGTCAACGGCAAGCTGACTGACCACTACCGGGCGGCCCATAGCTAAGATGTCAATAACTTTGGTAAGAATGCCGACTCCTTTCCATAAAGGTGCAACACAGACATCGGCCGCGGAAATCCACAAAAAGATATCGGGGACGAAGCCCAGCATTACTGCCTCATCAGCATCTTCGATTTTGCCACTGCCAGCCACATAAAGGAGCGCCTCCGGAGTAGTTTTTTTTAAACTGGGAAGCATTTCATCAAGCAGATAGCGTACCGCGTCTTTATTAGGATAGTAATTTAAAGAACCAAAGAATAATATTATTTTTTTATTATCATCAATTCCTAATTTTACTCTTGCGTCTTTTTTAGAAATCTCCGGAATATTAGCAAAATCGGCACAAGTAGGAATGATTATGAATTTAGAAGTGTCGAAGCCCATTTCCGCGTAGGCCATTTTATCTTTTTCGGATACGACCAACACGCAGGAGACCATCGATGCGGTAATTTTTTCCAGCCAGAGATTGAGTTTGATGAAAATCTTTGATTTGCCTACCGCTGCTCCAAAATCACGGATATTGCCGTGATTATCCCAGACTGCCGGAATCTGTAAAATTTTTGAAGCCATGGCTCCGACAAAGGCATAATAAGAACCTTCGGCAAAAACGAGGCTTCCTCGATTTTTTTTACCATTGGTAAGGATGTTGAAGAAAGTTTTCAACTCATTGAGAATGAATAAACCGTATCGCGCGAATTTATTACGTTTCTGATCGAATACTTTACTGTCTAATTTATCAGTAGTAATCGGAACAATCTCTCCCCACTGCGAGAGAATATGCAGAAGTTTCGGTGTCCGCTCACTGCTTTGGGCATTAGGTGTTACATAGGGAACAAAGAGAATTTTATTCATAGGGCTCCCTCATAAATGCCGCATAAGCGTTCTGCTGAGATGTTGAAATCAAATTCATTAAGCGCTAAGGATCGTGATTTTTTACGCAGATTGTCAAGCGTGTCCTGATCGGCTAAGAGTTCCAAAATGGTTGCTGCAATCTCCTCTGGTGCTGCGGCGGTGAGCACCCCGGCGCCTTCGTTGATGATATCTGATTCAATTCCCCGCTGAAACGAAGAAACGATCGGCACTCCGCAGGCAATAGCCTCGATCGCGGTAAACGGAAAGAGATCATTGCGACTGCACAAAACATAGAGGTCTGCACAGTTGTAGAGCATAGCCATCTCCTGATCGTTCAGATATTGCGTGTGAAAGATTACCGTTTCCTTAAGTTCCAGTTTGCTAACCAGCAGCCGTAATGCTTCTTCTTCTGGTCCCGTCCCTTTAAGAATTAATTTAAAATGGGGACAATTTTTTCTGACGATCGCTGCTGATTTGATCAAGATGTCAAAACCTTTATTGATGTGAAAGCGGCCGACGGCAATGACTACTTGATCAGCATTTTCAAGACCAAATCTTTGTCGCGCTTCGTGCTTATCCAGCGGGCAAAAGGTAGTGCAGTTTACGCCTGAATGAACAACAGTGGTTAGCTGCTCTTCGGCAAAGCCATGCGTGCGGAGATGATCAGCCGCTGATTTTGAGCGCGGGATCAACTTACAATGTTTGCTCATGCGCTTACCGATGGTGCGGTAAAACTGTTTTTGAACGGTCCCTGCTGTGCCTTGCATTAAGATATCTAATTCCTGCCAGATAAAGAATTTAGCAGGAGTGTTTTTTGTCGCTGCGTGGGCATAGAAGGTGCCTAGCTGAAAGACTTCTCCTGACTGAACGATATCAAAGCCCTTGTCTTTTAACTGCGATTTTAAATTAGGTGTGCAGGGAAACACCGCTGGAGGCAGGATGGAACTCAGGCGCGTCGGCACATAGACAATCTCCACGCCCGCAAGGGAGCATTTTGTAGCCGGTTCGTAAGCATCCGCAATATAGATCGTTACTTCATGCCCCTTGGCCGCCATACATTTGGCCAACTGCGTGATGTTTAGATCTAGATCAGAGGTAGGCACCGGATTCTTAGCGATCCGCCCCTTGGGCAAATCAGCTGTTTTGGAAATGAGATTCACTAAGGCGACGTTCACCGTTCATTACCCCCTAGCGAACATTACCTGATACTGCCCGTTATCATACACTTTGTAATTCTGCCCTTCCTGACTGAGGTAGAAATCATAGCGATCTTTGATGCCCCACTGCAGATACCATAATTCCGTAGTGTCGTCAAACAGATACGAGCCCGGACCCGAAGAGGTGGCCATATCATGAACGGTAGTGGGATAGGTGGCGCTGAACTGCAATCTTTGATATGACTCTCCATCACCCCAATCTTTGTAGGGATAATAACCGCCAATGACGTAGGTCTGCGGGACTTCTTCCGAGAGGTAGTCGGTAGCAGCAATGCTCTCAGCACTGCTGGTGTACAAACTCTGCTGGTAGAAGATCGTCGAAGCGCAGGAAACCACAATGCCAGCTACAAGAATGGTTGTTATGACCGCTGCCGCCTTCTTTTTCCGGAGCAAGGGGGGAATAAAGAATAACGGCGCCACCAGCATCAGATACAAAATGCCTCGATCGTAGATCTGTCCGTTAAAGAACAGCGCATCGAGGGGAATCGCAGCGGCGGGAATGAACAATAACGGCAAGATATGTTTGGGAAGAGGAATTTTCTTCCTATTTAGCAAGTAAAGCAGTAAACCGATTAAGGTTAAGATACCAAAGAGTAAGATCGTGTAGGTACGAATTTGCGGATAGAGAGTACCAAAGATATTCTCCGTACCGGTTCTCATTTCATACTGATTCTGAACGGCTTGATCCATAAAGCCTAGATACTGAACTTGTCCGAGGATAAACTGTGATAAATTCAGCGTAAATTCGGCAGCACCAATCAAAGACCAAACTAACCAGATGATAATAAATAATGCCGCCGGCCAGCGACCGTTTACTGGCGGAGCAGTGGGTTTGACCCGATGATAGATTCTACTAACTATTTCTTTAACAACGACCGCACTCAACACAAACAATACAGTGGTGGGGTGTGATACCACTAAGAAGGCAAATAAGGCCACCGCCGTTGCTTTCCAAACCGTGCCCTGCCGTTCTAAACAAACGAAAATCAAGAGACCGATGGCAAGACCAATTGATTGCGGTGAGAAATTAAATTGTAACCAGACATTTACAAAAGCGGCTACTAAAAATGCCACCCGGTAACCAGCCGCAGGAACATAGGTTCGCACGAAGAGGTAGATGGCAACAAGCGTAAACGCCGCGGCAAATACGGGATAGAACCTTAAAAAGCTAAGGACATTGGGATCGGCAATTACCGAATAAGTTGCAGCAAAGGAAAAAAATCCAGGATAATTATATGCATAAGAATAATCCGGATTGTCAGGTATGAAACCGGTAGTAGCGATTTCAAACGAAGAGTTGTAGTGCATGTAGGAGTCCCATACTGCCGGATAAGTTTGGAACAAGGCAGTTGATCCCCACAACGTAACAAAGACCGCCATCGCCTGGATAAAGAATACCCGCTCCGAGGCCGTAAAGGCGCCAATGGCCAGTGAAATCAGCATAATGCCCATGCCAATCCAGAATCCAATTGGCAGCATGCCCAAGAGCCCGAATGGTTCCGACACTGGGATGTGTTGAATTGAATAACCATATGAGGAGATTATGCAGGTAGCTAAGCCTACTAAGGTCAAAAGATAGAGAGGCAAGGGACGTATCCCATATTCTTTGTTCAAGACTTTCCCCATCTTTGAATCATATTTCAACAGACGGTTTATATAGATAACTCTCGCAGAAAGAAAACCACAAGAATTTAGAGCACGAGAGAAAACCTAGTGAAACCGAAATTATAAGTATCTCTCCCTTACAAAAGAGAAATAATTCTAGCAAACGCTGGCAATGAGATTTGGTTCTATGCGAAAACCGCCAATGAGGTAGCGTAAGCTATGGATGAGGATGCTAAAATGACTAAAAAAATTGCAGTTATCATACCTGCACTAAATGAAGAAGAGAGTATTGCAGACGTTATTGATAATGTATTTAGCATCGATCTACAAGATTCTGATTATGAGTTAGATATCGAAGTCATTGATGGACGTTCATCAGATCGCACAGTGGAAATCGCGCGAGCAAAGGGTGCTAATGTAATTGTCCAGCAGGGAAACGGCAAAGGTGTAGGCATCCGCCAGATTATTGACCTTTGTTTTCCTAACCATGTTGTAAATAGAACGTTATCACTAACTAATGGCAGCTGCGATCAGCTACCAGAATTAACTTCGTTATTAGATACTAATTATGTAATTATGTTAGATGCCGATGGAACTTATCCGCCAAAATACATTCCAGACATCATTGAAGCTTTAGAAGGCGGCGAAGATGTGGTGATGGGTTCGCGTTTCAAAGGCACCATTGAAGAAGGAGCCATGACGCAGATGAACCGCGTCGGCAATATTATTCTCAGTAACATCGCCTCCATACTCTACAATCACAAATGCAGCGATATCTGTACCGGCATGTGGGGTTTCCGTACCGATGCTTTAAAAGTGCTTGAACTGGAATCAAAACATTTTGAGCTGGAAGCAGAATTATTTGCTGAATCGATTAAGAAAGGTCTTAATGTCGGAGAGATCGCCATCAATTACCTGCCGCGTAAAGGCGAGACTAAATTGGTACCGATGGCCGCTGGTGTTTCCATCCTCACGATGATTGTCAAACGCAGATTCTGGAATGCCGGGGGAGGGTTTGGTTTTCGTTCGATGAAAACTAGTGAAAGATCTGCAAACTCAATACGTTCTGGATGATTAAATGAAAATCGCCATGGTTACGCCGGAATTTCTCAGTTGGGGCGGCATCGGAAGCTATACGATGCAACTTGCAAAACATCTTCCTTCCGAATTTGAAATGCATTTAATTTGTTTAAATGGCGACCAAGACAACTGCAGTTTGAGCGTCCATAGCCTGGGTGATGCTCAGGATACATTTTTCTGTAACGGTCAGTTTCAATACCGCTTATGGCGTTCGTTTAAAAGATTACAAGAAGATAATCAATTTGACCTTATCCATGCCAATCATGCACAGATGCCCGATATTCTCATGAAACTCGGGCAGGAAAGAATTCCTTCAATTACCACCGTCCACAGTACAATTGGTTCGCAACGGCTGGGTACTAAAAAATCATCAGTACCGCTTGAGCGTTTAGAACGTTCCGAAAGGATGACCTATGCGCTTTTGCCCTTCTTATCTACTGCTGAAAAATTCTATCTTAAACGTTCAGCCAATCTAATTTTTGTTTCTGAATATATACGTAACTGGTGCATTGACAAAATGCAGATTGGTCAGGAGTCGGAAGTCATTCCCAATGGCATCGATACCGAAACTTTTTCAAAGAAAAAATATGAAGAAGCGATTGTACATTTTCCACAGCTAGCTGATAAAGAAGATATCGTTCTCTTTTCTGGCCGAATGATTGCCCTTAAAGGCATAGAAACCGCTTTATTGGCCAAAAAGGAATTGGCAGAAAAAGCCTGTTTTGTTTTTGCGGGCAATGGTGATCTTTCACGATGGCAAGAGTACTCTTCAGAACTTGGTTTGCACAGTAAAGATTGTATATTTCTTGGTCCAGTAAATTATGAAGAAATGCCATATCTGTACTCGTTGGCCTCGGTCTTCATTCTTCCCTCTTATTCTGAAAGTCTTCCTTTGACGATTCTGGAAGCAATGTCCTGCAGTACACCAGTTGTTGCCTCCAATGTAGGCGGTGTATCAGAGATCATTCAAAATGAAAAAGATGCAATCCTGGTCAACTCTGGTGACAGCCATGAATTAGCAACAGCAATTTCGAGGCTGCTGGATAATGATAATTTTGCAAAGAATATAAAATTAAATGCCCGGGCTAAAATTTTAGATAAATTCAATGCAGAAACCATGGCTAAAAACACTGCCCAGGCCTATATAAAGGCGATTGAGGGATCATGATGAGAGTTCTTCTTGTAAATCCACCTCGATACCAAGGCGTATCGGTAATCCGTGAAGAGAGATGTGAAGTTACTGAAAGATATTCAATCTTGGAACCATATTCCTTGTTACAGATAGCTTCCTTGCTAAGGGCTGATCAGCATAAAGTTTCACTTTTGGATTTAAATGGCCTAGATATGGGCTATAGCGCCCTGAAGGAGAAGATTGAGCGTTCCAAACCGGAGGCGATCATCTTTCGTTTCACACCGACCACTTTCGATCATGATCTGGAAACAGCTAAAATCGCGAAAGAGATGAGTCCAGAAATTCGTACTGCCGGATTATGCTGGACTCTGCACACCTTAGGCCCGCAAGTAATGAAAGAAGCCCCGGCACTTGATGCCTATGTCACCGGTGAATATGAAGTTGCTTCACCGCGGCTGATTAATTCATGGGAGCAAGGAGAAGAGCAGTCGCCGGGAGTACTGACGCGGGCGGGTTACGGAGGCGATGTTGAACCACTGAAAGATTATGATTCGTTACCGCTGCCCGCTTACGATTTACTTCCTAATCTCGATCCCTATTTTGTAACTGCACCAGCGGGTCAACCTTTCAGCATTCTTTACACTAGCAAAGGATGTCCATACAAATGCTCATTCTGTACAGTAGCTGGTACACCCTTAAAAATGAAATCTTCACAAAAAATAATTGAAGAGCTGCGTTACCTCAAAGATAACTACAGTCTGCGCACTGCTTCCTTCTTTGATGAGACTTTTACTTTCAATCGAAAAAGAACTGAAGAGGTCTGTAAACTGCTAAAAGAAGAAGATCTCGATATCAAATGGTATTGTAATACTCGCGCACACCTGGTCGATAAAGAACTGCTGCAGATGATGAGATCAGCCGGCTGTCGCGGAATCTCCTTTGGCATAGAATCAGGAAGTCAGAAAATTCTTGATACGGTAGGGAAGAACATTAAGATCGATGAGGCGAAAGAGGCCATCAAATGGGCTAAAGAAGCGAAAATCAAAACCTTCTGTTCCTTCATTCTCGGGTTGCCTGGTGAGAACTGGGAAACTATTGCCGAAACAATGCGTTTTGTTAAAGAGACCTTACCTAACTCCGCCCAGTTTAATGTCGCGGTACCTTATCCAGGTACCAAATTATACGATGATCTTTATGGAGAAGATGCGCCACAGGCTGATTTTCGACTGCTTTATCAGGACAGTGCCGTAACAGGTACGGAAGAGCTGACACCAGAAGATCTTAACCAGGCAAGAGAAGCGGCCTACCGAGCTTTGTATTCCTCGGGCCGGTGGTGGGGATCCAACATTAAACATGTCTTTTCGGAACCATCTGATTTTGATTTGGCTTTCCGATATGCCTTGAAGATTGTGAATAATTTTGTTTTTCATAAAATGAAAGATGCACACTGAGGCGTGATATGGAAACGATGAAAATCCTGATGGTTTCGACCTTTTATCCGCCTTATCACATCGGCGGCGATGCCGTTCATGTAAAATATCTAGCCGATGAGCTGACTGCCGCCGGTCATGAAGTTCATATCATCCACAGTTTAGATGCCTATCATCTGAAGAAAAATAAAGAAGACTTCATTAAAAATAAAGAAGAAGAACATGTTTACCGTCTTCAGAGCAACTGGGGATCGTTCTCCGCTGCAACCAGCTATCTTACCGGAAGAAACCGTAACGCTGAGCGTCTGGTAGAAAAAGTCAGCGCGGAGATTAAACCAGATTGGATTCACTATCACAATATTTCCTTATTGGGCTGCGGCGTATTAAGTCAAGGCAATGCGCCTAAGATTTATACCTCTCATGACCACTGGCCCTTTTGCCAACGCAATGACTACATGCGTTTTGGTGAAAAGATCTGTGATGATCATAGCTGCCTTACCTGCTCCATCCGTTCGCACCGGCCCATGCGCATGATCAGCACACAGGATATTATTTCTGAACTTAAAAAAATTGACGCAATTATTGCTCCCTCAGAATATATGCAAAGAATGCTGTCGCGTTTTGGAGCAGAATCGACGGTGATCAAGAATTTTGTTCCTCATCCAATTGAAGATATTAGCTTCCACGGTGAGCCGCATTTTATTTACACTGGCGTTTTGGAAAAGCACAAAGGCCTAGATTTGTTGATTCGCGCCTATCTTAAATCAAATTTGGACTCCGAATTACATATTCTAGGAGACGGTAGTCTAAAACAAGAAGTTACTAAATTAACAAAAGAGGGTGTAAAATATCTCGGATTTCTTCCTCGGAGTAAATTAATTCCCGAGGTAGCCTCATCCTTGTGCATGGTAGCGCCATCGATCTGTGGTGAAAATTCACCGCTGTCGTGTATTGAATCATTGTCCGTCGGTGTGCCGCTGATTGTTTCACCAAATGGAGGTTTGCCTGAACTGGCTACCGGTTGTGGACTTGTTTCACCACCCCATGAAGCGGATCTTGCCGCGGCACTGATGCGCCTTGATAAAGATGAAGAATTGAGGGATAAAATGTCACATAATGCCTTGACGAAATATAGAACGGAATACAGCCCGGAAGCCTACCTGAAACAGTATTTTTCATTGACGGAGGCGGTAATATGAGAATTGCTCTGATCAACGTTGGTTTCGAACCGGGTGAAGGGGATTTACGGCCGGCACCACCCTATGGCATAATGACTGTCGGTGCTTATCTGGAAAGCAAAGGTCATGAAGTACTGCTCTTCGATTGGAGCGGTGAAAAGATTGATGATGATAAACGACGAAGTCTCTTGAACGCAAAACCAGAATTGGTTGGTCTTCATGTAAAGATTTCTACCGCTTTGTTGAGAGCCATTCAGGTGAGTAAATGGGCGAAAGCAAACAAGATTCCCGTCGTGTGGGGCGGTCCGGGAACGATGGTTATTCCCGAGTTGATGCTCCGCGAAGGACCGGTGGATTATCTAGTGTTGGGTGAAGGAGAACAGACGATTAGCGAGTTAGTAGACGCCTTAGAGCAGAATTTGCCGTTACAAGACATCAAAGGTCTTGCCTATTTAGAAGAAGGCCAATACATCAGAACTGCCGCGCGTGAAAGGATTACTGATCTCAATTCACTACCTAAACCGTTGTGGAACAAATTAGGTGATTTGGCGAGATATTTCACACCGCTCTATGGACGCAATGCCATCTCTTTGGTTACCAGCCGCGGCTGTCCAGGCAATTGCACTTTCTGCTACTCTAAAATGATGTGGGGTTACAAATGGTACGCGTTAAGTCCTCAACGAGTGGTCGATGATATTGAAGAAATTATGCGCCTGGATCCCCGAATCAGCGGCTTCATCATTATGGATGATCTCTTTGCTACTGATCCGCAGCGGGTTAAAGATATTTGTTCAATAATTATTGATAAAAAATTAGACATCGTGTGGAATTGTGAAATCCGTGCCGACATGATTGATCAATCGCTTTTAGCGGTAATGAAGCAAGCCGGCTGTAAACAAATCTTAGTTGGTGTGGAATCAGGATCAGACCGCCTCTTGCAGATGGTGCGTAAAGATGTGAGTGCGGAAGATATTATTCAGGCGGCCAAACTGATTCATGAGGCAGATATGGAAGTGTACGCCATGGTCATTAATGGCCTGCCAACCGAGACTAAGGAGGACATTAGACGCACAGAACGGATGCTTGATGTGATTAAGCCAGAATATACCGAATTTTTAACATACATGCCCTATCCCGGTACTGTACTCTTTGATTCTGCTGTTGAACACGGCTTTTCACCGCCGACTAATTTAGAAGGCTGGGGCGATATGGGAACATTTAGTGTGGCCTCGATTCACGATAAAGGACTCACAAGTTACGCTAATAAAATGTATCTTGCCATGGAAAAAAGGACAAAACGCAAAGCAACCATGAATTCTTATCTGAAATCAATCAGCAAGGATCCCTTTACTGCCCCGCTGCGCGCACTGCGATTCATGATGAAACGTAAGGGGGACAACAATGGAGCATAAAATTTTAAGATCAATTGCGGAGATAGAAGGTCTTGAACGGGACTGGGAAGGTCTAAGAACATGCTGTGATGCTTCGATCTATGCTTCCCACGCGTGGGCTCTGGAATGGCTAAATAAATTTGGTTCTCAGGTCCAACCAAATGTGATCGTGTTGGAAGAAGAAGATCGTGTATGTGCGATCGCCCCGTTCATCATCTATGAGCAAAAAGTTTCCGGAATAAAAATTAAAAAATTATCAATGATTGGCAACGGCAGCGGTACGACGGAATTGTATGATCTAAATATTCTTTGGCATGGCGATTCAGCGCACATTGCCGAAGCGTTGGTCGAAGTGATGGATCAGCTGGATTGGAATGTTATTCAGTTTCATGATTTGAAGGAAGATGAACTTTCACTGCAACTCTATGAAAGAATAGCTTCCCTGTGGGATACGGATGAACTGGTAAAAATTCCCTGTCCCTTTGTTGAGTTTACACCAGGAAAAGATGTCCTCAGCAATGCTTCCTCACGTACCAAGAGGATGATCCGCCGGACTTTGCAGTCGTTGGAAGCAGAAGGGCGTATCGGCTATCGGCGCGTGGACATTCCTGAAGAAGTAAAGGAAGCAGCAGAGTTCTATGCCTTGCACCATATTTCCCGCTGGGAAGATAAGGGTGGCAGCATCTTTGCCAATGAAAATATTGCTTCGTTCTTGAAAGATATTACCACTTATGCCGCCAACGAAGGTTATTGCGATATTTTTGAAATCTGGATTGACGGCGCTCTTGCTTCACAGATGATCTGCTTTGAAGATGGAGATGTAATGCGTGCCTATAGAGTCGGCATGCAGCCGCGCTTTTCCCAGCTATCACCAGGAAACTTAGTAGCACACTATGCGATGAAAGAATCGCTAAACGCAGGTTTCACGCAATTCGATTTTGGTGCCGGTTCGGAAGAATACAAGTACCGTTTGGGCTCCAAAGACCGGGAACTGATGCGCATTCAATCAAAAAGAGGGGCTATGAAAGCAATGTCTAAGATTTCCTCGCTCCCCGGCGTAAAATATGTCTTGAACAAAAGCGGAGCGAAAGACAGCACCCTCAAAGCCATCAATGATTGAAACTTAGGAGATCACCTTCAGCAGCAGGCGCAGAATATACTCAGTGGCCTGCTCTCTGATAGCGTTACGATCTCCTTCAAAAATTTCTTTTTTAGTTACAATCGTGTCTTGATAACTAACAGCAAAACAGACTGTGCCGACCGGTTTAAAATCGCTGCCGCCGTCTGGACCGGCGATACCGGTTGTTGAGATACCGATGTCGGCTGCCGCTACTTTCCGGACACCCTGCGCCATTTCAGCGGCTGTTTCAAGACTTACTGCGCCGTGGTCAATCAGCGTTTTCTCCTTTACCCCCAATAAAGACATTTTGGCCGCATTGGAATAGGTTACACAAGAAACCAAAAAATACCGTGATGAACCGGGTAGATCAGTAATCGTTTTGGAAACCAGACCGCCGGTACACGATTCCGCTACCGCCAAGGTAAGCTGCTGTGAGGACAAGGCTTCTGCGAGAGTCTGCGCGATCATAGGCGTTCATCCATGATCTGCCGCAGTCTTTCATCCCCTTTGACTTCATAGATGGTTTCCGCAACGCCGGGCGGCACCAGTGACTGCCAGTCTTCATTGTGCAGCATTCGCGTCCGCACTTCCGTCCCTGAATAGATATGACGGTCAAACATAGGCGCAATATCAACGTTGTAGCCAGCTTCCTCAAACAAACGGCGGGTAAGAGGATTATTACTGTAGACGGTTTCAAAAGGAGGCACCATCGATTCCACGTGAGCAACCCACAAAGAATATTGGTTAATGTCCACGATCGGCACCAGATAGCAGTCATCGATGCCTTCCGCGTGAAGGGCGCGGGAGATCATTAAATGCCGTTCACCAGCCGTAAAGGGGTTTTCAAAGGTATGTGACAATTGTGCACTGCCGATGCCAATGATCGTCCGGTCGCTTTTTTCAGCAACGAGTTTAATGACACTAAGATGCCCTTTGTGAAATGGCTGAAATCTACCAATTATGAGTGCACTCATCAAAAGAAGATAAAACAATATGAATTAAAAGTATCTGCGGGTTGACCGCAGATTTTTGTAAAATTAGTTAGGTGTCGGACGGATGCTTACCGGCCGGATTTTTTCTGCACCTTTCGAAAGAAGGTCAGTGAATTTGTGAATTAATCCTTCTTTTTCAGGGCAGGAGACCAGGGCATTTTCTAAGACATCACCCAGAGTATCAACGGGAACGATCTCGATCATGGACCGGTAGCGGTCTTCGATAACGACATCGCCCAGATTGGAACGGGGAATGATGACCCTTTTAATGCCTGACTCGGCAGCAGCCTCGATCTTAGCCGTTACACCACCAACAGGCAGAACCTGACCTCTCACAGAAAGTGAGCCAGTCATCGCTACAGACTGATCAATGGGGATGTTAGCATAAGCAGAGATAACTGCCGTAGCAACGCTTACTGAAGCCGAATCGCCTTCTACACCCTCATAGGTGCCGATGAACTGAATGTGGACATCGTGGTTAGAGATGTCTTCACCCGTGTATTTTTTGACGAGCGCTGAAACATTTTCTACTGCTTCTTTGGCGATCTCACCAAGCTTACCGGTAGCAATGATTCTGCCACCAGAGCGGGTCTGCGGAGGAGTAACCTCAGCTACGATCGGTAGGACAACACCGGAGTATTCCGACATGGAACTTTCAGCATTGAGAGCAGCTAGACCATTAACGACACCGACGGCGTCACCTTCGACAACAAAAGTGTTGTATTCCTTTCTTGACTCAAGATAACGGTCAGCGATCTGTTGTTCCAGACTGCGGGCTACCCGTTTGGCATCAACAACCATTTCGGCAGTGACGAGGTCAGCGCCTCTTTCCCGAGCGACATCACCCGAGACTCGAATCAGTCCACCCAGTTCTCTTAATCTCAGAGTAAGGTGGCCATATCTGCCGGCTCTGCGCTGCGCTTCTTTGAGGATTTCACCTACTGCGGCTTTTTCGAAGTGAGGGATCTTTTTGTCCTTGGACACTTCCTGCGCTACGAACCGGACCAGCTTGGTTCTGTTCTCGCTGGTATCGGGCATTGTCGACTGCATATACACTTCGTAACCGTATCCACGGATACGCGACCTGAGAGCTGGGTGCATGCCTTGAATAGCATCAAGGTTACCGGCACAGACCAGAATGAATTCGCAAGGTACAGGTTCTGATTTGACCATGGCTCCCGAGGATCTTTCGCTTTGGCCAGTAATCGAGAATTTTCCTTCCTGGATAGCGGTCAGCAGTGCCTGCTGGCTTTCCATTCTAAGAAGATTAATTTCATCGATGAACAGTACGCCGCGTGAAGATTTGTGAATGGCCCCGACTTCTAACCTTTCATGAGCTGGTGTTTCTAAACCTCCGCTCTGGAAAGGATCGTGCTTAACGTCACCCAGTAATGCTCCGGCATGTGCTCCCGTCGCATCAACAAAGGGCGGCATATCGGTCTCGTCGTGGCCCACGAGCAGCTTAGGAACCAGATAATTCTCTTTATTGCCACCGAGATAGCGGGTAGCCATCAAGATGACGAGGATAAAGAGCAGACCAATAAACAGAATGGTCGGATCTGTTCCTCCTGCCATAATAAACCAGGCTACACACATTACACCAACTAAGACCATGATCATGGTGAGCATGGTCGTTTTTTGCTGTTTTCTCTGCATAGCCTCGCGTTTTTGGACGGCAACGATCTCCTTACCTTTACCAGCAGGAACTACCCGGATTTTGGGCTCATTGGGATCTTCTTGGTTGTGATAGCCAATGATGTCCTGCATTTCGCTCTTTGGAAGATATTCCGTCATCGATCTGGCAAGCATAGACTTTCCAGTACCAGGCTCACCGATCAGCATCACGTGACGCCTCTGTTCGGCAGCCTTCTTAATCACTTCGACAGCCGAATCTTGACCAATTACTTGGTCAGCGAGCTTTTCAGGAATTTCTATGTCAGCAGTTGTGCTAAAATTCTGAGAATCTAACCAGTTGTCGATATCAGAAGTCCTTCCTGCAGAGCTGAACTCTTCATTGCTCATATCAGATATTCTCCAACTCAAATCAACTCATGCCCCTGCCCTTAATTAAAGTTTCTCCTCTCCTTAAAGAAACTATCCCAAGATATGTGCACAAATATGGCTGGATTTTAGTTTATATATGAAATGAGGGCAGGAAAGGCTTTAATTGAAGTAACTAATGTTGCAACGAATGGCTAAGAAGAAAGTGATGGTGGACGAACTTGACCTCCCAGAAGGCGTGGCCGAGTTATTAATCAAAGATGGCGTAAAAGAGCTTTATCCACCACAGGCCGAAGCAGTTTTCCCAGCCTTAGCCGGGAAGAATCTGATGGTTGCCATTCCTACCGCTTCCGGAAAGAGTTTGATTGCTTACCTGGCCACACTGAAGCAAGTCTTAGAGAATCATAAGAAAGTCATTTATATCGTACCCTTAAGAGCCTTAGCGGCTGAAAAGTACGATGATCTGCGGAAATTTGAGAAACTGGGTTTACGAGTAGGAATCTCTGTTGGTGATTTTGATTCGCCTGATCCGCGTTTTGACAAGTATGATATTATTGTTGCCACCTCGGAAAAGGCGGATTCGTTGCTGCGGCACAAAACCGACTGGGTAAAAAATGTCGCTTTGGTGGTGGCGGATGAAGTGCATCTGCTGCATGATCCCGGCCGCGGACCCACCTTAGAAATCACGTTGGCAAAGCTTAAACGGCTTAATCCTGACATTCAAATCATTGCTTTATCAGCAACTATTCAAAATGCCCGGGAAGTTGCTGAATGGCTGAATGCGGAATTGATCGAAAGCGAGTGGCGCCCGACCAAATTAAAAGAAGGCGTCTACTTTGAGAATAAGATATATTATGTTGACAACACCCGCCATGAGGTAAGAAATCTCAAGACGCCGGTGATCTCCTTAGTCTGCGATGCCGTCGAAAACGGCGGACAGTGCTTAGTTTTTGTTAATACCCGCAAAGCCACGGAAACAGAAGCTAAGAAAATTGCCGCCACCCTCAAGTATTCCCCGGAACTGGAAGCAGAAGAAGGTGAGGAAAGTGAGCAAACTTCTATCGCTAAGCTGCTGAAAGAGTGTATGAAAAGAGGGGTGGCTTTTCACCACGCGGGCCTTACTAACGATCAGCGCAAGTATGTGGAGAAAAATTTCAAACACGGCCACATCAAATGCATTGTGGCAACTCCGACATTGGCGGCTGGTATCAACCTGCCGGCACGGAGAGTGATTATTCGTGATGTACAGCGCTTCGGTCCCGGCGGACAAGTGGCAATTCCCGTAATGGAAGTCAAACAGATGTGCGGCCGGGCCGGTCGACCTCGTTTTGACCCATATGGCGAAGCGATCCTGCTCGCTAACTCGGAAGAGAAGAAGTCCTTCCTGATTGATAATTACATTTTAGCTGATTCGGAAGAGATCTACTCTAAACTAGGCAATGAATCTCTGCTGCGATCACACATCCTGGCGCTCATTGCTTCCGAAACCGCCCATTCACGCGATACGCTGATGGATTTCCTTAATTCAACTTTTTATGCGCATCAGACCACCGTTTCACTTCTGGAAGATACAGCAGATAAAGTTCTTGAGTTTCTAGCCCAGGAAGAACTGATTGTCATCTCGGAGGAGATGATCCGGGCTACCTTCTTCGGCAAAAGAGTTTCTGATCTGTACATCGATCCGCTGGGTGCCATCAAACTGCGTGATGCCCTGCGTAACTATCAGGAAGGCAAGACCATCTTCGGCTTTTTACAGGCCATCTGTGCTACGCCTGATCTCTTACCTTTGTACATTAAGAGCGGCGAAGACGTCACTTATGATGAGCTGGTCATCAGACGCACTAAAGAATTGCTGCTGGAACCGCCGAATGAATTCAGCGAAGATTATGAATTCTATCTGGCCGAAATCAAGACTGCTGCCATGATTGAATCATGGATCGATGAGGTGGATGAAGAGACGTTGCTGTCGCAATACGGCATCGGCCCCGGTGATCTGCGCAATAAGGCTGACACGGCAGAATGGTTGATCTACGCTACCCGGGAATTATCCAACATCTTCAACAAGGATGCTTATCCCCTGCTGACGGAACTCATGGCCCGCTTGAAAAACGGAGTAAAACCAGAACTGCTTGAATTAGTGAAATTAAGAGGCGTGGGGCGTGCCCGGGCCCGAGCACTGTACAAGTATGACCTTAAAAATTTTGAAGATCTGCGCAACATTGATGTTTACCGCCTGGCGAGAATTCCTGGCATCAGTAAGGTTTTAGCAGAAAGAATCAAAAAACAGGTTGACCCGGAATGGTCGCTGGCTAATGAAAAGAAGGAGATGATAAAGGAGCCACCAGTTGTGACGCCTTCATCACCTCATCAAAAAAGTCTTTTTGATTTTTAAGCGATAATCCGCTTAACGTCAGCCACGGTAGGTTCGGCGTTGAGGATCTTACCGCAGGAGTTGATGACGGTATCGGGGTCTTTCAGGACGTTGCCGGTACAGACACAGACAACCCGCTCGTCAGCATCGATGATGCCCTCGTTTTTGAGTTTGATTAAACCGGCAACTGAAGCTGCCGAAGCGGGTTCCACACCGACTCCTTCTTTGCGCCCTAAGAGTTGCTGGGCGGCAAGAATTTCCTCATCGGTCACAGTGGTCGAGTAGCCGTTGGTGTCATAAATCGCTTTGAGCGCCTTACGGCCGCTGGCCGGGTTACCGATACGGATGGCGGTGGCGATGGTTTCCGGATTAAGTTCAGGCTGGAAATCAGCTGCGCCTTCTTTGAAGGCTTTGGCTACCGGAGCTGCTCCTTCGGCCTGGATGCCAGTGAGTTTAGGCATCTTGTCAATCCAGCCGAGGGTTTTCCATTCAGAAAGTGCTTTGTAAACTGCCCAAATGTTAGCAGCATTACCAACGGGAATAAGAATCCGGTCGGGAACGTTAAAGTCCAGCTGATCAATGATTTCAAAGGCGAGTGTTTTCTGACCCTCTGGACGGTAAGGATTGATACTGTTGAGCAAGTAAAGAACCCGTTCGTCAGCAAGGGCTTTGACCACATTCAGTGCGTCATCAAAATTACCGTTTACCATGACGACTTTGGCCCCGTAGAACATGGCTTGTGCCAGTTTTCCGGCCGCTACTTTTCCGGATGGTAACAAGACCACACATTTGAGACCGCCTTTGGCGGCATAAGCTGCCAGTGATGCGGAGGTGTTGCCGGTAGAAGCACAGCCGACAGTTTCACAACCCAGCTCAATCGCTTTGGAGACGCCGACAGTCATACCCCGGTCTTTAAAGGAACCGGTGGGGTTAGCGCCTTCATATTTGACATGCACTTCTTTCATACCCAGGTGTTTGCTCAAGGCCTGACAGTTGTAAAGCGGAGTGCCGCCTTCCAATAAAGAAACGTTGCATTTAACAGGCAGGAAAGGCGCGTAACGCCATACACCAAGAGGCTTTTCCCGCAGATCTTTGGGCTTTAAATTAGCCACGGCATCCAGATCTGTTTCGATGGTTAAGATTCCACCGCACTTTGGACAAGCATCTAAAAAGGGATCGGTAATTTCTGATCCACACTCGTAACACTTAATTTTATGCATATTAAAGACTCCTGCACCCTTCACCCCAGGTGGTGATCCAGGTTTTATCAATTGCGATCTTGGCCCGCTCGTAGCTGCCCAGCATCGCCTCTAAAATAGTTTGACCATCAACGTAAGTAAGATCATAAGCGGCAATAACGCATGGTCCAGAACCGCCTAAGAAGGCTCCGGCTGCTCCGGCTTCAATCGCCGCCTCTTTAGCCTCATTGAGTCCCGGATTCAATTTAGCTCGTGCCGGTTCAATGACGACATCACTCATGCTTTTACCAATTAATTCAATGTCTTCGTAACACATACCCAGAACCAAGGAAGCAGCATTGCCGACTTCATAAATCATGTCGTGCAGTGCAACCTGCTGGGGAATTACCGCCCGGGCATCAAGCGTTTTGACGGTAAAAGAAGGCATGACAATGACGATGCCTAAATTTTTAGGGGGCTGTACCCGCTTAATTTCCAGCGGTTCATAACTTCTGATTACGCTGAAACCACCCAGAACACAGGGCCCGACATTATCTGCATGAAAACTGCCAGAAGTAACACGTTCGGATTCAGCAGCACAGACAACAACATCGCGGGGAGTGAGTTGCTTACCGGCCAAGATATTGGCGGCCACTGCACCCCCGGCGGCTGAGGCTCCAGAAGAGCCGATACCGGAACCAGGGCGGAACCCCTTTTTAATCGTCAGAGCGATACCGAAATCCGCTTCACATTTTTTGAGAACTTCTGCCGCAGCGACGCCGGCAGAATTTAAAGTTGCATCGGTGGTGATGCCTTCTGCACCCCAACCTTCAATTGCTTCGATAGTAACACCCGGTTCACTGGTCTTTCTTGCTTCGATATGATCGAAAGGTTCTGCCAGAGCCATACCGAAGACATCAAACCCGGAACCAAGGTTGGAAAGTGTTGCTGGTGCAACAACCTTTACTTTTTCCATGAACGTACCTCTCAGTCAGTCATCATAATGGACTACTTTAATCTTTCATCAGCAATATTCGTAAGATCATAACGCCTTTCCAAAAACTTTCCTGTAATCGCAACGAATTAGTTTTTTAAGCAGTAATGAGCAGCAGATTTCGAAAACCTGATAACAGTAATCATTCATCTCCCCGGCGATGAGTAAGGTCTGTGTGCTTGGCGCCCGTGGTAATTTTGTGATTGAGGAGTTGAAAGGAAAGCTTCAGGAAATCGGTGTATTGGGTTTAGATCCCCAAATGGTCTGCGGGAAAGATCATTTACTGGCAGCTGCCGATTGCGCACAACGGGCTTTTGCTACTCAGCATCACATCTGCAGCACACTGGCGATGGAGACAATGCTCTACGCATCCGGCGAGCGGCAGATTGCCAAAGCCGCAGAAAAGATGAGTGTCAAATCCCCGCAAGAGGTAGCCTTGGTGATCTTCGACCGTGATCCTCAAGAAGTACTCACTCAGCTTTCTTTAACGCTTGATGATACGCTTTTAGAACCATCGGAAGAAAAAATGCTCCGTTTTGGCATCAGCCAGGCAGAATTGGCTTCAGTCACCGCTTCTAAAAAATATGATTTAGTTTTAGAACATGTGGCCTTCGCTTCCCTGAGAAATAAGTAATGGTGCTACGGCCAATGAAGCTTGCTTCTGCAGCTAGCAGGCTCGTTCCTCTGGAACTTTGATAATCACTGCTTTTTTAGCGTTTTTTACAAATAGAGTATTAATATTGAGACTCCCAGAGAATTTTGTCAATTGCCCTGTGGGATGTGGATATTGACATGAATTACAAAATGAGCGTGCTTTTTCGCTTGATTCCTTTGATAATGGGAGTGATTTGTCTCACTTTTGGAATATATATACGGACAATGGGTGTGGGTGACGGTTACCTTATCGCCGGGAACGTGCTGATTGCCCTGACGGCGATCTGCATTGCGCTGTTTTCCACTGCGGCAACAATTATCCGCCAGCTGATTCATAAGTTCAACAGAGCGGATCGCATCTTTTACCCAATATTGGGTTATACTGCCGGCATTGTTACCTGCCTGAGTGGCATTTTATTAGTTATTACTGAAAAAACAGTTGATGATCTTGTTTCCGGCAATGTGGTATTTGGAGTAGGTCTGATTGCCTGCTGTGTAGCAACGGTAGCGATCTCTTCCGGAAAATTCTCCATGATTCCCAGCAATTCAGAAAATCTCAGTTACAAAGATGTGCCTTTTGACAGATACACACGCGGTACTTATCTGACCTACTTCAGTGTACCACTGATCTGCACCGCCATTGCCTGGATTTATGCTTATTTTCTACTTACACAAGGCACTTCCGCCGACTTTGTCGCCGGACATGTGATGATCGGCCTAGGTTTAGTCTGCGCAAGTTTAATTGCCTTGGTCGCAACAGTTCTGCGTCAGATTCAGAATAAGTTCAGCAGGAAAGAACGCTGGTTATGGTCCATTTTGGTCCTTATTTTGGGTACCATTTGCATAGGCTGGGGCATCATGCTGATGATGCCACTGCGGGCCATAGCCATCGCCCCGGGGTTCGTGTTAATTGGTTTAGGTCTCATCTGCTACAGCATTTCCAGCAAAGTGATCCTGCTGGCAGCCGTCTGGCGGCGAAAGGAACCGCTGGCCAACCGCATTCCTCTGATACCGGTAGGAACAGCGCTGGCCTGTCTCTTTCTGGCAGCCTTCTTATTCGAAGTATCTTACTTCAATGTCAACTTCTTCGTTCCTGCCCACATCATGGTCGGACTGGGTGCTGTCTGTTTCACCTTGTTTGCCATTGTTTCGATTTTAGAATCAGGAACTTCTAAACAAAGTGATTAAGAAAAAAATGAGTATCCATTAAAGATGCGCTCACGCGCATCTTTCTGACACGATTAATGGATACTCGACCGTTTAATTTATTTTACTGGTATAAATTTGTACCCATAGTGAATGATTCCCGAGGCCCCTTCTTCACTAATTTTACGCATTGTTGCTTTCACTTTCATGCCGATATGAACCTCAGCGGGATCGCAGTCGATGATCTGCGCGGTGATGTACACGCCTTCCGACATTTCAATCAGGGCCATGATGTAAGGTTTCTGCAATTCCAATTGCGAAGGTGCATCATGGACGATGGAAAAGGAGAAGACTTCGCCGTCGCCTTTGAGCTTAATGGGTTCCATCTTGCCCACGCTTAAACGATGACAGTCGGGACAGACCGTCCGCGGCGGGAACATGATTTTGCCGCAGTTACCACATTTGGAACCGACCAGATTATAACGGGCAGAATTTTCTCTCCAGAATCTTGCAACGGTCATCAGTTCACCCTCTCTAAGATATGAACAACAGCAGTAGCACCAGTGCCACCGACGTTCTGTGCCAGTCCCACGCGGGCATCGGCTACTTGTCTTTTACCTGCTTCACCCCGCAGCTGGGTAACCAGTTCGACAATCTGTGCGATACCAGTTGCGCCCATCGGGTCGCCTCTGGCTTTCAAGCCGCCGGAAGTATTGATGGCCAGCTTGGATCCGATTTCTGTTTCACCGTCTGCAGTAGCTTTGCCGCCGGTACCTTTGGGGAAGAAGCCCAGATCCTCAATGGCGAGGATTTCCGAGATCGTAAAGTTGTCATGAACTTCCGCCAGCTGAATATCGTTGGGGGTCAGTTTAGCCTGCTTGAAAGCTTTGGCCGCCGCCACTGAAGTCGCTTTGAACTCACAGATGTTTTTCCGATGCGCTAAAGCCAGAGTATCGGAAGCTTGGCCAGAAGCTGCAACTTTAATCGGCGTGTCTGTGTATTTTTTCGCTAGATCCATAGCGCAGAGCACCACTGCTGCGGCTCCATCCGAAACGGGAGCGCAGTCAAACATTCTTAATGGATCGGCCACGGGTGCTGCTTTCAACACTGTATCCAGTTTAATCTCTTTTTGGAACTGTGCTTTAGGATTGAGGGAGCCATGTTTGTGATTTTTGACTGCCACCTGGGCAATCTGTTCCCTCGTTGTTTGATAATCGTGCATGTGCCGCCGGGCGATTATGGCATGGAGCGCCGGAAAAGTAGCACCGAAGGAAGTTTCCCACTGCTGATCAGCCGCCATGGCTTGGATTTCCGTTGAGAGGACATCACCGACATCAGTCATCTTTTCAGCTCCGCCGACCACGACAATATCGGTAGCGCCGGAGGCCACTGACATGTAGGCCTGCCGGAAAGCCAATCCTCCGGAAGCACCGGCCGCTTCAATTCTAGTAGCAGGGATGTGATCGCGAGCCATACCGGAATAATCTGCGATTAAGGCACCAATGTGTTCCTGATCGACATATTTACCAGCAGACATGTTGCCCACATAAAGCGCGTCGATTTCATCACCAGAGAGTTTAGCATCATGGATGGCTGCCAGTCCGGCAGCGATTCCCAAATCTCGCAGGGACATTCCCCATAATTCACCAAATTTTGTGTCACCGATTCCAATAATTGCTACTTCTCTCATTGGGATGCCTCCTTCATTCTGATCTTTCCCCGCACTTTCGCGTAGGACGCATAGTCTAAGAATTTCTTATTTTCAACCAGGTCTCTTACGGAAGGCGCTGCCTCCCGGCGGAACTTACGGATCGCAGGTGTAACAGTAATGTCAAAGGCATCGGAACCGGCTCCGGAACCGTAGGCCACGACGAAGATGTGCTGATCGGGTTTAGCTACATCCAGTACGGAAGCTAAACCGAGCGGAACAGCTCCTGAATAAGTATTGCCGATAAAAGGTGTGAGGAGACCGACATTAATTTGCTCCTCGCTGAAACCTAATTGTTTAGCTACCCTGACCGGGAACTTACCGTTAGGCTGGTGGAAAACAGCATAGTCATAATCTCCCGGCGTTGTACCCATCTCTTCCATTAATTTCTTAGCAGCAGAAGTTACATGCTTAAAGTAAGCTGGCTCACCGGTAAAACGTCCACCGTGGGACGGATAGTGGGCACCCTCACGCCGCCAGAAGTCGGGAGTGTCGGTAGTATATGAAACTGTCTTGTTGATCTTGGCAATCAGCTTATCACGGCCGATCAGGTAAGCCGCACCGCCGGCAGAAGCGGAGAATTCTAAAGCATCACCGGGAGCTCCCTGTGAAGTGTCAGCGCCGATCGCTACACCATATTTGATCATGCCTGAACCGACTAAACCCATGCAACACTGGATGGCCGCGGTTCCGGCTTTACAGGCAAATTCAAAATCGGCTGCAGTCAGATCTGGTGCAGCTTCAATAGCTTCGGCCACAATCGTACCGGTTGGTTTAACCGCATAAGGATGGGATTCCGATCCAACATAGATGGAGCCGATGTCAGCAGGATCGACAACAGTTCGCTTCATCATGTTTCTGGCAGCTTCCACTGCGATGGTTACCACATCTTCATCCGGAGAAGGAACCGATTTGGAGATGATGAAGAGATTGCGGCTCATGGCCTCACCATCGGTACCCCATACACGACCGATTTCCTGAGGGGTTATTCGATATCTGGGGATGTATGCCCCGTAACTTACAATTCCTACGTCCATAGTATCAATCTCTCCTACTCAAATTTACTAAGCCGATTAACCAAAAGCGAAACCGGCAGGGTTATTTTTACTAACGGTATGTTTTCTAAAGTCGCTAATCTGATGGCTAAGGGATCCACTTGCTCCGGGCTCAAATAAGCCACCATCGAAGGTTTCAGGGGATGCGCACGGATGGCAATCATCGGTGAACGCCCATATTTTACTCCTGAAAAAATGAGCGCCCGTTCACTGCTCCAGCCATAAATCTGCAGATAGTCGAAGGAGCTTAGAGAAGTGATTGCTTTCAAAGAATCGATGACCGTGTAGCCATGAATATGGCGTTCCGCATCAAAAACATCATTCAGCGGTTCAGCATCCACCGCTTTTAAGAAATCATCAATAGATATACTGGAACTGAACTCGGCGATGTGAATAACACAGTCGTGTTTTTTATCCAAACCGAACTTCTTCAAAATAGTTCCGCCAGACATCTCATCGAGTTCGATAAGACTATCTACAATCCTGCGGACGATAGCGATACCGGGAGATTTCCTCCGTCCTGATTCATAATCGCTGATCATCGAGGGAGAAACACCCATATGCTCAGCAAGATCTTGTTGTGAGATACGAAACTCTTCTCGCCATTTGCGGATGGTTTTGCCAGCATCCTGAGAAAGAGTTATTTCTCCTGCGATTTTTTCTCGCAGCTGATCTTTCATCGGGCCGAGAAAGTTGAGTCCCTATAAATATGTGTCGAAGTTAAACATCGACAATAGTACATCTTAAGCTTGATGATGCGAAGATATATATCAGATCGTTTATTAGCCATCAATAAATGGGTCCGTGGGCTAGCTTGGTATACTTGTAGCTTCGGGAGCTATAGACTCCAGTTCAAATCTGGGCGGACCCACCATTATCTAAAAATTTTATATAAAAATATTTTTGATAAAAATACTATGCCATTTGATTAAAAATAGAGGAATGAAGAGGTGTTTCCTCATCCACCCATTTAGGCACCAGATGGTTTTAATGAAGATTTGGCTTCAGCGTATGCCCGGTTTATCGGTTCGAGAGTAGTCCAGCCATCTTCCGCATCAATCAATTCCAAGTTCATTTCCCGGCAGATATCATGGGCACACTTTTCATACATTTCCCGGTCACCGATGCCCGTGTCGAGCTTGAGTGCATATTTGTAACCACAGATCTCAAAGAGCATCTTCATCATATCATGATCATTGAGATCGCAGCCTCTCGCCATCTCGGAGGAAGCCATGAAGTCTTCCCAGTTGGTAGCCATTGCCGGTGTGAGATAGAGAACACCAGTGTAGGCTTTGTTAAGCCGGAAATAGTTATCAGTACCGCCCACCGCTACCCCGATGCAGTCATCACAGATCTTGCCGTTTTCATCACGAATAGCAATTATGGGAATTTCAGCTTCATCTGCTAAAGTCTGAGAGATATCCCAACCGTAATTACCACAGATGCCGTAGTAGACTAAAATCGCATCAAACAGACGTGTGTGTAATGAGACTTGACTTTCAAGTTTGCTCTTGAGTACTTTTGGTTCAGCGTGTAATCCTAATTTATTCATATATATTACTAAATTGTACTGCGATCGATCTAAGCCGTTGATTCCGCAGTCAAAAGAATACTCGCTAATCATCTGGTAAGGCATCTCATGATATTTCAGTTTAGAAACTAAACTTCCCTGAGAGCCAGTGTCTACAACATAGATGCATTTTTCATCCGGGTCGGAGAGTAGATTGTAGATCAATTCATCTTCCAGCATGGGGCAGGCAATAATGCCGATGGTTCCTGATACCTGATGTGTACACGGTACATTTTGTTTATTTTCCTGATTAAGGTCTTGTGAGTTCAAGGTTTCACCTCGCAGTTTAGGTAGTTGCAATTTCTTTCCCTAAGAGCGTAATTTTTTCATTTTCCAGCAGAGCGTAAAGTGATTTTTTTGTGATCTTAATGTCTTCTGGCACAGGCCTTTCAAATACCCGGCAGGCAACAGCAATAAATTCATCCAAACGTTCGCGGTAACTAATCGTCCGCTTGCTGTGATAAATTTCACCGAGTGTGTTGCCCAGTCCGCCAAAGATAAAAAGCAGACGTGCGTGATACTCGCGGTCGTCAATGCCTAACAGAGAAGAGTCAAAGTTCAAAGCCCAGTTTTTAGAGAATTTTAACAACTCTTCAAAGACTGACCAGGTTGAGTACGCCTTATACAGTAAACGGGCAATGTGTTTAGACTGACTGGCCATATACAAAAGGGAAGCGGTCGGGTAAAATAAAGTTGTTAAACTATTTTTATCATCATAAATTACTCGAGCATTTTTATGAATCGTATCGAAGATAGTAAGCATCATCGCCTGAAGAATACTTTCTTTATTGGGAAATAAATAATAGAGACTGCCGATGTGAATGCCTGCCTTCTCGGTAATCATGCGGATGGTCGTATCTTCATAACCATGTTCTAAGAATAAATCGAAAGCAATATCGATGATTTTCTCAAAGGAAGTTTCGCCATCCTTTTCTTTTGCTTTCTCACGTTTATTCATTAGTCATCCTCCGTTCGTAATTATTTGAACTTGTTCAAGAAGATGTGTTTCCTAGTATTTGAACTTGTTCAACAAAAGCTACAGGGCAAAGTTAAGCGCTAAAGAAAATGAAGATCGTCTTAGCAGACCATTAAAGGTGTCTAATTAGTGCCTTTTTTGGACCGATATTCATCAAATTTTTTCTTTTCGTAATTCCAGTACCAGGTTCTGACAAAAGGTAAGATGCGGAATAAAACCAGCGCGACCCGGAACAAGCGGCAGGGCATGACTTTTTTCTTACCCTTTTCGAGACCGCGGAGCATTCTTTTGGCAACAATGTCGGGAGACTGCACTGGGAAAGGTTTCCGGAACTCAATATCACTGGCGGGTTTGAAGAAGCCAGTGTCGGTAGAAACCGGAAATAAAGTAGTCAGCTGAATATTATCTGGTTTTTCCAGACGGACTGCTTCCTGAAAGCCGGTGATGGCAAACTTAGATGAAGAATAAAGGGTAAAGCCCGGCATGCCCATGAAACCCATTGCGGAGCCAGTGATGGCAAAAATACCTTCCCGGCCGTCTAAATATTCAGCAAATTTCTGATAAGAATAAATGGGTGAGAGAACGTTGGTTTCAAAGATTTTCTCAGTTCGGCGCCAGTCAACATAATTCAACTCTTCATAATAAGCGAAGCCGGCGTTGGCATAGAAGACATCTATGTTACCGAGAGCCGCCAGCGCTTCCTGAAAGAGCTTATCGATATTTTGTGCCTGTGAAACGTCACACTGATAAGGAATTACGCGTGAAGCATCCAAGGTGCTGAGGACATCGATGTTCAAATCGACCGCAAAGATGATATTTCCTTCACGTTCCAGCAGGAGTTTTAGCACTTCCAGACCGATACCGCTGTTGGCTCCCGTAAGTACGATGCGTTTATTTTCAATCGGCTTCATGATTCCTCTCACTCACTTAGCTGCGGATGCACGTAACGTTCTTTATTCTTAGTCAAGTGACCCAGTTGGATGGCTTCCACAGGACAGCGGTGTAAACAAGCCAGACAGCGGGGGCATTTTTCTTTAGTCCAGGATGGCTTTCCGTCTGCTAATGATATGGCTTTCACAGGACACAAACGGGCACATAAGCCGCAGGCGGTACAAGCCTCCGTCGTCCAGAATTTCTTAGTAGTCATGCCTCCGCGGTAAAGCTGCCGGCAAACCGCCGAAACAAGCCGGGGGAATTTTCCTTTACTGGCGTCGTGATCACCGACCTCATTCTCCTTTAAGCTCTGGACAATCTGTGCGATAGTTTTCTCCGCTTCAGCAAACAACTGAGTCTGCGTTTCAGAAGCTGGTACTTTAAAAAGCGGCACATAATTTTCCGGCATCTGTACCGAAAAGAGATAATCCAGCTGCCGGCCTTGTGCACTTAACATCTTTTGCGCATGCGGTCCCGTATTGGCAGTAAAGGAACCGAAAGTAACTACCAGGTACATTGAAGGCGAGCAGTTGAACTGAACTTTGTCAAGAAATTCTTCAACGATAGAGGGCAGACCATAAAAGTAGACCGGCGTTACAATCCCCACTTTTTCTGCTGCTTCTAAAGAAAATTCCAGATTACCAGTGTTGAGGCATTCGGCGATTGCCAGCAGCTGCTCATCCAGCGCTTCGGCCAGCACCTGTGCCACATAGCGACTGTTGCCGGTACCGGAAAAATAGAAGATCATAAGTTCACTCGCCGACGAAATATGGCTGTTTCAATTTAAGGCCATTGGTCGTGCGTTGTTAACTTCTCACAAATATTAAAAAATAAGATCCAGGGGTGCTGGATCGAAGTTGTTTAACCGGTCGCTAAATCGCTTTGGCGGATAGCGTCATCAATTTCGGCTTTAATATCGTCAGGAATACCGCGGATACCTACTTCTAAGAAACCACGGACGATCATGCCGACCGCTTCATCTTCAGTCAGACCACGGGACATGATATATTCTACCTGATCCTGAGCGACTTTGCCTAAGGAAGCTTCGTGGGTCATTTCCACATCAGCAACTCTGGCATCCAGTTCAGGAATAGCCACGTTAACGCCGCCGTCACCGAGAATCAGACCCCGGCATTCCAGATGGGCTTTGATGTCCGGTGCATCACCGACCAAGGTTCCCCGGTTGATGACTTTGCCGCCCACCGTAATGGAACGGGAGATGATTTCCGCCTTGCATTCCGGCGCGCCTAAGATTACGCGTGAGCCCAAGTCTAATTCAGCTCCCGGCTGGGCGATAGCCACAGTGTTAAACTGCGCAACTGCGCCTTTACCGACTAAGTTAGCAGTCGGATAAGACTGCACACTGCGGACTTTCTTGAGGATGATGTAATTGTTGATGAAGGTTCCATTCTCTTCAACAACAACATTGGTCCGCGGGCGGACACCGATGTTTTCGGCCCAGTTGTGAATCATGGTGAACTTCAGGGTAGCGTTTTTCTTGATGTACATTTCCGAAATACCCATGTGCAGCGCGGAATCAACATCGCTGCCCGAAGTACAGCCGGAGATGATTTCAATCGAAGCGCCTTCTTCAACGATGATGATGTTGTGCACCGTCTGAGCGGTAGTGTCGTGGTCAATCATAATGCAGGTCTGGACCGGCAGTTTTACGTGCTGTCCGGCAAAGACTCTGATGAAGTAACCCGGCGAATCGTTGAGGTAGGTAGCAGCGGTATACTTGTCGGCATCCACACTGACAGCGTTCCAGGAATACTCCTGCAGCCAGTCATATTTCTTCAACGCTTCGCGGATGTCCAGCAGTTCAAAACCCTCGTTTTTGGAATTGTTCAAAACGATGGTGTTGTCAATCACCAGCATACTGCCGTCATTGCCTTCCACGGAAGGACTGACACCAGTTTTCAACATCGCTTCCTGAATGTTTTTCGGCAGTTCGGTGGGAGAAGTGAAAACGGGAATCTCGCCGGCCACCTCGGAGTAGTGGTTGAGATCGAAATCCTCGCCGAAGGCTCCTTTTTTCTGTAAAGCATTTTTAGCTCTTTCTTTTAGTTCATTTCGATCAGACGGCATTTTATACACTCCTCGTAACCTTTAGTGCGGATATCTTTCAACAATTCGCGGGGATTGCCGGTGCAGGTGATGGTACCATTGCAGAGCACATAACCGCGGTCGGCTTCGATGTAATCTAAAATCTGCCCGGTGTGGGTGATGACTAAAGCACTCTTGCCGGACTCTTCTCTTTTACCAGCACATTTACCGCCGGAAATGAGATCGTGGACCATCGTACCCACGCGTTCAATACTTTCTAAATCGACACCGGATTCCGGTTCATCGAGCATAAAGAGACAGGGATCCTGAGCGGAAAGCTGCAGGAGCTCTGAGCGCTTGATCTCCCCGCCTGAGAAACCAACGTTGACATCTCTGTCTAAGAAGGCTTCCATATTCAACTTAGCAGCCAGCTCTTTAGGTTCAACTTTGCCGTGACTGCTTACTTTAATGATATCATGAAGAGTGACACCGCTGAGATTCGGCGGCCGCTGGGACATCAGACCAATACCCAAGCGGGCCCGCTCGTTAATCGGCATGTGGGTAATGTCAACACCATTGAAAAGGATCTGGCCTTCAAGAACGTTGTAGTTCCCTAAGCCCATTACCGTTGAAAGTAACGTTGACTTTCCAGATCCGTTGGGGCCGAACAGAACGCTGGTAGATCCCGGCGAGACGCTGAGATTAACTTTATTGAGGACTCTCCTGCCCCCTACTTCCACTGTAAGATCTTTAATTTCTAACATACTTTCCCTCTTTAAAGAAATAAACCATAGTTATTGAAGCTTCCCCCATTACCCTGTAATTTAGTTGACAGGGATACGGATTTTGACAGCCTCTGCTGCACTCAAACCACTAACTTTACGATAGTTAATAAAGAATCACTAGTTAACAAAAAATCAGTAGCAACCGAGAATGAGTTAGATTCGCTGCGGGATAACTTAAGCGAAAGATTCAATAAGCTGCCCCTGCCAAGTCCAGCGTGTGCTGGGATTCTGTCATCTCTTTGCCGGCGTCATGATCGGTCTCTTGCTTTACAAGCTCAGCGGGCAGAGAATTTTGCTGATTGCCAGTGCGGTGGGTGCGATCTTACCAGATCTCATCGATAAACCGCTGGGACATTTTTTGCTGGCGGATTCACTGAATGCCGGCCGCATTTATGCCCATACTCTGCTCCTGCTGCTGATTATCGTCGTGCTTGGACTCTATTACTGGCGCAAAAAATCAAATTATCTTTTGTTAGCGGCCGCCGCCGGCGTGGGTTCCCACCTGCTGCTGGATCAAATCTGGCAGGCACCAGTTACTCTTTTTTGGCCACTGCTGGGACCCTTTGCCGCCGCCGACTTTGAAGGTTATTTCACGACGTTTACGATTAAAGAGTTGACATCTATTTCTGAATGGGCTTTTGCCCTGACGGTTATTTACGTTCTCCTGATTGTCTACCAAGACAAATTTAAAAAATTAAACAAAGTGAGTCTTTGGTTTGAACGCTTGTTGCCCTTGCCATCGATTCTGCTGTTAATTATGGGTCTCGCCTATCTTCTGAGTGCGCTTTTCACCAGCAATGAGGAACATCTGCTGGTAGGCGTGGTCGCTGTCCTCGGCAGTCTGGTGCTGACATACACCTTGAAAAATAAAGTGATGAGCAGCGGTGAGCCGGAAACTGCTCACCTTAACCCCGCCAAGAGGTGACTGCTCCAGGATTTCGCCGTGGATTTGACTTTCTGCGGTGAAGTCGTCTGTTTTAATTCAACGACCAGTTCTTTGGCTACGAGAGTGCTGGGCGCATTACCCGCTTCCTTCAGTTTGCGCAGGTAGTGTAAGGAGACCAAGCCGAGGAAGAAAGCCAGGATGAAGAAGTACTCCCAGCCGCCGACGAAGCCGATGGCGATACCGCCGATCAACGGGGCTAAACCGGCAGAAACAGCCGAGAAGAGAGAGCTGGCTGCCAGATAGGAAGTAGCTTTCTCCCGCGGTGCTAATTTCAAACCGATGTTACCCGTCGCCAAATTTACTCCCGCAGAAGCAGCGCCGCTGAGGAGATGGATGCCGACGATGAGCAGTACGATCCAAGTACTGCCGGCAAAGATAGACGTTGTTGCCCACAGAAGCGAAACGACGACCATCGCCGGTCCCGCGATTTTCAAGACGGAAACGTTGGAGTAACGGTCGCAGAGGACGCCCCAGATACGGAAGAAGAGCATGCTTGCCAGCTGACTGACGACGCCGAAGACCGTAACTAAGGAAGCGGAATAGCCGAAGGTAGTGATGAGGTAGACAGTAAGGAAAGGCAGCACCAGGTTGATGGAGAAATTCCAGGAAGCCAGGAATTTAATCAAGTTGCAGAAGTTGTGGTCGGCAAAAGGACTCTTAATAATCTCTGCCAAAGGCGGCATCGTCTGCACCACCATCGCTGGTTCCGGCATTCTTGCAATGACTGCCACGCCGATTAAGCCGAAGATGAGGCCGGCGATGAAGAGCAGGGAGTAGCCCATAACTTCCAGACCGGGAAAGGTCTGCTGCCACCAGGAGATAAACCAGGCGGCGAGTAAGGCGGCGGGTATGGCCGTCGCGGTGGAACGCAGCATCCGCTGAGAGAAGAACTTGCCTAAGGACTGTTTAGGTACAATATCATTAATCCAGGAGTTCCAGCTGCAACCGCCGACGGCTGCCAGCAGGGAAAGAGCAATTAACGTGATAATAATTAAGGGAATCGCCCAGTCTGCCGCGATGAAGGGAATGGCAGCAATGACTAACCACAAAGCCCGGCTGAGGGCGCTGGCCAAGACGGTTATTGATTTTCTTACCCGTAGCTTTTCTACCAGAAGTGCTGCGGGAATCTGGATGACATTAGCCAGCAGCGGGATTGTTGCCAAAACTCCGACGATGAAGTCGGAAGCGCCCAGTGTCAGTGCGAAAGCAGTGAGGAAAACACTGCCCGTAAAAGTAGTCAGGGCCTGCGACATCATCCCGTCAAAAATGATGCTGCGGAGTCCTTTCTGGACCTCGTTATCACTGAGTAATCGCTTGTTATTCATCTCCATCTCCAGGGACTTCCAGGAAGCCCCTAGAGATCCACCCCAGGAGACCTTATAAACTCATTTTTATCTGATAATCAACTCTGATAACTGCTCTTCACTCATTATCGGATCGCTGTTCAAGAGCTAGCTTTAGTTCATCATACTGCTCTTTAGTAATCTCACCGCGGATGAATTTTAAATTGAGTTCATCGAGCGAAGCGGTGTTATCATCAAGTTCATTAATCAGCGGGCTGGGGACAGCCGGAGCCGGCATTGGTTTCTTACCAATGACCTGGCTTTTAAAAGTAGAGGGTTCGGAATACTGGACGATCTGGGGAATCTGCACATCTTTTAAGAGCATGATGGTTGCCGCAGTCACCAGAATCATGATGATCGGTCCCAGAAAGAGCATTAAGGCTAAAATCCAGATCATCCGCAGTTCATCCCACTCGGCCAGGTTCGGTATAGTAGAAGCCTGGACGTCCTGAGGGTCAACGAATAAGACCAGAAGAAGGAAGAGGATGAAAAGAGAAATGGCTAATGTTATCAGTACCCAAAATACTGTTTTGCGGTTTGATGAATCCATAGGAATCTTCTTCCCCATGAGCATCACAGATATTTGAAGTTCCCGTTGAGGTCGGTAAAAGTACTGCTGACAAATTCATGAGGAAAATTAAAGTGTGTGCATTGCGCATCCTGTTCTGGAGATTGCTATGAAATTATGTGTAAGTGCAGAAGATCCCGAGTTGGAATCGTTAGTGGCCGAAGAATTTGGTCATGCTGATTATTTTATCATTTACGACTCAGAAACGAAAGAATGGGATGCTTATGTCAATGAAGCTACCCAGTCGGCAGAAGGTTCAGGCATGATGGCCGCTGAACAAGTAGTAAAATTAGCGCCGGAAGTAATTCTCACCGGCTATGTCGGCCCCCATGGTAAGAAAATCCTCACCGATGCCGGCATTAAGTTAGTGATGGATGAAGATGGCACGGTACGCGGGGCCATCGACCGCTGGCTGAAGAAACAGTGATTCGGCTCATTCTGAGAGTTTGATATCCAGTTCCATCTGGTTAATCAACGTATCTAAAACCAATGAGTGTTTGCGTGCGTAATGCACGATTTCCTCTATTTTTTCTTTGGGTGCTTCGGCATCGATCTTAATGTCCAGATCGACTTTTTGTAAACCCGGGCGGATGTCTTCAGCAAGGCCTAACAGACCTTGAATATCCACATCGCCTTCGAGCACGATGGACATTTTGCGGATGGTGATCTGCTGCCGGCTGGCGGCATAGACGATAGAGGTAGTTAAGCAGGAAGCTAAAGCATGCATTAAAGAAACGACTGCACAGGGAGCAGAATCAGCACCCATTAAAACACAAGGCTGATCAGAAGTCAGTTTAAACGGCTCGGTGCGGATGATGACCTGCGGGCCGCCATCGATCCGCTGTGCCGAAGTTTCAGTTTTTGTTCCTTTGAGCCAATCATTAACAATGTGAAAGCGGAAAGCGGCTAACTCGGGGTCGTTATTCACGGCCGCGAGTGTAGCTTCCAACTTTCCGACATCGACCCCATTGACAAATCCCTTGATTTGTGGTACAGGCACATCCATCTGCATTGCGAATTTGCTTGCAACACAGAGTATATCAGTTTAACGGCGCTCACGACAGTGGAACCAGTTGGCAACATGATTGAGTGCAAGATACCAGAGGATAATTATCGGAATGATGATGGAGATTCCTAAAGATACTAGTGTATCGGTATTCATGGAGCCATACATGATCGCGCCCAGGATCGACGAGATAATCGAGAGAATGAGCAAAATCATGACGATAGCTCTTGACCAATTGCGGCCTTTGAGAAAACCCCAGGCAAGAGCAAAATAAATGATGGCAAAGACCATGAACATAATGCCCATCACTACCCACGTCATCGGCAAGGCCTGAAGAACATCGGGTGAAACCATATCCATCAACTCTGGTGGTACGCCATCATAGGCAATCATACCCGCTGCGGCAAACATGCCGAGCGCAGCAATTACCAATAGAATGCCCCAAATAATTTCCAGAGCGGCCAGGATTGTTACACCAAGAGGTCTCCGGCAGGTTCTGCCATACGGTGAAACACCTACATCCGTCATACTGACAATTTTACAAAGCTTACTATATGATGATGAAGCGCTGAGAGAGCGGAATTTCTGCCCATCGACACTTTGATTAAACCCAAGACGATCACCATCTTATGAAGATAAACGGCCTGAGCGAGACTGACGCGCAGATTCTGGCATCGATGCTGGACTGTGTTCCAGTTAGTTTAGGTGAGGCTACCGAATTTCTCAAAAAAGACGCCGCTGATCTGACTTTCGATGGCGAACGCTTGTTTAAGAACACCTTTTCGCAGATGACTTCCGCCAAAATCAAAATGCAGACGGCCACCGCCTACAAACTGATGGAGCTGATGAGTGCGACTGGTGAAAGTAAAAACGGCATCATCCGTAAACTGTTCAGTCCAGTGATTGCCGAACAGATTGACCACTATGCTGCGCTGATCGCTCCTGAAAAATTAGAGATTCTAAAGTTTGTATTGTCTGAATGGAGCAAAACTACCAGCAATATTGATATGGATTATCCGGAGGCCTGCCGTGCGGAGATTACCTCCATGCCGGTTATGAAAATTACTCTTGATGAAGATAACGTACCTGCGGAATTGGCGATCTGTGCCCGGGAGTTTTTAAAATCATTATTCCAATTAAATAATTTAATAGACAATCAACCACGTTATTCACCGCAGCTGATTGAAGAGTACTGGGAAGAAATTTCACCAGACACCGGTATCTTTGCCGCTGAGGTGTGTCCTTATTCGCAAAGATTTTCAGTTACCCTTTATCGCCCAGTGAGTTATTTCAGCATCAAACGTACTGCTGATGAGCTTTATGAACCGCTGTTGGAAATGCTGATGTGTGAAAGCCGCCTGGCTAGCATCAGCAACTGCCAGATCAACACGCAGGGCATTTCTTTAGAAGATGAGTTCTTACTGCAGGAAATAAAAAGCATCGAAGCGCTGGTTCTCGGCGGTAAAGTTATTCCGCAAGAATTGTCCGCAGAAGGTCGGCAGCATCTGCGCAGCCTCTTGCAGAAAATTGATAGTTTAAACGTTGATGTGAAGTTTCCTGCTGACGGTAAGTCTTCGGTATTAATTTTTGATTTAGAGCTTCAGGACGACCACTTCCTGCTTGATGGTGTGGCAGTTAGTTACGATCATCAGGAAGAGCTGGTCGAAGTCATTAAGAACAGGCTCATTCATCTTTCACAAAAAATCAGTTCAATTCCTACGCTTACCGAAGAAGAAGCGTACCAGAGAATTAAAGAGCTGCTGGCGATTGCCGAAGAAAGGCTTACCGATGAAGATGTTTTAGAACTTACTAGACTTAATATTATTTCTGATTATTACACTTCAATAAATAATTACAGCAAAGTCCTCTGCCAGGAAATTTTGAGCTATCTACTGGGTATGCGGGAGATGTCCTTTACAATTCCTAAAATACTTTTAACGTTACTCAACTGCACTTTCCTGGAAAAAAGCGCTGACGAGATTCTTTCAGCCAATCTGAGGTGTGATGCATGAGTACTGTCGGCCTCTATGTCGACGGCCCCAACATTGAACGCGGGCTTTATGAAGCCAAAGAAAATTTAATTTTACAGAATATCGGCAAGATTCTTCAAGAATATGCCCAGGCACAGGGTGAAATTAAAGAAGCCTTAGTTTTCATTGATGAAAACACCCAGTGGCGAGATGAAATTACTAAGATTAATTACGAACGAAACGGCTTTAAGTTTATTGAGAGCAAAGCCTTCAAATATTTCAATGCTGGCGGCGGCTACGCATATGGTAAAAGTCTGACTGATCCCACCATGTACTGTTTTCTGATCGACCGCCTTCACGATGAAGACTGCCCTGATTTGCTGATAATCGTTACCGGCGATAAGGATATTACAATTCCCCTTGAATACATCAAAAATCATGAGAAAGATGCTCTAGTAATTGGTGAATCCAACACCATGTCCGGATATTTAGTTTCAAAATGTAATGAATTAGGTTACCGCTGTCATTCACTGCAACTGCTTTCTCACCTGAGTGATCTGCAGGATCTTGTTACGGAAAATCCCATCCGACCGGAAGTAAATAAAAATGAAGGTGGCAAGCGCCCTAAGAATAAAGTCCGTCCCAATCAACTGAATCCCAATAATGTAGCATATTGGCGTTCACGAGGATTTTCAGAAAGGCCAGAAGACTGGGAAGAACGACTCAAACAAGAAAAAGTAAATCAATAATACGCAAAATACCCGCTACAAAAATGTAAAAGTGCTTTTTCATCATATATCATCATCTTATATCATCAAACCCATTATCTTATATCATCAAAGACCATACATGATGTGACAGAAATGGTTGAAAAATATGAGCCGCCGTATTCGCTAACGCCTCGGATAATCGATTTGATTACCGAAATAAGTGAAAATATCGGCCGCATCAGTATCCAGCAGCAGATAAATAGCGATATCCAGCTCAGGAAAGATAATCGCATTCGCACCATTCATGCATCGCTAGCAATAGAGAATAATTCGTTATCTCTAGAGCAGGTAACTGACATACTTGGCGGCAAGAAAGTACGGGGGCCAGCCTCTGAGATTTTAGAAGTGAAAAATGCAATTGATGCCTACAATGTATTAGACACTTTCAACCCAGACTCGGTCAAAGATCTTCTAAAAGCGCACCGCATTCTGATGAAAGGGCTCGTCAAAGAAGCGGGTCGCTTTCGCTCTGGCAGCGTTGGTGTGTTTCAAGACGAGATATTGATTCATATGGCGCCTCCGGCAGAAATTGTACCACAACATATGACCAACTTGTTAATGTGGGCCA
Organism: uncultured Methanomassiliicoccus sp.; assembly: GCA_905203995.1. Taxonomy (GTDB): domain Archaea; phylum Thermoplasmatota; class Thermoplasmata; order Methanomassiliicoccales; family Methanomassiliicoccaceae; genus Methanomassiliicoccus_A. The sequence goes on along the minus strand of CAJKXZ010000001.1, from coordinate 23,574 downwards.
AAGACTCAAAAGAACATCCCCTGATTAAGAGCTGCGTGTTTCATTATGAGTTTGAGTTTATTCACCCCTTTGACGATGGAAATGGCAGAATGGGCAGAATGTGGAATATGCTGCTCTTGAGCTGCTGGCGGCCCCTCTTTTCGTGGATTCCTGTGGAAACAGTCATTAAACAAAAACAACAGGAGTATTATCAAGCATTACATGACGCTGATAAACAAGCGGATTCTACCAAGTTCATAGAGTTTATGCTTCAGACTATCCGTAAATCACTGAATGAATATGAAAATAAACAAATGCATATTAAAAGGATTTCTACTCATTTACAGAGATTTTTAAACGTTTTAGGTGACGAGGAACTCGCTGCCATAGAACTGATGACTCGTATGCAGCTAAAGAACCGCGCTGCTTTTTATCAGACTTACCTGCAACCTGCTTTGGCGGCACAATTAATTGAACGAGTTTATCCAGACAAACCTAAAAGTAAAAATCAGCGCTATCGCAAGCATAAGTAACTGCTTAAAAACAACTGACTAAAAAGACATTTTAGAAATTACAATTAAATATCTCTTTAATTTTAAACAAGAATTGAAATTAGAAATAAGTGAAGGTGAGATGTTAATCCCACCTTAAATGGTTTCAATGTTCGCCTTATCCTGCTCCGGAAGGAGTAACGTCGGCGATGTCCTTGACCATGTCCTCAAATTCTTTGCGGACCGCCTCGGCATCATCCAACATATCCTTCACGGATTTTTCGTGATCGAAGATATGGTACTCACTTTCATCAGCCGGCATAAGTGCTGAAGGATCGTAGAACAACTGCGTAGTATCTAATTGATACCACAGAGTTCCTTCCCGATCTTTTTCGGCAATGATCTTGCCTACTGTGCCGGTGTTCTTGTACTTGACGATATCTCCGATCTGCATGATGATCACGCTTACTTTGCAGGAATGATAACGGTTCTCTCACCGGCAGGCATGAACTCACGAAGCGCACCGCGGCCGATTTCCTTTGTGATGTTGGCAAAGTCGAACGGTAGGTTCTTGTCGGCGAAGGCAACTTTGATGAGTGGGCTGCAAGCGAAAGCGTCGCCACGAGCTGCGTGAGGAGCAGCTGCGATACCAGCGTAACCGCAAAGGTGACCCACGTTCATGGCGTAGTTTGGATAGTTGGGACCTCTGAGTTCGAATGGAAGACCCTCGTCGCTTCTGTATGAGAAGGAGTTGGCGGAACCGCACTGGTCCTGTAAGTCGTATCCATAGAATCCGAGACGTCCGTGCCTCTCTTTATGCTGGAGCATGGAGAGGTACCATCCGTTGACACCGAAGTCGGCGTTTCCAGTAGCCATTGCACAAGCGATACCAGTTGAAGCAGCGGCAACAGTTGCACGCTGGGATCCACCGAAGTGAGATTCCATAGCAGCTGGGTATTTCTCGTACATTTCGAGAGCGTAGGTGTTGACTTCAGTACCGAGTTTCTCCAACAGTTCCATGGAAGGTTTGCTGTTGCAGAGACCGCCGTACTGGGATTTGATTAAGTCAACGGCCCAGTAAACGTAGTCTTCGAGGATGTTATCGGTGTAGGCGGCAGTAGCGTACTGTGTGAATCCGACACCACCAGACATGTATGATCCGAGGTAGATCTGATCGAAGATGATAGCACCGAGAGCAACAGTTTCAAGAGCTGCTCTTGCGGGGTCATCAGGATAGACCCTTGTGGACTGAACCATATCTGCGAGGAAACCGAAGGGAATTCCACCGGGCTCGTTTGGTCCTCTTGCTCTCCTGGCGGGCATCATGGTACCCATTTCAACAACGGATGCGTGCTTGGCGGCGTAAGCGAAGTCTGCGATAGCAGCTTCACCGGCAGCAAGACGGTAGGCGCTGATGAAAGACATGGAGATCTGCATGGCGCTCCATCTGGACATTGTTCCACCATCGCACACGCGACCAACGATTGTTGGGCAGCGGACTACTTGGTAGAGGGATTTGCCGATGGCTTCGTTCAGCTGTTTGGCCTGGTCTTCTGGGAATTCTTTGTTGATATCAATAACAAAGCGCTTGTCGAGCTGGTCGATAAGTTCAGAGTTACCAGAGAAGACTTTGACGTAACAGTCAGCAGTGAGAGCAGGGCTGCATTCAGCCATGTGTTCCTGCACAACTGCTCCACCAGGCATAGCGTGGTTCACAGTCTCGAGATAGTTGTTGATGGTTTCAGGAGTAACTTCCTTTCCCAATCTCTTCTCGATAACAGTGTGGGCGGTATCCAAACCGACGATAACGGTTCTGCGGATATCATCCCAGGCTTGCTGGATAGCAGCGTTGTTGACGAAGTGTAAGTCATCAGCTTCAGCATACATGTCAGTATGGGAAAGCTGGTAAGGCATGAGGACACGCTGACCGAGTGGGACACCGATGTCCTGGTTCATCATTGGAATACCACGGGCTTTGGCGATAGCGTTAGCCTGCTCTACCCACTCTCTCTTTCTCTTGGACTGTTTCCAGCCACCGAAGGTGTAGTAGTTTGTGTATTCGTCAGTTGGATCCTCTTTAAACTTCTTCTTCATTGCGTCCATGAACAATTTGTCAGCCATGTGTTTATTCCCCCTTGAGAGCGAAGGCCTGGTATCCACAAAGTGTTCTGAGAGTGTGGATTCTTAAGTTCATGTCCAAAACTTCCTTGTCAGCGTTCATGTCGTCGCCGTCAATACGGAAAATTGTGGTCATTTTCTTTAATTCCTCTTCAGGAATAGGCTTTCCTACGGAAATTGGTTTGTCGAGTGCGATAGCGACCTGGTCTTTAACGTAGTCGACTTCACCAGTCTTTTCATTCCAGACGTATCTCTGCCAGGCATCGAACATAAGTCCGTTTTCGTCAAGTCTGCAAGCGTGACCGTGCACAGTTGCACCCCTGATACCGCATCTAGCAGGATCGAATGTTTCATTGTCGATGAATTCTTTGGCGACTTTCTCGAGATCTCTTTCTCTCATTTCGATGATCTGTCTTCCAGAAAGTGTACCGGTATCGAATCCACGGATTCTAGACATGTATGCCCATGCTCTAACGTATGGAACCATTGGAGCAAAGTATACGGAGTCAGCAAACTGTACGTATCTGACTCTGTCTCCCTTCTTGGCACCCTCGATAGGAGCAACGAGCTGTCTGATGAGATCATCGGGTTCGTTTCCTTCTTCGAGTGGTGGGTGGATGGATTTGTATTCCTCACCAGGAGCCCTGTGGCCCATGATTCTTACAACGTCATCCAAAGCAACGTCACGCAGCTTCTTGAGTTCCTGGGAAGGGTCCATGAAGCGACGCCTGTTTTTGGCTACCTGGCATGTTCCAGGATAGAATTGTCTCTTGTATGCCATAATAATTACCTCTTACATTTTTTGTAATCAGTGATAGTTGGTTGGAATTTTGAGTACCTTCCGACTTCAAAGTTGTAACCAAAGGGCAGCAGTTCATCGCAGATTACTTTGAGTTCTTCCAATGCTTTGTCCACATTGTCGACATCATTGATTTCCACGAACAGTCTGCCAACCAATAGATTCAGCTCGTATTCATGACCCTTAACGTTAATCACCTTACGTTCGGGATGATTTACGGGCGCACCTTTGGCAGGTCCATTCCCTACCACGGCCGGCAAGCCTTCTCCGCTGATGTTCACCTGACGAACATTAGGTACGTCATAGATCCTATTCAGTAGTTTTTCAGTAGTATTTGCAGAGAGCAAGCGGGCCGGAAAGATCAAAACTTCCGGTAAAGGAACGGATTCTTGTAGTTCAGTACTCATAATTTTAGTCACCAACCAATTACATTAGTTTTTTGGCCTCCTCGCCAACGCACTTCAATGGTGTGTGGAATTCTGGAATGTCTCCAAATACATCTCTAACTAAGCCAGAAGTGGCTTCGGGGGAGAAGTACTGAGTACCAGCATCCAATGAACATCCAGCTGCTACAGCGGGGATGACAAAACCTTTAGAGTGCCTAGTAACAACGTGGTTACCGTGGAACAGACCAGGGCCACCTCCTCCATAAATGGAGTGAGAGAAGAAAGACATACCAACGGCAACACCCATTGAACGTCCAAAGTCTACACCAGGTAGAGCTACTTCGTGTTCTAATAAATCGTTGTAATAGAGAATTGTTGAAGGAATACCTTGGGATGCTCTTGCAGCACCAACGTTTACCATAATTGCAGCCAACATACCGGTAGCGGCATATGCATTCCACAGTGGGAAGTCATCGGTTGTGTAAACACAGTATCCGGATGGCAGTTTTTCCTTTACTCTAATTACTTTGTCTTCGAGAGCACGGTCGACAAGTGATTCGATTACTGTACCAACAGTTCCAGTGGATCCGTTTGCTTTAACGAGATCGATGGTGATGTTGTTGGCATTCAAACCCTGATAAGCGAGACCTAAGAGATGGTATCTCTCGAATGGTCCGATAGCGTCACCGAGTTCAAACATTGCAGTTTGTTCAAAGATAGACGCGAGGGCTGCAGCATTCATAGAGTTCTTTCCAGCGAGAGCAACGATGTGGTTGGCTTTGATGTTTCTTAAAGCGTAACCAGATCCTTCGTTGACTTGTGGTACATCTAAGATGGATGTCAAGTTAGAACCAACGAAGTTAAGTGTCTGTGGATATCTGCCCCAAACTGCTCCCTTAACCATGTTGGCATGGAACATATCAACACCGAATTCATCGATGATTGCTTGGGTAACAGCGGCTGCAGTGGCGGTAAAGCCAGTAGTGTATTCAACACCAGCATCCATTCTACGGGAAGGAACAATCACAATCATGTTCTTTCCTTCAGAGAACACACGTACGTCAGTATCATCATCACTGGTGTCTACTTTGACGTAGTCTTTTACTCTAGCGGCGACCTTTTCTGCGTTTGCAACGATAGGTGCATCGATTTCCTTGCCTTTGATGTATCCACCGCCAACACGACCGGATTTAAGACTCTTCTCAATTCCGGCAAGGTTGACAGCGATTGTCCTCTTAGCCAAGGAAGCAGTTCTCTGGATAGCAGGGTTGTATAACGGGCTGATAGCGTCTAATGGAACGCCACTCTCTATGAGTTTGCCCCTCTCGTCATACAAGTCTATTTTGTCCTTGTATTTAGCCAATTTTCTACCTCCTAATTAATCTTTCCAAGCCAAACAAGGTTCCCCATGTCTAGCTAAAAAGTTTTTAGTTGATTCTCATCAGAAATGAAATTCCTGTGAAAATCGAACCCCCTTGTATGATTACGTAAAAGAGAGAGAGGCTTATATAACTGCTGATGAGAAACGGTTCATCCATCCATCTAAACGTCTGTTAAAATAAAAGACCCAGCAAAATTTAGCCGATTAACATTCGTTAAAAATGCAAATTTTTTGCATTTGTTTTTATGTTTTCCAAAATAAGTTTCGCATCGAGATTTTTAAAATCTTGATAATTATAATTCCAATAATCTATAAATGTTTCAAATTCTGAGCCAGATAAAAGCGAAGAGAGAATTTCCTTAAATTTATTATAATTTCTTCGTGGATAATATACTTTTTTGAGCTCTGACAGGGCGCAATCTGCAACTTTTTTGCTAATTTGACCGGCTTTGACGGCATCTTCGAGGTTGAGACGGAAGTTAATTAACGGTTCGGAGAGGGGCGCTAGCGAAAAGGGATCGTAAGCAAGCACGACTTCGTCATCGCCGTCGACGTCTCCCGCGTGATAAGCCTCGTAAATGCGCCCGGCCCCTTTCATGCCTAAAGGTTCCAATTCGGCTGCCCGTAAGGCGCCCATACTGCCGCCGCCGATGACTTCGATACCGGCCTGCAGCAGCGTAATGATCTCCCGGTGTCCGACCGCCGCCTCGTTAAGCAGCACGCCGTCGATAATCGCTACCGTCTGCACGTCGTCCGGCAGCTCTCGCAGATCGCCCCGTTTCACCGGCGGGCGGTAAACGGCCGGCAGAATCTTTTGCGCGTCCTCGTGAGCGAGGCTCGGTCCGACATAAACAACGATGGTCATTTCTGCGTCATCATCCGTAAGCCGACCCGTTCGTCGTCGATGGCAAAGACTTCCATGCCCGGCACAATGACTTTTACCACCGGGATGCCGATTTCTTCTCTAGTTAAGTCTACCAAAATCGTTCTCGTAAGCCCGCGGGCGTTTAGCTTAGCCCTTGTGACCTGCAGATCATCAAAGATGTCATCTGTTACCAGGTCCGGGAAGCTGTCAAAGGCGATGGTTTGCTCAGAATCCTCCAGCCACATGCGGTTCAGACGACGCATGCGTTCGTAGCCGAGTTTACGGGCGGCGTCGCCTTTAACGGTGTCTTCCCGCGCACCGTGAATCTGCGTCAAGCGGCTCTGCGCCACTTCTAACAAGGCTTTAATGGCCGCTACTTCCGGATCCAAATGAGTGCCGATACCTAAGGTAAGCAGGGCCGGATCCTGCATTTCTACGTCATCCGCGGCGGCGGCGATGGTCGACACGCCGATGTCAGAAGTGAGATCTTTGAGATGTACTTCGATGCCGTGGGTGAGGAACTTATCCATCAGTTCTTTTACCGGCCCCGAGGACGGGATCTCAAGATCACCGTTAACGCGGCGGTAGTATTCCGTCAGCGACCAGGCGTCCCGTTCAATGACTTCAAAAAGTCCGTGGAGGGCCGCTTCTTCCAGAGTATTGCCGGAAGCCAAACCGTTAGTCGAAGTACGGAAAAGCATCATGTCAATTTTAGAAGTATATGGATGGAAGACTGCAGAAGCCGGCAGCCAAATGTCACTCATTGAATTGAGTTCAGTGCCCTGCACCCAGGCAACTTGGTAACGTGGCAGGTGATAAGCGGTGGCCTGCGGCAGAATAAGATCCATGGGATGCACGGCATTATGCGTACTGAGAAAGTCTTCGACACCGCCGCGCAGCAGCGGGGCGTCTCGCAGCTCAGCACAATAACGTTCCAAACCTTCCATGATCGAAGAGACTTTGGCTTCGTCTTTGGTGAGACCTTTGCCGTTGTAAACAGAAATAGCACCGCTTTCCGCCGCAGGACGGATTGAGGAAAAAACTGGAATGCCGACCCGGTCAAGATCAGTGATATCCGCAGTTCTGGTAATACCGGCGACTTTAGCTAATGGTTCGATCCTTTGCAGCGTAGTCGCGGGATCGAGGGCATGATGGCCGCCGTGGGTATACTTCTTGGGGGTTGGGCCCAGCTTCATAGACAGAGATTAGTAAAGTGCTAGTTTAAGCTTCTCCTTGCAAAAGAAAAGCCGCTTGTGGAAAATTGCCTGTTTTAAAACAGCTAAATAGGTGATTATCACCTGGGTTTTCCAGATTAAAGTGCGTTAATAGCCACTAAGGCTTTCTGCCGATCTTTGCGTACCAGTGGCTGCATACTTTCGACATAATGAGAAAAATCAGCTGTCTGTAAAGCTGCGATAATCGTATCCTTCAACTCAGGTTTAAATTGAGCAATCAGCGGCAACATTTGGAGACACTGTCTTGCTGCAATGGGCTTTTCATCAGTAATGTGTTGCAGATATTGAGAAATGATTTTATCGATTTGATGATCGCTATCCCATCGGGCATTGATGGCGATGAGGGTAAGCCCGCGCATGCGCAGGTAGGAATTATCACTGTTGATCATGTCCATGAATATACTCAAGTAAGCATAGACTTCATTACTCTCTTCACTTAATTTTTGAAGTTCTTTCAGCGCCTGATAGGCAACATTATTGTTCTTCGAAGAAAGAGCAGTAATTTGTTTTTCGAGCATGTGGTAGCCCCATCCGGTGCTTTTGTACTTAATCATTTACAAACTAGCTAAAATATAACTAAGAGCATATGGCCGGCTGATGAAGCTCCCTGAATTATTGCATGTTCCGGCCATTGAACTGATCGAACCTAACTTTCAATCATTGATCAGCGATACCTATACTGAAGAAATTCTCCTTGCCGCCGGTAAAGAAGCTAAACTGGTGGTTAATGAAAAAGGCTGGCCGATCTTACTGGCCTTAAAATCCGGTGAAACTTGGAGCGGCGCCGTCTTTGTGCTACGCGCACCAGTCATTGAAATTATTGAAAAATTCGAGGGTATTGACGGCGAAACAATCGAAATCGATACAGAATCACTGATCAAAGCCGTCCGTGAATATTACTTAGATATCTTATGTGCCGATGTCCCGCCGGCGATTGATGATTTTTCAGCGGACCGTGCCGAGAAAGTAAAAGGTCTGCTGGCAGAAGTCTGGGGCAACGGTGCTGGTGAAAACTGCCTCGACTGCGGCTGCGGCTCCGGTCTAGGCGCAGTTGCATTACGCAGTCTTGGTTATACTCCCGTCTGCTGTGACATTGATCCTGCCCTGCTGGCCCTAGGCATCAGTAAAGAAAGACTGAAAAAAGAGGAAACAATGTGTGTTGATGCCCGTTACGCTTCCTGCTATCTGCCGCCCTGCCCCTATGGCCTGGCACTGATGGCCGGCACCATCAATGATTTTACTGCTTACATCTGGCAGGAAGTTCTCGGTGAACTGGTGGAGACCTGCGAACAGGTACTGATTACCGTCGAAAGTGAAAAAGAAGCGCAGATGGTAAGCTCCTGGCTGGCCGCTGAGGATAGAAAAATTACTATCTTTGAGAATGAAAGAGACGCTTTCTATGACCGCTGGGTGTGTCTGATAACCCCCGCCTGAAGAGCAGTTAGATTGTGATTAATTAACATATTATTACTAAATGAGGGGAATATTCATGGTCGACTTTACAGAATTCCTGAAGCAGTATCCGCCGGCTGCTGACTTACCAAAACCGGGCGCTGAGGTCTTAGCCCAGTTTCAAGAAATACTGCCCGCCGAGCTGCTGGAACTTTGGCAGCAATACGGCTTGGGTGCTTATGGCAACGGACTGTTGAAAATAATCAACCCGGCGGAGTATCAAGACAGTCTCTACACTTGGCTGGGTAACGAAGATCCGACCCGCCTGCCAATCATGATTACCGCTTTCGGCAATATCTTCTATTACCGTCGGCTGTCCGCTACCGAAGATGATGTTTGTCTGCTGGACATCCACTACCGCCAGATCATCACCTGCGCTTACAGTTTTCAAGAGTTTTTTGAGGAATTTATTACTGATGAAGAAATTACCGCCGAAGTACTCAACAAAGAGCTCTTTGCGATGGCGGTGAAAGAAAAAGGTGCGCTGGCAGAGGAGGAAATCTTCTGTTTTGTGCCCGCACTGATGTTAGGCGGCAGCGCAAGCGTGGAGAGTCTTGAGAAAGGAAAGGCGGTTGTTCATCAGCAGCTGCTCTTTGAACTGGGTGCAAATCACTCAGAAGAAGACGCCTGGTCGCAGACAGCTGAAGCAGAGCCGCAAGTGTTTGAACTGGAGGACGGTTCATTGATGGCTAGTTTTACTTTCGCAGAATCATTGGATATCATTCTGCCCGCTGCACCGGAAACCATCTATAAAATTGAAGGAGAGACCATTTCACAGTGGGCCGTGATGTTCGTTAGTCTGACTAAAAATGAGACGCTGGGCGTGCTGCCTTACGAGACTGCTTTACAGCGTTTACAACCTTATGTGCTGGAAACGCGCGGAGACTATCTGCGAATTCGCGGTTTGACTTTAGAAGAAATGACCGCGGTACTCACCGGAAATTAAAATCATCAAAATTAATTTAACCTCTGCAGCTTACTGCTGAGGTATAATAATTTTTACTTATGAAGTTATCATAAACAAGCTTAAACGCACTTTAAGGCGCATTGCGGATCAGAATATCCAAACCGGGATCGAAGTTAGACGACTCGGTGGCGATGATGATACTGACATCCACATTGCGGATGTTAGGCAGTTTAACTACTCGTTCCTGGATGAGCTGATACAATTCATCAACGCTTTTGGTATAAGCTTCACAAATGAGACTGTAATCACCAAAAACCTTGGAGATGGTAGCGATTTCCGGGAAAGACTTGATGGGCTCAATTACTTCATCAATGGCAGTTCCTTCAATCTGAATGGAAATTAGTGATTTGATAATGCCCAGATCGCTGTAATTGATGTTGAGGGAATAAGAAGAGATGGCGCCACTACTTTCCAACTTAGCAATGCGGCGAGAGGCAGTGGCTTTGGAGATGTTTAAGCGGTCCGCGATCGTGGCAAGATTCTCTCGCGAATTCTTTTTGAGAATTCTTAAAATATCCAAATCAGTTTTGTCCATCTCCCCTCACCGCAACATTTTTGCATTTAATGCGGATAACGAGGTAGTAATTAAAATATTTTTGCATAAAAGGCCGGGTTTAAAAAACAAAGTATCAATTTAGGCAAAATTCAATAACTAAGCTGGATATATTCTATACTATGTTAAGACTGGTAAGCAGAAGAGCTACATAAAACCAGCAGGTGAAAAAGCAGGTTATTTTTGAAAAATGATCAATCAGAATAAAGTCGCGATATGTGTTTCTTAAAGCAACAAAACAAAAAGAAAGAAAAAAGAAGATTGAAAGATTCAATCTTTTTCAGTAATGGTCATTTCACTAAAGTGGTAAACACTTTCTGGACATACTGATTCACAGTTTTTACAGGCAGTGCCTAGACAGTGTTCAGTAGCAATTTTCAGCGTATAACCGTATTTGCCGCCGTCGATGACCGATAGTGCTTTTTCAGGACAACGGTCGGCACAGGTGCCGCAGCCGATGCAGCCTTCGAAGCTGCCCATCAGGTAAACACCGACATCATCAAGCACTTTGAGCTTGCCGCCGCCGATGACCGGAATATCTGAAACGACCATGCGGTCAACATACTTGGGGCGCTTGAGCGCTGGCAGTGGACGCAGACCGTTACCGACGATCATCTCGTTGTACATATCCAAGGGCATGCCCTCTGTCCAGTAGGCTAATTCACTGACATAGATGTTCTCAAAGATTTCATTGCCAGCAAACATAATGTGTTTGGAAGCAATCGAATCAGCGACGCTCTGCATCATGTCGAGGGTTTCATCGTCTTTGACTAAGTCGTAAGCCATCATTAAAGAGGTGTTACCGATCTGCACCGTTCTCTCGATGACCCGCGGAATCATGCCTACGGTTTGTGATTTTACAGGATCGACGTAAGTACCGGAAGCACCGGCCATATACATCGTCTTCAATTCTTCATCATCAATGCCGACTTCTTCAATCAGCGTGCGGTGTCCAGCGCGGATGGCACCCATCGCTTTACCGGCTTCATTGACATCATGTTCAGTAATGACCATGCCGCCCTGCAAGTGAATCATGTGGTCAGGAGTAGCGATGGTGGGCAGCTTGATGACGCCTGATTCGATACCTAAAGCAATGATTGAAACAACACCAGTACCTGTAATGCCGATCGCATTTTGAGTTGAAGAGCTCAAAACTTTACCGCTGACCGGATCGATGATCGAACCGACGATCGGTTTGAGATCATCATTGAGCACAATGTTCTTCCAGCCGCCGTTTTCGCCATAATCAACATCACTGATCGCCAGCGGTGCCGCCAGCATACCATGGGTGATGGCCTGGCCTTCCATAGCCGGTCCGGCCGCGGCGGAACCTGAATAAAGATCACCGTCGTGATAGAGACCCATTTCCGCATTGGTGCCATAGTCGGTGACCATGCAGGTTTCTTTCTTGTCCAGCAATCCGGATTTGATGATCATAGCAAGCGCATCGGCCCCGATTTCATGACGGATGGCCGGCGGAATAATAACCTGCGTTTCCGGATTCAATGCGGTCAGATTGATGTCGCCGGCGGTGATAACTTTACCACGGCGGTTAGGCGGCGTGATGTTCAAACGTTCCAGCATGGATTTGCCGGCATAAGCCAAATCACGGACCTCAATGTTCTCAAACATGGAGACTTGGATAGGGTTACCGCAAACAGCCAGCCTTTCAATTTTTGAAGTATCAACGTGGTGCAGAGCGATGAGATTGTTGATCGTATCCATGATGATTTTGTGACCAACTTCAGCACCATTCTCAATCCAAAAATGAAGGTGATCCATGATGTTGGCGCCCGGGAGCGGATGCCGCATGGTGATAGCGGTGGAAATTATCTTATTATTCGCAAGATCGACAACATGACTCCGGTACCCGCTGGTACCCACATCTAATGCTATGCCATAGCCCATATGAGACCCTGAATAAACAGCAGTTCTTAAGTATTTAAGCCCTAAGCAAAAAAAAGCGATCTGTATATTGAAAAAATGTTAAAAGGAAGGGGTTTAAAAGAGAGGCTGTCGCCTCATCCTTTGATTGCTTTGACGAAGGCTTCGATGTTAGCCTTGGGGGTCTCGGCAGCCAGTCCGCAACCAGGAGCGATGATGTTGAAACCAGCGTCTCTGATACGGGCAGCGTCAGCAGCGCACTCTTCAGGGGTTCCCATGTAGAGAGGCTTGACGGATCCGAGGTTACCAACGAGGGCTACACGGCCGTTGACAATGTTAACTGCTTCAGCGGAATCGACTTTCTCTTCGATAGACAGAGCATCAACACCAGTGTTGATCATGTGGTCGAGGAGAGAGGTGGTGTTACCGCAGATGTGTAAGATTTTCTTAGCGTCGCCGGCTCCCTCAAAGGCGTGCTTGGTGTAGGGGAGAGCGAATTCATCGAACATCTCGGAAGAGAGCATGTCAGTGGAAGCAGAGGGGTCGCTCATGTTAATGACGTCGACACCAGCAGCTACGAGAGCGGCGATGTACTGCTTTTCCATTTCAGCAGTTACTTTGATGAATTTGTGAACGGTATCGGGCTCGGTAATCATCATCAGCAGTAAGTCTTCGGTTCCGACTAAGTGACCAGCGATGGTCAGAGGGCCGGTGGTACCAGCGACGATGGGGTATTCCTCACCGTATTCTGCTTTGAGGATTTTTACAGCTTCGATAGCGGTGGCGATTCTGCCCTTTCCTAAGAATCCCTCAGGAATGACTGGTTCGTCTTCAGAGGAGTAAGGGTGGACTTTCAACATCGGGGTCTTAACTTTGTTACCGAGGTCGACGGTGGCACCGAAGGCTTCAGCTTCAAGGGTTAAGCAGAAAGGTACCCTAGCGTTTTCAAATCCGAAAACTTTGGCACCGGCGATACCGAGTTTAGCCATCATCTGAGCGTCAGTGTGGGCAGCTGGCCATTCGACACCGGCCCAGTCCATCTGATCAACAGTTACGGATTGGGTTACGCAACCAACAGCGGGTCTGTCCATCTCTTTGCGAGCGAGAGCACTTAAAAATCTTTCTTTTGGGGTCATGAATAATTTCTCCTTAATTTAATAAACTTGTTACCTCTCAAATAGAGACACTCTATAAAAGAGTTTTTACTTAATCCTATATGAAATATTGCCTTTCTCCCCTATAAAAAACATTCTATCTCTCTACTTTGACATAAAAATGTAAAAGTAAAAGGTTTAGGGAGAAGGTTTGTCAGCTTACTTCAGTAAGTTTTTGACAACTTCTACAGCTTCGACAGCGTCGTAAGCCCAGCCATCTGCACCAATCTGGCCAGCGAAATCTTTGGTTGTAGCGCCGCCACCGATGATGGATTTGACTTGTGGTTTGAGGTTTTCCTCAGCGAGCAGCCTCTCGATTTCTTTCATGGCAGCCAGGGTAGGTGTCATTAAAGAGGAGGTTGCAACAATGCTGGCTCCCTCGGCCTTTGCTTTGTCGATAACGTTCTTGGTGGGGCAGTCACGGCCCATATCGAAGATTGTGTATCCAGCACCGGTGAGCATAGCTTTGACGATGTTCTTACCGATATCGTGAACATCTCCTTCGACAACACCGATGACAATCTTGGCAGCTGCGTCAGCAGAGGAGCCGGCTTTGAGTTTGGGCAAGACGACGTCCAAAGCCTGGTACATGGTCTGAGCAGCCAATAATACCTGAGGCAGGAAATACTGTTTGCTTTCGTATTTCTGTCCAACAACACCCATAGCTTTGCTTAAAGCGTCAAAAATGATGACCTCAGGAGTTGCACCAGCAGCGAGAGCTTCCTCGGCTAATGGTTTGGCTTCCTTGATCTTTCCTTTAATCACTACATCTGATAACTTCTCTAGTACTTCTTCTGCACTCATTATGATTCCTCCAATTTGCGGCAATTCCGCTTATGCCCCTGCATAAGACTTGGCTACCCCCGTTGCCATGCGGTTGAAATGTAAAGACCGAGTATACGACGACCCCTTTGGGTCTTGTGCACAAATGTCCCTAGGTCTGAATATGGGATCACGATATCGGTGTTATAAAGGCTTTTATGGATGGATTAACCCGCCATGTAAGAATTAAGTAATAACAATAAATAACAAAAATGAAAAGACTAGATAAAAAAACAGAAAAGCACTATTTTGATGTCAAAATTAGTAAGCAAGAAGTAAGAAATTTAGCAAACATCTGCTCAGCGCAGGAGTTCATCAAGGGCTGAAAGTTTGCCTAAGGGCAGCAGACCAATGTCACTGCAGGCGATCAGTTCCGCCTGGGTGACATCGACTGCCTTGAGAATCGGCGACAGATAGGACTTCGCGGAAGCGCGGGTGACGTCAGTGCCAGCAGAGAGCGGGCTGAAGGCTGGTAAGACGATAATCTGCTCCGCGCGCAGATAGAGGAAACAGGGCAGCTTGAGGGCGGCGCCGACTCGATCGGTAATGCGGATGGAAGGATGCTCATGGCCGATGATCAGCGGCCGTGACAGGATGTTCTTATGCCCGTGCGCTAAAGTAATGCCTGCCAGTTCATATTGTTCGTAGACGTTAAGGCCAAAACGGGCGGCGATGTTCTCTAAATAATTGTCATGGTTGCCTTTGACCAAAATTACTTCCGTGTTTTTTGTGAGAAATCGTAGAATTGCGGAGATATCCTGCCGTTCCTGCTCAGCATTTTTACTGAAATCGTGTTTAAGGTCACCTAAAATGATCAATTTTTCCGGAGTATACTTGTCGAGCAGGTGGAGTAAAGCGTCCTGCACCGTCTGTGTTTGAAAACGCGGGATGTGAATGCCGTCCTGCTCTAAGGCCGACTCATAACCGATGTGAAAATCAGCCGCGATGATGGCTTTTTCCTGAGGCATGTATAAACAGTTTTCCGGTACTGCGTAAACATCAGGCAAAAGTTCAATTTTTTCCACAATCCGACATGACGCTGTATACTATATACCAAATTTGTTCTCCGTTGCGAAAACAAAATTAAGAAGCTCGTTATAGTGACCATAATGATCAGAAGAACTTTCCTTATCCTGCCCGCGCTGGGGAAAAAACGTGAGACTAATCTCTGGCGGGAAGGTATTCTTGACTGGGAAGATTTTCGATCAACGGCACGGATTAAAGGCATCGGGGCTGCAAAGAAAAGCGAGATGGATCTGCTGCTGGCGCGGGCAGACTCTTCGCTGGCGGCTAAGCAGAGCGAATATTTCTGCCGCATTCTGCCCAGTGTCGAACACTGGCGGATGCTGGATAATTTCTGGGAAGATGTTGCCTACTTAGACATCGAAACCAGCGGCCGCAGCCGTTATGCAGAGGTCACCGTCGTCGGCATTTACACGAAAGGGCAGATGATCTCGCTGGTGAAAGGGCAGGATCTTAATTTTCAGAATTTAGCCGCCGCTTTGAAAGATGCCAAGATGCTGGTAACCTTCAACGGCAGTTCTTTTGATCTACCGATTTTAGAGTATCATTTTCCGTTCGCGGTGCCGAAAGTGCCGCACTGTGATCTGCGTCATGCCTGCCGGCGGGCCGGTTACAGCGGCGGTCTGAAGAGCATCGAGAAACAGATGGGGCTGCTGCGGGAACGAGAGGTGGAGTACATGACCGGCGAAGAGGCCGTTTATCTCTGGCATGCCTGGCAGCGCTCGCACAGTAAAAATGCCCTCAATCTGCTGCTCAAGTACAATGAAGAAGATGTCATGAACCTGGAGCCCATTGCCCACAAGACATACCGACTCTTGGAACAGCAGCTGCTGGAGGAGGCTAAAATATGAGCGATATCACTGGTTTTGAAAAGAGTGCCGCCGCAGCGGCGGTAATGATTAAGAACGCCCAGCGGGTCCTGGTGATAGCGCACATTGATGCCGATGGCATCACCGCCGCCTCGATTGCTTCGCTGGCTTTGGATCGGGAAGGCATTACGCATCAAGTCCGTTTTGCTAAGAAATTAGATCCTTCCGAACTGCAGGCGATTCTTGCGGAGGATTACGAGCTCTTATGGTTTGTCGATCTCGGCAGCGGTATTTTCTCGCAGATGAATGCTAAATGCATCGTCGCTGACCATCACCGTCCCGACTCGCTGGTCAAAGAACGCCATGTTAATCCCCACCTTTTCGGCATTGACGGCTCCGCGGAAGTTTCCGGGGCCGGTGTTGCTTATGCGATTGCCGTGGCGATGAATGAGCAGAACCGGGATCTGTCGGTGCTGGCGATTGTCGGCGCCGTGGGTGATTTTCAAGAATCAGCGCACAGCAAACTCGTTGGTTACAATCATCAGATCGTCATGGATGCTTGCAGCTATGCCGGCGTCAAGGCAGAAATCGACATCCGCACCTTTGGCAAACAAACCAAACCATTGCCGATTTTGTTTCAATACGCCACCGATCCCAAATTAATTGATTATTTAGCGGATCAGGCTGACGACCGTGAAGCCTGCATTAAATTTTTCACAGATTTAGGCATCGACATTGATGATACGGTATACTGGCCGCAGCTGAGCCGTCAGGAAAAAGCTACGATAGTCAGCGCGTTGGTTAACCGCATGCTCGATAAGGGGCGCGGCCTCAGCCACGTGCGCAAGCTGCTCGGCGAGGTGTATACCTTACCGGCCGACATCATCGGTACCGGTGATGACTGGCTGCAGAAACTGCCGGCGGAAATGCGCAACAGCGCTCGTGTGCTTTTCGATGCCAAAGAGTTTGCCACGCTGCTCAATGCCTGCGGCCGTCATGAACTGCCGGAAGTCGGCCTGGCCGTCGGCAAAGGAGACCGTAATGAGCAGCTGTTACGAGCGCTCAATCAGCAAAACGGCCACCGGGAAAGTCTGAAATGCGCCATTGAGCTAGTTAAGTTAGGTAAAGAAAACGGCATCAAAGAAGAAGTGGGCGGACAGAGCTTACGCAACCTCCGCTTCTTCCACGGCCAGAAAAAAATAAAAGACACCATCTTGGGCATCATTACCGGCATGCTCTTGAATTCACCAGAAACGCAGTGCGGCGATAAACCGCTGATCGCTTTTGCCGATGCTTCCGACGGCTCACAAATGCTGAAAGTCTCCGGGCGTGCTACCAAAGAGATGGTTGATCGCGGCTTGGATTTGTCATTGGCAATGAGTGCCAGCGCCCAAGCCTGCGGCGGTTCCGGCGGCGGTCACAATATTGCCGCCGGGGCCAGTGTACCTTACGGCCGCGAAGGTGAGTTTTTACTGCAGCTGGACCAGTTGATCGGCCGGCAGCTCAGTGGTCAATGATCGTCAGCATAATGGCTTTCTGAGCGTGCAGCCGGTTTTCCGCCTCGTCGAAGACGACGCTGTGCGGGCCGTCGATGATTTCCGGAGTCACTTCCAGACCGCGGTGGGCCGGCAGGCAGTGCATAAAGATATAGTCTTTTTGAGCATGCGCGACTAACTCGGCGTTAATCTGGTAAGGAGCGAAGAGCTGCTCTTTTTCCGCAGCCTGCTCTTCCTGACCCATGGAGACCCAGGCATCGGTGTAAATGATGTCAGCGGCGGTGGCGGCGACTACAGGATCAGTGGTGATCTGCAGAGTGCTGCCGTTCTTCTCAGCCAACTGTTGCGCCTGCGCGATAATTTCGGCATCGGGCAGATAGCCTTCCGGACAAGCCGCGGCAAAGTTAATGCCCATGAGCGCGCAGCCGATGATTAAGGAATTGCAGACGTTGTTGCCATCCCCGATGTACGCTAATTTGAGCCCTTGGAGGCGCTGCTTGTGTTCTTTGATGGTCAATAAGTCAGCAACGATCTGGCAGGGATGTTCGAGATCGTCAAGAGCATTGATAATGGGGATAGAAGCATTGGCGGCCAGAGTGCATACGTCTTCATGGCTGAAAGCGCGATAAGCGATGCAGTCCGCAAAACGGCTGAGCACCTGGGCAGTATCTTCAATGGTTTCTCCCCGGCCCATCTGCGATTCGTGCTGATTGAGATGGACGGAGTGGCCGCCCAGCTGGTAAATGCCCACTTCGAAAGAAGTCCTCGTCCGCGTGCTGGACTTTTCAAAGATTAAGGCGAGTGTCTTGCCCTGCAGCACCGGGGTGTATTTTTCTCCGGCTTTGAGGCGGGCAGCGAGATCGAGGATGTCGGTCAGATCATCCTTCATATCAAAAACAGAAATGATGTCTCTCTTCATGATTTCAAGGCTCCTAAATGTCCAACTAATTTAACGATTATGTATGTAGATATACAAAGCGGACCCGATCTTGTAAGATTAAACACGACAAAATAAGGATGAAACTATATATTTCAAAGGGTTTAACACTGCTGAGCAGCGTCAATTAAGAAAACTGCTCAGAATTAGAGATGATTACTATGGATTTAAAGAAAATGATGGCCGAAGTCTGGCAAAATAAATTGATTTTTGGTATTTTGGCATTAATTATTGGTATTATTGCCATTGTTTATCCTGGTGCGACACTTGGTGTGATTCTTATCTTGCTGGGTGTCTTTGCTCTGCTGACGGGATTATCAACCGTGCTTAACGCAGCGGCAATGCCTAAAGGAAACAAAACGTACAAACTGCTCGAGGGCATTCTCTACATCATTCTGGCGCTCATTATGATTATCGCACCCTTCGTCTTTGCCGAAGTTCTGGCGTACATCATGGCTGCGTTCTTAATCCTCCTGGGATTATTCCAGATCTTCAGTTTGATCTTCGTTGCAGGCACTGGTGCCAAAGGCGACAGTTTGTTTCCGCTGCTGACCGGCATTATCGCACTGGCTCTCGGTTGCGTAATTGCCATCTTCCCCGGCAAGACCATCGAAGTAGCCATGTGGATTATCGGCTTATTCCTGATCATTATCGGTCTGATTAATCTCCTCGGCGGCTTAAAACTCAAAAAGGTAATTTCCTAAACAAATTATGGCGGTCTGGTAACGGACCGCTAAACACTTTTTTTAAAGTTAGTTTTTCCACCATAGAGTGTAATTGAAAGTTAGATTGCGATTAATAAATTGAAATGTAATGAGAAGATTATTTGTGCAAAATCATCTGATGATAGCCAACAGGCAGAATTTTATTCAAAAATAAATGAAAAAGGACTGTGTTCAGTCCTTATTTTGTTTTAGTGTTTGATTTACTGTTTCTTCTGCAGGAAGTAGTAAGCGAGCGCGACGATCAAGATAATGACAACGATTGCTGCGAGTATGTAGTAAATGATGTTGTCACTCTTGTTGTCATCTGGTTGGTCTGGTGTGACTGGCTCTGCTGCTTCGTAAGCGATGAAGAACATTGAAAGATGATTGGTTTCAAATGATACCTGTCCGTCATGGTAAACACATTTCATCTTCTCGATAGTACCGTCGTCTTTGAGATGATAAATGATGATGTTGTTCGGATCTTCACCCTCTTTAAGTTCGTACGGTAAAGAGATTGTTATGGTCTTGCCGTTGAAACTGGTTACTTTTTGATCGTCGGCGTGAATGTTGATCTCAAAGACGGGGTTGTTGCCGACTGCCTGCTTCTGCTCTTCCGTTAATTTGTCTCTGGCGTCGTTGACTGCGAAAGAAACAGTTTCTGCCTCAGTGCTTTCAAGGATACCTGCGAGAACTTCCTGCTCGACAACGATTGTGCCTGTTGAAGTAGTAATGGAGACCGAATTAACCTGCTCATTGTCTTCAAGCTTGTCTGAGATGGTCTGCAAATCTGTTGTTGAGACGGTTACGGAAGTCAACTCGCCTTCAGTATTGTTGCTATCAATAAGTTCAATTGTTGATGATCCAGAATCAATGGCATTATTGATTAATTCTTCTGCTTGCTCTTCATCGATTTTGATTTCCGCGTTGCCATTCTCATCAGGTTTGATCGGCTCGGGATCGGGATCAACTGGTGGTTTGACTGGCGGAGTTGACGGTCCGCCGCTATTGTTTCTTTCGAACTCGACAGCAATGGTATGATCTGCATTGACATTTTCAAATTCATAACTGTTGACTTTGCCGATGCTGAGACCGTCTACTTTAACGTCTTTGATATTGTAACCGTTGTCAGCGGTAATGGTGAAAGTCTGATTTTTACCGCTTTCGACAGTAACTTCTCCGGCTGGATCAATGCTGCCGCCTTCCTCAGCTGTGGCGGTGATTTGATAGTTGATGAGGTATGAGGCTGAGACAATCTCACTATTATGCATGCCTTCTTTGACAGCGATTGCTTTGATCGTTAGGCTCTTATCGACATTGATGGGCCCAAGGTACTCTTGACTCTCATCTGTCGGGTCTGATCCATCGATTGTGTAGTAGATCGTTACATCCTTAGTAGTGCAGTCGATAGAGACTTTGATAGGCCCGAAGTAAGCCATATTTGCTGGCAAGAAAGTCGGAGCATCTACCTGAGGCAGGGCGTTTACAATCAGCATGGCGGATTCGCTAATGTCTTTGCCTTGCTCATTGGTGGCCACGCAGCGGTACTGCCAACCATTCATAGCTGACGTCACCTCTGAAGCAGTGTGGCTGGCGCTGGTTGCGTTGAGAATGTTTTCCCAAGCACCGCTACCTTTTTTGACTTGCCATTGATAAGTGAGTGGAAGATCGCCATCTGCTTCTACCTCAAAAGTCGCCTGCCCTCCTTCGGTAACAACCTGATCATGGGGGTGTTCGCTGAATGAAGGCGGTGTTGGTGCCCTTTGAATAGTGTAGGTAGCTTCAGCAACCACACTGTCATTCATGCCTTCTTTGACGGCAATCGCTTTGATTGTTGTCGTCTCAAAAATGTTGAGGGGACTAACGTATTTCATACTGCTGGCAGTGGGTGTTGTCCCATTTGTAGTGTAATAGATGATCGCTCCTCCCGTGGTGCTGGAGAGTGTAACGCTCTGCGTGCCTGTGTAGGTTCCGGCTGGTAGTGAGAAAGTTGGCTCCGCCACCGTCTGCATGGCCTTTACCGTGATAGTCAAGCTGATACTCTTGCCTTCGGTTGACACGATGACGCTTGTATCTGCAGTTGTCAACTTTGTACCGCTCGCGGGGTCGGCAGTAATGCCTTTAGCAGCGAAACCAGCCGCGGTCACGGTCTCAGAGGTGCCATCGCTGTAGGTCAGTTTGACAGAAAGATCAGTCAGGTCCAGCACATCACCTTCAAGGTATGCAGTCTTAGGCTTGTCGACAATCTCGATCTTGGTGAGTGTGACTGCCCCTTCTGCTGCCACAGTGACGCTGATTTGCACTGCCAAAGAGACACTGTTGGTATTCGTCACGCCCTCCGGCAATGTTACCGTGCCGGGAATGGTAAAGGTTTGTTCAGTCTTATTGGTGGAGTCATAGTTGTTCACTTCCCCCACATTCCAAACAACTGCTGCGTGCATATCACCGTTGGTAGTGACGATCGTCACGTGCGAGGGCAGAATAATAGCATCTAGACTTGTGCCGTTGGTCACACCGGTGATTGACACCGGGTCGGTTATAGTTACAAGATTGGAAATAGCGATGGTAACGGTAATTTCTGCCTCGTTGCCGGCTTTATCTTTCGCTTTGATGACATATGTGCCGTTTGCCGACAATTCAATGTCTTTATTGGTGAGAGTAGTGCCATCGCCAGGCAGTTGATCCACATCATCCAACAGAACAGCGGCTAGAGCGTAATTATCGGATACGGTCACCGTCTGGGGTGTGTTATAAGTGCCACTGGTAAGCGAGATGATCGGTGCTGTTTTGTCAAGTACCATACCGTTTGAGCAGATATACTTGATATTGCCGGAGGTGTCGGTTAGTTTGACATAGATAACTATCTTACTATCATCGGCTTCGATCGAAAGTGGCTGAATATAATCTGTCCAAATCGACTCCCCTAATTTTTTCAATGCGGACTCACTGAGGGGGGTTTTATCCTTAAGAAGATAATATTGAATGGTTACATCTTCTTCACTATTATCTTTAGCAGTGATTTCTACAGTCTGTGTTCCCTTGAGAAATAAATCGAAAGTAAATCTTTTTTCAAATTTGTACCAACTATTACTACCTAAATCAATATTACCCGTGGGTTTTATCTTATCTGGGGCAACATAAGAACATTCACTGCTTGTAACCCATTCGCTGTGAGTATAATATTTCTGATCACCGAGAGCTCGAACTTTAAAATAATAAGTTCCCGAAACAAACATATTTTTGGTAAAATCATGACTTGTGTCATCTGTGGTAATAGAAGTTATCATGCCTGCTGGAATCTCACCCACTGCGCTAGAAAGATAGAGTTCTACAGAATAGCTAGTAGCGTTCGTTACTGGCTGCCAAGTCGCTTTGCCGGGTGTTGTTGTATCCCAAGCAGGTTCAGCAGGTACAGGAAGTTTGCTCCAGTTGACATAAAAATTAAAGGATCTTTCATAGGAGCCGAGAACGTTGCTGGCCACAATCTTGATGCCATAAAACTGTCCGATCTCGGTAGGCGTACCGGAGATTGTGCCAGTTTTTTCATCCAGCGTTAGCCCGGGAGGTAACTCACCGCCTTCCTCACTTAATTTCCAGATAATTGGTTGATCGCCAGTGGCGGTGAAGTGAAATTCAAACGGCTCTTGGTAAGTACTCGTAATTATGTTCTCAGTACTCTCAGGATATGTAATGATAGGGGCAATGCCGTTTTCACCATCTTTGATGATGACCACAACGATGCGAGCGCCGCCCTCCGGCACCTTGAAGCTATAGTTGTCGCCGCCCATATTCGTGCCCCAACCAAGATAGCCTTTGGTAAACGCGGCGTCCACTGTATAGGGGTACTTGACGTCACCTTCCTGGGGGTTGAGATACAGCCCGATCAGGGAATAACCAGCAGGCAATGGGTTAATGGAATTGGTTGGGTCGCTGTCGCTGTCTAGCATCAGCCGATACTCTCGATTGGCAACCACATTATATGTTCCGATCAAGGGGTCAATTTTGAGTACGTCACCACTGTCAGAATATGCTCCCGTCTGTTGGTCATAGTCATACGGCATTCCGCCATATGAATACAGGATTGGCCTTGCGCCGTCGTAGCCCCAAATTTCCACTGAAAGGGGCGAGCCGGTGCCGGGGTAGAACTTCCCCGCGTTATCGTCGTTCGCCTGCATGATGATGGTTTCTGGCTCAAACACATCATTGAAGTGAGAAAAGACGCCCTCGCTGTCGGAACCGATCTGGCGGATCAGCGTATTTGCAGGCAGCCAAATATACGCCTTGCCCTCCTGATCGGTGACAATATCCTTCATCCCGTAGCCGGACACTTCCGGCAGGCTGATAAGGTGCAGGTTGGGGTAGGCTACTCCAAAACTGCTTACCACGGAAACGGTGAGCAGGTATACCGGGTGACCGTTTCCGTCCGAGGGCTGGGCGCTCACAGTTCCCTTGACGCTGCCGCCGGTAATACGAACAGTGGACCCTTCCATGCCTATGCCGCCTGTGGCCGTCACGGTCC